>JAZKHT010000003.1:0-354819 GCA_040385245.1 Pseudomonadota bacterium | reverse complement strand
AATTGGACGCCGATTACCCCGCCTAAGGGGTCAAAATTGCATGCCGAAACACAGGCAGCATGACATCGATCCACGGCGCCCCGGCGCGGTTGCCGAAGGCGCTGTGGTTCAGTTCCGCGAACACGACATAGGCGGTGCCGCGATAGCCGGGGGTGTTGGCGGCACCCATTTTTGCAGCGATGAAGGGATCGGGGGACTGAACCTCGTCACCCGGATACCAGCGCCAGGTTATGCCGGTCATATCCATGGCCTTGCCGTCGGCCCAGACGCGGCCAACGCCGGTGATCTCGCCTTCGCACAGCGCGACGGCGAAGCTGGCATAGTGGAGATACTCAGTGGTGGTGACCTTTGGTCCGCTGCCCTTGCCGCCGCCCTGGCTGGTGGTGTTGACCTCCTCGCGGAAATCGGTGGCCCAGATGATGTTGCCGCCAATGCGCGTCCGGCCGAACAGGCGCGGGATCACGGCGCCTTCGGTCGAGGAGGTGATGCGCAGGCTGTCGAGCCGAGCGCCCTCGATCCGCTTTGCCGGGGCGAGGGATGAGACGATCCAGTTGTCGACGACTGACCCGATGGTCGAGCCGATGAAGCCACCGATGGCCGCACCGGAAAAGCCGAGGATGGCACCGCCAAATGCGCCGCCAATCGCCGAGCCGACGGCGCCGAGAACAAGGGTTGCCATGTGTGGGATCTCAGTCTTGTGGGTACAGGAAAGCGAAGGCGATCTTGCGCGCCCATGCCGGGGTCAGAGTTTCCTCCACGACGCCCAGCCGTTCATAGGCATGGATGAAGCGGTCAGGCGCTGTCAGGATCCCGACGTGCTTGGAGATGGCGCGCGGTGTCATCCGGAACAGGATCAGAGAACCGGGGCTGGCGTCTGAGGGTGAAATCTCAGGCATCATCCCGCGCACACCGTCTGCCAGCACCTCGCGGGGGCCAGTCTCGCCCCAATCCCGACTGTAAGGTGGGATCGGGAAATCCTCATTGCCCACGACCTCGCGCCAGACGCCGCGCGCCAGGCCAATGAAATCGCAGCCGACGCCGCGCAGACTGGCCTGATCATGGTAAGGCGTGCCGAGCCAAGACCGCGCGACGGCGATGACCAAGTCGGGATCGGCGGTAATCACAGCACGTTCCCCTCATGACCGCCGTCCTGACTGGCATAGCGCAGCACGGCATCCTGGCCTGGGATGTTGGGAAAGCCCCGAAAGTTGGCGACATTCGCGAACTTGGCGCTGCAGGTCGCGATGCGCTTGTCGCAGCCTGCACGCGCGATGAAGCTGTCGCCCTCGGCGATGGCGCGCACCGGGGCTTCCAGAAGGGTCAGGGTCGCGATGCTGCCATCCAGCCCATGCGCCAGCACTTCGGTGATCCGCCCCGCATTTGCGCCGTCGGTCCAGGTCAGTGTGCCCGAGGTGAACCAGCCTGCCTCGAACCCGGCCAGCCCCGACGCCATTAACGCCCGGTCGCGCAACAGGTCTGTGACGATGCCGGTCCCCTTGTGGATGGCGCTTTCAAGATCAATGCCGCAGCGGGTGTCGCCCAAGCGGGCATCACACCCCGCCTGAAACGTCCGCCCGACCGTCTGCCCAAGAACATGCGCCAGTGACCGCACCTCGGCCACGAAGGCCATGCGGCCACGACGGATTTGCCCGACAGCACCCCGGCGCAAAAGCAGGCGCTGGCTTGTATTGGCCCAATTCACCCGCCGCAGTTCCACCGCCGCGTTGTCCCAGCGCCCGTCGAGGACGTCGGTTTCCGTGATCTGGTCGGAGGTCAGCACGCCGGTCGCGTGGCGGCCGCCCTCCGCGACGAGGCGCACACTGACCCTTTTTTCAGCCATCGCGGCCGCCTTCCATCTGTTCATTCAATTTGCGCACCATCACGGCCTCGATCTCGGGCAGCAGCTCGGCGGCGATCAGGGTGTCGATACCCAGCGCTTGGGCCAAGGCGAGGGCCGCGCCCATGTCCCAGCAGAGCACCGCGCCGGGGATCGCGCGCAGTTGCCCACCAAGGCGGCCGACCAGATCAGCTGGAATTCGGTGAACCGCAGACTTTCTGGAACAATCGCCGACGGGCAAGGTTGGAGTGTCATCAAGCCACCACCGATGGAGTGTTCTTTATGGCAAAAAATCCCGCAACCCCCGACAGCCAGAGCGTGACCATCGTCGATCAATCGCTGCGGCGCGGACCGGGCGGTGAACTGCATCAGGTTGCCGAAGATGGGCCGATGCTGACCACCGCACACGGCGTTCCGGTGTCGGACGATCACAACACCCTGAAATCCGGCGACCGCGGCCCGGCCCTGATCGAAGATTTCCATTTCCGCGAGAAGATCTTTCATTTCGACCACGAACGCATTCCGGAACGCGTGGTCCATGCGCGTGGATATGGCGCGCACGGCTATTTCGAAACCTATGACGCACTGGCCAAATACACCCGCGCCGACCTGTTTCAGCGTGCAGGCGAAAAGACCCCCGCCTTTGTGCGATTTTCGACTGTGGCCGGATCGAAGGGGTCTTTCGATCTGGCCCGTGACGTGCGCGGCTTTGCGGTGAAGATCTACACCAAGGAGGGAAACTGGGATCTGGTTGGCAACAACATCCCGGTGTTCTTCATTCAGGACGCGCTTCGGTTCCCGGACATCGTCCACGCTGTAAAGCCCGAGCCTGACCGCGCTTTTCCACAGGCGCAAAGCGCCCATGACAATTTCTGGGATTTCATCTCGCTGACACCTGAATCCATGCACATGATCATGTGGGTCATGTCCGACCGGGCCATCCCCCGATCGTTCCGCTTCATGGAGGGGTTCGGTGTCCATACGTTCCGTCTGCTGAATGAAAGGGACGAGTCAACGTTCGTCAAATTCATCTGGAAACCAAAGCAGGGTCTGCAATCGGTGGCCTGGAACGAGGCGGTCAAGATCAACGGCGCGGACCCCGATTTCCATCGCCGCGATCTGTGGACCGCGATCCAGACCGGCGATTTCCCGGAATGGGAACTGAACGTGCAACTTTTCGATCAGGCTTTTGCCGACAGCTTTGATTTCGACGTGCTGGACCCGACCAAGCTTATCCCGGAAGAGGTGATCAAACCCATCCCGGTGGGCCGTCTGGTGCTGGACCGGATGCCGGACAATTTCTTTGCCGAGACAGAGCAGGTCGCCTTCATGGTGCAGAACGTGCCACCGGGGATCGACTTTTCGAATGACCCCTTGTTGCAGGGGCGGACGTTTTCCTATCTCGACACGCAGTTGAAACGGTTGGGAGGCCCGAATTTCAGCCACCTGCCCATCAACGCGCCCAAATGCCCGATGGGCCACTTTCAGCAAGATGGCCACATGGCCATGCGCAATCCGGTCGGGCGGGTGAACTATCAGCCCAATTCGCACGATCCCACCGGGCCGCGTGAATCGCCCGAGCGTGGTTTCCGCAGCTTTGCCGAACCGGCCACCGGCCACAAATCCCGCCTGCGGCCTGAAAGCTTTGCCGACCACTATAGCCAAGCGCGGCAATTCTACATCAGCCAGACGGTGCCCGAACAACGCCACATCGCGATGGCCCTGACGTTCGAGCTGAGCAAGTGTGAAATCCCGGCGATCCGGGAACGGATGGTCGCACATCTGCTGAACATCGACGAAGGATTGGCTGAAACCGTCGCCGGAAAGCTGGGCCTGGCCCGGATGCCCGAACGCGCCCCGGCGGCCATTGCCCCGCGCGATGATCTGCCACCCTCGGATGCGCTGAGCATCGCGCTGAACGGCCCCGACAGCTTTGCCGGGCGAAAAGTGGGCGTGCTGGTCAGCGACGGCTGCGATCAGGACCTGCTGGCCGCTTTGAAAGCCGCGCTCGACCGCGAAGGCAGCGTGATGGAAATCGTGGCGCCCAAGATCGGCGGCGTGCAGTCAGCCGATGGCACCCACATTGCCGCGCATCACATGATCGACGGCGGGCCGTCGGTCCTGTTTGACGCCGTGGCCGTGCTGGTGTCGGACGAGGGGGCCGAGATGTTGCAGACCGAAGCGACCGCACGGGATTTCGTGGCCGATGCCTTTGCCCACTGCAAGTACATCGCCATCAGCCCGCAGGCCGCAAAACTGCTTTTGCACTCAGGCATCGACCCGCAGGCCGAAGGCGTAGTGACGCTGGACACCAAAGGTGCGGCGCGCGGTTTTGTCGAAACCTGCCGCAAACTGCGGTTGTGGAGCAGGGAAACCGCCGTCAAGCTTTGACAGCACCGCTGCGCAATGGGGGACGAGGTCCCCCATTGCTCTTGGTCCGGTCCAACAATCGGCGGGGTTACAGCACGGTGCGGTTTTCCGTGCGTCGCAGGGTGTTATGGATGTCCGTTGCGGCGATTTCGCCTTGCGCCATCGCAACCGCAATCTGGTTCAGACCAGTGACGACATCCCCCGCGGCATAGATGCCGGGGGAGGATGTGCGCTGATGGGCATCGGTTCTGATGCGCCCGTCCGGTGCCAGCCCTATGCCCAGATCCTTGGCAAGCTGACTTCGCGGCACCGTTCCAAGCGCAGAATAGACGGCGGCAAACGCATAAGGGCCGCCAGAAGACAACCACACCGTGACCCGGCCATCCGCGATACGGAAATCTGTCATCGGCTGGTCAAGCACCGCAATTCCAGCCTGATCCAGTTGACGGCGGACAGCAGGCGACAGATCGGGCGGGACGCCGAATGTCATCAGCCGCAGATCGGGCGTGTAGTGACGCAGAAACAACGCCTCGCCCGCCGCATTCGCGTCATGGCCGATGACCCCGACCGGTTGATCGATCAACTCGTAGGCGTCACAGACGGGGCACTGGCGGATCGTTCCTTCGCGGACATGGTCCAGCGCGTTTTCAAAGGGCGGAAGGCGATCCTGAACCCCGGTGGCCAACAGCACCGTCCGTGTAAGCATCGGCCTGTGTCCGTTGACGCGGAAACTTCCGGAGGCGTCCTTTGATATGCCGTCAACCTTGCCCGCGTGGAAAGTCACGCCAAAATTGCGGGCCTGGTCTTCCATCCGTTGCAACAGCGACGCGCCGTTGATCCCGTCGGGATATCCGGGGTGGTTGTGAGAGCGGGGGATCAAGGCAGCGCGGCTTTGGCAGGCATCGATCACCACCACCCGCCGCCGAAACCGCGCAAGATAGATGGCAGCCGTCATTCCCGCCGGTCCTCCGCCGATGATGACGCAGTCGAAAGTGTGGTCTTGCATCAGGTCCTCCCGTCAGCCCCCTCAACCGACGCGCGGCGATCCTGTTCCGGTGGACCCGGCGCTTGTCAAACCAGATCGAAAGCTTGGTTTGAGTACCTGCTCGGCTCACGTCAGCTTCCTCTGACTGTGCCCGCGGGAGACAAGGGGCCCAAAGGTGGGCAGGATGAATGACGGCCCGTTGACTAAAGATGTCGCTAAAAAACGCCTTTCTGTCATTTTTCGACCAGACGATCAAAAATCGGCGGCACAGACTTACTTACGGGCATTCAGCGGTCTCCCCTCTGGACGCCCCGACTGGCCCCGGTAGCCGATGGCATATCCGGGGTCTTCTTTTAGTATGCTGTTCAAATCTGCCCCGATGGTCGGATCTGGACCAAGCGGGCGGATTGAGACGCAGGGTCAATGAGCTTTCTGGGGGGCTCAAAGACGCCGGCGTTTTCTAATGGAAAGTCCGACTGACCTCGACGAACGCTCGTCTACGCGTCACCTGGCCCTGGATGGGGCAGGAATTCTCATAGCACGTCTTTTGGTTCTCGAAAGCCTCTTGCTGGGGGAATTCTTCCACCCCGTTATCAAGACTGATGAGGTCGGGATCCGCAGCAGGCCACAGTCCCGGCAACTTCAGGTCAGCGGGGCCCCTGGGCACCGTCGTGCCTCGCACTCCAGAGGTGTCGTGCACTGCCATCTCACCGGAACACTCCAAGGTTCATCACGTCGGCTTAGCGGTCGGAATCCCGCTATCGTCGTCCGGCGTCATTAGCAGATGGATCACGAGCTCTCCGCGCGTGACAACCCTGTGGCGCATTGGGTGATTTCCTACGATCACAAAGCGCGCTTTTTGACAGTTTGGCAGAAGACAGGCGTCCAGGGCGGTCATATTCCTGAACCGCACAATCTGTGCATCATCTGCTGGCTTCATCAGGACGGAATACATGGCAGTGCTCTCCGTTTCGATTGTTTCAGAATTCCAACCAAACGATGAGTCTGCAACTGCTCGTTGCGCGTCGGCAACTTCCAGCCGTTGCCATAGAACAGTCTACGCGCAGATCGACGGGAACGGGGGTCGTTATCAGCGATTGGGTCAGTACTGGAAACATTCCATGGGAGACGGAAAGATGGCCAACAATCGCGAGGAAGATGACAAGCGCAGCGGCAGCTCGTCAGGCGCAGCCCGCAACCAGTCGCAGGGCGGTGGCTCCGACACTCGATCCAGCGGCGGATCGGACAACAAATCAGGCGGAAAGTCTGACGATCGGTCAAGCAGTGCCGAGAACAATCCGGGTAACTTCAAGAATGACCCGGAGCGTGCCGCGGAAGCTGGTCGCAAGGGCGGTGAAGCATCGCACGAAGGCGACAGCCGTGGACGCGGGTCCGATCAAGGTCGCGGCGGAAGTGGGTCTTCCAGCGGCGATAAGCGCTAAAGCATCTTAAGATTATGCCCCCGCCCTTTTGCGGGGGCATTTTCGGGACCACGGACACACAGTATTTGTCGGGATCGACGAATATTGCGCAAAGAACGATCGGCTTCCCATAGGCATTGCAGATGGTAGTCTGAACTTCCAAACTACTTGGGAGCGTGGCTAGGGTCAGGACTCGTTGTCCGTTCATAGCCAGAACATGACGGTTGCGGCGAGAGCGACGGCGGAGAGGAAGACCTTCGGGCATCTGTCGTAGCGGGTTGCGACGCTTCGCCAGTCCTTCAACCGGCCGAACATGATCTTGATCCTGTTGCGTCGTTTGTAGCGTCGCTTGTCGTGCTTGATGGGCTTGCCGCGCGATTTTCGACCGGGGATGCAAGGCTTTATTCCCTTGTCTTTCAACGCATCTCTGAACCAGTCGGCATCATAGCCCCGGTCGGCCATTAGACATTCCGCCTTTGGCAGGCCGTCCAGCAGGGCCGCAGCACCCGTGTAGTTGCTGATCTCGCCGGGCACATCGCGATGCCGTCAGGGTGAGAGCGGTATCCACCCCATATCCATTTAAGCCATTGATTTTAATAACTACGGTCCAGCGAGCGATAGATGGTGTCAATATTAATCGTAAAAAAGGGGGCTGTTCATTCCGGCAGGCTAGGCTCGGCGCCCAGGCCATCTCATGCCGAGCGGAACTCTAGCGCTTTGTCGAGCGTTCGGGACGCAGTCACCAGAGACCGTAATGGATCAGATCGTTCCCTTCGACCCCGACCGCATGATCTGGGGTACTGCACCAGCCTTGATTTACGTCGAAATTGTGGTTCGGGTGGTCATCATCTGGATCTGGACGGTCCTCCTCTTGCGTTGGGTTGGCGGACGCAGCATCTCGCAGATGTCGGTGGTCGAGTTCCTGCTGGTCATTGCGCTGGGGTCGGCAGTCGGTGACTCGATGTTCCAGCCCGACGTTCCGCTGCTCCATGCAATGCTTGTCATTCTCCTTGTGGTGCTGGCAGACAAGACTGTGGACGTGGCGTTTCGGAACTGGTCAGAGGCCAAGCGGCTGATTGATGGAAAACCGACAGAAATCTTGCGCGATGGCCATCTTTGCCTGGCGGGCCTTACTGCACAGAGCGTCGGACCGACCGAAGTGATGGAGATGCTCCGGCTTGCAGGGGTCCGAAACCTTGGGCAGGTGGAATATGCCTACATGGAGCCGTCGGGAACTGTGTCTGTGTTTCCCTACAGCCGCCCCCGCAAAGGCCTTTCCATCGTACCACCCCTGGAACTAAGGCAGCTTCCCAAGCCGCAGAATGGGTTTGTTGCATGCTGTATCTACTGCGGGTTGGTGCGCCCCTTGTCAGTCATTAACTGTCTTGAGTGTGGGAAAACCGAGGTCACAAATGCAGAGTTGGCGGCCCAGTCACCAACCTCCGAAGAAGAAAAATGAGCTTAAGGGTGTGAGTTTAAGGGCGGGGGTCGTGCGATCCGGATTTTCCCCCTTCCAAGTAACAGGCCCTCATGAGGCCGCGCCCTTTCAGAGCGAACGACCGCGAGGCGTGCTTGTAGATCTTGCGGGTCTGGGCCAAGCCGATGATCTCGGGGCAGGTCTTGAAGTGCCGAAAGGGGGAGCAATTGGTCATGGTGCAAGGGTAGTGGTGCTCCATAGCCTGCCTCAAGCAGGTTTTTTTTCGGCAACCCCCAGATACTACATGAGGTGACCATGACGCACGAAACAGCAGCAACTCCTATCCTGCGTCCGGGTGACACATGCTGGCGGATCGAACGAGCCGACCGCCTGGCGGTGATCGTGGATGCCGCAGATTACTTTCGTACGATTAGGACTGCGATCAGGCAGGCGCGTCGCTCGGTCATCCTGATCGGGTGGGATTTCGATACGCGGGTCCTTCTTGATCCCGACGACACTTCATCCGACGTCCCAAGCCCGCTTGGCAAGTTTCTCGACTGGGCTGTGAAGCGAAATCCCGACCTGCATATCTATATCCTGAAATGGGATCTGGGGATGTTGCAGACGTTGGGCCGCGGATCGACGCCGCTGAAGATCTTTGACTGGATGACCAGTAACCGCGTCCATTTCAAGCTGGATCACGCCCATCCTTCCGGGGCAGCACATCACCAAAAGGTCGTGGTCATCGACGATACGCTGGCCTTTTGCGGCGGCATCGACATCACAGCCGACCGATGGGACACGCGCGATCACCGCGACAACGATCCAAACCGCGTTCGCCCCACAACCAAGCGGTCCTATGATCCGTGGCACGACGTCACGACAGCGGTAGACGGAAATGCGGCCCGCGCCTTGGGTGATCTGGCGCGGGAAAGATGGAAACACGCAACCGGGGATGATCTTGACCCGCCGTCTGCTCTCTCGCCCATATGGCCAGAGAGTCTAAACCCAACCCTGACGAATGTTGATGTTGCCATATCGCGCACGGTGCCGGAATACGGCGACCGTGCTGCCGTCCATGAGATAGAGAAACTTTATCTTGCAGCCATCGGGGCGGCAAAGCGGACGATCTATTTTGAAAGCCAGTATTTTGCGTCACGAAAGATCGCCCAAGCTATGGCGGATCGACTGCGGGAACCGGACGGACCAGAGATCGTCATCATCAACCCGGAAAGCGCAGGTGGCTGGCTGGAGGAAGAGGTCATGGGCTCGTCCCGCGCGCGCATGTTGAAGGTCATTCAGGACGCGGACCTGCACCAGCGTTTCCGAATTTACACGCCGGTCACGCAGGGCAGAAAGCCTATCTACGTCCATGCCAAGGTGCTTGTGGTGGACGACCGTCTTTTGCGCGTGGGTTCATCCAACCTCAACAACCGTTCGCTTGGCTTCGACACCGAATGTGATCTGTCGGTCGAGGCGGATCCAGACAACGCCGCCCATACCGACCTGAGCGCACGGATCACCGCGCTGAGAAATGATCTGCTGGCCGAGCATCTAGGCGTCGGGACATCTGACGTGGAAACGGCGGTAAATGCCTCCGCTGGGTCCCTTATTACTTCGATCGATGCGCTTTGTTCTGACAACCGATCCTTGGTTCTTTTTCATCCGCCGGATTTGAACCCGGTGGAAGACGCCCTGCTTGCAGAAAACAATCTGCTTGACCCGGAACGACCATCGCATCGGTGGCGGGCTTTTCACCCGGTCAATTTGTTACCCAAATGGCTTCGCAAGTCATAGTGAAGCCCCGCCAGCACGGACCGATGCCATTGTTGTGCGTCCCGCCCTTCGGCCAAATCCCGGAACATACGCAGTTAATCCAGCGGCAGTGCACCGACCCAAGGCCTTGAAGTGCATATAAGGGCAATTCACTGGCAGGCTCTAACAGCGAGAAACCCTCATTCATCCAGTACTTTTCGTATCATCGCGGCGAGGTCAGCACGACGGTAGGGCTTGCTCAAGAGCGCTACGCCGGGGTCTAAACGACCCTGATGAATGATCGCGTCCTCGGTGTAAAGTGAGGTATAGAGGACCTTGAGGGCGGGCTGGTGGCGCAGGGCCGCACCGGCCAGGTCGCGCCCGTTCATGCCCCCTGGCATCACCACGTCTGTGAACAGAAGGTCGAAGTTTTCGCCTCGTTCCAATTTCTCAAGTGCCTTCGCTGCAGACTCTGCTTCCACGATGCGGTAGCCCAAGGTGCCAAGTTGAGTGACGACGTGCTTGCGGACCATGTCGTTATCTTCGACGACCAGGATATGCTCAGTTCCCCCCACCAGACCTGCCGTGGCTGGCACAGGCGCGATGTCCGTCCGCTCTTTAATGGCGGCAGGAAAATGAAGTTTCACGGACGTGCCCTTGCACAGTTCGGATTCTATTTGGGCGTGACCGTTTGACTGCTCGACAAATCCCCAGACCATCGAAAGCCCAAGCCCGGAGCCTTTGCCCATCTCTTTCGTCGTGAAGAAGGGCTCAAACGCGCGCTCCACAACCTCGGGCGGCATTCCATCGCCAGTATCGCTCACGATTATCACAACATATCGACCCGACTTCAGCCCCTCATCCCGGCCGGTGTCGACGTTTTTCAGCGTCACGTTCGATGCCTCTATCCTCAGACGTCCACCCTTGGGCATGGCGTCCCGGGCGTTGATCACAAGGTTCAGGATTGCGTTCTCAAGCTGACCAGGGTCGGCCTCGATCGGCCAGATATCTGGCGCAGTCCAGACCTCGATGGCAATGTCCTCGGTTATGGTCCGCCGGATCAAATCTTCGATCCCGGTCAACACCCGGCCCGGATCCAGATGCTTGGGAGCAAGCGCCTGACGCCGAGCAAAAGACAACAGTCTGCTGGTCAGCGTCGACCCGCGTTCTGCTGCTTGCAGTGTGGTTTCGGCCAACCGTTGCGCTCTGGGATCGTCAGCATGGATTTCGGAAAGTTCCTCTGCGCTGCCTACGATGATCGTCAGAAGATTGTTGAAGTCATGAGCAACACCGCCTGTCAGCTGGCCCACTGCTTCCATCTTTTGCGATTGGCGAAGTTTTCTTTCAAGCGCACGCAAATCGGTGACATCAGTTGTGCTACCCAAGATACGGGCCGGCTGACCTGCAATGTCGCGCAAGATCAGACCTCGGGCGACCACATCCACCGTACGGCCATCTGCGCAGACGAAACGATACTCGCTAGTCCAGTGGCTGCCGCCACTGTCCACCACCGAGCGAAGGCTTTCGACCACCCGGTCACGGTCGTCCGGATGAACCCAAGTCTCCCATGCATTGATTTTCGTTTCGAGGGCCTTTGGGTCATAGCCGTAGAGATCGAGCAACAGGTCGTTCCACCAGATCGTCCCTGACTTAAGATCGGCGTCCCAGATGAGATCTTTGGTCGCCATTCCGAGTAGTCTGAACCGCTCGTCGTTCACCCGCATCATCTCGGCGCTGCGTGCTGCCTCCTCGGTCCTCGCTGACTGCAGCACTTCTGCGTCACGGTGCCGGGTGTAGAAGCTCGCGAAGATGACAAACGCAAGATAGCTGACCACGAAGGTCACTATGGCGTCCACATCCCCGATGGCCAAGGCGTCCGACTGCTGCGTCAGGATATAAGCAGCAATCGGCAGAGGGCCAAAGTTTACCACGATACTGATCAGCCGCTTGTAAAAGGCGAAATTGGCGAACTGGTGAAACAGCACCAACGGGAAGAACCAGGTGATGTAGGGCACGATGAGCAGAACATCCCCCGACGCCCTGTAGGCGATGATCGCTCCGATGTTCAGGTGGAGAACGAAATAGACGCTCAGCAGGCCTGGAATTGCGCCTGTCGCCATCTTCGGTTTCAACGTCAGAAGAACAAGCAGACCACCGGTCACCAAAGCCACAAGCCCAATAACCCAGGCTTCAGGGCCGCTCACGTCGCCCAGCCAAACCCCAAAAACCACGCCCAGCATCGCACCAAAAAAAACGCGACCATCAGCGCAATCGACACCGTGTTCATCGCATGTCGCTGGTGGCGGTTCGCCGGCACGAATTTTGGGGGAGACATCAGCGTTCGTGCTTTCTACTGGGTTCGCCGAGCGGAAGCCGAACCTGCTCAAACTGAGCGCCGAACTCGTATCATGCCATAGGTGGAGGAAAGTCCGGACGGCCAAAAATCATGCGATTCTCTCATCGGGCAACCAGATCACCCTATTTGCTTGGCTGTGGCCAAGCTGAGTGCCAAGATCGCCGCTACCTTTCTCCAGCCTAACTCTAATAGATCAATCTCTTTTAACAACGCCTGCATTGATCTGATCCTCGCTCAGTAAACGGGCGGAAATCTGTTCAAAGACCGGAAAGTAACTCACTGCACTGCTGGACTTAGCGCACGCTTAACCAAATCGATGAGCTGCGATGGCCTGAAAGGCTTCATCAGAAAATGCGTCACGCCGAAAAACTCGACGCTCTTCAGCAAATCTTCCAGACCCTCGCCACCTACCGGGAAATGCCGCCCGCCCCCGGTGACAAGGATGATGGGTATCGTCGGATGGGTCTTTCCGATCGCAAGGATGGTGGCGACACCATCCGTATCGGGCATGAAGAGATCGCATATCACAAGATCGAAATGGGACGCCATTTCCTTGATCGCAGCATCACCGTTGTCGAATTCGGTCACCTCGAATCCATTCAGGGTCAACGCAGTACTGACTGTCTGCCTCACGGCATTGTCGTCATCAATCACCAGCACTTTCTTCAATTTTGACGCCCTCCCATCCCCTTTTGACGGCTGCAGACTGGTGCCCGACCGGCACGGAACGAACGGCCGGCACGCCGTTTGGAAGGCTCGGGAACGGTCAGTTGCGACTGCCAACATGCCACAGCATATGGGGACCCTAACCGCATGGGCAACCCAAACCTTAGGTCAGATCGCGCGGCAAGCTCCTGATCTTCCGCTCGCTTCGCTATAGCAGGCCGAACAATGAAGTGATTTGCGCACAGGCTTCGCTTGTCCTCATGTCACTTGGTCGGACCACCACCCTCGGCCTTGCAACATCCGGTCTCAGTGATCAGTGTCACAATTGGCGCCGACGGTCGGCTTGTGGCGTCGGGCGGTCGATGACGATCCCCTCCTCTCCGTGCCAGATGGCACATGAAGGATTGAAGAATGAACGTGACCGCCGAAAGCTTGTTCCTGTTTCACACTGACCCGATGTGGATCTACGATCGCACCACGCTGCGGTTTCTGGAAGTGAATGATACGGCGATCGCGAGATACGGGTACTCTCGAGAAGAATTTCTTGCGATGACCATCGCCGATATCCGCCCGAAGGAAGACCGCGTCGATCTGGAAAGCACCATTTCGACACTTCAAGGCGGTCTGCACCAGGCTGGCGTTTGGCGACATTGCCTTAAATCCGGCGAGTTGATCTATGTCGACATCACGGGTCATTCCATTGACTATGACGGTCGAAACGCCCAGCTCATCTCCGCCCGGGACGTGTCACGTCTCGTCCATGCCGAGCAAACTGCGCGCGAGGCCCTTGCCCGGGAACAGGCGGCCCGGCGGGCAAGCGACACGCTCGCTCGGCAGTTTCAGATCATGTTCGACACAGTGCCGGGCATCTACCTCGTCTTCGCACCAAAGTCCTTCGATATTGTTGCGGTCAGCGACGCCTACATATCTGTGGTGGGTGGCAATCGCGCCGATATTGTGGGGCGCAATCTGTTCGATGTCCTTCCCTTGCAGCCGGAAGATTTGACACATACCGCACTGCGCCAGTCCATCGATCTGGTCCTTTTTTCCAGCAAACCCGATCTTCTTGATGTGCAGAGTTTCCTTCTTCCCCAATCCGATGCACATAATGTCGAAGAACAGCGTCATTGGGCCATGTCGAATACACCGGTCATAGGTCCCGACGGAAGGCTTCTTCACCTCATCCTGCGAATTCAGGACGTCACCGAGGCTGTCATTGCGGACGGGATCAGCGCCGCTGCACAGAACGCTTCACCATTGGAACGCGCCAAGATCGATATGATCGCGCATACGCGCGAGCTCAAATCAGACAATCTTCGTTTGACCGAATTGGCCACACGACTGCGCACCACGCAGCGCCTATTGGACACGGGAACTTGGGATTATGTGGTCTCTGAGGATCGGCTGAATTGGTCGAGCAATGTCTACGCCATGTACGGAACTGCGGCCGAAACTTTTGGCCACAGTTTCAACGACTATCTGGAACTGATCCATCCTGACGATCGCGCAGCCATGCGCGCCAATTTGCAAGCTTTTCTGGCTTCTGGCGAAACACATTTTACCTTTGCACATCAGGTTCGGCATCCGGACGGCCATCTCGTTCACATCCAGGTCGCTGCCGAACTTATTGAGACCGCCAAAGGCTCACTCCTAAGTGGTGTTGTTCAGAACGTAACAACGAGTGTCGAGGCAACGCGTGCGCTGGCGCGGGCAAATCGCCTGCTTGAGATCGCCGGGACGGCCGCCAAGTTTGGCGCCTGGCGATACGATGCGTTGAATGATAAACTGGAGTGGTCAACGCAGACTGCGCGCATCCATGATGAAGCGGACGGATTTTCACCCAGCATCAACGATGCACTTCTTTACTATGTCCCGGAATACAGAGCGCAGATTGAAGCCCGATTTAGCGCATGCCTGACCCGTGGAGAAATCTTTGACGAGGTGTCGGAAATCATCAGTGCCACGGGACGCCGGCTGTGGGTACGTGCGACCGGAGAGCCAGAATGTGATGAGAACGGTCGAACCGTTGCCATTCAGGGGTCGTTTCAGGACGTCTCGGAATTGGTTACGGTCCGGAAACGGGCCGAAGCGTCCGAAAGGCTGCTTGAGATCGCAGGTCGGGCGGTCAAGCTCGGCGGTTGGAGCGTTTCTTTGGCGGACCAAAAGGTGTTCTGGACTGATGGCATTGCAGTCATCCACGAGCTTCCACCGGGCGCGATACCTACCGTTGGAGGCGGCATGGATTACTTTGCCCCGGAAGAGAGAGAAGAAGCGCGCAAGGCGTTCGATGATTGCGCCCTGCATGGTATTCCATTCGACAATGTCCGGGACATCATCACGGCCAAAGGGAACCGAACAAGGGTCCGGTCTGTAGGAGAGCCCGTTCTCGACAGAACGGGCAAGATCATTGCCGTTCAGGGCGCGATGCAGGACATCTCAGAGCTGACAGCTGCCCAGCAAAGAGCCGACGAGTTGAGCAACCAACTTGCCGAGACACTCGAAAACATTGGCGATGCTTTCTTCACATTCGACCAGAACTGGCAGTTCACCTATCTCAATGGTCGCGCGGAAACTCTTTTGGAGCGGCGCAGGGCTGACCTGATCGGGTGCAAACTCTTCGACGCATTTCCCGAGGCGATCGGCTCAGAGTTCGAGACCCAATACACCCGAGCCTTTGAAACCGGTGAGACGGTAAGGTTCGAGCAATTCTTTCCACCCCTGCAACGCACGTTTCGCGTCAACGCTCATCCGACACCGGGCGGGTTGGCGGTCTATTTCTCGGATATTACAGAAGAGCGCCGCCTCCAGGAACAATTGCGTCTCCTCAATGCCGCGGTTGCCCGCCTCAATGACATTGTGGTCATTACAGAGGCTGACAACCTCACCGCTCCTGACAGCCCAAAGATCGTCTATGTCAACGACGCCTTCGAGCGCCGCACCGGATTTACGCGCGAAGAAGCCGTAGGTCAGACACCACGGATCCTTCAGGGCCCAAAGACGCAACGGTCCGAGCTGAAACGCATTCGCCAGGCGCTCGAAGCACAATCACCGGTACGAGCAGAAGTCATCAATTATACGAAGTCAGGGCAGGAGTACTGGCTCGAGGTCGATATTGTTCCACTTACCGACGAGGGAGGATCGGTCACGCATTTTGTTGCGATTCAGCGCGACATCACAGAGCGACGGTATGCCGAAGAATCGCTGCGCGTTTCTGAAACTCGCTTCCGTCTGATTGCGCGCGCGACCGGGAACGCGGTCTGGGAATGGGATACCGCTGGCGAGCAGGAGTGGTGGAGCGACGGTCTGGCAGAGGTTTTTGGCTATCAGTCCGTCACCACCATCTTGCCGGAAGTCTGGCGCAACAACGTGCATCCCGAGGACAAGCCCCGGATCGACGAGGCATGGGGTCGATTGTTGTCCGGTCAGGCGGACGGGATGCACGAGGTTTATCGATTCCGCCGGGCCGATGGCACATGGGCCACTGTCGAAGACCGCGCTTTCGCGATTCACGATGACGAGGGGCAGGCGTTGCGGGTCCTCGGAAGCATGGCTGACATCACGGACCGGCATCAGCTGGAAGAGCAGCTTCGACAATCCCAAAAGCTTGAGGCTGTCGGGCACCTGACCGGTGGTGTCGCGCATGACTTCAACAACCTGCTGATGGTCATCATCGGCAACAGCGAATTCATTCAGGACGCACTCACAGCAGATCATCCGCTTCGTCATTTCGTCGACATGATCGCGCAGGCCGCAGATCGCGCCACCGAACTGACCAGCCGCCTCCTCGCATTTTCGCGCAAGCAGCCGCTTCAACCGCGGGTGACCGACCTGAATGGGGTGATTGAGGGTGTTGAAGGCATGTTGCACCGCACCTTGGGAGAAGACATCAACATCGCTGTCACCCCCGCCGAAAACCTGTGGCGGACAGAGGTGGACCCCGGTCAATTTGAAACCGCCCTGCTGAACCTCGCGGTCAATTCACGCGATGCGATGCCAGACGGCGGCGTTTTGACCATAGAAACGGCCAACGCAGTGCTTGACGACAGCTACGTCGCAAACGAGCCTGGTCTGATGGCCGGACCATACGTGCTTGTCGCGATCAGCGACACCGGCATGGGAATTCCCCACGATCAGATCGGCCACGTATTCGAGCCGTTCTTCACGACCAAATCCGTGGGCAAGGGAACGGGTCTGGGCTTAAGCATGGTCTACGGTTTTGTAAAACAGTCGGGCGGCCACATCCGGATCTATTCGGAACCGAACGAAGGCACGACAGTCAAACTCTATTTTCCACGGTTTTCAGGCGAACAAGAGGTGTCAGACACAGTTACCCTAAAGGACCCTGAACAGCGCGGCCAGGAAACCATCCTGGTGGTCGAGGATGACAAACTAATCCTCCAACAACTGACGGCGCAATTGGTCGGTTTGGGGTATAAAGTGATCTCCGCCTCGGACGGGCCAACTGCTCTGGCCGTGCTGCTTGCGCGTTCGGACATCGACCTGCTGTTCACCGACATCGTTCTTCCGGGAGGAATGAACGGTCGCCAGATCGCCGATGCCGCAAAAAAAATGCAGCCTGGATTGAGGGTGCTTTACACCTCCGGCTATACCCAAAATGCAATCGTCCATCAGGGGCGGGTCGACGCAGGGGTGGAATTGTTGAGCAAGCCTTACCGACGGTCGGACCTTGCAGCAAAGGTTCGAAAGGTCCTGGATGCTTAAGAGAACAGCCGGTTTGGCTCTCATTGGCCGCACCAAAAGCCCGTGCCGTCGTGGCATGATCTGCAGATCAGGAACCGGTCTTCGCAGTCCAAGCCCAGTTCGTCTGCCTTCAATTTGGCATCAGCCCAAATGAGAAATTTGGGGAGCGAGTAATCAGCATCTTGCCGCAGATCAATTTGCGCCACTTGAGTCTGGCGTCTGTCGCCCCGTAGGCTCCTGTTCAAGAAAAAGACCAATTCATCGAGAGGAATGGCCATGCAGCTTACCCGTCTCATCTATGCGTCGAAACACGGCACCACTTCTGTTGAAACTCTCGACCAAATCTTGCAGAAATCGCGCGCCAACAATGTCCGCGATGGTATCACCGGTGCCTTGGTCATTGGCGAGGACCACTTTTTGCAACTGCTGGAAGGAGACCGGACGGCCGTGGCGCAATGCTTTATGCGCATCATGCAGGATGGTCGCCACAGCGACATCCATGTCATCTCTTCGGGCGATGCCAAAGAACGGCTTTTCTTCGAATGGAGCATGCACCGGATCGAGACGTCGCGAATCAAGAAACACATACTGTCCCGTTACACGGTCAACGGCACTTTCGATCCGGTGCGGATGTCACAGCTTGCCATCGAGGATATGTGTCGAACCTTGTCCGCTGGGGACTGGGAGGCTATGGCGGCATAACCCTGTAGGAGGTCCGACAAACCGACGATCTGGGCTAACTCCAGCCGAATGCAGATAGATCTGCCGGCAATTTCTTCGAACTCATTGGTCGCGAGCTGCACGAGCATGTTCAGGGCATCGAGCTCAGAGCGTTGAGTTTGGGTCAGCTTTTTCCACCCCAGCGGCTACCCGCTTCCGCCCATGGCTCTGTGTTTTGCTTGCTCGAACGGACGTCATCACCCATGAATACCAATCCGTCGGAGAGATGCATTGCGTGAACACTGGTGGCCAAACATGGCCCTCCTGATCGGCCGACTGCTGATTGCGATACTGTTTTTGGGTGGTGCCGCCCAGAAACTCTTTTCCCCAGCGGATGTAAGAGCGTTGCTCGAGGCACAAAGTTTGCCGACAGCCCTGATCTGGCCTGCACTGATCTTTAATGGAATGGCGGGGCTGTTGTTGGTCGCTGGGATAAAGGTCAGGCTGGTCGCGCTGCTGTTGGCCGCTTATTGCGGCGTCACCAGCATTTTCCATCTCATTCCAGACGATCCTTGGCAAATGACAATCTTCGTCAAGAATTGGTCAATCGCGGGCGGGTGTCTCGCGCTGGCCGTTGCGGGGTCAGGTCGCTTTGCCCTGCTTCCAGACAATTCGTTGGAATAGTTTGGCGGAGTCTACCCAAGTTAATCTGACGCTGGTGCGGTGTGCCGGCTAATAGTGTTCTTGGCAGCGCTCGGCAGTTACTGTGAAGGGCTGTCTACTCGCGTTGCCTTTATGCCCGATAGAAGGAAGCGCCGGCGGTTCATCGGTCAATCGTTCGTGGATACATCCACCTGAAGACGATCCCCGACGCCAGCCCGGAACAGCTGGACGAGGCCGGACGGTGGGCCGACCGTCTGTCTATCAATGTGGAACTGCCGACAGCCGAAGGGCTGGCACGGCTTGCCCCCGAGTAATCTGCGACCGGCATTCGCAAGACCATGGCGACGGTACGTCAGCGCCGTGAAGCGTCGCGAGAGAAGACGCAAACAGGAAAGCGCTGTTCGCGCCGGCCGGGCAATCGACACAGATGATCGTCGGGGCGGATGCCGCGAATGCTTGATGCAGCAACCGAAGGGCTGTGGCGGACCTACTATGCCAATATTTTCAACCCCGCCCGTCTGATGGTCGATGCGATGACCTCAGAGATGCCGCGCAAATACTGGAAAAACCTGCCCGAGGCCGATCTGATTCCGGGCCTGATCCGCAACGCGGGCGCACGGGCGGCATCGATGCAGGCGGCCGAGCCGTCGCATGCCAGCCCGCGCCCGCTGATGCAGGCAACGGCGATGGTGCAGCGGTCGCTGCCTCACGCGCCTTCGCAGCGTCTGGCTTGAACGGCGCTTCTTGGCCAGAAGGCTTTCTCGGACAGGTTCACTCGGCAAGCCTGCCGCCTTGATCAGAATGGGAACCTTCAGTCCCGTACCCGATCGCACATGCTGCAACTGATCGCCGTGTGCCGGAGGTCAGGGAAGGTGGGTCACGCAGCCAGGCGCCGCCGTCTGCGTGCCCCGATCTCCGTTTTGATACTTTGCGCGATGGCCTCTCCGATACTCGCACAGGCGGTGATGCCCTGAATGAAAGGTCGGTCGTGCATAAGATAGGGAATTGCCCCTAGCTTGACGCGACCCGCAAACCCATCCGGGGCGATCAGAGTGTACCCTTCATCGACCTCCGGCACCTCGACACCTTCGCTCTCCAAAGCCTCGCGCAGCGTCGGGAAGGGCAAATCCTGGGCGGTTAGCGCCTTTTGTCCACGAGCATCGATAAAGACGTCAAATACATGCGATTGGCCGTTGGCGACAATACGCGTCTGCGCGGTTTCACGTTCCAACTGGTAGTCGTGTCCCAGGGCCAGAACACCCAGTACACCAGCATCCCTCAGCGCCAGCAGCCGACGGATCGATTCCGACGGAACGGCCGCGTAATTATCGGTGAAAACCGTCTTCAACCCTTTGTCGAAGCGCGTACGGTCGGCTTCGCCAAGCGAGGGCACCGCAAGCTCCACGACTTCGTGCATCCGCAATATCGCATAGCGCCACGGCACTGTGATCTGACGCGATTTGTTGCGTTCTACCTCGTCCAAGTTCATGCGTGCCCACTGGAACGGATCGCTATCCGCGCGGGCCTTGAAATAGGCGTCGGGGAAGGTATCGGCGGTAAGTTCATGCAGCCCGATAAGTTCCGCATACGTCGGGTCGGCGCGCTCCAGCTCCTCACGAAAAAGGTCGAACAGAGCGTCATAGGTTTGGTCGTCTCGCAAGGCTTGGGCCACGGCCTCATGGGTCATAGCAACGAGATCCTCATAGGGGAGCGGGCAGTAAAAATCTGCTTCGGGAAGTACCCCGGTCCACGACATCAGCGTGATCTTGAGGTCCGTCGACGACGTGATGAACTGCAGCTGCTCACCGCTCGCGTCACGGCGGAAGCGGCCGTGCTGACCAGCCACGGCCATCGCCGCGTCAATTGCGCTGAGCGAGGTTCCCATGATGCCGACTCGTGTGGCTGGTATTTCGGCATCGATAAGACCCGACCACGGGCTCGGAAAATAGGCGAGCGTGCCGTCTTCGCTGTCCGGGAAGACGTGCCCCGTGGCCAGCACGACCCGATCGAAAACCTCCTCCACGTCCCCATCGCCGGTCCGCACGATCAACCCTGCATTCGTCGGCCTGATATCCACGACCTCCGTACCTTCGCGGACTTCGACCATGTGCCCGGCGGAACGTGCGGTCTGGATGAGTTCCATCAACTGGTCTCTGAAGTATTCTCCGAGCAGCAGCCGTGGCGTGAACTGCCGGTCATCGAGGTCCATGGCGTCGAGCCCGTAACTGCGCAACCTTGCCTTTGGTTGAGCCTTCAACCAGTCCAGATAGGTGTCGGAAATCGAGGGAATCTCGATGCTGGCAATGTTTGCGAGCATCGTCTTGCTGGCGGTCTCCGGCGAATACGGCATCCCTATGCCTGCTTTACTGCCCTTCTCGAACAACCAGATTTGCAGGGGTTTCCGCTGGTCGCACAGCGCGCGAAAGACATAGATGCCCATCGGTCCGGTTCCAACGATCGCAACGGCTTCCATGTCCGGCGCCCCCCAGTTGCTGTGCTCGCCGCACGTTGTCCGCTGCCACAGGAAGCTGGAACGTGGCAGCAGCCGATGGGTTCCGGGTCTTGCGAAAGTGTCCGTGAATAACGTGCAAGGGCCGGAGTGCGCCCGCTGTTCATCCCCGTAGCGGTAGTGGTGTAGCACCCGCAATTCCTCGACCCCGGCTGCAAATTCGAAACTTCCATTGCGGAAGTCATCGATTGTCAGATGGGGAAAGACGAAACGCCCATCGAACCAAGTGCCTTGCTCAGAGACCGCGTTCGATCCTATCATGCCGTCGACCTAACTCGAATGGACCTCAACATGAAAAGCGCCAAAGACTATCTTGATGCCGCCAACGCAGAGGTTCCGCGCGTGCCGCTTGCGGAGGCCATTGCCCGCCATGACAAGGGTGGCGCGCTGTTTCTCGACGTGCGAGACTCTGGTGTGATCGCGAATACAGGAACCATCGCTGGTGCTTCCAGAATCCCGCGTGGTTTTCTTGAATTCGCGGCCGACGCATCGACCCCGCATCACAACCCGGTCTTGCAGAAAGATGCAGAGATTTACCTTGTCTGCGGCGCCGGTGGTCAAGCAGCTTTGGCTGGGAAGACACTCAAGGAAATGGGCTTCAGCAAGGTTCACAACGTGGGAGGTTTCGGCGACTGGAAAGCTGGGGGCGGTCCGGTAGAAGTTTGAGGCCATCTGACGTTGTGATCAGACTGGCGGGTTAAGACGGTGTAGCAAACGCTGGACATTTGATACCGGCCACTTGCCGCATCGTCTTGTCCTGATCCCGCGTGCAGTGAGCTCAGCTGCAACGGCCCTCAACGAGACATGCCCCGCCAATCGGATGTCAGCTACACTGCCGCGAGGTCGCTGGAAAATGCGGCCGCATTGGCCGACACAGCCACCCGCAACGCCACGCCACCTTTCCCCGCCCGACCGCCTGAGGCTCGCCGCACCATTCGTATTCCCTAGCCGATGCGAGATCGCCTCAGGCTCGGCCTGGGCGAACAGCACATGATCCTAATGGTCGGTTATTTTGACTCGGGTCTGTCCACATTCATGAGACGGATACGACGTCACTTGGAGGACATTGGATTTGGGTATGGCCATAAAAATCCTTCCAGGTGAATCGTTGGCGGAAAAGTTTCGGAAGGATTTCACCTCTCTTTCAGGACTTCGGCCCGGGCCTGAGCAACGTTTGTGACATCGTCCATACGGAGGTGTCCTATGTCGATCTACGTTCCGGTACTTCTCGTGCAAGACTTCGTCGCCGCCGTTCTGCCTGCCGAGAGTAACAGCCCGCCCTTCGTAGGCGAACGCCTTCACCGGCTTCTTGAGGCCGGCAGCATGGATTGCTGCGCCGAAGGCGATCTCCTCGCCCTGATGCCGTCCGTCGACACGCCGGCGCCAATTTGGAGCGACGATCGGACCTGGTTCCGGCGGATCCTCGGGTTCTGAAGTCTTGACAAGTCGCACGGACGCGTCTTCGCTGTAGGCACCCTGTTGTGGGTAAGCCATGAGGATTGGAGACCACAACCTCGATCTGAAGCGCGGCACGCTGATCCATGACGGCGAGCCCGTGCATCTGCGGGCCAAATTGTTCGCCCTCTTGTCCTACCTCGCCCGGAACGCGGGTCGCGTCATCGGCAAGGACGAGCTGATGGCCGTCGTCTGGCCCGACGTGACTGTGACCGACGATTCACTTACCCAAGCCATCAGCGAGCTTCGCCAGGTGCTGGGTGACCGCCACCTGCGCACCATTCCGCGTCGAGGCTACATGCTGGAAGCCGCGCGGGTCACACCCGCGACAGATGGCCCGCCCACTGTGGTCGTGCTCCCGTTTCTAACTCTTTCGGAAAGGGATCAAGACCGCACCTTGGCGGATGGCATCGTTGAGGAGATCTGCCAGTGCCTGGGGCGCTATGGCCTGGTCCGCGTCATTGCCAGGCACTCTGCCTTCCAGTGTCGGCCGGAGGATATCTCGCCACAGGAAGCGGCGCGCAAGCTGGGTGCGGACTGGTTCGTGGAGGGACCAGCACGACGGGTCCCGAACGGGCTGAGGCTGTCGCCCGCCCTGTGCGAGACTTCGACCGGGCGTCAGATCTGGACGGAGAACTTCCTTGTCGGCGACGACGGCCCTGGGGAGGTGATGTCGGCCCTTCCGCACCGCATCGTCACCCGTCTGAGTCTTGATGAGCAGAAACGCACCGCCCTGCTGCCGGCCTCGACGAGTTCCGATCTGGGGGCGTGGCAGCATTTCGTGGCGGGGGTCGCAGCACTTCGACGCTACGGCCCCGGAGTGAACGAGGAGGCTTGCGCGCGTTTTCGGGCCACTGTGGAGCGGGATCCGGGCTTTGCTTTGGGGCGCGCATATCTCGGGCTCGCGATCCTGACCTTGGGCCGCTACGACGCGTCGCCGCCGGCGGTGCTGGACGAAGGACTGGCCCACGCGCTGACCGGGGTTGAACTTGCGCCGGAGGAGGCGCGTTGTCACGCCATCCTGGCGCTAGCCCGCCTGTGGCGGCGGGAGTTCGACGCGGCCGAATACTCGTCGCGCAAGGCGGTGGACACCAATCCTTCCGACCCGGATCCCCTCGCGATGCTGGGATACGTCCTGACTCTTCGTGGGAAGCCGCATGAGGGGATCGCCTGCCTGAATGCGGCCGTACAGCTCAATCCTCTGCATCCGGATTGGTATCACGGTGATCTGGCCATCGCGCATCACATCGCAGGCGACCACGCCAAAGCCATCGCTTGCATGCAGCGCCTGCCGGTGCTGGATGCGTGGAAGGAGACGCGCCTAGCCGCCTGCCATGCGGCGCTTGGCAATGCCGCCGGCGCGGCTCGTCACCTTAACCGGGCAGAGGCCCTCTCCCCCGGCTGGGACGCACAGGCCATGGTAGACAGCTGGGCCGAACTGGAGCACGAGGGCGACCGGAAGTACATGCAGCGCGACGTGGCCTTGGCTCTTGAACTGCGCCGTGGACAGATGCGGGACGACGCTCATTCGTGAAAAGATGATTTCTTGTGCAAGAGAACGCGAAGCGGGGGGGCCGTTAAGCAAGGACGGCGCCAGCAATTGAGCGAAACGGGTCGCAAACTTCAGTCCCTCGCCCGCAGCAAAATTTGTATCACATTTCCGACGCTCCAAGCCCCACCTCTTCGCGTCCTGATCTCACGCGCGGTCAGCTCAGCGGCAATCGCCCGCAGCGAGGTGTGCCCCGCCGCCCGGATCTCCGCGAGCACAGGCAGCAAGTCTTGCGCGAATGCCGCCGCGTTCGCCGACACGGCCGCCCGCAAGGCCACGCCACCTTTCCCAGCCCGACGCAGGCTCGCCGCCCTGTTCGGATTCCCCAGCTTCACCCCGCGCGCCTTTGCTACAGCGAGGGCCTCCTTCGTCCTCCGCGAGATCGCCTCGCGCTCAGCCTGGGTGGCCAGCGCCATGATCCCGACGGTCAGGTCATTCGCCTCGGGCATGTCGACAGCCACGAACCGCACCCCGCTGTCCCTGAGGGCCAGCAGGAAGGCGGCATTGCGGCTCAGCCGGTCCAGCTTGGCAATGACCAGCGTCGCGCCGGTGACCTTCGCCAGGTGCAGCGCCTTCAGGAGTTCCGGCCGGTCGGCCTTCCGCCCGCTTTCCACCTCGGTGAACCGCGCCAAGACGTCGGAACCGCGGGATGCGGCAAAGTCCTCGATCACCTTGCGCTGTGCTTCAAGGCCAAGCCCGCTGGCCCCTTGTCGCGCCGTCGACACCCGCTCGTAGGCCACCAGCCGCTGCATCCCCGCCCCCTGTACATACCTGCCTAACGTTCGTTGCGCAGTTGTGTGCCATCGGGTTGGAAAACAGTGTAGCGTCAATGGCTTGTCGTCAAAGTTTCGTCACGATGCCCGGCAGGACGCAGCCCTTGTTCTCATCGTCCGGAATGACGTTTCCTTCCCGATCGCGCACCGTTCCATTGGGATCCAGGAACTCCCAGCGAATGGTGCTGGCCTCCGGTGCCGGCTCGGTCCTCAGGGACACGATGCGCGACCGCGCGGCAGGCGTCAGACCAAGCTCCGTCATGTAGCGACCCATCAGTTCGAGCTGCTTGTTGGAGATCGACAGCTACGGCGATTGCTGGACATAGCCCGAGGCGGTCTTCAGCAGCATCGGCGTGGATTGCAGTTTCTCTTCCGCTTCGACCCATCGGCCATAGCACTGACAATAGGCCGCCAAGGCTGCGCGATCGACCAGTGTGACAACACCCATCTCATGCAGCACCTGCGCCAGACGGTCCCATTCCTCCTGCGCAGCTTTGGAAATCCTCTCTTCCAGTTTGATCGGCTGCAGGAATACTTTCCACAGTTGAGCGGGATGACCCAGTTCATGTCGTCCGACCGCTTCCTTGGTGGGGTTACCGTGAGAGTAACCGGGCTGCCTGAATACCTTCGGAACGTGTCATCAAGATCGAAGGTGGAAATCGCGCAATTCGTACTGCACGCCGTCGAAACGGGAATTCGGCAGGAGAGCGTCGAATATCTGGGCACCAAGGGTTTTATGCCTCACGCTCTGAACAGCATCCTCGCCGACAAGACGCTGAAGGTCAGCGTTCAGGGAGAGACTGGCCTGTCGTGGTCAGAGAGCAAGATACAAGGCCTTAGCCTGATCGACCTCGGCGCCAAGGACTGGCACATCTACGATGACAGCTATGGGACCGATCAGGAGAAGCATTTCGTCCGCTTCCTCCACGACAACGAGGCGACGCTGAAGTCCGTCTACCAGGATTTCCACCTGATGCGGAACGAGAAGCTGTTCCAGCTCTTCGACTTCAGGAGGGGCGAGCCTTTGAGCCTGATTTCGTTCTGTTCTTGCGCCGCGCCGACAACGGGCAAACCTCTTTCATGCAAATATTCATCGAACCAAAGGGCGATCATCTGCGCCAGCAAGACCAATGGAAAGAGGATTTTCTTAAACAAATCAATCAGGTCACTCGTCTCGAAACCGTATTCCAAGGCCGAGACTATACTGTTTACGGGCTCTCATTCTTCAACGATGGAGCGCCGATGCCAAAGCCCTTCGAAGCGGCCTTTGAACGCTTTAAGAAGGTATAGCATCTCTCAATCTTCCGATACGCCAGTCTCGCGTCCAAGGGAGACAGCAACCTCGTCATGTCGAGGGAACAGGATTTCGTTGGCTTTTCAACAAGTTGTGGCTCTGAACCGAAAGCAGTCCCGTTAACAGGTCGGGAGAATTCCGCCGCGGAGAGAACCCTACTGGGCGGTCAAAGGTGGATGCCGGTTAACAGCCCCACCCGCATAACCCCCGAAAACAACGGAAAAATCCGGCCTCAGCCGGGTCGAGAGAACGCTTTCGCAAGGGAAAGTGGCGGAGAGGGTGGCCGCCACGCAGATCATTTTTCCATTTTCAATCAGATACATAATCCGACTTCTCCCAAGTGATACTTGGGAAAACCCATCATCCGGCCTATGCAGGCTTGTGCGACCCTATGCGAAGGGTTACATTCTTTTTAGTGGGCTGGATGATGGGTGAAAACAATGCCAAGGATCGCCGCTGAAATGTCTGCGCTGGAACTGCGGACCCTTTCGCACCCGACTGGAAAGGGGAACGCGCTGTTCGCGGTGGGTGGCGTCACCGGGCTTTATCTGCAGATCACACCCAGCGGTGGCCGGTCTTGGATACTGCGCACCACCGTAGGAAAGGCGCGCCGGGATATTGGGCTAGGTGGCTTCCCTTCTGTGACGCTCTCCCAAGCGCGGGACAAGGCGCGCGAAGCCCGCGACAAGATCGAACGCGGCGTTGATCCGGTGGCCGAGCGACAGGCGGCAAAGGCCGCGTTGATTGCGGCGGCAGGGCGCGGTCTGACCTTCGAAAAGGCGATGGACAGCTACCTGTCTGCAAAACTGGACGCCTTCAAGAATGCCAAGCATCGCCAGCAATGGCAGAACACGCTGACCCAGTATGCGCTGCCTGTTCTGGGCAAGATCATGGTGCAGGACATTGACGTACGGGACCTGCTGCGCGTCCTGCAGCCCCTGTGGAACGACAAGACCGAAACTGCGTCCCGGCTGCGCGGTCGGATCGAAAGCGTCTTGTCTTGGGCAACCGTGGCCGGACACCGCAAGGGCGACAACCCTGCGCGCTGGGCCGGGAATCTCAAGGAACTTCTGCCTGCCCCGTCCAAGGTGGCGAAAGAGGGCAATCAGCCTGCATTGACCCTTGAGGAGGCACCCCGCTGGTTCGCCGCCCTCAAGACCCGTGAGGGGATGGGTGCGCGGGCTTTGGAGTTACTTGCCTTGACCGCCGCGCGGTCGCAGGAAGTGCGGGGCGCGATCTGGGATGAAATTGACTTGGACAAAGCCCTGTGGATTGTGCCCGCCGCGCGAATGAAGATGGCACGGGAACACCGCGTTCCCCTGACCGCCGAAGCGGTTGAACTTCTCAAGGCGCTACCCCGGATGATAGACAATCCGTTGGTGTTTCCGGCTGCACGCGGCGGCCAGCTTTCCGACATGACGGTTTCGGCTGTCATGCGGCGTATGAGCGAAACCGACCTTGCCGAGGGCGGCACAGGGTTCCTCGACCGCGTTTCCAAGCGCCCCGCCGTGCCGCATGGTTTGCGGTCCACCTTCCGCGATTGGGTGGCCGAGCGTACAAACTTTCCGGGCGAAATGGCCGAGGTTGCCTTGGCCCACAAGATCAACAACGCGGTGGAAGCATCCTATCGACGCGGCGACATGATCGAAAAGCGGCGGCGGATGATGGACGAGTGGGGCAGGTTCCTCACGCCGGTTGCGAAGTCGGCCAAAGTGGTGAGGCTCTAAGATGCGCCACGTCATTCTGTCAGATGATGGCTACCATGTTGCGCCCAATGCCGCCCACAGACTGATGGCAGCTTGCTATTTCCCGGAAAGTCCAAGGGATCAGGCACAAGGGCTGTATATTGCCGCATTGGAGCAGGAAGAGTTTCGTCGGGTGGGTCCTGAACATTACCGACCTTCCGAAATAATGCAGGCGGCATCTGCTTTGATCGAGAAGCGTGCGGCTCAACTCTATGCGGTGGGCTTTGTTGCACTGTGCTACCTCTTCCTTACCCATACCAAATACAGACCCAGCCTGAACCGAGCTTCGATTGTGGCATCCTATAGCGCCGGTGAGTTCGGAAAGGTCTCATGGCGGGCCGGACTGGACCCAAACGGGAAGGAAAGGGCCAAGGCTGTAACCGGTGATCCGGCATCACTTGAACGTCTTTTTCGGCGCTATCGCAGTGCCGCCCATATCTGCGCGGCCCGTGTTTCGGCGGGGGGCTACCTCGATAATGTTCATATGTGGGAGGACACCCCCGAAGTCACCAACTGCATGATACAGACGGCGGTCACGTTTCAGGTTGGCTTGGAACGGGCAACGGACGTGACCAACTGGAATTTGTGGGATTTGAAAAAGCATTATCCCAACTGCTTGTCGGGGTCGACGGTCCTGAACCCTGACTTAGACCTGCTTCACTGGATGGAACGGGGCTTCCGGCTAGCACTGGAGGAAGGAAAGATCGTCAATCCGAATGGGGGGGGTCGGTAAAGTACCCCAGGGTAAGTTCTCCGTCCCCAGATTTCAGCACAACTGCAAAGCCCCCAATCTCCCTGCATGGCAACGCAAGGAGATTCGTATGCCCGAAACCTATCTGTCCGACCGCCAGATCGGTGAACGCTTTGGCGTCCATCATCTGACCCCGCGCCGTTGGGTGCGCGAGGACCCGACCTTTCCGCGCCCGGTGAAACTTTCGCCCGGCTGCACCCGGTGGAAGTTGTCCGAGATCGAAACCTGGGAAACCCGCAAGGCGCAGGACAGCGCAAAGTGCCGCTGATCGCATACCCACCACGTCTGGGGAGGTGCAAAGTTGGCTAGGCGTCCCAACCATAGGGCCATACGCACCGCGCGCACCTACGAGATCGACGAAGCTGCAAAGGCGCTGGGCGTTTCCACCGGGACAGTCCGCAACTGGGTCAAGGCAGGTCTCCCGATCATGAAGGCCCAGCGCCCCTACCTTATCCTTGGCGAAGCCCTGAAGGACTTCCTGCAGGACCGGACGAAAGGCCGGAAGGTGACGCTTGGACCAACCCAACTCTACTGCCTTAGCTGCAAAGCCTCACGAACACCGATGGGCATGTTGGTGGATTGTCTCCCCCAAACGGCCACCACAGCCCGCTTGATCGGTCTGTGCGAGGTCTGCAGCGGCACCTGCAATAGGATGGTCAGCCGGTCGAAGATCGGCGAGTTCGGCCAAATCTTCGAGTTGGTCTTGAAGGATAGGCAGACAGCCTAAGGGATACGTCCAGGTCCCTCTGAAATTGTCACTTCGAAAGGGTAACAAGATGGCAAGGAAATGCGTCGAAGAAAACGAGCGGATCAAGCGGCGCTATCTGCAATATCTTCGCGAAGCCAAGCGCAGCGATACGGCAACGGTGGACAAGGCTGCCGATGCCATTCTGCGCTTCGAACGCAGCACCGGCTTCAAGCCATTCAAACGTTTCCACATTGACCACCCGGTGAAGTTCAAGGCCCAGCTTTCTGAGTCCAAAAGCGAAAAGACCGGCAAGCCATTGTCCAAGGCGACCATCGACGGCACCTTGCGCGCGGTGAAGGCTTTTGTCCTTTGGCTTGCTGGGCAGCCGGGATATCGGTCGCGGATCAGTTATGCCGATGCAGAATATTTCAATCTGAACGCAAAGGACGCGCGCATTGCCCATGCCGAGCGGGACACGCCTTTCCCCACAATGGAACAGTGCCGCCACGCCTTCGCACAGATGCCCAGCGCCACGCCCCTGCAGCGCCGTGATAAGGCCCTGTTTGCCTTCTTGATGCTGACCGGGGCGCGAGACGGGGCGATTGCGTCAATGCGCCTTAAGCACATCGACCTTGTGCAGGGCTGCGTCTATCAGGACGCCCGCGACGTGAAGACCAAGTTCGCCAAGACCTTCACAACCACCTTCTTCCCGGTCGATGAAGACTACTTGCAGTCCTTCCGCGATTGGGTGGCCTTCCTGCGCAAGGATCAACTTTTCGGCCCCAGTGACGCGCTGTTCCCCAAACCCCTGATGGGATTGAAGGACGGCGAGTTCGCCAGCCTTGGCCTGTCCCGTGCAAACTATGGCAACGCGGGAAAAATCCGCGACGTGATCAAGACCGCTTTCACCGACGCTGGCCTGCCACCCTTCGGCCCGCACAGCTTTCGCAAGACCTTGGGCATCATGGCGAACGAATGCTGTAAGACCCCGGAACAGTTCAAGGCTTGGTCGCTGAACCTTGGGCACGAAAGCATTGCCGCTACCCTTAGCGCCTATTGCCCGGTTTCCCCGACCCGGCAAGCCGAATTGATCCGGGGGATGGCCGCTTAACTGCACCAAGGTCTGGCCGTGGCGCGGGGTAACTTGATCATCCCTCCCACACACGCCAAGGTGGCGGCAGACTTCAACACCTTGGAGAGTTCGGCGGCTATGGATTTCACTCGCGTAGGGCGCAACTTCGCGCACATCATTTTTTGGTGGGGCATGTTTGGGGTCGCGTTTTCCCTGTACCAAGGCTTCACCGCCTTTAATTATCCAGAAGAAATGATGGCCCAGTCCAAGTGGGTCTCCCGAGAGGTGGGCGAGGCATTGACCCTTGCCTTCATGGGCTTGGTCCTTGGCGTTTTGTGCGAGATAAGCGCAGCAAGGCGCAAGTCGGAAACCTAGACCCGTCAGGGCCAAGGCCCTTCCTTCGCAACGCACAGTTGCCTAAGGTCGCCTCATAACAAGGGGCACCGCATGTCAATTATTGCCGATTTCGTTTCCAGAGTTCAGGACGCTTACAAGACCGGCATCGCCCGCGAACATGCCTATCGCCCCGCCCTCCATGATCTTCTCAAGGCGCTGGGCGATGACCTGACCCCAGTTAATGACCCTGCAAAATCCGAAGTTGGCGCGCCCGATTTCATCGTCCTGAAGGGCCAAATCCCCATCGGACACCTTGAGGCCAAGGATATCAACCTGGACATTCGCAAGCTCAAGGACGCGAACAAGAACCAACAGGATCGCTACCGGGCGGGCCTTGCCAACTTGATCTATACCAACTGCCTCGACTGGGATTTCTACCGCAACGGCCAGCTTTTCGCCTCTGTCACAATCGGCGATTTCCTGATGGGTATTCAGCCCCGCACAGCCGATTATGATGCCCTCGAAAACCTCCTGCGCGATTTCGTAGCCCAGCGCCCACAATCAATCACGACCCCCCGCGACCTGGCTGAGCGGATGGCAGGCAAGGCGGTCCTGATCAAGGATGTCCTCTTTCAGACCCTACGACTGGACACGGACCTGCGCAGCGATCTTGCTGGCCAGTTCAAGGCGTTCAAGGAGCATCTGATCCACGATATCACGCCCGAAGACTTTGCCGATATCTACGCCGAAACCATTGCCTACGGCATGTTTGCCGCCCGCCTGCATGACACGTCACTTGACACATTCAGCCGGTTTGAGGCGCTAGAGCTTCTGCCCAAGTCCAACCCCTTTTTGCGCGAATTGTTCGGCTACATAGCGGGCACTACGCTGGACGACCGCATTGCATGGGTGATCGACGACCTTGCCCGCGTCTTTCAGGCCGCCAACGTCAAGAAACTGATGGAGGCGTTTGGCAAGCTCACCGGCCAGCAAGACCCCTTCCTGCATTTCTATGAAACCTTCCTTGCCGCCTATAACCCCGCAAAACGCAAGGCGCGGGGGGTCTGGTATACGCCGGAACCCGTGGTCAACTTCATCGTCCGCGCGGTGGATGAAGTCCTGCAGACCGAGTTTGGCCTGCCCGATGGCCTCGCCGATACATCCAAGGTCACCATCGACTGGGACACCGGCCAGACAGATGCCAAGGGCAAGGCCGTCACCATCCGCAAGGACGTCCACCGTGTCCAGATACTTGATCCCGCGACCGGCACCGGCACATTCCTAGCCGAGGTTATCAAGCAGATCGCCCCCAAGGTGAAAGATGTGGCCGAAGGTATGTGGTCCCCCTACATCGAACAGGACCTAATCCCCCGCCTGCACGGGTTTGAGCTTCTGATGGCCTCCTACGCCATGTGCCACATGAAGCTGGACATGATTCTGACCGAGCTTGGCTACAAACCTACCGGCACCGCGCCGCGTCTGGGCGTCTACCTGACCAACAGTCTTGAGGAAGGTGAGCGCGACGTCCGCGACCTATTTATGGCGCAATGGCTGACGCGAGAGGCGCGCGAGGCCAACACGATCAAACGCCAGACGCCGATCATGTGCGTGATCGGCAACCCGCCGTATTCGGGCGAAAGCGCCAATAAGGGCGACTGGATCATGGGGCTGATGGAGGCCTACAAGAAGGAACCGGGCGGCAAGGAAAAGCTGAAAGAGCGCAACCCGAAATGGATCAATGACGATTACGTCAAGTTCATCCGCTTTGCCGAACACCTGATCGAAAAGACGGGCGAGGGGGTTCTGGGCTTCATCACCAACCACGGCTATCTGGATAACCCCACCTTCCGGGGGATGCGCTGGCATTTGCTGGATACGTTCGACAAGATATATGTGCTGGATTTGCATGGATCTACAAAGAAGAAGGAATCTTCACCAGATGGCAGCCCGGACGCGAATGTTTTTGATATAATGCCGGGGGTTTCGATAGTTATTGGCGTAAAGAAGAAAGCGCCTACAGAAAAGTGCGTGATCCTTCGAGCGGATATCTGGGGATCACGTCAAAAAAAATATGATCTACTAACCGAGGCCTCACTAGAAAACGGCCAGTTCACAGCGATCAACCCCCAAGAGCCGCGTTTCGAATTTGCAATGAATGACGAGAACTTACAGTCGATTTACTTCTCCCACGTTTCGCTAAAAGACTTGTTTCTCATAGACGTTTTAGGGTTCCAGACCCATCGCGATGATTTCGCGGTAACTTGGTCTAAAGATGAAATCAGGAACCGAATTAGCGAAATGGTGGCAACAGCATTGGTGGATCAGCAATTTTCTGCCAAATACGGAATAAGGGACAATCGAGATTGGAAGCTGGCCGAACAGAGAACTCGGGCGCGAAATGATGGCAATCTAGAAGCAGGGTTTACCCAGTGTCTTTACAGGCCGTTTGACCAACGGTGGTGCCACTTTTCCCACTACATGATGGACTATCCACGCCGTGAACTATTGGAACACGTCCTGCACCAAGAGAATTTTTGTCTCTTGGCTTCCCGCCAGCAGGGGACGCCGGGGTTCATGCACGCATTCGTTTCTGAGACGCCAGCCAATGATTGCGCGGTCTCAAACAAGAGCCGTGAAGCAAACCAAGTTTTCCCCCTTTACCTTTACCCCACCCAACAAGACCTCGACCAATCCCGCCGCATCAACTTCGACCCAAAGCTTTACGCCCGCTTACAAAAGCTGGCCACGAACTCCACCCACGGCACCCCGAATGAGGTGGCGGTCTTCGACTACATCTATGGCGTCCTGCACTGCCCGGCCTACCGCGCCACCTATGCCGAGTTCCTCAAGATCGACTTCCCCCGCATCCCCTGGCCCGCCAGCCCGGAAGAATTCTGGGACGTGTCGGCCAAAGGCACACAGCTACGCAAACTGCACTTGATGGACGCCGCCACCATCGGCCCCACCCCTTACCCCTTCAAGGGCGAAGGCAACGCCGTGGTGGACAAGCCGCGTTTTGAGGATGGCAAGGTTTGGATCAATGCCACCCAATACTTCGATAATGCCCCCGAAGTCAGTTGGACCTTCTACATCGGCGGCTACCAACCCGCCCAGAAATGGCTGAAAGACCGCAAGGGCAGGGCGCTTAACCTCGACGATGTTAAGCACTACCGAAATATCCTGAAAATCCTTTCCGAGACTGACCGGATCATGCGGACGATCACAATGGACCTTGCCACATGACTCGATACACCACGCCCGGGAAGATGTGGCCGCGTCGGGGATCTTGGCAAGATGCCGTGTGACCCTTCTCGAAGGTTCATACACGCTGGCCCTGTGCGTCGATGCACTTACGCCCAAGAGTTTTTCTTTTGTGGGGTTCTTTGTGGGGCAAAGTGCTGATTTTGCACATTTATCCAATAAAATCAATATGGAATGGCGGAGAGGGTGGGATTCGAACCCACGGTGGGCGCAAACCCACAACGGTTTTCGAGACCGCCCCGATCGACCACTCCGGCACCTCTCCGCGCTTTTGGGGGTCGTCTGGGGGCGGGGTTTAGCGGGGTCGGTGGGGGCTTGCAACACCCTTTTTTCGCCCGGTGCCACGGATTTGTGAAAGGCGGGGTTTTGCCTTGGCGCAAGCGGGGACACAGGCCCGCCTTGGCAAGCGGGCCTTGAACCATTAGCTCTGGGGAAACCCTTGTCCAAAGGCCGCTCACATGCTGATCCGTTCCGCGCTTGTTGCCCTGACCCTTGGCTTTGCGGCGCTGCCCGTTCTGGGGCAAGAGGCCGTGCCCTCTGACACGACCGTTCCCGGCACCGTTTCCGGTGCGGTGCGGGCCGAAGTGGCCACGCTGGCCGAAACTCTGCGGCTGGCCGACATCATCGCGGTGATGCGCGAAGAGGGGTTGGACTACGGCGCCACGCTGGAGGAACAGATGTTTCCCGGCGCGGGCGGCACTGGCTGGCCTGCCACGGTGGCGGTGATCTATGACGGGGCCCGAATGCGCGCAGCGTTCGAGGCGGCTTTTGCGGACGAGTTGGCCTCTGACCCCGCGTTGATCCCCGACATGCAGGCGTTCTTTGCATCCGACCTTGGCCAGAAGGTGCTGACGCTGGAGATCGAGGCGCGCCGCGCCCTGCTGGACGACACGACCGAGGCTGCCGCCGCCATCGCCTGGTCAGACCTGCGTGACAGCGGCGGGCCGCGCCATGATCTTCTGGTCCGCTTTGCCGAAGTGAACGATCTGGTGGAATCGAACGTGATGGGGGCGCTGAATGCCAACCTTGCATTCTATCAGGGCATGGCGTCGTCAGGGGCATTTGACGATACCATGACGCAGGAACAGATGCTGACCGACGTCTGGACGCAGGAAGACAGCATCCGCACCGAAACCGAAGATTGGCTGTTCCCCTATCTGACTCTGGCCTATCAGCCGCTGGACGATGATGAATTGCAGGCCTACGTCGATTTTTCGGCCACGCCAGCGGGCAAGCGGCTGAACACGGCCCTGTTTGCCGCGTTTGACACGGTGTTCAGCGACATTTCGCACGCGCTTGGGGCCGCAGCCGCGCGGCAGATGCAGGGCGAGGATATCTGACGCAGCGCGGGGCAGGGGACTTTTGTCCCTGTGCGGCGCTGCTTGACTTCGCGCCATGCTTCCCTGATAAGCGCGCATCCCGGCAAGGTGCGAATCTTGCCGGGTTCATATTTCAATGCAGCCCGAAAGGGCGCGCTGTCCGAGGCGGGGTAACACCCGGCAACACCCGCAAGGGGGCCACAGGACGCGGATGACAGAAAAGGAAACGACCATGTTTGCGGTCCTCAAGACCGGTGGCAAGCAGTACAAGGTGCAGGCGGGTGACGTTCTGCGCGTGGAAAAGCTTGCGGCTGTAGCCGGCGACAAGATCCAGTTCAACGACATCCTGATGGTCAGCGGCGACACGCTGACGGTCGGCGCGCCCTTTGTGGCCGGTGCCGCCGTGCAGGCCGAAGTGATCGAACAGATCAAGGGTGAAAAGGTCATCCACTACGTCAAGCGTCGCCGCAAGCACAGCTCGCAGCGCACCAAGGGCCACCGCCAGCACCTGACGCTGCTGCGCGTGACCGACGTGCTGGCCGCTGGTGCCGAAAAGTCGGGCGTTGCCGCCGCGACCGGCACCGCCGATGCGCGCCGCGCCGCCCACAACACCGAAGCTGCGCCCGCAGCCGCGGTTCCCGCGAAACCGAAGCGTGCCGCCAAGGCCGCCGCTGCTAAGGAGTAATCCCCCATGGCACACAAAAAGGCAGGCGGCTCATCCCGCAACGGCCGCGACTCCGCCGGGCGTCGCTTGGGCGTGAAACTGTTCGGTGGCCAGTCGGCCATTCCGGGCAACATCATCGTGCGCCAGCGTGGAACCACATGGTTCCCCGGCGACGGCGTTGGCATGGGTGTCGATCACACCATCTTTGCCAAGGTCGAGGGCAAGGTGACCTTCAAGAAGGGCCTGAAAGGCCGCACCTTCATTTCGGTTCTTCCCGTGCAGGAAGCCGCCGAATAAGCCGAACCTTTACAATCAGATTGTAAATGGGGGATCGGCCGAAAGGCCGGTCCCCTTCCTCTTTTCCGGCCCGTGCCGATCGGGGCAGGGGGTAACAGTTGCCTGGGCCGTGTGGCCCGCCGCAAAAAGCCCGGAAATCCGCCCATTTCGTGCGGCAGACGGGCAAAGTGACGCCGGGTGTCAGTCAGGCACCCCCATGCGCTTCGACAGGAGGGAAGCCATGACGCTGGACATGACCGCCGTTGCCACCGAAGGCCAGATCGCTGCAGGCCGTTTCCTCTTGCGCCCGGTCCGCAAATCCGACGCAGGGCTGTTTGCGATGTATGCCGGTGACAAGCGCGTGGCGATCAGCACGCGGTCCATTCCCCATCCCCTGCCGCCCGGCGCGGCCGAGGCGTTCGTGGCCCGGGCCACATCGGCCAAGGCGGATGAAGATGTCTGGGTGCTGGACGGATCGGCCACCGGTCTGGCCGAGGTGCTGGGTGTCATCAGCCTGAAGCGCATGGACGAAACCAAGTTTGATCGCGGTCAGTCCGAGATCGGCTATTGGGTGGCACCCGCCTTCTGGAACACCGGTTTCGCGTCCGAGGCGGTCAAGGCGCTGGTGGGCGCAAACCCGCAAAAGAACCGCACCATCTTTGCCGAGGTGTTTCAGGACAACCCAGGCTCGGCGCGGGTGCTGACCAATGCCGGTTTCCAATACCTTGGCGATGCCGAAACCTTTTCGGTTGCGCGCGGTGCGCGGGTGCCGACCTGGACCTATATCAGAAAACTCGATTGAGCCTTGGCCCGTTCGGCGGTATCGCCATGCGGGCAAGCAATACGGAAAGCGACACAGAATGAAGTTCCTTGACCTCGCCAAAGTCTATATCCGCTCTGGCGGCGGCGGCGGCGGGTGCGTCAGCTTTCGCCGTGAGAAATTCGTCGAATTCGGTGGCCCCGATGGCGGCGATGGCGGCAATGGCGGCAACGTCTGGGTCGAGGCGGTGGACGGTCTGAACACGCTGATCGATTTCCGGTATCAGCAGCATTTCTTTGCCAAGAACGGCCAGCCCGGCATGGGCAGCCAGCGCACCGGCAAGACGGGCGACGACATCACCCTGCGCGTTCCCGTCGGCACCGAGGTGCTGGACGAGGACGAAGAAACCGTGATCGCCGACCTGACGAGCGTGGGGCAAAGAATCCTGCTGGCCAAGGGTGGCAACGGCGGATTTGGCAACCTGTATTTCAAATCCTCGACCAACCGCGCGCCGGGCCGGGCCAATCCGGGGCAAGAGGGCGTTGAACGCACCATCTGGCTGCGGCTGAAGCTGATCGCCGATGCGGGGCTGGTCGGATTGCCCAACGCGGGCAAATCCACCTTTCTGGCCGCCACATCGAACGCGCGCCCCAAGATCGCCGATTACCCCTTTACCACGCTCGTGCCGAACCTGGGCGTCGTGGGTGTTGACGGCACCGAATTCGTCATGGCCGACATCCCCGGCCTGATCGAAGGCGCGTCCGAAGGGCGCGGGCTTGGCACGCAGTTTCTGGCCCATGTCGAACGCTGCAAGGTGTTGCTGCATCTGGTGGATGGCACCTCCAGCACCATCACCAAAGATTACCGCACCATCGTGACAGAGCTTGAAAACTACGCCGAAACCCTTGGCAACAAGCCGCGCATCACCGCGCTGAACAAGGTCGATGCACTGGACGCCAAGACCATCTCGACTCGCCGCAAGGCGCTGGAAAAAGCATCCGGCGGGCCGGTCTTTGTGATTTCCGGCGTGTCGGGGCAGGGGTTGACCGACGTTCTGCGCGCCCTGCACAGCCAGATCAAGCAATCGACCAAAGTGGTCGAGGAGGGGCCGTGGCAACCCTGAAGCCGATCACCGCCCCCAATATCCGTGATGCCAAGCGGCTGGTCGTCAAGATCGGCTCGGCCCTGCTGGTGGACCGGGTGACGGGCCTGCGGCATGACTGGCTGACGGCCCTTGCGCTGGACGTGGTCGCCGCCAAGGCGCGCGGCGCGGATGTGGTGCTGGTGTCGTCGGGGTCCATCGCCCTGGGGCGCAAGGTGTTGGGCCTGCCTGATGGCGCGCTGCCCCTGGAACAATCGCAGGCCGCCGCTGCGGTCGGTCAAATCCGGCTGGCCCGCGCATACGAAGAGGTGTTGGCCCCCCACGGCATCACCACCGGGCAGGTGCTGGTGACGCTGGAAGACACCACCGACCGCCGCCGCTATCTGAACAGCCGCGCCACGATGGAAACATTGCTGGGCCTTGGCGTGGTGCCGATCGTCAATGAAAACGACACCGTCGCCACCGACGAGATCCGCTTTGGCGACAACGACCGTCTGGCCGCGCAGATCGCGGTGACGGTGGGCGCGGACCAGTTGATCCTGTTGTCCGACGTGGACGGCTTCTATTCCGCCAACCCAAAGGAAGATGCGACCGCCCAGCGGTTCGATCTGGTCGAAGCCATCACCCCGCAGATCGAGGCGATGGCGGGCGACCCCGTTTCCGGCTTTTCCAAGGGCGGGATGAAAACCAAGCTGATGGCGGCCAAGACCGCCGTCGCCGGGGGCTGTGCCATGGCGATCATGGAAGGGTCCACCTTCCGCCCGCTGCTGGAGCTGGAAAATGGCGCGGCGCGGACATGGTTCGTGGCGCAAGGCGACCCGCAGGTCGCGCGCAAACGCTGGATCAACGCGATGAAACCGCGCGGCGAGGTGACGGTGGACGCAGGTGCCATCACCGCCCTGCGCGCGGGCAAATCGCTGTTGCCCGCCGGGGTGCGCAGCGTCAGCGGCACCTTTGGCCGGGGCGATCCGGTGGCAATTGTCGGCCCCGCGGGCGATATGCTGGGCAAGGGTCTGGTGCGCTATACCGTTGCCGAGACGCGGGCGATTGCGGGTCACAAATCGGGCGAGATCGAAGGCATCCTTGGCTATGCTGGCCGGGCGGCGCTGATTCACCGGGATGACATGGTGATCTAACGGGTGGGGCGCCAAATTTCTTTGAAGAAATTTGCAAAAGTTCTCGAAAACTTTTGCAGGCAAAAGGCAGGGGCGGCACGATGGACGGGCAAACTTCGGACCTGATGGCAGAAATCGGAACGCGCGCCCGTGCGGCGGCGGCGGACCTGGCCTATACCTCGGCGGAGCGCAAGCATGCCGCCCTGATCGGTGCTGCAGAACAGGTCTGGGCCAACCGTCAGGCCATCATCGACGCCAATGCCGAAGATCTGGTCTACGGCGAAGCAAAAGGCCTGTCCCCCGCCATGATGGACCGCCTTTTGCTGGACGAAGGGCGCATCCGGTCCATCGTTGATGGTCTGCGCGCCGTGGCCGAACAGCCCGATCCGGTCGGCCAAATCATGGCCGAATGGGACCGCCCCAACGGTCTACACATCGCCCGCGTGCGGACCCCCCTTGGTGTGATCGGGGTCATCTATGAAAGCCGCCCCAACGTCACTGCCGACGCGGGCGCGCTGTGCCTGAAGGCGGGCAATGCGGTGATCCTGCGGGGGGGATCGGAGTCCTTCCATTCCTCCACCGCGATTCACGCCTGCATGGTCACGGGCCTGCGGCAGGCTGGCCTGCCCGAGGCGGCGATCCAACTGGTCCCTACCCGCGACCGCGAAATGGTGTCGGCCATGCTGAAGGCGGTCGAGTATATCGACGTCATCGTGCCACGCGGCGGCAAGGGCCTTGTCGGGCTGGTCCAGGCCGAGGCGCGGGTGCCCGTCTTTGCCCATCTGGAAGGCATCTGCCATGTCTATGCCGATGGCGATGCCGATCTGAAAAAGGCCCGCCGCGTGGTTGTGAACGCCAAGACCCGGCGCACCGGCATCTGTGGATCGGCGGAATGTCTGCTGATCGACTGGAAGTTCTACACCAAACACGGGCCGATCCTGATCGAAGACCTGCTGCGCGCCGGGGTCGAGGTGCGGACCGAAGGCGAATTGCTGAAGATCCCCGGCACGGTCAAGGCCAAGCCCGATGATTTTGGCCGCGAATTTCTGGACATGATCATCGCCGCCAAGCTGGTCGATGGTGTGGATGACGCGATTGCCCATATCCGCCGCTATGGATCAAGCCACACAGAGGCGATCCTGACCGAAAACGATGCCACCGCCGCGCGGTTCTTCCAACGGCTGGACAGCGCCATCCTGATGCGCAACGCCTCGACCCAGTTTGCCGATGGCGGCGAATTCGGCATGGGGGCGGAAATCGGCATCGCCACGGGCAAGCTGCACGCACGCGGGCCAGTGGGGGCAGAACAGTTGACCAGCTTCAAATACCTTGTCACCGGCGACGGCACGATCAGAACGTAAAGCTGATCATTCCTTCGCCCAAGCTGACTGTCAGGCCGCGCCCCAGCCGCGTCAGTTCGGGCAGGACCAGCGCAAACTGGACATGGCCGGGCGTCAGATCGGGCACCGTTGCCGCCGGATCGGTCAGCAACGCCCATCCGGGCGTGTCCAGTTTCAACCGTTGCGCAGTGCCGGTCATGGTCCAGCCCGTATCGCCCTGAACCACGGTGATGCGCCCGCCGGTGATCATCGCGGTTTCAAGGCATTGCAGCAGCAGGAACGTCAGCTTCACCTCGGCGCGCGACAGGTCGTTGGCGCTGTCCCAGTCGATCACCAGCCGCCCGCCGCGCGTCATGTCGGCCAGAATCGACTGCACCTCGGACCGGGCGATGCGCTGGTCGGTCGATGCGATGCCGTAAGCCACGCGAAAGAACCGGATGCGCGCGTTGGCATGGGTGACGCTTTGCGCGATCAGTGCCATTTCGGGCCCATGCCCCGCGCCATCCAGCATCAAAAGCTCCACCCCGTTGCCGATGGCGCCAATCGGGCTGATAAGGTCATGGCAGATGCGCGACCCGATCAGGGCGGCAAGGTCGATTGGGTCGGTCATGGGCGGCCTTTGGCAATGGAAAGGGACTGAAACGGATGAATGGTCTGTTGGAACCGGGCATGCTGGTCCGCCACCCCGACCGTCCCGATTGGGGGCTGGGGCAGGTGCAATCGGCCATTGGTGACCGGGTCACGGTGAACTTTGAACATACGGGCAAGGTGGTCATCGACAGCAAACGGGTGCAACTGCTTCCGGTGTTTGACCGGTGAGAGGCATTAAGATCGATAACCGGATGGTTTGCAACCCAAAGTGGACGACCTTACGCGTTTGGCCTTGGCCTACGCAGTTGCAAACCGGCCCCCTTGGCCCTAAGAGGCGGGGGCCTTTTGCCCGGACCGTGGCGCCGGGCCGGGTGGGGCCATGATTTCAGACGACACAGCCTTTACCATTCGCCTTGGCCGTGACGACCGCGATTTGCGCGCCGCACAGCGCCTGCGCTACCGCGTCTTTGTCGAGGAATTGGGGGCGAATGGCCCGATGGTCGACCATGCTGAACGCCTTGAACGCGATGCCTTCGATCCGCTGTTCGACCATCTGCTGCTGATCGACCGCCGCCGCGATCCGGCCACGCTGGACGATGTGGTGGGCGTGTATCGGCTGTTGCCCAGCGATCGTGTGGGGACGGGCAGAACATACTATTCCGAGGGGGAATATGACCTGACGGCATTGCGAACTTCAGGGCGCAAGCTGTTGGAATTGGGCCGGTCTTGCGTTCACCCCGATTATCGTGGCGGCACGGCGATGTTTCATCTGTGGAATGCGCTGGCCGATTACGTGCTGGACCGCGGGATCGAGATCCTGTTCGGCGTCGCCAGCTTTCATGGCACCGACATTGCTGCGCTGACCCCGTCGCTGGCCTATCTGCACCACCATCACCTTGCGCCCGAAGGGCTGCGCGTCCGTGCGCGGCCCCCGCAGTTTCAGCGGATGGACCTGCTGCCCGCCGACCGGCTGGACCGCAAGGCCGCGATGGCGGCCACCCCGGCGCTGATCAAGGCCTATCTGCGCCTGGGCGGTTTCGTGGGCGAGGGGGCGTGGATTGATCATGCGTTCAATACCACCGATGTCTGTCTGGTGATGGACACGGCGCGGATGTCGGAACGCCACCGCGCCTATTACACCCGTGGCAAGATCACCGCATGACGTGGCGTAACGATGCCATGGCGATGCCGCCGCTGGGGTTTGCCGGTTGGGTGCGCGTGATCTGGCGCGGGATCGTGCTGGGGGTGCTGACCTACGGCTGCCTTGTCCTGCTGCTGCTGACCCGCCTGATCGAGGCACCGTTGTTTGGCCCGGCACGCCCCTGGACGCCGCATATCACCCGCTTTGTCTGCCGCAGCGCCTTTGTCATCCTGCGCCTGCCTTTGTCCGTGCGCGGAACGCCGATGGCGCAAAAAGGGGCGGTGGTGGCGAACCACGCGTCCTGGCTTGACATCTTTACCCTGAACGCGGTGCAGGTCGGCTATTTCGTTTCAAAATCCGAAGTGGCGGGTTGGGCCGGGATCGGCTGGCTGGCCCGCGCCACCGGCACCGTGTTCATCACCCGCAAGGGGACAGAGGCAAAGGTGCAGCAGCGCATTTTCGAGGATCGTTTGCGCGCAGGCCACAAGCTGATGTTCTTTCCCGAAGGCACCAGCACCGACGCGGTGCGTATTTTGCCCTTCAAATCAACGCTTTTCGCTGCGTTCTTCACCCACGGTCTGGAACATGTCATGCACATCCAGCCGGTCACGGTGGTCTATCATCCACCCCAGGGACAGGACCCGCGCTTTTACGGTTGGTGGGGCGAGATGGAGTTTGGCCCCCATCTACTGATGACGCTGGGCGCGGCACATCAGGGCCGGGTCGAGGTGGTCTTTCATCCCCCCGTGCCGGTGGATGCGTTCCCCGACCGCAAAGCACTGGCCGCCCATTGCGAAGCGCAGATCAGATCGGCGCATCCTTACGGCCACCGCACTGACGCAAAGCACCCCTGACGCGCATCACCCCAGCGGGGCCAACAGCGCCTTCAGCGCGGCTGATGCGTCATCTGCGGCCCAAATCTCTTCGCCCACCCCAAAGAAATCGGTGACGGGGCCAAAACGTTCGACCAGTTCCGCCGTCAGCGCGCCTTCGGCGACAACCGGCACTTCGATCATCTCGGACCACCATTCGAACAAGTCGAACTCGGCGCGGCTGCCATCGCCCAAGGGGGTTTCACCCACGGGGCCAAGGCTGACGTAATCGGCCCCCGCTTCGGCGGCGGCGATGCCTTCGTGGCGGGTGGTGCCGCAGAACGATCCGATGATGGCATCGGGCAGGTCCTTGCGCACCTTGCGCAGAGACCGCGCGCCGTCGGTCAGATGCACCCCGTCCAGACCCAGACGGTCCACCAGCAGGACATGCTGTTCGATCACCAGCGCCACGTCGCGGGCGTGCGCAATCTCGCGCAGCGCATCGGCGGCGCGTGACAGCTTTTCCTCGTCCCGCGTGGCAAGGGCCAGACGGACGCAGGCGATCTCGGTCCCGTCAAGAACCTTGGCCAGACGGTCGGGAAACACGTCCAGCGCAAAATCCGGCGGGGTGATCAGATAGATCTGCGGGCGGTCCGTTTCGGCCATGGCGCGGCTCCTTCAGGGTGTTGTGACGCCTTAGCGCAGATTTTGCGGCTTGACCATTGGCCTTGCTGCCCTTGCCCAAGCCGCGTATCTGCGGCCCCATCAGCCGCAAAGCCACTGAAGGTAAGTTCCGATGATCGCGCCGTCCTTCATCCTTGTGCGCCCGCAGATGGGCGAAAACATCGGCGCCGCCGCGCGCGCCATGCTGAACTTCGGGCTGGAGCGGATGCGGCTGGTCGATCCGCGCGACGGCTGGCCCAATCCAAAGGCGGTCGCCATGGCGTCGGGCGCGGGCCGGGTGCTGGATTACGCGGGCGTATTTCCCACTGTGCAGGCGGCGATTGCCGATTGCGATTACGTCTTTGCCACCACCGCGCGCAGCCGCGAACTGGTCAAGCCCATCGTCACGCCGGAACGCGCGATGGAACAGGCCCGCGCGATGGCCGCCGAAGGCAAGCGGGTGGGGGTGCTGTTCGGCCCCGAACGCACCGGGTTGGAGAATGACGATGTGGTGCTGGCCAATGCCATCGTCACGGTGCCGGTGAACCCTGATTTCGCCTCGCTCAACTTGTCGCAATGCGCGCTGTTGATGGGGTATGAATGGCGGCGGCAGACGGTCGAGGTCGCACCCGAGGTGATGGCGCTGGCCCGCACCGAATTCGCCGCCGGAATCGAGGTGGCGCGTCTGGGCGACCATTTCGAGGAACGTCTTGACGCGGCAGGGTTCTTTCACCCGGCGGAAAAGGCCGAGAGCATGAAGCAGAACCTGCGCAACATGTGGGCGCGGCTGAACCTGACCCGCGCCGAAGTGCAGACCTTTCACGGCATGCTGCGCCAGATCGCGTGGAAACTGCGCCAGCAGGGCGAATAGGCCCGTTGACCGCGCAGGCCGATGCGATCACCATCCCGCTCATGAACCCGCGCTCTGACATCCATGCCCGTCTGGCCACCGCCCTGCGTGAGGCGCGCAAGGCGCGCGGGCTGTCGCTGGATGCGGTGGCAAAACTGTCGGGCGTCAGCCGCTCGATGGTCAGCCAGATCGAACGCGGGGAAAGCTCGCCCACCGTCGCCACACTGTGGAACCTGACGCAGGCCCTGCAGGTCGATTTCGCGGGCCTGCTGGAAGGCCGCCCGACGCCAGGGATCGAGGTGACACGCGCGGGCGCCGCCCCGGTCATCAACGGGCGCGGCGTGGGGGTGCGCATCCGCATCCTGTCGCCCCCCGAAACCGTGGGCGAGCACGAGGTGTATGACCTGACCTTTGCCCCCGGCGGCGCGCTGGTGTCTGACGCCCATTCGTCCGGCTGCCGTGAACATCTGACGGTGATCGAAGGGGCGTTGTCGGTGCAATCGGGCAGCGACGAAAGCACCCTGCACACCGGCGACACCGCCCGCTATCCGGCCGACCTTGCCCATGAAATCCGCGCGGTCGGTGGGGCCGCGCGGGCCATTCTGATCGTGCAGGACAGTTGATCTGTGGCAAGCGAGGGGTTTCACATCCCTCGCGCTCCCCTTGGGATATTTGCGGGAAGAGGAAGGATATCCGGTTTGGCGGATTTTATTCCGTTATGTTGACATATGCCGCGCCGGATGCGAGTTTCTTGCGAAACAGGGGATGACCGCGATGTCTGACAAGGCTGCCTTTCTGGACCATCTGCGCGCCACGCTGTCGGGGATCGAGGCGGACGGGCTGTTGAAACGCGAACGCCTGATCACCGGCGCGCAGGGCGCGCATGTGGCGATGGCCGGGCGCGACATGGTGAACCTGTGCGCCAACAATTACCTTGGGTTGGCTAATGACACCCGCCTGATCGCGGCGGCCAAGGCCGCGATGGATGACCACGGGTTCGGCATGGCCAGCGTGCGCTTTATCTGCGGCACGCAGGATATCCATCGTACGCTTGAGACGCGGTTGGCGGGTTTCCTTGGCACCGATGACAGCATCCTGTTCGCCGCCTGCTTTGATGCCAACGGCGGTCTGTTCGAGCCGCTGCTGGGCCCTGAGGATGCAGTGATTTCCGACAGCCTGAACCATGCCAGCATCATCGACGGCATCCGCCTGTGCAAGGCACGGCGCTATCGCTATGCCAATTCCGACATGGCCGATCTTGAGGCACAGGTGCTGCAGGCGCGGGCAGATGGCGCGCGGTTCATCCTGATCGCGACGGATGGCGTGTTCTCGATGGACGGGTATCTGGCAAAGCTGCCGCAGATCACTGAACTTGCGCGCGCACATGGGGCAATGGTGATGGTGGACGACTGCCACGCCACAGGCTTCATGGGGCCGAAAGGGGCGGGGACGCCCGCGCATTTCGGGGTGCAGGTCGATATCCTGACCGGCACGCTGGGCAAGGCATTGGGCGGTGCGTTGGGGGGCTATGTCGCCGGACCGCAGGCGGTAATTGACCTGTTGCGTCAACGCGCACGGCCCTATCTGTTTTCCAACGCCCTGCCGCCCGCCGTGGTGGGGGCCGCCCTTGCCGCACTGGACATCATCGAGGCGGCGGACGACCTGCGCGCGCGCCTGTTCGACAACGCCGCCTATTGGAGGGCAGGGTTGACGGATGCCGGGTTCCGCCTGCTGCCGGGGACGCATCCGATCATCCCGGTGATGCTGGACGAGGCGCATCTGGCACAAGGCATGGCGGCGGACCTGGCCACGCGCGGCGTGCATGTCGCGGGGTTCTTCTTTCCGGTCGTCCCCAAGGGGCAGGCCCGCATCCGCACACAGATGAACGCCGCCTTGACGCGCGCGGATCTGGACTTCGCGCTTGACGCCTTTCGGGGTGCGGGCAAAGCCTTGGGGGTGATCGCATGAGCAACGAGATGAAGGCGCTGGTCAAGGCCAGACCCGAACCCGGCATCTGGATGGAACGCCGCCCCGTGCCCGAAATCGGCCCTGACGATGTGCTGATCCGCATCCGCAAGACCGGCATCTGTGGCACCGACATCCACATCTGGAACTGGGACGACTGGGCGCAGCGCACCGTGCCCGTGCCGCTGGTCACCGGCCACGAATTCGCGGGCGAGATTGTGGAACTGGGCCGCAACGTCGAAGGACTGACCATCGGCCAGCGCTGTTCGGGCGAGGGGCATCTGATCGGCCGCAACTCGCGCCAGTCGCGGGCGGGCAAGTTCCATCTCGATCCGGCCACGCGCGGCATCGGTGTGAACGAACCGGGTGCCTTTGCCGAATATCTGCGCCTGCCTGCGTTCAACGTCGTGCCCTTGCCGGACGCGATCGATGATGAGATCGGCGCAATACTCGATCCCCTTGGCAACGCCGTCCACACCGCCCTGTCGTTCGATCTGGTGGGCGAGGATGTGCTGATCACTGGCGCGGGCCCCATCGGCATCATGGCCGCCGCCGTGGCGCGTCATGTCGGCGCGCGGCATGTGGTGATCACGGACGTGAACCCCGCGCGTCTGGCGCTGGCGGCCGAGGTGACGGACGTGACCCCCGTGAACGTCGCGACCGAGGATTTGCGCGCCGTGATGGCGCGGCTGAAGATGACCGAAGGCTTTGATGTGGGGATGGAGATGTCGGGCAATCAGGCCGCCCTTGACCAGATGGTCGAGGCGCTGGTGATGGGGGGCCGCATCGCCATGCTGGGCATCCCCCCCGGCAAAAGCCCCGTGGACTGGAGCCGCATCGTCTTCAAGGCGATCACCATCAAGGGCGTCTACGGGCGCGAGATCTTCGAGACGTGGTACAAGATGATCGCCATGCTGGAAAACGGGCTCGACGTGCGCCGTGTGATCACCCACCGCTTTTCCGTCGACCAGTTCGCCGAAGGCTTTGCCGCCATGCGGTCGGGCCTGTCGGGCAAGGTGGTGCTGGACTGGGGCTGACGGGACTGGGGCTGACAGGACTGGGGGCTGACAGGACTGGGAGTTAAGGGCCAACTTGCCCTTGCACCCCGCGCGATGATGAATTATCCCGACCGCACCTTGATGCGGCGGGTTGGCGGAGAGGTTACGCAGCGGATTGCAAATCCGTGAAGACCGGTTCGATTCCGGTACCCGCCTCCAAGGTTTTCCCTGTTCAGCGCTGCTGCAAGGCCTGTTCTACCGCCCGTGCGATCGGGTCGGCCAGCAGCAGGGCGCCGGTTCTGCTCAGGTGGTCATCGTCCAGGTAATAGACCTTGTCGCCGCTGGCGTTCAGACAGCGGCCCGTGCCTGTATCGCACAGGGTCTGGGCGGGGCGGACGGGGTAGATCCGGTCGGAAGCGATGGCATCAAAGGTGTCCAGCACCGGGCCATTGCGGCGCAGATAGGTGCTGAGGGCGGTGGAGATGTCGGGCCGGGTCTGATTGAACATGGCGTTCTTGACCAGAAGGTTGGGCACGTCCCAGCCCGCTTCGGGGATGGGATAGACCAGTACTGTGGCAAATTCCTCCGCCAAGCTGCGCAGACCGTCGGCATAGGCCTGCAACACCTCCGCCTGACGGGCCGGATCGTCCGCCGCGCGGTGTTCGGCGGCATGTGCCATCAGGTCAATGTGGCCCGGTTCACCGTTTTCGCGCCCGCCTTCGCCATTGTCGAACCGCGCCCCCGACCAATAGAACGTGAAGCGCCCGGTCAGAACCAGGGTTGTTACCCCCTGGCTGCGGGCAAAGCCAAGCACGCTGTCCACAAAGGCGGCGCAGTCGTGGCTGCCCCCCTTGGCCACACGGCGAAAGCCGGGCAGGGGAACGCATCCCGAATAGGACACCGAGTAAGACCCGATGCCCCTGGCCGCCAGCGCATCCTGCACTTCGGGCGCAATGGACCGGGAATGGCTGTCACCCATCAGGATCACGTCGATCCCACCCGCGCTGTTGGGTTGCAGGCAGCGTGCGGCGGGATGATCGGCGAAATGATCGCCGTCGCTGTAATGGCACAGCCTTTTGCGCCGCGCCTCGTCGGGTGTGATGAGGGCCAGCACCTGCGGATCGATCCGCGCGGCAAAGCCGTGCGTCGCCTCGCCCAGCTGCCAAAGCACCACAAAGGCCAGGGCGATTGCCCCGCTTGTGGCAAACAGCGTCGCACGCCGGGCCAGCAACGGCGGGGTGCCCTTACGGAAGGGTTGCTCGATAAACCGCCATGTCAGGGCTGCCAGAGCCAGCGACGCCACGGCCAGCAGGCCCATCAGCCACGGGGCAGGGGCCTCGATGCTGCGCAGGCGGGCAAAGGCGAACAGCGGTTGGTGCCACAGGTAGGCGCTGTAGCTGATCATCCCCACCGCAACCAGCGGCCTTGCCCCCAACAGACGCGCAACAGCGGTGCCAGCCCCCCCGAACAGGATGATCAAGGCGGTGCCCCCAACAGGCAGCAGGGCGTTCACCCCGGGAAAACCGGCCTGCCCGCCATAGAAGAACACCGCTGTCAGGATCATCCCCAACCCGGCCCCACCCAACAGGGAATTCGGTGGCAAGGGGCGACGAAACAACAGGGCGGCACAGATTGAGCCTGCGCCAAGTTCCCAAAAGCGCGACAGGGTGAAAAAGAAAGTGCGGTCCGGATCGCGGGTCAGACCCCATTCGGCAAACCCGAGGCTGCAGATCGACGCGCCCAGCACGACCCACAGGATAGACCCCCGCGCGCGCCGCCACAGGACTGCCAGCAGCAGAGGGAACAGCAGGTAATACTGTTCTTCCACGGCCAAGCTCCAAGTGTGCAGCAAGGGCTGCACTTCGGCGCTGGGGCCGAAATAGCCGGTCTGGCTCAGAAAATAGAAGTTGGACAGGAACAGCACGACAGACGCCATGCTTTTCAACAGATCCTGCAAGGGTTCCGGCGGCAGCCAGGCCCAGCCAAAGGGCAGGCTGCAGACCATGACCGTGAACAGGGCGGGCAAGATCCGTCTGGCCCGCCGCTCATAGAACCGCGCGATCGAGAACGTGCCGTTGGCCAGATCGTTCAGCAGGATTGTGGTGATCAGATAGCCGCTGATGACAAAAAAGACGTCAACACCGACAAACCCGCCGCTGATCGTGGTGACGCCTGCATGAAACAGGATGACCGGGATAACGGCAACGGCGCGAAGGCCATCGATTTCGCGTCGGTAGATCATCGTACACCGCAACTGGTTACATGTTCGTTGCGCTAACAGTTGCGGTATCGCTTGCCAAGGGCTGGTGGCGGGCTGGCAACCGATGCGCATCTTTCTGCTGCATCGGTTGCCAGAAGGCTTGGGTCATCCGCCTCTGACCAAAGGGTTGGACCGGTTCAGCGCGGATCGAGGGCCGCGCCGTGGCTGCGGTTCCACCGGATCGACGACCACAGCGATACCCCGATCAGGGCCGCCCCGCCCAGGCCGGTGATGACCTCGGGGATATGCGCCAAGGTCTGGACGAACATGATCACTGACAGGATCAGGATGGCATAGAATGCCCCGTGCTCCAGATAGCGGTATTGCGCCAGGGTGCCCTTTTCGACCAGCATGATGGTCATCGACCGCACATACATCGCTCCGATGCCCAGACCGATGGCGATTACGAACAGGTTGTTGCTCAGTGCGAACGCCCCGATCACCCCATCGAACGAGAACGAGGCATCCAGCACCTCAAGGTACAGGAACGCGCCCAGGCCCCCCTTTGCGGCGGCACTCATGCTTTGTTCGCTGGCGTCCAGCAGACCGCCGACCACCTCGACCACCAGAAACGTCACCAGGCCATAGATGGCCGATGAGAGGAACAGTGTCGACTCCGCCCCCTCCAGCAGGCGCGAAAAGACCAGAATGACGATCAGCACGATCCCGACCTCGATCCCGCGGATCGTGGCGGATTTCGACACCTTTTCCTCGACCCAGCGGACCCAGTGGATGTCCTTTTCGGCATCAAAGAAATAGGTCAGGCCGACCATCATCAGGAAACTGCCGCCAAAGGCCGCAATGGGCAGATGCGCCTCTTCCATGATGCGGGCGTATTCGGCGGGCTGGCTGGCTGCCATGACCATCGCCTGCCACGGCCCGACATTGGCCGCGATCACCACGATCAGCAGCGGAAACACGATCCGCATTCCGAACACCGCGATCAGGATGCCCCAGGTCAAAAAGCGGTGCTGCCATTCCGGGCGCATCTCTTTCAGCTTGTTTGCATTGACGATGGCGTTGTCAAAGGACAACGAGATTTCCAGCACTGCCAACACGGCGCAGATGAAAAAGACCGAAGCCATGCCCCCGATGGTGCCGGTGGATTGCCAGCCAAGCATCGCCCCCAGCACAAGCCCAAGTGCGGTAACGATGAAGGCCCATTTGAAATAGGTCATGGTGGATTTGGGTTCAGAAAAGACGGTCATGGGATATCCCGTGCCTGGTCGGTCACGTCACAACACAGAGAAGCACGACGCAAAGCCGCGACGTGCAAAGGTGTCAGAACGTGGGTCCGTGCGACTGTTGCTTTCCGCGGTGCCGACATCACGAGAGCGCCGCAAACTCTCGCCAGAGGGGCCCGGTCACCAGGGTTCAGCCCGAAGGCTGTCTGCCTTACAGCAAATTCGCGCGCAAAAAGCAACTGTGTGTTCGGTGCAGACGGCGGGATGCGCAATCGGGGGCGCGGATCCTGACCCTTCGCCCGGGAAAGCGCAGGGAAAAGGCATGCTTTTCCTTTGCGAAAATACGCAAAGGAAAACACTGTCAGAACGCACCACGCCCCATCGACGCCTGATTTTTCGCAGAAAAATCGTGCGGTCAGCCACGGCCTTTCCACGGCACCAGAACCCGTTCGGCCATGCGCATCAGGATGTCGATGCCATAGCCGATCACCCCGATCAGGATGATGCCCATCACCACCACATCGGTCATCTGGAACTTCGAGGCGGCGATGATCATCATCCCGGCACCCTTTTCCGCCGCCACCAGCTCGGCGGCCACCACCGTGCCCCAGCACACCCCCATCGCCACCCGCGCGCCGGTAAAGATTTCGGGCAGAGAATTGGGGATGATGACGTGGCGCAGGATCTGGCCCTTGCTGGCGCCCAGCGAATAGGCGGCGTGGATCTTTGATATCCGCGTGCCCGACACACCCGCCCGCGCGGCGATGGTCATGATCCACAGCGCCGCCAGAAACAGCAGCACGATCTTGCCGCTTTCCCAGATGCCGAACCAGATGATCACCAGCGGGATCAGCGCCAGCGGCGGCACGGGGCGCATGAATTCGACGATCGGATCGAACCAGCCGCGAAACCAGCCCGACAAGCCCATCGCATAGCCCAAGGGGATGCCCACCAGCGACCCCAGCGCAAAGCCTACCAGCACCCGCATCAGCGACGCGCCCAGATGCGTCAGCAGGGCGGTGTTCTGATAGCCGTTCGCCCAGATTTCGGCCAGTCGGGCGGCCACCTTTTCGGGCGCAGGCAGCCAGATCGGCTCCATCTGCAACCCCTTGGCGGGTTCAAAGTTCAGCGACCCTTTCGACGTCAGCACCAGTTTTCCGTTGGCCACCGGAATAGCGGTGTCGGGCACCACAGGCGCGCCGTCGATGGCCGTCACCGTGGCCCCCTCGCCGTCATTGGCAACCGGCTTCAGCAGCACCGACCGCCACGCCTGCACGATGGCGCTGTCGTTCTTGGCGAAACCCTCGCCCTCGGTCACCTGGGGGACCTCGGGCTTTTCGCCAAAGGGATGGACAAGGATCGTCACCGTCGCATCGTCGGACTGCCCGGCCGGGTTGGTGGCGGTGTAGGTGAATGATGTGGTGCCCACGAACGGGCCTGGCACATGCAACGGCACCAGTTTCGATCCGGTGAACGCGCCCCAGATCAGAAAGATCGCCACGATCGAGATGACCGACGCCGCCCGGTCCGGCGTGATCGCGGATTCGTCGCCAAAAGTGACCGTCTTGCGCGATGTCAGATCGTTTTTGGCATGACGCGCCCGCACCGCGCGGACAACGACAAAGGCCCCGATGAAAACGGCGATGTAGAAGGCAAGAACGATCATGCGGCCCCCCCGTCACGGCGTCCCATGATTTCTTCTTCCATGCCCCAGATCATGCCAAGGATTTCCTCGCGACGTTCGGCAAAGTCCGGCGATTTCTTGATCGTCCGCAGATCGGCGCTGACGCCCGCCTCGGCGAACGGCAGGCGGTATTCCTGAAAGATGCGTCCCGGTCGCGGGGCCATGACGACAAGGCGTTCGCCCAGCAGCAGCGCCTCTTCGACGGAATGGGTGATCAGGACGACCGTTTTGCCGGTTTCCTTCCAAAGCTTCAGCACCAGCCCTTGCATCTTTTCGCGGGTCAGCGCGTCCAGCGCGCCAAGCGGTTCGTCCATCAGGATCACCTGCGGATCATTCGCCAGACAGCGCGCCAGCGCCACGCGCTGTTGCATGCCCCCCGACAGTTCATAGACAGCCTTGCTGCCGAAATCCTGCAAGCCCACGGTTTCCAGCAGATGATCGGTAATGGCATCGCGGTCGCGCTTGGCCATGCCCTTCATGCGGGGGCCAAAGTCGATGTTGTGGCGCACGCTCATCCATTCGAACAGCGCGCCTTGCTGGAACACCATGCCCCGGTCGGCCCCCGGCCCGGTGACGGTGGCCCCGTTCAGCGTGACCCGGCCCGACGTCGGTGCCAGAAACCCCGCCAGAATGTTCAAAAGCGTGGTCTTGCCGCAGCCCGACGGGCCAAGCACGGACAACAACTCGCCCTCGTTCAGCGCAAGCGACACGTTTTGCAGCGCCTGCACGGGTTTGCCGCCCGGCACGTCAAACCGCATGGAGATATCGTCGATGATCAGTCCGGTCATGGCATCCGTCATATGTGCAAAGGGCGGCGCGGGAATGCGCCGCCCTTCGGGTTCCGCCTGTCAGATCACATGCCGCCCGCAGCCGCCAGCGGCCCGGTGTTGACCGCGTTCTCATAGCTGTCGAGGGCGGCGGGAATTGACCCTGCCGTCACGAAGACCTGCGCCACGCCCTTCATGAATTCCTGCGCGCCGCCGCCCAGCCATTTTTCCGAAAGCTGTTCGTCGACGGTGGGGAAGGTAAAGGTCGCCAGCGAATCCGCGGCCGATGCCTCGTCCATGCCGCTGTCCTTGGCGATGACGGGCAGCATTTCGGCCCGCTTGCTTTCATCCGCCCACATGGCGTTGGAATCGGCGGTAATTTTCAGGAATTTCGCAACCAGATCAGGGTTTTCCGCGACAAAACCGGCAGGGGCCGAGGTGACGTCGAACACAAGGATGCCCAGTTCTTCTTTTTCCGCGCCGGTCAGCAGGACGTTGCCGTTCTCTTTCATCCGGCGCAGACCGCCGCCAAAGCCGCAGGCCATGTCGATGCCGCCTTGGGCAAAGGCCGCAGCCCCATCCGGCGGAGCCATGTCGACAATCTCCATCGAGGCGACGTCGACGCCAAAATGCTCCATCTGCTTCAGGAACCCGTAATGGGCCGCCGATCCGACCGGCAGGACAACCTTTTTGCCGTTCAGTTCGGTCGCGTTGTCCTTGGTGATTTCCAGATCGGTCCGCACGACGCAGTTGTCATTGTCCGAATAGCTGACCGCGACGTCGATGACTTGCAGGTCCTGGCCCGCGCTGGTGGCGATCACAAAGGGCGGAACCCCCTGGCTGACCGCGATATGCACATCGCCCGAGGCCATGGCCGCCGACATCGCCGTGCCGGTATCGAACGCGCGCCAGTTGATCTTGACGCCCATTTCTTTCTCGTACGTGCCCATGGCCTTGGCGTATTCAAAGGGCATCGGCCATTCAAGAAAGTAGGCGATGGTGATTTCTTCGACCTGCGCAAGGGCCGCAGTCGCACCGGTCATCAAGGCCAGCGTCGCCGCCGCGCCCAGAAGGGAGTTCCGTAGGGTCATGTTGTCCTCCGTGTTGATCTTGCCTGCTTCTTTCTGGCAGGCGGTATCTGCTTGTCTACCCCCGTTCGGGGGCCGTTCGGGCAAAGAAAAACCATGTTTTCCCAATGCAGGCGTGGGAAGGCGATTGTTCCTTGGCGGGGGCTTGCAACAAAACGAAACTTCATCTGGACTTATCGGCGCATCGCGTCTGGCCCTACGGGTGCGCGGTCTGATCCGGGATGATGGACGCGACGCGCAATAGCTGCCAAGATTTGCGGCAACGCGCGCATGACGCGACATTCCATGAAAGGGATCACGATGCAGGGCCTTGGTCAGATCAATGACATCAGCGAGGTGGTCGAGGCCGACCGCGCGCACATCTGGCACCACCTGAGCCAGCACAAGCAATATGAAACCGTGGACCCCCGCGTCATCGTCGAAGGCAAGGGGATGCGGGTCTGGGACGCCAAGGGCAAAGAACACCTTGATGCCGTGTCGGGCGGGGTCTGGACGGTCAACGTCGGCTACGGGCGCGAAAGCATTGCCAATGCGGTGCGTGACCAGCTGATCAAGATGAACTATTTCGCCGGGGCGGCGGGCAGCATCCCGGGATCGATCTTTGCCAAGCGGCTGATCGAAAAGATGCCGGGGCTGTCGCGCGTCTATTATTCCAACTCGGGCTCTGAGGCGAACGAGAAGGTTTACAAGATGGTGCGCCAGATCGCGCACCGCCACCACGGTGGGAAAAAGTGGAAGATCCTGTACCGTGATCGGGACTATCACGGCACCACCATCGGCGCGCTGGCATCGGCGGGGCAGGCGCAGCGGGCGGCGCAATACGGACCGTACCCGGATGGCTTTGTCGAGGTGCCGCATTGCCTTGAATACCGCGCGCAGTGGGACGTGGCTGATTACGGCCGCCGTGCTGCCGATGCGATCGAAGAGGTGATCCTGCGCGAAGGGCCGGATTCGGTCGGCTGTCTGGTGCTGGAACCGGTCACGGCAGGCGGTGGCGTGATCGTCCCGCCGCAGGGGTACTGGGAGCGGGTTCAGGAAATCTGCCAGAAATACAACATCCTGCTGCACATCGACGAAGTGGTCTGCGGCGTCGGGCGCACCGGCGTGTGGTTCGGCTATCAGCATTACGGCATCAAGCCTGACTTCGTCACCATGGCCAAGGGCGTTGCCAGCGGCTACGCCGCGATTTCCTGCACCGTCACGACCGAGGCGGTGTTCGAGATGTTCAAGGACGCGCCAGACGACACCATGAGCTATTTCCGCGATATCTCTACCTTCGGGGGCTGCACGGCAGGGCCTGCGGCGGCGCTGGAGAACATGCGCATCATCGAGGCCGAGGGGTTGCTGGACAACACCACCCGCATGGGCGCGCGGCTTATGGACAATCTGGCGGGTCTGATGGAGCGGCACCGCGTCATTGGCGACGTACGCGGCAAGGGCCTGTTCTGCGGCGCCGAGCTGGTGGCTGACCGGGCGACCAAGGAACCGGCGGATGAGAAGAAGGTGCAGGCGGTGGTCGCCGATTGCATGGCGCAAGGCGTGATCATCGGGGCCACCAACCGGTCGGTGCCGGGGCTGAACAACACGCTGTGCCTGTCGCCCGCGCTGATCGCCACGCCCGACGACATCGACCAGATCACCGATGCCATCGACCGCGCACTGACCAAGGTGTTTGGCTGATCGTCCAACGGTAATCCAGCGGTGCGCCGTTCCGGCGCACGCCTTTCCCCCTGTTGCGCGCCTTTGCGCGCAACAGGGCAACAGGGGGGCATTCTGCCCCCATCGCGCAGGCGCGATTCCCCCTGAGGATATTTTCAGGAAGAGGAAGCAGGGTTCATTTCCGGTTTCCCGATGCTATAAGGCCAGATGGTGCAGCCCATGAGGCCAGAATGGCGATCCCGGTTGAAAGCTTTTTCTTGCCCGTGCCGTCCAGCGGCACCTTGCAGCAACGCATCCGGCAGATGGTGTCCGAAGGCATATTGTCGGGGCGGTTCCGCGCGGGCGACAAGATGCCGTCGTCGCGCGGGCTGGCCGCACATCTGGGCATCAGCCGGATTACCGTGACGCTGGCCTATACCGAACTTGTGTCGTCGGATTATCTGACGGCGCGGGGGCGGTCGGGGTATTTCGTATCGGACGGCGTGCCGGTGCAGCCGCAGTTTCGCCCGCTGCGCGCACCGCGTCAGGACACCGTGGATTGGGCCACGTTGACGGGCCAGCGGTTTTCGCGCCAGCCCCGGCTGGAGAAACCCGACGACTGGCGCAGCTATCCCTGGCCCTTCATCTATGGGCAGGCGGATGCCAGTCTGTTTGACCATCAGAACTGGCGGTTGTGCGCGGTGCAGGCGCTGGGGCGGCGAGATTTCGAGACGCTGACATCCGACTACTACGAACGCGATGATCCGATGCTGATCGAATACATCCTGCGCAACATCCTGCCGCGCCGGGGGATCGAGGCCCGCCCGTCCGAGGTGCTGGTGACCATGGGCGCGCAGAACGCGCTGTGGCTGGCGGCGCAGGTTCTGTTGCAACCGGGCGGGGCGGCGGTGGTGGAAAACCCCGGTTACCCCGGCTTTCGCGGGGTGGTGGCGCAGACCGGGGCAAGAATGATCGCCGTCGATGTCGACGCCGACGGCCTGCCCCCCGAAGCCCTGCCCGAAGGGGTGGATGTGGTCTTTACCACCGCCAGCCACCATTGCCCGACCAATGCGACGATGCCCCTTGCGCGGCGTCTGGCGCTGCTGGAGGCGGCGGCCCGGCAGGGGTTCATCATCGTTGAGGATGACTACGAGTTCGAGATGTCGTTTCTGAAACAGGTCTCTCCCAGCCTGAAATCGCTGGATGCCGACGGGCGGGTCGTTCATGCGGGGTCATTCTCGAAGTCCATTTTTCCGGGTCTGCGGCTTGGCTGGCTGGTGGGGCCTGAGGGGTTCATCCGCGAGGCGCGGGCACTGCGGTCGCAGGTGTTGCGCCATCCGCCGGGGCATATCCAGCGCACCGCCGCCTATTTCCTGAGCCTTGGGCATTACGATGCGCTGGTGAACCGGATGAAGGCGGCCTACCGGCGGCGGCGGCTGGTGATGGACGAGGCGATCCGCGACCATGGGTTGATGGTGGCGGGGCAGGGTGGGTTTGGCGGGTCGTCCTTCTGGATGCGCGCGCCCGATGGGGTGGACACAGGCGTTCTGGCGCAAACCCTGCGCGCCCAAGGCGTGCTTATCGAACCGGGGCGGGTGTTTTTTGACGACCACGCCGCGCGGGGGAATTTCTACCGGCTGGCCTATTCGTCCATCCCGCATCAGCGCATCCCCGAGGGCATCGCCCGGATTGCAGGGGCGATGCGCTAGGGCCTGTCATCTGGACCTAAAGCGCCGCACGCTCTGGCCCTAAGCCAGGGGTGGCTTGGGGGGATACAAAGGCGCCAACCGGATCAAGGAGAGACACCATGCGGATGACCACCGAAGAGGCTTTTGTCAAAGTTCTTCAGATGCATGGCATCGAACATGCCTTTGGCATCATCGGGTCGGCCTTCATGCCGATCTCGGACCTGTTCCCCCGCGCGGGCATCACCTTCTGGGATTGCGCCCATGAAGGGTCGGGCGGGATGATGGCGGATGGCTACACCCGCGCCAGTGGCAAGATGAGCATGATGATCGCCCAGAATGGCCCCGGCATCACCAACTTTGTCACGGCGGTGAAAACGGCCTACTGGAACCACACGCCGCTGCTGCTGGTCACCCCGCAGGCCGCAAACAAGACCATCGGCATGGGCGGTTTCCAGGAGGTGGAGCAGATGGCCCTGTTCGCCGACATGGTCGCCTATCAGGAAGAGGTGCGCGACCCCTCGCGCGTGGCCGAGGTGCTGAACCGCGTGATCCTGAACGCCCGTCGCCTGTCGGCCCCGGCGCAGATCAACATGCCGCGCGATTACTGGACCCAAGTCATTGACATCGACCTGCCCGCGATCGTGACGTTTGAACGCCCGTCGGGCGGGGATGACGCCATCGCGCAGGCCGCCGCCCTGTTGTCGGGGGCGAAATCGCCGGTGATCCTGAACGGCGCGGGCGTGGTTCTGGCAGGCGCGATCCCGGCGTCGATGGCGCTGGCCGAACGGTTGGATGCGCCGGTTTGCGTCGGCTATCAGCACAATGACGCCTTTCCCGGCGGGCACCCGCTGTTCGTCGGGCCGCTGGGATACAACGGGTCCAAGGCGGCGATGGAATTGATTTCTCAGGCAGATGTGGTACTCTGTCTTGGCACCCGGCTAAACCCGTTTTCGACGTTGCCGGGCTACGGGCTGGACTACTGGCCGAAATCGGCCAGGATCATTCAAGTCGACATCAACCCGGACCGGATCGGGTTGACCAAAAAGGTCTCTGTTGGCATCGTCGGCGACGCTGGAAAGGTCGCCGAAGCGATTTTAGCGCGTTTGTCCCCCACCGCAGGCGATGCGGGCCGGGCCGCGCGCAAGGCGACCATTGCGCAGACGAAATCGGCGTGGGCGCAGGCGCTGTCGTCGATGGATCACGAAGACGACGATCCGGGCACCACCTGGAACCAGCGCGCCCGCGACGACAAGCCGGACTGGATGAGCCCGCGCATGGCCTGGCGCGCTATCCAGTCCGCCCTGCCGCGCGAGGCGATCATCTCGTCCGACATCGGCAACAACTGCGCCATCGGCAATGCCTATCCGACCTTTGATACGGGGCGCAAATATCTGGCGCCGGGGCTGTTCGGCCCCTGCGGCTATGGCCTGCCGTCCATCGTCGGGGCCAAGATCGGCTGCCCGGATGTTCCGGTGGTGGGCTTTGCCGGTGACGGCGCTTTTGGCATTGCTGTGACGGAACTGACCGCCATCGGGCGGCCCGAATGGCCCGCGATCACCATGGTCGTGTTCCGCAACTATCAATGGGGAGCGGAAAAGCGCAATTCGACCCTGTGGTATGACGACAACTTTGTCGGCACAGAACTGGACACGCAGGTGTCATATGCGGGCATCGCGCGGGCCTGCGGTCTGCAAGGGGTGCAGGCGCGCACCATGGACGAGTTGCGCGCGGCGCTGTCCAAGGCCATCGACGACCAGATGACCCATGGCAAGACCACGTTGATCGAGGCGCTGATCAATCAGGAACTGGGCGAACCTTTCCGCCGGGACGCGATGAAAAAGCCGGTGGCTGTGGCAGGGATCGACAAGGCGGAAATGCGCCCGCAGGTCGTATGACGCTGCCCTTTGACCTTGGCGGGGTCGAGGCGGCCTATCTGGGGCTGGCGCTGTTCGTCGCGGCCTTTGTCCGGGGCTATTCCGGGTTCGGCTTTGCCGCTTTGGTCGTCTCGGCGGCGTCCTTGGTGACCAACCCGCTGCATCTGGTGCCGGTCGTGCTGGTGCTGGATGTGGCGATGACGGTGCAACAGGCCCCGTCCTTGCGCGGTCATATCGACTGGCGGCGCGCGGGTGGGCTGTTTGCGGGCGCGCTGGTCGGTGTGCCCATCGGCCTGTGGGCGCTGTCGGGCATCGGGGTCGATGCGGCACGGGCGGTGATCGCGGCCTATGTGCTGGCGATGTGCACGCTGCTGCTGGCGGGGTGGGCTTTTCGTGGACGGGTCGGCACGGGGGGCGATGTGGGCGTCGGTGTGATCTCTGGCATGGCCAATGCCGCAGCGGTGGGGGGGTTGCCGGTGGCAGTGTTCTTTGCCGCACAGCCAGTGGCGGCGTCGGTGTTTCGCGCGACGCTGATCGTGTATTTCACCCTGCTTGATCTGTGGACGCTGCCGCTGATGGCCTATCGCGGGATGATCACGAAGGATACGCTTGTTGCATCCGTGCTGGCCTTGCCGATCCTGATCTTGGGCATCAGTCTGGGTGGGCGGCATTTCCTGAAGGCCGCGCCACAGGAATTCAGACGCTTTGCCATAGGGTTGCTGGCCGTTCTTGCCACACTTGGCCTGCTGAAATCGGTGGTCTGAATGACGGTTCTGGTGGTCAATGCCGGGTCATCCTCGATCAAGGTGGCGCTGTTCGCGCGCGACCTGACGCCGCTGGCGCAGGCCCGCGTGACTGAGATTGGCACTGATGCGCGCCATGGCGATGTGCTTGCGATTGCGCCCGATCATGGGGCAGCCCTTGCCCTGTGCCTGGACGGGTTCGCGGCGCAGGGATTCGGGGTGGCGGACCTGACAGCGGCGGCGCACCGGGTCGTGCATGGCGGGCCGCATTTGACCGCGCCCTGTCGGATCACGCCTGACACCATCGCACAGATCGAGGGGTGTGTCCCGCTGGCCCCGCTGCACAACCCGGCCAATCTGATGGCGATCCGGGCGCTTGCGGGTTTGCTGCCCGACCTGCCGCAATGCGCCAGTTTCGACACCGCCTTTCACGCCACCAACCCCGATGTGGCCCGCCGCTATGCCCTGCCCCCGCAGGCCGAGGCGTTGGGCCTGCGCCGCTATGGCTTTCACGGGATCAGCTATGCCAGCCTTGTCGCCAATCTGCCCGGGCTGACGGGACGGGCGCTGCCGGGGCGTCTGCTGGCGCTGCATCTGGGGAACGGCGCGTCGCTGTGTGCCATCCGGGATGGGCGCTCGGTCGCCACCACGATGGGCTATTCGCCGCTGGACGGGCTGACGATGGGCACGCGGGCAGGGTCCATCGACGGCAACGCCGTGCTGCGGTTGGCGGAACGGCACGGCATCGACGGGGCGTCGCAGATCCTGAACCGCCAGTCCGGCCTGCTGGGCCTTGGCGGGCATTCGGACATGCGCGCCCTGCATGGCGCGGGCACGGCTGATGCCGCCTTTGCCATCGACCATTTCTGCTATTGGATCGTGCGGCACGCAGGGTCGATGATTGCGGCTATGGGGGGGCTGGATGCCATAGCCTTTACCGGCGGCATCGGGGAAAATGATGCGCATGTGCGGTGTCAGGTGATCAAGGGGCTGGCATGGGCCGGGACATCGGTCAATGATGCGGCCAATGCGGCGGGGGCGGTCTGCCTGCACGATGTCACATCCCGTGTCGCGATCTGGACAGTGCCCGCCGCCGAAGAACGCCACATTGCAGCCGAGACGCTGGCCGTTCTGGCATTGGGGGGGATCTGATGGGACAACCGAAACTCGACACTTCGCCCCCCGTATCAGACGAGGTGCGCCGCACCACCTGCTACATGTGCGCCTGCCGCTGCGGCATCAATGTGCATCTGAAGTCCGGCGCCGTCAGCTATATCGAAGGCAACCGCGACCATCCCGTGAACAAGGGTGTCTTGTGCGCCAAGGGGGCGTCGGGGATCATGCAGATCACCGCCCCCAGCCGCCTGCGCGCGCCGATGCGCCGGGTCGGCCCGCGCGGATCGGGAGCCTACGAGGAAATCAGTTGGGACGAGGCGCTGGCGCTGGCGGTTGACTGGATGAAACCGCTGCGCGAGACGGCCCCCGAAAAGCTGGCCTTCTTTACCGGTCGCGACCAGTCGCAAAGTTTCACCGGCTGGTGGGCGCAGGCTTTTGGCACGCCGAACTATGCCGCCCACGGCGGATTCTGTTCGGTCAACATGGCTGCGGCGGGCATCTACACCATCGGCGGCGCGTTCTGGGAATTCGGCCAGCCGGATTGGGACCACACGAAACTGTTCGTGATGTTCGGCGTGGCCGAAGACCATGACAGCAACCCGATCAAGATCGGACTTGGCCGGCTCAAGGCGCGGGGCGCGCGGGTTATCGGGATCAACCCGATCCGGACTGGATACAATGCCATTGCCGACGACTGGCTGGGGATAACCCCCGGCACCGATGGCCTGCTGATCCTGTCGCTGATCCATTGCCTGCTGGCGGCGGGCAAGGTCGATCTGGACTATCTGGCCCGCTGGACCAACGCGCCGCTTTTGGTCAATGAAACCGAAGGGCCGGAAAAGGGCCTGATCCTGAAGAACGCCGAAAGCCAGCCCTTTGTCATCGACAAACGCACCGGGATGCCTGCGCCCTGGGATGGCAAGGGCGTGCAGCCCGATCTTGGGGCGGTCTGGCAGGGGCATCGCACAGTGTTCCAGCACATGGCCGAACGCTACCTGTCGCCCGAACACAGCCCCGAGGCAGTGGCGGGCCGTGTCGGCATCGACGCCGCCCGCATCCGTGCGCTGGCCGCCGAACTGGCCCATGTGGCCTTTGATCAGGCGTTTGAACTGACCCAACCCTGGACAGATTTTCGCGGCGACCACCATGACACGATGCCGGGCCGCCCTGTCAGCTTTCACGCGATGCGCGGGATTTCGGCCCATTCCAACGGCTTTCAGACCGCCCGCGCGTTGCACCTGCTGCAGACCGTCCTTGGCACGGTCGAGGCGCCGGGCGGCTATCGGCTGAAACCGCCCTATCCCAAACCCGTTGAGGCGCACCCCACCCCCCATTTCGTGACAGCGCCCGGCAAACCGTTGTCCGGCCCGCATCTGGGTTATGTGCGCGGGCCGGAAAATCTGGCGCTGAACGCTGATGGCAGCCCCGCGCGGATCGACAAGGCCTTCACCTGGGAAAACCCGTTCAGCGCGCACGGGCTGATGCATATGGTGATCCCCAATGCCCATGCGGGCGATCCCTACCGGATCGACACGCTGTTCTTGTACATGGCGAACATGTCGTGGAATTCGTCGATGAATTCCGCTGCCGTGATGGGGATGCTGACCGACAAGGGGGATGACGGCGAATACATCATCCCGCGCATCATCTATTCCGATGCCTATGCGTCGGAAATGGTGGCCTATGCCGATCTGATCCTGCCCGATACGACCTATCTGGAACGCCACGACTGCATCAGCCTGCTGGACCGCCCGATCTCTGAACCCGGGGCTGCGGGCGATGCGATCCGCTGGCCGGTGGTAGAGCCTGACCGCGACGTGCGCGGGTTTCAGTCGGTCCTGCTCGATCTTGGGGCGCGGTTGGGCCTGCCGGGGATGGTGGATGACGCAGGCGCGCCGAAATACCGCGATTACGCCGATTACATCGTGCGCCATGAACGCAGGCCGGGTGTCGGCCCGCTGATGGGCTTTCGCGGCAACGGCGATGGCGTCGGGCGCGGCGCACCGAACCCCGATCAGATGCAGCGCTACATCGACAACGGCGGCTTCTTTCAGGCGCATGTCCCGGACGAGGGGGCCTATTACAAACCGTGGAACGCCGCCTATCAGGATTGGGCCGTGGCGACGGGCTTTTACGAATCCCCGCAGCCCTATCTCTTTTCGATCTGGTCCGAACCGATGCGGAAATTCCAGCTTGCCGCCGAAGGGCAGGGCTTCATCCAGCCGCCCGATCATCTGCGCGACCGGTTGAAGCGCGCGATGGACCCGCTGCCGGTCTGGTACCCGCCCTTTGGCGACGACGTGGCGGCGGGCTATCCGGTGCACGCGCTGACGCAGCGGCCCATGGCGATGTATCATTCCTGGGGCAGCCAGAACGCCTGGCTGCGACAGATCCACGGCAAGAATCACCTCTATCTGCCGACCGCGATCTGGCAGGCGCAGGGGTTTGAAGACGGCGACTATGCCCGCGTCACATCCCCCACCGGGGTGATCACGGTGCCTGTGGCCCATATGGCGGCGCTGAACGCAGACACCGTCTGGACGTGGAACGCCATCGGCAAGCGTAAGGGCGCCTGGGCACTGGACGCAGGCGCGCCCGAGGCAACCGAAGGATTCCTGCTGAACCATCTGATTTCGGAACTGCTGCCGCAAAAGGGCGACGGTCACCGCTACTCCAATTCCGACCCTGTGACAGGGCAGGCCGCGTGGTTTGATCTGCGCGTCAGGGTCGAACGGGTGGAACCACAATATCAGGCCGAACCAGTCTTTCCGGTCTTGCCCGACCCGCCGCGCGCGGATGGCGGGCGGGGCCAAAATTCTTCGAAGAATTTTGCCAAGAATTTTCGAAAATTCTTGGGTGCCGAACCGAAGCGGGGGAACAGATGACCAACCTTCCCGGCCCCACCACGCGGAAACTGGGCCTTGTTGTCGATCTGGACACCTGCGTCGGGTGTCATGCCTGTGTGACCGCCTGCAAGGGCTGGAACGATCAGGGCTATGGCGCGCCGCTGTCGGACCAAAATCCCTATGGATCAGACCCTTCGGGAACCTTCTTGAACCGGGTTCACAGCTATGCCGTGCAACCAACGGATGCCCCACCACAAATCATCAATTTCCCCCGGTCCTGCCTGCATTGCGAGGATGCGCCCTGCGTCACCGTCTGTCCCACCGGGGCCAGCTACAAGCGGGCCGAGGATGGCATCGTGCTGGTGAACGAAGACGCCTGCATCGGCTGTGGTCTGTGCGCCTGGGCCTGCCCCTATGGCGCGCGGGAAATGGATGCGGATGCGGGGGTGATGAAGAAATGCACCCTGTGCGTGGACCGCATCTATAACGAGAATCTTCCCGAGGAAGACCGCGAACCCGCCTGCGTCCGCACCTGTCCCACCGGCGCGCGGCACTTTGGCGATTTCGCCGACCCGGACAGCAAGGTCAGCCGCCTGTCGGCCGAACGGGGTGGCTATGCGCTGATGCCCGAGATGGGAACGAAACCGGTGAACCGTTACCTGCCGCCGCGCAAGAAGGACCAGCCGCAACAGGCGTCGTTGCTGGCGCCCCTGCTGGACATCAAGGCCACCGGTTTTGCCGGCTGGCTGGACCATGTGTTGGGGAAAATCTGATGCATCCGGCACCGTCGGTCATCGTGTTCACAGTGCTGTCGGGGCTTGGCTTTGGCTTTCTGGCGCTGCTGGGGATGGATTTGCTGCCCGTCACGGGCGCTTTGGCGTTCTGGGTCTGGGGCGCGGGCTATGCGCTTGCCATAACGGGGCTGGTGGCATCGGCCTTTCACCTTGGCAATCCGCACCGTGCGCTGCTGGCCTTTACCCAATGGCGCACAAGCTGGCTCAGCCGCGAGGCGTGGTCGTCTGTCGCAACCCTGTTGCTGCTGGCCCCGCAGGCGCTGTCCGACTGGTTGGGTCTGGGCTGGCCGCCGGTCATCGGCTGGTACGGGGCGGGGATGTGTCTGGTGACGATCTACTGCACGTCGATGATCTATGCGCAGATCGGGGCGGTGCCGCGTTGGAACCATTGGATCACGCCGCTGACGTTCCTGACCTTTTCGGTGACGGGGGGCCTGCTGATGGGCGGGGCGGGGGTCTTGCCCGCGCTGGCCTGTGCCATGCTGTTCTTTGTGCTGGTGAAAAGCTGGCGCATCGGCGACGGGCTGTTTGCGGCGCGGGGGGCGACGTTGGGCACCGCCACGGGGCTGGACCGGATCGGTCAGCCGACGGTGTTCGAACAGCCCCACACGGGCGGCAACTACCTGATGCGAGAGATGATCCATGTTGTGGCGCGCAAGCACGCGACCAAGCTGCGCCGCATCGCGCTTGTGACGGCGGCGGTGATCCCGGCGCTGGCGACACTGGCGCTGCCGGTGGCCTTTGCCGTGCCACTGGCGGTGGGCAGCCATCTGGTGGGGGCCTTCGTCGCGCGCTGGCTGTTCTTTGCCCAAGCCGAGCATGTGGTGGGCCTGTATTACGGCACGCGCTGACGTCAGGCGTTCAGAACGATCACATCCTTGGCGCTGAAGCTGATCTCGGTGTCGCTGCCCACGGGGGGCGGCGGCGTACCTGCGCGGTTGAACGTGTCCAGCGCTACGGAAGTGCCCGCCGCCCGCGCGCGGACTCGGATCACCGACCCCAGAAAATGCACCTCTTCGATTCTGGCGGGCAAGATCACCTCGCGCCCCTCGGCACGGCCCAGATGCACCGCCTCTGGCCGCAGGGCCAGCGCGATGGGGCTGCCGTTGGTGGCGGCAAGGTCGGGCAGATGCACAACAACGCCGTCCAACAGGGCTGTGTCGGGTGCGGTCACCACGGCGTCAAAGGTGTTCAGGGTGCCGACAAAGTTCGCGACGAATTTGGTGGCGGGGCGGTTGTACACCTCGAACGGGGTGCCGACCTGTTCTGCGATGCCGCCCATCATCACGACGATGCGGTCGGACATGGACAGCGCCTCTTCCTGATCATGGGTGACGAAGATGGTGGTGATGCCCAGTTCGCGCTGAATCTCGCGGATTTCGGTGCGCAGGGACACGCGGATTTTCGCATCCAGCGCCGACAGCGGTTCATCCAGCAACAAGACGCGCGGCCGCACGGCCAGCGCGCGGGCCAAGGCGACGCGCTGCTGCTGGCCGCCCGACAGTTGGAACGGAAAGCGGTTGCCCAGATCGGGCAGGCCGATCAGACGCAGCATTTCGGTCACGCGGGTGTCGATTTCGGCGCGGGGCAGGCCCTTGACCTTTAGACCGAACGCCACGTTCTGCGCCACGGTCAGGTTGGGAAACAGGGCATAGGCCTGAAACACCATGCCGATGTTGCGCTGGTTCGATCGCAGGTTCACCACATTCTGCCCGGCGATGGTGATGGTGCCGGTGGAGGGGGTTTCAAACCCGGCCACCATCCGCAGCACGGTGGTCTTGCCACAGCCCGACGGTCCCAGCAGCGACACGAATTCACCCTGTTCGATGACCAGATTGAAATCCTTGACCACATGGTTCGCGCCAAAGGATTTCTCAAGATGCGAGATTTCGAGGAATGACATCAGCGCTGCGCCCTTGTGTGCTTGGTAAACCGGGTGACCAACTGGATCAGGCCCATGCAGGCCCAGGTGATGGCAAAGGCGATGACGGCCAGCGCCGCCGGTTCATACGCCTTGTTCGCCCCGATGATCTGAATATAGGGGCCAAAGGCGGGGCGGTTCAGCAGGGCCGCCATGGTGAATTCGCCCAGAACGATGGCAAAGGTCAGGAACGCCCCCGACAGCACCGCCACCAGAACATTCGGCAGGATGATGCGCACAAGGATGGTGATCCAGCCCGCACCCAGCGACAGCGCCGCCTCGGTCAGGGTGGTTACCTCGATCGTGCGCAGGCCGGTGTCGACGGCGCGGTACATATAAGGCAGGGCAAGCGTGGCATAGCCGAACATCAACAACAGGTTGGTGCCCATGGCGCTGCCCGTCAGGGGCAGGAAGGACGAGGTGTTGTACAGCCGGATATAACCGAACACGATGACGATTGCCGGGATCACCAGCGGCAACAGCGTGATGAATTCGACCAGCGGGCGGATTTCCGGCATCCGCAGGCGCACCCAAAAGGCGGTGGGAACCACAAGGCACACGCCAAAGACAATGGTGAACAGGGCCATCACCACGGAATAAAGGAACGTCGCCCGGAACTGCGGGTCGCCCAGAACAGAGGCGTAAGCATCAAGCGAATAGACCCCGCGCCGCATCGACATCGAGAATTCTGCCATGCCGAACAGCGGCAGCACAAAGATCATTGCGCCGAACAGAAACGCGGACCAGGCGAAAAAGCGCGTCATTTCAGCCACCTTTCCGACCGCGCCCGCAGCCAGATATACAGTCCGTTGGCGATGCCCGTGATCACGATCATCCCGAACGCCAGCGCATAGCCAAGGCCGGGGCTGCCCAGCACATCGCCGCGTATCTGCGAAAACAGCAGGATCGGCGCGATGTTCAACTGCGGCCCGGCCAGTGCAAAGGCCGTGGCGACCGCACCAAAGGAATTGGCGAACAGCAGCGCGAAGGTTCCCAGCAGGGACGGGAACAGGATCGGCAGGGCGACCATGCGCCAATATTGCAGCCCCGTCGCCCCCAGCATTGACGCCGCCTCGCGCCATTCGCGGCGCAGACCGTCAAGGGCAGGGGTGATGATCAGGATCATCAAGGGCACCTGAAAGAACAGGTAGGTGATGATCAACCCGGTCGAGGAAAACAGGTTGAACCCATAGGCGCGCAGGTTGATGCCGAATTCGGTGCGCAGATAGGCCGTGATCAGACCCGCAGGCCCGATCGTCGCGATGAATGCAAAGGCCAGCGGCACGCCCGCAAAGTTCGACGCAACGCCCGAAAACGTCAGCAAGGGCGACCGGATCGCCTTTGGCATCCCCCCAAACACAACCGCCGCCGCCATGGCAAAGCCGATGGTGCAGCCCAGGAACGCCGACCACAGGCTGACGCGGATCGACACCCAATAGGCGTTGCGGATGGTGGGGGTGTTCAGGTTCAGGATGTTTTGCAGCGTCAACTGGTCATCCGGGCCACGAAAGGCACCGACGACGATGTAAAGCGCAGGCAGGATCAGGAACAGAAAGGCAAAGGTCAGGAACGGCAGAACCCCCAGCCAGCGCAGCGGCTGATATCGCGTCAGGATTGCTTTTGGCGTCATCCGATGGGGTATCCTGCGGGGGGTGGGGAATGGTCAGGCAAAATGCGCAATGGCCGGTGCGCGCCGTCAGACGGCAGGCACCGGCCATCAGGCGGTTTTGTTTATTCGACGACGTTCGCGCCGACAACGGTGTCCCAACCGGCCTTGACCGCTTCGGCGTTGCCGTTCACGGCGTCAAGGCTGGGGAACACGGCCGCTTCATACGATGCTGCCGGGGGCAGGGCGTCCATCAGGTCCTGCGGGATCACGCCGCGTGCGGCCAGATCGTTGAACCGGATCGGGTGGCAATAGCCCTTCAGCCAGCCAAGCTGACCTTCGTCGCTGTAGAGGTATTCCATCCACAGTTTCGCGGCGTTCGGCTGCGGCGCATAGGCGCTGATGGCCTGCACATAGACACCGGCCAGAACGGCGTCCGACGGCACGATCACGTCAACCGGCGGGTTGCCAGCCAGCGAGTCGCGCGTGGCAAGGGCGTTGTAGTCCCACTGGATGACGATGGGCGTGGTGCCCTGCGCCAGCGTGCCTGCCTTGCCGATCACCGGAACAAAGTTGCCAGCCGCGTTCAGTTCCTTGAAGAATTCAAGGCCCGCTGCGGCAGCCTCGGCACCGGGGGCGGCCCCGCGTGCCATGCCGGCAGCCATCACACCCAGGATGGCCTGGTTGGACGCGCGCGGATCACCCGCCAGCGCGACCTGGCCCGCATATTCCGGCTTCAGCAGATCGGCAAAAGACGTCGGCGGGTTCGCCACCAGATCGGTGTTCACCGCAAAGGACATGACGCCGTAATAGTCGCCGTACCAATGGCCATCGGCATCCTTGGCGTCCGCGGGGATCGAATCCCATGTGGCAACCTTGTGCGGCTGCAACAGACCTTCGGCCTGTGCCGACGGGCCGAACGACAGGCCCACGTCCAGAACGTCAGGTGCCTGCGGGCCCTTGTTGTCCTTGTTGGCCTTGACAGCCTCGATCTCGTCGGCGGAACCGGCGTCGGGGTTCAGCTCGTTCACGGTGATTTCCGGGTATTTTGCCTTGAACCCGGCGATCACGTCGCCATAGCCGCACCAGCTGTGCGGCAGCGCGATGGTGGTCAGCATGCCTTCGGCTTTGGCCGCGGCCTCGATCTCTTCCATCGATTGTGCCGATGCGATTGACGCGGTCAGCATCGCAAGGATGCTGACCGAGGTGGCCATGAAGTTCTTTGTCGTCATCAGAATTCTCCCGGTTGATACATTACTGTCCGCTTGTCTCTGCCCCGGCCCCTGAACGAGTGTCCGCCTGTTTGGCCGCGCGTCGCGGTTTGTAACAGTCAGGTAACGGTGTGCGCCTGAGTCTTGCAAGCCTGACTATTTCGGCTTCGTAACAAATTTTTCACAAGACCCCTGTGCTGAAACAAATTTCACGTCGCCGCAGACCCCGCCAAAAGAATGGGCGACCCATGCCGATCGAAGGGAAGGCGTTCCTTTAGCGGGATGGACCAACCCCCGGCTTTGCCCTAGCCCGGAAGGATCAATGTTGGCTTTGGTTCAGGTGGGGTGACACATCAAAGGGGTTTTGCCCCGTCAGGAACCAGAGATGCTGAACGTTTACCCGCCCGTCATTTCGGTTCTTGTCGCGGATGATCACAAGCTGTTGGCAGAATCGATGGAGATTTTCCTGATGGCCGACGGCGGCTATCGCATCGCGCTGGCGGAATCGTTGGACGAAGCGCTGAACCGGATCGATACGGACGGTGCCTATGATGTGGTCCTGCTCGATCTGGACATGCCCGGCATGGGCGGTTTGACGGGGCTGGAGCGCGCCATTGCCGCCAATGCGCCCGGACGGGTGGTGCTGTTTTCCGGTCAGGCCCGGCAAGAGGCCGCCTTTCGCGCCATGGAAATGGGCGCGGCCGGGTTCATCCCAAAGACGCTGTCCCCGAAATCGCTGTCAGCGGCCATCCGGTTCATCGCGGCGGGAGAGTCGTATTTCCCGTCCCGGATGGCGCGGACGGACAGCGCCCTCGACGCCGGGCTGTCCGCCCGCGAATATCAGGTATTGCGCGGCCTGTGTGCGGGCCAGACCAACAAGGACATCGCCGCCAGCCTGTCTCTGACCGAGGTGACGGTCAAGATGTACGTCCGCGCCGTGTGCAGCAAGCTGAACGCCCAGAACCGGACGCAGGCCGCGATCATCGCCCTTGGATCGGGAATGGTCTGAACCCGTCAGCGCAGCGTCACCTCCAACCGGTGGTCGCCCGGGCTTGCGCGCAGCCACAGTCCGGCGGTTGTATCCAGCACCTCGTCGTTCAGGGTGGCGTTGGCGATGCCTTGGCCGCTGCTGCCATTGGTGATGCGGATGGTCAATGTCGCGCCGTCGTGGCGCACCGATGCCTCGATCCCCGGCCAATGAAGCGGCAGGCAGGGGTTCAGGTGCAGCATGTCGCCCCGCCGTGTCAGACCCAGCAGCCCTTCGATGCCCGCGCGGTACATCCAGCCCGCAGACCCCGTGTACCACGTCCACCCCCCGCGCCCTTCGTGGGGGGCGGTGGAATAGACATCGGCGGCCACGACATAAGGTTCCACCTTGTAGTGCGCCGCGTCATCGGCGGTCAGGGCGTGGTTGACCGGGTTCAACAGCGCAAAGGTCGCCGCCGCCGCATCGCCATTGCCAAGCCGGGCCTGCGCCAGAATGACCCACATCGCGGCATGGCTGTATTGCCCGCCGTTTTCGCGCAAACCGGGCGGATAGCCCTTGATGTAGCCGGGGTCGTGCGGCGTCTTGTCAAAGGGTGGCGCGAACAACAGGGCAAGCCCCGGTTCCTTGCGGATCAGGTGGCGTGACACCGCCTGCATCGCCGCTTTCGCGCGGGCGGGGTCGGCGGCGCCGGACAGCACCGACCAGCTTTGCGCGATGCTGTCGATGCGGCATTCGTCGGACGTGGCCGATCCCAGCAGACTGCCATCATCATAGGTGCCGCGCCGATACCATTCGCCGTCCCACCCCTGCGCCTCGATCGCGGCGGCGACGCTGTCGGCATGGGCGCGCCAGCGTGCGGCGCGGGCGGGGTCGCGCGTGTCGGCCAAGGGGGCAAAGGCGCGCAGGGTGGCAATCAGCAACCAGCCCAGCCAGACGCTTGTGCCTTTGCCGCCTTCCCCGACGCGGTTCATCCCGTCGTTCCAGTCGCCGGTGCCGATCAGGGGCATGCCGTTATCGCCCGTCAACGCGATGGCCTGATCCAGCCCCCGGGCGCAATGTTCAAACAGCGGGGCGCTTTGGTCGGATTGGCCGGGCTGGAAAAAGTCGTCATGTGCGCCCGGTCGCAGGGCAGGGCCGTCAAGGAAGGGCAGAACCTCGTCCAGGATCGCCGCATCGCCGGTGATATCGATGTAACGCGCAACGCCGTAGCCCAACCACACCCGGTCATCCGAAATGCGGGTGCGCACGCCTTGGCCCGAATGGGGCAGCCACCAGTGCTGCACATCGCCTTCGGGGAACTGGCGGGCGGCCGCGCGCAACAGATGGCTGCGCGTCATGTCGGGGCGGCTGAAGGTCAGCGCCATGCCATCCTGCAACTGATCGCGAAAGCCATAGGCCCCGCTGGCCTGATAGAACCCGGCGCGCGCCCAGATGCGACAGGCCAGCGTCTGATACAAAAGCCAGCCGTTCAACATGATGTCCATCGCCCGGTCGGGCGTCTTGATCTGAACGGCAGTCAACAGATCGTCCCAATGCGCGGTGACATTGGCCAGCGTCGCCTGCACATCGGTGGCGCGGGTGCGGGTGATCAGGGCGCGGGCGGCATCGGCATCCGCCGCCTGCCCGATCAGAAAGGTGACCGTCGCGGTTTCCCCCGGTTCCAGCGTGACCACCCGCTGCAGGGCGGCGCAGGGGTCAAGCGCGGGGCCTGCCTTGCCCGACAGACCACCCTTGCGCAACGCGCTGGGGGCGGTCATGCCGCCGTTGCCCAGGAACTCCGCCCGGTCGGCGGTGACTGACGATGCCCCCGCCAGGTCGGCAAAGGCGACACGGCCGGGAAAGGCCATGCCATAGGGATTGCGCGCAAGAATCGCCCCGGTTTCGGGGTCAACCTCGGTCGTGACGAAGCCAGCAGTGGCGCTGCGCGACGGGCCAAGCACCCATTCGGCAAAGCCGGTCACAGACAGCCGACGGCGCGCGGATGTGGTGTTGCTCAGGGTCAGATGGCTGATCTTCACCGGGTCGGACAGGGGCACGAGCTGCACAAGATCGGCCGCTATCCCGTTGGCGGCATGGCTGAAACGGCTGTAGCCAAAGCCGTGCCGCGCGATATAGGTGCCCGCCGACCGGATCGGCAGGGCGGTGGGCGTCCATGTCTTGCCGCTATCAAGATCGTGCAGATACACAGCCTCGCCCGCCGGATCGCTGACGGGATCGTTGCTCCACGGCGTCAATTGGTTTTCGCGGCTGTTTTCAGCCCAGGTGGACCCCGCGCCATCGGCCGAGACGTGAAAGCCAAAGCCGGGGTTGGCGATGACGTTGATCCACGGCGCGGGCGTGGTCTGGCCATTGCGCAGGATGGTCACATATTCGCGGCCATCCCGGTCAAACCCGCCGATGTCATTGAAGAACTCCAACGTCGGCAAGTCGGGTGCAGGCTCGGGGTCGGATGGTGCGGGCAGGGCGGGCGGGTCGGGCAAGACCTGCACGGCGCTCGCGTCCAGTTGCGTGGCGATACCGCCCCGGCTGGCCACCAGAATGGCCCCGGCACAGGCGACCAGCAACGCGCGGGCCTGCGGCGTGATCAGATCGGTGCGCAGGGCATACACGTTGCCCACAGCGCCGCCTTCGGTTTCGCTGCGCGGGCGCGATTGCGCCGACCGCACCGCGCCTTCGATGGCGATTTGCAGGTCTTGCACATAGGACGACGACCGCTCGTTCAAGATCACCAGATCGATCGCCACCTGCCGCATCCGCCAATATTCGTGGGCGGCCAAGGCCTCGTGGACGCGGGCGATGTCTTCAGCATCATCAATCAGCAACACAAGGATTGGCAGGTCGCCCGATATGCCCATCTGCCACAGCCCGGACTGTGGCCCGATCCCGGCAAGGATGCGGGGGGCTGGCGCACGCAGCCGCGCGCTGCCGCGCAACATCAGGCCCGACAGGCGTTGGAACACCGACGCTTCTGCCCGGGTGATGCCAAGGTGGCGCAGTTGCACCTGACTTTGCGTCCAGGCCAGCGTTTCCGCCCGCTCAAACGCCGACGGATCGCGGTGCCGCTCCACCAGATCAAGCAGTGCAGCCGACGTGTCCGCGACCATGGTCCAGAACGTCACCCGCGCCATGCCGCCGGGCGGAACCGACAGGCGCGTGCGGATGGCAAAGATCGGGTCCAGCACGGTGCCGATGGTGCCAGACATCGGTTTCGCCAGATCGGCCTGCGCAAGGCTGCGCCCACGTCCGATGAACCGGGCGCGGTCCGTTTCTATCTGCTGGGGGGCGGTTTCCGTGCCCTCGACCACCGCGATATGGGCGGCCCAGACCTGCGGATCGTGCGGCGATCTGCGGCGACGGGTGGCGATGATCACACCCAGTTCGGGCAGATGTTCGGTGACGACGAACATCTTGGAAAACGCCGGATGCGCCAGATCGGCAGACTGCGGCGCCAGCACCAGTTCGGCGTAAGAGGTCAGGTCCACTTCATGCGGGCGGCGGCCCGTGTTGGTCAGCGTAACACGCCGCGCCTCGGCGTTGTCTTCGCCCGATACGATCACCTCTGTCACCGATGTCAGTTCCGCGCCCTTGCGGGTAAAGGCCGCGTGGTGTTCGCAAAACACCGCCGAATGGTTCCCGGACGCCGATCTGACCGGGCGCAGGGCGGACGAAAAGACCGCCCCGTCGCGGGTATCACGGTGCAGGATGAACGATCCCAATGCTGCCACATCCGCTTCGGGCCGCCAGCGTGTGACGGCCATGCCGCCCCAGCGGCTGTAACCCGTGCCGTGCGGCGTGATCATCACGCTGTAGGTGCCGTTTGACAAAAGATGTGCCGTCGGTGTGACCAGTGCAGGCGTGTCAAAGCGTCGGACCGAGGGGGTATCGACGGTTTCGGCGGGAAAGACGCGGGTTTCCTCGGCCTTTGGCGGGGCGGCTCGCGCATCGCGGGGCACGCGCTCCTGCAACAAGAGGTCCACCCCTTGGATCATCGGTTCGGCGTGAAAGCGGCGGCGCAGTTCCGCGTCCAGAATGGTGTTGGCGATGGCGGTGATGGTCATGCCCTGATGGTGCGCCATGAAACTGCGCACGATCACATGATCGACGCCCTCGGGCAGGCGCGCGCGGGTGAAATCAATCGCTTCGTAGAACCCATGGCAGCCTTCGGCACCCAGATCGGCCAGACGGTCGAAATTGCGCACCGCCGCCTTTGGGTCGATCATCGCGGCAAGGCCCGTCGCATAGGGCGCGATCACCAGATTATCGGCCAGACCCCGCTTCAACCCCAGCCCCGGCACCCCGAAGTTGGAGTATTGATAGGTCATCTCGATATCCCGCGCGACATAGGCGGATTCGGATATGCCCCACGGAATGCCCCGCGCGCGGGCATAGTCCTGCTGGCGTGTCACGATCAGGCGGTTGGTCTGTTCCAGCACCGATCCGACCGGCGCGCGCAGCACCAGCGACGGCATCAGGTATTCAAACATGCTGCCCGACCATGAAATCAGCGCCGACGCGGTGCCATAGGGCGTGGCGGGGCGGCCAAGGCGGAACCAGTGCCGGGTTTCGACATCGCCCTTTGCGATGGCAAACAGGCTGGCCAGCCGCGCCTCGGACGCCAGCAGGTCATAGCAGTTGGTATCGAGCGTGAAGGTCGCCGCCGAAAACCCGATGGACAAAAGCTTTTTCTCAGGCTCCACCAGAAAGGCGAAATCATGGTTCAGCGCAAAGGCGCGGGCGCGGGCGGCGACGGCGTCAAGCCGGGGGGAAAGATCGGTCTTGTCAGCGTCAAGATCGGCAAGCCGCTGGCAGATCGCGTTGGTCCAGAAAGCGGCGTCGGTGTCCGGTTCGGTCAGATCATGCGCCCGTCGGGCGGTGTCGGCCATGTCCGGCACGATCTGCCCCTGTTGCAGCAGCGCCGACAGGTCCGACAGCGCATCGGCCAGCCGTTTGCCACCGCCACCCGCCGCCATGGCAAGGCGCAGGGCATCGGACACTCCGTCGCAGATCGCGGCATCGGTCGGGGGGCTGTGCCAGTCGCGGCAGGCTTGGGCCACTGCGATCAGGTGCCCCGCCAGATTGCCGCTGTCGACCGAACTGACATAGGCGGGGTCCAGCACACGCAGGGTTTGGGTGTCGTACCAGTTGTAAAGATGGCCGCGATACTGCGGCATCGTCTCGATCGTGGTCAGGGTCTGTTCGATGCGGTCAAGTGCGGCCCTTGTGCCGATCCAGCCCATGTCGCGCGCAACGACGGTGGACAGAAGATACAGCCCGATGTTCGTGGGCGACGTGCGATGCGCCACGACGGGCCTTGGCGTTTCCTGAAAGTTGTCGGGCGGCAGGTGGTTTTCGTCCGCCGTGACAAAGGTTTCAAAGAACCGCCATGTCCGGCGCGCGATGGTGCGAAGACGCAGGATTTCGGATGCGGTCAGCGGGTCGGCGGCAACGACGGCCCCCGGTTGGCTGATGCGCCACGCAATGGCAGGGGCCAGTACCCACAGCAGCGCAAAGGGGGCGACGACGGGCAGGGCGGGCGCATGCACCAGCACGGCCAGCGCACAGGTGCCGAGGCCAAGCGCCACGCCAACGCCCATGCGCCGGTAGGTGCCCCACAGACCGGGTTGCGCGCGGGCGGCGGCTTGTGCGGCGGTCGTCCATTCCAGCAGGTTGCGGCGACTGAACCCAAGGCGCGCCACGGTGCGGACAATGGCATCGCCCATTTGCAGCGCGGTGTCGGCCAGAAAGGCGATCTCAAGCCCGATCTGCCATAGGGCGTTCGACAGATCGGCGCGCAACGCCGCAAGGTGGCTGCGCGCGGTGATCCCGGCGCGACCGGGCAGAATGGCAAAGGGCAGCGGCAACAGGCGCGGCAGGGCTGTCAGCGTCAGCACCCAAAGCGTCCAGCCCGGCGCGGCGGGCGTCAGCCAGCCCGCAAACAGCGCCAGCAGCGTCAGCGGTGCTGTCAGCGACCGACGCAGGTTGTCGATCATCTTCCACCGGCCCAAGGCAGGCACATTCTGGCGAAAGCGGCCAAAGACCCACGGCCACAACTGCCAGTCACCACGCACCCAGCGGTGCTGGCGCTGGGCGGCAACGTCGTGGCGGGCGGGGAAGTCCTCGACCACCTCGATGTCGGTGGCCAGGGCGGTGCGGGCAAATGTGCCTTCGAACAGATCGTGGCTGAGCAGGGTGTTTTCCGGCACACGGCCCGCAAGCGACGACTCGAACGCGTCGATGTCGTAGATGCCCTTGCCGGTGAACGATCCTTGGCCGAACAGATCCTGATAAACGTCGGAAATCGCCGCCGCATAGGGTTCGATGCCGCCGGGGCTGGAAAACACGCGCTGGAACAGCGACCCCTTGCGGTCGTTGGGCAGCGACGGCGTCACGCGCGGCTGCACGATGCCGTATCCGTGGGTGACGTGGCCCAAGGACGGATCGAATACCGCCCGGTTCAGCGGGTGGGCGATCTTTCCGATCAAGCGGCTGACAGTATCGCGCAGCAACCGGGTGTCGGCGTCCAACGTGATTACAAAGGCCACGTTCTGCGGCAGCGCGGGCACGTTGCCGTCAGGGTCGGTCAGGCTGGTGTCGGTGGCCCCGCGCAGGGCACGGTTCAACTCGACCAGGGTGCCGCGCTTGCGTTCCCACCCCATCCAGACGCCCTGCGCCTCGTTCCAGTGGCGGCGGCGATGCAGGATGAAAAAGCGGTCGCCGCGCGGGGAAGGGTAGGCCGCGTTCAGCCGGTCCAATGCAGTGCGGGCCGCCGCGCGCATGTCGGCATCCTGCGGCATGTTTTCCGATGGCGCGTCCGACCCGTCCAGCAGCAGCGCGTAATGCAGGGCACCGCCCGCGCTGGACAGATGGTGCACTTCAAGCCGTTCGACCTGCGCCTGAAGCTGGTCAGGGTCGGTCAACAGCACCGGCACGGCGATCAGCGTGCGAAAGGCATCCGGCACGCCATGCGACAGATCAAGTGCGGGCAGGCGTTCGGGGGCGATGGTGCGGGTGACGATCAGATGAACAATCGCAAGCGCCGCTTCAAGTGCCAAGGGGATGCCGAACAGCAGCAGCCACACGTCAGGCCCGCCTGTCGCCCAGCATCCGGTTGCCAGCAAGAGCACCGCCACCAGCGCGATGCCGGACAGATAGCGGGGCAGGCCGGGCCGCCCCAACCATCGTCGCAGGCGCAGGGGCAGGGGCGCGCGATACGCAAGGCGTTGTTCCAGCACCGCGCGACCGGGGCCGATCAGCGCGTGGCCGGGGTCACGTTCCGCATCTGTCGTGCCGTCCGCGGCCAGCGCAAGCGCGGCATCCGCAACGCCGGATTCGGACGCCGTCGACCCGCGCGCCAGATTTTCGATGGCCGTGCGGTACAGGTTGCGCGTGGCGAAATCCATCGCGCCATAGCCCGGATGTTCGCGCAGGCGCGCGTCGATCAGACTGACATCTTCAAAGAAATCCGCCCAGTCGAGTTCGGACGCCAGCCGCATCGAGGTGACGATGTTGCGCATGGTGACGTTCGATGCCCCCTGCCGCACCTGCGCATGGGCCACCACCTCGTCGATCGAACTGCCCTGACGGCGCAGGCGATCCTCGAGCCAGCCACGCAGGGGGGTGTCGGCAGGGTCGCGCCCTCGCAGGCGTTTGGCGATCTGGGCGGCGATGATTTCGGGCAGGTCCGCGTCTTCGTAGGCGGCGACGGCAAGGTGAAAGGCGACGGGGGGTGCCTCTTCGGACCCGATCACCCGGTCAACCAGCGCGTCCGCCTCAAGGCGCAGGCGGTGGCCTTCGGTGATCTGCACCGCCAGACGGCGCATGTTTTCGACCAGCACGATGCGCAAGGTGATCGCCATCGCCCACAATTCGCCGATCATCAACGGCTGAACCTGCTGATAGGCCTGCACGAACCGGGTCAGCACAGGGGCGGACAAAAGGCTGTCGGTATGGGCGACATAAGCCCAGGCAATGCCAAAGACGCGCGGATATCCGGCAAAGGGACCGTCGGCCAGTTTCGGCAACTGGCGGTAATAGCCGGGGGGCAGATCGTCGTGGATCTGCTGCAACTGCTGTTCGACAAGGTGATAATTGTCCAGCAACCATTCGGCGGCCGGGGTGACGGACTGCCCCGCCTGCGCCGAAGCTGCCGCCGCCTTGTAGGCCTCCAGCAACACCGCGCCATTCGCGCTGATCCGTTGGGACAGTCCACGCAGCGACAAGCGGCGCGGCGTCAATCCGGGCAGCAACCGGCCGGGGGCGCGGCCCGCCAAGATGGGCTGGGCTGCGGCAAGGGTGCGGGCGTGATGCTCCATCCGTTCCACGCCGAACAACTCGGCGCGGATCGGGGTGGGGTCTTGCCAAAGGTCAGACATTTGCGCCGTAAAGGGCGCGGTCGTAACGGTGGACAAAAACCTCCTTTTGACGCCGCTCACTTCGGTGCGGCGGCGGCGTCAGCAGGTGCCGCCCCGGTCAGTGCGTCAGAAGCAGGCGGCACCACAGCGTCCCGGCTGGCCGGTTTTTGCGAATGGGGTGCCCGTGGCGCAGGCTCGGGCCATCCGGCCTGCACCCGATCAGTCAGGGCGGCCCATTTCGTTTCGATTTCATCCCATTTCATGTCAAATCTCCCCCGAGTTTTGAAATTGCAGGGCCACGGCAATTGTGTCCCGAACGGAAACGCAACCCACTGGGCGTTGTTCCCTGATGCGCTGATCTTTGCAGGCAGGCGGGCGGTGATCCGGCGGAAAGTTGCCGGTGCGGGGGCTATCTGCGCCTGCGTGGCGCGGCTACAGTCGGGCGCGATGACCGGGGGGCAAAACGATGCATGTGCTGATCACTGGGGCTGCGGGAATGTTGGGGGCGCGGCTTGCCGCCCATCTGGCGACACGAGGGCAGGTTGCAGGGCAGGCGATCACCCGGATGACGCTGGTTGATGCGGTGACGCCCGCGTTGCCGCGTGGCGCGCCGCAGGGGCAGGCGGTGGCCTGCGACATCGCCGCGCCGGGCGTGGCCGCGCAGGTGGTGGCGGGCAGACCGGACGTGATCTTTCATCTTGCCGCCGTTGTGTCGGGCGAGGCGGAGGTGGATTTTGACAAGGGCTATGCCGTCAATTTCGACGCGACCCGCGCGCTGTTTGACGCGGTTCGCGCTGCAGCCTATCGCCCGCGCGTCGTGTTCGCGTCCAGCATCGCGGTGTTTGGCGCGCCATTTCCGGCGGTGATCGGGGACGATTATTTCGCCACCCCCCGCACCAGTTACGGCACGCAAAAGGCGATGGCCGAATTGCTGTTGAACGACTATTCCCGGCGCGGGTTCATGGACGGGGTCGCGCTGCGCCTGCCCACAATCTGCATCCGCCCCGGCGCGCCGAACCGGGCGGCGTCGGGGTTCTTTTCCAACATCCTGCGTGAACCGCTTGTCGGTCTGCCCGCCGTGCTGCCCGTGCCCGATACCGTGCGCCACTGGTTTGCCAGCCCGCAGTCGGCGGTCGGTTTCATGGACCATGCGGCGGGGCTGGACATGGCCGCCTTGGGCGAATGGCGGGTGTTGAACATGCCCGGCCTGTCCGCCACCGTCGCAGATCAGATCGAGGCGCTGCGCCGCGTCGCAGGCCAAAAGGCGGTGGACCTTATCCGGCCGGAACCGGATGCCGCCATCGCGTCAATCGTTGCAGGCTGGCCGTCGGATTTCGACACCGCTCGCGCCCGCACCTTGGGCTTTGTCGCCGAAACCCGCTTTGACCAGATCATCGAGGCGCATCTGCGCGGCTAGTCGGCAATCCCGTTCGCCCTCGCCACGAAATCGGTCAGGTGGGGCACATAGTCCTGCGGACCGCTGCCCCCTTGCGCCATGGCAAGGGCAAAGCTGTTCTTCACGGCGCTGGCCATCGTCGTGGTCATCGTCGCGGCATTGGCCATGGATTCGACGTAACGCATGTCCTTCCATGCGTTGCCGATGGTGAAACGGTGCGCCTCGCGGTTGCCCTCCAGCGCGTAGCCCATGAAGGTCTGGTAGAACCCGCAATCCATCCGCCCGCCGCGAATGACCTTGTCGAATTCCGCGACCGGGATGCCCACCTTGCGCGACAGGGCCAGCGCCTCGGAATACAGGGCGGCATAGCCCAGCGACAGAAAGTTGTTCAGCAGCTTCATCCGGTGGCCGTCACCGACCCCGCCGATATGCACGATCTTGCCCGCCCAGGTGGCGATGACAGGCTCGATGCGGGCAAAGACCGCGTCCGTCGCACCGACCATGCAATCCAGAGTGCCGGCCCATGCCTCTTTCGGGGTTCGCGACAGGGGGGCGTCGGCGAAATCGACGCCGATGCCGGACAATTCGCGTGCAAGGCGTTCGGTCACGGTAGGATCAGAGGTAGAGCAATCGACGATCACGCTGCCCGCAGCCAGCCCCGGCGTCAGATCGGCAATCACCTGCGCCACGGCGACGGAATCGGTCAGGCACAGAAAAATGATGGTGCTGTTGCGGGCCAGATCGGCCAAGGAGGTGGCCTCGACCGCGCCGCGCTGGATCAGGTCATCGACGGGCGCGCGGTTGCGGTGCGCGAAAACCGTCAGCGGATAGCCCTTGCCCACGATGTTCGCGGCCATGCCCTGACCCATCAGACCCAGTCCGACAAATCCGATGGTTTCTTGTGTCATGGCATCCCCCTGAAGTTTCGCCGCAGGGTTCCATCGGGGCGGGGGGGTGTAAAGGGGTATTCGGCAAAAAGCCGATCCCCCGTGGCCGCGCTGGACCGGGGGGCACGCCCCCCGGACCCCAGTGGATATTTTCAGGAAGAGGAAGAAGCAAAGCGCGCGCAGACCGCTTTGCTTGCCAAGCGGGGGGGCGGGGCATAAGGCTTGGCCATGCAGGAGAGTGTGATGCAACAGACAGGCGCGGTTCTGACCTCGATGGGGTGGGGGGCGTTTTACGCCGATCAGATCGGGCCCGACGATGCGGGGCTGATCCCCGCGCGCGTCGCCACGGTGCACCGTGCGCGGGTGACGGCGCTGTCGGATCAGGGCAGGCTGCGGCTGATGCTGCCGCACCGGGTTGACACCTCGGCCTATGCGGTCGGCGACTGGGTGCTGGTCGACCCCGAAACGCTGATGCTGCGCCGCCGCCTGACCCGCCGCACCCTGCTGGAACGCCACACCGAAGGCGGCAAGTTCCCGCAACTGATCGCCGCCAACGTGGATACGCTGTTCATCGTCACGTCCTGTAACGCCGATTTCAATCCGGCCCGGCTGGAACGCTATCTGGCGCTGGCGAACGAGGCGGGGACCAATCCGGTGATCGTGCTGACCAAGGCCGATACCGTCGACGACGCGGCGGCGTTCGAGGTGCAGGCACGGCAGTTGCAGCGCGATCTGGTGGCGTTGACGGTCAACGCGAAATCGCCCGACGTGGCGGCGGTGCTGGCCCCCTGGTGCGGGCCGGGGCAGACGGTGGCGCTGGTCGGATCGTCGGGGGTGGGGAAATCCACCTTGCTCAACACCCTTGCCGGACCGGGGCAAGAGGCGCCGCAGGAAACCGGCGACATCCGCGAAGACGACGCCAAGGGGCGGCACACCACCACATCGCGGTCGCTGCACGCCATTCAGGGCGGCGGCTGGGTGATCGACACACCGGGCATGCGCACCCTGCATCTGGGGGATGTGGCAGACGGGCTGGACACGCTGTTTGCGGAAATCACCGAACTGGCCCCTTTGTGTAAGTTCCGCGACTGCACCCATGGGCATGAAGCGGGCTGCGCGGTGCAGGCCGCCGTCACCGCAGGCACGCTGGATGCGGGGCGGCTGGAACGCTGGCGCAAGCTGGTGGACGAAAACCGCGACAACACGCCAGTGATGACCGGCCCGCGCGGGGCGCGCAAGATCAAGCGCTAGGCGGGTTGGCTTTCCCGCCGCGCAAAGTCATGCTGTCCCAAAGCTTTGGGAGGCGGATATGACAAGACGCGTGGCCGTGGTGACGGGGGCCGCCGGTGGCATGGGCCGGGCAATCACCGACCGATTGCTGGCCGATGGGCTGTTGGTGGTGGGCATCGACATCGATGCCGATGCGCTGGCGCTGATGTCGGCGGATGTGGAGCCGGGCTTCACGCCCGTGGTCGTCGATCTGACCAAGCCCGATGCCATTGCGGAAGCGTTCGGTGACATCGTCGCCCGCTTTGGCGGCGTCGATGTGCTGGTGAACAACGCGGGCACCTGCTTCATGTCCGATTTCCCCGACATTCCGGCGGCGGAACTGGACCGGCAGATGGCGGTGAACTTTTCATCCGCCTTTCATTGCTGTCAGGCAGCGGTCAAGGCGATGGCGGGACGGGCAGGGGTGCGCAAGATCGTCAACATCTCGTCCAACGGGGCGTATAATTTCGACGTGTTCGACCCGCCGCATTACCGCGCCAGCAAGGCCGCGATGGACACACTGACCAAGGATCTGGCCCGCCGCTATGCGCGCGACAAGATTGCCGTCAACTCGTTGGCCCCCGCGATGACCGAAACGCCGCTGTTTGCCGTGCTGACCGACGATGTGCTGGCCCGCGCCATCAGCGCGATGCCGCATGGACACGCGATGCAGCCATCGGAAATCGCCGATTGGGTCGGGTTTCTGGTGTCTGCTGCGGGCGATATTTGCAGCGGCAACGTCATCATCCTGAATCAGGGGCGCGATGTGCGATGAAGGTCCGCATCCACCGATTGTTCCAGTATCTGCTGGAAACCACCCAGACCGCGCCCGAGGCGATTGTTGGCTTTTCGCTGTCCCGCTCGCCCCGACTGGGCGAGTTTCTGGCCGATCTTGACCCCAATCTGCCGCTGGATTGGAACGGCGCGTCGTTTCAGGGGCTGCCTGCCTTGCGCGAGGGCGTGATCCGGCAGGCGGGGCTGACGGGGATATGCAGCGCCGATGATGTGCTGATCACCGCAGGCGCGGCCGAGGCGAACTTTCTGGCCGTGATGCAATTGGTGCAGCCCGGGGATCATATGGTGATCGAAACCCCCGGCTGGCCGCAGGCAGCGGTTCTGGGGCAGTCGATCGGCGCGCGGATCACAAAGGTCGAACGGCACGAGGGTGACGGCTGGGCCTTGCCGCTGGATGCGCTGGCCGATGCGGTGACGGGCGATACAAAGCTGATCTTCCTGACCAATCCGAACAACCCCACGGGCCGCCTGATGACGGCGGATGAGATGCGCGCCGTGGTCGCCATTGCAGATCGTGTGGGCGCGTGGCTGCTGGTGGACGAGGTTTATGCCGGGCTGGAATGGGACGGGGATCGCGCGCCATCGGTGGCGGGGCTTTATCCGCGCGGCATCACAACCGGGTCGGTATCAAAGGCGCTGGGCCTGCAAGGGTTGCGCACCGGGTGGCTGATCTGCCCCGATCCGGGGTTGGTGATGGACGCGGTGATATTGCGCGAAAATGCCAGCGAAATCATGAACATAATGGGCGAGGTTATCGCAGAGATCGCCTTGCGTCCCGACCGTCTGGCCCCCGCCCTGACCCGCGCGCGGGCGGCAGGGCGCGACAATCTGGATGCGCTGGATGCCTTTGTGACCGCCCAATCCCGGTTGGATTGGGTGCGCCCGCAGGCGGGGTTGATCGGGCTGGCGCGGCTGGCGGATGGCATAGACGGCGATGACTTTGCCCGCCGCCTGCTGGCCGATCCCTACCGCACCTTTCTGCTTCCGGGCAGCGCCTATGACCAGCCGCACCACATCCGCCTTGGTGTGGGTGGCGGGGCGGAGGTGAAATTGCAGGTGGGCCTTGACCGGCTGGCCCGGTTGCTGACTGACTGGTAGGCTATTCCGCCGCCTGCTGCATCGCCTGCGCGGGCGGATACAGATAATCGCGCGTGATCGGCACTGCATCGACCCGGCGCGTCAGTTGGAACTGGAACACGTCCTGCGGGCCGTGGCGAAAGGTCTGTTCAGACGCCGCCAGATAATACCGCCACATCCGCACGAACCGATCGTCCATCAGATGTGCCGCCCGATCAGCCTGCGCGCTGAACCGGTCGAACCAGTGGCGCAGCGTCAATGCGTAATGCAGGCGCAGACATTCGATGTCACCGATCCGCAAGCCGGTGGTCTGGATCGCGGTCGCCACCTCGGACAGCGACGGGACGTAGCCGCCGGGAAAGATGTATTTCGCGATCCACGGGTTCGTCGCACCGGGCGGGGCGGTGCGCCCGATGGTGTGGATCAGCGCCACACCGTCCGGGGCCAGATGGTCGCGGACCGCCGCAAAGAACGTGTCGAAATACGGCGCGCCGACGTGTTCGAACATGCCAACCGACACGATCCGGTCGTAGGTTTCGGTCAGATCGCGGTAATCCTGCAAGGCGAAGGTGACCCGGTCCGCAAGACCCGCCGTCTGCACCCGGGCGCGGGCGATGGCCAGTTGTTCGGTGGACAGGGTGATGCCCGTCACCTGCGCCCCGTGATCCCGCGCCAGGCTGAGCGCAAGGCCACCCCAGCCACAACCGATGTCCAGCACCCGCATGCCGGGCCGGATCAGCAGCTTGCGCGCGATATGCGCCTTTTTCGCCCGCTGTGCCGCGTCCAGCGTCTGGGCCGCATCGGTGAAATAGGCGCAGGAATATTGCCGGTCCTCGTCCAGAAACAGGTCATAGATCGCGGGCGTCAGATCATAGTGATGGGCGACGTTGCGGCGCGACAGCGGTTGGCGGTTGTCTTGATCGCGCGCGCGGCGCAGACGGCGCAACCGCCCCGTCAGGCGCTGCAAACGCGAAATGTCGCGGACCCGTCCGGCGTTGCGCATGACGATTTCCAGAAACCCCTGAAGATCGTCGCCATCAATCGTCAATCGCCCGTCGGTATAGGTTTCCCCCAGCGCAAGTTCGGGGTCCAGCAACAGACGGCGGGCGGTGGCTTTGTCTGCGATGGTGACGCTGACAAACGGCCCCGTGCCATCGCCACACAGGATCGGCGCACGACCGGGAAGCCTGACGTCAAGCCTGCCTTCGACAATCAGACGGCGCAGGAACCGTTCAAAAGCGATGCCCCACATGGAAGCCTCCGTTCAGAAGGTCGCCGCCCGGCGCTGGCGAAAAGATACCGGCAAGGCATTGACCGCCATCAATACGGGCGACGGCCTATGGTTCCGCGCTTTTGTCCTTTGCGCAAGGGGGATTATGGGTGTGCGACCGCCTCCCGGCCCCTTCGCAGATCGGGAGAAAGGGATGCAAGAATGGCCGCAGGGTCTGCGGCCATTCGATCTGCGCAATCAGGCTGTGACCGCAGGGGTCAGGCGGCGTTCAGGGCCGATGGGTTGACCGATGCCTCGGCAATAGCGGTCAAGTTCTGATCGGTTTTCTCTTCCTCCCGCAGCGTCTGTTCCAGCAGTTGGCGTGCGTCGTCCATGCCCAGCAGGTCTGCCCAATTGCAAAGCGTGCCGTAGCGGGCGATTTCATAGTGTTCGACGGCCTGCGCCGCCGCGATCAGGCCCGCGTCGATGGCGGGCGAGCCTTTGTAGGACTCCAGGATCTCTTCGCCCTCTTCGATGATGCCATCGATTGCCGGGCAATTCTTGCCCCGCGCCGGACGGCCAAGGATTTCGAACACCTGTTGCAGACGCGCGACCTGCTCTTCGGTCTGGTCGCGGTGGCTTTCAAACGCGGCGCGCAACTCTTTCGATTGCGCCCCCCGTGCCATTTTGGGCAGGGCGCGCAGGATCTGACGTTCCGCGTAATAGATGTCCTTCAGTGTATCAAGGAACAGGTCGGACAAGGTTTTCTGGGGCATCTGACTCTCCGTCAATTTGGGATTAAAGGATGTGCCAAGGGGTTGCTTGCCCCCCTGACCCGGTTTTACCGACGACAGCGGCCCTGGCTGCGGTCACCATCGTCGCTGCGACGGTTTTCCCAGCCACGGCGCGACGCTTCGGAACGGCCTTCGCGATCCCCCAACCACCCGCCCTGACCGTCGGGGCTGCCGTCCATGCAATCCAGCGCCAGGATCAGCGCAAGGTGATGGCGTGCGAAGGTTGGCCGCAGGTCCGACACAGCCTGCATCTTTCCGCTGTCGGGTGTGCCGCCCGTCGGCGCCAGAAGATCGTGCATCTGGCGGCGCAGACCTTCGTGACAAGGGTGATCGGGTCGCTGTGCACCTTGCGCAGAAGACCGTTTTGCCGCGCGGGTCTTGCGCGGCTTTGCCGGTGGCTTTGTGGCGGTTTTCACGACGGTCGCGCTGTCTGACAGCGCGATTTTCTGCGATCGTTTTGGCAATCGGACCTCCAGCCCTTGTGGCAGGTGAACCTGTGTTTCGGGCAAATGTTCCGGGACGGACTTTCACGCCTGTCGGTTTTTTGACCTGTTTCTATGTCCCGCTTTAACCCCGACCTCACCGCACAAGGCCGTCATGCGATGGGTTTGCCGCCCGTCACGCCGATCGTCTCGCCGGTCATGTACAGTGACTCGCCCGTCGCCAGAAACACAAAGGCCGGGGCGATTTCGGCGGGTTGGCCGGGGCGGCCAAAGGCGCTGTCCTTGCCGAATTGGCGCACCTTGTCGTCGGTCTGCCCGCCCGACGGCTGCAGCGCCGTCCAGAACGGACCGGGGGCGATGGCGTTGACCCGGATGCCGCGCGGGGCGAGCTGTTTCGCCAGCGCCTTGGTAAAGCCGCTGAGGGCGAATTTCGTTGACGCGTAATCCAGCAGATGTGCCGACGGATCATAGGCCTGCACCGAGGTGACGTTGATGATGGCATCGCCTGCGGACAGATGGGGCAGTGCCGCCTTGGTGATCCAGAAGGTGCCAAAGACATTGACCGCAAAGGTTTGCACGAATTGCTCGGTGGTGATGTCCTCGATACGGTCCTGCGTATCCTGCTTGCCCGCGTTGTTGACCAGAATGTTCAGCCCGCCCAATGCCTTGACCGCATCCGCGACAAGGCGTGTGCAGTCGTCTTCCTGTGCGTTGTCGGCCCCGAAGATGGCACCCTGCACCCCGGCATCGGTGATAAGTTTCAGGGTGGAACGGGCATCATCGCTGTCGGGGTGCAGGCAGGAAATCGCGACATCGGCCCCTTCGCGGGCAAAGGCGATGGCGGCGGCCCGCCCGATCCCGGAATCGCCCCCGGTGATCAGCGCCTTTCGGCCCTTCATGCGGCCAAAGCCGGTGTAGGACGTCTCGCCGTGATCCGGGACCGGGTCCATGTCCAGAAAGCTGCCGGTCCCCGATTGCGGCTGCGACGGGAACGGCGGGGCAGGATAGGCGGAGCGGGGGTCGATTGGGGTGAACTGGTGCCGTGGCATGGGGTGTGTCCTGACTGTGGAATGATGCAGACATGACGCAAAGGCGTTGGCATGGGTTCCCGGCATCGGTCTTTGCGCGTGTCAGGGCCGCGCGGTCTGGCCATACCATTCGGCCAAAGTGGTGATGTCAGCCTCGGTCAGGTTTTTGGCGACTTCCGCCATCAGCGCGACATAGGGGCCACCGCCGCGCGGGGTCTTGGGCTGTGCCAGCGCGCGAAGTTGTCGGGCGAGATAAGACGCGCTTTGGCCGGACAGGTTGGGAATATCGGCCCGCACGGGGGCGGGGGGGCCGTGGCACTGGGCACAGGCCGGGATGTTGCGCACAGGGTCGCCCTTGGTGACAAGCGCAGGCGCATCCGCCGCCGTGACCTGCGGCACGCCCTTGGCGAATTGGCGGGCAAGGTGGGCAATCGTGTCATCTGACAGACCCGCCGTTGCCACGCGCATCGGCCCGCTCTGCCGCCTGCCATCGCGGAACGCTTGCAACGCCTGCGTCAGATAGGCGGGGGTCTGCATGTCAATTCGGGGAAAGGCCGTATCGCCGCGCCCCGTTGCGCCGTGACAGCGCACGCAGTTGCGTTCGGCAAAGGGGGCAGCGCGCGCGTCCTCGGGCCAGACCAGCGCGCGGTAGGTGGTGGCGTCAAGCTGGGGCAAGCGGTTCAGAAACACCACCATGTCCCAAATTTCATCGCTTCGCCCTTGGGCGGGCCAGGCGGGCATGGCGCTGCCGTCGATCCCGTGCTTCAGGATCAGGAACAGCGCCTCGGGCGGGAACCCCTGAACGCGCCTGTGCAAGGTCGGGGCGGGGGGTGAGAACGCCAAAACGGCACCCCGTGCCGGGTCCAACGGGCTTGCGTGGCAATTGGCGCAGAACTGGTCGTAATGGCGCGCACCCCGCGTGATCCTGGCGGCGTCGTGCAGCGGCGGCGGCGTGATGCCAACGGCCAGCCCCATGCCGCGCGCGGTCAGGGCAACCGGATCGGGCGCGCCGGCACCCAGCCAGACCAGACCCAGCGCCAGCACCCCGCCGATGGCTGCGCCCAGCCACCTCATGGCCGGGGTGTCCGTCGCAGCACCACGGCGGTGCGCGCAAGGGCCGCGCCAAGGTAGATCACGCATCCCATCCCCAGCATCAGCAACCCGCCTGTCTGCTGATCGGCCAGCACGGATGCCGCATCCCCACCATGCCCGGGATAGAGCGCGCGCGGGGACAGCGCGATCAACGTGCCAAGCATGATCATGTGCAGCGCGGTCACAAACAGCGCCAACGCGCCGGGCAATGCGGCCCCTGACAGCGCCGCCACCCAAAGCGCCAGCGACACGGCGGCGAAACTGGCCTGTTCCGCTACCAATGCGGCGGGCAAGGTGCGGGACGCGTGGTGCAGGGCAGGGGCGTGCCAGCCCCAGATCACCACCAGGTCGAGCAGGCTTGCCCCCATGCCAAGCCATGCAGGCAAAGCGGGCCGGTAACGCTGCACAACCCCCAGCGCCACGAGCGGCACACCGATGCCGACCACCGTCATGTGCAGCAGCATATGCGCGGCAAAGCTGTGCTCCACCAACCCCGGCAAGGGACCAAGCCACGCGATGCCCAGCACCGCACACCCGATGATCGCGCTTACCGGCATGTGCCCAGCACCACCACCGGAATGGCGGCAAAGATCATCCCGGTCGCGGACAAGGCACACAGCATCAGCGCGACATGGCTTAGAAAGCGGTGACGCTCTTCCGGGGTGTTGTGTTCAAACTCAAAGTCGTTGTCGGTCAGGCTGCGCCCGCGCACTGCCCACAGCCGCCGCGTCACCCAGCCAAGGGCGGCAAGTCCCGCCACAGTCGCGCCGATCACGACCAGACGCACCGGGTCAAGGAGGGCGTCCCGCCCGGCCTTTTCGCAATAGACCGCAGCGGCGATGTAGATCACAAGAAAATGCGTGGCCCAAAGGCAAGGCCCTGCGATGACGCGCCACAGATCGGTGCCCGATCCGGTTTCGCGTCGTGTTTCCTTGATGATCTCATGCGTCATGTCAGCACCGGAAATCCGCCAAGTGTCGCCGCTGTCACCAACGCGCTGAACAGCGCAAAGTGCCAATACAGGGTGACGTTATGGATGTCGGCGTCATGCGCGGGGGTCATTTTTCCAAACCATGACCGCAGCAGGCAATACCCCTGCATCACCGTGCCGGTGCCCAGATGCAGCGCCGTCCACAGGGCGATGGCCCAGACGATGGCGGGATAGGCGTGGCGGGTCGGGTCAAGTCCCGTCAGCCACGGCCCAGCCAGCAGCGCCGCCGCTGACAGCAGCGACAGCACCATGCCCGCCAGCAACAGTCCGCGCGCCAACGGGACGCGCCCTTTGGCATTGCTGGACCGCGCAGCGCAGGTCGCGCCCCAGGCAAGCAGCGCCAGACAGGCCGCAGCCAGCGGCCACACCCAACCGGGCCCGGTCGCCCATTGGGGGGGGAAGTCTTCGTGGATCGTCCAAAAGAAATAATAGCCGAAGATCAACGACAGAAAGGCCGTCAGATCGCCGGTCATGGTGATGAACATCGCCCACCATCCCGTTGATCTGGACCCCGACAGGTACAGTCCGACCCGGCGGCCGCCGCCGATGTCCTTGTCGGGTTTCTCGGGAATGATCGCCGTGCCGGTCCACAGCCAGACGAACAGCGCAGGCAGGAACACGAAGGCCGATGCCGCAACCGCCAGCCACCATTTGAACGTGGCAAAGATGAACAGCCCCCCCAACCCCACCGCCGCGAGTGCGGGCAGCCACGACGGGCCCTGCACGCGCAACACCTGTTGGGGCTGTGCGTCCAGCACGGTCGTTACCAGTGTTTCGCGCAGCCCTTCGGGGGCATCGGCAAGATAGCCCTGGCCTTTGTCGATGCGGTCAGGCAGATCGGGTGTGTCCCACAGCGGATAGCGGCTTTCGATCTGCGGGATCGCGCGCAAGCCATAAGACGGCACTGGCGACGGGCTGAGCCATTCCAGCGTGCCCGCCTGCCAAAGGTTGCGCGGGGCCGAGGGGCCGCGCAGAAACGACCAGACGCAATCCCAGACAAACAACCCGATCCCTGCCGCTAAAACAAAGGCGGCGACGGTGGACATCAGATTAAGCTCTGCCCAACCAGACCCCGCCGCATAGGTGAACACCCGTCGCGGCATCCCCAGCAGCCCGGTCAGATGCATGGGCAGAAAGGCCGCGTTGAACCCAAGGAATGACAGCCAGAATGACCAGATGCCGACGCGCCTGCGCAACTGCCTGCCGGTGACAAAGGGGAAGAAGTACCAAACCCCTGCCAGCACCGGAAACAGCATGCCGCCAATCAAGGTGTAATGCAGGTGGGCCACGATGAAATAGGTGTCGTGAACCTGGAAATCGAAGGGGGCCACCGCGATCATCACCCCGGTCAGCCCCCCGGCGATAAAGGTCGCCAGCGCGCCAAGGCTGAACAGCATCGGCACCGTGCGCCGCGTGCGGCCCAGCATCACCGTGGCGATCAGGGCAAAGATCTGGATGCCGGTCGGGATGGCCACCGCCTCGGACGCGGCCGAGAAAAAGCCAAGTGACACCGCAGGCAATCCCGTCGTGTACATGTGGTGAACCCACAGGCCGAAACTCAGGAACCCGGTTCCCAGTGCGGATAGCACGATCCACGAATAGCCCGCCATGGGCCTGCCCGAAAACGTGGGCACGATCATCGCCAACAGGCCAATGGACGGCAGGAAGATGATGTAGACCTCGGGGTGGCCGAAGATCCAGAACAGGTGTTGCCACAGCACCGGATCGCCGCCGCGCGCGACGTCAAAGAACGGCCAGTCCAGCGCGCGTTCCAGTTCGAACAGGAAATCCCCGGCAATCAGCGGCGGAAAGGCAAACAGGATCATCGCGCCCACCACCAGCACATACCAGCCATAGAGCGGCGTCAGGTTGATATGCATCCCCGGGGCGCGGCATTTCAGGACGCCGACAATCAGTTCGACGGCCGCCGCGATGGACGCCACCTCGATGAAGCTGAGACCGAGCAACCAGATGTCGGCACCGATGCCCGACTGCTCGGTCGACAGGGGCGGATACATGAACCAGCCCGCATCGGGGGCCGCGCCGAAAAAGATCGACCCGCAGACGAAAACCCCGCCGATCAGGAAACACCAGAACCCGAATGCCGACAGGCGCGGGAAGGGCAGGTCGCGCGCGCCCATCATCGCGGGCAGGATCAGGATCGCCACCGCCTCGAAGATCGGGACGGCGAACAGGAACATCATCACCGTGCCATGCAGGGTAAAAACCTGATTGTAGGTGGCGGCCGACACCAGATCATTTTCCGGCACGGCCAACTGCGCGCGGATGATCAGCCCCAGAACACCCGCGAACAGAAAGAACGCAAAGGCCGTGACCAGATACCACCGGCCCACCACCGAATTGTTGACATCCGACAGGCTGCGCCAGCCCGTGGGCGACCGCCAAACCTGTTCAAGCCGTTCGCGGGCGGCGTCTTCGGTCATTCCAGTTCCCCAAGCAGAGTTATGATCCGGTCCAGTTCCGCCGCTGGCAACATGGCGTAACCGGGCATGGTTGCACCGGGTTTCACCGCCTCGGGGTCGGTCAGCCATGTGCCCAAGGCCTCTGGCGTATTGGGCAGCATCCCGGCTGCGATGGTCTTGCGGCTGGCCAGATGGGTCAGATCGGGGCCGATGCGCCCAGCGTCAGACACACCCCGCAAGCTGTGGCAGGCCAGACAGCCCGCCGCGCGCAAAGGGGCCGCATCCGGGATGCGGGCCGGGGCCGCCTGCCGGGACAACCAGTCGTCAAAATCGCCACGCGTCTGAACGACCACGTCAAAGGCCATCAGCGCATGGGACAGCCCGCAGAATTCGGCGCAGACACCGCGAAAACGCCCCGTCGTATTGGGCGTCAGGCGCAAGTGATTGGTGCGCCCCGGAATGGCATCCAGCTTGCCCCCCAGAACCGGAATCCAGAACGAATGGATCACGTCGGGGCTGATCAGGGCGAATTCGGTGACCTGATCCAGCGGCAGATGCAATTCGTTTGCCGTCTCGACCCGCGTGCCATCGGGGCGTTCATAGGTGATGCGCCACCAGAATTGCCGCGCCTCGACCGTGACGCGCAAGGCAGGCTGGGTCCCCGTCCACGACGGTAGCAAGCCCAAGCCATAGGTCAAAAGGGTGGCCAGAACGATGGTGGGGAACACAACGCCCGCCCACAGGATGAACCGATCGGCGAACCGCTCCGATGTCGGCCGCCAGCGCCCGACGACGGCATAGATCGCTGTTGCCATGACGACGGCCCAGATCACGCCCCCGGCAATCGCCATCACCCAGAACAGGGTGGCGACCTGCTGCGCCTCGACGCTGGCCGGGTGAAGGGCGCTTTGGTCGGGGACGCACCCGGTCAACGACAGGGTCGGTATCGATAAAAGGCAGGCCGTTCCCGCACGGTGTATCCGGCCCACCAGCATATCCCCCGTCTTGGCGTACAGCGTCACGCTTCGCTTGAAAGTTCGGAACGGTTTGCGCGGAAAATTGTTCCCCCTTTGACTGCTGGTCGGCGCAGAAGGAAAATCAAGATGCCCCAAGACGTTGGACGCGCCAGAACCGCAATCCGCACCTATGGCCGATTGTTGGCCGTTGTCATGTGCCTTCTTGGAGCGATCCTTGCGCTGGGCGGGGCGTGGCTGGCGGTGCTGGGGGGGTCCTGGTATTATGTCTTTGCGGGCTGCGGGCTGATTGCGTCGGGCCTTTATCTGTATCGGGGCAGTCTGGCGGGCATCTGGCTTTATGCGCTGACCTTCCTGATCACGATTGTCTGGGCGGTGCTGGAACGGGGGCTTGATCCCTGGCCGCAGGTGCCGCGCCTTCTGGCGCCGGTGATCGTGGTGGTGCTGATCGGCCTTGCCGTTCCATCGTTGCGCCGCAGACGGCACGAAGGCGCGGGGGTGACCGGCGCTGCATTGCTGGTGCTGGGGCTGGCCGTGGTGGCGCAGACCTGGATGCAGGGGGCCACCCTGTCGGCACAGACGCCCGCAGCGCCCGCGCAGGACCCCGCTGCCGAACCGGCAGAGACCAATCCCCAGCCACCCCAACCGGACACGGGCCGCCCTGCGGCTGTGCAGCGGGAAACGGGGGCGGATTGGCCCGCTTATGGCGGCACCCATGCCGCGCAGCGCTTTTCACCACTCGATCAGATCACGCCCGCCAATGTGGCTGATCTGGAACTGGCGTGGGAATTCCGCACCGGCGACATGCCGACCGAGGCAGCCGAAGGGCGCTATTCGCCCGAAAACACGCCGCTCAAGGTGGATGACACGATCTTTGTCTGCTCGGCCATGGGGATCGTGATCGGCGTCGATGCCGCCACAGGGCGCGAGGAATGGCGTTTTGATCCGCAGGTTTCCACGGATGCCATCCCCTATGGTGCCACCTGTCGCGGCGTCGCCTATTATCAGGCATCCGACGCCGCCCCCGACGACGTTTGCGCCACGCGCATCCTGTGGGGCACGCTGGACGCGCGGCTTTTGGCGGTTGATGCGGTCACGGGCCTGCCCTGCCCAGAGTTTGGCGACGGCGGAACGGTCGATCTGGAACAGGGCATCGGTGACACCGTGCCCGGCTGGTATTCGGTCACCTCGGCCCCGACCATCGTGCGCGGGGTGGCGGTCATGGGCGCGCAGGTCAAGGACGGGCAGGCCGAAAATGCGCCCTCCGGCGTTGTGCGGGGTTATGATGCGGTGACAGGGGATCTGGTCTGGGCCTGGGATCTGGGCGATCCATCGCTGACGGGGTTACCGGCCGAAGGGGCAACCTATACCCGTGGCACGCCCAATATGTGGACCACCGCCTCGGGCGACGAAGAGTTGGGTCTGGTCTACCTGCCGCTTGGCAATTCATCGGTGGATTACTATGGCAGCAACCGATCGGATGCGGAAAATACCTATGCCACATCGCTGGTTGCGCTGGACGTGGCGACGGGCCAGCCCGCCTGGCATTTGCAGACGGTCTATCGGGACGTCTGGGATTACGATCTGGGCGGTCAGGCAACCCTGGTCGATTACCCCGGACCGGAGGGCGTGGTGCCGGCCCTGGTCCTGCCCAGCAAACAGGGCGACATCTATCTGCTGGACCGCCGCACTGGCACGCCCCTGTTCCCCGTCGAAGACCGCGACGTGCCGCAGGGCGGGGTAGAGCCTGACTATCTGTCGCCCGCGCAACCCTTTTCCACCTACCACACGTTGGCAAAACAACGCCTGGAAGAGCGTGACATGTGGGGGTTCACCCCGGTTGATCAGCTGTGGTGCCGGATACAATTCCGTCAGGCGGCCTATGATGGCATCTACACCCCCCCTACCAGTGACCAGAAGTGGATCCAGTATCCGGGCTATAACGGCGGGTCGGATTGGGGCGGTGTGGCGGTCGATCCCACCCGCGGCATCATCGTCGCGAATGACAACGACATGCCGAACCACAACCGCCTTATCCCACGGGCCGAGGCGGATGCCGCCGGTCTGCGTCCGATAACGGAAGCGGGCGGAACAGAGGAAACCCCCTTGGGCGAGGCGGGCCCCCAGACCGGCGCACCCTATGCCATTCAGGTCAATGCGGGCTGGCGTGTGCCCTTCACCGGGCTTTTGTGCAAGCAGCCACCCTATGGCGGCATCCGGGCCATCGACCTTGGCACGGGTGAAACGCTGTGGGACCGCCCCTTTGGCACCGCGCGCAACAACGGGCCGTTCGGCATCCCCAGCAGGTTGCCCTTTGACATCGGAACCCCGAACAACGGCGGCGCGGTACTGACGGCGGGCGGGCTGATCTTTATCGCCGCCGCCACGGATGACCTGTTCCGCGCCATCGACATCTCCACCGGCGAAACGGTGTGGCAGACGGCCTTGCCCGCGGGCGGGCAGTCCAACCCCTTCATGTTCGAACAGGACGGGCGGCAGTTTGTCGGGCTGATGGCGGGGGGGCATCACTTCATGGAAACGCCAATTGGCGACCATGTGCTGGTCTGGGCCTTGCCGGAATGACCGGGGACGGGCAGGGCCGTCCAACGGGTTACAGCCCCGTACAGGCGGGGCTGCACTGGGGCATTGCCGCGCTGATCTGTTTCCAACTGCTGGTTCATCGTGGGATGGAGCGGGACTTTGACACAAGGGTGGACACCGGCGCGGCTGTCCTGTCGCTGCCTGTCCTTGTCCATGCGGCGGTGGGAACCGTGATCCTTGCCCTGACGGTGTGGCGTCTTGGGCTGCTGTGGCGGCGCGGCAGCCCCGCCCCCCCCGCCAACACGCCTGTGGTCGTGCATGTCATGGGCAAGCTGACCCATGCCGGGCTTTATGGTCTGGTGATAGCATTGCCGCTGTCGGGGTCATTCGCCTGGGCGCTGCAAAGCGAACGGGCCGCCGAACTGCACGAACTGGCGCAATGGGCGCTGTTCTGGCTTGTCCTGCTGCATGCGCTGGGGGCATTCTTTGAACATGTGGTCCTGCGCAATGAGGTCTTGATCAGAATCCTGATGCCGCTGCGATTGCCGTGATCAACTTCGCCTGACATCGCCAACGAACCCTTGGCCCTTGGGTCAGACCTCGTCTTCGGGGGTCTGCATGTCGGATGAATCCTCGTTCCCCCGGAATTTCATCAAGCGCGCGCGCTTCATGCGGGCTTTTTCCATGGCGTCGCGCTGTTGCTGTTCCAGCGTGTCGAACCGGGCGACCATGGTCCGCACATCCGCCTGCAACCTGGCCAACCGCGCGCCACGGCGGCGAAGAAACGCGAGTTTGCGGCTCTTGCCCCCCGCTTCCAGGTCCGCAAACCGGCTGTGCAACACATCCAACTCGGCCCGCAGCGCGGTGAACATCGTGTCACTGCGCGTCTTTGCCCCGCTTCGGCTTAGCCCGCGCAAGGTCAGAATATCATTGGCAACGGCCTGTGCCTGTGTCCAGCGACCGTCAAGGTCGGAAAGAGCCTGGGCGATGTCTTGGGTCATCTGACCTGTGTCCCTGCGGCGTCGGCGCGCCAGACTGCGCAGCTTTGCCGCCGTGGCCAGAAGGACAGCGATCCAGAACAGCAATTTCCGTGTCGGTCGCATCCGGCGCTTTCCCTTTCCCACACCCGAATTAGTGCAAGAAATCAGTTTCGCCACCGTCGCCTTGTCAGCGTCGGGGGCATCGGCATACTTGGGTCGGTTGGGGCCAACCCGTGATCAGCGCCGCGTCAAACCGCCAGCAGCTTGCGAAACAGCGTTTCCAGAAAATCGCCCGCCTCGGCAAAGGGGTCGTGGCCGGGGCCAAGCACGGCGCGCACCTGCACGTCGAAATCGGCGTAATGCTGGGTCAACGCCCAGATCGAAAAGATCAGATGCACCGGGGGCATCCGCGCGATGCGCCCTTCGTCCATCCAATGGCTCAGGACGGCGGCCTTTTCATCCACCAGCCGTTTCAGATCGCCTTCAATCGCCTCGCGCATGCGGGGTGCGCCTTGCAGGATTTCATTTGCGAACAACCGGCTTTCGCGCGGGTAATCGCGGCTCAGTTCCACCTTGCGGCGCACATAGCCAAGGATTTCATCGACCGGATCGCCCTTTGGGTCCATCTTGCGCAAGGGATCAAGCCAGGTGTCCAGCAGGCGCGTCAGAACCGCCTGATGGATCGCCTCTTTCGATGCGAAGTAATACAAAAGGTTTGGTTTCGACAGCCCGGCCACATCGGCGATCTGGTCCAGCGTCGCGCCCCGAAAGCCTTGGGCCGAAAACACCTCAAGCGCCGCTTCCAGTATGGTTTCGGAATTCTTCTGCTGGATGCGGGTGCGGGGTCTGGTCATGGGCACGCTCTTTCCTATCTGCCGAAAGTGGCCCAGAACCGGGGCCGATGCAAGAAAGCAGCGCCCTATTCCGCCCCGCGCACCCGGCGCAGCACCAGATCAAGCCCTTGGGACCACGCGCCAATCCCGCCATCCCGGTTCAGAATGCGGACCAGCGCCTCGGTTATGCCGCCTGGGGTGGCGATGCCGGGGGTGATCTCGGCCAGGGTGGCTGTTTCGTGCAGCAGCACCGTCGCATTGCCGCGCAGGGTTTCGGCCACCAGACGGCGGGCCTGCGGTGCGGGCAGACCGTTGTCGACAAACCAGCCGATCATCGCATCCATCAGAAAGAAGCTGGCCCCCGACAGCGCCCCGAATGCCGTGGCGGTGACAAAGGCGTTTTCGTCGTCAAACAGATGCACCGGGCCAAGGTTGGACAGGAACGCCTGCCAGCGGGGATCGGCGGGATACAGCAGGCAGGGACCAACCCCGTAGGAATTCGCAAGGCCCGGCATCATGGTGCAGAACGCGGTCGCAGGGGCGACGATATCGGCCAATGCCGCCTGCCGCGTGCCTGCCATCGCGGACAAAACACTTTGGCCGGGACGGAAGGTCAGACCTTGCAAAATCTCTGGCCCCTCGGTCGCGGGCAGGCAGGACAGAATCAGATCGGCCCCGTCGACCACCGCCTGATTGCTGTCTGCGACCATGGCACCTGTGGCGGCGGCCAGCCGTTCCGCGCGCCCTGCTGACCGGGGCGACAGCAGAAAGCTGTAACCTTTGCCCGCGGCCCCGTGGATGATGAATTCGGCCAGATGGCCGATGCCCAGAATACCGATGGTGGTCATGGCATCTCCTCCAGCACCTCGGCCATGGCTTTGGCGGTTGTGGCGATGTCAGCCTCGGTGTGGACGATCGACGACAGCGAATGCAGCGTGGCGGAGGGGTTCATGTAAATGCCCTTGTCCATCAGGCGCAGCGCAAAGTCGCGGAACTTGGCGCGGTCTACATGGGTGCAGAAATCGCGGTAATCGGTGATCTCGGGTTGGTCGGTGAAAAAGATCTGGAACATCGAATTCACCCCCTGCACAACGATGCCATGCCGGTTCGAGGTGCGCGCGACCTGCCGCACCGTGTCGGCCATCTTCAACCCCAGATCCTTGATCCGCGTGAACCCGGCCTGATCATCGGCCAGCATGGTTTCCAACATGGTTTTGGTCACATGCAACGCCAGTCGCCCGGCATTGTGGGTACCGAAATGCAAGACCTTGCCCCATTCCAGACCCGCCATCACATCCGCCCGCCCGCCGATCATCGCCATCGGCAAGCCACCCCCCAGCGCCTTGCCATAGGTCACGATATCGGGCGTCAGACCGTAAAGTTCCGCACAGCCCCCGGCGGCAAGGCGAAAGCCTGTCACGGTTTCATCCAGATAGAACAGCGCGCCATACTGCTGGCACAGCTCCTGCATCCGGTGCAGATACCCCGGCTTGGGCGGGATCACCCCCATGTTGGACATGACGCCTTCGGTCACCACACAGGCCGCATCCGGCCCGTGCAGCGCCATCGCGCGTTCCAACGCCTCGACATCGTTCCAGCGCACGACGATGGTGTCGGCCAGCGCCCCCTCCAGTATGCCGGAGCTGTCGGTGATGCGGATCGGGCTGTTGGGGTGGCCAAGGGCGGCGGCGGGCATCGGGTTGGTGTTCAGCAACACGCTGTCCCACCAGCCGTGATAATGCCCTTCGAACTTGATGATCTTGCGCCGCCCGGTATGGCCCCGGCACAGCCGGAAGGCGGCCATGCAGGCCTCGGTCCCAGTGTTGGCAAAGCGCACCTTGTCCACATGCGGCAGCAGGGCGACCAGCATCTCGGCCACCTCGACCTCAACCTCCAGCGCGGTGGCGAAATGCGATCCGCGCGCGATCTCGCGGGTGATCGTCTCGACGATTGCCGGGTGGGCATGGCCAAGGGGCAGGGCACCAAAGGCCATCATCCAGTCGATATATTCGCGCCCGTCCACGTCATACAGCCGCGCGCCCGCCCCGTGCGACATGTAGCGCGGTGCCCCGCCAAAGGTGGCAGGCCCGCGCGAGGCAGAGGACACCCCTTCGACCAGCACCTTCATGCCGCGTTCGAACAGGGATTGGGATGTGTTGGTCATGGTGGCCCCTCTGGCAATTTTTTCCCACTTTGGGGGCCGGATGCGCTGCGGTCAAACGCACAAGCGACGCCGTGTCGCGATCAGCCTGCGGCAATCGCGCGCGCGGTGCGCAGGGCCAGCGCCTGAATGGTCAGGGACGGGCTTTCGCCCCCGCCCGATGACGGAAACACACTCGCATCCGCAATCCACAGATTGTCATGGTCATGGCAGCGCCCCGTGTGATTGACCACCGATTGCGCCGCGTCATGGCCCATCCGTGCAGTGCCAAAGACATGGGTGGCCCCGAACATGTCCCAGGATGTGGCCTGTTCCAACACAGACCCCACCCCGGCGGATTGCAGCAACGTGCGCCCCTTGGCGGCCATGAAGCGCAGCAGGGTCAGGCTGTTGTCGGTCAGCACGGACTGGATGACGGGCAGGGGCAGGCCGTGCGCGTCTGTCTCGGTTCCGTGCAAGGTGATGCGGCTGCGCGAGTCGGGGATCACCTCGGCGATGGCAGACACCGACAGCGCCGATCCGAATGCCTGCCGCAACCGCGCCTTGAACGGCGCGCCAAAGCCGTCGATCAACCGCGTGCCATAGCTGACGGGACCGGTCAGCGCCATTTCCTGCACCGCTTGGGTAAACCGAACGCCGCCCGCCGCACCCGGAACGGCCCCCGGCGCGTTGAAATCCCAGGCCACGGCATCGGCGGGCAGGCCAAGGTGGCTGCCGGTCAGCCCCGGCACAAGGCCGGTGGCGGCCCAGACCAGCGTCTCCATGAAGTTGCGCCCGACCTGGCCCGACCCATTCGCCAGACCCTGCGGATGATCGGCATCGCGCTGCGCCAGCAACAGGCGCGGCGTCTGCACCGCCCCCCCGGCCAGCACCAGAACCGGCGTCTCCTGCCGGGTGCGTGCGCCGTCGTGGATATAATCCAGCGCCACGATCCGACCATTGGCCCCTGTGTGCAGCGCCACCACAGGCGCATCGGCGATCAGCGTCAGGCGACCCGTCGCCTGCGCCTTGGGGAGAAAAGTCACATCCGCCGAACCCTTGTCGCCCAAGGGACAACCGCGCTGACATTGGGCGCAATAGTTGCAGGCCGGGCGGCCCTCATAGGGCTCCGACAGCGCCGCCCGCGCGTTGGGCTGAAACGTCAGGCCATGCGCCGCGCCCGCCTGTACCAACCGCAGGGCTGCGGGGCCAAGCGGATGGGGTGGCAGCGGATAGGGCGCAGACCGCCAGCGCGCGCCCGTATCCTCCGGACCTGCCACGCCAATCAGGTGTTCGACGCGGGTATAGAACGGCTCCAACGCCGCATAATCCAGCGGCCAATCGGTGCCCATTCCGGTCAGGGTGTTCAGCCGTAGGGCATCGGGGTGCATCCGGTGCGCCTCGCCCGTGTAATGCAGGGTGCTGCCGCCGACGCCCATGACATGTGAATACCCCGCCCCCACGATCCGCTTTCGCGCGTCCCCCAGACGGCCCGCGACCGCGTTGAAACTGGCAAGACCGTCGTCATCGCCCAGATCGCCCAGATCGCCATAACGAATGGTGGCACGACTGCCCTTCGGGGCCGGAAAGCCGCGCCGTTCCCAACCGGGCGCATCCAGCGGGTAGTCGGTGACCGGGTCAAAGCGCGGGCCTGCGTCCAGCAACAGCACCGACAGCCCCTGTTCGCACAGGCCAAAGGCCGCGGCGGCCCCACCCGCCCCGGCCCCCACGATCACCACATCGACGATCATCCCCACGGCGGCGGGTATCCCATCGGCTGCGGTGCGGCGGCCAGCGGCAGGCCCGCAACGCCTGTGGCGTGGGAATAGGCCAGCTCTACCGCCAACTGTCGCGTCAGATGGTAGAACCGGCGCGGAATTTCATTGTAGTCGGCGGTGGACATCCAGGCGACGATCGCCTGCTTATCCGCATCCGCAAGCACGTGAAACGGCGCGTCCGCCACCTGATCCAGCCAGTCGCAGGCAAGCGCGATCAGGCGGCGCAGGGGCTCGACGTCCCCGGCGATATCCTCAATGCCGCCGGGCACGCCAAGCGCGCTTGCGGCAGGCGTCACCCCGTCATCGGGCAACAGCACGTCCAGAAACGCGGCTAGGGTGCGCGGGTCATGGGGGGGAACCGGCTGTTGCGCACTGGCAAACCGCCCGGCCCAACCCGAAACGAAAAGGGCCGAAAGGGCTGTGATCAGCACGCCCCTTCGGCCGGGTAGATATGCCATGACGCGCGGTTCGGTCACAGCACCGGCATCACGGAGGCGGCGGCAGAATGACCACAGCCTCGGCCGGAACGTTCGTCTTGCCCAGCGTGTGGATGCCGGCATAGCCTTCGATGCCGCCCGACAGCATCACATCAGCCCCCAGCGCAAAGTAGGGCAGGTTAGCGCCAACGGTCCCGAACAGCCCTGACCCGAAGTCATAACCGCCGCCGAGTTCGGCCTGCGCCTCGTTCGTGCCAAGAAGGCCCGTCAGCTTCAGCTTTTCAAAGGCGAACCCGTTCGAGAAGTCAAAGTGGACAGCAGCCTTGACGCCTTTTGCATCGCCGTCGCTGTCGGTCTTGGTGCGGGCCAGACCAACGATGCCTTCGGGCTTGGTCCCGCCGGATCCGAACGACCAGTTCAAGCCGACGAAAGCGCGCGTGTCGGTGTCGGTGGTCGATGTGGTGACGGGCGGCGGCACACCGGCCACTGCAGCAGCGGGAATGAAAAGACTGGCAATCATAATGGCGGCCAAGGCGCGCATGGCATTCCTCCTGAATAAGTCGTGCCCGCGTGGTGCGACACCGCTGCCACGGGGACTTGTACCATATCTTCGCATTAATATACGTTAATCGTCAATATGTTGCATTACAGGGATTTCACCCTAAACCAGCGCGCCCAAGGCTTGCACCGCCAGCGCGTGATCTTCCATCTCGGGCAGGCCCGACACGGTGACGGCGGCAATCAGTCCCGCACCCGCGACACGGATCGGAACGCTGCCGCCCGACAGGGCAAATTCGCCCTCGGGCAGGCCGTGGTATGCCAGCGTTTCGCCCCGGTCCCGCAGGCGCAGCGTCGTCAACATGCTGGAGGCCCCAAAGGCGAACACAAGGTTGCTTTTGCGCAAGGCCCAGCGGTCGTTGATGGCTGACGCCCCCCGCATCGAGATGTGGAACAGCGTGCGGTCCGGGGTGCGGATGTCGATGGCGATGGGCAGACGCCCGCGCGCCGCCTCGATCAGCGCCAGACCCAGCGACAGGGCCTGATCTTCGGTAAATCGGGGCAGGACAAGGCGGGTTTCCTGACTTTCCAGCGTGGCGATGTCCATGGCGGGCCTTCCGGTGAATGGATGGACACAGGGGTAACGATGCGTTTTGCGGGCGACAAGGGTTGGCTGCGAATTTTCGCAGAAAATTCATGGTTTCCCGATAAGATTCTAATTTTTTTTAAGGGAAAACAAACACCTGCACGCTGATCTTCACGCAGCACCAATGCCGCGCAGGATGATCTGTTTCACGCTGTCCTTGGCCGCGCGCCATTGCCGTTCGGTCAGCGGACGGCCGTCGTTCAGGGTTTCGATCTGGTGACCGAAATCGGCGTAATGCTGCGTCGTGGCCCACAGCATGTACAAAAGATGCCGTGGATCGACGGGGGCCATCTTGCCCTGATCGATCCATGTCTGGATCACCGCCGCGCGCCCCGCCGTCCAGTCGCGCAGGGTGGTTTCCAGATAATCCTGAATGACCGGCGCGCCGTGCATCACCTCGGAGGCCCAGACCTTTGATCCATCGGGGTGGCGGCGGCTGATTTCCATCTTGGCATCGACATAGGCGCCGATCCCCTCGACCGGGCCGGTGGCCGCGTCGAAACTGGAGGCCGCATCCAGCCAGATTTCAAAGATGTTGCGCACGACGCGGCGATACAGATCCTCTTTCGTGGCGAAATAGTAATGCAAGTTCGCCTTGGGCAACCCCGCCATATCCGCGATCAACTGCATGGTCGCGCCGCCAAAGCCCGCCTCGGCAAAGACCTTTTCGGCGGCTTGCAGGATCACACGTTCATTCTCGCGCCGGATATCCGTGCGCTTGCCGCCTGATCTGCGCGAAATGCGGGCAGTCGCGTCCATCTGATCCTTTGACATTTTCGTTGACCGGATGGTCAGGTTGTGGTGCGCTTGTCTCTGACCATACGGTCAGGAAACGAGTCGTTCAACGTGCTTGGACACCGTTCTTCGCAGCAAGGGGCGCACCAGACGCCCCGGCCACAGGGAGAGACAGATGCCAGCCCCCGGGGAAAACCTTCGGATCAACCCGCAACGCCTGTGGGACAGCCTGATGGAGATGGCGCAGATCGGCCCCGGCATCGCGGGCGGCAACAACCGCCAGACCCTGACCGATGCCGACGGCGAGGGGCGGCATCTCTTTGCGCGCTGGTGTGCGGCGGCGGGTCTGACGATGGGTGTCGATACCATGGGCAACATGTTCGCCACCCGCCCCGGCACCGACCCCGACGCGCTGCCCGTCTATATGGGCAGCCATCTGGACACCCAACCCACGGGCGGCAAGTTCGACGGCGTCTTGGGCGTTCTTGGCGCGCTGGAGGTGGTTCGATCCCTGAACGACACCGGCATCCAGACCCGCCACCCCATCGTCGTGACCAACTGGACGAACGAGGAAGGCGCGCGCTTTGCCCCGGCCATGCTGGCGTCTGGCGTCTTTGCGGGCATCCACACGCAGGACTATGCCTATGCCCGCCGCGATCTGGACGGCAAGGTGTTCGGGGACGAGTTGGCCCTCATCGGCTGGGTCGGAACCGAGGTGGTGGGCGCACGCAAGATGCACGCCATGCTGGAATTGCACATCGAACAAGGCCCGATACTTGAGGCCGAGGGGAAAGATATCGGCGTCGTCACCCACGGGCAGGGCCTGTGGTGGCTGGAAATCACCCTGACCGGCAAGGACGCCCACACCGGCAGCACGCCGATGCACATGCGGGTGAACGCAGGTCTTGGCATGGCGCGGATCACCGAACGCGTGCACCAGATCGCGATGAGCCATCAGCCCAATGCCGTGGGCGCGGTGGGGCAGGTCAAGGTGTTCCCCAACAGCCGCAACGTGATACCGGGCAAGGTCGTGTTCACCGTCGATATCCGCAGCCCCGAACAGGCCAAACTGGACGCGATGAAGGCCGAAGTGATGCGCGCCGCCCACGCAGTTGCCGCCGAACTGGGCCTTGGCTGCGCAATCGAGGATGTTGGCCACTTCGACCCCGTGACCTTTGATGCCTCTTTGGTCAAGGTGGTGCGGGGGGCGGCGGAAAAGCTGGGCTATTCGCACATGGACATCGTCAGCGGCGCCGGTCACGACGCCTGCTGGATCAACCGCGTCGCCCCCACCGTGATGATCATGTGCCCCTGCGTGGACGGGTTGAGCCATAACGAGGCCGAAGACATTACCCCCGAATGGGCCGCCGCCGGAACGGACGTTCTGTTCCACGCGGTGCTTGAGGTGGCAGAGGTGGTGGGGTGAACGGTCGCCGGTTGCGCCTAAACCAATGGCCCGCCAGCGGACAACCCCGTAGGATAGTCAAGAACAGATGAAAGCGGGCGCTTTCAGAGGATGAACAGAATGACCATCATCAAGAACGGCACCATCGTCACCGCTGACCTGACCTACAAGGCGGATGTGCGCATCGAGGGCGGCATCATCACCGAGATCGGCGCGAACCTGTCGGGGGGGGACACGCTCGACGCCACGGGCTGCTATGTCATGCCCGGCGGGATTGATCCGCACACGCACCTTGAGATGCCCTTCATGGGCACCTATTCGGCAGATGATTTCGAATCCGGCACCCGTGCGGCCCTTGCGGGGGGCACGACGATGGTGGTCGATTTCGTGCTGCCGGGGCAGGGGCAGGGGCTGATGGATGCCGCCCAAATGTGGCACAACAAATCGGGCCGCGCGAACTGCGATTACAGCTATCACATGGCGATCACCTGGTGGGGCGAAAAAGTCTGGCAGGACATGGAGTTGGCGGTCAAGGCAGGGATGACCAGCTTCAAGCACTTCATGGCCTACAAGGGCGCGTTGATGGTGAACGACGACGAATTGTTCGCCAGCTTCAGCCGCTGTGGCGATCTGGGCGCGCTGGCGATGGTCCATGCCGAAAACGGCGATGTGGTGGCGGAACTGTCGGCCAAACTGCTGGCCGCGGGAAACACCGGACCCGAGGCGCACGCCTATTCCCGCCCCCCCCAGGTAGAGGGAGAGGCAACGAACCGCGCCATCATGATCGCCGATATGGCGGGCGTGCCGCTGTACGTCGTGCACACAAGTTGCGAAGACAGCCACGAGGCGATCCGCCGCGCCCGCGCCGCCGGCAAGCGCGTCTGGGGAGAGCCCCTGATCCAGCACCTGACGCTGGACGAAACCGAATATTTCCACCCCGACTGGGACCACGCCGCCCGCCGGGTGATGAGCCCGCCCTTCCGCAGCAAGGCGCATCAGGACAGCCTGTGGGCCGGGCTCCAATCGGGCAGCCTGTCGGTCGTGGCCACCGATCACTGCGCCTTTACCACCGCGCAAAAGCGGTTCGGGGTGGGTGATTTTACGAAAATCCCCAATGGTACCGGCGGGTTAGAGGACCGGATGCCGATGCTGTGGACGCATGGCGTGGCGACGGGGCGTCTGACGCCGAACGAATTCGTGGCCGTCACATCAACAAACATCGCCAAGATATTGAATTGCTATCCGAAAAAGGGTGCCGTCCTTGTCGGCGCGGATGCCGATCTGGTGGTGCTGGACCCCGAAAAGCAAAAGACGATTTCCGCCGCCACGCAGCAATCGGCCATTGATTACAACGTTTTCGAGGGCAAAGTTGTCAAAGGTCTGCCCCGCTTTACCCTGACGCGCGGCCATGTCGCCATCCACGACGGCGAGGTGCGCACGCGTGAAGGACACGGCGCTTTTGTCGCCCGCGAACCGCGCCCGGCGGTGAACCGCGCGCTGAGCGCATGGAAAGACCTGACCGCGCCGCGCCCTGTGGTGCGAACCGGTATTCCCGCGACGGGGGTGTGATGCGGGACATGACCGCAACGACCGCCCCCGTGATCGAGGCAAAGGGCCTGAACCTGACGTTCCAGACCGGGGACGGGCCGGTTCATGCGCTGAAGGATGTCGATCTGACCATCGGCAAGGGCGAATTTGTCAGCTTCATCGGCCCGTCCGGCTGCGGCAAAACGACGTTCCTGCGCTGTGTCGCGGCACTGGAACACCCCACGGGCGGCACCCTGACCGTGAACGGCATGACGCCCGATCAGGCCCGGCAGGCCCGCGCCTATGGCTATGTGTTTCAGGCGGCGGGTCTTTATCCATGGCGCACCATCGCGGGCAACATTGGCCTGCCGCTCGAGATCATGGGCTTTTCCAAGGCCGACCAGACCGCCCGGATCGACCGGGTGTTGGAGTTGGTGGAGCTGAAGGGGTTCGGTCGCAAATTCCCGTGGCAACTGTCGGGCGGCATGCAGCAGCGCGCCTCTATCGCGCGGGCGCTGGCGTTCGATGCCGATATCCTGCTGATGGATGAACCCTTTGGCGCGCTGGATGAAATCGTGCGCGATCGCCTGAACGAGGAATTGCTGAAGCTGTGGGCGGCGACGGGCAAGACCATCGGCTTTGTCACCCATTCCATCCCCGAGGCGGTGTATCTGTCCACCAAGATCGTCGTCATGTCACCGCGCCCCGGTCGGATCACCGATATCATCGACAGCCCCTTGCCGCGCGAACGCCCCCTGGACATCCGCGACAGCCGCGAATTCATCGAGATTGCGCATAGGGTGCGCGAAGGTCTGCGCGCGGGGCATGGCGATGAGGTTTGACAACGCACGCGCCTTGCGCGGAATAGGGGCACCAACATGACCGCAGGTTCGCTTTTGTGGTTGTCGGGCGCGATGGCGGCCTTTGTCGCGGCAAATTCCGTGCTGCGCGCCTATGCGGGCAGCGGCTGGATGCCGACGCTGATTGCGGCGCTGGGGTTCTTTCTGGTCGGCAATCTGATGATGGTGCGCCTGATGCGCGAAAGCGGTCTGGCGCTGGCGGTGTCGATTTCGTCGGTGGTGCAGCTGGTGTTGCTGACGCTGGTCGCGGTGCTTTGGTTTGACGAGCGTCCGACGTCGATGCAGGTCGCGGGCATCGTGTTGGGGATCGTCGCCGTTGCCCTGATCGCCTGGCCGCAGGAGGGGCGGGGATGAACCGCGTCTTGCCCGTTCTGGCCGTGCTGGGGCTGATCCTGTGCCTGTGGTATGCGGGGTCGGTCCTGCTGAACAAGCAGTGGGTCTATGATCAGGCGGACCGCGCGGGAACCACCGTCAGTTTCACCGAACTGCTGCCGCAGACGATGAACCAGGCCCGCCCCCTGCTGCCCGCCCCGCATCAGGTGGCGGCGGAGTTGTGGAAAGGCGTGACCGCGCAGGCCGTCACATCCAAACGCAGCCTTGTCTATCATGGCTGGGTGACGTTGCAGGCGACGTTCTACGGCTTTGTCCTTGGGATCGTTCTGGGCACCGGCCTTGCCATCGCCATCGTGCAAAGCCGCGCCATGGACCTGAGTGTGATGCCTTGGGCCATCATCAGCCAGACCATTCCCATCGTGGCCCTTGCCCCGATGATTGTCGTCTTGTCCAATAGCATCGGGATCGAAGACCGGATGGTGCCCAAGGCGGTGATTTCGGCCTATCTGTCGTTCTTTCCGGTGCTGGTCAGCATGGTCAAGGGCCTGCGCAGCCCCGATCCCGCGCAACTTGACCTGTTGATGACCTATAACGCCAGCCGCGCGCAGGCGTTCTGGAAGCTGCGCCTGCCCGCGTCGATGCCGTATTTCTTTGCCTCGCTCAAGGTCGCGATTGCGGCGGCGCTGGTGGGGGCCATCGTGGGCGAATTGCCGACGGGCGCGATCGAAGGCTTGGGCGCGCGGATGCTGATCGGCAGCCAGTTCGGAGAGCCGATGATCATGTGGGCGGCGCTGTTCGCGTCCGCCATTCTGGCGGGGGGGCTGATCCTGATCGTGGGGTTGGTCGAACGCGGTGCCCGCGCCCGGATGGGGGTGCCGCTGTGACACTGGTCATTCTGGCGCTGGTGATCTGGGGGGCGGCCTGGGCGGTCAACACCTGGTTGGCCGGATCGGCGCTGTCGCACACGCGGGCAGGGCGGATCGCGGTGCCTGCGATGTTCGGCATCACCGTTCTGGTGGTGTGGGAATTGATGGTGCGCGGCCTGTCGGTGCCTGCAGTGATCTTGCCCGCACCCACCGCCATCGCGGCGCGCATCGCCATCAGCCTGCCGATCCTGTGGGTGGATTTCGTGCAGACCTTCGTCAAGGGGGCGCTGTCGGGCTATCTCATGGGGTGCGGGGCGGCGGTCATTGTGGCGGTGCTGATCGACCGGTCGGCCCTGCTGACGCGCGGGTTGCTGCCGGTGGGGAATTTCGTGGCAGCCCTGCCCATCGTGGGCGTCGCGCCGATCATGGTGATGTGGTTCGGCTTTGGCTGGCAGTCAAAGGCGGCTGTTGTCGTGATCATGGTGTTCTTTCCGGTGCTGGTGAACGTGGTTGCAGGCTTGCAGGCATCGGAACGGATGCAGCGCGACCTGATGGCCACATGGGGGGCGGGCTATTGGCAGACGTTGTTCAAGCTGCGCCTGCCTGCGGCGATGCCCTTTCTGTTCAACGGGCTGAAAATCGCCAGCACGCTTGCGCTGATCGGGGCGATTGTTGCCGAATTTTTCGGCGGTCCGGTGGTGGGAATGGGTTTTCGCATCTCGACCGAGGTGGGGCGCTTGGGGCTGGACATGGTCTGGGCCGAAATTGCGGTTGCAGCGGTGGCAGGGTCGGTCTTCTATGGCCTTGTCGCAGCGGCAGAGCGGGCGGTGACGTTCTGGCACCCCTCGCAAAGAAAATGAAACGAAAGGCCCCCGCAACGTGGGGCCACAACATGGAGGTTACAGAATGAAGAAGATTTTGACGGGTGCGCTGTTCGCGGCATTCGCCGCATCCGGCGCGCAGGCGGCGGATGATGTGACATTGCAGTTGAAATGGGTCACGCAGGCACAGTTCGCGGGCTATTATGTGGCCCAGGCCAAAGGGTTCTACGAGGAAGAGAACCTGAACGTCACCATCAAACCGGGCGGCCCCGACATCGCCCCGACCCAGGTCATCGCCGGGGGCGGCGCGGATGTGGTGATCGACTGGATGCCGTCGGCGCTGGCCGCCCGCGAAAAGGGTCTGGCGCTGGTGAACATCGCCCAGCCCTTTGCCGCGTCGGGCATGATGCTGACCTGCCTCAAGGAAACCGGCATCACGACCCCCGCCGATTTCGCGGACAAGACGCTGGGTGTGTGGTTCTTTGGCAATGAATACCCGTTCCTGTCGTGGATGTCGCAGCTTGGCCTTGCCACCGATGGCAGCGCAGGCGGTGTGACGGTGCTGAAGCAAGGCTTCAACGTCGATCCGCTGCTCCAAAAGCAGGCGGCCTGCATTTCGACCATGACTTACAACGAATACTGGCAGGTGATCGACGCGGGCATCGCGCCCGAAGATCTGGTGACCTTCAAGTATGAAGAGCAGGGCGTCGCCACATTGGAAGACGGCCTCTACGTGATGGAAGACAAGCTGGCCGACCCCGCGTTCGAAGACAAGATGGTCCGCTTTGTGCGCGCCAGCATGAAAGGCTGGAAATACGCCGAGGCGAACCCGGACGAAGCCGCGATGATCGTGCTGGAAAACGATGAAACCGGCGCGCAGACCGAAACGCACCAAAAGCGGATGATGGCCGAAGTGGCCAAACTGACCGCAGGGTCGAACGGCACGCTGGACGTGGCGGCGGCGGAACGGACCGTGGCATCCTTGCTGTCGGGCGGGTCTGACCCGGTCATCACCAAGGCCCCCGAAGGTGCGTGGACCAGCGCCATCACCGACAAGGCGCTGCAGTAAGATCAGGCTTTGCAACAAACCACCCTTGCGTGGAAAAGGGGGCGCGTCCGGGACACCGGGCGCGCCTTTTTTCATGGCGCGGGTTGGGCGTGGTTTTCAGGCTTTGTAAATCGGATCTGACGCAGTAAATATCGCTGTGCTGGAATGGGGATATGACCAATGCCGATGACGGCCCTGACAGGCAGCCGGGTGCGCGAACGGCGGATGTCGCTGGGGCTGCGGCAGGCCGATCTTGCGCGCGATGCCGGGATATCAGCCTCATATCTGAATCTGATCGAACACAATCGGCGGCGGGTCGGGGCGGATGTTCTGGTCCGGCTGGCGGGGGTATTGGCTGTGCCGGTGGCAGCCCTGTCGATGGGGACCGAAGGGATATTGACCCAAGACCTGCGCGCTGCCGCCGCCGCTGTCGGCGGGGCGCCACGGGCCGAACTGGACCGGACCGAGGATTTCGCCACCCGTTTTCCGGGCTGGGCCGGGGTGGTGGCCGCACTTCATGCCCGCGCGGCAGGGTTGGAACGCGCGGTTGCCGCGTTGAACGACCGCATCACCCACGATCCGCATCTGTCGGCCTCGCTGCACGAATTGTTGTCGGCGGTGGCCTCGGTCCGGTCCACCGCCGCGATTCTGGCAGAATCGGATCAGATCGATCCGGTCTGGCGTGAAAGGTTCCACCACAACCTGCATCAGGACAGCGAACGCCTTGCCGTCGGGGCCGAGGCGTTGGTGGCCTATCTGGACGGATCGGCGCAGGCCGAAGGGCAGGGTGTGGCCGACCCGCAGGATGAGCTTGAGGTGTGGCTGTCCGCCCAAGGCTGGCATCTGGCGGCGTTGGAGACAGGGGGGGCAGGCCCGCAGGCGCTGGAGGCCGGGATTGCCGCACTGGCCACGAGGGCCGCGCGCGATCTGGCACGGGCGTGGGTGGCGCAGGCGATGCGTGATGCGCAGGCCCTGCCGCTGGCCGATCTGGCGCAGGCCATCACAACCTTCGGGCCGGACCCGGCACGGCTGGCCGATGCGTTTGGCGTCGATATCCTGTCGGTCTTTCGCCGCCTTGCGCTGCGGCCGGGGTCACCCTTTGGCCTTGTCACCTGCGATGGGTCGGGAACGCTTTTGTTCCGCAAACCGGCGGACGGGTTTGCCGTGCCCCGCTTTGGCGCCGCCTGCCCGCTGTGGCCGCTCTATACTGCGTTGTCGCACCCGGCCAGCCCGGTCGAGGCGCTGGTGGAAACTGCCGGCCGGGGCGGGGCAAGGTTCCGCATCCGTGCCTTTTGCCGCACCCGGTTTCCCGCAGGCTTTGCCGGGCCAGAGGTGCGCGAGGCGGCCATGCTGATCCAGCCGCAACCCGATGGCGCGGGGCAGGCCATGGCCGTCGGGTCCACTTGCCGGATTTGCCCGCGGGCGAACTGCCCGGCACGGCGCGAACCTTCGATCCTGTCCGAAACGGCCTGACAGCTGCACCAATGGCGTTTTGACAGCGGCCCGGTTTGCGGGGATAGTCCTGACAGGCGGGCGACAAGACCCGCCACCGGGAACCGAAGGCCGGGCCACTTGCCCGTGGGGGGTGCTGCGCATGGCAAGCCATGTCCTGCTGATCGAGGACGAACCGCACATCGCCGAGGCGATCCGCTTTATCCTGAGCAGGGACGGCTGGCAGGTGTCCACCCTGTCCGATGGCGCAGGGGCCGTGGCCGCCGTGCAGGCCAGGCGTCCCGATCTGGTGATCCTTGATCTGATGCTGCCCGGTTGCAGCGGGCTTGAGATCTTGACCGCCCTGCGCGCCGACCCCGCCACCGCCGATCTGCCGGTAATGATGCTGACCGCCAAAGGTCAGGGCCGCGACCGCGAGGCCGCCGAACGCGCTGGCGTCAGCCGCTTCATGACCAAGCCCTTTGCCAATGCCGACATGCTCGCCTCTGTCAGGTCACTGATCGGAAAATGACCCGTCCGCGTAAACCCCTGTTTGTGAAACGCCAAAGCTACCGGCTGCGCCGTCTGCGCGATGCGGCGCGGTTGCTGCCGGTGGTGGGGGCGTTTCTGGTGATGCTGCCGATCCTGTGGTCGCCCGCCGAGACAGAGTTGAACGACACCGCCCCTGACTCGGTCTATATCTTTCTGGTCTGGGGCGCGCTTGTGCTGATTGCGGCCCTGCTTGCCCCCGGTCTGACCGCCGACCCCCAGGACGACGAGCCTGAGGAGGAGACCTGACGTGCCGTTCAACGTGCTGGTCCTTGCCTGTCTGGCCTATGTCGCTGTCCTGTTCATCGTGGCCTTTGTCGTCGAGGGGCGCGCGGCGCGGGGGCGGATCGGCTGGTTGCGGTCGCCGCTGGTCTACACGCTTTCCCTGTCGATCTATTGCACCGCCTGGACGTTCTATGGTGCGGTTGGCTATGCCGCCCGGTCGGGGCTGGAATTCCTGACGATCTATCTGGGGCCGACGCTGGTGTTCGTCGGCTGGTGGTGGGTGCTGCGCAAGTTGGTGCGGATCGGGCGGCAACAGCGGGTGACGTCGATTGCCGACCTGATTTCCAACCGGTTCGGCAAATCGAACCTGTTGGGCGTGATCGTCACGGTCATCGCCGTGGTGGCGGCAACGCCCTACATCGCGCTGCAATTGCAGTCGGTCACGCTGTCCTTTGGCGTCTTTGCCAGCGCCACGCCCGAAGGCTGGGCCCTGCCCAACCGCGACGCGACCGCGATCTGGGTGGCGGGGGGGCTGGCGCTGTTCACCATCCTGTTCGGCACCCGCAATCTGGATGCGCTGGAACAGCACCACGGCATCGTCATCGCCATCGCAGTCGAGGCGGTGGTGAAACTGGTGGCCTTGCTGGCGGTGGGGATTTTCGTCGTCTGGGGCATCGCCGACGGGCCTGCGGATGTTTATGCCCGGATCGGCACCTCGGCACTTGCCGACTGGGATCTGAAGCCGGATCGCTGGGCGGGGCTGATGTTCCTGTCGGCGGCGGCGGTGATCACCTTGCCGCGCATGTTCCAGGTGATGGTCGTCGAAAACAGCGACGAGCGGCATCTCGCACGGGCAAGCTGGGCCTTTCCAGCCTATCTGCTGTTGATGAGCCTGTTCATCGTGCCCATCGCCGTGGTCGGGCTGGAACGGCTGCCCGCCTCATCAAACCCCGACATGTTCGTGCTGACCCTGCCACTGGCCGAAGGGCAGGGCGGGCTGGCGATGCTGGCGTTCCTGGGTGGTTTTTCATCCGCCACGTCGATGGTGATCGTCGAGGCGATTGCCTTGGCCACCATGGTGTCAAACCATGTCGTGATGCCGATCTGGCTGCGGCTGCGGCCTTCGGCGGCGATATCGGGGGACGTGCGGCGCATCGTGATCCTGTCGCGGCGGCTGTCGATCATCGGGGTGCTGGCGCTTGGCTATGCCTATTACCGGATGTCGGGCGGATCGGCGGCGCTGGCGGCAATCGGGCTGATTGCCTTTGCCGGGGTGGCGCAGATCTTGCCTGCCATGCTGGGTGGGCTGTTCTGGCGCGGGGCCAACAGTGTGGGCGCGACCGTCGGCATGACGCTGGGCTTTGCCGTCTGGGCCTATACGCTGTTTCTGCCGTCGTTCGGGGCGGGTGCCGTGATCCCTGCCGCCGTGATGGAGGCGGGACCGTTCGGCATCGGCTGGCTGCGTCCGCAGGCGCTGTTCGGTGTGGCCGGGATGGACCCGCTGGTGCATTCGGTGTTCTGGTCGCTGGTGCTGAACACTGCCACGTTCTTTGCCTTTTCCCTGATCAGCTTTCCCGGTCCGGTCGAACGGATGCAGGGGGCGGCCTTCGTAAACGTGTTTGACCGCGACAACGCCGGTCCGCGCGGCTGGACGCGCGGGCGGGCAGAGCCCGAGGCGCTGTTGGTGATGTCGCAGCGCATCCTTGGCGACGAATCCGCCCTTGCCCTGTTCGAGACAGAGGCGCGGCGTCAGGGCAAGGCGGGCTTTCTGCCCGACGCCACCCCTGATTTCGTGGCCGGTCTGGAACGGCGTCTGGCGGGGTCGGTCGGGGCTGCCACGGCACATGCGATGATCAGCCAGTTGGTGGGCCGCGCCACGGTGTCGGTCGAGGATCTGATGGCGGTGGCCAATGAAACCGCCCAGATCATGGAATATTCCGCCCGGCTTGAGGCGCAGCAGGAAGAATTGACCCGCACCGCACGGCAACTGCGCGAGGCGAACGAAAAGCTGACCCAGCTTTCGGTGCAGAAAGACAGCTTCCTAAGCCAGATCAGCCATGAATTGCGTACGCCCATGACCTCGATCCGCGCGTTTTCCGAGATCATGACCGAAGGCGATCTGCCGCCCGAGCTGGTCGCGAAATACAGCCGCATCATCCATGAAGAGGCGATCCGTCTGACCCGCCTGCTGGACGATCTGTTGGACCTGAGCGTGCTGGAAAACGGCTCGGTGCAGTTGAACATCGGTCTGGCTAACCTGTCGCAGTTGATCGACCGGGCCTTGTCATCAGCCAGCAACACCCGGCCCGAACGTTCGTTCGTCATCCATCGCGATCTGCCGTCCGAGAATATCTTTGTCAAAACCGATGCCGACCGGTTGGTTCAGGTGCTAATCAACCTGATTTCCAATGCCCGCAAATATTGCGATGCCGTCCATCCCGAATTGCGGATCACGGTGCGGCAACGGTCGGGGCGGGTGTCGATTGACGTGGTGGACAACGGATCCGGCATTCCAAAGGAAAGTCAGGGGCTGATCTTCGAGAAATTCGCCCGCCTGACCGATCAGACACGCGCCGGGGGGGCGGGTCTTGGCCTTGCGATCTGTCGCGAAGTGATGGCCAATCTTGGCGGCACCATCACCTATCTGCCGGGGCAGGGCGGGGCTGCGTTTCGCGCCACTTTGCCCCTGCTGCTGGACCGCAAGGCGGCCTGATCTTCACGCTTCGTAAACCCCGTTCGCGATACCGTCCACCATGACCCGAAGGCGGGTGACGGAGCGGGCGATGGACACGAATGTTTTGCGACGCAAATTGGCTGGCACAGGCACCGATGCGGCGGGGTCGGGCGGCGGGCCGGGGGCTGACCGGGGCTGGCGGCTGTCACTGGCGCGGGCGGCGCGCGACGGGATGGGGCTGGCGCTGGACGTGTCGCGCCAATCCATCACCCGCCATTCGCTGGCCGAATTGATCGAACTTTTGGCCGACCAATCCCTGATCGTCATTCTTGACGAAGATCAGGGCGATGGTCTGGGCCTTTTGGTCATGGCGCCACCCGTTCTGGCAGGCCTGACCGAGATGTTGACGATGGGCCGCATCACCCCCGCCCCGTCGCCCGCGCGCAAACCGACGCGCACTGACGCGGCAATGGTGTCCGACCTGATCGATGCTGCGCTGTCCGGCCTTGAAACCGTGCTTGCGGGAGAGGCGGATCATACTTGGGCGAAAGGTTACCGCTATGCGTCCTTTCTGGATGATCCGCGCCCGCTGTCGCTGCTGCTGGATGAAATGCCCTACCGGGTGATCCGGGCCGAGGTGCAGCTTGCCGGGGGGGCCAAATCGGGCGAGGTTTTGCTGGCCCTGCCGGATGAACGCCGTGCCTCGCGCCAACAATCGGCGCAACCCCAGCCGCAGGATGCGGCACGGGTCGCGGCCTTCGCACAGGATCTGTCGGCACAGGTGGATGCGGTCGAATGTCGGCTGGATGCGGTGCTGGCGCGGGTCAGGCTGCCCCTTGCCCGGATCATGGCGCTGACGGTGGGCGAGGTGTTGGCCCTGCCTGCGGCGGCGCTGGACCGTATCTGCCTTGAAGGCATCGACACGGTCGCATTGGCCGAAGGCAAGCTTGGCCAGCATCGCGGGATGCGCGCCGTCCGCCTGTCAACACAGGCCGCGTCTTCGGCCAATGTTGTATCGCTGGTGCGCGAAACCCCCGCCGAAAGCGCGGATTTCCCGGATTTCATGGCCACCGGCACGAATTAGGGGGCAATCAGCCCTGCAACTGCGGGCGCAGATGTTCCAGTTGATAGCCAAAGCGCGCCGGAATCCCGATCAGGTCATCGGCGGGCATGTCGCCCGCATGGGCCAGCGCCCAGACGACGGATGACCGGTTGCCACTGGCGCAATAGGCAAAGACCGGGCCGGTTGCCGCCTCGATCGCCGCACGTTGGGCGGCGACATTTTCGGGCGTCATCGCACCGCCGATCACCGGGTTCGCGACAAAGGTCAGACCCAGCGCCTCGGCCGCCATCTTCATCGCGGCGCTGTGCAGGTGGGGCGGAATTTCCCCGTCGGGGCGGTTGTCGATGATGGTGGAATACCCCGCCGCCTTGATCGCGGGCAGGTCGGACAGGTCGATCTGGGGCGAAACGGCATAGGTCGGGGTAAGCGCGCGAATGTCCATGAACTCTCCTCGGGCGGTCAGGCGGTCAAGCTGGCGGCGGGCTGCCGGTGCGGCGACCATACCCGCCAGCATCGCCAGAAGAAAGACCGCACCTGTGGCACCGCCATAGCCCAGCGATGCCATCGCTGGGCCGGGGCACAACCCCGCCAGTGCCCACCCGGCCCCGAACAGTACCGATCCGATCACAAGGCGGGGGTCAACTTCGGTGTTGGTGGCCATCGCGATGGGCGTGCCCAGCACCGACACATGCCGCCGCGCCGCCACCCGCCAGGCCACCGCCATCGGCAGGATCGCGCCCCCCATCACAAAGGCAAGCGTCGGGTCCCAGTCGCCGAACACGTCAAGCCAGCCCTGCACCTTCAGCGTGTCGGTCATGCCAGACACCAGCAGCCCGGCCCCGAACAGCCCGCCCGCCAGCAGCGCGAACATCAGCCGCATCAGATCACCCCCAGCACATGCCGGGCCAGCACCATAACGATCCCGCCCGCAAGGATGTAGAACACTGTCGCCACGATCCCGCGCAGCGACAGGCGCGAGATGCCGCAGACCCCATGCCCCGATGTGCAGCCATTGGCCAGCCGCGTGCCGACACCGACCAGCACGCCCGCGATGATGATCACCACCCAGTTGCCGGTCAGATGCGTATCGACCCCGCCGATTGCCAGCGCCATCACTGCGGGCACCGCCACCAGCCCGATCAGGAACGCGACACGCTCTGCCGCCGTGCGCCCCGCCGTGCCATCGACCAGTTGCCCGACGATGCCCGACGCCCCCATGATCCGCCCGTTGATCAGCAGATACATCGCCGCCGCAGCCCCGATCATCAGCCCGCCCAGAAACCCCATGCCCCAGTCGATCATCATCATCACAACCCGTTCAACGGCACTTTCAGATAGCTGACCCCGTTATCCTCGGGTTCGGGCATCTGACCGGCGCGCATGTTGATCTGAAGCGAAGGGATGATCAGCTTTGGCATCCCCAGCGTCTTGTCACGTGCCTGCCGCAGGGCGACGAAGTCTTCGAGCGATTTGCCGGCACCGATGTGGACGTTGCGCGCCTTTTGGTCGCCCACCGTCGATTCCCAAGCATAGTCATCCCGCCCCGGTGCCTTGTAGTCGTGACCGACGAAAATCCGCGTCTGATCGGGCAGCGACAGGATGCGCTGGACCGATTCGAACATCACCTCGGCCGATCCGCCGGGGAAATCGCAGCGCGCCGTGCCGAAATCGGGCATGAACAGCGTGTCACCGACAAAGGCCGCGTCACCGATCACATAGGACAGGCAGGCGGGGGTATGGCCGGGCGTGTGCATAACATCGCAGCGCATCTGGCCGATCATCAGGCTGTCGCCATCGCGGAACAACTGATCGAACTGCGATCCGTCACGTTGAAAGCGCGTTCCCTCGTTGAAAATCTTGCCAAAAGTGTCCTGCACTACGGTGATCCGTTCACCGATGCCGATCTTGCCGCCCAGCTGTTCCTGGATATAGGGTGCTGCCGACAGGTGATCGGCATGAACGTGGGTTTCAAGGATCCATTGCAGATCAAGACTTTGGTCACGAATATACGCGATCACCGCATCAGCGCTTCGCGTATCGGTCCGGCCTGAGGCATAATCGAAATCCAGCACCGAATCGATTACCGCGCAGGCGCGGCCATGCGGTTCAGTGACCACATAAGTTATCGTATTGGTCGCTTCGTCGAAAAATCCATGCACGTTAGGGGTCATATCCGGTCCTCCATCTGGATCAGCATACAGAAAACATAAGAGTTATGGAATATGTTGCCAATGGGGCAATGCTTGACCTGCATCAAAGCGACGACACAGCCCGGCCCCTAGGGTCAACCGACACAGACAGGAGGTTTTCCATGACGCCCATCGCCACGCGCAAGACCCAGTTGCAGACGCGCCTTGCCGACTTGCAGCGCCGTCTGATCAGCATCGAGGAAGAGCTGGATTCGCATCACGCACAGGATTGGGAAGATCTTGCGACCGAACGCGAAAGCGACGAGGTGCTGGAAGGCATGGGCCTGAACGGGCAACAGGAAATCCGCATGATCGAGGCGGCCCTGGCGCGGATCGAGGCGGGCGACTACGGCCATTGCGCCAAATGCGGCGACAAGATCGGGGAAGAGCGGCTGGACGTCCTGCCCTACACCCCGTTCTGCCGCAAATGCGCCGCCTGAAGGAGGGTGAGATGTCTAAGGAACATAAACTGACGACGCTTGCAGGATTGGCGGGTGAAACGATCGAGGCTGTGGCCGCCGGGCAGGCCGTGGGTCTGGCCCTGCTGAAGGGCGAGATGGAGGCGCTGGTTTCTGTGCTGCCGGGTCATCCGCATGAAACCCCCGCAGAAACCGCCGCGCGGTTGCAGGCCGAAGACGCACAGACCGAATCCGATTTCGACAACATGCCGGTTTGACAGATCGGCGGCTGCCCGTTTTCCAGCCTGACAAACTGCCATTCTGACAGTTGACCGCTACCCTTGCCGCCATTTGGGCGGCATGGCCTTTCCGTCCCTGTGGGCTGGCGGCGCGCAGGTGCCTGTTTGCGCCCCGTGCGGCCCATTCGGGATTGCCAAGACCGGGTCCAGACCGCTTAATGGCGCAGGATATGGGTGGGACCACGAGTATGGACGGCGGAACGCAAGGGGTGGTGCGGCACAGGCGTGTGGACGGCGTGCATGTCCTGACGCTGGCGCATCCCCCGGTGAACGCGCTGTCGGCGGCGGTGCGGGTCGGGCTGTCGCGCGCCCTTGATCTGGCGCAGGACGAAGGGGCCGCAGCCATCCTGATCCGGGCCGAGGGGCGGGGGTTTTCCGCCGGGGCCGATATCGCCGAATTCGATGCAAAGCCTGCCCGCGATGTGCCGGACCTTGGCGCGATATGTTCCCGGATCGAGGATTTTCCGGTTCAGGTCATCGTGGCCCTGCATGGCATCGTGCTGGGGGGCGGGCTGGAACTGGCGCTGGCCGCACATTTGCGCGTGGCATCGGACAAGGCGATGCTGGGTCTGCCCGAAGTGGCGCTTGGCCTGTTGCCCGGCGCAGGCGGAACCCAACGCTTGCCGCGCCTGATCGGGGCGGAGCAGGCGCTGCGAATGATGTTGACCGGAACCCCCGTCGCGGCCGCCGAAGGTTTGGCAATGGGGCTGATCGATCATGTGGTGACGGGCGATCCGGGGGTTTTTGCACTGCGTATGGCGCAGGAACGCGCAGGCACCACGCCACTTCGCACCTGCGACCGGCGCGACGGGATGCGGGACGGGGCCGCCTATCAGGCGGCGGTCACCGTGGCCCGCACCCGCAATAAGGGGCATCGTCTGCCAGCCCCCGCCAAGATCGCTGATTGTGTCGAGGCGGCGCTGCTGTTGCCATTTGAACAGGGCCTGATCTTTGAACGTGCCGCATTCGAGGATGTGCTGCAAACGCCCGAGGCAGGCGGCTTGCGCCACATCTTTCTGGCCGAACGCAGCGCCGCCCGCTTGCCCGCAACGGTGGCAACGGCGCAGGTCAAACCCCCGCTCGCGCTGGCGATCTGGGGGGCGGGCGGTGTCGCCGCAGATATCGCCGGGCAGGCGTTGAGGTCGGGGATGCGCGTCACGCTGGCCGATCCATCGCGCGAGGTGTTGATGGCGGCGCTGGAAGCCATTGCCGCGCGCCAACTGACCGACCTTGCCGACGGCAGGCTGACCCCGCAGGCCCGCGATGCCGATTGGGCGCGGCTGACATCGACCATAGGCCAAGGCGGGCTTGAAGGGGCCGAGGTTCTGGTCCTGATGCGCCCCGATCTGGCGCTGTCGGGTGGGGCGGTGGTGTTGTCGCTGGTCGGGCGTCTGCGCGGCACGATCCCGCTTGCGTTGGCCGAAGGGCCGGGACGTCTGGCCGAGGTGACGGTGACGGCAGACACGCCCCCTGACCGGATGGCCACGGCCTTTGCCTTTGTGCGCCGCATGGGGTGGCGTGGTGTGCCGGTCGGAGCCGGTGGGCCCGCGATCCCGCGCCTGTCCGCCGCCCTTGCCGAAGCGGTGTCAGAGATAGAGGCGGAGGGCATCCCCCGCACCACCATTGCCGCAGCCCTTGCCGCCGATGGCATCGCGGGCGATGGTCGGGCGCAGACGCGGCCTGCCGGGGCCGACGCCATCACCCGCCGCTGCCTGTGGGCCATGGCGAACGAAGGCGCGCGTCTGGTTGAAAACGGCACCCTGCGCCGCCCGTCGGATGTCGATGCGCTGGCCGCCGGGGCCGGGCTGGTGGCGCGCTGGACGGGGGGGCCGATGTTTCGGGCCGATGCGGCGGGACTGCTGATCCTGCGCCGCGACCTGCGCCTGTGGGCCAAGGGCAACCCCGCCCTGTGGACGCCGGCGCCGCTGATCGACCGGCTGATTGCCGAAGGGCGCAGCTTTGCAGCCCTTGACCGGGCCTAGGACAGGATGATCCCCACCACCACCGCCATCAGCCCCAGCGCCGACACCGCCAGTGCGGCCATGTTCAGCACCACGATCCGTTGCAGACGGGTGCGCATCTCGGCCTCGGGCAGGTTGGCGCGGCGGGCGGACAGGGCCATGACGATGCACCACACGAGGCCTGCCACCCCCAGCATCGACAGCGCCGCACCGCCCCAGATCACATAATCCATCATCCATCCCCCAACCCATTCGCCGCCGCCTAGCGCAGCCAATCGCCGCGCGCAAGGCAGCAGCGCTTGAACCCCGCCCCTTGCCCGGGGTAAGAGCGGGGCAACCGTCCCCTATCCCCGCATGAGGCCCGCATGAACGCCGTCACCGACACCTACAACGTCACCGCAGACGAGCTGCGCCAGTTCATCGAACGGGCCGAACAGCTCGCCTCGGAAAAGCGCGACATTGCCGAACAGGAAAAAGAGCTGTTCGCCGAAGCCAAGGGTCGCGGCTATGACACCAAGGTGATGCGCAAGGTGATCGCGCTGCGCAAGCGCAAGCCCGATGAGATCGCCGAAGAGGAATCGATCCTGGAATTGTACAAGCAAGCCTTGGGAATGAACTGACGCACCCTCAGGCGGTCAGGAAATTCACGCCCTGCATGGCGCTGATCCGTGCGATGTCGGCCTGATACTGGTCTGTCATCCGGTCCACCATGTCTTGCGTCCAGCCGGGCAGGTCGAGTTCGTAGTCGATCTGTTCGGGGCGGGCAAACTTGTCCAGAAACGCCGAAACCACGCGCCGCCGCTGGACCACGGTGCCGGGGCGGTTGCCGTTCAGATAGGCGCGCATCCGGTCCATCCCGTCGGGTGACATGATGGTGGCCAGCAATTCATCCGTGCCGTCTACCTGTGTGTCGGGGCTGTGGCCTGACACGGCCTGAACCACCTCGGGCCAGATCAGCGGCGTATCCTCGTCGCACCACACCGTCAGCGGGCCATCAGGGTTGCCCGACCGGATCGAGCTGATCACCTCGGACCAGCGGATGGCCATCAGGTCGATTCCGGCCACGAATTCATCATAGGTCTTGCCGCGCTGCTTGTTGAACAGGGCGGGCACAAAGGTGGCGGGGTTGCGGATGGCAAGGTGGAATTCCGCCTCGATCTCGGGGAAGATCTGGGTAAAGGCGCGCACCCGTTCGGCGGCGGCCGGATACATCCGGTCGCGCAGCACCCATTGTGGATAGCTCAGGAAATTGTCCCAGCTCAGGATCAGGCGATCCGCGCGGGGTTCCTCCATCACCTGTTCCAGCACCAGCGCCTGCATGTCGCGCGTGGCGGCCTGCCCCTTCAACGTGATCGCCGTATCGCGCAGCAAGGTGCGATAGCGCGCCGGGTCGGGGATGACGATCCCCTGCTGTCCAAAGGCGGCGCGGTTCTTGATCAGGCAACGCAAGAGACGCTCATCATCGGTGCAATGGGCGCCCAGGTGGTAAACTATACGCATGGAACCGCGGTCTGCTTTCGTAAGTCAGGACTGGCGCGACTATACGGGCTTTTCTGGACAGGGGAACCGCTTTCCTGTAATCCGGCCCGACAATGACCGAGCAAAACAGTCATCCATCCTTTGTGCAGCACCGGGTCCGGCTGGACGGTTGGTCAATCGGGGCCATTGCGATCGCCGCTGTGGTGCTGGCCCCGATGGTGGCCGTGGTCTGGATCGCCTTTCACCCGACCGAGAATATCTGGCCGCATCTGCTGTCGTCGGTGCTGCCGCGTTATTTCGGGAACACGCTGATTCTGATGGCGGGGGTGGGTCTGTTGACGGCCATGGTGGGGACAGGGGCCGCCTGGCTGGTGGCTATGTACCGCTTTCCGGGCAGCCGCTGGCTGGATTACGCGCTGCTGTTCCCGCTGGCGATCCCGGCTTATGTCGGGGCCTATGCGCTGGTGGATTTCCTCGATTATTCCGGGCCGTTGCAAATTGCCCTGCGCGCCGCGTTCGGCTGGACATCCGCCCGCGATTACTGGTTTCCCGAAGTGCGCGCCCATGGCCCCGCCATCATCGTGCTGGCGGCGGCGCTGTATCCATACGTGTATCTGCTGGCCCGTGCCGCGTTCCGCGAACAATCGGGCAGCTCGTACGAAGTGGCGCGCGCGTTGGGCGCGGGGCCGTGGGGGCTGTTCTTTCGCGTCGGCCTGCCGCTGGCCCGCCCTGCCATTGCCACCGGCGTCGCCCTTGCCCTGATGGAGACGGTCGCGGATTATGGCACGGTCGTGCATTTTGGCGTGCAGACCCTGACCACGGGGGTGTTTTCCACCTGGCTGAACGGCAACAACGCAGGCGGGGCGGCACAGATCGCAGGCGTCATCCTGACGCTGATCCTGCTGCTGGTCGCGTTGGAGCGTGTCAGTCGCCGCAACGCCCGCTTTCACCGCCCCAGCCGATCCTCGCGCCCGTTGGAGACAGCGGTTCTGACCGGACCAGCGGGCTGGATCGCCACCGCGCTGTGCGTGCTGCCCTTTGTCGTCGGATTCGTGCTGCCGGTGGGGGTGATGCTGGGCCACGCCATCGCCAAGCCGTCGGTCTGGCTGGCCCCCGGACTGCTGGAGGCCGCGCTGAACACGCTGCTGGCGGGGGGGCTTGCTGCCGGGGTGACGGTGGGGGCGGCGCTGTTTCTGGTCTACGGCGTGCGCATGGCGGGGCGGGGCGTGTCGCGCATCGTGTTGCCGCTGACGACGCTGGGCTATGCCGCACCCGGTGCTGTGCTGGCGGTGGGGCTGCTGATCCCGCTGGCCGCACTGGACAACGCCGTGGCCGATGCGGTCCTGGCGGTGACGGGCTATGAGCCTGGGCTGCTGATGACCGGCACGGCGGGGGCGATCGTGCTGGCCTATGCGGTGCGGTTCTTTGGCATCGCCCAAGGGGCGGTCGATGCCGCCTTCGGGCGGGTGTCCCCGTCGCTGCCGATGGCCGCGCGGTCGCTGGGCCGGTCCGCCGGGGGTACGCTGTCGGCGGTCTATCTTCCGCTGATGCGCGGATCGGTCGCCACAGCGTTGCTGGTGGTCTTTGTCGATTGCGTCAAGGAATTGCCCGCCACGCTGCTGCTGCGACCCTTCAACTTCAACACGCTGTCGACACGGGTGTTCGAACTGGCAAGTCTGGAACGGCTGGGCGAGGCCGCCCCTGCGGCACTGGTGGTCATGGCCGTCGGCCTGCTGGCCGTGGCCCTGCTGGCCCGCGCCAACCGCGCCTGATTTTCGCAGGCCACCCCCCGCACCCCCCTTGCACAAGCGCGCGCAGGAAAGTATCTGGAATGCGCTGCCCTTATAGCTCAGCTGGTAGAGCGTCTGATTTGTAATCAGAGGGTCGGGAGTTCGAGTCTCTCTGGGGGCACCATTTTACAATACCTTAACTGACATGCAGGGTCAGTTTTCTGCTGTGTTCCGCCGGGAGAGCGCGGGTGTCTTTAAGAATCCAGTGATGTGTGGTGCCGACTGACAGCAGTAGGCATCCGGCATTTCCGAAAAGCATACTGCTGACCTGCTCAAATCACGGATCGGGCGACATGCCAACAGTGTCTGCTTCGGGCGCGTTCATTTTGGACCGTTTCTTCCGTGCGCGTTTAACGACACGGTACGCATCGCGGAACGGCACCCAATATAGTCTGAATACGCTGTCAAGGTCGGCATCGTCTCCGGCCGTAACGCCGAACTTCACTTTCTGATTGTCTTCCGGCATTTCATAAGTGCCGAATATTACGTCCCAAACCGGAAACATGAATGCAAAATTCTTGTCGATATGGTCGGGATGACAACTGTGGTGGACATGATGGTGTGCTGGTGAGGGAAATACGATGGACCACACCCCCGGCCAGCGAAGCCATACGTGGCTGTGCCGCAGATTATATGCCACCAAATTGAATAGAAACATCAGCAACGGCACACCCAGCAGACTTGGCATGGATGGCAAAAACCCCAGCCATTGTACTGCCAATGCATAGATGATCCCGTACAGAAAACCCAAAAAGAAAGTATAAGTTATATTGTCGATCGGATGTTCTCTGAAATTGGAAATTGGGTGCATTACTTCTGCGCTGTGATGGACTTTGTGGAACTGCCACAGTACCGGCACCTTATGTTGAAGAAAATGAAGGAACCAAGCACCAAGATCCATTATGATCATGGTTATAAACATGAAAATTCCTGCACCCAGCCATCCGGTGAACGTAGTCGGATTACCAGAGGCAAACGTCTCAATTACCCATTGTCCTGATATAAGCTTATAGCCCAAAACGAGTGATACGCCGCCCAAAGCCCCCAAAAGTGATTGCATCAGAATTCGGTGAAACAACGCATATCTCAGATCAAGCCATGCTGAGGGGTGGCTCCAAACGCTCTTGGGAAACAGGTATTGTACAAAACTACCCTTGGCAGCTTCGGCGTCAGTCCTTTTTTCACTCAGGTCTCGTTTGCGAACAGAGCGGTAAACAAAATAGGCAGCAACAGTCGACGATATAAGATATAACCAAAATATCCGTGAGTTCGGGTCAAATGGATTAGACAAGACCGCGCGCGTATCAGCCCAAAGTCCCGAAAGCACGTTCGCTACAAATTCCATTGCACCGTTCCCGCTAAAGTGATCTTCAATGACTTTGCGTTTATCACGAAACTGCTGAAGCGAGAAGTGTCATTCGAAAGCCAGAGCGTCGTGGACCGCCAGGCAGGACAAGTTCCTGCGCGTGACGGTGCAGCAGAGTTTTCCGGCGCACCGACTGCAAAAAGTCGCGTGTCACGGTTGGGACTCTTTATCTCGAGCGACGATGAAACGCTGCCGACAATCGGATTGGGGTTAGCCTAATCCCTCCGCCTTGCGTCAAGCGCTAAACCCGTACCGACGCTGCCGAAGCGGTCGCCGGTTTCGATGCGGGCGTCCGGCAGCAGGGTGCGCACCGTGTGGTGCAGCACCGGCAGGCTGCTGGAGCCGCCGGTCATGAACACGGTGCCGATCTGGGCGGGCGTCACCCCGGCCTGCGCCAGCACATCACCGATCATCCTGTGCAGGCGGGTCAGGGGCATGGCCACCGCCGCCTCGAACCCATCGCGGCGGGCGATGGGGTTGGGGCCCCCGGTGATGGGGTGCAGGGCAAGGCGCGTCACCTCGTCCTCGGACAGGGCGATCTTGGCCGCCTCCACCACCATGGCCAGGGCGTGGCCGCGGCGTCTGGCCACCACCTCGACCAGACGGGACACGCGGTCGGGATGGTCCGCCTCGGCCAGCAGGGCCTTCAGATCGGCGGCGGTGCGCGTGGTGTAGAGCATGTTGATGCGGTGCCAGGTCGCAAGGTCCAGATAATAATGGCGCGGCATGATCCCTTTGCCCTGCCCGGTGGAAGAGCCAAAGCCAAGGCCCGGCATCACCTCGGCCAAGCTGAACAGGCGGTCGAAATCCGTGCCGCCGATCCGCACGCCGTCATTGGCCAGAATGTCACCCTGCCGGTCCGCCGTCCGCGCCCGTTGCGGCGACACGCGGACCACGGAAAAGTCGGACGTGCCGCCGCCGATATCGACGATCAGCACCAGTTCTTCGCGTGATACCGTCTGTTCATAGTGCAGGGCGGCGGCGATGGGTTCGTATTGAAAGGCGATGTCGGTGAACCCTTGCGCGCGGGCGATATCCTCCAGCACCTGTTGCGCCGCCGCATCGCCTGCGGGGTCGTTGTCGACGAAATGCACCGGGCGACCCAGCACCACACGGGTGATCCCGGCGCTGGTGGCATCCAGTCGCAGGCGCAGGTTGGCGAAATAGGCGCCCACGATCTGGCGAAAGGTCAGCGTGCGATTGCCGACCTTGGTCCGTTCATCAATCAGCGACGATCCGAGCGTGCTTTTCAACCCGCGCATCAGGCGGCCGTCTTCGCCGCCCACATAGGCCGCAACGGCGGCGCGGCCAAACACGGGCGCGCTGCCATCGCTTTCCCAGAACACCGCACTGGGCAGGGTGGGCTGGTCGCCTTCCAGCGGGATCAGCCAGGCGCGGGACGCATCGGCCAGCGCCACGGTGGAATTCGATGTGCCAAAGTCGATGCCGCAAAAGGGAAGGGTCATGGCAGTCCTGCACAAAGGTCGGGCCGCGCGGGGTAGCCCAAGGTGGTGCGGGTGTAAAGCCGCGACCTACAGCCCGTGGCGGGCCAGTGCCGTGCCGATCTTGTGGCGCACAGCCCCGTCGACCACTGGAAAGGACTGAAAGAAATGCGCCTGACTGGCATCGGGGCGGCGGGCGCGGATGTCGGCCAGCCAGACCCTTGCGCCGTCGTCGTTGCAGTCCAGCGTGTTGGCGATCAGGGCGATCATGCTGATCAGGAAATGCGCCCCCGGCGTGCGGGCGGCGCGGTTGCCCCAATCGGCGGCCTGCGCGTAATCGCCCTTGTGCAGCCAGGACATCGCGCGCGTGCCCAACATGCCATAGGCCAGCGGGTCCAGCGGGCTGAGGTTGACAGCCCGGTCCACGCCCGCCAGTGCCGATCCCGCACGGTTACCCAGCATGTCGGTGAAGGCCTGCGCATAATGCCCTTGGGCGTAGTTCGGGTTCAGCGCAATCGCCCGCCCCAGCCATTCGCTGCTGCGGTCAAGGTCGCCCTGCAACCAATAGGAGCGCCCCATGTTGAAATTGGCGAAGGGGTCCAGCGGGTCCAGCGTGACACCGGTTTCGGCGTGGGCGCGCGCCTCTCGCAGGGCGACATCGGGTGTGTCGCGATAGCGCATGAAGGCATCCTGAAACCGGGTGAAGGACAGCCCGGCATGGGCGCGGGCAAAGCCGGGGTCCTGCTGCACCGCGCGGGCAAACAGCGCCGCAGCACGGGCGTTGTCGGTCGCGGTAAAGCGGTACATGTGGTGCAGGCCAAGGTGATAATTCGACCAGGCGTCCAGATTGTCCGATGTGCCCAAGGGGGCGGTGCGCACCTCGTTCAGGGGAATGTATACCTCCAGCGCGGCCACGATGTGGGTGACGATCTGGGCGCGCAAATCGGGGATGCCCGCCTGTGGGGCGGCAAAGCGGTCGGCCCAGATCACGGCGGCGGTGCGGGTGTCGCACAATTCGGTGGTGACGGCGACGCCGGACCCGTCCGCCTCGACCGTGCCGGACAGGATGTAGCGGACGTTCAGCGTGGTCCCAATGCAGGCCACATCCGGGTCTGCCCCCCGAAAGCGAAAGGACGATCCGCGCGCGATGACCATCAACCAGCGCAGGCGTGACAGCGCCTGTATCACCTCGTGCGGGATGGCGTCGGTCAGAACTGCAAGGGGCAGCGGCAGCGCCCGCGCCTGAAACGGCAGGATGGCAATCGACGGTTTGGCCGATGGCGTCGGGGCGGCGTCCGGCGCAGGGTGGTCGGTTTCCGCGACCTGTGCCCATGGCGGGGCGTACACTTCCGCGACAAAGCGAAAGCCCTGCCCATGCACCGTGCGGATGACGGCCTGCCGCGTGCCGTCATCGCCAACCGCCTCGCGCGCGGATCTCACCCGGCTGGCAATCGCCGCGTCCGACACCGCGCGCCCGCCAAAGACCGCGTCCACCAGTTCCTCCTTGGTCACCAGCCGGTCACGGTGATCGACCAGATGCCGCAGCAGCAGGAACACCTGCGGCTCCATCGGCACACGCACCCCGTCCCGGCGCAGTTCGAACCGGTCAGGGTCCAGCGTGAAGGGGCCGAAATGATGATCCATGGCCAAATATACCGCAAAAATGCGGGTTCTGCAGGCTTTCTTCATACGATCTGCAAGCACGGCACCCGCGACTCGGGGTAACATTTCCGAATGCGCTTTCATTTCCTGAAAGGATCATTCCCATGGACAGCCAGACGATCCGGACAACCCGCGGGCGCGGGCGGCTTTATGACAGCATTCTTGACACCGTGGGCGACACGCCCTGCATCAGGATCAACACCCTGTCCCCCAAGGGTGTGCGCCTGTACGTCAAGGCCGAGTTCTTCAACCCGGCGGCGTCGGTCAAGGATCGGTTGGCCATCAACATCATCGAGGCTGCCGAACGCAGCGGCGCGCTGAAGCCCGGCCAGACGGTGGTCGAGGCGACAAGCGGCAACACCGGCATTGGCCTCGCGATGGTCTGCGCGGCCAAGGGCTATCCGCTGGTTGTCACCATGGCCGACAGCTTTTCGGTCGAACGGCGCAAGCTGATGCGGATGCTGGGGGCAAAGGTCGTGCTGACCCCGCGCGCGCAAAAGGGCCTGGGCATGTATCGCAAGGCGGTGGAACTGGCCGAGGCGAACGGCTGGTTTCTGGCCCGGCAGTTTGAAACATCGGCCAATGCCGACATCCACGAGGCCACCACCGCGCGCGAGATCATCGCTGATTTCGCAGGCGACCGGCTGGATTATGTCGTCACCGGCTATGGCACCGGCGGCACCGTCACGGGTCTGGCCCGCGTTCTGCGCCGCGAACGGCCCGAAACAAAGATCATCCTGTCCGAACCCGCCAACGCCCAGTTGATCGGCAGCGGCGTTGTGCAGGAACGCGGTCCCGGTGGCGCGCCCGCCGTCAGCCATTCGGCCTTTACCCCGCATCCCATCCAGGGCTGGACGCCCGATTTCATCCCCGCCGTTCTGCAAGAGGCGATTGATACCCACGGCTATGACGATCTGATCCCCGTCGCCGGGGCCGATGGCATCGTCTGGGCCAGGAAACTGGCGCAAAGCGAGGGGATATTCACCGGCATATCGGGCGGGGCCACCTTTGCCGTGGCGATGCAGGTCGCGGAAAAGGCCGCCCCCGGTTCGGTGATCCTTTGCATGTTGCCCGATACCGGCGAGCGGTACATGACCACCCCCCTCTTTGACGGCATTGCCGAGGATATGGACGCGGACGAGATGGCGCTGTCGCTGTCCACCCCCGGCTATCAGGTGTAGGGGGCCGTCATGCCGCAGGAATCGCTGGACCCCGACGATTGGTCGGGTTTGCGCGCGCTTGCCCACCGCATGGTGGATGACGCGATCGACTACACCGCCACGGTGCGCGACCGGCCGGTCTGGCAGTCCATGCCCGATGCGGCCCGCGCGGCCTTTGCGGGGGGATTGCCGCAACAGGGCAGGGGGATAGACGCCGTTTATGACGACCTTACCACCCATATGTTGCCCTATCCGATGGGGAACATTCATCCACGGTTCTGGGCGTGGTATATGGGGTCCAGCAACCTGACCGGGGCGCTTGGCGATTTTCTGGCGGCGGTGCTGGGATCGAACCTTGGCGGCGGCAACCACGCGGCCACGCTGATCGACGCGCAGGTCGTCGACTGGTGCAAAGAGATGACGGGCTTTCCCGCATCCTCCAGCGGCACATTGGTCAGCGGCGGGTCGGTGGCCAACCTGATCTGCCTGACGGTCGCGCGCAACGTCATGTCAGGCATCGATCTGCGGCAGGATGGGCTGGCGGCGCTTGACCGGCCCATGCGGTTCTACGGATCGGACCAGATCCACAGTTGCCACCAAAAGGCGGTGGAAACCCTGGGCCTTGGCAACCGCGCGCTGCGGCGCGTCCCGTCGCACACCGATTGCACCATGGATGTCGCGGCCCTACGCCGTGCCATTGATCAGGACCGCGCCGACGGCTGGCATCCCGCCTGCGTCATCGCGACGGCAGGCACCGTCAACACCGGGGCGATTGACGATCTGACCGCCCTTTCCGTCCTGTGCCGGGAGCAGGGGCTGTGGCTGCATGTCGATGGCTGCATCGGCGCGCTAATTGCCCTTGCCCCACGCAACGGGGCAAAGGTGCAGGGCATCGGGCTGGCGGATTCGCTGGCGCTGGACCCGCACAAGCTGCTGCATGCCCCGTTCGAGGTGGGCTGCGCGCTGGTGCGCGACCGCAAGGCGCATTTCAGGACGTTCACCCTGACGCCGGAATATCTGGCGCATACCGTGCGCGGTGTCGCGGCGGGGGATTGGCTGTTTGACTATGGCCTGCAAACCTCGCGCGGGTTTAGGGCGTTGAAGGTGTGGATGGCGGTGCAGGAACAGGGCGCTGCCAAGTTCGGACGGCTGATCGACCAGACCATCGACCTTGCCGCCCATCTGGCAGCCGCCATCGACGCGAATCCGGTTCTTGAACGCACCGCCCCGGTCACGCTGAACATCGTCTGTTTCCGCTTTGACCCCGGCGGACAACCGCCCGACGGGTTGGAACGTCTGAACATCGAAATCATGCTGCGGTTGCAGGAACAGGGTATCGCCGTCATTTCAGATACCCGCGTGAAAGGTCAGCATTGCCTGCGCGTCGCGATAGCAAACCACCGCACGCAAACGCGCGATCTTGATCTGTTGCTGGCGCAGGTGCAGCGCATCGGGCGCGAGGTGATGGCAGAAACAGGGGGGCTGCTGGAACAACCGGCCTGACCGCAGGGTCACGGATTTTTCCCGTTGTCCCGCACCTTGTCCCGACCCGGCTGGACGAAGCCCCCCCGGCACCCTAACCATGGGTGCGATCTGCGGCATCGTTGCCGCACCTGCGTCTGGGGGATTTTGTATGAGTGTTGGGGACCGCAATGCCGCGATCTGGTTTGCCGCCGATGGATATGACCCGAAGAAAGGCGTGAACGGGCGGCGGATGGCCGGGGAAAGCCTGCTGCGCGGCTGGTTCCGCCATGCGCAGGTCGAAGAATTCGTGTCGATCTCGCAAGGCGCGACCGAGGCTGCGGCCTTTGCCGAATTGGCAAAGGAGTGCGGCGTGACGCGGCCTGTGCGCGGTGCCCGGCTGGATCAGCCGCGCGGCATGGCCCCGGTCGGCAGCATCTTTTATTCCGCCCCCAACTTTGCGACCGAATGCTGGCGGCGCGCGACGTTCGGGGCAACGGCGTGGTCGCTGATCGGCATGACGCACACCATGTCCACCCTGACGGTGCAGGAAGGCGCGCTTGCCCTGCGAACCGCCCCCAGTGCCGAATGGGATGCGGTCATCTGCACCTCGCGCGCGGTGCGCAGTGCGATGGATGTGCAATATGACCGCATCGACGGCTATCTTGCCGCCCGCTTTGGCGGAGTTGTGCCGCCGCGTCCGCAATTGCCGATCATCCCGCTGGGGGTGGAGTGTGACGAGTTTACCCCCGTTCCTGCCGAAGGCGTTGCCTTGCGCACCCGGCTGAACATTCCGGCAGACGACATTGTGGCGCTGATCGTGGCCCGCCTGACACCGCATGAAAAATTCGATCCGCTGCCGATGTATCTGGCCTTGGCACAGGCGCAGACGGGGATGGACGCGGGGCGCAGGCTGCATCTGATCCTGCTGGGAAATTCGCCCGACGATTACAGCCGCAATATCTTTGCCAAGGGGGCGGCGGCGCTGATGCCGGATGTGGGCTTTCACATCCTTGCCCATGAAGGCCCGGCCTTGCGGCTGGCGGCACTGTCGGCGGCGGATATGTTCCTGTTTCCCATCGACAATCTTCAGGAAAGTTTTGGCATCGCCCCGGTCGAGGCGATGGCGGCGGGCCTGCCGTGCGTTGTGTCGGATTGGGACGGTCTGCGTGATACCGTGGTGCCGGAAACCGGCTTTCTGATCCCCACCATGGGCGCGCGGGCCGAACACACCGCCCAGACCGGGCTGCGCTACATGGGCGCGACCGACAGCTATATCCAGTTTCTCAGCCAGATGTCGGCGGTCACGCAGATCGACGTGCCAAAGATGGCGCAGGCCATTCTGGCACTGGCGCGCAACCCCGCCCTGCGCGCGGCGATGGGGGCGGCGGGCCGCGCGCGGGCGCGCGCACGGTTCGACTGGCGCGCCGTCGTGCCACAGATGCAGGACCTGTTTGCCGAGGTGACGGCGATCCGCAAAGCCGCCGATCCCGGCCGCTTTGCCCCGGTTCCTGCGGCACGCCTGCCCAACGCGCCAACGCCGATGGTGCTGTTCGGATCGTTCCCGACCCGCCAGATCAAGACCGACGCCACGCGCTATGTCGCCACCGACATCGGCACCCGCCCCGGCGTGGCCGACACGCTTGCCTTGCGCAATTACATGGGAACCAAGCGCATATTTGAACAAGGGGCCGCCATCAGTGCCCTGCATTCCGCGCTTGTGGCGTGCGGGGCGTCGGGTCAGACTGTCGCCGAATTGGCAGCGCGCGCCGGTCAACCCGTTCTGCGGGCCGAACGTATCCTGCTGTGGTTGCTGAAATACCACTTTGCCGCCGAGGAGGCACCACCCCCATGACCCAGACCATTCTGATCACCGGCGCAGGCAGCGGCATCGGCCGCGCCACGGCGCGCCTGTTCCTGCAACAGGGTTGGAAGGTCGCGCTCGTGGGGCGCCGGGCCGAGGCGTTGGCGGAAACCGCCCAAGGGGCGGATGCGCTGATCCTGCCCTGCGATGTGTCCGACGCAGCGCAGGTCGACGCGGCCTTTGCGCGGGTCGCGGCAGACTGGGGCAGGCTGGATGTCGCCTTCAACAACGCGGGCATGTCCCTGCCGGGCAAGCCCATCGATGAAATCGCGGTCAAGGATTGGCTGGCACTGTCGAATGTGAACATCACCGGCATGTTCCTGACCGCCCGCGCGGCCTTTGGCCTGATGCGGCGGCAGGACCCGCAGGGCGGGCGCATCATCAACAACGGCTCTGTCTCGGCGCATGTGCCACGGCCGGGGTCTGCGCCCTATACCATGTCAAAACATGCGGTGACGGGTCTGACGCGCACCCTGTGTCTGGACGGGCGGCAATTCAACATCGCGGCCGGTCAGATCGACATCGGCAATGCGCTGACCGATCTTGCGGTGAAGTTCACCAAAGGCGTGCCGCAGGCCGACCTGTCGATCAAGACCGAACCTGTGATGGACGTGGGCCATGTCGCGGATGCGGTGCTGCACATGGCGATGCTGCCGTTGCAGGTCAGCATCCCCTTCATGACGATCATGGCGCGCGACATGCCCTATCTGGGGCGCGGCTGACCGCCCCCCGGCAGCTACCGCCCGGTTTCAGGCATCGGGCAGTTTGCAGAACATGTCATAGACCAGTTCGATGGTGCGGCTGACCTTGGGGTCCTGGATCGAGTAATAGATTGCCTTGCCGTCACGCCGGCTGTTGACCAGTCCTTCCAGCCGCAACCGGGCCAATTGCTGGCTGACGGCGGCCTGTCGCGATGACAACAACCGCTCCAACTCGGTCACCGACTTTTCGCCCGATGACAGGTGGCACAGGATCATCAGCCGCCCTTCGTGCGACAACGCCTTCAGGAAACTGGCCGCCGCCGTGGCCTGAACGATCATCTCGTCCACGGACATGTCGGCACAGCCATCCCCACTTTGGTCCTGCATGTCGTCTTCGATCATTGCCATCTGCATTGGTTGCCTGTGCCTTTTGACGGGGATTATCACATCTGCCCCACGACGGCGAGAGGGGCATTGCGTCGCGTCCCCCCGCAAGTCTGCCAATACATGGGGTAAAGTGGCGCGATGGAAAGGGCCGCGCGCCTGAATTCCGTCATATCGCCACTGGACGGAGGCAATCCGGTTGCTACGTTGACGGTCATGTCACCAGCTAGGGATGCCCGCCGTGCGCCTGCCTGCCTTTTCCGCCAAGGGCCGCTTCTGGCGCGGCAACCTGCACACCCATTCCACCCGGTCCGACGGTGTGCTTGACCCGGCCGAGGTGTGCCGCCGCTACAGGGCCGAAGGCTATGATTCTCTGGCGCTGACCGATCATTTCATTGGCATGTGGGGCTATCCCATTGTCGATACCGTGCCCTATCGTGCCCCCGGCTTCACCACGCTGCTGGGGGCAGAGTTGCACGCAGGTGCCATGGCGAACGGCGAGGTGTGGCATATTCTGGCCGTGGGCCTGCCGCCAGGTTTCGCAGCCCCCGACAGCCCCGATTTCACCCCGCATCCCGCGCAGGAAACCGGGGCCGCGATCGCGGCGCGGGCGGTGGCATCAGGGGCATTCGTCGCCATCGCCCATCCGCAATGGTCGGGCCTGACGCTAGCCGATGCCCGCACGATCGACGCCGCCCACGCGGTCGAGGTGTATAACCACGGCTGCGCCATGGGTTGCGACCGCCCCGACGGCTTTGCCATCGCCGACCTGCTGCTGACCGAAGGGCGGCGGCTGACCATGATCGCCACCGACGACGCGCATTTTTCCGAACCCGACCATTTCGGCGGCTGGGTGATGGTCAAGGCGCAGGAAAACGAACCGGACGCGCTGCTTGCGGCGCTGAAACGCGGCGATTTCTATTCGACCCAAGGGCCGGAATTGCGCGATGTCCGGGTCGAAAAGGACCATGTGATCGTCGAAAGCTCTGCCGTCCGTTCGGTGATCGTCCAAGGGGCAGGAACCGGGGCCAAGGGGGTGCATGGCACCTCGATGACCCGCACGCAGGTTCCGCTGGCCCGCCTGCGCGATACGCCGTGGCTGCGCGTCAGCGTGATCGATGCCGCAGGGCGAAGGGCCTGGTCGAACCCGGTCTTTCTGTAACCGCGGGGAGCGAACTTTCGGTGAAACTTCCTGCGGCCTACGCCGTGCAACAGTATGGCATGGCGCAGAACTTCTACGCCTTGCCCTCCAAACCCGCCGCCGCTGACCCTGTCGCCCCCGGTATCCGCATCTCGAAGGTTTCGGTGACAGAGGTGTAGTCGTAATACCCCAACCGCGCCAAGGGGCGGATCAGGGGGATGTCGAGCTTGCCATCCGGGCGCAGCACCTCGTCCTTGACGTGGATGCGCGCGACTTCGCCATAAACCACATCGACCCAGCCGTGGTTGGAATTGCCGCGCAGGCGGTGGGTCGACAGGTAGCGGCATTCGAAATGCGCAGGGCTTTCGGCCACGCGCGGCCCCGGCGCGTCGATGCAGGGGGCCTTGGTCACGCCGGCCTTTTCGAATTCATCCACCCCTTCGGGCCATTCCATCGCGCTGATGTTAACCGCTTCGCGCAATTCATAGGTCGCCATGTTCCAGACGAACCAGCCGGTTTGCTCGGCGTTGATGACCGTGTGTTTGCGGGTGCCGTCCGCATAGGGGTTGGCCGCGAACATCACCATCGGCGGATCGAAGGACAGGTTCTGCCACTGGCTGTAGGGGGCAAGGTTGGTCTTGCCGTCCTTTGAGATCGTCGAAAGCCAGCCGATCGGGCGCGGCACGGTGCAGGATTTGAAGGGCGAGAACGGCAGCGGGCAGGGGTCCTGTCCGGGGGCATAGTGCATGGATGGTCCTTGTCTTGACTGGCGAAAAGCGGGGGACTGTCTGCCCCCCGCCCGCCCTTTGGATTATTTAGGCCAAGATGAACGCAGGCACAGGGTCAGTTGCCCAATATACCCGGCAGGCGCAGGCCGTGTTCGGTGGCGCAGTCGCGGGCGATGTCATAGCCCGCATCGGCGTGGCGCATCACCCCGGTGGCGGGATCGTTCCACAGTACATTGGTCAGGCGGCGCGCGGCGTCATCGGTGCCATCCGCCACGATCACCATGCCCGAATGTTGCGAATACCCCATGCCCACCCCACCGCCGTGGTGCAGCGATACCCAGGTGGCCCCGGATGCGGTGTTCAGCAGCGCGTTCAGCAGTGGCCAGTCCGACACCGCGTCGGATCCATCCAGCATCGCCTCAGTCTCGCGGTTGGGGGATGCGACAGAGCCTGAATCGAGATGATCACGCCCGATCACGATGGGGGCCTTCAATTCGCCACTTGCCACCATCTCGTTGAACATCAACCCGGCGCGGTGCCGGTCGCCCAGACCGATCCAGCAGATGCGCGCGGGCAGGCCCTGAAAGGCGATGCGGTCCTGCGCCATGTCCAGCCAGCGATGCAGATGGGAGTTGTCGGGGAACAGCCGTTTCATCGCGGCGTCGGTCTTGTGGATATCCTCGGGGTCGCCCGACAGGGCCACCCAGCGGAACGGACCGATGCCCCGGCAGAACAGCGGGCGGATATAGGCGGGCACAAAGCCGGGAAAGGCAAAGGCGTTCTCCAACCCTTCGTCCTGCGCCACTTGCCGGATGTTGTTGCCATAATCCAGCGTCGGCACACCCGCGTTCCAGAAATCGACCATCGCCGCGACATGGGTGCGCATCGATGCGCGCGCGGCGCGTTCCACCGCCTTTGGGTCGGTTTCCTGTTTGGCGCGCCATTCGGCCACGGTCCAGCCCTGCGGCAGATAGCCGTGCAGCGGATCGTGGGCGGATGTCTGATCGGTCACGATGTCGGGGCGGTGGCCGCCCGCGCGCATCCGCGCCACGAGTTCGGGAAAGACATCGGCGGCGTTGCCCAACAGCCCGACCGATTTCGCCTGACCCGTCGCCGTCCACTGGTCGATCAGGGCCAATGCTTCATCCAAAGTCTGCGCTTTGGCATCCAGGTATCTGGTGCGTATACGAAAATCGATCCGCGTCTCGTCACATTCCACCGCCAGACAGCAGGCCCCGGCCATCACGGCGGCAAGGGGCTGCGCGCCGCCCATGCCACCCAAACCGCCCGTCAGGATCCATTTGCCGGTCAGATCGCCGCCATAATGCTGACGCCCCGCTTCGGCAAAGGTTTCATAGGTGCCCTGCACGATCCCTTGGGTGCCGATGTAGATCCACGATCCGGCGGTCATCTGGCCATACATCGCCAGACCCTTCTTATCCAATTCGTTGAAGTGGTCCCAGGTGGCCCAATGCGGCACAAGGTTGGAGTTGGCGATCAGAACGCGCGGCGCGTCCTTGTGGGTGCGAAAGATGCCGACCGGCTTGCCCGATTGCACCAGCAGGGTTTCATCGTCGTTCAGGTCTTTCAGCGCCGCCACGATGCGGTCGAAATCCTCCCACGTCCGGGCGGCGCGGCCGATGCCGCCGTAGACCACCAGCTCGTGCGGGTTTTCGGCCACATCGGGGTGCAGGTTGTTCATCAGCATCCGCATCGGGGCCTCGGTCAGCCAGCTTTTGGCGGTGATCTCGGTGCCGGTGGCGGGAAAGACGTCGCGCAGGTTGTGGCGGGGGTTCATCATGACCTCACAGTTCGGGAAGGGCGGTCCGGGCGGCGGCGGCAAGCGCCCCCGTGGCGACAAGGGTGGCGGCGGCGGCCAGATCGGGGGCAAGGTAGCGGTCTTCGCCCATCGTCGCCACGTCCTGCCGCAGACGCGCGACCACACGGGCCAGCGGGGCCGAAGTGGCCAGCGGCGCGCGGAATTCCACGCCTTGTGCGGCACACATCGCCTCGATCCCCAGAATGGCGGCAAGGTTCGCGTTCATTCGCCCCAACCGGCGCGCGCCGTGGGCCGCCATCGAGACGTGATCTTCCTGATTGGCAGATGTGGGGGTGCTGTCGGTGACGGTGGGGTGGGCCAGATGCTTGTTCTCGCTCATCAAGGCTGCCGTCGTAACCTCGGCTATCATCAGGCCGGAATTCAGGCCGGGGTTGGGTGTCAGAAAGGGGGGCAGATCGAACGACAGCGTCGGGTCCACCATCAGCGCCACGCGGCGCTGCGCGATGGCCCCGATTTCGGACAGCGCAAGGGCGATCATATCGGCGGCAAACCCGACAGGTTCGGCATGAAAGTTGCCGCCTGACACGATCTGCCCGTCTGACAGCACCAGCGGGTTGTCGGTGGCGGCGTTCGCTTCGATTTCAAGCGTTCGCGCGGCCTGACGCAGGATGTCCATCGCGGCGCCGGTGACCTGCGGCTGACAGCGGATGCAATAGGGGTCTTGCACGCGGGTATCGCCCTCCACATGGCTGGCGCGGATGGCCGATCCGTCCAGCAGGGCGCGCATGGCCGCTGCCGCCTCGATCTGGCCCGCATGGCCGCGCAAGGCGTGGATTTCTGGGTGAAAGGGGGCGGTCGATCCCATGATCGCATCGGTGGACAGCGCCGATATGACCAGCGCCGTCTGCGCCGACCGCCAGCCGTCGAACAGCCCGGCAAGCGCGTAGGCGGTGGAAAACTGCGTGCCGTTGATCAGCGCCAGCCCTTCCTTTGGGCCAAGCGTCACGGGGGACAGGCCCGCCTGGGCCAGGGCATCGGCACCGGGGATCGCGCAGCCATCAATCAGCGCCTCGCCCTGGCCGATCATCACGGCGGCCATATGCGCCAGGGGGGCAAGATCGCCCGAGGCACCGACCGACCCCTGCGCCGGGATCACCGGGGTGACACCACGCTCCAGCATCCCCTGCAACAGCGCGACGATGTCCCACCGCACCCCGGACGCACCGCGCCCAAGGCTCAGCAGTTTCAGCACCATCATCAGCCGCGCCACAGGTGTGGGCATCGCATCGCCCACCCCGCAGCAATGCGACAGGATCAGGTTGCGTTGCAGGGTGGCGGTGTCCTTGGTCGCGATCTTGATCGAGGCGAGTTTGCCAAAGCCCGTATTCACCCCGTAAACCGCCACATCGCCCGCAGCGGCGGCGGCGATGCGTGCGGCGGCGGCATCGACCCCGGCCCGCGCGGATGCGTGCAGCGCTGCGGGCGCGCCGCTGCGGTAGAGGCGTTCCAACTGCGCAAGGGTCGTTGCGCCGGGGGTCAGGATTTCAGGCGTCAAGACGGCCTCCGATGATGCGGGTGTTCAGGGCATCCGCCCCGATGCGATAGGCCAATTCGGCGGGGTGTTCGGCATCCCAGACGCACAGATCGGCGCGCAGCCCGGGCAGGATGCGGCCCCGGTCGGGCAGCCCCAGCGCGCGGGCGGCGTGGGCGGTGACGCCCAACACCGCCTCGACCGGGGTCATGCGGAACAGGGTGCAGGCCATGTTCATCGCCAGCGGCAACGAGGTCATCGGCGACGATCCGGGGTTGCAATCGGTGGCCACGGCCATCGGAACGCCCGCTTCGCGCAAGGCGGCGATGGGGGGCATCTGCGTTTCGCGCAAGGTGTAGAACGCCCCCGGCAGGATTACGGCGACGGTGCCTGCCTGCGCCATCGCGTCGATCCCGTCTTGCCCCAGATACTCCAGATGATCCGCCGACAGCGCGTGAAAGCGGGCGGCAAGCACGGCCCCCTTCAGATCGGACAATTGCTCGGCGTGCAGCTTGACCGGCAGGCCCAGATTGCGCGCCACCCGGAACAGATGATCGACCTGTTCAGGCGAAAAGGCGATGCCTTCGCAAAAGGCATCGACCGCATCGGCCAGCCCTTCGTCGCGCGCCTGATAGAGGGAGGGTATGGCCACCTCGTCCAGATAGCGGATCGGGTCGGCCCCAAATTCGGGCGGGATGGCATGGGCGGCAAGGTGGGTGGTGCGGATCGTCACATCGCGCACCTGCCCGATGCGGCGGGCGACGCGCAGCATCTTGACCTCGTCCTGCACGGTCAGGCCATAGCCCGACTTCACCTCTAGCGTTGTGGTGCCGGTGGCGATCATCGCATCGACGCGGGGCAGGGCAGAGGACAACAGCGCATCCTCGGTGGCCGCGCGCGTGGCAGTGACGGTGGACAGGATGCCGCCGCCCGCGCGGGCGATGTCGGCATAGGTGGCCCCGTTCAGGCGCGCCTCGAATTCCGCCGCGCGGTGGCCGCCAAAGACGACATGGCTGTGGCAATCAATCAGGCCGGGCGTCACCAGCCGCCCGCCCATATCAACCGCCTCCAGCGCGTGATGGATCGCGGGCAGGGCGGCGCGGGGGCCGACCCATTGGATCTGGTCGCCGTTCAGCACAAGGGCCGCGTCAGGGATCAGACCATAGCCCCCCTCCATCGTTGCCACTGTGATGCCAGTCAGCAGAATCGCCATGCGTCTTGCCTTTCGTCGCTGGGTTGGATTATTATGTCTATACATATTATCCTGTCAAGCGAGGCTCCGATGACCGTCCTGCATGCTAAGACCGCCCTTTTGCCCGATGGCTGGGCGCAGGATGTGGAAATCACCATTGCCGCTGGGCGCATCGAACAGGTGCGCCGGGGTGTGCCGGGGGCCAGTCTTGGCTGCATGTTGCCCGCCCCGGTGAACCTGCATTCCCATACCTTTCAACGCGCCATGGCCGGCATGACCGAGGCGCGCAGCGCCGGGCAGGACAGTTTCTGGACGTGGCGCGCCTTGATGTACCGCTTTCTGGATCGGCTGACGCCTGACGATGTGCAGGCCATCGCCGCCTTTGTGATGATGGAAATGGCCGAAGCCGGGTTCGCGGCGGTGGCCGAGTTTCACTATCTGCACCACCAACCGGGCGGGGTGCCCTATGCCGATCTGGCGGAAATGTCGGCGCAGATCGCGGCGGCGGCGCAGGAAACCGGGCTTGGTCTGACGCTGCTACCGGTGCTGTATGAACGCGGCGGGTGTGACGGGCGCGCCTTGGGACCGGGGCAGGTGCGCTTTGGCACTGACCCCGACCGGTTCGGCACGTTGTGGCACGGGGCAGGGCGGGCGTTGACGGCCATGCCCGCCGATACGCGGTTGGGGGTTGCCCCCCATTCGCTGCGCGCGGTCAGCCCGCAGGGCCTTGCCTTTGCCGCCAGCCTTGCCCCCGATGCGCCGATCCACATCCACCTTGCCGAACAGATGGCCGAGGTGGACGAAGTGCGCGCCCACACCGGCGCGCGCCCTGTCGAATGGCTGCTGGCCAACGCCGAGGTCGATGCGCGCTGGTGCGCGATCCACGCCACGCAGATGCATCCCGATGAAACCCTTGGCCTTGCCGCGACAGGGGCGGTGGCGGGGCTGTGCCCGATCACCGAGGCCAATCTGGGCGATGGCATCTTTGATGGCGTGCGCTGGCTGGGGGCCAAGGGGGCCTTTGGCATCGGGTCCGACAGCAACCTGCGCATCAGCCTGACCGAGGAATTGCGTCTGCTGGAATACTCGCAGCGCCTGCGCGACCGGGGCAGGGCGATGCTGGCCACGGCACAGCGGTCCACCGGGCGGGTGTTGTATGACGGGGCTGTCGCGGGCGGTGCGCAGGCGGCGGGGCGTGCGTCCGGGGCGATAGCGCCAGGGATGTGGGCCGATCTGCTGGCGCTGGACATGGGGGCGGTCGATCTGGACGGGCGGCAGGGCGATGCCATCCTCGACACGCTGATCTTTGCGGGCGATGACCGGATGGTCACGCATCTGTGGTCGGCGGGGCGGGCAATCGTGACCGATGGTTGCCACATCGCCCGCGATCCGATCACCGCCCGCTACCGCGCGACCATGCGGTCGTTGCAGGCCCGCGCATGATGACCGGGTGGGAAGACATTCGCGCGCGGGTGCTGGCCCGCATCCGCGCCCGCGACTGGCCCCCCGGCGCGCTGATCCCGTCGGAAGAGGCGTTGGCGCAGGAATTCGGCGTCGCCCGCGCCACGGTCAACCGCGCCTTGCGCGATCTGGCAGAGGCGGGCCTTCTGGAACGGCGGCGCAAGGCGGGCACACGGGTGGCCGTCCTGCCGGTGCGCAAGGCCACGCTCAGCATCCCCGTGATCCGGCAAGAGGTGGAGGCGTCGGGCAAGGCGCACAGCTTCACCCTTTTGTCACAGCGCGCGGCGGAACCGCCGGGCGACGTCGCGGCGCTGTTGGGGCTGCGCGACGGGGCCGCGCTGATCTGGCTGGAAACGCTGCATCTGGCGGGGGCTGCCCCCTTTGTGCTGGAAGGGCGCTGGCTGAACCCCGCCGCCCTGCCGCCCTTGCCCGATTTTTCCGCCATCAGCGCCAATGAATGGCTGGTGACGCAGGTGTCCTACACCACCGGCGACATCGCCTTTTCCGCTTCCGCCGCCAGCCCACATGAAGCGGCCGTGTTGCAGGTGCCTATCGGCGCGCCGCTGTTCATCACCGAACGCAGCACCTGGACGGCGGATGCGCCGATCACCCACGTCCGCCTTGCCCACGCGCCGGGGTATCGCCTGCACACGATGGTGTAAGGGCGCCGTGCAGGGCGGCGTCAGGCGTCGGCAAAGCTGCACTTCATCCGGCGCGCGGCCTTTTCCCACAGCATCCGCGTCTTGCGCCGTGTCAGCGCCGGGATGGCATCTGCCGACGACACAAAGCCTGCGGCGGCAAGCCCCTGTGACACGCGCGCGAAATCAAGTTCGGCCACCTGTGCCCAGGCGGGCGTGCGGGCGTTGTCGCGCAGACGCATCTGCACGATGGCGTCGATGATCAGCGGTGCGCGTCCGGTAAAGCCGGTGATCTGCGGCAGCATGTCCCGCGCCCCATCCGGGCGGCGCAGCACGATGGCCAGATCCTGCGCAGAGGTTCCCAGAAACCCGAACAGGTGCAGGGCCGAACTGTCTGGCCCGACGATCTGCCGCGCCCCCAGATAGGTTGCGATCTGATCCTCCAACGTAGCGGCTTCGGGCGACCAGATCAGATAGCCTTCGGCGGCCAGCGCGGTTTCAAGGTGATCTTCGCCCAAGATGCCACCCCGGCGCAGCCCATACCCACTGCGCGAGATATACACCCGATCGGCGTCGGTACGGGCAGGCACCTGCCGCAAAGCCCCTTGGATGAAACGGCGAAAGGCCGGGATTCCGGGCGACAGCGGCCCCATGCCGCAGCCCGCCCGCGGTACGATCAGCCTGTCGATGGTGGTGGACGCGGCCAGCAACCGCACCGGCAGGTCCACGCCCAGCAGGTTCAGCAACTGCCGCTGAAACCGGTCGTCGGACACCACACCGCTGCCGCGCGGATCAAGAAAGACCACCCCGTCGATCTGGTCGCGCAGGGCGGGATAGGCCCAAAGCCGGGCAAGGCTTTCAAACAGGAAATGCCCGAAATGGGTCCAGTAATCCCCGGCGAAAAGCCAGTTGCCTGCCAGATGGTCCGCGGTGACCGGGGCCCGGCGATCCACGAATTCGCTGTAATAAGTGACACCCTGCCGATGCAGGGCGGCATCCACCACCGGCGCACCGGCGGCATCCACGATGTCGGGGGGATGGGTCCGCTTGTGGAACCTTATCAACGCGTCGGGGATCCGCGTGAATTCGTCTGGCAAAACCACGCCTGCACCCCCGTTCGCTACGACGCCGGACACTAGCAGAACCGGGTGGGCTGTCTAGCGCCCCGCCAACCGCCGCTGCACGATTCGCAACAGGCGGCGGTGCAGGGGGGCGATGCGGTGGCGCAGGTGGGTGGCGGCATAGACCGGCTGGCGCAGGACAGGCGCATCATCGACCGCCATGAACCGGCCCGAGGCGATCATGCCTTCTGCCGTGCGGTCCAGCACATAGCCCGCCCCCCCCATCGCCGCCAACAGCGACGCGACGGTGGCGCTTTGGCCCACCGACACGGGTGCTGCGGCCAGTTCGGGCAGCAATTCGCGGTGCATCGCCTCGAACGCAGGCGAGAAATGGGCAAACACATAGCTGTCCAGCACCAGATCGGCGCGGCGGTTGGTGGTGCTGCTGATCAGGCGATAGGTCACCTCGCCCACGCTGGTGAAATGCAGGTCGGGATGGGCCTTCGGCGTGAACATCACGGCGAAGTCCTGCGCGCCCGTCACCAGATCGGCACACATCTGCGCGCTGTAGTCGGGTTCGACATAGAACACAGTGTCGGGCAGGGCGCGGCGAAACTCGGCCATCCATTCACCGATGTGGCGCGCGGCCAGATCGTTCTGGATGCCCAGCTTGACCGTGTCGCCCGCCCCGCCCGGCACGCGGATGCGGCGGGCGGCCTCGTTCCAGCCGTGGCGCAGGGCGCGGGCGTGGCCTTCGAACCGCGCGCCTTCGGGGGTCAGATCGGTGCCGGCGCGGCTGCGGGAAAAGAGCCGCACGCCAAGCGCCGCCTCAAGCGCCGCGATCCGGCCGGACACGGTCGATTGCGTGATCCCCAGCCGTTCGCCCGTGCGGTTGAAGCTGCGGGTTTCGACAAGGTCAAGAAAGGTGTCCAGAAGGTCGATCTGCATGGCGCGCCCTGATCGGATTTTCCGATCAATAACCGCCCCCGCACCGAATTGAAAGCGCGCTGACATCGGCAGATACTGCGCGCAAATCAGGGGGGTGGCATGTCGGATTTTCCCACACAGGCGCGGGTCGTGATCATCGGCGGCGGGGCGGTCGGCGCGTCGGCGCTGTATCATCTGGCCAAGGCGGGCTGGACCGATGCCGTCCTGCTGGAAAAGAACGAACTGACGGCAGGGTCAACCTGGCATGCGGCCGGGAACGTGCCCACCTTTTCGTCAAGCTGGTCGATCATGAACATGCAGCGCTATTCGGCGCAACTGTATCGGGGCCTGGGCGAGGCTGTCGATTACCCGATGAACTATCACGTCACCGGGTCAGTCCGGCTGGCCCACAGCGCCGAACGCCTGCAGGAATTTCAGCGCGTCGTCGGCATGGGGCGCTATCAGGGGATGGATCTGGATATCCTTGCCCCCGATCAGATCAAATCGCGCTATCCGTTCCTGGAAACCCACGATCTGACCGGCGCGCTGTATGATCCCTATGATGGCGACATCGATCCTGCGCAACTGACGCAGGCGCTGGCCAAGGGCGCGCGGGCGATGGGTGCGCGGATCGAACGGTTCTGCCCCGCCACGGGCGTGAGCCGCGATGGCGACGACTGGATCGTGCAGACGCCAAAGGGCGATATCCGCTGCGAAATCGTCGTGAACGCCGCAGGGTATTACGCGCGCGAGGTGGGCAAGTGGTTTGGCCGCGACGTGCCGATGATGGTGATGTCGCATCAATACATGCTGTTCGACACCATACCCGACCTTGCGCAGTGGTCGGAAAGCGTCGGCCACAAGCTGCCGCTGTTGCGCGACGTGGACAGCAGTTATTACCTGCGGCAGGAAAAGCAGGGCTTCAACCTCGGCCCGTACGAGCGGAACTGCAAGGCGCATTGGATCAGCAAGGATGATCCTTTCCCCGAGGATTTCAGCTTTCAACTGTTCCCCGACGATCTGGAGCGGTTGGAGTGGTACATCAGCGACGCGATGGCGCGCGTGCCGCTGCTGGAAAAGGCCAACCTGACCAAGGTCATCAACGGTCCCATCCCCTATACGCCCGACGGCAACCCGCTGATCGGCCCGATGCCCGGCGTGCCCAACGCGTTCGAGGCCTGTGTCTTCACCTTTGGCATCTGTCAGGCGGGTGGCGCGGGCAAGGTGCTGGCCGAATGGGTGACTGAAGGCGCGACGGAATGGGATATGTGGTCCTGCGATCCGCGCAGGTTCACCGGGTTCGAGGATCAGGACTATTGCGTGAAAAAGGGGATGGAGGTCTATGGTCACGAATACGCCATCCACTTCCCCCACCACACCTGGCCCGAAGGGCGCGACAAAAAGCTGTCCCCCGTTCACGACCGGACCAAGGCGCTCGGCGCGGTTTACGGCGCCTACAACGGGTGGGAACGCGCGCTGTGGTATGCCCGCCCCGGCGATGATGTGTCCGAGGCGGCCAGCAAGACATGGAAGCGCGAAGGCCCGTGGTTCGGCGCGGTGCGTGACGAATGTCTGGCCGTGCGTGATGCGGCGGGTATCCTCGATCTGCCCGGTTTTTCGCGCTTTGTGGTGCGCGGGGCGGGGGTGGCCGATTGGCTGGCCCGCCAGATCACCGGCAAGGTGCCGAATGTCGGGCGGCTGGGTCTGGCCTATTTCCCCGACGACAAGGGGCGGATCGTCACGGAAATGTCGGTGGCACGACTGGCCGAGGATGCGGTGCTGCTGATCACGGCGGCGACCGCGCAACTGCACGACCGCGACTGGCTGCTGCGGCATCTGGATGCGGGCCTGACGCTGGAGGATCAGTCCGACCAGTGGGGCACCCAAATCCTGACCGGGCCTGCCGCGCGCACCATCCTGTCGCAAGTGACGGACGCCGATCTGTCGCGCCCTTGGCTGACATGGGCAACAGCGCAGATCGCCGGGGCCGAGGTGATGCTGATGCGCGTGTCCTTTGCGGGCGAGTTGGGATGGGAAATCCATTCCCGCGTGGCCGACACCGTCGCCGTCTGGGATGCGGTGATGGCTGCGGGCAAGAATCACGGCTTGCGCCCCTTTGGCATGTTCGCGCTGAACTCCCTGCGCATCGAAAAGGGCTATCGCGCGTGGAAGGGCGATCTCTCGACGGATTACACCATCCTGCAAGGCGGGTTGGAGCGGTTTGTCGATTGGTCCAAGCCCGATTTTCGCGGCAAGGCGGCGCTGTCGGCGCAAAAGCAGGCCGGTGTCGCGCGGCGCTTCTGCACGCTTGTGGTGGACGCGGGCGAAAACGATCCGCCCTACATGTCGACGATCTGGCATGATGGCAAAGTCGTCGGCGAAACCACCAGTGGCTATTACGGCCACAGGGTCGGGGCCTGCATCGCACTGGGCATGCTGCGTGCCGATCTGAACGTGCACGGCACGGCGGTGGAGGTCGAGGTGTTCGGCCAACGATTCCCCGCGACCGTGCAGGACGACGCGCCGCTGTGGGATGCAAGGAACGACCGTATCCGGGCGTGACGGGCGGCGGATCGGGGGCCAGCCCCCGGACCCCGGGGATATTTTTAGAACAGATGAAGGGCAGGGTCATGGTAGAGGTTCCAAAGACAGCGCGGGCCGTCGTTATCGGCGGCGGGGTGTCGGGCTGTTCGGTCGCCTATCATCTGGCCAAGGCGGGCTGGACCGACATCGTCCTGCTGGAACGCAAGCAACTCACGTCCGGCACGACTTGGCACGCGGCGGGGCTGATCGGGCAATTGCGCGGCTCGGCCAACATGACGCGCCTGGCGAAATATTCCGCCGATCTTTATGTGAAACTGGCGGCGGAAACCGGGGTGGAAACCGGGATGCGGCAGGTGGGCAGCATCTCGGTCGCGCTGACCGAAGCGCGGCACGAGGAACTGTTGCGGCAAGCCACCGTCGCGCGGATTTTCGATGTCGAGGTGCATGAAATCTCGCCTGCTGAGGTCAAGGCGAAATACCCGCATCTGAATGTGGGCGATGTCGTGGGGGCGGTGGCGCTGCCGCTGGATGGGCAGTGCGACCCGGCCAATATCGCCATGGCGCTGGCAAAAGGCGCGCGGATGCGGGGGGCGCGGATCATCGAAGGCGTCAAGGTCACGCGCGTCACGGAATCAGGCCGCCGTGTCACGGGCGTTGACTGGGAGGCGGACGGCGAGGTGGGCCATATCGCCGCCGACGTGGTGATCAACTGCGGCGGCATGTGGGGCCGTGATCTGGCGGCCCAGAACAACGTGACGCTGCCGCTGCATGCGTGCGAGCATTTCTACCTCGTGACCGAACCGATTGACGGCCTTGGCCATCTGCCGGTGCTGCGGGTGCCCGATGAATGCGCCTATTACAAATCGGACGCAGGCAAGATGATGCTGGGTGCCTTTGAACCCAAAGCCAAGCCATGGGGCATGGCGGGCATCCCCGAAGATTTCTGTTTCGACAGCCTGCCCGAAGATTTCGACCACTTTCAGCCCATCCTTGAGGCGGCGATGAACCGGATGCCGCTGTTCCAGACCGCCGGAATCCATACCTTTTTCAACGGCCCGGAAAGCTTTACCCCCGACGACCGGTATTATCTGGGCGAGGCGCCGGAACTGGGTGGTTACTGGATCGCCGCCGGCTACAACTCGGTCGGGATCGCGGGTTCGGGCGGGGCGGGTATGGCGCTGGCGCATTGGATCACCGAAGGCGAAGCGCCGTTCGACCTGTGGGAAGTGGACATCCGCCGCGCGCAACCGTTTCAGCGCAACCGCCGCTATCTGCAGGAACGGGTGACCGAAACGCTGGGCTTGCTTTATGCCGATCACTTTCCCTACCGGCAGGTCGAAACTGCGCGCGGGGTGCGGCGCACACCGCTGCACGAACACCTGAAGGCGCGCGGTGCGGTGTTCGGAGAGGTGGCGGGATGGGAGCGCGCCAACTGGTTCGCGCGCGACGGGCAGGAACGCGAATACCGCTATTCGTGGAAACGGCAGAACTGGTTCGACAACCAGCGCGCGGAACATCTGGCGGTGCGCAACGGGGTGGGCCTGTTCGACATGTCCAGCTTTGGCAAGATCCGGGTCGAAGGGCGCGACGCCTGCGCCTTTCTGAACCGGCTCTGCGGCAATGACGTGGACGTGGCCACAGGTCGCATCGTCTATACCCAGATGCTGAACGCGCGCGGCGGGATCGAATCCGATCTGACCGTGACGCGCCTGTCGGAAACCGCGTTTCTGCTGGTGGTGCCGGGGGCGACCTTGCAGCGCGATCTGGCGTGGTTGCGCCGCGATGTCGGCGATGCCTTTGCCACCATCACCGACATGACCGCGGCCGAGGCGGTCTTGTGTGTCATGGGGCCAAAGTCGCGCGATCTTTTGTCCGCCGTCAGCCCCGCCGATTTCAGCAACGCCGGTCATCCCTTTGGCACGGCACGCGAAATCGAGATCGGCATGGGTCTGGCACGCGCGCATCGCGTGACCTACGTGGGCGAATTGGGGTGGGAGTTGTACGTCAGCGCCGATCAGGCCGCCCATGTGTTCGAGACGCTGGAAGGTGCGGGCAAGGGTCTGACGCTGTGCGGTATCCACACGCTGGACAGTTGCCGCATCGAAAAGGCCTATCGCCACTTTGGCCACGACATCACCGACGAAGATCATGTGCTTGAGGCAGGGCTTGGCTTTGCGGTGAAAACCGCCAAGCCCGATTTCATTGGCCGCGATGCGGTGTTGCGCAAGCAGGACGCAGGGCTTGACCGCCGTCTGATGCAATTCCGCCTGACCGATCCCGAACCGCTGATCTATCATAACGAGGCCGTGGTGCGTGACGGCCGCATCGTGGGGCCGGTTACATCCGGCAACTATGGGCATTCTCTGGGCGGGGCCATCGGCCTTGGCTATGTCCCCTGCCGGGGAGAGTCGGCGGCCGACCTGCTGGCGTCCACCTATCAGATTGAAATCGCAGGGGTGCGCCATGCGGCGGTTGCGTCGCTTGCGCCCATGTATGACCCGAAATCCGACCGGGTGCGCGGTTGATCCCGTGTTCCCTTGACCGACCTTGGAGGCTGAGATGAGCGATATTGGCGACGTTTGCGAACCGGCCCGTGCGCGGCGTTCGGGGGGCCGGGCGAACCGGGTGGCGGTGCGGTCCGCGCCCTTGGCCGACAACCTGCGCCCCATCCGCGCCGGTATGCCGGGGGGCCAGTACAAACCCCTGACCGACGCCGGAATGGCCAAGATTCATGGCGCCGCCTTGGATGCGTTGGAGCAGATCGGCCTTAGCCAGGCCCCGCCCTCGGGCGTAGAGGTGATGACAAAGGCGGGCGCGATCCTGGGCGACGATGGCCGCCTGCGGTTCCCGCGCGCGTTGGTCGAGGATATGGTGAACATCGCCGCCAAGGACATCACCCTGTTCGGGCGCGACCCAAAGCATGACCTGCACCTGACCGGTTCCAACGTGCATTTCGGCACGGCGGGGGCGGCGGTGCATATCGTCGATGTGCAGACAAACACCTATCGCGACAGCACGGCGCAAGACCTGTATGACGCGGCACGGATCACCCACAACCTTGATAACGTCCATTTCTTTCAGCGCGCCATGGTCTGCCGCGACGTGCTGGACAACTACGACATGGATATCAACACGCTCTATGCCTGCCTGTCGGGCACGACAAAGCATGTCGGCACCTCGTTCAGCGACCCGTCGCATGTGAAGGGCTGTTTTGACCTTTTGCACACCATCGCGGGGGGCGAGGACAAGTGGCGCGAACGGCCCTTCGTCAGCAATTCCAACTGTTTTGTCGTCCCGCCGATGAAATTCGCTGAAGAAAGCTGCATCACGATGGAGGCGTGCATCCGCGCCGGAATGCCGATGCTGCTGCTGTCGGCGGGGCAGGCGGGGGCGACGGCCCCTGCACCCATCGCGCTGGCCATCGTGCAGGCCATGGCCGAGTGTCTGGCCGGGGTGGTCTATGCCAATGCGGTGCAGCCGGGGGCGACCTGCATCTTCGGCACATGGCCATTTGTCAGCGATCTGCGCACCGGATCGATGTCGGGCGGGTCTGCCGAACAGGCGTTGTTGACGGCGGGTTGCGCGCAGATGCACCGCTTTTACGGGCTGCCCGGTGGGGCGGCGGCGGGAATCTCGGATAGCAAGCTGCCCGACATGCAGGCTGGTTGGGAACAGGCCATCACCAACACGCTGGCGGGTCTGTCCGGGCTGAACATGGTGTACGAATCCGTCGGGATGCATGCGTCGCTGCTGGGGTTCTGTCTGGAAAGCCTTGTGCTGGGCGACGACATTCTGGGGCAGGTCATGCGCTGCGTGCGCGGCATCGACGTGACCGACGACAGCACCAGCATTGATGCCATGAAGGCCGTCTGTCTGGGCGGGCCGGGGCATTACCTTGGGTCTGATCAAACGCTGGCGCTGATGCAGACGGAATATGTCTATCCCGTCGTGGGCAACCGGATGAGCCCGAAGGAATGGGTCGAGGCCGGGCGTCCCCTGTTGCTGGACAAGGCGATTGCGCGCAAGAATGCGATTCTGGAAAAGGCCGGAAGCCAGATCGATCCGCAGATCGACGCGGCGATCCGGGCCAATTACAACATCTTTTTTCACTGAGGGTCCAATGGCTTATGACAACCTCTTGAAGTTCTACATCAACGGTGCATGGGTCGATCCGATCGGCACCGGACGGATGGGCGTGGAAAACCCCGCGACAGAAGAAATCGTGGCCGAGGTGGCGCTGGGGTCTGCCGCCGACGCCGACCGTGCGATCCTTGCGGCGCGGGCGGCGTTTGACGGCTTTACCGTCTGGCCGGTTGCGGATCGCATCGCCCTGCTGGAACGGATTCTGGACGAATACAACAAACGCTACGACGCGTTCGCCGAAGCCATGAGCCTTGAGATGGGCGCGCCCACCGCCTGGTCGCGTGATGCCCAAGCCTGGGCCGGTCAGGTGCATATCGAAAGCACGATCAAAGGCGCCAAGGAATTCCATTGGGAAGAGACGCGCGGCACGACACGTCTGATCCGCGAAGGCATCGGGGTATGCGCGCTGATCACGCCGTGGAACTGGCCGATGAACCAGATCGCCTGCAAGGTGGCCCCAGCCCTTGCAGCGGGCTGCACCATGGTGCTGAAACCATCGGAAATAGCCCCCCTGTCCGGCATCCTGTTTGCCGAGGTTTGCCACGCGGCGGGCGTGCCTGCGGGCGTGTTCAATCTGGTGAACGGCACCGGGCCCGAGGTGGGCGCGCGCCTGTCGTCCCACCCCGAGGTGGACATGGTCAGCTTTACCGGATCGACCCGCGCAGGCGTGCAGGTGGCGCAGGCGGCGGCGCCCACGGTCAAGCGGGTGGCGCAGGAGCTGGGCGGCAAATCGGCCAATATCATCCTGCCAACAGCGGATATCGCAGCGGCGGTCAAGGGCGGGGTTGAGGGGTGCTTTGGCAACACCGGCCAATCCTGCGACGCGCCGACCCGCATGTTCATTCCCCGCGCCCATGAAGAACAGGCGCTGGCCGTGGCAAGGGAAACCGCCGAGGCGATGGTGACGGGCGATCCGAAAGACCCCGCCGTCACGCTTGGCCCGGTGATCAGCCGCACCCAGTATGAGAAAATCCAAGGGCTGATCGAAAAGGGCATCGCCGAAGGAGCCACCCTTGTGACAGGCGGGATGGGCCGGCCTGATGGCCTGAACCGGGGCCATTTCGTCAAGCCGACGGTGTTTGGCCATGTCACCAACGACATGACCATCGCGCGCGAGGAAATCTTTGGCCCGGTGCTCGCGGTCATCCCCTATGACACCATCGATCAGGCGGTGGTGATGGCGAATGACACTGTCTACGGCCTTGCCGCCTATGTGCAGGGGCCGTTGGAAGATGCGCGCCCCGTGGCGCGGCGTCTGCGGGCGGGTCAGGTCAGCCTGAACTATCCGGACTGGGATACCTTTGCGCCGTTCGGTGGCTACAAACAATCCGGCAATGGGCGCGAATACGCCGATTGGGCGATACATGATTTCTGTGAAATCAAGGCGATAGTGGGATACGGGGCATGACATACGGCTACATCGGTCTGGGCAATCTGGGCGGCCATATCGCCGCCAGCCTGATCCGCGCAGGGCACAGCGTCACGGTCTATGACCGTGACGCAGGCCTTGCCGACCGGTTGGTGGCGATGGGGGCAACGGTGGCTACATCCGCCGCCGATCTGGCCGCGCGCGTCGACCACGTCTTCACCTGCCTGCCGTCGCCTGCCGTGTCCGAGGCGGTGCTTGCCGAAATCCTGCCGGTGATGAAACCGGGTGCGACCTGGATCGAGAATTCGACGCTGGGCCGCGACGACATCATCCGTCTGGGGGCGCTTGCCGCCGACAGCGGCGTGCGCCTGCTTGAGGCGCCGGTGACCGGCGGCGTGCATCTGGCGGCGCGGGGCGAAATTACCGTTCTGGTCGGCGGGGATGCCGATCTGTTCGCGCTGCACGAACCCGCGTTGAAGGCCATCGGCAACCGGATGTTCCACATGGGGCCGCTGGGGTCGGCGGCGGTGATCAAGGTCATCACCAATATGCTGGCCTTTATCCATCTGGTCGCGGATGGCGAGGCGCTGATGCTGGCCAAACGCGGCGGGCTGGACCTGAAAACGGCCTGGGCGGCCATTGCGGCCTCGTCCGGGACCAGTTTCGTACATGAGACCGAAGGGCAGCTGATCCTGAACGGCAGCTATGACATTGCGTTCTCGATGGACCTTGCGCTGAAGGATCTGGGTTTCGCCATGGGCTTTGGGCGCGAATTCGGCGTGCCGCTGGATCTGGCCAGCCTGACCAACCAGACCTTCCTGCGTGGCAAGGCGGCCTATGGCGGCACAGCGCAATCGACGCAGATCGTCAAGCTGCTTGAGGATGTGCTGCACACCGATCTGCGCGCGGACGGCTTTCCGGCACGGTTGGAGTGACTTGCGCCCCGCGCGCGCAACAGGAATGGTGCGCCAACCCCGGAGGCATGGAATGACCGACACCCGCCGCTTTGCCGAACTGCTGCACCACCGCGCCGACAGGCTGGGGCAGGGCGACCCTATCGCCCCGCCCATCGTGTCGTCCGCCACCTATCACCTGCCGCGCAGTGATGTGGGCGGCCACATCTATGGCCGCATGTCGATGCCCACCTGGGACGAGGTCGAGGCGCAGCTTGCCGTATTGGAAGGCGCGCCCTGCCTGTCGTTTCCGTCGGGGATGGCGGCGATCAGTGCGGCGTTGTTCGCCACCTTGTCGGCGGGAAAGCGGGTGATCGTGCCGTCGGATGGCTATTACACGACGCGGTTGCTGGCAGATCAGGTGCTGCGCCCGTTTGGCGTTGTGGCGGATTATGTGCCAACGGTGGACATGGGGACCTGCGACATGGCAGGGGCGGCGGTGGTGTTCATCGAAACCCCGTCGAACCCCGGTCTGGATGTCTGCGATATCCGCGCTGTCGCGGCGCGCGCGCATGCGGCGGGGGCGATTGTCATTGCCGACAACACCACGATGACGCCGGTGTTGCAGCAACCGCTCGATCTGGGGGCGGATGTGGTGGTGGCCGCAGACACCAAGGCACCGGCGGGCCATTCCGACGTGCTGTTTGGCCACCTTGCCACGCGGAATGACGCGATCATGGCCCGCGCCCGCGATTGGCGCAAACTGTCGGGCGCTGTTCCCGGAGCGTTCGAGGCGTGGCTGGTCCATCGCGGGGTCGAGACGCTGGAGGTGCGGCTGTCGCGGATGTGCGCGTCCGCCCAGGTGATTTCCGAACGGTTGGCAGTGCATCCAAAGGTGCGGGCGGTGCGCTATCCGGGTCTGCCGGGTGATCCATCCCACGCGGTCACAAGACAGCAGGCCAGCGGTTTCGGCTTTCTGATCGGCATGACGCTGGACAGTGCGGACATGGCCGAGGCGTTTCTGGCGGCCTGCCCGTTCATGGCGCGGTCCACCTCGTTCGGATCGACCCATTCGGCGGGCGAACGCCGCGCGCGCTGGGGCGACGCTGTGCCCGACGGGTTCTTGCGCCTGTCCATCGGCATCGAGCCGGTCGAAGATCTGTGGGCGGCCATTGACGCGGCGCTGGGGTAAAGATCCTTTGAACGAAAAACCCTCGGCCAAAAAAATCTTCTGCGCGCCGGTCAGACGTTCGTCCAGCCGCCATCAATCGCAATCGCCTGCCCGGTCATGAACACGCTTTCGTCCGAGGCAAGGTAGACGGCAAGGGCCGCGATCTCTTCGGGTTGGCCGATGCGGCCCATCGGTTGGCGCGCGACAAAGGCCGCACGGGCGGCGTCGTAATCCCCCGTGGCGCGCAGGCGGGCATCGAGCGACGGGCTTTCCACCGTGGCGGGGCAAATCGCGTTGCAGCGGATGCCGCGTGTCACATAATCGGCGGCCACGGATTTGGTGATGCCGATCACGGCAGCTTTGGTCGCGCCATAGACAAAGCGGTTCGGGGCCGCGATCATGCTGGACGCGACCGAGGCGATGTTGACGATCGACCCGCCACCATTGTCCAGCATCGCGGGCAGAAACGCCCGGCAAATCCGGTAGAGCGACCGCACATTCAGATCGACCGTAAAGTCAAAGGCGGCTTCGTCACAGTCCAGAATCGTGCCAGCGTGCACAAAGCCTGCACAATTGAACAGGATATCCACCGCGCCGACGCGGGCCTGCATCGCGGTGATGGCGGCACCGTCCAGAACGTCCAGAACATGGGCGTCAAACCCTTCGGCCTGCAAGGCGGCGACAGCCTCGGCATTGACATCCGTCGCAATGACCCGCGCGCCCTGATCGCGAAAGGCCCGCACGGTGGCAAGGCCGATCCCGGCGCCGCTGGCGGTACAAAAGGCGGTTTTTCCCCGAAGTCGCATCGACACTCCCCCACATTCTGCCGCGCAGTCAATCCGATGCGCGCAAGGGGGGCAAGATCAAACTGACATGTCAGTTACAGCAGATCGATCAGACGGGCGGCTTGGGTCGCGGTGTCGGACAGGCGGCTGCGATCTTCACCGGGGAAGAACCGCGCGCGGGTGGCGGTGGGCATCGGCTCTGGTGTGGCGATCAAGACACGCGGGCCGACCTTGGCCGTTTCCGCCGCCCAACTGCGCGCAAGGGCGATCTGGCCCGCCTTGGTGGCACCATAGGCGCCAAAGAATTTCTCGCCCCCGCGCGGATCGTCAAAGAACAACGCCGTCCCGCCGCCCACCCGCAGCAGCGGTTCCACCATCGGGATCATCGCACCGGTCGCGCGCAGGTTGGTGGCGATGGATTTGTCCCAGTCCCGCGCGTCCAGTGACCCTGCCGGGGCCAAGGGGGCGGCGTGGATCGCCGCATGCACCCACAGATCGAGCTTGCCCCACCGGTCATGGATCGACCGGCACAGATGGCGCATCGCGTCTTCGTTGGTCACATCCATCGGGGCCAGTGTCAGCGTGCCAGCACCCGGCAGGCCAAGCGCCTTGACCCGGTCATCCAGCTCTTCCAGCCCGCCGACGGTGCGGGCAAGGGCCACCACCTGCCAGCCACGCGCCGCCAGTTGTTCGGACATCGCCGCCCCAAGCCCGCGCGAGGCACCGGTGACAAGGGCGATACGTTGGGTCATGGGCTGGCCTTTGGAGTTATGGGCAAGGACGGAACCGGGGGTTTCACACCCCCGGACCCCCGTGGGATATTTTAGAACAGGGGAAGGGGCAAGGTGGCGCGATCAACGCCCCGTGCGCGCGATTTCGGCCTGACGCAGGGCCACGATCCTTGCGACCAGTGTGGCGGGCAGCGGGTGTTGCGGCGTGAACAGCACCCCGCTTTTCGAGGTTTTGAAGCCTGCGCAGGCGTCGGCCAGATTTGGGATGATGCTGCCCGAATGTGGGTAAAGCCCAAGGTGGCGCGAAAAGGCCGCATAGCCTGCGACCATCCGCCCTTTTGGCCCCGGTTGCCGGAACCCCGGCATCGCATAGCTGAGACATTCGATATGGTCCGGCAGCAGGGTGGCCAATTGCGCGCGCAAATCAAACAGGGCCAGGCGCTGGTCGTCGGGCAGAGCGGACAGGTAGGCGTCCACCCCTGACGTCATTCGGCGGCTTTCATCTGAAAGCCCTGTTCGATCTTGTCGGACGGGGCCACCGGATAATCGCCCGAGAAGCAGGCGTCGCAATATTGCGGCTGTGCGGCGTCGCGCCCCCCAGCCTCGCCCGCAGCGCGGTACAGACCATCGAGCGAGATGAACTTCAGGCTGTCAACGCCGATCCAGTCGCGCATCTCGTCTTCGGACATGGTGGCGGCCAGCAGCTTTGACCGTTCGGGCGTGTCGACGCCATAGAAACAGGGCCAGGCGGTCGGTGGGGATGCGATGCGAAAATGCACCTCGGCCGCGCCCGCCTCAAGGATCATGTCCTTGATCTTGCGGCTGGTGGTGCCGCGCACGACGGAATCGTCGACAAGGATCACTCGCTTGCCCTTTATCAGGGCGCGGTTCACGTTCAGCTTCAGCCGGACGCCCATGTTGCGGATGGATTCCGTCGGCTCGATGAAGGTGCGGCCCATGTATTGGTTGCGGATGATCCCCATGGCGTAGGGGATGCCCGATTCCTGACTGTAGCCGATGGCGGCGGGCGTGCCGCTGTCGGGGACGGGGCAGACGAGATCGGCATCCACCGGGGCCTCGCGCGCCAGTTCCACCCCGATCTGGCGGCGGGTTTCATAGACCGACCGACCGCCAAGGATGCTGTCGGGGCGGCTGAAATAGACGTGTTCAAAGATGCAGAAGCGCGGTTTGGCGGGCGCGAAAGGGTGAGTGCTTTCGATCTTGTTGCCTTCGATCACCACCATTTCGCCGGGGGCGATTTCGCGCACGAAATCGGCACCGATGATGTCCAGCCCACAGGTTTCCGAACTGAGCGCCCAACCGTGGTCGGAAATCCGGCCCAGCACCAGCGGGCGCACGCCAAGGGGGTCGCGCACCCCGATCAGCTTGGTCCGCGTCATCGCGACGACCGAGAACGCGCCTTCGACCCGGCGCAGCGCGTCCTTGATCCGTTCCGAGATGTTCTTCTGGATCGACCGCGCCATCAGGTGGATGATGCATTCGCTGTCGCTGGAGCTTTGGAAGATCGACCCACGCTCGATCAACTCGCGTCGCAGGGCGGCGGCGTTGGTCAGGTTGCCGTTGTGGGCGATGGCAGCGCCGCCCATCGAGAATTCGCCAAAGAAGGGCTGCACGTCGCGGATGGCGGTGGCGCCCTTCGATCCGGCGGTGGAATAGCGCACATGGCCGATGGCCAGCGGCCCAGGCAGCGTCTGCATAACGTCGGACGAGGTAAAGTTGTCGCGCACATAGCCAAAGCGGCGGGCCGAGTTGAAGCCCTGTTCAGGATCATAGCTGACGATGCCGCCCGCCTCTTGTCCACGATGTTGCAGGGCGTGCAGACCAAGCGCCACGAAGTTGGCCGCATCGGCAACACCGATGACGCCGAAAACACCGCATTCCTCCTTGAGCTTGTCGCCGTCGAGGCTGTCAAAGGGATGCGAAAGGAAGGGGCGCATGTGGCCTCCGAATCCGGGAATTGGGATGCCTTCATGTAGTGCTTTGTCACGCCAGTGTCACGCGCCGAATGCCGCGCCGCAGCGGATGGGTCAGTTTCCGACGGCGGGGGCGTCCGTTGCGGGGGCGTCCGTTGCGGGGGCGGCACCATCTGCGGGAACCACGCAGATTTCGGTCAGCTCGTTATAGCGGTTCACGATCCAGCCCGGCGCGTCCGACGGGATCTGCGCGTTCAGGTTGTCCTGAAACGATGCGAACACCTTTGCCGAACGCGAATCGTCGACCATGGCAATCGCCTCGTTCGTCATGGCGCGGTCATAGACGATGAAGGCCACCGCGACCAACAGCACGCCGCGCACGACGCCGAACAGAAAGCCAAAGCCCTGATCGATGCCACCCAGCACCGACCGCTGCACGAAAGACGACAGCAGCGGCGTGAACAGCGACGCCAGCACAAGGCCAACCGCAAAGACGGCGGCAAAGGCCGCGATGATCGACAATTCGCAGCTTTCGCCAAGGTAATCACCGATGACGGGCAGTTCCTTGACCAGGGGCTGCGCCGAGGCGGCAAAGACAAAGGCCAGCACCGCCGCCCCGACCCAGCCGACAATCGCCATCGCCTCGCGCACAAAGCCGCGCGAATAGGCAAGGATCGCCGACAACACGATCACCGCCGCAACGACGCCGTCAATCAGGGTAAAACCGTCCATCATCCGCTCCTTAACCCGCCCCGAACATCTCGCCGACAAAGGCGGTCAGATCGGGCATCTGTCGCACCCGCATTCCCGTCTCGGCCCCGGTCTTGGAACTGCTTGGCGCAATCGCCTGTGAGAAACCAAGTTTCGACGCCTCTTTCAACCTGTTTTCGGTCTGACCCACGGGCCGCAGCGCACCGGACAGGCTGATTTCGCCGAAAAGCACCATATCGGGGGGCAGGGCCACGTCTTCGCGCGCCGAAAGCAGCGCCGCCGCCACCGCCAGATCGGCGGCGGGTTCGCTGACCCGCATGCCGCCTGCCACGTTCAAGAACACATCCAGACCCGCAAAGGGGATGCCGCAGCGCGCCTCTAGCACGGCCAGAATCGTTGACAGCCGCCCGGAATCAAGCCCCACCACCGTGCGGCGCGGGGTGCCAAGGTTCGACGGGGCGACCAGCGCCTGAATTTCGGTCAGCACCGGGCGCGTGCCTTCGATCCCAGCAAAGACCGCCGATCCGGGGCTGGCGGTGCCACGATCGGACAGGAACAGCGCGGATGGGTTTGTCACCTGTGCCAAGCCGCCGCCGGTCATCTCGAACACGCCGATTTCATCCGCCGGGCCAAAGCGGTTCTTGACCGCGCGCAGGATGCGGAACTGATGGCCCCGCTCGCCTTCGAAATAAAGCACGGTATCGACCATGTGTTCGACAACGCGCGGGCCGGCGATCTGCCCTTCTTTGGTGACGTGGCCGACCAGGATCACCGCAACCCCGCGCCGTTTGGCAAAGGTCACCAACTCATGCGCCGCCGCCCGGACCTGTGACACCGACCCCGGTGCGCTGTCGACGGTATCCAGCCACATGGTCTGGATCGAGTCGATCACGACCAGTCCGGGGCGTTCGGCATCCAGCGTGGTCAGGATATCGCGCAGCGCGGTTTCGGCCCCAAGGGCCACAGGCGCATCCGACAGGCCAAGGCGTTGCGCGCGCATCCGCACCTGCGCCGGGGCCTCTTCGCCCGAAATATACATGCATTTCAGACCCTTGCGCGCGAAACTTGCGGCGGCCTGCAACAGCAGCGTCGATTTGCCTATGCCCGGATCACCGCCGACAAGGATGGCCGACGCCTGCACCAGCCCGCCGCCCAAAACACGGTCCAATTCATCCATGCCGGATGAGGCGCGGGGGGGCGGGTCTTCTTCGGTGGCTAGGTCGGTCAGGGGGATCGACCGGCCCTTGCCGCCAAGCGCCTTTGGCCCAGCAGACAGGGGTGCCTCTTCGATGATGGAGTTCCACGCGCCACAGGAATCGCATTTGCCTGCCCATTTGCGATGCGCGGCACCGCAGGCGGTGCAGGTGAACTGGGGGCTGGCTTTGCTCATGCCCCCTACCTGCCCGGAATGGCGCGGTGCGGCAAGGGGGCTGCGTGCCTCATCGCCGCGCCTCGATCAGGGACAGCGCAAGCGAGGCGATGATGCACCCGGTGAACAGATAAAGCCCCCACGCGGTTTCGACCGTCGCCAGACCGATGCCCTTGACGACGACGATGTAGATCGCGATCAGAAAGACATCCGCCATCGCCAGCTTGCCCATGACGTGCAGCACGGGCAGGGTGCTGCGCGACAACAGCCCGAACTGCACCAGCGCCAGCCCCGTCGTCTTGGCCATCGGCGCAAAGATCGCAAGGATCGTCACCACCAGCGCCAAGGCGGCGTCGGTGCCCCACAGCGCCTGCAGCCCGGTGATCACGGAAATTTCCGACAGCCCGAAGATCGGCAGTATTCCCGCCCGCAGCAGGGGTGCGAACCACGCGACGGGCAGCAGGATCAGCAGGGCAAGGTTGGCATAGCGCATCGCCCTTGCTTGCCCGGCGGACGCGCGGCGTCAAGACCGATCAGCCGATCACCACCACCGCGATCCCGGCTATCCCCAGCGCCAGCAGCAGGGTGCCAACAATCCAGTGGCCCCAGATCGGTGACGGCAATTCGCCAAGAACCAGCCGCCCCCATGCCCCCACCAGCCACATCCAGCCCAGGATCGACAGCATCTGCCCCATCTGCCGCAGTTCCAGCATCGCAAACCGGATCGGGACGAACAGCCACAGGCTCAGCAGCGCCCCCCAAATGGCCAGCGGGACCGTCCCCGGCACCTTGTTGCGCCACCCGGCAAGGGCGGCAACGGTGATTGCCACCGGCACCGCCAGCGCCAACCCGCGCAGCAGCGCCGAGGCGGCCACGATCATCGCCGCCTGATCCAGCCAGACCAACATCAGCGCACCGCGGCAATTGGGCCGGTGGCACGACCGCGGATGAACTGTTGCACATAAGGGTCTGACGTCGCATCCATTTCACCGACAGGGCCGGTCCACTGGATCACCCCGTCATGCAGCATCGCCACCCGGTCGGCGATGGCGCGCACCGAAGACATGTCATGTGTGATGGTCATGGCGGTCGCGCCCATCTCCACCACGATCTCACGGATCAGGTCGTTGATGACGCCGGCCATGATCGGGTCCAGCCCGGTGGTGGGCTCGTCGAAAAAGATGATCTCAGGCTCTGCCGCGATGGCGCGGGCCAGACCCACCCGCTTTTGCATCCCCCCCGACAGTTCGGCCGGGTAAAGGTCTGCCACCTGCGGGCCAAGGCCGACGCGGCGCAGCTTTTCCAGGGCGACTTCGCGCGCCTCGTCCTTTGGGCGCTTGGCATGGCCGCGCATCAGGCGAAAGGCCACGTTTTCCCAGACGCGCAGCGAATCAAACAGCGCGCCGCCCTGAAACAGCATCCCGAAGCGGGCCAGGAAGGCATCGCGTTCCGCCGTCGCCACATCCTGCCCGTCCAGCGTGATCGTGCCCGCGTCGGGGCGCACCAGTCCCAGCACGCATTTCAGCAGCACCGATTTGCCGGTGCCCGATCCGCCGATGATGACCATGCTTTGACCTGACGGGATGGTCAGATCCACCCCCCGCAAGACGCGGTTTGGGCCAAAGGATTTCTGGACGGCGGACAGGGTGATCATGAGGTGAAGAACACCTCTGTCAGGATGTAGTTGGTGGCCAGGATCAGAACGGATGCGCCCACCACCGCCGCCTTGGTGGCGGCCCCCACGCCCATGGCACCGCGGCCCGAATTCATGCCGTGATAGCACCCCATCACCGCCACGATGAACCCGAAGGCCGCCCCCTTCCACAGACCGGATGCGACATCCCAGCTTTCCAGAAAATCGACCGTGTTCTTCAGATAAGTCGCGGAATTGAACCCCAACCGGTTCACCCCCACCATCCAGCCGCCCGCAATGCCGATGGCATCGCCCACCCCGACCAGCACCGGTACCGCCAATGTTGCGGCCAGAACGCGCGGAACGGCCAAATATTTCAGCGGGTTGGTGGACAGCGTCACCAGCGCGTCAATCTGTTCGGTCACCTTCATCGTGCCGATTTCCGCGGCGATGGAACTTGCCACCCGTGCGGCCACCATCAACCCGCCCAAGACGGGGCCAAGCTCGCGCACCATGCCGATGGCAACGATGGACGGCACCACCGATTCCGCGTTGAACCGCGCGCCGCCCGAATAGATCTGCAAGGCCAGCGCGCCCCCGGTGAACACCGCCGTCAGCCCGACGACCGGCAGGCTGAACCAGCCGATCTGCATCAGGGCGGCTAAAAATTCGCGCGGATAGAAGGGCGGGCGGAACAGGTGGCTGACCACGGCCCCGGCAAAGATCGCCACGCGGCCCATCGCGGCAAGGGCGGCCAGAACCGGCCGACCGATCCCGGCAAGGGCTGCGGCAGGCGTCACGCCGTGCCCTCGATATACCGGCGGGTATAGCGGTGGCCAAGGTTGGTCAGCACCTCGTATCCAATGGTGCCTGCGGCGTCGGCCAGATCATCAACCGTCTGATGCGGGCCAAGAATGTCCAGCTTTCGCGGCACCTGGGGCAGGTGACTGATGTCCACCGTGATCAGGTCCATCGACACGCGGCCCACCAGCGGGCAGGGCGTATCGCCGTCCCACAGCACCGCCGCGTTCGACAGCCCGCGCATCAGCCCATCGGCATAGCCACCCGAGACGGTGGCGATGGTCGATGTCACCTCGGCCTCCCATGCGCAGGAATAGCCGACGGTTTCGCCGGGGGCCACTTCGCGCGTCTGGATCACCGGCAGGGACAGGGTGACGACGCGCAGCGCCTGTTCAAAGGGACGGCCGCCATACAGGCCGACGCCGGGGCGGGTCAGGTCGAAATGATAGCGCGCGCCCATCAGGATGCCGCCCGTCGCGGCAAACGACCGGGGCACGCCGCACCCATCGGTCATGGTGTGAAAGGCGGCCAACTGCGCCTCGTTCATCGGATGGTCAGGCTCGTCGGCGCAAGCCAGATGCGACATCACCAGTTCCGGCCCCGCCGCCAGCACAAAGGGGGCGACGGCCTGCCATTCGCCATCCTCCATCCCCAGACGCTTCATCCCGGTGTCAAGCTGCACGCCAAAGGCATGACCGGGCAGCGATTCCAGATGCCGTGTGACCTGACCGATGGAATTGAGCATCGGGGTCAGATCAAGGTCGTGGATCATTTCGGTGTCGCCCGCGACATGGCCCGACAGCACGCAGATCTGCGGCCCCGGACCCAGTGCCTGCCGCACGGCAGCCCCCTCTTCGGCGACGGCGACAAAGAACCGCCGCGCGCCCCCCTGGGCCAGTGCCCGCGCCACGCGCGCGACGCCAAGGCCGTAGGCATCTGCCTTCACCACGGCAGCGGTCTGCACCCCCGCTGCGGAAAGCCGGTCTATCGCGCGCCAGTTGGCAGCGATGGCGTCAAGGTCGATGGAAAGGGTCGCGGTTGCCATGCGGGGTTTTTGACAGGCGCGCGCGCGGGGTCAAGGGAAATCCTTTGCAAGGGGGGCCGTCGCCGGGGGCATCGAGCCCCCGCCAACGGCGCTGCCGGGGAATGGCTTGCGCGGGTGCGACCCGGATCGGCGGGTGGGGGGCGTGTGCCGCCCCCCACACCCCCCGGCAGGATATTTGTGCATAGGGGAAAGGCAGCAGCGGTCAAGTGCCAAGGGCCCGGTCAAGGTGGACATAACCGCCGTCGACAAACAGCCATTGGCCGGTGGTATGGCTTGCCCGCGGCGACAGGGTGAAGACGGCGGTGTCGGCCATTTCGCGGTCGGTCGTCATGCGCTGGCCCAGCGGGATGCGCCGGGTGATTTCGGCCAGTTTCGCGGCGCGATCGGGAAAGGTGTCAAGCCACGCGTCATACATCGGCGTCATCACCTCGGCCGGCAGCAGGGCGTTGACGCGCACGCCGTAGGGGGCAAGCGCTGCCGCCCATTCGCGGGTGAACCCGAGTTGCGCCGCCTTGGCCGCCACATAGGCCGAGGTCGCACCCTGGCCCGTCACGGCCGTCTTGGACGAGATGTTCAGGATCGCGCCCTGCGTGGCCTTCAGATCGTCAACCAGCAGATGTGCCAGCGTGTAGTAATGGATCAGGTTCTGGTCGAGCGAGGCGCGCAGTGCCTCTGGCCCTGCGTCAAGGCCAAGGCTGTCGTTGCGGCCCGCGTTGTTGACAAGACCGTAGACCTGACCCCAGCGCGCCTGTGTTTCGGCAACGGCGGCGCGGCACTGGTCATCTGACGACAGATCGACCTGCACCCATCCGGCCTTTGGCTGCACTGCCGTCAGGCGGGCCAGAAAACCTGCGTCGGGGGCGCGGCGGGCAAAGATCACCGGAATCGCCCCTTCGTCGGCGAGGCAGGCGCTGATCGCGCCGCCGATCCCGGCACCGCCCCCGGTGACAACGACGACCTTACCGGTCAATCCCAGATCCATGCGCACCCCCTTGCGGCTTTTTCTTCGCAAAAATACTCAATCACCGCCGCGCCCCGGTGCCACGGTGCGGATCAATAGCCGTCGCCGCCACCCTGTTGCCAGGGCTTCACAAGGTTGCCAAAGCGGGTGAAGCGCCCTTCGAACGACAATTCGACCGACCCGATGGGACCGTGGCGCTGTTTACCGATGATCACCTCGGCCTTGCCATGGACCTGTTCCATGACGCTTTGCCATTGGGCCATCTTTTCCAGTTCGTGATCGCCCGGCTTTTCGCGTTCCTTATAATATTCATCGCGATAGACAAACATGACGACATCGGCGTCCTGCTCGATCGAGCCGGATTCGCGCAGGTCGGACAGTTGCGGGCGTTTGTCTTCGCGGCTTTCGACCTGGCGTGACAACTGCGACAGGGCGACAACGGGGATGTTCAGTTCCTTGGCGATGGCCTTCAGCCCTTGGGTGATTTCCGACACCTCGTTCACACGGTTTTCGCTGCGGCCCGTGCCTTTGAGCAGTTGGAGATAGTCGATCATCAGCACATCCAGCCCATGTGTCCGTTTCAGGCGGCGGGCGCGGGCGGCGACCTGGCTGATCGGCAGGGCGGGGGTGTCGTCGATATAAAGCGGGCAGCTTTCCAGCGACTTGGCCGCCTCGACAAAGCGGCGGAATTCCTGTTCAGTCATATCGCCCCGGCGGATCTGTTCGGACGGCACCTCGGACGCTTCAGACAGGATACGCGCGGCGAGTTGTTCTGCGCTCATCTCCAGCGAAAAGAAGCCTACGACGCCGCCTTCGACAGCGCCTTCGCTGCCATCGGGCAGGCGGCCGCGTTTGTAGGCCTTGGCGATGTTGAATGCGACGTTGGTCGCAAGCGAGGTTTTGCCCATCGACGGACGCCCGGCAAGGATCAGAAGGTCAGACGGGTGCAGGCCGCCCAGTTTCTTGTCCAGATCGATCAGGCCCGTGGAAATGCCCGCCAGACCACCGTCGCGTTGATAGGCGGCGTTGGCGACGTTGACCGCATCGGTGACAGCCTTCAGAAACGACTGGAACCCGCGTTCGGCCACGCCCTGTTCGCCCAGCTTGTACAGGCGCTGTTCGGCCTCGGTAATCTGTTCGCGGGGTTCCGAGGTGATTTCCACCTTGGCGGCCTTGGCGGAAATGTCGCGGCCAAGGGCGATCAACTCGCGCCGCACGGCCAGATCATAGATCATCTGCGCATAGTCGCGCGCGGCGTAGGCCGAAATCGCAGCCCCTGCGAGTCGCACGAGATAGGACGGACCGCCCAGTTCGCGCAGCCCTTCGTCATCATCGAAGAACGGCTTCAGCGTCACGGGAGAGGCCAGCGCGTTTTTCTGGATGCGGGCGGCGGCGCGTTCATAGATGCGCTGGTGGACCGGATCAAAGAAGTGTTCCGATTTCACCAGGGACGCGATGCGGTCATAGACATCGTTGTTGGTCAGGATCGCGCCCAGCAGTTGTTGTTCGGCCTCGATGTTGTGGGGCAGGGTTTCGGCGTCGGGGGCCGTGGCCGCCGGGGGAAGGGGTCGCAAAGGGGTAATGTCGTTCATGCCTGCCGCCTGTTCCTGAGCCCGTCTGATGCGCGCTTTCGGGTGCCCGATGCAATCGGGATATCAATGGGGATAACTGCCCCGGACCTTGTGCATAACCCTGTGGGTGGGTTGGGCGTCACCATATCTGGTGTGGCCCCCGGACCCATCCCTAACATACACGATTCGCAGTCCCGGCGGGCGGTCTTTCATCCACAGGGCGGCGAAAAGTTACCCACCGATTTTTGTGCCCCGTGTCAGGCCTGCGCGCGGGCGGCCTGCCAGGCGCGCGGGTCATGCAGGAACGATTCCACTTCGGTCAGCGTGGCCTCGTCAAAGGCGGCGCTGGCGCGGGCCTCGGCCAGAACATCCCACCAGGTGCACAGGTGGTGCAGCGCCACCCCATGGTCCGCCAGTCGCTGCGTGGTTTCGGGGAAGATGCCGTAGTAGAAGATGACCGCCGTATGGGCGCAGGTGGCCCCGGTTTCGCGGATCGCATCGACGAAAGACAGCTTGCTGCCGCCATCTGTCGTCAGATCCTCGACCAGCAGGACACGCTGGCCGGGGGTCATCGCGCCTTCGATCCGGGCGTTGCGGCCATAGCCTTTGGGTTTCTTGCGCACATAGGTCATGGGCAGGGCCAACCGTTCAGCGACAAGGGCCGCAAAGGGGATGCCCGCCGTCTCACCGCCCGCGATGTTGTCGAACGCCTCGAACCCCGCATCGCGCAGCACGGTGACGCACAGGAAATCCATCAGGGTGGAGCGGATGCGCGGATAGCTGATCAGCTTGCGGCAGTCGATATAGGTGGGGGATGGCAGACCGCTTGCCAGCGTGAACGGGGTTTCCGCGTTGAAATGCACGGCCTTGATTTCCAGCAGCGCGCGGGCGGTCAGGCGGGCGATTTCGGCAGCGGGCGGAAAGCTGGTAGGGATCATGGTCGGTCCTTTGTGGGCGGCGGGCGCAAGGCGGGTGGATCAGCCTTCGACGTGCCAATGCACGGCAAAGCCGGGGTCAAAGACGGTGACGGGACCGGCCTCGGTATAGATTTTGGCGGGCCATGTGACGGGGCCACCCTTGCGCAGGGTGATGCGCGCCTCGTTCGCGTGCAGTCCATAGAACGCGGGCCCGTTCAGCGACACGAACGCCTCCAACCGGGGCAAAGCACCTTCTTCTTCGAACACATGCGCAAGCAGGGCGACGGTGTTGGTGGCGGTAAAGCAGCCCGCGCAGCCGCAGGCGTGTTCCTTCAGCGCATCGACATGCGGCGCGCTGTCGGTGCCAAGGAAGAACCGCCCCTCGCCGCTGGTGGCGGCGGCGCGCAGGGCAAGGCGGTGCTTTTCGCGCTTGGCCACCGGCAGGCAATAGTAGTGCGGCTTGATCCCGCCCACCAGGATGTGGTTGCGGTTGATGATCAGGTGATGCGTGGTGATCGTGGCCCCAAGTGTGTCGCCGCCCGCGCGGGCATAATCGACGCCTTCGCTGGTGGTGATATGTTCCATCACCACGCGCAACTGCGGGATGGACCGGCGCAGGGGGTCCAGCACGGTGTCGATGAACACAGCCTCGCGGTCGAAGATATCGACCTCGGGCGTTGTCACCTCGCCATGCACGCACAGGGGCAGGCCGATCTCGGCCATCTTTTCCAGCACCGCCCGCACACGGGTGACGTCACGCACGCCGCCGTGGCTGTTGGTCGTGGCCCCGGCGGGATAAAGCTTGACCGCCTTTACCATCCCCGATGCCGCTGCCGCCGCCACGTCTGCGGGGTCGGTGTCTTCGGTCAGGTACAGCGTCATCAGCGGCTCGAACTGCGCGCCTTGCGGCAGGGCGGCCAGAATACGGTCGCGGTAGGCGGTGGCCTGGGCTGCGGTCACCACGGGGGGCACAAGGTTCGGCATGATGATCGCGCGGGCGAAATGCCGGGTGGTTTCGGGCAGCACGCCCTGAAGCATCGCGCCATCGCGCAGGTGCAGGTGCCAGTCATCGGGGCGGCGCAGGGTAAGTGTATCGGTCATGGCCCATGCGCCTATCGCAAAGCGCCCCCGTTTTCCAGTGCCGCGACTGCACCCGCGCAGGTTTTTTGATCGCGCGGCGGGGCCACGGGCCACCCGGCCTTGCGCCCCAAGGCGCAGGCCGCCGGGTGCCCTTTGGGATACGGATTGACCTTGGCCTGAGCCGCGCCTAGGGGGATGATGCGTTTGTCCAAGCCAAGGTGTGCCATGATCAGACTTGCCATTGCCGCGCTGTTTTGCCTGTCGTCCGGCGCAGGTCTTGCCCAGGACATCGACTGCGCCGAGGCAGTCACCCAGTTGGAAATGACGTTCTGCGCCGAAATGGAATGGATGGCGGCGGATGACGATCTGAACGACGCCTACGGCCATGCCCGCGTGGCGATGAAGGCGATTGACCGTGGCCTGCCTGCGGCCGAACGGGGTGCCGAAACCAGCCTGCGCGATGCGCAGCGCGCCTGGATCACCTTTCGCGACGCCGCCTGCGCCGCCGAAGGATATGGCGCGCATGGCGGATCTGCAGAGCCGATGGTGATCTACTTTTGCCGCGCCCGTCTGACGGAACAGCGCGCCGATGATCTGTGGGCGCTGGCGCAGGAATAGGGTCAGTCGCCCGCGTTGACCCGCGCCTCAAGGTCGGCCAGACGTTTCTTGAAACGTGGCGCATTCATCCGGCTGGTGACGGACCGGCACAGCCAGATCGCCCGGCGGGTGTGGTTCGCGCCTTCGGTGCGCGCCAACAGGCCGCGCAGATAGGGGCCAAAGTCCCGCCGTTTGCGCCACAGCGTGGCAAACACCTGCGGTGTCAATTTCCCCGTCGCCGCCGTGGTGATCAGCTTTGGCAGCAGATCAAGCAGGGTCAGCGCCTCTTCTATGCGGTTGCCCAGATAGCGCGTGCGCAACATGGTCACATGGGGCGCACGGAACAGTGCCGCGTGCATCGCATCTTCGCTCACCGTCGGGTCGAACATCAGGAACACCGCGCCGCACCCGTCGATCATGTCTGGCGCATAGCCATAGCGCGAGGTGAAATCCAACCGCCGCGCACCGGGCGTGCGACGGTCCCAGCCGGCATGTGCGGGGTCTTGCGTAGCACGGGGGCTGATGGCCAGAACGGTGCTGCCGGGGGCGGTCACCGCATAGGCGCAGGCCGCATAGCCCGCCTGACCCGTGCCATAAAACAGCACCCGGTCGAAATCTTCGAAAAAGGCGTCGTCCACCAGCCGGTCGAAATAGCCATAGATCGCCGGATCGCGATACCAGCTTGGCCCGTCCGACACGATGCACAGATGCGACCAGCCCTGCGCCAGCGCCACCGCATGGCCGCGCGGCATCTGGCCGGGTTGGGCGCGGATGTCGTCAAGCTGTTCAAAGGTCACGATGATCGTCGGGCTTTCGTCGTGAAAGAACGCCCAGTGCCTGGTGCCCAACGGCTCGAAATATCCCGAGTCTTCGCTGATCTCTTCCATAAGGGACAGCCATCCCTCGCGGTCCGTCGCAGCGGACGCATCGACCGGGGCATCTGCCCCGGTGGGAGGAATCGTATCAACCATTGCCCCTAGCCCCTTTGGAACCGCATCTGCTTGCAACTGATGCGGGAAATACAGTCGTCGTGAGTGTCGCGTTTTGCCCGAGTCGGGGCAAGGTCATAAGGCACGGCGATTATGGCCGCACAAAGGACACTCCGCGGCGTTTGTTGCACGCGGGGTCAGGCCTGCGCGCCGTGTTGCCACACGAGACGCGCCTCGGCCGGGGTCAGCAGGCGGGTGGGCGGCGTCATCAGCAGGCGGCCGAACAGGGCGCGCCAGTCTTCATTCCGCATCAGATCGGTAAAGCGGGCCTTGCGCCAGGCCACCGCCGCATCGTGCAGGGGGCCAAGCACCGGGTCATTCCGCAACGCCTGCCGCAGGGGGGCGCTGTCCAGGGATAGGATCGTGCGATCCTCGGCGGTGCTGAAATTGCGGTCCACCCAATACCCCAGATCAAAGGCCGACGCCTCGCGGTTGGCGCGCCCCCGGTCGCATTTGACCAGATAGCTTTCCATCGCCCCCAGCGCGTAATGGTTCAGTTGCACCAGCGCGCCATTGTCCTGCCCCAGCGCGCTTATGATGCGGGTGGGGCCGGTCCCCATGGCGCGACCCGATCCGTCAAACCAGCCGTCCGAGGTGCCCTTGGGCCGATGCACGCCGGGCTTGCTGAACGCGTCGCGGCGGTACAGCGTCTTGAACATCTGCGCCCGCCACGGCCAGAAGAGCACGGGCGGGGCTGCACGCAGGAACGTCTGTGTCACCGGCGCGTCGTCAAACTGCACCACGCCCGCATTGCCGAACATCCGCCAGGTCAGCGGAATCGCGCGGGCCTGTGGCAGGGCGGCAAACAGCGCGGGCAAGGTGCGGTTGCCGACATGGATGTTCACGAACTCGTCGATATCGCAGACCAGAACCCAATCTGCAGACTGCACCAGCGGGTGCGCTTCCGCTGCCTTCAGCGCCGCCCATTGCGGGCCTTGTACGTGGGGGCCGTCGTTGCGGACATGGGTCAGCCACCCCACCTGCGCCAGACGGTCCAGTATCAGATCGGTGCCGTCGGTGCAGTCGTTGGAAAACACAAGAAAATCGGTGAACCCGCAGGCCCGGTGATGGGCCAGCCATTCCAGCAGAAAGGCCCCTTCGTTGCGGACGGTCAGTATGGCAAGGGTGCGTAAATCCGTCATGCGACCGTCCGAAAATCACTGATGTTGTCACCCCTAGCATGGATCACGCGCGCCTTGAACCGCGCAAGCCCCCTGCGCCCCCCCTGTCCAATGGTCGCAAGGACCGCCTGTCCGCTTGACCCCCTTTGCTGCAACCGCCAAGCATGGGGCGATCCAACAGGGGGGCGCATCGTGCAGGTTCCGGCATCCATCGACACGGTTGAAACGATGCTGGCGGGGCAGGGCTATGTGTCATCGCGCGCGCTGTCGACGGTGGTATTTCTGGCGCTGAAACTGGGCCGTCCGCTGTTTCTTGAGGGTGAGGCGGGGGTGGGCAAGACCGAGATTGCCAAGGCCATCGCCACCGGCCTTGGTCGCCGCCTGATCCGGCTGCAATGTTACGAAGGGCTTGATGCCTCCAGCGCGGTCTACGAATGGAATTTTGCCGCACAGATGATCGCCATCCGCACCGCCGAGGCTGGGGGTGGGGCCGACCGCGATGCGCTGAAATCGGAACTTTTCACCGAAGATTACCTGATCGAGCGCCCGCTGTTGCAGGCGATGCGCCCGCAGGTCGGCGGCGCGCCCGTGCTGCTGATCGACGAGTTGGACCGCACGGACGAGCCGTTCGAGGCGTTTTTGTTAGAGGCGCTGTCGGATTTTCAGGTGACCATCCCCGAACTCGGCACGATCAAGGCGCCCGAGCCGCCCATCGTGATCCTGACATCGAACCGCACGCGCGAGGTGCATGACGCGCTGAAACGGCGCTGCCTTTATCACTGGGTCGATTACCCCACCTTTGACCGAGAGCTTCAAATCCTGCACGCCCGCGCGCCTGAGGCGCAAGAGGCGCTGTCGCGCGAAGTGGTGGCGTTTGTGCAGCGCCTGCGCGGCATGGACCTGTTCAAGAAACCGGGTGTCGCCGAAACCATCGACTGGGCCAAATGCCTGCTGGCGCTGGACGTGATCCAACTGTCCCCCGAGGTGATCGCAGACACGTTGGGGGCCATCCTGAAGTATCAGGATGACATTCAGAAATTGCAGGGGTCCGAGGCGAAAAAGCTGCTGGACGATGTGCGCAAGGAACTGGCTGTGCCATGATGGCGGGCGGTTCGCGTGGTTGACTACGCCCCCCTGATCCTGCCCGAGGACGGCAAGCTGTCGCACAACATCGCGCATTTTGCACGCGCGTTGCGCAAGGCGGGGTTGCCCATCGGACCGGGGCGGGTGGTTGATGCCATCCGGGCGGTGCAGGTGGCGGGGTTTTCGGAACGGGCGGATTTCTTCTGGACGCTGCACGCCTGCTTTGTCAGCCGCCCCGAACAGCGCGCGGTGTTCGCGCAGGTGTTCCGGCTGTATTGGCGCGATCCGCAATATCTGGAACACATGATGTCGCTGATGATCCCGGCGGTGCGTGGCGTGCAGGAAGACCGCATCGCCGAAGCCGCCGAAAAGCGCGCCGCCGAAGCGCTGCTGGATGGCCACCAGCCCGATCTGCCGGACCGCGAGTCCGAAGCGGGCGATCAGATCGAGATCGACGCCACCGCCACCATGTCGCACGAGGAACGGCTGAAAACGCTGGACTTCGAACAGATGAGCATCGCCGAGATTGCGCAAGCCAAACGGATGCTGGCGCGCCTGTCGCTGCCGGTCAAACCCTTGACCTCGCGCCGGTTCAGCGCGGGTACGGGCGCGCGGATCGACGCGCGCCGTACCCTGCGCGGGGCGCTGCGGCAGGGGGGGGAGGTCACGAAACTGGCGATGAAGTCGCCCGCGATCCGGTGGCCCAATCTGGTGGTGCTGTGCGATATTTCTGGATCGATGAGCCAGTATTCCCGCATGGTGCTGCACTTTGTCCATGCCGTTGCCAACCGCAAGGGGCAGGGCTGGGCGCAGGTCCACGCCTTTACCTTTGGCACAAGGCTGACCAACATCACCCGGCATCTGCGCAACCGCGACGTGGATGCAGCGCTGAAGGCGGCAGGGGGAGAGGCGCAGGATTGGTCGGGCGGCACGCGGATCGGGGCATCCTTGCACGCCTTCAACCGCGATTGGTCACGCCGGGTGCTGGGGCAGGGCGCGGTGGTCCTGCTGATCACCGACGGGCTGGACCGTGACGACACCGGGGCGCTGGCGCATGAGATGCAGCGCCTGCATCTGTCGGCCCGCCGCCTGATCTGGCTGAACCCGCTGCTGCGCTGGGACGGGTTTGCCCCCCGCGCGACCGGGATCAAGGCGATGCTGCCCCATGTCGATGCCTTTCGCGCCGGTCACTCGATTGCGTCCCTTGAAGGGTTGGGTCAGGCGATTTCCGACCCCGGCGATACGGGTGAAAAAGCAAGACTTATCAGAATGATGGTCGACGGCTGACGCGGCAAAGACAGGCCCGCCGACAAGGTGTTGTCCGCTTGGCTGGAACTTGCCGATCAGTCGCGGGTTATAGGGCGTGATATCGCATAACAGGGCGAAAAACTGTTCCTGTGCGGTGGAAGGCCCCATGTGCTGCATCCCGATCAGGGATTCGCCACAGCGGGTCCTGACGAATGAACACTGAAAGGACACCTGCATGAAACGGCTCCTGATCTCTACTACGGCGCTGTCGGTGGCACTTGGGGCGTGGACGCCCCTGCCAACGATGGCCCAGACGGTCGCGGAAGATGGCAGCATCATCGCCGAGGACGGCTCTGTCCTGTGCCTCGCATCGGAAGCGAACCCCTGTAATCTTGAAGATTTCATCGCGGATGCGGATGCCGAAGCGGCTGCCGCCGCCGCCGCCGCCGAAGCGGCCGCCGCAGCCGAGGCACAGGCCGCCGCTGACGCCGAAGCCGCTGCTGCTGCTGCCGTAGAGGCCGAAGCCGCCGCCGCCGCCGAGGCCGAAGCTGCCGCAGCCGCTGCCGAAGCCGCAGCCGCTGCCGCCGCAGCCGACGCTGATGCCGCAGCGCAGGCCGCCGCAGATGCCGAAGCTGCCGCCGCCGCCGAGGCCGAAGCGCAGGCACAGGCTGACGCCGATGCCGCCGCCGCCGCCGCAATAGAGGCCGAAGCCGCCGCCGCTGCCGCCGCCGAAGCCGAGGCCGCCGCTGCTGCCGAAGCCGAAGCGGCCGCCGCCGCTGCTGCCGAGGCCGCCGCTGCGACGCAGGAGGCAGCACCGGAAGAACCCGCTGTTGAAGAGGCCCCCGCCGAAGAGCCGGTGGTCGAAGAACCCGCGGTGGAAGACCCCGCCGTCGAAGAGGCCCCGGTGGAAGAGCCGATGGTCGAAGACCCCGCCGTCGAAGAAGCCCCGGCAGAAGAGCCGGTGGTTGAAGAGCCGGTGGTTGAAGATCCCGCAGCCGAAGAGCCGGTGGTTGAAGAGCCTGCGGTTGAAGAAGCCCCCGTTGACGAGGCCGTGACCGAAGAGCCTGCGGTTGAAGAGGCCCCCGCGGATGAGGCCGTGACCGAAGAGCCTGTGGTCGAAGAAGCCCCCGCTGACGAGGCTGTGACCGAAGAACCCGCTGACGAGGCAGCCACCGAATTGGCGACCGAGGCTGAGGCCGAAGTTGCCGTTGATCCGGTCGATGTGCCCGAACCCAGCGAAGAAGCGGTCGAAACGCTGACCACGCTGCTGGAACAGCCCGACGCGGTTGACCCGGCCTCGCTTGAAGCTGCGGCTGCTTTGGTCGAAGTCGAAGAGGGCGCGCCGGTCAAGATCGACACGGCCGAAAACGCCGACGATGTCGTCATTCAGGAAATCACCGAAGCGGACACCCGTTCGTCCGGTGAGGAGTTCCGCGCGGCACCGACCGTGGACAAGGCCAAAAAGAAGAAGGACCGCCTGTCGGATCTGGAAAAGGTCGGACTGGTTGCCCTTGGCGCGCTGGTCGTCGGCGCGATCATCAACAGCAACAACGACGAGGTCGTCCAGAACACCGGTGACCGCGTTGTCGTGCGCCGTGGCGATGGCGATTATGTCGTCTACAAGGACGACGACACCCTGCTGCGTCGCCCGGGTTCCACCGTACGGACGGAAACCTTCCGTGACGGTTCCACCCGCACGATCGTCCAGCGCAATGACGGCACGCAGGTCGTGACCATCCGCGATGCGACGGGCCGTGTGCTGCGCCGCGCGACCTATGATGATCGTGGCCGCGAAATCGTGCTGATCGACGATTTCGTGCAAGAGGAATACGTCGACGTCACCACCCTGCCGCGCCCGACGCAGCGTGTCCGCATCTCGACCTCGGATGATGATGCGCTGCTCAAGGCCCGTATGGCGGCGGCGGATGCCGAAGATCTGGGCCGCAGCTTCAGCCTGCGCCAGATCCGCGAGATCCAGCAGGTGCGCGCGCTGGCCGCGACCATCGACATCGACAACATCACCTTTGACAGCGGATCGTCTGCTATCACCGCGACCGAGGCCGAAGAACTGGCCGATCTGGGCCGCTTCATCACCGAGATGGTGGCGGACAACCCGGCCGAGATGTTCCTGATCGAAGGCCACACCGACGCTGTCGGGTCGGCTGCGTCAAACCTGGCGCTGTCGGACCGTCGCGCCGAATCGGTGGCGCTGGCGCTGACCGAATACTTCGACGTGCCGCCGGAAAACCTGGTGGTGCAGGGGTATGGCGAATCGGAGTTGCTGGTGGACACCCAAGGCGACGAACGGACGAACCGTCGCGTGGCGATCCGGGTCATCACGCCCTTGCTGCAAACCGCGTCGCGCTGACCGCTTGATCTGCGTCAAGGCACGATGCCTTGGCGCAGGTTAGACAAAGGCATCCGGCGGGCGCTCTCCTCCCGTTTCGTCTGCCGGATCGCACCTTTTCCTTCCCTGTTGGGGTGCCATTGGCGCCGTGGGTCCCCTCCCACGGCGCTTCTCTTTATGCGCCACCTTTTGACAGTGGCATCCGGCCCCGGCCTGCCGCATGATTGCGGCGACGAAAGAGGCTATGATGACCCGCGCACCCCATGACAGCATTCCCGAAACCGCCCTTGACTGGCATCAGGCCGGCCAAGGCGCTGCCCTTGCCACCGTGGTGGAAACCTGGGGCTCCGCCCCGCGACAGGCTGGCAGCCAGCTTGCCATTTCCGGCAGCGGCGAGATCATGGGCTCTGTCTCGGGTGGCTGTGTCGAAGGCGCGGTCGTGACCGAGGCGCAGGCGGCGCTGTCGGACGGCATGCCGCGCCTGTTGACCTTTGGCGTCAGCGACGAGACGGCCTTTGCCGTGGGGCTTGCCTGTGGCGGGACCATCCGGGTGCTGGTCGAACCGGTGGGGGACACCGGGTCTGCCCTGTCGCCCGCCCTGCTGGCGGCGCTGGTGGAGGCGCGGGCCGCCAACCGCGCTGTGGCAATGTCGGTCGATCTGGAAAGCTGGCAGCGCCAACTGGTCACGCCGGGCGATGACGCGGCGGTCGATGCGCGGTTCCGGTCCGACAAATCGGGGATGGAAGGGGACGCGCGGTTCGTAGCCATTCACAACCCGCCCCTGCGGCTGATCGTTGTCGGGGCGGTCCACATCGCGCAGGCGCTTTTGTCCATCGCGCGCACCTGCGGGTATGACTGCACCCTGATCGACCCGCGATCCGCCTTTGGGTCGGCGGCCCGTTTTCCCGGTGAAACGATCCTTGAGGATTGGCCCGACGACGCGCTGGCCACCCTTGCGCCCGATGCCCGCACCGCCATCGTCACCCTGACGCATGACAGCAAACTGGACGACCCGGCGATCAGCTTTGCCCTGCGGTCCCCGGTGTTTTATCTGGGCTGTCTGGGGTCAAGCCGCACCCATGCCAAACGGGTGGACCGGCTGCGCGCCGCTGGGTTCACCGATACCGACATCGCCCGCATCCATGCGCCGGTGGGTCTGGACCTCGGCGCAAAGACCCCGGCGGAAATCGCCGTGTCGGTGATGGCACAGATCACCCGGACGCTGAGGCAGGGCTGATGCGGTTCGGCCCGGTCCCGCTGGCACAGGCAAAGGGTGCGATCCTTGCCCATTCGGTGCTGACGGACGGCACGCGCCTGCGCAAGGGCAGGGTGCTGGACGATGCCGATCTGCGGCTGCTGGCGGCGGCGGGGGTGGCGCAGGTGACCGTGGCGCGCCTTGATCCCGGCGACGTGGTCGAGGATGCGGCGGCCACGCGCCTTGCCACGGCCTTGGTGCCCGACCCTGCAGGGCAGGGGTTGTCGGCCAGTGTCGCCTTTACCGGCCGGGTCAACCTGAACGCGACCGGGCCGGGCATTGTCGATCTGGATTCAGGTGCCATTCACGCGCTGAACCGGATTGATCCGTCGATCACGCTGGCCACTTTGGCCGCCAATACCCGTGTCACGAAAGGCACACTTGTCGGCACGGTCAAGATCATCAGCTATGCGGTGGCAGGGGAGGCGCTGGCACAGGCCGAATCTGTCGCCCGTGCCGCGTTGCGCGTCCTGCCGGTGAAACTGGCCGACGCTGGCCTGATCCTGACGGAAGTTCCGGGCCAGGACGCCAAGCTGTCGGCCAAGGGTCGCCGCGCGATCGAGGCGCGGTTGCGCGCCCTTGGGATGCGCCTGTCGGCAGTGGTGGTGACGGACCACGACAGCGCGGCCATCGCCGCCGCCCTGCCCGGACTACCGGGCGATCTGGTGCTGATCCTGACCGGATCGGCCACGTCCGATCTGCATGACACAGCCCCCGAAGGGGTGCGCGCCGCAGGGGGGCAGGTCGCGCGGTTCGGGATGCCGGTCGATCCCGGCAACCTGCTGTTTCACGGGCAGCTTGGACATCGTCCGGTGATCGGCCTGCCGGGGTGCGCCCGCAGCCCCGCGCTGAACGGGGCGGACTGGGTGCTGGAACGCTATGCCTGCGGGTTGGCTGTCAGCGACGAGGATATCGCGGGCATGGGTCTGGGCGGGCTGCTGAAGGAAATCCCCGTCCGCCCCCAATTGCGCGAACCAAAGGGGCAGGGTGCGCCGCCTGCCGAACAAGATTGATCTTTCGGCTGGGTTGAAGCCAACGGATTGAATTTCCATAGTAATACGCAAGATGCAAAAGGCGCGCCACTGGCGCGCCCTGCATCGGTCGATGAATAGGGCCTTACTTCGGGCCGATCATCATCACCATCTGGCGGCCTTCCAGCCGCGGCATGCTTTCGATCTTGCCCGCCTCGCCCACATCGGCGGCAACGCGGTTCAACAGTTCAAGCCCCAGTTCCTGGTGCGCCATTTCGCGGCCACGAAAGCGCAAGGTGACCTTGACCTTGTCGCCCTCTTCCAGAAACTTCATCACCGACCGCATCTTGACGTCATAGTCATGCGTGTCCGTGCCGGGGCGGAACTTGATTTCCTTGATCTCGATGATCTTCTGCTTTTTGCGCGCCTCGGCCTCGCGCTTTTGCGTCTCGTATTTGAATTTGCCGAAGTCCATGATCTTGCAGACCGGAGGCTCCGCATTGGGCGAAATCTCGACAAGGTCAAGTCCCGCCTCTTCGGCCAGCGCCATGGCGCGGGCGGGCGTCACGACGCCGATGTTTTCACCCTCGGCCCCAATCAGGCGGATCTCGGGAGAGCGGATGCGGTCGTTCACACGGGGGCCCGTTTCGCGTTGCGGCGGGGCGTTGTGGGGTCTGCGGGCTATGGTGGTGGTCCTTGGATTGTTGAAATCTGCGCGCGCAAGATAGACGCAGGGGCGGGCCGGTTCAACCGGAATTGACCAACTGGCTGCAATCAAAAGTGCGTCCCATTGCCCGTTTCGCTGCGCGGGCCTTTAAATCTGTGACAAGGTCTGCCATATCCGCCGCACATCCGGAGGGTATCTCCGGTCATGGGAGATTTGTGCGATGAACAAGAACGTGATCATTGGTGCCGTCGTCGTGGTTCTGGCGGCCTTGGGCTACTACCAGTTCAGCTACGTCCCGGCGCAAAAGGCCGCTGAAGAAGCTGCCGCCGCCGCTGTGGCCGAAGCCGAAGCCGCCGCTGCCAAAGCCGCCGAAGAGGCTGCCGCTGCCGAAGCCGCCGCTGCTGCTGCCGCCGCCGAAGCTGCCGCCGCCGCCGAGGCTGCCGCTGCCGAAGCCGCCGCCGCGACCGAGGCTGCCGCCGCCGAAGCCGCCGCTGCTGTTGACGCCGCTGCGACCGACGCCGCCGCTGCCGTTGACGCCGCAGCCACCGACGCCGCCGCAGCCACGGATGCCGCCGCCACCGAGGCTGCCACTGCCGCCGATCCGGCTGCCGTGCTTGACCCGGCCAATTTCGATGCCACTGCGATCAACGTCCTGATCGACGCATCGGCGCTGGAAGAGTCGACCAAGACCGTGCTGAAATCGGCCATCGACGCCGCCGCCAAGAACCCGGCGCTGCAGCGTCTGGCGACCGAGCAGGTCAAGGCCGCGCTCGGCCTCTGATACCCAAAGACGACAAAGGCCGCGCAAGGTGACTTGCGCGGCCTTTTCATGACTGGGGCTCGGTGTCAGATGCCGTCGCCGACAAAGGCCTTTTCGACCACATATTCCTTGGGGTCGGAATTGGCACCCTCGCGCAGGCCAAAGCCTTCAAGGATCGCCTTCACGTCCACGTTGAACGCCAGCGAGCCGCAGACCATTGCGCGGTCGGTAGCCGGGTCCATCCGCGGCAGGCCCAGATCGGCAAAGACCTTGCCCGATGCCAGATTGTCGGTCACGCGGCCCATATGCGCCGAAGGGTCGCGCGTGGTGGTGGGGTAATACAGAAGCTTTCCCTCGACCATGTCACCGATCAGCGGGTCATCCTTCAGCCTGTCCACCAATTGGCGGCCATATTCCAGTTCTGCCACCTCGCGGCAGGTGTGCATCATGATGACCTGATCGTATTTCTCGTACGTCTCCGGCTCTCGCATCAAGGACGCGAAGGGGGCCAGACCGGTGCCGGTGGCCAGAAACCACAGCCGCTTGCCCGGCAGCAGCGCGTCATGCACCAGCGTGCCCACCGGTTTGGGGCGCAGGATGATTTCATCGCCCACGGTGATATGCTGCAATTTCGATGTCAGCGGGCCATCGGGCACCTTGATCGAATAGAACTCCAGCTCTTCGTCCCAGGACGGCGAGGCGATGGAATAGGCGCGCAACAGCGGCTTGCCGTTGTCGCCCATCAGCCCGATCATCACGAATTCGCCCGACCGGAACCGTAGCGACCGGGGCCGGGTCACGCGGAACGAGAACAGCCTGTCCGTCCAGTGCTGCACGGATGTGACGATCTGCGCATCGGGCAGATGCGGTTTCAGGGCGGGTTGGGCGGCAACTTCGTTCACGGCACTCGCTTCGGTCATGCTTCTTCGCTTTCGGAAATACGTCAGATGGGCGCGTGGGGAAAGCCCCGGATCAGGCGCGCAGCCGCGACTGATAGTCATGGGCCCGCCAATCGGCGCGGAAGGCCCATTGGTCGGCCGGTTGGCGCTGCGCCAGATCGTCAGAGATTTCCACCTCGTCAAACCCCACGCGGCGCGCCATGGCATATTGATCCGCGATCACATGCCCCAGCGCGCGCAGGCGGCCCGTATAGCCCAGCATCCGCAACCGCCGGCCAATGGTGAAGGCGCGCCCGTCGCTGAAGGCGGGAAAGGCCACGCGGATCAGTTTGATGTCCGTCAGATGCGGCAGCAGGGCAGTGGGATCGTCGGTGTTGGACAGATCAACCGCGCCCTGATGGCTGGCGATATCATCCAGCGTCACAAAGGGGGCGTTCCAGGTGTCAGGCCCAAAGCCTGCGTCGGTGACGATCACGGTCATGCCGCGTTCTCCTTGGGGATGCGGACGGCCTTGCCGTCGACGAAATGGATGCCGCATTCGGTTTTTTCCGAACCACGCCAACGGCCTGCGCGCGGATCTTCACCCGGTTTCACCGGGCTGGTGCAGGGCGCGCACCCGATGGACGGATAGCCCTGCGCAACAAGCGGATGGCGCGGCAGGCGGTTGTTGACCATGTATTCCTCAAGATCATCACGCCCCCAGTGGGCCAGCGGGTTGACCTTGATGCGCAGATCCTCTTCGGCCTCGAAAAACTCTACCGTCTGGCGCGTTGCCCCCTGATAGCGTTTGCGCCCGGTGATCCAGCCGTCAAAACCGGCTAGCGCGCGGTCCAGCGGTTCCACCTTGCGCACGCTGCAGCAGGCGTCGGTGTTGAACTGGTGCAGGGTGCCGTCGGGGTCTTCCAATGCGATGCGCGGGGCGGCGGCGCGGATGGTGCGCACGTCGCACAAGGGCAGGGTGTCGGCCAGCTGGCGCTGATAATCCAGCGTTTCGGCAAACAGCATCCGCGTGTCGATGAACAGCACCGGGGTTTCCGGCGCGATCACCGACACCAGATGCAGCAGCACCACCGATTCCGCCCCGAACGACGACACCAGCGCCACCTTGCCCAGATCGGCATCGCGCAGGCTGTGTTCCAGCACTGCGGTGGCCCCGTGGTGCCGATAGCGGGCGTTCAGCGCTGCGACGCGGTCTGCGACAGATCCGTCAGGCCCGGTGCTGGCAGACCCAGTATCACGCGGCATCCTGCGCGCCTTCGTTCTCGTACAGGGCGGCCTTGAACGGGGCCAGCCCGGTGCGGCGCACGGTGTGCAGAAAGGTTTCCCCCGGTTCGGCCCGCACCGCCAGATAGGCGCGCACGATGCGTTCGATGGCGGGAACAATCTCGTCATAGGCAAAGCCGGGGCCGGTCTTTTCGCCAATGGCCGCCGTTTCCGTGCCGTCGCCGCCAAGGGTGATCTGATAGTTTTCCACCCCCGCGCGGTCCAGCCCCAGAATACCAATGTGGCCGACATGGTGATGTCCGCAGGCGTTGATGCAGCCCGAGATCTTGATCTTCAGCGGGCCCACTTCATGTTCCAGATCAAGTTCCTGAAACCGCGTCGCAATCTGCTGCGCGATCGGGATCGACCGGGCGGTGGCCAGGGCGCAATAATCCATACCGGGGCAGGCGATGATGTCGGAAATCAGCCCGACGTTCGCCGTGCCAAGCCGCGCCTGAACCAAGGCTGCATGCAGCGCGGGCAGATCCGATTTGTGGACATGCGGCAGGATCACGTTCTGTTCGTGGCTGATGCGCAGTTCGGAATGGCCGTAGCTTTCCGCCAGATCGGCGATCAGTCGCATCTGGTCGCCCGAAGCATCGCCGGGGGTTTCGCCATGCGCCTTCAGGCTGACGGTGACGATGGCATATTGATCGTTGCGATGGGCGTGCAGGTTGGTGTCGGCCCAGGCGCGGAAGGACGGGTCGGCCTTGTAGAACGTGTCAAAGGCATCGGTGGGGGCGTTGCGGAACGCAGGCGGGGCAAAGGCCGCCTCGATCTCGGCCAGCAGCGCCTGATCCGCGCCGCCGAACAGCGGGCGAAGTTCGGCAAAGCGCGCCTCGATCAGACGGGTCATTTCGACCGCGCCGGTTTCGTGGACAGTGATCTTGATGCGCGCCTTGTACTTGTTGTCGCGCCGACCCAGCGTGTTGTAGACCGACAGCACCGCCTCGACATAGGGCAGCAGGTCGGCCTTGGGCAGAAAGTCGCGGACGGTGTGGGCGATCATCGGCGTGCGGCCAAGGCCACCGCCCACCATCACCTCGAACCCCGGCTCGCCGGCCGCATTGCGCACCATGCGCAGGCCGATGTCATGGGCACGGGTCACAGCGCGGTCATTCGGGCTGCCAGTGATGGCGATCTTGAACTTGCGCGGCAGAAACTGGAATTCCGGGTGGTCGGTGGACCATTGGCGCAGCAGTTCCGCCACGGGGCGCGGGTCTTCGATTTCATCCGCAGCGGCCCCGGCAAAGTGATCTGCCGTGACGTTGCGCACACAATTGCCCGAGGTCTGGATGGCATGCATCCCGACATCGGCCAGCGCCGACAGGATCGCGGGCACGTCCTGGAGTTTCGGCCAGTTGAACTGAATGTTCTGGCGGGTGGTAAAGTGGCCATAGCCCTTGTCATAGGTGTCGGCGATCATCGCCAACTGCCGCATCTGACGCGGGTTGATCGTGCCATAGGGGATGGCCACGCGCAGCATGTAGGCATGCAGTTGCAGATAAAGCCCGTTCATCAGGCGCAGCGGGCGGAATTCATCCTCGGTCAAGGAGCCGTCAAGGCGACGTTCCACCTGATCGGAAAACTGGGCGACACGGGCGCGGACAAATGCTTCGTCAAAGTCGGAATAGTCGTACATGCTGCCCTCAGTGTGCCAGATCGGCTTGTTTGCCGTGGTGATAGTTCGACGGGCCACGGGTGCGGAACGCCTCGCGGAAGTGGATGGGTTCGGGGCCGTTCGGGCCGGGCTTTGCATCGGCCAGATAGGCCCCGACGACGACCAGCTTTTGCGCGGCCCCATGCAACAGGCGCATCTGGGCGTGGGCCTCGTCCTCGATCAACTCGGCCTGCGCGTGGTGCGGGGTCCATTGGTCATCGGCGGTCAGATAGACCACATCGCCCTCGCGCAGTCGGTTGGCGGTGACGACCTTTGGGGTGAAGCGGGGGGCTTTCATGCGGTGGCCTCTTTCAGGATGGGCAGGGCCGCGCGGGCGCGGCGGGGGGCAAGGCCGAACAACAGCACGGCAGGGCCGTCCAGTGCGGCCACGGCATCGGGCAGGCCGGCAAGGGTGGCGTCGATGATGCGTTCGTCCGCGCGGCTGACGTTTTCGACGATGGCCACGGGCGTGTCGGGGGCCGCCCCGTGCATCATCAGGCGGCCTTGGATGAAGCGGGCGGATTTCTTGCCCATGTAGATCGCTGCAACCTCGCCCGGGCGGGCCATGCCGCGCCAGTCCTGTTCGGCAAAGCCTTCCATGTCGTGCCCGGTGACGATGCGCAGCGATCCGTTGCGCCCGCGTTTGGTCAGCGACTGGCCGATATTGGCCGCAGCGACGGCAGCCGAGGTCAGGCCGGGCAGGATGCGGAAAGACAGGCCCGCGGCTTCAAGCGCGTCCATCTCTTCGTCCAGACGGCCGAAGATGCCGCAATCGCCGCCCTTCAGCCGCACGATGCGCGCGCCGGTCTGGCCTTGGGCCACCAGCGTGGCGTTGATGACGGATTGCGAGGTTGAGGGGCCGAACCCCTCTTTCCCGACATCCAGCCGGGTCACGCGGGCCGGGATCAGCGCAAGGATTTCGGCCCCCACCAGCCGGTCATGGATCACCACGTCGCAGTCCTGCAGGGCGCGAAAGGCGGCAAGCGTCAGATGCGCCGCAGCCCCCGGACCGGCACCGACAAAGGTCACAGCGACTGGGCTGGGGGCAAAGGCGGGCAGGTCGGTCATCAGGATGCGTCCGGAATGGGGTTTCTTGACCCCCTATATAGGATATTTTCCCTGTTTCGGACCAGCCACCCTTGCAGATAAGAACGATTGTTCCAATACTGCGCCCCAACGGAACGTGGTTCCGGCAAACGGGGGAATGCGCGAATGGCGGTCCGGCTGGACGAGATGGACAGGAAAATCCTTGCCGAGTTGCAGGCCGACGCCGAGCAGTCGCTGGACGAAATCGCCCGCAAGGTGGGGTCATCAAAGACCCCCGTGTGGAACCGCATCCGCCGGATGAAAGAGGCGGGCGTGATCACCCGCCAGACCGCGATCCTCGACCCCGAGGCGCTGGGGCTTGAGGCGTGTTTCTTCGTTCTGATCCGCACGTCCGAACACGAGGCCGAATGGCAGCACAAGTTCCTGACCGCCCTGCGCACCCGCCCCGAGGTGCTGGAGGCGCACCGTCTGGCGGGCGATATCGACTATATCCTGAAGGTGCGGGTCAAGAACGCGCGGGCCTATGACACGTTCTATCAGGCCCTGATCTCTGAGGTGCGCATCTACAACGTGACGGCCTTGCTGAGCATGGAAGAAATCAAGTCGACCACCGTGCTGCCGGTCTGACGGCCAATTGGGGCCCCCTGAGGATATGCGCCAACTGAAAGGCCGCGCCCGTTCAGGCGGCAACCATCAGGCGGCTCAGGCCGTGAAAGTGGTAGACGTCGGCGTATTTGGGTTTTCCGGTCAGGTGCAGGCCCGGCAGGCGTTGCAACAGGATCGGCAGGGCGATTTGCAGTTCCAGCCGCGCAAGCGGGGCACCGACGCAAAAGTGCAGGCCCGCGCCGAAACTGGCGTTGGGTTTGATGGGCCGGGTGGGCGTGAACCGTTCGGGGTGATCCCATACGCCCGGATCGCGGTTGGCTGCGGCCAGCAGCAGCGCCACGCGGTCGCCCCGGTGAAACTGGTGGCCCATGACGTCGATGGTTTCATAAGCGGTGCGGGTGAACATGTGCAGCGCCGGATCATGGCGCAGGATCTCTTCAACCGTGGCGTCGATATGGTCTGCGTCCAGCACGGTTGGCGGTGATTTCGCCGCCAGCAGCGCCTTGACGCCGTTGCCGATGGTGTGGACCGTCGCCTCGTGCCCCGCGTTCAGCAGAAGGATGCAGGTTGATATCAACTCGTCCGTGGTCAGACGGTCGCCGTCCGCCTCGGCCGTGATCAGGTGGGTGATCAGATCGTCGCGGGGATCGGCGCGGCGGGCCTCGACGTAGTTGCGCAGAAAGGCGCTGAACTGGGTGGCGGCCGTGGCGGCGCGGTCTTCGGCGGCGCGGGTGCGGTTGGCCATATACATGCCCACCATCGCGTTGGACCAGCCCAGCAGATCCTCCGACATCGCCTCGGGCACGCCCAGCAGGCGGGCGATGATGATGACGGGCAGTTTCTGGCCGAAATGTTTCAGCAGATCAAACTCGCCTGCGGGAAAGGCATCAATCAACTGGTGGCTGAGCGTGGCAATCTCTGGCCCCAGCGCGGCGATCCGGCGCGAGGTGAAGGCCCGCAGGACAAGGCTGCGCAGGCGGGTGTGGCGTGGCGGCTCCAACTCCAGCATGGAATGGGCTTCGACGGCGTAGAAGGGCTCTTGGTGGTCGGGGATCGGTTGGGCCAGTTCGGCGGGCACCTCACGGCCAAAGCGGCGGTCGCGCAGGATGGCGTTCACCGCCGCCGCATTGCCGGTGCAGATCAGCCCATAGTCGGCCCAGTGAAAGAACGGGCCAACACGACGGGCGCGTTCGTAGAACGGATAGGGGTTCTGCACAAAGACGGGGTCGGTCGGGGATTGGTGCAGGCTGTCCATCAGCGCCGCCCCAGCGGAATGATCCCTTGGGCCACCAGCACGCCCACGCCCACCACCAGCGCGCCAAGGGCCTGCATCCAGTTCCATGCCCCGCCCATCGCAAACAAAAGGATCATCACGTAAAACGGGGCCGCGTTGATGTGCAGCGACGCCAGCGCGATGCCAAGGCTGCCCACCGACATGATCCACAACACCTGACTGATCGCCAGTCCGCCCACCGAAAACAGCGCCAGCGCACCGAATTCGGGCCAGCCCAGCACAGCCCAATCAGGCGCGGCCCCGCCCAGGACATGGTTGACCGCCGCCGCCCCGCAGGTGGCCAGTGCCGCCCCGGTCAGCGTGACGGTGGTGCGGCCCATGGGGGTCAGATGCGGAAATGAGGTGACCGTCAAGCGTGACCCGATGGTGAAGGTCACGACCGATCCGAAACACAAGACCGCGCCAAGCCCAAGCGCCAGACCGCCATCCGCCTCGCCCAGGGCCATCAGCCCGCCGATCAGGCTGAGGATCACCCCCACCACCAGCCCCGGTGTCAGGCGGCGGCCATCAAGGATCACCTCGATGGCGATGCCGATGACGGGCATGCTGGCCGAAATCACCGCCACCGTGACGGCGCTGGTCATGCCCTGACCCACCACCAGCATGAACGCGCCCATGCCGATGGTCGATCCGCCGATCAGGGTGCCCTTGATCCAGGCCGCCGCTTTCAAAGGGGCCGTCCCCTCCATCAGCCACCACAGCGGCAGCAGGCACGCCGCCGCCATGGCCATGCGCGCCGCCGTCAGCGGCAGGGGTGGCACCGGGCCGATCAGCATGTCAGCCGCAGGCAGGCCGATGGCCCAGACCATCATCGAGGCCATGCAGATCAGATTGGCAAGACCTTGGGTCTTGACCGGGGCGGGGGCGGGAGCGAGTGCGGTCATGCCGAATCCTGAAATATGCCGTGCAGCATTTCCCGGATCGGACAACAGGGCTGTTCCATGGGCGACGCCGGGGGGCGCGATCAGGCGGCGGACAGCGCCGCGACGATGGCCCCGAAATCGGCGGCCTTCAGGCTGGCGCCCCCCACCAAGGCACCATCGACGTCGGCAAGGGCAAAAATTTCCGCCGCGTTTGACGGCTTGACCGACCCGCCATACAGCAACCGCACCCCCGCCGCCTGATCCCCGATGCGGGCTGTCAGGCGGGCACGCAGGAAGGCGTGCACCTCGGCAATTTCGGACAGGGTCGGGGTGCGCCCGGTGCCGATGGCCCAGACAGGTTCATAGGCGATGACAAGAGTGGCGGCGGTGGCGCTGTCTGGCACCGATCCGGCCAGTTGACGCCCGATCACATCCAGCGTCTCGCCAGCGTCGCGTTGGCCTTCGGTTTCGCCCAGACAGACAATGGCAATCAGACCCGCCGCGATGGCGGCATTTGCCTTGGCCAGCACCTGCGCATCCGATTCGCCATGATCGGTGCGGCGTTCGGAATGGCCAAGGATGACGTAACTTGCGCCCGCATCGCACAGCATCGCAGCAGAGATGTCGCCGGTGTGGGCACCGGACGCGGCGTGGTGGCAATCCTGCCCGCCCAAGGCAAGGGCGGTGCCCTTGGCAGCCCATGCCATTTGCGCAAGCAGGGTGGCGGGCGGGCACAGCAGCATGTCGCAGGCAGGCGTGGGATGGGCGGTAGCCAAGGCCGCCACCTCGGACAGTGACGCCGCCGTGCCGTTCATCTTCCAATTGCCCGCTGCCAGTTTGCGCATCGTCCATCCCCTGCTGATCCGGGAAACAGAGTTACGGCTTTGCCGGGCAAAGGGGAAGGGTGATCCTGCGGACCGCGCGGGATCAGGCGGCGGGCTGATCCTTGAACTTGATCGACTCGCCACAGCCGCAGGCTTCGGCCACGTTGGGGTTGTTGAAGCGGAAGCCGGATTCGAGCAGCGAGGTCGCATAGTCGATTTCGGTGCCGAACAGGAACATCTGCGCCATGGGGGCAATCATCACCCGCGCGCCATCCTGTTCTATGATTTCGTCCATCGGGTTGATGTCGGTTGCATAGTCCATGGTGTATTCCATGCCCGCGCAGCCGCCCTTTTTGACGCCGATGCGCAACCCGGTAGAGCCTTGTTTTTCCATCAGCCGCGCAATCTGGCGGACGGCGGTCGGGGTCAGGGTCACGGCCTGCTTGCCGGGGATGCCGAACATCGGGTTTCCTTTCGCTTTGTCCCAAAGATAGGGCGGGACGGCCCTTCGCTCAAGGTGCGGGGTCGGTTACATGAAGCCCAGTTCAAGCCGCGCCTCGTCTGACATCATCTCCATCCCCCAGGGCGGATCAAACGTCATGTTGACCTGCACCTGTTTGACGCCTGCCAAGGGTTCGACCGCATCCGCAACCCAACCGGGCATCTCGCCCGCGACGGGGCAGCCGGGCGCGGTCAGCGTCATCCAGATATCAACCTCGTTCTCGGCCGAGATGGCGATGGTGTAGACAAGGCCCAGATCAAAGATGTTCACCGGGATTTCCGGGTCGAACACGGTCCGGCACGCATCGACCACCTGGTCATACAGCGGATGGTCGGTCGTCGACGGCTGGATCAGCGGCGCGCCTTCGATCTTTTCCTGGGCTTGGGTCATAGAACACTCGCGTGGTTGTTGACCGTTTATATAGGGATTACGGGGCGCAGGTCCAGTGGTTGCGGCGCGCAAGGAAAAAGGCCACGGAAATCCGTGGCCCCTGATCCGTTTCGCCGTCCCCTAGAACGGGATTTCGTCATCCATGTCGGACCGGCCACCGCCGCCAGAGGCACCGCCGCCGCCGCTGCGACCGCCCCCGGCGCTGCCGCCGCCATAGCCGCCACCGGATGCACCGCCCGATCCGCCACCGCTGTCGCGGTCATCATATCCGCCGCGATCCTCGTACCCGCCACCACCACCGCCGCCTTCACCACGGCCGCCCAGCAGGGTCAGGTTGCCATTGAAGGGGCGCACCACCACTTCGGTCGTGTAGCGGTCTGCGCCGGACTGGTCCTGCCATTTACGGGTTTCAAGCTGGCCTTCGATATAGACCGTGGACCCTTTGCGCAGATACTGCTCGGCGATCTTGCCCAAGGGTTCGTTGAAGATCGCGACCGAATGCCATTCGGTGCGTTCCTTCTTTTCGCCCGTCGCCTTGTCGCGCCACGATTCGGATGTGGCGATGCGCAGGTTCACGACCTTGCCGCCGTTGGGAAAACTGCGAACCTCGGGGTCGCGGCCCAGATTGCCGATGATGATGACCTTGTTGACCGACCCTGCCATGCGTGTTTCCTCCGAATCCTTGTGCATTGTCTTCGGCAGGCTCGCCGAAGCTGGTTAATAAAATGCTATAGCGTTCCCCCCTCTGCGCCGCAATCGGAACGGGGCAGACGGGCGGCCAAACCAAGGGCGTTTGCCCTCCTGCCGGTGGCGCGGACCAGGCCACTGGCAAATCCGCGACAAATCCGTATAGTCTGCCGCTGACGGACAGGGTTGGGGGCAGATGATGCGCGGCGTGGGACTGGTGGCATTGACGGCGGCGATGCTGCTGACCCCCCCCTCCTTTGTGCGGGCCGAAGGGTTGACACTGTCAGGGTCGAACCAGCCGCGTTCGGCGATCTTTCGCAAACAGGCCAGCCTTCTGGACGGACGTCTGGCCAAACAATACGACAATTCGGTGCGGCTGAAGCCGAAGTCGGACAAGGCGGAGGACAAGGTTCCGGCGTGGCGCGGGTCGTACAAGGGGGAATACCTTGAAACCGCCAAGGCGGCGGCATCGCGGCATGGTGTGCCCGAAGACCTGTTCCTGCGCCTTGTGCAGCGCGAAAGCGGCTGGAACCCCGGTGCCGTGTCGGTCAAAGGGGCGACGGGCCTTGCGCAACTGATGCCCGACACGGCCAACCTGCTGGGCGTGGACATTGCCGATCCGGCAGACAATCTGGATGGCGGCGCGCGCTATCTGCGCATGATGTATGACAAATTCGGCAGCTGGCGGCTGGCGCTTGCGGCCTATAACGCCGGCCCCGGCGCGGTGGAAACACATGGCGGCATCCCGCCCTTCGCGGAAACCGAAAGCTATGTGAAGGCGATTCTGGGGTAGACGCGCGCCGGTGGTGAGGGGAGCGCGCAAGATTCTTCGAAAAATCTTGCAAAAATCTTCGAAGATTTTTGCGCCCCCATCACTCTGCAGCGATCTTGATCACCGGTTCCATATTCGCCAGCACATCGTCGGGCAGATGGCATTTGACCTGATGCCCGCCGCCAAGCACCCGCACGGGCGGCATGATGGTGTCGCAGATACCGCCCGGCACCTGTGATTTCCAGCGGCAGCGCGTCTGGAACGGGCAACCCGGCGGCGGGTTCATCGCAGACGGGATGTCGCCTTCCAGCACGATGCGCTTGCGGATCACCTTTGTGTCGGCGATCGGCACGGCGGACAGCAGCGCCTCGGTATAGGGGTGGTAGGGCGGGCTGAACACCTGATCTGTGGTGCCCATTTCGACCACATGGCCCAGATACATCACCATCACCCGGTCGGACAGATAGCGCACGATGGACAGATCATGGCTGATGAACAGCAGGGTCGTCTTGTTCTTGCGCTGAATCTCCATCAGCAGATCGGTGACCGCAGCCTGAACCGACACATCAAGCGCCGAAACAGGCTCGTCCGCCACCACAACCTTGGCGCCGCCCGCAAAGGCCCGCGCGATGCCGACGCGCTGCTTTTGACCGCCCGACAACTGACGTGGCATCCGTTCGGCAAAGGCGCGCGGCAGTTTCACCAGATCGAGCAGTTCCAGCATCCGCGCGTGACGTTCCGCGTCGGAACTGCCCTGCTTGAAAATCTCAAGCGCGCGGATGATCTGACGGCCCACGGTCATCGACGGGTTCAACGTGTCAAACGGGTTCTGGAACACCATCTGCACCTTGGACACGGTGTCGGTGTTGCGCTTTTCGATGGGGGTGCTTTGCACGTTTTCATCAAACAGCATGATCTGGCCGCTGGTCGCGGTTTCCAGACCCATCAGCACCTTGGCAAAGGTGGACTTGCCGCAGCCGGATTCGCCGACGATGGCAAGGGTTTCGCCCTCGCGCGCCTCAAAGCTCAGGGTTTCGTTGGCTTTGACCACCTTGGTCGATCCGCCGCCAAAGGCCCCGGACGAGACGTTGTAATACTTTTTCAGATCGTCCAGTCGCAAGACCACCTTGCCCACGGGTGTCTTCTCAAAGGTCTTGGCAGCCTTCAGGGGGGCGTTCCAGTCAATCTCGTCATAGCGGATGCAGCGGCTGGCGTGGCGGTCGCCCACGGGCACGGGGATCATCGGAATTTCGGCGGCATCACAGCGTCCGGCCACGAAATAGTCGCAGCGCGGGCCAAAGTTGCAGCCCGGCGGGCGTTCGTGGGGCAGGGGGAAGTTGCCGGGAATGGCCACCAGCGGGCGCGTGGTCTTGTCCGCCCCCGGCAGCGGGATCGAGCGGAACAGCGCCTGCGTATAGGGGTGGCGCATGTCGTCGAACACCTCGACCACATTGCCGGTTTCGACCGCCTCGCCGGAATACATCACGCACAGACGGTCGCAGACATCGAGGATCAGGCCAAGGTTGTGGCTGATGAACAGCATCGAGGTGCCGTATTTATGGCCCAGATCCTTGACCAGATCGACAATCCCCGCCTCCACCGTCACATCCAGCGCGGTGGTGGGTTCGTCCAATATCAACAGCGCGGGCTTTGACATCAGCGCCATCGCAATGACGATGCGCTGTTGCTGGCCGCCCGACAACTGGTGTGGATAGGCCTGCAGGATGCGGTCGGGGTCGGGCAGACGCACGTCGGCCACGATCTGGCGGGCCAGGGCCCAGGCTTCGTCCTTGGCCATGCCCTGATGGATCATCGGCACTTCGGCCAGTTGCGCGCCGATCTTCATCGCCGGGTTCAGCGAGGCCATCGGTTCCTGATAGATCATCGCGATTTCCGACCCGCGCAGGTGGCGCAGGTCTTCTTCGGACATGGTGGTCAGATCGCGGCCCTTGAACTTGATCGTGCCGCCGACGATGCGCCCGTTCTTGCCCAGATCGCGCATCACCGCCAGGGCGACGGTGGACTTGCCGCAGCCCGATTCCCCCACCAGCCCCATCGATTCCCCCGGCATCACCTTGCACGAGAAATCCATCACCGCCGGGATTTCCCGCAGGCGCGTGAAGAACGAGATCGAGAGGTTCTCAATCTCGAGGATCGGTTGGGTGCTGTCCCAGGGGGTGGTCATCCAAATTCTCCAAAAAGGGTCGCTGCGCCCATGAACACCGCGGAAACACCGGCACAGATGGCGCCTGCTGCGTTTCGCTTCGCTGCAATGTTAAAAACGCGGCTCCATTCTTCATTCGATTGCGCACCTCCATCATGAAGCTGCACGACCTTATTTTTGTCGGGTGCGGGCTTGGTGCTCCAGAACCAGAAGAAGCCCGCAGCTAAAGCAAACACAGCTGACACAACATTTAACATAGCTACTAGGTACATTTTCTTACTAATCCCTCATGCTTTCTTCGCGCAGGCCGTCGGCCAGCAGGTTCAGGCCCAGAACCAGGCTCATCAAGGCCAGGGCGGGCACCACGGCGGGGTGGGGAAAGACCGACAGCAGACGGCGGCCATCGTCGATGGTCGATCCCCAGTCGGGCGATTCCGGTGACACGCCAAGCCCGAAAAAGCCCAGCGTTCCCAACAGGATGGTGGTATAGCCGATGCGCAGGCAGAAATCGACGATCAGCGGCCCGCGCGCGTTGGGCAAGATTTCCCATAGCATGATGTACCACGGGCTTTCACCCCGGGTCTGGCCGGCGGCGACGTAATCGCGCGCCTTCAGGTCCATCACGATGCCGCGCACAATGCGGAACACGGTGGGTGCGTTCACGAACACGACCGAGACGAACACGTTCAACAGGTTGGGGTCCATCGACCAGATGCCGGTCGGGTCCATGTTGAAGGCAAGGCCGGAATAGGCCCAAAGGCCGATCACCAGCGTGATGCCGACATAAAGGTTCCGGCGCGGCGGGTCGGTGAAATAGCGGCTGTTCCAAAGGATCGACAGGAAGATGATCGGAAAGATGAACAACACCGCCGCCAGCACGATCGGGATGCCCGTCACGCGGATTTCCGGGGTGACCAGCAGGTAGAACAGCAGGATCACCGGAAAGGCCAGCACCAGGTTCGCGACAAAAGACAGGATCGTATCGAGCCGCCCGCCGAAATAGCCCGCAGGCAGGCCGAGCGTGATGCCCACCATGAAGGCGAACGCCGTGGCTGCGGGCGCAATCGCCAGCACACGCCGCGCGCCCATTACCATGCGGCTGAACACATCGCGCGCAAGACTGTCACCGCCCAGCAGATACCATTGGTCCGTCGTGCCGGTGACGACCGAACCGGGGACCGAATTCTTCATCCCCGACAACTGGCCCAGCGGATCGAAGGTGATGATCAGATCGGCAAAAAGTGCTGTGAACACCCAGAACATCACAATGCCAAAACCGAACATCCCCACCGGGCTGTCAAACAGCTTGCCATAAAGGCCCAGCCGTCGACGATAGCGCAGGGAAACGAAAAAGGTCAGCACCAGCGCGATCCAGACCGGCACGAACTGCACGACGATCTTGGCGAAAATGCTGCCCCAGGACAGTGCGTCTTCCATCATTTCTCCTCAGGCAAGGCGGATGCGGGGGTTGAGGAAAACATAGCCGATGTCGGATATGAGCTGGGTGATCAGCACCACGATGACGGCGACCACGGAACAGGCCAGCAGCATCTCGATGTCGTTGTTGCCTGCGGCCTGAACCAATGTCCAGCCGAAGCCTTTGTAGTTGAACAGCGTCTCCACAATGACGACGCCGTTCAGCAGCCAGGGGAATTGCAGCATGATGACGGTAAAGGGCGCGATCAGCGCATTGCGCAGGGCGTGGCGCATCACGACCTGACCGAAGCCGACGCCCTTCAGCCGGGCGGTGCGGATGTATTGCTGTGTCATCACCTCGGTCATCGAGGCGCGGGTCATGCGGGCGATATAGCCGATGCCATAAAGCGCGATGGTCATCACCGGCAGGGTGAAATTCCAGAAGGTGATGTCATCTATGGCCGATGTGGCGGTGCCCAGAAACAGCGTCCGCCCTTCGATCCAGCCCCATTCCGCCAGCAGCGGCGACAGACCCACCGTGGCCGAGGCGAACAGCGCGACCAGAATGACGCCCGAGACATATTCGGGGGTCGCTGTGGTGGCGATGGCGATGGTGGACAGAACCCGGTCGGTGCGCGACCCTTCGCGCATCCCCGACAGCACGCCCAGCAGCAAGGATGCAGGCACCATCACCAGCATCACGGCCAGCATCAGATAGCCCGTGGCACCCAGTTTTGCGCCAAGCGTGGTCAGCACCGGTTCCTTGAACACGGTGGAAAAGCCCCAGTCGCCCTGAAAGATGCCGCAAAAGCGGGGGGCATTTTCGGCCGTCACCCCGTCGTCGATGCAGCGGCCCCGGGTGACCCCTTTGTCATCGGTGCGCACCCAGCCGGGCAGCACGCCCAGCCATTCGCCGTATCGGGCAAAGACCGACCCGCCATGGCCGTTCTGTTCGATCCAGCGGCCGACCGATTCTTCGGACATGCGGACCGACCCTTCGGTGCGGGCGAGTTTTTCAAGGTTCGGCGGCAGGTTGGTCAGGTAGAAGACGACGAATGTCAGGACCAGTGCGGTCAACAGCATCACGCCGATCCGGCGAAGGACAAATCTGAACATGGGTTGTTCCTTCCCTTGCAGAGAACGGCAAGGTTGCGGCGCACAGCGGGCTGCGAAAGTGGCGAATGGGGATGCGCGGCGCGTGGCCGCGCACCCCGTTACCGATCAGACCAGATCAAGCAGTGATCGACCACTTGTAGTGGTGATGCTCGAACGACGGGTGCATGTCGACATTCACGCCCTCTTTGGCGTGACGATACAGCGACCGCCAGAACGGCTGGATGATATAGCCTTCGTCCTGAAGGATCGTCTCAAGCGTGACCATCACTTCGCGCCGGGCATCGGCATCGGCCAGCGACAGCGCCTGCGCCATGGCGGCGTCAAAGTCGGCGTTCGCCATCCCGGTTTCGTTCCACGACCCTGTCGAGGTATAGGCAAGCGACATGTTCTGCACCGCCAGCGGGCGGTGGTTCCAGGTGGTGGACGAGAAGGGGAACTTCTGCCAGTCGTTCCAGAAGGTGGAACCAGGCATCACCGTCCGCTTGATGTTGGCACCGGCGTCGCGCAGTTGTGCCGCCACCGCATCCGTCGTCGCCGCTTCCCAACCGTCATCGAGCGAGATCAGCTCCAGCTCGGTGTCGGCCAGACCGGCCGCTTCGAGGGCGGGCTTCAGGCCAGCCGGATCGATGGTCTGCGCCGGAATCTTGGCGTATTCCGGGTGAACCGGGCAGGCATGGTGGTTTTCCGCTGTGGTGCCAAGGCCGTTATAGCCCAGTTCCAGCACGACCGCCGGATCGACTGCCTTCTGGATGGCCTGACGCACGGCCTTGTCCTTGTACAGATCGCCATTGGCCGAGTTCATCCGCACGCAGATGGTCGATGCCGTCACGGCCTCGTATTTCTTCCAGCCCATGCCATCGAGGATGTCGATGAACTCGCCGGTCGATTCGTAGTTGCAATCCACCTCGTCGGAACCTGCAAGGGCCACCATGGCAGCCGGATCGGTGCCAAAGTCGATGTAGTGGATCTCGTCCAGCGGTGCGGTGCCACCCCACCAGGTGTGGTTTGGGGCGCGGACCAGAATGGCGCGCTGACCAACGGCCACCTCTTGCGGGACATAAGGCCCGGTGCCGACCGGCGTGGTCGACGGATCGGACCCGTCGACATAAGACGAATGGACCACGGCGGCCGGATAGTCGGCAAGGTTTGCCACAACGGCCACGTCAGACAGTGACATCGCCAGCTTGACGGTCATGTCGTCAACCTTGACGACCGAACCATCGCGCAGCGCGCCGGTCGCTTCATCGACCAGACCCAGGAAGCGCGACGCCATGGCGTTGCCTTCGACCTTGCTGTCGGTCCAGCGGGTGAACATGCGCACGACGTCATCGGCGGTGAAGGCATCACCGTTGTTCCACATCACACCGGGGCGAACCTTCAGTGTGTATTCGGTGGCGTCGGCGTTGGCTTCCCAGCTTTCCAGCAGGCGGCCTTCGAAGGTGCCATCGGGGTTGTACTGAATCAGGTATTCCAGCCAGCCGCGGTAGACGTTGGCAATATGCGGCCAATCGGCGGTGCGCGGGTCTTTCTGGGCCTTGACTTCCATCGCGACGCGCAGCTTGCCGCCAACCGGGGCGTCTTGCGCCTTTGCAGGGGTGGGCAGGCCAATCAGGCCATAGGCAACAGCCGCGCTGACGCCCAGCGCCGTGGTGCGGGAAAGGAATTCACGGCGGCTGATCAGACCCTTGTGGGCCTCTTCAGCGTACATGAGGGCCGCCGGATGGATGGCTGCCGTGTTGGTATCGGTCATTATATCGGTCTCCCTGTCAGGCAAATGCCTTCGTTGTATTTGGTGGCAGTCGCAACCGCTGGTTCCACAGTCCGGCTGGCCGCGCCACAGGGGCAGGCCGGGCCGAAGTGCGCATGGGGTGCGGACTTCACCCCTCCATTCCGCATTTTTTTGGTCGGTGCGTCAACGCTTGGTTTCGGCAGTCCGTGATCTGTTTGCGACAGAACCCGCCGCAGTCTTCCTGCGGTTGTCCCTACCTTAGCCGTTCAGGGCGCGCGGCGAAAGGCTGTAGGGGATTTTCCAGTCAGATGCTGGAATGCACGGGTGAAATAGGCCGCAGAAGCAAAGCCCAGACTTTCCCCGATCCGACCGACCGGCATGTCGGTTTCAGACAACAGGCGTCGCGCCTCGAATATGCGGCGGTCCTGCAGCAAGGATATCGCCGACCGGCCGCAGGTCTGCTTGCAGCACCGTGTCAGGTGGGTTGATGTGACCCCCAGCGCCTCGGCCAGATCACCCACCCCCAGACCGCTGCGGAATTCCCGTTCCAGCAGGGCGGTATAGCGCGCCACAAGGCGGCGGGCGGCATCCGGCTTTGGTGCCTCGGACGCGGCGCGCGCGGTCTGACGTTCCAGCCAGACGCCCAAAAGCCCCATGTAATGCCGGGATGCGCGGTCATGCGCCGGGCTGTCCGAATTCATCTCTCGCAGGATCATGTCCAGCACGACGTTCACTTCTTGCTGGGCATGCACCTCGCGGATTCGCAAAAGCTGCGGGGTGGCGGGCAGGGGGATCGTGCAGTCGCGGCCAAAGAACACGGCGGTGCCAAAGACCTGCGGCCCGACCTCGAACCCGTGCATGACCCCGGCGGGGATAAAGACGGCGTTATGGGCGGTATAGCCCCGCGTGACCCCGGCGATGGTGATTCGTCCCTGACCTTTGGTGAACCACAGCAGCAACGGTTCCGACAGGGCGCGCATCGCTTCCACCCGCCAGCGGCCCCCGGCGGCAAGCCGGGGAATCGCAACAAGACGCGCCTGTGACGGTTGCGGCGTGGGCAGGGATTGGGATTTCATTCAAAGGGGTTCCGGTCTGACCTTCACGCATCATAGCGCGTGCCACCTGCGCGCCCCAAGTGAAAAAATGTCAAATCGACTGAGTTATCCACAGATCGATCGGCACCTGTTGATAACTTTTGGAGTGCTGCGTCGCCGTGGACTTATGGAAGGGAAATCGCGCGCCACCCCGCCATGCGCGACCGGAACCACGTCCTCTGCCGCTTGGCATATTGCCGGGATGATAATTTAGCTTCCGCGATGCTGTCGTCCAGCGACATCTGCCCGCGCAGATGCGCCACCAGTTCCGGTGCACCAATGGCACGGGCCGAAGGGCGGTCAGGCTGCCAGAACGGCAGCTCTGCCTGCACCTCGTCCAGCGCGCCCAGCCCCATCATCGCGTCAAACCGCGTGTCGATCCGGGCGTTCAGCCAATCGACCTGCGGACGGATCACCAGCGCCTCGGCCCGGTCCAGCGGCATCAGGGGGGCCGCCGTTTCGGCCTGCCAGACAGCCAGCCCCCGACCGGTGGCCTGCAACACCTCCCACGCGCGCTGGACGCGGGCGGGGTTCTGCCGGTCGATGCGGGCGGCGGTGTCGGCGTCCAGTTCTGCGAGCATGCCGCCGATCCCTTCGCCCAACCGCCGGGCGTCCGCCGTCGCGCGCACCTCGTCCGGGGTGGGCGGGATCTCGGCCAACCCGGTTGTCAGCGCGCTGAAATACAGCCCCGTCCCCCCGACGATCACCACGGGCCGGTCCAGAAAACGCGCCACCTCGCGCAGCCAATGACCCACGGAATATAGCTGATCCCGCCCGATATGGCCATAAAGGGCGTGCGGCACCGCAGCCTCGTCCACCCCTGACGGGCGCGCGGTCAGCACGCGCCAGCACCCATACACCTGCAAGGCATCAGCATTGACGATTACCCTGCCATCCCGCGCAGCCAGCTCCATCGCCAACCCGGATTTGCCCGATGCCGTCGGCCCCGCGATCAGAACCGGCGCCTCGCGCGATATGGTGTCCAGCAACCCCAAAATGCCCTTCCTCTTTCCAGAAATATCCCACGGGGGGTCCGGGGGGTGTGAAACCCCCCGGTGCCGGCAAAAGGCACGTCCGTCGGCTTTTGCCGATCCACCGTTGAACCCGCCGCCGTTTTCCGACATTTTGCGCGCCAGATAAACACCAATCCGAAAAGCGGGGCCACCCATGTCGAAACCGAGCGCAGAGCCATCGGTCACTTACAGCCGCGTGATGCTGAAAATCTCGGGCGAGGCGCTGATGGGCGATCTGGGATATGGCCTGCATCCGCCCACCGTCCAGCGCATCGCGCACGAGGTGAAGTCGGTCCGCGACATGGGGGTGGAGATCTGCATGGTCATTGGCGGGGGCAACATCTTTCGCGGCCTTGCCGGATCGGCCCAAGGGATGGAACGCACCACGGCCGACTACATGGGGATGCTGGCCACGGTGATGAACGCGCTGGCCATGCAGTCGGCGCTGGAACAGATCGGCGTCTTTACCCGCGTCATCAGCGCAATCCCGATGGATCAGGTCTGCGAACCCTACATCCGCCGCCGCGCCGTACGGCACCTTGAGAAAAAGCGCGTCTGCATTTTTGCCGCAGGCACCGGCAACCCCTATTTCACCACCGACACCGCAGCCACCCTGCGCGCCAACGAAATGGCCTGTCAGGCGATCTTCAAGGGCACAAAGGTGGACGGGGTCTATGACAAGGACCCCAAGAAACACGCCGATGCCAAACGTTATGACACCGTCACCTATGACGAGGTGTTGCAGCAGCATCTGGGCGTCATGGACGCCTCGGCCATCGCACTGGCCCGTGACAATGACCTGCCGATCATCGTGTTCTCGTTGGATGAACCGGGGGGGTTCCGGGGTATCCTTTCGGGTCAGGGCACCTATACGCGGGTTCATGGCTAGGCAATTTCGCGTGTAGGGTATAGGCCGCAGCACCTATACCGCGCGGGCAACGCTCTGCTATAGACGGGGAAACGGCCCGCAGGGGCCGGTACGGAAAGAAGGAGACCACCGATGTCGCAAGACGATCTCGACATTGATCTCGACGCCATCCAGCGGCGCATGGACGGGGCGATGAACGCGCTGAAGTCCGAATTCGGCTCGTTGCGGACGGGGCGCGCCTCGGCCGCGATCCTGGATCCGATCATGGTGGAATCCTACGGCCAGATGACGCCGATCAATCAGGTGGGCACGGTGAACGTGCCAGAACCGCGCATGGTGGTGATCAACGTCTGGGACAAGGCGATGGTGTCCAAGGTCGAACGTGCGATCCGCGATTCGGGCATTGGCATCAATCCGGTCGTCGATGGCCCCCTGATCCGCCTGCCGATCCCCGAATTGAACGAAGAGCGCCGCAAACAGTTGACCAAGGTCGCCGCTGGCTATGCCGAAAGCGCCAAGGTCGCGATCCGCAACGTGCGCCGCGACGGCATGGACCAGATCAAGAAGGCCAAGGCCGCAGGCATGTCCGAAGACGACCAGAAGATGTGGTCCGAAGAGGTGCAGGAACTGACCGACAAGTTCATCGCTGCTGTCGACAAGGCGCTGGACGGCAAACAGCAGGAAATCATGCAGGTCTGACCGCCTGCACATCTGGGTTGAAGGGGTTCAGGCTTTGGCCGCAACCGAAACGCGCGATCAAAAGCTGCCCCTCCGCCCGGCGGAGCATGTGGCCATTGTCATGGACGGAAATGGCCGCTGGGCCACCCAACGGGGCTGGCCCCGTCTGGTCGGGCACCGCAGCGGTGCCGAACGGGTGCGCGAGATCGTGCGCGCCTGCCCTGATCTCGGCATCCGCTGGCTGACGATCTACGCCTTTTCGACCGAGAACTGGAAACGCTCCACCGAAGAGGTGTTGGGGCTGATGGCGATCTTTGCGCGCTACATCGAACGAGAGGCAGACCGTCTGGCCGCCGAAGGGGTTCGCCTGCGCTTTATCGGTGACCGCAGCAGACTGGACGCCAAGTTGCAGCGCATGATGGCCGGGATCGAGGCGCGGACAGCGGGGCTGAACCGGCTGCACCTGACCGTTGCGATCAACTATGGCGGACGGGACGAATTGACCCGCACCATGCGCGGCATTGCCGCCGATGTGGCCGCAGGCACACTTGCCCCCGCCGCCGTGACCGAGGCGCTGATTTCCACCCGTCTGGACACCGGCGATCTGCCAGACCCCGATCTGGTCATCCGCACCAGTGGCGAAACGCGGACATCCAACTTTCTGCCCTGGCAATGCGCCTATGCGGAATGGGAATTCACCCCGACCCTGTGGCCCGATTTCAGCAAAGAGGAACTGGCGGCCATCGTCGCCCGTTTCGGCAACCGGGAACGCCGGTTCGGTGGGGTCGCCACCGCATGACGGATGCCCCCGCCGACCCTGGGCGCTGGTCCGATCTGCGCAAGCGCGTGCTGTCTGCCGTGGTGATGGTTGTGGTCGGGGCGGCGGAAATCTGGCTGGGCGGCACACCGATGGCGGCGTTGGTGATCGTGCTGACAGGGGTCATGGTCTGGGAACTGGCCGCGATGACCGCCCCGGCGCGGCGCAAGACGCCGCTTGCGATGGGGGCCGTGGGCGCTGTGTCGCTGCTGGCGGCACTGGTGCTGCAATCGGGGATAGCGCCCGCGTTTCTGCTGGTGCCATCACTGGCGCTGGCACTGACGCCACGGCGGGACCGCCGGATTGCCGCCGTCTATGCGGCGGCGATCATGATCGCGGGCTTTGGCCTGATCGAGTTGCGGCTGGCAGGCGGGATTACCGCGATCATCTGGCTGATCCTTGTTGTCGTCGCGTCGGACGTCATGGGCTATTTCGCCGGGCGCACGCTGGGGGGGCCGAAGTTCTGGCCCGCCGTCAGCCCGAAAAAGACGTGGTCGGGCACCGTGGCCGGGTGGATCGGGGCGGCGCTGGTGGGGCTGGGCTTTGTTCTGACCGGAAACGGCGACTGGGTGCTGGTGCCATTTTCGGCACTGGTCGCGCTGGCCGGGCAGTTGGGCGACATCGGCGAAAGCTGGATCAAGCGGCGTGCGGGCGTCAAGGATGCCTCGCGCCTGATCCCCGGCCATGGGGGTGTGCTGGACCGGTTCGATGCACTGATCGGGGCGACGGTGGTGATCATGCTGGTCGATCTTGTCCTGCCCCTGCCGGTCGGGGGCTGACGGATGCGGTCTGTCTCGGTGTTTGGCGCGACCGGTTCGATCGGGGAAAGCACCTTTGATCTGATGATGCGGGCAGGGGGACCGGATGCGTTCCGCACCGTGGCCCTGACAGGTGGGCGCAATGTGGTGCGTCTGGCGGAAATGGCCCGCGCGCTGCGCGCCGGTCTGGCCGTGACCGCGCATGACGACGAATTGCCCGCCTTGCGCGATCTGCTGGCAGGCACGGGGATCGAGGTGGCCGCCGGTCCTGCCGCCATTGCCGATGCCGCTGACCGCCCCGCCGACTGGGTGATGTCCGCAATCGTCGGCGCGGCGGGTCTGGTGCCGGGATTGCGCGCCCTGCGGCACGGGCGCACGCTGGCCCTGGCCAACAAGGAAAGCCTGGTCACCGCCGGCCCCTTGCTGATGGCCACGGCGGCGGCGCATGGCGCGACCATCCTGCCGGTGGACAGCGAACATTCCGCCGTGTTTCAGGCCCTGACGGGCGAAGACCGCGCGGGCGTCGAACGCGTGATCATCACCGCCTCGGGCGGGCCGTTCCGCGACTGGCCGCTTGCGCAACTGGCGGCGGCCACGGTGGCACAGGCCAAGGCCCATCCCAACTGGTCGATGGGTCTGCGGATTTCCATCGATTCGGCGTCGATGTTCAACAAGGCGCTGGAACTGATCGAAACGCGCGAGTATTTCGGGTTTGATCCCGACATGATCGAGGTGCTGGTGCATCCGCAAAGCATCGTTCACGCACTTGTGGGCTTTCGCGACGGCGGCGTCATGGCGCACCTTGGCCCCGCCGACATGCGCCACGCCATCGGCTTTGCGCTGAACTGGCCGGACCGGGCGCATCTGCCCGTGGCGCGGCTGGATTTGGCAAAAATCGGCAGCCTGTCGTTCCAAGCCCCTGATCCTGTTCGCTTTCCCGCCCTGCGCCTTGCCCGCGATGTGATGCGGGCGCGGGGTCTGTCGGGCGCTGCCTTCAACGCCGCGAAAGAGGTGGCGCTGGATCATTTTCTGGCAGGCGGCCTCGGGTTTCTGGACATGGCCGGTGTGGTCGAAGACACGCTTGCCCGACTTGGTGCCGAAAATGGCCTTGGAAATGCCAACCCCACCCTTGAGGACGTGCTAGAGATCGACCATCTCGCCCGGACAAGAGCCATCGAGACGGCCAGGGCAATGCAGCAGAGCAGGTGACACGACCATGATAGACCTTATCCCCAGCTTTGGCGGGCTGATCTGGACCGTGCTTGCCTTTGTGGTGGCGCTGTCGGTCATCGTCTTTGTCCACGAATTCGGCCACTACATCGTCGGTCGCTGGTCGGGCATCCACGCCGAGGTGTTCTCGCTTGGGTTCGGGCCGGTCGTCTGGTCGCGGGTGGACAGTCAGGGCACGCGCTGGCAATTGGCGGCGCTGCCTTTTGGCGGGTTCGTCAAGTTTCTGGGCGACGCCAACGCCGCATCGGGCAAGGATGCGGGTGCCATCAACGCCCTGACCCCCGAACAGCGCCGGGCAACGATGCATGGTGCGCCGCTGTGGGCGCGGTCGGCCACGGTTGCCGCAGGACCGGTGTTCAATTTCGTTCTGTCGATTCTGGTGTTCGCCGGGTTCTTCATGGTGATGGGCGTGGCCACGGACACGCCTGTAGTCGGCAAGATGAAGCCGATGCCGTTTGAGGGGCAAACCCTGTTGCCCGGCGATCTGATCGTGTCGGTCGCAGGCACGCCGACGCCGGATTACAACACGCTGTTGACCGTGACCGAAGACCTGCCCGGTGCCCCGCGCGTGGCCTATACCGTCGAGCGGGACGGCCAGACGGTCGATCTGGACGGCCCCTTTCCGTTTCCGCCGCTTGCCGATGCGGTGCAGCCACAATCCGCCGCCCTTGATGCGGGATTTCAGGTGGGCGATGTCGTGACGGCGGTGGATGGTGTGCCGGTCCACGCCTTTCGCGACCTGCGCACGATTGTCGGGAACTCGGATGGCAAGCCGCTGACCATGGCGGTCTGGCGCGACGGCGACACCTTTGATTTGGTGTTGACGCCAAAGCGCGTCGATCTGCCCACCGATGATGGCTTTGAAACCCGCTGGCTGATCGGTCTGTCGGGGGGGCTGATGTTCGAGCCGGAAACCCGCACCCCCGGCCCGGTCGAAGTGTTGAAACTGGGCGCGCAGCAGACCTGGGACATCGCCACCACCTCTCTGTCCGGTCTGTGGCACATGGTCACGGGGGCCATATCGTCCTGCAACCTGCGCGGCCCGATCGGCATTGCCGAAACCTCCGGTGCGGCGGCCAGTCAGGGGGTTGGCAGCTTTGTCGCCTTTGTGGCCATGCTGTCCACCGCCGTCGGCCTGATGAACCTGTTCCCCGTGCCGGTGCTGGATGGCGGCCATCTGGTCTTTCACGCGTATGAGGCGGTGACAGGCAAACCGCCGACCGAACGCGCCTTGCAGGCGATGATGACCATCGGGCTGACGCTGATCCTGGGCCTGATGGTGTTTGCCCTGACCAACGACATCTTCTGCCCCTGACAGGCGATTGGCGGTCTTTGGCGCAAGCCCGCCTCGTGCCAAGGTTGTGCCCCGATCCGGCCATAATCACTGGGTAACCCAAGGGGGAATGCAACCATCCTCGGAGGGATCAATATGCAAACCGTCATGCAGGGCTATCGCGGTCTGTCGCTTCTGGTCGGGCTGAATTGGGACGTGATCTTTTCCGTCGGCACGGTCGTGGTCGGTCTGTTGGCGGGTGCCTTTCTGGGCACTGCAATTCTGACCCCGTAACCCCCGATTTTGGTGGCCAGCCTTTTGACAAGTCTCGCGGTTCCGGCTACTGAGAACACAAGAGATTGTTATCAGCGGGGCAGGTCATGCGGAAATCGTCAATCGCTGGAGGTTCGGTCAGGCCAGACAGCAAGGGCCTGATGCGCCCCGCGCTGATGGCCGTTTTCCTTTCCACCGCAGCGCTTTCCGGGCCATACTTAAACCCCGCCATTGCGCAGGAATACAGTTTTTCCACCGTCGTGGTGGAAGGCAACCAGTCAATCGAAACCGCCACCATCGTCAGCTACGCCGGAATCGGGCGCGGTCAGGTGGTCACGGCGGCTGCGCTGAATGACGCCTATCAGCGCATCGTCAATTCCGGCCTGTTTGAATCGGTGGCCCTGGAACCGCAGGGCAATACCCTTGTGATCCGCGTTGTCGAATATCCGATGATCAACGTGATCAACTTTGAAGGCAACAAGCGCCTGAAGGACGAAGATCTGGCCGAAATCGTCGGATCGGAATCGCGCCGCGTCTATTCGCCGTCGCAGGCCGAAGAAGATGCCGCCGCCATTGCCGAAGTCTACCGCGTGCAGGGCCGGATCGCGGCCACCGTCGATCCGCGCATCATCCGCCGTGACGGCAACCGTGTCGATCTGGTGTTCGAGATCGCAGAAGGCCGCGTTGTCGAGATCGAGCGTTTGTCCTTCGTCGGCAACCGCGCGTTTTCCGACCGTCGCTTGCGTCAGGTGCTGGAAACCAAACAGGCGGGCCTGTTGCGCACCCTGATCCAGCGCGACACCTTTGTCGCAGAACGTGTTGATCTGGATAAACAATTGCTGCGCGACTTCTATCTGTCGCGCGGCTATGCCGATGTTCAGGTTCTGGATGCCTCGTCCGAGGTGTCGCGCGAACGGGATGCCTTCTTTGTCACCTTCACAATCCGCGAAGGTCAGCAGTTCAGCATCGGCGCCGTCTCCACCGTGTCCGAGATCGAAGGCGTCGATGCCGCCGAATTCGAAGCGGTTCAAAAGATCAGCTCTGGCACGACTTATTCGCCTGCGCTGATCGAAAACAACATTGCCCGCATGGAAAACCTTGCTCTGCGCAAGGGACTGAACTTTATCCGCATTGATCCGCGCGTCACCCGGAACGAGGCGGACGGAACGCTGGATATCCAATTCGCGTTGGTGCGCGGAGAACGGATTTTCGTCGAGCGGATCGACATCGAAGGCAACGCCACCACGCTGGATCAGGTGGTGCGGCGGCAGTTCCGCACGGCAGAAGGCGACCCCTTCAACCCGCGTGAAATCCGTCAGGCCGCCGAACGCATCCGCGCGCTTGGGTATTTCGCCGACGCGCAGGTCGATGCGCAGCCGGGCAGCAACCCCGATCAGGTGGTGGTCAACGTCGATGTCGAAGAACAGCCGACCGGGTCGTTGTCCTTTGGTGCCAGCTATGGCGTCAACAGTGGCATCGGTCTGAACATCGGGTTTTCGGAAACCAACTTCCTTGGCCGTGGCCAGGCTCTCAGCGTGAACGTCACAACCGGGGCCGAGTCGGTCGATTCCAGCATCAGTTTTGTCGAACCTGCGTTCCTGGGGCGCGATCTGAAGCTTAAATTCTCGGCCTTCTACCGCGAGACGGACCAGCAGAACGCCCGCTACAACACCCGCAACATCGCGGTGTCCCCGGCGCTGGAATTCCCGGTCAGCGAACTTGGCCGGCTGGAGCTGCGCTATCGCATCGGTGAAACCACCCTGTCGGGCGTCGCTGCCGGGTCGTCTGCGGTGATCGTCGCCGAAGAAACCGAAGGCGCGGTTCTGGCAAGCGCGCTTGGCTATACCTACAGCTATGACAGCCGCACCAGCGGGTTGAACCCGTCGGGCGGGGTGCTTTTCCGGTTCAGCCAGGACTTTGCCGGTCTTGGCGGGGATGCGACCTATGTCGAAACGACAGGTCTGGCGCTGGCGGAACGCAAGATCCTGAAGGAAGAAGTGACCGTCCGCGCGATCTTTGAAGGCGGATTGATCACCAGCTTTGGCGATTTCGACACCCGCGTGACCGACCGCTATTTCGGCAACGGCAAGATCAGGGGATTCGAGGCGAATGGCATCGGTCCGCGCGATCTGACGGCCGGAAACGAAGACGCCCTTGGCGGCGACATCTTCGCCGTCGCCCGGTTCGAGGCTGACTTCCCCCTTGGCCTGCCCGAAGAATACGGCATCGGGGGCGGTCTGTTCATGGATGTGGGTTCGGTCTGGGGCCTGTCTGACGACAAGAAGGGCTTGCTGGATCCGGCCAGTCAGGACACTGCAGCCTTTAAACTGCGTGCGGCGCTTGGCTTTTCGGTGTTCTGGGACACCCCGATCGGCCCGTTGCGGTTCAACTTCTCCAAGGCGCTGGCCAAAGAGGATTACGACCGCGAACAGACCTTTGACCTGACCATCTCGACCAAGTTCTGATGACTGGGGGTGCTGCGGCCCGATTCCTGTTGGGCGCAGCACTTCTGGCTGTCTGTCTGTCCGGTGGGGTGGCAGCGCAGGACATCCCGCAAGCCCCGCTTCTGACCCTGGATCAAGAGCGGCTTTTTGCGGAATCCCGGTTCGGCATGGCGATCCAGAAGCGATACGACGATGAAAGTGCCACCCTTTTGGCCGAAAACCGCCGGATCGAGGCGGCGTTGGAACAGGAAGAGCGGGATCTGACCGACCGCCGCGCCACCCTGCCGCAGGCCGAGTTCCAGACCCTTGCCGAGGCGTTCGATGCAAAGGTCGAAGAAATCCGCACTGCACAGGATGCCAAGTCGCGCGCCCTGACCCGCCGCCGCGAAGAGGAACGCCAGCGCTTCATTCAGGCGGTGGTGCCGGTGCTGGGCGAAGTGATGCGCGAAACCGGGGCCGTCGCCATCATCGACAAAAGCGCCATCATCCTGTCATTCGACCGCTTGGACATGACTGACACCGCCATCGCCCGCATTGATGCGGTGTTGGGCGACGGCACATCGCCGCCCGCCGGGGCCGATCCTGCGCCGGGCAGCACACCCACCCCATAAGAAGCGCGCCGCCCTTGTCTGATCAGGGGCCAGTTGCTAGTCACGCTTCAGGGCCGGTGCAGGCCCATCCGCACGGAGACTGCCCATGAGTGACCAAAGCGCGCCGCTGCTGACCGCCGATCTGGACCTGATCCAGCGGATCATCCCGCACCGCTACCCGTTCCTGTTGATCGACAAGGTCAAGGATGTCGAGATCAACAAGGGATGCGTCGGCATCAAGATGATCACCTATAACGAGCCGCAGTTTCAGGGCCATTTCCCCGGCATGCCGATCTTTCCCGGCGTGATGATCATCGAGGCACTGGCCCAGACGGCGGGCGTTCTGGTCGGCCTGTCGATGGATCTGGTGGACAAGGGGGCAAAGGTGTTCTTCATGGGTGTCGACGGCGTGAAATTCCGCCGCAAGGTGGTGCCCGGCGACGTGCTGGAACTGCATGTCACCGCGTTGCGCGGCGGCGGCAAGGTCTGGCGGTTCGAGGGGCGCGCGATGGTGGACGGCGAACTTGCGACCGAGGCGACCTTTACCGCCATGTTCGAAGTGCCCAAGGCATGACCATCGCCCCCGATGCCCGCATCCATCCCGCCGCCGTGGTTGAACCCGGCGCGGTGATCGGTGCCGGGTGCGAGATCGGCCCTTTTGCCCTGATCGGCCCCGAAGTGGTGCTGCACCCCGGTGTCGTGGTGAAAAGCCATGCTGTCGTGACGGGCTGGACCGAGATTGGCGAGAGCACGGTGATCTTTCCCTTCGCCACGGTGGGCGAGGTGCCGCAGGATCTGAAGTTCAAGGGCGAACATACCCGGCTGATCGTCGGCGCGCGCTGCCGTATCCGTGAAGGCGCGACGCTGAACACCGGCACCGAGGGCGGGGGTGGCATCACACGGGTGGGCGATGACTGCCTGATCATGACGGGCGCGCATGTCGGCCATGATGCGCAGATCGGCAACCGGGTGATCCTGGTCAATCAGGTCGCCATCGCGGGTCATTGTGTGCTGGGTGACGATGTTATCGTCGGTGGCCTGTCGGGTGTGCATCAATGGGTCCGCATCGGGCATGGCGCGATCATCGGGGCGGTGACGATGGTCACCAATGACGTGCTGCCCTACGGTCTGGTGCAGGGCCCGCGCGGCGAGTTGGACGGGCTGAACCTTGTCGGGCTGAAACGCCGCGGGGTGGACCGGGCCGAAATCACCGCCCTGCGCGCCGCCTATCAGATGCTGGCGCAGGGGGAGGGCACCTTTCTGGACCGCGCCCGCCGTCTTGCCGACGAAACCGACAGCGTCCATGTGCGCGAGATGACGGATTTCATCCTTGCCGCATCGGACCGGTCATTCCTGACCCCGAAATGACAAGAACCGCGATCATCGCCGGGGCAGGGGCATTGCCTGCCGCACTGGTTGCGGCGATGCCTGTGCGCCCCCTGGTCTGTGCGCTGGACGGCTTTCAACCCGCCGGTCTGACCCCCGATCATGTGTTCCGCGTCGAACGGCTGGTGCCGTTCCTGCGGATGCTGGGGGATGAAGGCGTGGCCCGCGTCGTCTTTGCCGGTGCGGTGCAGCGGCCGCGACTGGACCCGTCGTTGTTCGATCCGCAAACGGCGCTGATGGTGCCGCGCCTGTTGGCCGCATTGCAGCAGGGTGATGACGCGACCTTGCGTGTGGTCGTGGCGCTGTTCGAAGAGGCGGGGCTTTCGGTTGTCGGCGTGCCGGACATTGCGCCCGCGCTGGTGCCGGGGGCCGGTGTCTTGTGCGGCACGCTGACCCCGCGCAACGAGACGGACGCAACCCGCGCCGCCGAAATAGTGGCGGCCCTTGGGGCGGTGGATGTGGGGCAGGGTGCCGTGGTCCAGCACGGCCTGTGTCTGGCGGTCGAGGCACTGGCAGGCACCGATGCCATGCTGGCGCAGGTGGCCGGCATGGGCGCGCTGCGGGCCAAGGGTGCGGCGGGGGTGTTCTACAAGGCCCCGAAACCGGGGCAGGACCTGCGCATCGACCTGCCGACGATCGGCGTCGACACCGTGCGCAACACGGCCCACGCGGGGCTGGGCGGCATCGCGTGGCAGGCGGGCGGGGTGATCTGCCTTGATTTGCCGGGGATGATCGCACTGGCGCAAGGCCTGGGCCTGTTCCTGTGGGCGCGCTAAGGCTGTTCCTGATCGCGGGCGAACCCTCGGGCGACCGGCTGGGGGCGGCCCTGATGGCGGGCTTGCGCGCGCTGTCGCCCGGTGTGGAATTCGCAGGGGTGGGCGGCCCGCTGATGCAGGCCGAAGGGCTGATCAGCCTGTTCCCGATGGAAGAGCTGTCGGTGATGGGCATCGCCGAGGTTTTGCCGAAATATCTGCCCCTGAAACGGCGCATCCGGCAGACGGCGCAGGCGGCGCTGGCGTCAGGCGCTGCGGCCATGATCACCATCGACAGTCCCGATTTCTGCCTGCGTGTGGCGGCAATCGTGAAATCCGCGCGCCCCGATCTGCCGACGATCCATTACGTTGCGCCGTCGGTCTGGGCGTGGCGGCCGGGGCGGGCGGCAAAGATGGCGCGTGTGATCGACCACGTTCTGGCGCTGTTGCCGTTCGAGCCGCCCTTGATGACCGCCGCCGGAATGACCTGTGATTTTGTCGGCCATCCGGTGGTGTCCGAACCGCTTGCCACCCCGGATCAGGTGGCGCTGATGCAGGGTGACGGCCCCTTGATCCTGACCCTGCCCGGATCGCGACGGGGCGAGGTTGCGCGTCTGGCCCCGGTGATCGGGGGCACACTGGCGCGGATCAAGGCCGCGCACCCCAAGGCCCGCGTCGCCCTGCCCACGGTGCGCGGTGTGGCGGGTCTGGTGCACGCGCTGGCTGCGGATTGGCCGATTGCGCCGCAGATCATTGAAGACCCCGTGTTGAAACGCGCGGCCTTTGCCGCAGCCGACGTGGCCATCGCGGCATCGGGCACCGTGTCGCTGGAATTGGCGGCGAACGGCTGCCCCATGGTCATCGCCTATGACATGCACCCGGTGACACTATGGCTGATGCGGCGCGCGGCACTGGTGGACACGGTGACGCTGGTCAATCTGGTGTCCGACACCCGCGTCGTGCCGGATTTCATCGGGGACCGCTGCCGCGCCGATCTGATCGCGCCTGCCGTGCTTGGTTTGCTGAAAGACCCGTCGCCACAGGCAGCGGCGATGCGCATCACGATGGACCGTCTGGGACGGGGGGGCGAGGCACCGGGTCTGCGCGCGGCAAGATCGGTGCTGAACCGGTTGGGGTGACAAATTCCTTCGAAGGAATTTGCAAAAATCTTCGAAGATTTTTGCGGTTGACGCGCCCCTAGCGGCCCTTCCAGATCCAACCGCCGCCCAGCACGCGGCTGCCTTCGGGCGCATAGAACACGCAGGCCTGCCCTGGTGATACCCCGTCTTCGGGGTTCAGCAGTTCCACCGTCGCCTCGGTCGCCGACAGCGGGCGGATGACGGCGGGCCGGGGCGGGCGGGTTGACCGCACCTTGACGTTCACATGCCAGTCGTCCCGCGATGTCAGCGGCGCATCACCCAGCCAGTTGATCTCGCGCAGCGGGATGGTGCGGGTCGACAACGCCTCGCGCGGGCCGACGATCACCCGGCGGCTGTCCGCGTCCAGCCTGACCACATAGAGCGGATCTTCCAGCCCGCCGATCCCCAGACCTTTGCGCTGGCCAATGGTGTAATGGATCACGCCGCGATGGGTGCCAAGGACCGTGCCCGACAGATCGACAATCTCACCCGGATCGGCGGAACCGGGGCGCAGCTTTTCAATCACGGCGGCATAATTGCCGTTGGGGACAAAGCAGATGTCCTGACTGTCGGGCTTGTCCGCCACCGCCAGCCCATAGCGCGCGGCCAGCGCCCGCGTTTCTGCTTTTGACCCCAGATGCCCCAGCGGAAAGCGCAGGTAATCCAGCTGTTCCGCCGTGGTCGAGAACAGGAAATAGCTTTGATCGCGCGCGGCGTCGGTTGCCTGATGCAGTTCCGCCCCCGCAGGCCCGATCTTGCGCTGGATGTAATGCCCCGTCGCCATGCAATCGGCGTCCAGATCGCGGGCAGTGGCCAGCAGATCCTTGAACTTCACCCGTTCGTTGCAGCGGATGCAGGGCACCGGCGTCGCCCCCGCCAGATAGGCGTCGGCGAATTCCTCGATCACCGCCTCGCGGAAGGTGTTCTCGTAATCCAGCACGTAATGCGGAAAGCCCATGGTTTCGGCAACGCGGCGGGCATCGTGGATGTCACGCCCCGCACAGCACGCGCCCTTTTTCGCCAATGCCGCCCCGTGGTCATACAGCTGCAGGGTGACGCCCACCACGTCATAGCCTTCTTCGGCCAGTTGCGCCGCGACGACCGACGAATCGACCCCGCCCGACATGGCGACGACCACCCGCGTTTGCGACGGCGGCTTTGGCAGGCCAAGCGAATTCAGCGGCTGATCAAGGGGCATGGCGGCCTTCGCAGGGGAAAGAAGGGGGGCAGGGCAGGAATTGCGCTGAATATAGGAAAATGCCCCACAGTCACAACCCCGTCTTTCAGGATTGCTTAAGCATCCCCCGCCATCCTTCTGCCAAAGAGGGAGATGGCAATGTATCTCAAACGTGTTCCCGGACCGCGGCAGGTGACCTTGCCGGATGGCAGCATCCTGTCGCGCGCCGATCTGCCCGCTGCGGGCACCAGCCGATGGGTCGCGCGGCGCAAGGCCGTGGTGGTCAAGGCCGTGATCCACGGCCTGATTCCCATCGAAGAGGCGCTTGATCGCTATGGCCTTTCGGAAGAAGAGTTCGCCTTGTGGCGCGATGCGGTGTCGGCCTATGGCGAAGCGGCCCTGCGGGTGACCAAACTTCAAAAATACAGGCATCTTTAAGTTGTATTTATTTTGAAACCTGCGAAACTAATCATTGTTTAACGAGTGGTCTGCAATGTCATCCAAGATGACCCGTCGCGGAGTGTAACGAATGCGTATATTATTGGTGGAAGACGATCCCGCCACGTCCCGCAGCATCGAACTGATGCTGACCCATGCCAACCTCAATGTCTATTGTACGGACCTTGGTGAAGACGGCATCGATCTGGCCAAGTTGTATGACTATGACCTGATCCTGCTCGATCTGAACCTGCCGGACATGAGCGGGCATGAAGTGTTGCGTCAACTGCGCCTTGCAAAGATTGACACGCCCACGCTGATCCTGTCGGGGTCTGACGACACCGACAACAAGATCAAGGGCTTCGGCTTTGGCGCAGATGATTATCTGACCAAACCCTTTCACCGCGAAGAACTGGTCGCGCGCATCCATGCGATCATCCGGCGGTCCAAGGGTCACGCCCAGTCGATCATCAAGACCGGTCAGGTCCATGTGAACCTCGATGCCAAGACGGTCGAGGTGGATGGCAAGACCGTCCATCTGACCGGCAAGGAATATCAGATGTTCGAACTTCTCAGCCTGCGCAAGGGCACGACCCTGACCAAAGAGATGTTCCTGAACCATCTGTACGGCGGCATGGACGAGCCGGAACTGAAGATCATCGACGTCTTTATCTGCAAGCTGCGCAAAAAGCTGGCCGAGGCGACGGGTGGTGACAATTACATCGAAACTGTCTGGGGGCGCGGCTATGTCATGCGCGATCCGGTTCCCGAAGTGGCGCATCGCCGGATGGCTGTCGCCGCTGCATCCTGACACTGGACCTTCGCCCGGACGCCCCCTAAACCAAAGGGGGCGATACCGGAGGGGGGGCAGATGACTGCGGAAAAGACCGTCGATCAATTGACCAAAGCCGAGGCGCGCGCTGAACTTTCGCGCCTCGCCCTTGCGTTGAACGCTGCGAACACCGCCTATCACACGCTGGACGCGCCCGAGATTTCGGACGCCGACTATGATGCGCTGAAACGGCGCAACGCCGCGATTGAATCGCGGTTTCCCGACCTTGTGCGCGACGACAGCCCGTCGGCCCAGGTGGGGGCCGCCGTGGCCGATGGCTTTGGCAAGATCCGCCATCAGGTGCGGATGCTCAGCCTGGAAAACGCCTTTGCCGACAGTGACATCACCGATTTCGACGACCGGGTGCGAAAATATCTGGGGGCGACCGGCGCGCTGTTCTACACCGCCGAACCAAAGATCGACGGTCTGTCCCTGTCGCTGCGGTATGAGGGGGGCAGGCTGGTTCAGGCCGCCACCCGTGGCGACGGTGAAGTGGGCGAGAATGTCACCGAAAACGCCCGCACCATTGCCGACATTCCGCAAACCCTGACCAGCGCCCCTGATGTGCTGGAGGTGCGAGGCGAGGTGTACATGTCCCACGCCGATTTCGCCGCCCTGAACCACCGGCAGGCGGCGCGCGGCGACAAGACCTTTGCCAACCCGCGCAACGCCGCCGCCGGATCGCTGCGGCAACTGGATGCCCGCATCACCGCTGCCCGGCCCTTGCGGTTCTTTGCCTATGGTTGGGGGCAGGTGTCAGCCCCCCTGGGGACCACGCAATTCACCTCAATTGCGCGCCTGAACGCCTTGGGATTTCAGACAAATCCGCTGACGGTGCGGTGCGATGGGCCGGGCCGGATGCTGGACCACTATCGCGCGATTGAGGGGCAGCGCGCCACCCTTGGCTATGACATCGACGGCGTGGTCTACAAGGTGGACGATCTGGCGCTGCAGGGGCGGCTTGGGTTCCGGTCGACCACCCCCCGCTGGGCGATTGCGCATAAGTTTCCCGCAGAACTGGCCTGGACGCGTCTGTTGGGCATCGACATTCAGGTGGGCCGCACCGGGGCCTTGTCGCCCGTCGCGCGCCTGCAACCAGTGACGGTGGGCGGGGTGGTTGTCGCCAACGCGACCCTGCACAACGAAGATTACATCGCCGGCCGCGACGCCAAGGGCAACCCGATCCGGGGCGCGAAAGATATCCGCATCGGTGACTGGGTGCAGGTCTACCGCGCGGGGGACGTCATCCCGAAAATCGCTGATGTCGATCTGTCCAAACGCCCCGACGGTGCAGCGCCTTACGTCTTTCCGCACATCTGCCCCGAATGCGGATCGCAGGCGCTGCGTGAAGAGGGCGACGCCGTCCGCCGCTGCACGGGTGGGCTGATCTGCCCGGCACAGGCGGTCGAACGGCTGAAGCACTTTGTCAGCCGGGGTGCGTTTGACATCGAAGGTCTGGGCGCGAAACAGGTGGAGATGTTCTTCAACGACACGCTGTTGCCCGTAAAAACCCCCGCCGACATCTTCACCCTTGCCACCCGCGATGCCGCCAACCCGTTGCAAAAGCTTAAAAATCGGGACGGGTTTGGCGACAGGTCCACTGCCAATCTGTTCGCCGCGATCGAGGCAAAGCGCACCATCCCGCTGGACCGCTTGATCTTTGCCCTTGGCATCCGTCACGTGGGCGAGGCCGGCGCGGGCTTGCTCGCGCGGCATTACGGCACGTGGGAGCATTTCGAATCCGCCATCACCCGCGCCGACCCCGGCACGCCGGAATGGGCCGATCTGACGTCGATTGACGGGGTTGGTGCTGTCATGGCTGACAGTCTGGTCGCCGCCTTTCAGAACCCCGCCGAACGCGCCGCCATCGACGCGCTGGTGGCCCATCTGACGGTCGAAGCGGTGCTGGCCCGCGCCCCCGTTGACAGCCCGGTGGCGGGCAAAACCGTCGTCTTCACCGGCACATTGGAAAAGATGTCGCGGGCCGAGGCGAAAGCGCGGGCCGAGGCGCTGGGGGCCAAGGTGGCAGGGTCCGTCAGCGCCAAGACCGATCTTGTCATCGCAGGCCCCGGCGCCGGATCAAAGGCGAAACAGGCCGAGGCGCTTGGCGTGACCATGATCGACGAGGATGCCTGGCTTGCCCTGATTGGGGCGGCATGACCCGGCCCGAGGTTCTGTTCCCGCTGTTCGCGGAGCTTGAAACGCTGGAAGGCGTCGGCCCAAAGACCGCCCGCGCCTTTGCCGCCCTGGGCGTAGTGCGGCCCAAGGATCTGCTGTTCCTGCTTCCCCATTCCGGGGTGGACCGCGCCCGCAAGCTTTCTGTCCGCGACGTGATCCCCCCCTGTACCCTGACGGTAGAGGTAGAAGTTGGCAGCCACTTTCCGCCCAAGACAAAGGGCCGCCCCTACCGCGTGATGGTGCGGGATGCAGGGCTGGAATTCCAACTGGTGTTCTTTCACGCTCGCGCCGACTATCTGCGTGACCTGTTGCCCAGCGGTCAGCGCCGTCTGGTTTCGGGCAAGGTAGAGTTGTTCGACGGCATCGCCCAGATGGTCCACCCTGACCACGTCCTGAGGCTGGAAGAGGCGGGCGACCTGCCGCCCTATGAACCGGTCTATCCGCTGACCGGCGGGATCACGCAAAAACAGGTCGCAAAGGCGGTGCAGGCCACACTCGCGCGCGTGCCGACCCTGCCCGAATGGATCGACGGCCCGCTGCTGACGCGCGAAGGCTGGCCCGACTGGAACACGGCGGTGCGGGGCGTGCATGCCCCGATGGACGGGGCCGATCTGGCGCAAACAGCACCCGCCCGGCAACGGCTGGCCTATGACGAGCTGTTCGCCCATCAACTGACGCTATCATTGGCCCGCGCCACCCTGCGCCGGGCCAAGGGGGTGGTCACGCGCGGCACGGGGGTGTTGCAGTCCCGCGTGCTGGACAGCCTGCCCTATGCGCCGACGGGGGCGCAGACCCGGTCCATCGCGGAAATCGCGTTGGATATGGAAAGCCCGCTGCGGATGAACCGCCTGTTGCAGGGCGATGTGGGCGCGGGCAAGACGCTGGTCGCCTTCATGGCGCTTCTGATCGCGGTGGAATCGGGCGGGCAGGGGGTGATGATGGCCCCGACCGAAATCCTTGCGCGCCAGCATTTGCAGGGGTTGCAGCCGCTGGCGCAGGCGGCGGGCGTGCGGCTGGAATTGCTGACTGGCCGTGACAAGGGGGCCGACCGCGTGGCAAAGCTGGCCGATCTGGCGGCGGGGCGCATTGGCATATTGGTCGGCACCCATGCGGTGTTTCAAAAGGACGTGCATTTCCACGACCTGCGCCTTGCGGTGGTGGATGAACAGCACCGCTTTGGCGTGGCGCAACGGATGGAACTGGGGGCCAAGGGCCTTGCCACCGATGTGCTGGTGATGACGGCGACGCCGATCCCGCGCAGTCTGGCGCTGGCCAGCTATGGCGACATGGATGTGTCGGTGTTGGATGAGAAACCCCCCGGTCGCGTGCCAGTGCGCACCGCCCTGATCCCGACCGCCCGCATTGACGAGGTGGTGGCCCATCTGGCGCAAGCCGTGGCCGAGGGGCGGCAGGCTTATTGGGTCTGCCCCTTGGTCGAAGACAGCGAGGTGCTGGATTACGCCTCGGCCGAGGCGCGCTTTTCCGCCCTGCGTGCCGCGCTGGGTGATGTGGTGGGATTGGTGCATGGTCAGATGCCCCCCGCCGACAAGGATGCGGCGATGGCCCGGTTCGTGGCGGGTGTGACCAAGGTTCTGGTCGCAACCACGGTGATCGAGGTGGGGGTGAACGTCCCCAACGCCAGCATCATGGTGGTCGAGCGCGCCGAAACCTTTGGCCTTGCGCAGCTGCATCAGTTGCGGGGCCGCGTCGGTCGGGGGGCCGCGCAATCGACCTGCCTGATGATGTATCAGGCGCCGCTGTCCGACGGTGGTGAGCGGCGGCTGAAAGTGTTGCGCGACACCGAAGACGGCTTTCGTATCGCCGAAGAAGATCTGGCCATGCGCGGTGCGGGCGATCTGATCGGCACGGCGCAATCCGGTCTGCCCCGCTTTCGCATCGCCGATCTGGAACGTCAGGCGGGGCTGATGGCGGTGGCGCAGACCGATGCGCGCCGCCTGCTGGCCGATGATCCCGACCTGTCCACCCCACGGGGCAAGGCGGCGCGGATGCTGCTGTGGCTGCTGGATCAGGACCGCGCCATCCGCCTGCTGTCCGTCGGCTGATCCTTCCTCTTCCTGAAAATATCCCGGGGGCGCGGGGGCTGGCCCCCGCAGGCTTTGGAATGCGCACGCACCGTGTTGCACGAATGTTCCGGGATGTTCTTAAAAAGTTCTTTACAAGCGACGCAGGATATGAGAACAAATAAGCAACAGGCCACACGGAGGATCAAGATGCTGACGGAAATCAAGGATATCCTGAACCGCTCTCGTGCCACGCTGATCGAGGATGTCCTCGGGATGGTGTCGCTCTTCTCGTTGTTGTTTGTCGGCCTGTATCTGTCCGGTGCGGCCTGACCCCATTCGATCTGCCTGCGGTCTGACCCCCGGGTGCAACGCATCTGTCCCCAAGTGATGCCACGGCTGTCCCGCCGTCTGCGCCCGGAAAGACACGCCACTGACCGCCGCCGTCCCTGACGTGCGGCGGTTTTTTTATGCGACCCTTGGCGTCGACGCAGTCTGCGTCAGGCCGCGGCCAGCGCCTGATCCATCGCGGCAAGGGTCGCGTCCAGCGATAGCAGGATGGATGCATGCCGGTTGGCATAGTCGCGGGCGGGCATCAGCACCTCCAGCCCGTCAAAGGGGGCGACGGGGGCGGGGCCGCCGCGTTTCAGCATCGCTTCAAGCGCGTCACGGGCGGTTGCCACCTCGTCCCGGCTGCGCCCGATGACCGCACGCCCCACGACCGACGCTGCCGCCTGACCCAAGGCGCAGGCCTTCACATCCTGCGCGAATTGCACGATGCGGCCCTGATCCAGCGCCACATCCACCGTCACCGTCGATCCGCACAGGGGCGAGCGTTTCTTTGCGCTGCCGTGCGGGTCGACCAGACGGCCCAGATGCGGAATGTCCGCCGCCAGTTCCAGAATGCGGCCCGAGTAAAGCTTGACCAGATCGCCGTCGCTCATGTCTTTCCCTCGTGTGGATAGTTGCATAGATAGTCCCGCAACCCGCCCAAGCCAAGGAGGTGCCTGATGCGCTTTGACCCTGCTGGCCTAAAGTATGACACGAACGGCCTGATCCCCTGCATCGCGCAGGATCATGCCACGGGCGAGGTGCTGATGCTGGCCTGGATGAACCGCGATGCCGTGGCACAGACCCTTGCCACGGGCCGGGTTACCTATTGGTCCCGCAGCCGTGCCGCGTTCTGGATCAAGGGCGAAACCTCGGGACATGTGCAGCGGCTGGTGGAGTTGCGGCTGGACTGCGACCGCGATTGCCTGCTGGCGCTGGTCGAACAGCAGGGGCCAGCCTGCCACACCAACCGGCGGTCGTGTTTCTATACGGCGGTCAGGGACGGGGTCGAGGTCGAGATTTTGACGCCAATGGTTTGACGCGCAGAAATTTTCAGAAAATTTTTGGCAAATTCCTTTAAAAGGAATCTGTCTACAGCCCCACCATCCGGCGGATGTCCTGCGGTGTGGCTCCTTCGGCGCGATAGAGCGACAGCGCGCGCGCATCGTTCCGTTTGGCCAGCCGCTTCCCCGCCTGATCCCGGATCAGGTCGTGGTGGAAATAGGCGGGCGTGGGTAGATCCAACAGCCGCTGCAGCAGCGCGTGAATCGGTGTTGCGTCAAACAGATCGGCCCCGCGAACCGCTTCGCTGATCCCCTGATCCGCGTCGTCCACCACCACCGACAGATGGTATGACGTGCCAAAGTCGCGCCGCGCCAGCACCACATCGCCCACGCCTTCGGTCATTTGGGCGGCATCGACACGATGCGCCCCGGCAAACAGCGGCCCATTCTCTACGAACGAAACAGACCCAACGCGCGCCGTCGCCGCCGCCATGTTCAGCCGGATCGCATCCCCAGCGCCCGCATCCGCTATCCGGCGACCCCGGCAGGTGCCGGGATAGATCACCCCATCCGGCCCAAGCGGCGCGCCTTCCTGCGGGGCGGACAGGGCCGCGCGGATATCGCCGCGCGAACAGCGACAGGGATAGGTGAGGCCCAGTGCTGCCAGCCGATCAAGCGCGGCGCGATAGGCGGGGATCCGGCCCGATTGCCGCATCACCGGATCGGGCCAGGTGATGCCCAGCCAGCGCAGGTCGTCGTAAATCTGCGCCTCCCATTCCGGTCGGGATCGCGCGGGGTCGATATCCTCGATCCGCAGCAGCATCACCCCGCCATGCGCGCGGGCGCGGTCAAAGGCGGTCAGCGCGGAAAAGGCGTGGCCCAGATGCAGCGGCCCGGTGGGCGACGGCGCAAAACGGGTCACATGGTCAGTTGCCATCCAGCCAGCCCTGAAAGGCGATCTTGGCGCGGTCGGTATAGGCCTTGTAGCGGTCCTTGCGCCCCTTGCGACCGCCTTTGGCGTCAATCGGGGGGAACAGGCCGAAATTGACGTTCATCGGCTGAAACGTCTTGGCATCCGCGCCGCCGGTGATGTGGGTGATCAGGGCGCCCATCGCGGTATCGGGGGGCGGCGGTGGCAGGTCGCGCCCCAGCAGTTCTGCGGCAGCCATCCGCCCGGCCAGCAGCCCCACGGCCGCACTTTCAACATAGCCTTCAACCCCGGTCACCTGACCGGCAAAGCGGATGTTGGGCCGCGCGCGCAGGCGCATCCGGTCATCCAGCAGGGTTGGCGAATTGATGAACGTGTTGCGGTGAATGCCGCCAAGCCGGGCAAAAGACGCTTCATGTAGTCCAGGAATCATTTTGAAAACATCAACTTGCGCGCCATGCTTCATCTTGGTCTGAAAGCCCACGATGTTGTAAAGCGTGCCAAGCTTGTTGTCTCGACGCAGTTGCACCACGGCATAGGGCTTTTTGTCGGGCGCATGCGGGTTGGTCAGGCCGACCGGTTTCATCGGGCCAAATCGCAAAGTTTCGCGGCCCCGTTCGGCCATCACCTCGATCGGCAGGCAGCCGTCGAAATAGCCTGCGGTTTCGCCTTCGTGGAATTCGGTCTTGTCGGCGGCAAGCAGCGCATCGATGAACGCCTCGTACTGGGCCTTGTCCATAGGGCAGTTCATATAGGCGACCTGCTCTGCCAGCGTTTCGCCCTTGTCATAGCGCGACTGCAACCACGCCACCGACATATCCACGCTTTCGGCATAGACGATGGGCGCGATGGCATCGAAAAACGCCAGCGACTCCGCCCCGGTTTCGGCACGGATGCTGTGCGCCAGCGCCCCGCTGGTCAGCGGGCCGGTGGCCACGATCCAATACCCGTCGTGGGGCAGGTCGGTGATTTCGTCATATTCGACCGAGATCAGCGGATGCGCCAGCAACTGTGCGGTGACGGCGGCGGCAAAGGGATCGCGGTCCACTGCCAGCGCCCCGCCCGCAGGCAGGCGATGGGCGCGGGCGGTTTGCATGATGATGCCGTTCGCCGCCCCCATTTCCCAGTGCAGCAGCCCCACGGCGTTGCGTTCGTCGTCATCCGACCGGAAGGAATTGGAGCAGACCATTTCCGCCAGATGGCCGGTGCGATGCGCGAAAGTGCCTACCTTGGGCCGCATTTCGTGGATGACGACCGGAACGCCCATATTGGCAGCCTGCCAGGCGGCCTCGGACCCGGCCATGCCGCCGCCGATGATGTGAAGTGTTTCCATGTGCAGGGATGTATCGTTGCCCCGGTGGCAGATCAAGGGCGGGTCAGGGGGCGTGCGTCACTTGTCACACCTGGCACTGAAACCTGCGCGCCCCCTGACCCTGCGGGACTACTACAGTTCGACTGTATCAAAAGTGTTAACGCCGCAGTGCGGCGCGCTCCGCTGTGATATAAGCGCCACGGTCGCCGCCGTCATAGCGCCCCAGCTCTGCCGCCTTCAGGAAAAACCCCGTCGCAGGCAGGCCGTCGTTAATGCGGCCTGCGCAGAGGGCGGCGCGAAACGGGTGCCCTTCGGCGGCGTCCTGTTCCATCAGCGCTTCCAGCGCTGTGGTCAGTTCGCCCATCCGCAGGCCCAGTTCGCGCGCCAGGTCACCATAGGTGATGGTTTCCCCGGACGCGGCCAGCAGGTCCAGCCGCGTCTCAAGCGCGGTCACGCGCCATCGACCCCTTGTTCGGCGACGCGGGCAACGGACACCACAACCTCGTCCCCGCCAGTGTTGAACACCTTCACCCCGCCGGCAGACCGTGACCGGAAGCTGATCTGTTCAACCGGCACGCGGATCGATTGCCCGGTGGATGTGGCCAGCATGATCTGATCCGACATCTCGACCGGAAAGCTTGCGACCAGCGGGCCGCCGCGCATCGCGCCATCCATCGCCTTGACGCCCATGCCGCCCCGTCCGCGGACCGGATAGCCGTGCGACGATGACAGCTTGCCCGACCCCTTGGCGGTGATGGTCAGGATCAGGTCTTCGGTCGCGGACATTTCGGCATAGCGTTCAGGCGACAGTTGCCCCACCTCGACGGCTTCTTCGTCTTCGTCGGCTTCGGTGCCGTCATCGGGGGCACCGGCGATCAGGCGGCGCTGTTTCAGATAGGCCTCGCGTTCTTCCGGGGTGGCGTCAAAGTGGCGGATGATGGCCATCGACACGACCGTGTCCCCTGCCGCCAGACGGATGCCCCGCACCCCCGTCGATCCGCGCGATTTGAACACGCGAATCTCGGTGGTGGGAAAGCGGATGGCGCGGCCAAGGGCAGTGACAAGCATGACATCGTCATTTTCATCGGCAATCGCCGCGTTCACCAACGTCACACCTTCTGGCAGGTTCATCGCGATCTTGCCGTTGCGTTTGACGTTGGTGAAATCGGACAGATCGTTCTGCCGCACATCGCCGTCACTGGTGGCAAAGACGATTTGCAAGGTGGCCCATTCATCTTCAGGCACATCGACCGGCATCAGCGCGGCGATGGACACGCCCTGCACGATCGGCAGCAGGTTGATGATCGCCTTGCCGCGCGCGGTGCGGCCCGCCAGCGGCAGGCGCCACGTCTTCAGCTTGTAGACCATCCCGTCGGTCGTGAAGAACAACAGCGGCGTGTGGGTGTTGGCGACGAACAGCGTGGTCACCACGTCGTCTTCCTTGGTCGCCATCGACGACAGGCCCTTGCCGCCCCGGTTCTGGCTGCGGAATTCAGCCAGCGGCGTGCGCTTGATATACCCGCCCGAGGTGATGGTGACGACCATGTCTTCACGTTCGATCAGGTCTTCGTCTTCCATGTCGCCGGACCAATCGGAAATCTCGGTCCGCCGGGGAACGGCAAAGGCGGCTTTCACCTCGCGCAGTTCGTCCGCGATGATGGCCATGATCCGATCACGGCTGCCAAGGATTTCCAGATAGTCGCGGATTTTCCCGGCCAGTTCCGCCAGTTCGTCCGTTACCTCTTTTACACCCATCGCCGTCAGGCGTTGCAGGCGCAGATCAAGGATCGCGCGGGCCTGAAGTTCGGACAGGTTATAGGTGCCGTCTTCGTTCACCTTGTGGGTCGGATCATCGATCAGCTTGATGTAGTCGATGATGTCATGCGCGGGCCAGCGGCGGGTCATCAGCTTTTCGCGCGCCTCGGCGGCGTCGGCGCTGGCGCGGATGGTGCGCACCACCTCGTCCACATTGCTGACGGCGACGGCCAGACCGCACAGAAGGTGGCTGCGTTCGCGGGCCTTGCGCAACTCGAACGCGGTGCGGCGGGCGACCACCTCTTCGCGGAAGGTGATGAAATACGACAGGAAATCGCGCAAGGTCAGCTGTTCGGGACGGCCCCCGTTCAACGCCAGCATGTTGCACCCGAACGACGTCTGCATCGGGGTAAAGCGGTACAACTGGTTCAGCACGACATCGGCTGTGGCGTCACGCTTCAACTCGATCACCACGCGCACGCCGATCCGGTCGGATTCGTCTTGCACATGGGCGATGCCTTCGATCTTTTTCTCGCGCACCTGTTCGGCGATGATTTCGATCATCCGGGCCTTGTTGACCTGATAGGGCACCTCGTCGATGATGATGGCCCAGCGGTCCTTGCGAATTTCCTCGATCCGGGTTTTCGCCCGGATGATGACGCTGCCGCGCCCTTCAAGATAGGCTTTGCGCGCGCCGGACCGGCCAAGGATCAGCGCGCCGGTCGGGAAATCGGGGGCGGGGATGATCTCCATCAGCGCCTCCATGCTGATGTCGGGATCGGCGATCATGGCCAGCGTGCCGTCGATCACCTCGCCCAGGTTATGCGGCGGGATGTTCGTCGCCATGCCGACGGCGATGCCGCCAGCACCATTGACCAGCATGTTGGGAAAGCGGGCGGGAAGGACCGTGGGTTCGCGGTCCTTGCCATCGTAGTTGTCCTGAAAATCGACGGTTTCCTTGTCGATATCGGCCAGCAAAAAGGCTGCGGGCTTGTCCATCCGCACCTCGGTGTAGCGCATGGCCGCTGCACTGTCGCCGTCCATCGACCCGAAATTGCCTTGCCCATCCAGCAGCTTCAGCGACATCGAAAACGGCTGCGCCATCCGCACCAGCGCGTCATAGATCGCGCTGTCACCGTGGGGGTGGTATTTCCCCATGGTGTCACCGACGGGCCGGGCCGATTTGCGGTAGGGCTTGTCGTGCGTGTTGCCGGATTCGTACATGGCATACAGGATGCGGCGGTGCACCGGTTTCAGCCCATCACGCAGGTCCGGGATCGCGCGGGAGACGATCACGCTCATCGCGTAATCGAGGTAGGCGGTCTTCATCTCTTCGACGATCGAGATTTGCGGGCCGTCATGCACCGCGCGGTGCGGGGTTTCTTCTGCGTTTTCAGGGGTATCGGGCGTATCGGACAAGGGGCCGGGCCTTCCTGCAAGGGTCAAGATATGGTTGGCGTGACCTTATACCAATCTAGCCATGGGGTGCAATGCGCCAATGTCCTTTGGCAGCCACCGCCTCTAGGTGCCAACAGACTGTTTTCATTGATTTTTACCCAGATTCGCGGTTCCATGGGGAAAACCAAGAAACGAAAGGGGTATGGGCATGGCGAACACGGAAACCGAACTGATGCTGAAAGGCTATGGCCTGACCACGGCAGAGCTGTATTACCGGATGCCGGATTATCGGCACGTCCTGAACAGCTATATCTGGCAGGACTATGATCTGGCCCCGGATTACCCGCAGTTGTTCAAGTTCATCGAGTTCTGGCAGGACAAGATCGAAGGCCCGTTACACTCGGTCCGCTTCACCCACCGCAAACTGATCGGCCCCGGCGAATGGCGCAATGTGGTGGGCGAATTCCGGCTGCACTGACAAAGATCGGCGCAGCCGGGGCAGGGCGCCGGTCAGATCGCCACCCGCTCTCCCAACTCGACCACGCGGTCGCGGGGCAGGTGGTAGAAGTCGGTCGGGTCGGCGGAGAACCGGGTCAGCAGGGCATAGATCCGGTCCAGAATCCGCTTGGTGCCGAACGGTCCCGCCACAACCGGGCGACGGCGACCCAGAAAGAAGGTTGCGTTCATCACATCGAACCGCAGTCCTGCCTTGCGCGCATGACGCATCGCCCTCGACACGTTGGGCGTTTCCATGAACCCAAAGCGCAAGGTCAGGCGGCCAAAGCGACCGCCCAACGCCTGATACGCCGCACGCTCGTCCGGTGTGGCCACAGGCACGCGCAGCGTTTCGATCGTGACGATGATGGTCTGCTCGTGCAGAACCCGGTTGTGTTTCAGATTGTGCAGCAGCGCCGATGGCACAACTTCGGCGTCCGGGCTTAGGAAAAAGGCGGTGCCCGGAACGATGTGGACGGAACTGCCAGCCATCGCCCTGACAAAACCGTCGAGTGGAACAAGCTGTTTGTGCGCCTTTGCCAGAATGCTTTGCGTGCCCCGCCACCAGGCCCACATCGTCAGGCCCAACAGGGTGGCGATCAGCAGCGGAACATAGCCGCCATCCAGCACCTTTGCCATGTTCGAGGTGAAGAACACCGCTTCGATCAGCAGGATGGGGGCCGTGACCAGAACCGCAGCCGGCAGGGGCAGCAGGCCCGAGCGGTACAGATACAGGCAGGCAAGGATCGTCGTGACCACCATCGTTCCGGTGACGGCAATGCCGTAGGCCGCTGCCAATGCGCCGGAGGTCTGGAACGCCAGCACCAGCCACAGCACCCCGAACAGCAGCGCCCAGTTGACCGCCCCGATGTAGATCTGCCCGCTTTGGTCGGCCGAGGTGTGCCGGATGGTCATGCGCGGCAGCAGGCCCAACTGGATTGCCGCCCGGGCCATCGAAAACGCGCCCGAAATCACCGCCTGCGATGCGATGATGGTCGCCATTGTGGCAAGGATCACCACCAAAGGCAAAAGCACCGGGGTGGACATCGCAAAGAACGGGTTTTCCAGCGTCGCCGGATCAGCCAGCACCAGCGCCCCCTGTCCAAGGTAGTTCAGGATCAGCGCCGGAAACACCAGAACGAACCATGCCATCATGATCGGACCCCGGCCAAAATGCCCCAGATCGGCATATAGCGCCTCGGCCCCGGTGACAGCCAGAAAGACCGCGCCCAGAACCACGAACGCCACGGCCTTGTGGAACATCAGGAATTGCAACGCCCATTCCGGGTTGAACGCGGCCAGCACCGACGGGCTGGCCCAGATGTTCCACAACCCAAGTGCTGCCAGCACCAGAAACCACAGCGCCGTCACAGGGCCGAAGGCGCCGGCAATGGTCGCCGTCCCTTTGCGTTGCAAATAGAACAGCACCAGCAGGATGCCCATCGTGACCGGAACCACCCAATGCCCAAGGCTGGGAACCACCAACCCCGCGCCTTCGACGGCGGACAGCACCGAAATGGCGGGCGTGATGATCGCGTCACCAAAAAACAGCGCGGCCCCGATCACCGCCAGCGACAGCACCGGAACCGACCGTTGCCCGATGGCAAGGCGCACCATGGTGTACAGCGCCAGCACCCCGCCTTCGCCCCGGTTGTCGACGCGCAGCAGGAACAGCACATATTTCACCGTGACGATCAGGATCAGTGTCCAGATCAGCAGGGACAGCAGCCCCAACACCTCGGGCTTGCCGACGTTGCCCCCTTCGGTCACGGGGCGCAGCGCTTCGCGAAAGGCATACAGCGGGCTGGTGCCGATGTCGCCGTAAACCACACCAATCGCGCCGATCATCAGGGCGCGATAGCTTTGCTTCTGGGGCAATGGAACCGGATCGTCGCCTTCTTCGCGCAGGTAGTCGGCGATGTCGAGTTCGGCCTCGTCAAACAGGGTCAACTGCCAATCATCCCGCGGGGCGGGGTCGCTTTTGTCTATGTGTGTCATGATGATATGGGGCACTGCGCGCAAGAGGCGGCGCGCGGGGTCCGGTCCGGTCTGCCCTGGCAGGGGCGTGCCGATGCTCCCTTGGTTACCGCTCAGACGCGGCGGACCTAGTTCATACACCCATTCGGGGCGTGCCGCAACGCAGCAACGAGGGTCACGCCGCGCGCAGGATCATGCCGAACAGATCGCGCGGATCGTCGGGGTCCGCGATCATGTCCAACTGGTCGCACAGCCCGGTTTCGGCCAGCTTTGAGCGGATGTAGACAAGGGCCGAGAAATCCTCGATCGCGAAACCCACGCTGTCGAACAGTGTGATCTGGGCGGCATCGGTGCGGCCCGGCACCTGGCCTGCGATGACCTGCCACAACTCGGTCACCGGGTGGTCGGCGGGCAATTGCTGAATTTCGCCTTCAACCCGAGTCTGGGGCGGGTATTCCACGAACAACGTGGACCGCAGCAGGATGTCGCGCGCCAGTTCCGTCTTGCCGGGACAGTCGCCGCCCACCCCGTTGATGTGCACGCCCGCGCCGACCATGTTGTCGGTCAGAATCGTGGCGTTGGTCTTGTCCGCCGTCACGGTGGTGATGATCTGCGCGCCAAGGATCGCATCTTCGGCGCTGGTGCAGGGCGTGACGGTCAGACCGTAGCCCTGCAAATTGGCCGCGCATTTGCGCGTGGCGGCGGGGTCGATGTCCCACAGCCGGATCTGCGTGATCCCGCACACCGCCTTGAACGCCAGCGCCTGAAATTCCGCCTGCGCGCCATTGCCGATCAGCGCCATGGTGGTGGCGCCGCGTGGCGCCAGCCATTTCGCGGCCATCGCGCTGGTGGCGGCGGTGCGCAGGGCGGTGAGGATGGTCATTTCCGACAATAGCACCGGATATCCGGTCGCCACATCTGCCAAAAGTCCAAAAGCCGTAACAGTTTGCAGCCCCTTCTTCATGTTGGCGGGGTGGCCGTTCACGTATTTGAAGCCATAGGTTTCGCCGTCGCTGGTGGGCATCAACTCGATCACCCCCACGTCAGAATGGCTGGCGATGCGGGCGGTCTTGTCGAAACTGCCCCAGCGCAGGAAATCCGCCTCGATCGCGGCTGCAAGGTCTGTCAGAACCCGTTCGATCCCCAGATGCAGCACAAGCTTCATCATCTTGTCCACGGACACGAAGGGCACAAACGCCTGACGCGAGGGCGAGGTCATGGGATTTCCTTTGCTTTGCTCAATAGCTGCGGGTCGGGCGGTCGAACACCTTGCGCCCCATCAGCGACCCGACAAGTTCGACCATCAGTTTCGCCGTGCGGCCGCGTTCATCCAGAAACGGGTTCAACTCGACCAGGTCGAGAGAGGTGACAAGCCCACTTTCATGCAGCAACTCCATCACCAGATGCGCCTCGCGGAAGGTGGTGCCGCCGGGGACGGTGGTGCCGACGGCGGGGGCGATGGACGGGTCCAGAAAATCGACGTCCAGACTGACATGCAGCATCCCGCCCAAGCTGCGCACCGCATCCAGAAATTCGCGCAACGGCGCCACGACGCCGCGTTCGTCCAGCACCCGCATGTCGTTGATCGCGATGTCATGTTGCAGCAAGGCGCTGTATTCCGCCGGATCGACCGACCGGATGCCATAAAGGCAGATGCGTTCCGCCGGGATCGGGGCGGGAAAGGGGGGGAAGGCCTCGAACCCGGTGCGCCCGGCAATATAGGCGACCGGGGTTCCGTGCAGATTGCCGCTGGTGGTGGTCATCGGCGTGTGAAAATCGGAATGCGCGTCCAGCCACAGCAGGAACAAAGGGCGATCGGCACGTTCCGCAAAGGCCGCAGCCCCCGCGACCGACCCCAGCGCAAGGCTGTGATCGCCCCCAAGGATGATCGGCATCCCGCCTTGGGACAGCGCGTCATCGACGGCATCGGCCAGCAAGGTGGTCCACCCCAGCGTTTCCGCCAGCGAATGCACGGCGGCGTTGGCAAAGGGAACGGGTGCCACCTGCGGCAGCGACAGATCGCCCCAATCGTCAACCCCGTGACCCAGATCGCGGATGGCGGCGGCAAGGCCAGCCACACGATAGGCGGCTGGCCCCATCAGGCAACCGGGGCGGCGCTGGCCGGTGTCGATCGGCGCGCCGATCAGGATGGCATTGGACATCTAATTTCTCCTTGTCAACGACGATCTTTCCGACTTGCGGCGAATTCTACCCCCGTTATTGTCGATACGGACAGCGGAATGTGCATAGCGGCGGGAATTTTGATCATGATGGACGAAACCGACCAACGCCTGATTGCTGAATTGCGGCGCGACGGGCGGGCTGCGCTGTCCGATCTGGCCGACCGGCTGGGCTTAAGCCGCGCCACCGTCCGCGCCCGGATGGAACGGCTGACGGCCAAGGGCGAGATCGCGGGTTTCACCGTGCTGACGCGCGGCGATGTGACGGCCGCCCCGGTGCGCGGGCTGATGCTGATCGGGATCGAGGGGCGAGGCGGCGAAAAGATCATGGCGCGCCTGACCGGCATCCCGGCGGTGCAGGCGGTGCATTCCACCAACGGGCGGTGGGATCTGATCGTCGAACTGGGCACGCAAACCCTGCTGGAACTGGACGAGACGATCCACCGCATCCGCGCGATGGAGGGTGTGATGACATCCGAGACGAACCTGTTGCTGTCCACCCGCAAGGCAGGCCGCCGCTGACGCGCGGGGCAGGCGGCGCGTGGGGGTTTCACACCCCCACACCCCCGTGGGATATTTTCGGAAAGAGGAAGGGGCGTCCAGCCTGCGGTGCTTGCGCGCAGGGCATTGGACTGGCGCGCCTTTGCGCCTAAGGTTGGCAGTGTAACGCTGGAGGGCCGATCCGTGATCGTAGAGCTTGGACATTTCGCCTTGGTGCTGGCACTGGCGGTGGCGCTGATCCAGTCCACGGTGCCGCTGATCGGGGCGGGGCGGCGCAATGCGGCGTGGATGGCAATTGCCGACCCGGCGGCGGTGACGCAGTTCCTGCTGATCGCCTTTGCCTTTGGGGCGCTGACCTATGCCTTTGTCACATCTGACTTTTCGCTGCGGCTGGTGGTGGCCAATTCCCACACGCTGAAGCCCATGCTGTACAAGGTGTCGGGCGTCTGGGGCAACCACGAGGGGTCACTGTTGCTGTGGGTGCTGATTTTGGCGCTGTTCGGGGCCTGTGCCGTGTGGTTTGGCGACAACCTGCCCCCACAACTGAAGGCGCGGGTGCTGGCGGTGCAGGGGATGATCGGGGTGGCGTTCCTGCTCTTCATGCTGATCACCTCGAACCCGTTCCTGCGGCTTGAGGTGCCGCCCCTGAACGGGCAGGACCTGAACCCGCTGTTGCAGGACCCCGGCTTGGCCTTTCATCCGCCGTTCCTGTATCTGGGCTATGTCGGCCTATCGATGAGCTTTTCTTTCGCCGTCGCCGCCCTGATCGAGGGGCGGGTGGATGCCGCCTGGGGCCGCTGGGTGCGGCCATGGACGCTGGTGTCGTGGATATTCCTGACCATCGGCATCGCGCTGGGGTCGTGGTGGGCCTATTACGAACTGGGCTGGGGCGGGTTCTGGTTCTGGGACCCGGTGGAAAACGCGTCCTTCATGCCCTGGCTGATCGCCGCTGCGCTGCTCCATTCCGCCATCGTGGTGGAAAAGCGCGAAAGCCTGAAGGCGTGGACGATCCTGCTGGCCATTCTGGCCTTTGGGTTTTCGTTGATCGGCACCTTCATCGTGCGGTCGGGGGTGATCACATCGGTCCATGCCTTTGCCAATGATCCCGAACGCGGCGTGTTCATCCTGTTGATTCTGGCCGTGTTCATGGGCGGCGCGCTGACGCTGTTCGCGTTTCGCGCCGGCGCGCTGGAGGCGCGGGGGGTGTTTTCCATCGTCAGCCGCGAATCCGCGCTGGTGGCCAACAACCTGCTGCTGGCGGTCGCGGCCTTTGTCGTCTTTACCGGCACGATCTGGCCTTTGGTGGCCGAACTGCTGTGGGACCGCAAGCTGAGCGTCGGAGAGCCGTTTTTCAACGCCGCCTTCTCGCCCTTCATGGTGGCGTTGGCGACGATCCTGCCTATAGGTGCCATGATGCCGTGGAAGCGCGCCGATCTGGGCCGGGCCTTGCGCCCGTTGTGGCCTGCGGCGCTGCTGTCGGTGGCACTGGGGTCGCTGGTCTGGGCGATGCAGACCGAACGGTCGGCGCTGGGGCCGGTCGGCGTCATTCTGGGCGTCTGGGTCGTGATGGGGGCGCTGACCGATCTGTGGACGCGGACAGGGCGGGGTGCTGTTGCGGGCCGCCTGACGCGGCTGACACGCCTGCCGCGCGCCGACTGGGGCAAGGCCACAGCGCATGCGGGCCTTGGCATCACCATCTTTGCCGTGGCGGCGATGCTGTCCTGGAAGACCGAGGATATCCGCGTCGTTCAATTGGGCGAAACCTTTCCCCTTGGCAGCTATGAGGTCACCTTGCGCGACGTGCAGCAGGAACAGGGGCCGAACTACACCACCACGCGCGCCGACATGCTGGTGACGCGTGCAGGGGCCGAGGTGGCGCGCCTGTTCCCCGAAAAGCGCGTCTATCCGGTGCAGGCCATGCCCACGACCGAAGCCGCCATCGACTATGGCTTTTTGCGCGACATTTATCTGGTGATCGGTGATCCGCAGGACAACGGCGGGTGGGCGGTGCGCAGCTATATCGAGCCCTTTGCCAACTGGCTGTGGGGCGGCGCGCTGATCATGGCGCTTGGCGGCATGCTCAGCCTGTCGGACCGCCGCTACCGTGTGGCGGCGGGCGCGCGGCGCAGCCCTGCGGGGGTGCCTGCGGAATGATCCGGGTCCTGCTGTTGCTGCTGGCGCTGGCCACGCCCGCCCATGCCGTCCAGCCTGACGAGGTGTTGGCCGACCCCGCGCTTGAAGCGCGGGCGCGCGATCTGTCCAAAGGGCTGCGCTGCCTTGTCTGCCGGAACGAGAATATTGACGACAGCAATGCCGCCCTTGCCCGCGACCTGCGCGTGTTGTTGCGCGAACGGCTGGTCGCGGGTGACACGGATGCCCAGGCGGTGGCCTACATCGTGGACCGCTACGGCGAATATGTGCTGCTGAACCCCACCACATCGGGGGCGAATATCCTGTTGTGGCTGGCGGGGCCGATCCTGCTGCTGGGGGGGCTGGCGGTGGCTGTCCCGATGGTGCGCCGCCGGTCGCAGACGCGCGACGGGGCCGATCTTTCGGCCGAAGAACGCGCCCGGCTGGATGAATTGCTGAAGTGACGTGCCGTTCCGCTTTGCCCCGGCCCTAGTGTGGGTAAGGTGGGGCAAAACGGGGGGCGTTGCCATGACCATCACCTATGCGCGGACGGGCGGTATCGCCACGATCACGCTGAACCGGCCACAGGTGATGAACGCCCTGTCGTCGCAGATGCGGGCCGATCTGCTGGCCGCTGTGACCCGAGCGCGGGCCGAGGCGCGGGTGCTGGTGATCACCGGGGCAGGGCGGGCCTTTTGTTCGGGGCAGGATCTGGCGGATGCCGCAGCGATGGGAGAGATCGACCTTGGCCGCATCCTGCGCGAAGAATACGAACCCCTGCTGACGGCGATCTATGACTGCCCGATCCCCACGATCGCCGCCGTCAACGGGGCTGCCGCAGGGGCGGGGGCCAATCTTGCGCTGGCCTGCGATGTGGTGATTGCGACACACAGCGCCAGTTTCATTCAGGCGTTCACCCGGATCGGGCTGATCCCCGATGCGGGCGGCACCTATTGGTTGCCGCGCCAGATCGGCATGGCGCGCGCGATGGGGGCGGCGTTGTTTGCCGAAACAATCACCGCCCAGCAGGCCGCAGACTGGGGCATGATCTGGGAGGCGGTGCCCGACGATGCCTTTGAAGCCCATGTGCAGGCCCGTGCGGTGCATCTGGCAGAGGGGCCGACGATTGCCTATCGCGGCGTCAAGCAGGTGCTGCGGGCCAGCTTTTCCAACGACATCGGCCCCCAACTTGCGCTGGAGGCCGCGTTGCAGTCGGATTGCGGCCAGACCGGCGATTTCACCGAAGGCGTCGCCGCCTTTATGGAAAAGCGCAAGCCCCGCTTTACCGGGCGTTAGGCCCCGCGCGACAGGGCCGCCACCCCGGTGCGCGCCATTTCGCGCAGGCCAAGCGGGCGCATCAGATCGGCAAAGGCGTCGATTTTTTCCGGTGTGCCGGTGATCTCGAACACAAAGGATTCCAGCGTGCTGTCCACCACGTTGGCGCGGAAAATCTCGGCCAGACGCAGGGCCTCGATCCGGGCCTCGCCTTTGCCCGCGACCTTGAACAGCGCCAGTTCGCGTTGCACGCAGGGGCCTTCGGCGGTCAGGTCATGCACTTCGTGGACCGCGACCATGCGGGTCAGCTGCGCCTCGATCTGGTCGATCACGGCGGGGGTGCCGCGTGTGACGACCGTGATCCGGCTGCGGTGGCCTTCGTGGTCCACTTCTGCCACGGTCAGGCTTTCGATGTTGTAGCCGCGCCCGGAAAACAGACCGATCACCCGCGCCAGCACACCGCTTTCGTTGTCGACCAGCACCGCCAGCGTATGCTGTTCGATGATTTCCGAATGATGGTCGCGCAGTTCATAGGCCGAATGGCTGGTTGAACCTTTTTTGATATTGAGCGGCGACATGGCCTGCTCCCCTTCATCTGTTCAAAAAATATCCCACGGGGGTGCGGGGGTGTGAAACCCCCGCTGCGACGGATCACACCAGAACCGCGCCCTTGGCCCCGATCGCCCCTTTGGTATCCGCCTCGCCCAGCAGCATTTCGTTGTGCGGCTTGCCGGACGGGATCATCGGGAAGCAATTTTCGTGCTTTTCCACCAGACAATCAAAGATCACCGGGCCGTCATAGCGCAGCATCTCCATGATCGCGTCATCCAGATCTTTCGGATCGCTGCATTTGATGCCCTTGCAGCCGAACGCCTCGGCCAGTTTCACGAAATCGGGCAGGCTTTCGGACCAGCTGTGGGAATACCGCTCGCCGTGCAGCAGTTCCTGCCACTGGCGCACCATGCCAAGGCGTTCGTTGTTCAGGATGAACTGCTTGACCGGCGCGCGGAATTGCATCGCGGTGCCCATTTCCTGCATGTTCATCAGCCACGACGCCTCGCCCGCGACGTTGATCACAAGGGCATCGGGGTGCGCAACCTGCACCCCGATGGAGGCGGGCAGACCGTACCCCATGGTGCCAAGGCCGCCGCTTGTCATCCAGCGGTTCGGCGCCTCGAACCCCAGGAATTGCGCGGCCCACATCTGATGCTGGCCCACTTCGGTGGTGATGTAGCGGTCCATCCCCTTGGTCAGCGCCTCAAGGCGCTGCAGGGCGTATTGCGGTTTGATCGTCTTGGTGGAGTTCTTGAAATCAAGGCAGTTGACTGCCCGCCATGCGTTGATCTGGGTCCACCATTTGGCCAGACCTTCCTTGTTGACCTTGCGCCCGCGCGATTTCCACAGGGCCAGCGCCTCTTCCAGAACGTGGCGCACGTCGCCCAGGATCGGCACATCGACGCGGATCACCTTGTTGATCGACGAGGCGTCGATATCGACGTGGATCTTGCGGCTGTGCGGGCTGAAATCCTTGATCCGGCCGGTGATGCGGTCGTCAAACCGCGCGCCGATGTTGATCATCAGATCGCAGCCGTGCATCGCAAGGTTCGCCTCGTACAGACCATGCATCCCCAGCATCCCGAGCCACGCCTTGCCGCTGGCGGGATAGGCCCCAAGGCCCATCAGGGTTGACGTGATGGGAAATCCTGTCGCCTCGACGAATTCGCGCAGCAGGGTGCTGGCCTCGGTGCCCGAATTGATGACGCCGCCGCCGGTGTAGAAGACCGGGCGTTCGGCGGTTTCCATCATCTCGACCATGCGGGCGATCTGTTCGGGGTCGCCCTTCACGCGGGGTTGATAGTGGCTGACCTTGGTCTTTTCCATCGGGGTGTAGTCAGCGGTGGCGAACTGCACATCCTTGGGGATGTCGACCAGCACCGGGCCGGGGCGGCCCGCCTTGGCGACGTGGAACGCCTGATGCAGGGTTTCGGCCAGCGTCGCCGTGTCCTTCACCAGCCAGTTGTGCTTGGTGCAGGGGCGGGTGATGCCGACGGTGTCGGCCTCTTGAAAGGCATCGGTGCCGATCATGAACGTCGGCACCTGACCCGAGATGACAAGGATCGGGATGCTGTCCATCAGCGCGTCCGTCAGGCCGGTGACCGCGTTGGTGGCACCGGGGCCGGATGTCACCAGCGCCACGCCCACCTTGCCGGTGGACCGGGCATAGCCTTCGGCCATGTGAACGGCACCCTGTTCGTGGCGCACAAGGATGTGACGGATGTCGTTTTGCTGAAAAATCTCGTCATAGATCGGCAGGACCGCCCCGCCGGGATAGCCGAAGACCACCTCGACACCCTGATCCTTCAGGGCCTGAACCACCATCCGCGCACCGGTCATCGCCTTGGTCATCGTCTTATCCTCTGTCATCACATCGTTCGGGCAACAAAAAGCCCCCGGGGGTCAATCGGGGGCGCATGGGAACCTGATGGTCTACCGTTACCGGCCCATGCGCCTTTTCCGTACACGTACAAGAATGGACATTGCCGCCCCCTTTTGCCTACGCGGCGGACACTAGGACGCGGCGTTTGGGGCGTCAACCGCAAAAACAGGTCTAAAGTGTCGCGGTGGGGTGAAAAAATGAACTTATATTACGTTTTGCCGGACGAATGGGAAATTTTCGCAAAACTGCACCACTGCACAGGGGCTGCGCGCGCCTACGGAGTTTTTCTGCACCCGCACATGGCTTAGCTGGGATGTGACCGGGCAGGTCGCCCGGACGCGCAAAGGATGATCATGAAACTGTATTATTCCCCTGGTGCCTGTTCGCTTGCCTCGCACATCACCCTGCACGAAGTTGGTCGCCCGTTCGAGATCGAGCGTGCCGATATCCGCGCCAAGACCACGGCAAGCGGCGGTGATTTCCGCCGCGTGAACCCAAAGGGTGCCGTCCCCGCCCTGATGCTGGACGGAGGCGAGGTGCTGACCGAAGGCGTCGCGATCATGCAATATGTGGCCGATGTCGCCGGGGCCAACGATCTGTTGCCGCCGACCGGCACGCTGGCCCGCGCGCGTGTTCAGGAAATGCTGAACTACGTCTCGTCCGAGGTGCACAAGACCTATTCGCCGCTGTTCCGCGGGCTTGATGGCGATGCCAAGGCCGCGCAACTGGCGGTGCTGGATGGCAAGCTGGCCTGGATTGAAACGTTGCTGTCGGATGGCCGCAGCTATCTGACCGGCGACACCTTCAGCCCCGCCGATGGCTATCTGTTCACCGTGACCAACTGGTCAGGCAGTCTGGGCCACGATCTGGCGGCCTATCCGAACCTGATCGCCCTGCGCGCCCGCGTGGCCGCCCGTCCTGCCGTGCAGGCCGCGATGAAGGCCGAAGGTTTGCTGACGTAAACACCACCAAAAGGGGGCCAGTCCGGCCCCCTTTTTTCTGTCCGGCGTCGATGTAAATTATTATAACATGGGTCTTGAAGCGGGGGCGGGCCGTGGGCATCTTGGTTCATGTGAAAAGACTTCACATCAACCGCAACACGGGGAGAGACCGCCGATGAACACCTTTACCGCCGCCCGCCCGTCTGGTGGCATTCTTGCGCTGCCGCGCCGGGCCGAGGCCTGGCTTGATGCGCGGGGCAGGGCCGCCTGGATCGTCTCGATGATCCTTGGCTTTGTCTTTTTCTGGCCGGTCGGCCTTGGTCTGCTGGCCTATATCACCTATACCAACCGTTGGAGGACCGCCATGTTCGGAACCCATTGCCGCAAATCCCGTGCAACCCATTGGGGCGGCGTCTATTCGCCGTCGGGCAACAGCGCCTTTGACGCCTACAAGTCCGAAACGCTGCGCCGACTGGAAGATGAACAACAGGCGTTCAACGCGTTCCTGCAACGCCTGCGCGAAGCCAAGGACAAGTCAGAGTTCGACACCTTCATGGAAGACCGTGCCCGGACCAACAAGGCCGAACCGACCGACGCGGCCCCGCGTGGCGAATACTGATAACGATGGGGCGGCCCCGCAGCGGGCCGCCCGCCGACCCAAGTTTCAGCGGGGGCCATGCCCGCCCGCGCCCTGACGAAAGACCCTGCGATGTACAGCCCTGCCAACTCTGTCCTGCCCGATCCGATCCGCCACGCCGAATTCTACGACGGCGTTCCCGTCAAACGGGGCTTGGCTTGGGTCGTCGACATGATCCTGATCGCGCTGATCACGGCGCTGATCGTGCCGTTCACCGCCTTTACCGCGCTGTTCTTTCTGCCGGTCCTGTATCTGGTCGTCGGCTTTGTCTATCGCTGGGTCAGCCTGTCGCGCAAATCGGCCACGCCGGGGATGCGCCTTTTGTCGCTGACGTTTCTGGACCGGCAGGGCATGGCCTTTGATCCGGCCACCGCATTCGCCCACACTTTGGGCTATTCCCTGTCAGTCGCCTTTGTCATCCCGCAGGTGATTTCGGTCGGCATGATGCTGATTTCATCGCGTGCCCAAGGCTTGACCGACATCGTGCTGGGATCGGTGGCGATCAACCGCCCGATGGGGGGCTAGGGGGCCAAGACAGTCCTTGGCGCGCGGCTTTGGCCTTGCTAACGTGGGGCCTGTTTTCATGACATTCTGACCCATGCGCCACACCCTTCCCATCGCGCCCCAGTTCTATGTGACGGCCCCGCAGCCATGCCCGTATCTGGACGGGCGGATGGAGCGTAAGCTGTTCACGGCATTGCAGGGCGACCATGCGCAGCGGTTGAATGACACCCTGTCCAAGCAGGGCTTTCGGCGCAGCCAGAATGTGCTTTATCGTCCGTCCTGCGCGGAATGTTCGGCCTGCCTGTCGGCGCGCATCCGGGTGGCCGATTTCGAACCCGGTCGCACCCACCGCAGGATCCTGCGCCGAACGGCGGACATAAAACGCAACGCCACCTCACCTTGGGCCACCGAAGACCAGTTCAGCCTGTTCCGCCGCTATCTGGACACCCGCCACGCCGATGGCGGGATGGCCGACATGGACATCTTTGAATTCGCCGCGATGATCGAGGAAACCCCGATCAAAAGCCGGGTCATCGAATACACGCGCGCGCCTGCGTTGGGCGAACGTGGTCGGCCCCTTGCCGCGGTCTGCCTGACGGATGTGTTCGATGACGGGTTGTCGATGGTCTATTCGTTCTATGACCCGGATCTGGCCGACCTGTCCTTGGGCACCTATGTGATCCTTGACCACATCGCCATCGCGCGCGAGGCGGGGTTGCCGTATGTCTATCTGGGCTACTGGGTGCCCGGCAGCCGCAAGATGGGCTACAAGGCGACCTTCCCCGCGCTTGAGATTTACAAGGGCGGCCAATGGCAGGACATCGGCAATCCGTCCGAGCACAGGGCTGAATTGCACCCGCTGTCGGTCGATCCGATCGCCGAGCAGGTCGCCCGCATCAACCTGCCCGAAACCCGCCTGCCGCGCGAATGACGCAGACCATCGCCGCCCTTGCGCTGGTGGTGCCTGACTATGACATCGCCATCGCGTTCTATTGCGGGGTCATGGGCTTTTCGCTGACGCAGGACGTGGATCAGGGCGACAAGCGGTGGGTCACGGTCACGCCCCCCGGCGGCGGGTGCCGTCTCGTCCTGGCCCGCGCGGATACGGACGTGCAGCGCGGGGCCATCGGACAACAGACCGGGGGCCGCGTGTTCCTGTTCCTGCACACGGACGACTTTCACCGCGACCGGACATGGATGGAACGCGCAGGCGTGGTGTTTGAAGAACCCACCCGCGTCGAACCATATGGCCTTGTCGCCGTCTGGCGCGATCCCTTTGGCAACAGGTGGGACCTGATCGAACCACGGTGATTGTTGGCGCCGCACCACAGCGCGCGCACAATCGGCACGCCCCGCTTCGGTTTCCCATCGCGCCGCCCTTGCAATCGGCTCTGCGCGCCCGATGTAGATCGGCGAAACGCGCCAGACGGAAACGGCGCGAGGGGGAGGCGGTTTTGACCTATCTGTTCTTTGTACTTGGTCTGGTGGCGTTGTTTTTCGGGGGCGAGTATCTGGTGCGCGGCGCGTCCGGCATCGCGCGGCATTTCAGACTGTCGCCCATGGTGATCGGTTTGACCATCGTGGGCTTTGGCACATCGGCACCGGAAATGCTGGTGTCGGTTCAGGCAGCGCTTGCCGGGCAACCCGCCATCGCCATCGGCAACGTGCTGGGCTCGAACATTGCCAACATCTTGCTGATCCTTGGTATATCCGCCCTGATCGCGCCATTGCTGATCCCTGTGCGCAAATTGTGGCGCGACCTTGGGTTCATGCTGGCGGCGTCGGCTGTGATATGGGTCATGTTGCTGGACGGGACGGTGACGCGGGCCGAAGGGCTGGTTTTGGTGCTGGGTCTGCTGATCTTCCTTGCAACAGCGTTCCTGACCGGCAAGACTGAGCCTGATCTGGACATCAAACCCCTGCCGCCGATGTGGAAGGCCGTTGCCATGACCCTTGCCGGTCTGGTGGTGCTGGTGATCGGCGCGCGGTTTCTGGTGGACAGCGCCACCGATATCGCCCGCAGCTTTGGCATATCCGAGGCAGTGATCGGTCTGACCATCGTCGCGGTGGGCACATCCTTGCCGGAAATGGCGACCTCGGTGATCGCGGCAATCCGCAAGCAGACAGAGATTGCGGTGGGCAATGTCGTCGGCTCCAACGTCTTTAATCTGTTCGGGATTTTGGGCACCACGGCCGTGATCACGCCCATTCCTGCCGATCCGCGCTTTTCGTCGCTGGACATGCCGTGGGTGGCGGCAACCGCCATCGGCCTGACGGTGCTGGCGGCGGTGCTTGGGGGGTTGCCGCGCGTGGCGGGGGCGGCATTGCTGGCTGTCTACGCGGGATATCTGGCGTTGATGGGCTAGGCGGTGAAATCCGCCACCACCCCGCCGCTGGCGCGCAGCAGATCGCGCGGGGCGGCGGGAAAGATGTGGCGCGGCGTTCCAGCGGCGGCCCAGACCAGCGCGAAATCCAGCAGGCGCGGATCGAACCGGACGGGCAGGGGCGTCAGGTGCCCCAAGGGAGCCACCCCGCCGATGGCAAAGCCGGTAACGGTGCGGATGATCGCGGCATCGGCACGCTCCAACCCCTCGTCCGCCAGGGCGCTGGCTTTGGCCGGGTCGACCTGATTGCCGCCTGCGGTCAGAAACAGGTGCAACCCGCCGCTGTCCACCCCCCGGAACAGGATGGATTTCACGATCTGATCCAAGGCACAGCCCGCCGCGGCGGCGGCCTGTGGTGCTGTGCGGGTGTCTTCGGTCATCTCCATCGGCTGCGCGCAAAGGCCCGCCGCCTTTAAGGCCGCCACGACGCGGGTCAGGCTTTTGCTCATGTCGCATCCCCTTTGCCGCCCTTATCGCTATGGATCGCGCGATGAACAAGTGCCGCGCGCGCATTGACGCCGCCCGCAGGCCGCCCGATGCTGGCACCATGATCCATGCCGCCTTTGCCCCCCGCCTGACCCGCCGACCCATCCCCTTTGACCGCGATGCGGGGGCCGGGGTCGCGCGCAGCTTTGCCGACCTTGGCCCCGATCTGGCATTGCTGCTGGCCGGTGCCGCCGGGTGCAGCCCCTATCTGAACGGGCTGATGGCGCGCGAGGGTGACTGGCTGCGCAGCGCCCTTGTCATCGCCCCCGAAACCGCCTTTGCCGATCTGCTGGCCCCGCTGGACACGGTCCCGCTGGATGGGCTGGGGCCTGCCTTGCGGGTGGCAAAGCGGCGCGTGGCGCTGCTGACGGCCCTTGCCGATCTGGGCGGCGTCTGGCGGCTTGAGGCTGTGACAGGTGCGCTGACCACATTTGCCGACTGTGCCGTCGATCTGTCGATGCGCGCCCTGATCGCAGACGAGGTGCGGCGCGGCAAGCTGCCCGGTGATGCAGGCCCCTGCGCGGGGATGGTGACGCTTGCCATGGGCAAGATGGGCGCGGGCGAGTTGAACTATTCGTCCGACATCGACCTGATCTGCCTGTTCGACGAAACCCTGCACCCCGGATCGGAGCAAGAGGCGCGCGCCGCCTTCATCCGCGTCACCCGCAAGATGACAGCGCTGCTGGCCGACCAGACCGCCGAGGGCTATGTCTTTCGCACCGATCTGCGCCTGCGCCCCGATGCGGCGGTGACGCCCGTCTGCCTGTCGATGGCGGCGGCGGAAAGCTATTACGAAAGTGTCGGCCGCACCTGGGAACGCGCGGCCTATATCAAGGCCCGGCCCTGCGCTGGCGATCTTGCGGCGGGCGCGCGGTTTCTGGCCACGTTGACGCCCTTTGTCTGGCGCAAGCATCTGGATTTCACCGCCATTCAGGATGCCCATGACATGCGCCTGCGCATCCGCGACCACCGCCGCCTGCACGGGGCCGTGGTGATCGAGGGGCACAACATGAAACTGGGTGTCGGCGGCATCCGCGAGATCGAGTTCTTCACCCAGACCCGCCAGTTGATCGCCGGGGGGCGCGACCCGTCCTTGCGCGACCGCACCACGGTTGGCGGGCTTGCCGCACTGGCGGCGCAAGGCTGGATACCAAAGGCCGTGGCGGACGAGTTGACCGACCATTACCGCGCCCACCGCGAAGTCGAACACCGCCTGCAAATGGTCGGCGATGCCCAGACCCACGATCTGCCGAACTCCGCCGAAGGGGTGGCCCGCATCGCCGCCTTTTGCGGGCAGGATGATGCAGACTTTCGCGCGGGCCTGCTGCACCGCCTGGGCGCGGTGGACCGGCTGACCGAAGGCTTCTTTGCCCCCGGCGAGGCCGAGGACGGCCCGCCCCTTTCCGATGCGGCGCGCGCCATTGTCGACGGCTGGTTGTCCTATCCTGCGCTGCGGTCGGACCGGGCGCAGGGCATCTTTCGCCGGTTGCGCCCGGTGCTGCTGAAACGTCTGAACCGCGCCGCCAACCCGGGCGAGGCGTTGGTGGCGCTGGACGGGTTTCTGGCCGGTCTGCCCGCCGGGGTGCAGGTCTTCAGCCTGTTTGACGCCAATCCGCAACTGGTCGATCTGATCATCGACATCGCAGGCACCGCACCCGCGCTGGCGATGTATCTGTCGCGCAACGCGGGCGTTCTGGATGCGGTGATCGGTGGCGCGTTCTTTTCCGCGTGGCCGGGCACCGGCGCGCTTGCGGACACCCTGACGCAGGTGCTGGCCGATGTGCCGGATTACGAAAAGAAGCTGGATGCCGCGCGGCGCTGGATGAAGGAATGGCATTTCCGCATCGGGGTGCATCACCTGCGCGGTCTGGTGGATGCTTTCGAGGCGGCCAAGCAATACGCCGATCTGGCCGAGGCGGTGATTGCCGCCCTCTGGCCCGTGGTCTGCGCCGATTTCGCGCGCAAGCACGGGGCGATGCCGGGGCGCGGGGCGGTGGTCATGGGCATGGGCAGTCTGGGGGCGGGCCGTCTGAATGCCGGGTCCGACCTTGATCTGATCGTGATCTACGATGCCGCCGGGGTCGAAACCTCGGACGGGCCGCGCCCGCTTGCGCCACGCCCCTATTACGCGCGCCTGACCCAAGGGCTTGTCACCGCCCTGACCGCGCCCATGGCAGAAGGGCGACTGTACGATGTGGACATGCGCCTGCGCCCCTCGGGGCGGCAGGGGCCGGTGGCGACGGCGCTGCAAAGCTTTGTCAGCTATCAGGAAACCGAAGCCTGGACGTGGGAGCATCTGGCCCTGACCCGCGCCCGCGCGCTGGTGGGTTCCCCTGATCTGGCCACCGAGGTTGAAGAGTTCCGCCGTGCGCTGCTGCCGAACAAGGGGCGGGGGCCGAAGGTGCGCGCCGATGTCGCCGACATGCGCGCGCGGCTGCAAACCGCCAAACCAGCCAAGGGCAGTTGGGAGGCAAAGAATGGCCCCGGCCGGTTGATGGACATCGAACTGGCCGCGCAAATGCTGGCGCTGCGGGCCGGATCGCCAGCGCGGCAGGTTGAACGGCAGATCGCGGCGGGGCGAAAGGCGGCCATCCTGTCGGATTCAGAGCAGACGGCGCTGCTGGATGCCTACAGGCTGTTGTGGCGGTTGCAGGCCGGAACACGGCTGCTGACAGACCGGACCTTGGATCTTGCCACCTTGGGGATAGGCGGGCGGGCCTTTCTGTTGCGCGAAACCGGCGAGCCGGACGAAGACGCCCTTTCGGCCCGGCTTGAGGCAGCCACAGGCCGCGCCGACACGGTGATCGGTGCCCTTGTCGGCGGGGGTGGTGAAGGAGACAGGGATGGGGAGACGGGCAGTGCGGATTGAAGAAGCGGACCCAAAGGGTTTGGTGCGGGAAAGCTATGCCATCGACGGCATCACGCTGGAGGAATGCCGGTCGATCATCATCGACTGGGCGCTCAGCTTGCCGGTGGGGCTGTCGATGATGGACGCGCTGCGCGCCCTGATTGCCCATTACGCGCTGGACCGGCCCGACCACCCGATGAGTTCGGTGATGAACGACGGCCTGACCGCCCCCGAAACGCCGCGCCGCCGGGGGGGCCGCGCCGCGCGGGTGCAAGGGGGCTGAACGCCCCCCAACTCCACCTAGACCAGCGCGCGCGCCTCGGCCGCAAGGGTGGTGATCGTGGCCCAATCGCCGCGCGCCATCGCATCCTTGGGCGCGACCCAACTGCCGCCGACGCACAGGATGTTGGGCAACGACAGATAATCGCGCGCGTTCTTCAGGCTGATCCCGCCCGTGGGGCAGAAGGTCACCTGCGGAATGGGCGATCCGATGGATTTCAGGAACGCGGCCCCGCCCGACTGTTCGGCGGGAAAGAATTTCTGCACCGTATAGCCCAACTCCAGCAGCGTCATCACCTCGGTCGCGGTGGCGGCACCGGGCAGCAAAGGCAGATCGTGGTCTGCGCAGGCATCCAGCAGACGCTGTGTCGCGCCCGGTGACACGCCAAAGGTCGCGCCCGCCGCCTTGGCCGCTTTGACATCGGCCGGTGTCAGCAGGGTGCCCGCACCGACGACGCCGCCCGGAACCTCGGCCATCGCCCGGATCGCATCCAGTGCCACGGGCGTGCGCAACGTCACCTCAAGCGCGGGAAGACCGCCCGCGACCAGCGCCTCTGCCAGCTTTTTCGCATGGGCCAGATCGTCGATCACCAGAACCGGAATGACCGGGGCAAGGCGGCAAATGTCCAGACTGCGGGCGGATTGTTCGGCGGGGGTCATGGCAGGCTCCTGTTCCCAAGGGCGGGATGTGTGGGTATGGCAAAGCATCAGGCGAGGATATTTGAACCAGGATGAAAGCCCGGCGCTTGGTCAGGGGGCCGCGGGCGCGTTCAGCCTGGTTCAAAGTATCCCTCGCCAAAGGCGAAGAGTTTTTCTAGAACAGCACGCTTGCGCCTTCGGTTGAAGACCCGACCGAACGGCGGAACGCCTCGAACATCTCGCGCCCGGTGCCGTGGGTGTTGGCGGACAGATCGGCGGTCACGGGGGTGCGGCTGTCGAAATCGTAGGCCAGCACCGACAGGGTGCCTGCCACAGCGTCAAGGCAGACGATGTCCCCATCGCGCAACCGGGCGAGCGGGCCACCCGCCGCCGCCTCGGGCGAGACGTGGATGGCGGCGGGCACCTTGCCGCTGGCCCCCGACATGCGCCCGTCGGTCACAAGCGCCACCTTCAGCCCGCGATCCTGCAACACCGACAGCATCGGCGTCAGCGAATGCAACTCTGGCATGCCATTGGCCTGTGGTCCCTGAAACCGGACGACGACAATGGTGTCGGTGGTGAAGGCGCCCGCCTTGAACGCGTCCTTGACCGATTGCTGGTCGTGAAAGATGCGCACCGGGGCCTGCACAACATGCCGGTCGGGGGCCACGGCGGATACCTTGATCACGCCACGCCCCAGATTGCCGGTCAACTGCTTCAACCCGCCTGACGTCTGGAACGGGTTTGTCGCGGGCCGCAGGATGCGGTCGTTCAGGGTGTCGGCGGCCCCGTCTTGCCAATGCAGTTTGCCATCTCGCAGGGTCGGTTCCTGCCGGTAATGCGTCAGCCCGTCGCCCGCGATGGTCTTGGCATCGGGGTGAAGCAAGCCTGCGTCCAGCAACTGCCCGATCATGTAGCCAAGCCCGCCCGCCGCGTGGAAGTGGTTCACATCGGCAAGGCCGTTCGGATAGACCTTGGCCATCAGTGGCACGACGTCAGAGATATCGGCGAAATCCTGCAAATCCAGCAGAATGCCTGCCGCCCGCGCCATCGCGGGCAGGTGCAGCACCAGATTGGTCGACCCGCCCGTCGCCATTAGCCCGACCAGCCCGTTCACAAAGGCGCGCGCGTCCAGAATTTCGCCCACGGGGCGGAAATCGTTGCCAAGGGCGGTGATCGCCGCCGCACGTTCCACCGCCGCGGTGGTCAGCGCCTCGCGCAGGGGGGTGCCGGGGTTCACGAAGCTCGCCCCCGGCAGGTGCAGGCCCATGAACTCCATCAGCATCTGGTTGGTGTTGGCGGTGCCGTAAAAGGTGCAGGTGCCTGGGCCGTGATAACTGGCCATTTCCGCCACCATCAACGCGTCGCGCCCGACCTCGCCCGCCGCAAAGGCGTTGCGGACCTTTGATTTCTCGTCGTTGGGCAGGCCGCTGGTCATAGGCCCTGCGGGCACAAATACCGCCGGGATATGGCCAAAGACGCCCGCCGCGATGATCAGGCCGGGCACGATCTTGTCGCAGACGCCCAGATAAAGCGCCGCGTCAAAGGTGTTGTGCGACAGCGCGACCCCGGCCGCCAGTGCGATCACGTCGCGCGAAAACAGCGACAACTCCATCCCCGGCTGGCCTTGTGTCACGCCATCGCACATCGCAGGCACACCGCCTGCCACCTGCGCCGTGGCCCCCACCCGGCGCGCGGCCTCGCGGATCTGGCCGGGATAGGTTTCAAACGGCTGATGCGCCGACAGCATGTCGTTGTAGGCAGTGACGATGCCAATGTTCGGGCTGCTGGCCGTCGCGAGCGGTTCCTTGTCCGCCCCCATGGCCGCATAGGCGTGGGCCTGATTGCCGCAGGCCAGATGCCCGCGTGCCGGTCCGGCGGTGACCGCTTTTCCCATCCGCTCCAGATATTGCCCGCGCAGGGTTTCCGAACGGGCACGAATGCGGTCGGTGACACGGGCGATTGTGGGGTGAAGCGTCATCGGTCTGATCCTTGGCAAGTCCGGTTTGGCGGCAGTCGGGGTGGGCGGCAGTCGAGGTGGGCCTTTTCTAGCAGATGTTGTTAGCGCTAACAACCCAAAGCAGGCACCACGGACCGGCGCGGCTGACGGCATACGAACATTGCGCCGTGTTTTGCATTTTGCGAACCGGACGGCAAAGGTGTGTCAGACTGTTTCCCCAAGGGGCGAAAACCGCAGTCTTGCGCGCATTAAAACTAATTTAAGCCATATTCGATTAGCATACAGCATCAAATGTATGGGGCATTACCCCCGGAGGTATGTGATGACTGCGATCAGAACTTTCGCGACACTGACTTTTGCGCTGGGGCTTGTGGCCTGCGGCACGGTCGAACCGCCCAGCCGGGGCGCGATGGACCGGGACATGATGACCCTTGCGACGCGGGGCGAGGCGCCGGCACGGGATCCACAGGCGGCGGGTTTGGTGCTGGCGTCGCAATACGATGTCGAAGACATCCGCATCGCCGTTCCCCGGTCGCTGCGCGTGTCCGAGGCGAACACCTTTTACCCGATTGCCGACATCGTCTGGCGCGGCGAAGGGATCGGCGACCGCCACGCACAGGTTGCCGCCATCTTTTCCGAAGCCATGCAGACCGCAACCGCGCCGATGCAAAGCGGCCGCAAGGTCGTGGTCGAGGTGACGGTGGTGCGCTTTCACTGCTTGACCGAAAAGACCCGCTACACCGTGGGCGGCACCCATTCGCTGAAATTCGATCTGACGGTGCGGGATGCAGAAACCGGGGTCGTGCTGGACGGTCCGCGCGAAATCGTGGCCGACATCAAGGCGGCGGGCGGGGCGGCCGCACTGGCCGAAGATCAGGCCGGGCGCACCCAGCGCGTGGTGGTGGTCGAACGCTTGGGCGAGGTGTTGCGCCGCGAACTGTCGGCCCGTGTTGCGCCGCAACTGCTGTCGCAGGTCGTGCGCTGATCTGAACGGTCTTTGCAGCGCTGACAGAAATCGGTAAGGGGGGGCATGACCCCCCTTATCCAAACCCCCGCCGATGCCGTCGCCGATGCCGCCCCCTTGGGCCGCCCGGTGGTGCGACTGAAACCCAAAGCCGAGGCGCGTGCGATCCGCCATGGCTTCCCGTGGGTCTATGCGGACGAGCTGGTGACCGACCGGCGCACGCAGAACCTTGCGCCCGGCGCGCTTGCCGTGCTGGAAGATGGCGAGCGGCGGGTGTTGGGGCTGGTCACGGTCAACACCAATTCCAAGATCATCGCACGGATGCTGGACCGTGATCCCGCAGCCCAGATTGATCAGGCGTGGTTCGAGGCCCGTCTGACGCGGGCGCTGGCCTTGCGCGAACGGCTGTATGACGCGCCCTATTACCGTCTTGTCCATGCCGAGGCGGATGGTCTGCCCGGCATCGTCATCGACCGCTTTGGCGATGTCGCCGTGATCCAGCCCAACGCCGCCTGGGCCGAGGGCTTGCTTGAACCGCTGACCGCCGCGCTGATGGCGGTCACGGGCGTCACGGCCGTGGTCAAGAACGCCACGGGCCGGTCCCGCGGGCTGGAGGGGTTGTCGGAAGAAACCACCGTCATTGCGGGCGAAGTCGCGGGCGCGCTGGCGGTGCCGATGAACGGGGCCACCTATATGGCCGATGTGACCGGCGGGCAAAAGACCGGCCTCTTCTATGACCAGCGCCCCAACCACGCCTTTGCCGCCCGTCTGGCGCGCGGGGCGCGGGTGCTGGATGTGTTCACCCATGTCGGCGGCTTTGCCCTGGCCGCTTTGGCGCAAGGGGCGACACATGCGCTGGCGGTCGATGCGTCGGCAGCGGCCTTGGCGCTGGCCGGGCAGGGGGCTGCGGCCACGGGGGTGGCCGACCGGTTCACCACCCGTCAGGGCGATGCCTTTGTCGTGCTGGAATCCTTGGGCGAAGACGGGGCCAACTTTGATCTGGTGATCTGCGATCCGCCCGCCTTTGCCCCTGCCAAACCGGCGTTGGAGGCGGGGTTGCGCGCCTATGAACGGCTGGCGCGGCTGGCCGCGCCATTGGTGGCTCCCGGCGGGTATCTGGTCTTGTGTTCCTGTTCGCACGCGGCAGACCTGTCGGCGTTCCGCAACGCCAGCGCGCGGGGCATCGGGCGCGGCGGGCGACGGGCGCAGTTGCTGCACACGGGATTTGCCGGGCCGGACCATCCGATGCTGCCGCAACTGGCTGAATCCGCCTATCTGAAGGCGCTGGTGTTCCGGCTGGACTGACCGGATGCGGGCCGTTCTTGACGCCTGTGTGCTGTATCCGCCCGTGCTGCGCGACATCCTGCTGGGTGTCGCCGCGCGCGGCCTGTTCACGCCGCTGTGGTCTGACCGGATACTGGAGGAATGGGCACGCGCCACGATGAAGCTTGGCCCCGCCGCCACGGTCGATGCGCGCGCGCAGATCGCGCGGGCAAGGGCGGCGTTCCCGCAGGCGACCCTGCACGCCGCCCCCGCGACCGAATCGCGGCTGGTGCTGCCCGATGCCAACGATCTGCATGTTCTGGCCGTGGCGATCACCGGCAGCGCCGATGCGATCATCACCTTCAACGCCAAGGATTTTCCCCGGCACATCCTTGCCGAAGAAGGGATTGCCCGCCGTGACCCGGATGGAGTCCTGTGGGAAATGTGGTCGCATCATCCGGGCGACGTCGGCGACGTGATCCACACCGTCCATGCCCAGGCCGAGGAGATGGCAGGCGCGCCGGTGTCGCTGAAGGCGCTGCTGAAACGGGCACAACTGTCACGGCTGGCAAAGGCCGTGACGGCGGATCACGCGTCCTGAAGCCAGCGCGCCTCGGCCGCCTCGATCGCGGCGATGCGGTCTGCCGCGGCGGGGTGGGACAGCATCCAGACGGGGACGCCAGCGGGGGTGCCTGTCATCGCCTCCAGCTTGCGGAACAGCGATTTTTGCGGGCCGGTACCGATGCCGGATTTGATCAGCAGGGCGGTGGCGTAGGCGTCCGCCTCAAACTCATCGCGCCGTGACAGGCGCGCGGCTAGGGCGGTGGCGATCAGGTTCGCGATCCACACACCCACAAACGGCAAGACCCGGTTCAGCACCGCCGACAGCAGCACGAAAACCGCGTTCTGGCCGGTAAAGTCGATCATCCGGCGGCGCGCATGACCCAGCGCCACATGCCCCAGTTCATGCGCGATCACGGCGGCCAGTTCTTCGGCAGACACCTCGCCCCGCGCCTTGCGGTTCAGAAAACCGCGCGTCAGGTAAATCTGACCATCAGGGGCAGCAAGACCGTTGATCGGTTCCACCTCGAACACGTTGACCTTGATCGTGGGCAGGTCCAGCGCGGCGGCCATCCGGTCGGTCAGGCGCATCACCGCCGGATCGGTCAGAGGTTTGGACTGGCTGGCCAGCATCTTCTTGGTCCGCCAGACCGAGAAATGATACATCAGCAGCGCATAGGCGATGGCCAGCAGGATGGGGGTCAGCTTCAACATTGGGTGAATATGGCCCCGACTCTGCCGCAGGGAAAGGGGCGGCCCCCGTTATTCGCTGCGTTCGCGCATCGCGCGCCACAAAAACCGGCCCAAGGTGACCGCAACCACCCCACCCGCCAGCGCCAGCCCAAGGTTGCCCAAGGTATCCCCCAGATCCTGCACATCTGCCGCAAAGAAAAAGCCAAGCCCGATATACAGGCTGACCCAGATCACCTCTCCCACCACGCCGGGCAGGGTGAATCCGGCCCACCCCATCCGGGCCGCACCGGCGGCGATGTTGACATAAGGCCCCAGCGCACTGACCAGCCAGCGGCTGAAGAAAATCGCGGGCACGCGGCGCATATGCAGCCAGTCGGTGGCGCGGGTGACCAACCTGCCGCTGCGCCGCCGCGCCAATCGCGCCAGCACGGGCGGTCCCCCGATGCGTCCGATCAGATAGCCCGCCTGATCCCCGGCCAGCGCGCCGATCAGGGCGGCCATCCACACCCCCGGTCCCGACAGATCGTCCGATGCGACAAACGCCCCCGCCGCCAGCATGATCAGCGATGCCGGAATGGGCAGCGCCATGCAGGCGAGAAAGTTCGCCAGCCCCACCAGAACGGCACCCCAGAGGGGCAGCAGGGCAAGCAGGGTTTCGGTCATTCGCCGTGGTCCCGCGCCGCCTGCACCGCCGCCGTGATCTCGTCCATCACCTCATGCACCGGGCGGCCCTGTTCTTGCGCGATCAACCCGACCGCTGCATGGGGAATGTCGTCATCCGGCAGGCGCAGGATCCGGGCCAACGTGTCCGTCTCGATCCCATAGGTCCAGACGATATAGCGCGGTGTCATCCACGCAGCGACCGGTCGGCCCGCGCGTTCCGACAGCGTCCAGAAGAACATCAGCGCCCGCACCCCGAACACCAGCGTTGCGATCAGGGCAAGCCCGAACAGCACCGACAGCATTGGATGCCGCTTCCAAACTGTGCCGATCATCGCAATTCCCTTGTGCCAGTGGCGATCCCTTCCAGCGTCATCGGCACCATGCGCCCCCCAAAGATGTCGCGGATCAACCGGGTCGATTGGGTGTGCTGCCAATGTGGCTGCGGCACCGGGTTGATCCACAGATGTGCAGGCCACTGTGCGCAGGCCCGTTCCAGCCACAGCTTGCCGGGCTCGGCGTTCCAGTGTTCGTTGGCCCCGCCGGGGTGCAGGATTTCATAGGGCGACATCGCGGCATCGCCCACGAAGATGGCTTTGTAATCGCGGCCATAGGTGCGCAGCACCTCCCACGTCGGGGTCTGGGCGTCCCAGCGGCGGGCGTTGTCGCGCCACACGCCCTCATACAGGCAGTTATGGAAATAGAACGGCACCAGATGCTTGAATTCGGATTTCGCGGCGGAAAACAGTTCCTCAATGATTTTGATATAGGGGTCCATCGACCCGCCCACGTCCAGAAACAGCAACACCTTGACGGCGTTGCGCCGTTCGGGCCGGGTCTGCACATCCAGATAGCCGTGGTCCGCGGTGGCGCGGATCGTGCCGTCTAGGTCAAGCTCGTCCGCTGCCCCGTCGCGCGCCCATTTGCGTAACCGGCGCAGCGCGACCTTGATGTTGCGGGTGCCAAGTTCGACCGTGTCATCCAGATTGCGGAATTCGCGCCTGTCCCAGACCTTGACGGCGCGCTGGTGGCGCGAGGTGTCTTGCCCGATCCGCACGCCTTCGGGGTTGTAGCCATGGGCGCCAAAGGGGCTGGTTCCGGCGGTGCCGACCCATTTGCTGCCGCCCTGATGGCGCCCCTGCTGTTCGGCGAGGCGTTTGCGCAGCGTGTCCATCAACGCATCAAAGCCACCCATGCCGTGAATGGCCGCGCGTTCGTCCTCCGTCAGGTGTTTTTCGGCCAGCTTTTCCAGCCAGTCCTGCGGCAGGTCGATGGCATTCAGAACATCTGCCGCCGTGATCCCTTCCAACCCCTTGAAGGCTTGGGCAAAGGCGCGGTCGAACCGGTCTAGGTGGCGCTCATCCTTGACCATCGACATCCGGGCCAGATAGTAAAACCCGTCGACATCATAGGTGACGATGCCCGACGCCATCCCTTCCAGAAAGGTCAGGAATTCACGCAAGGTGACGGGAATGCCTTCTTTCCGCAGCGTGTGGAAAAAGGGCAGGAACATGGGCGCTATCCGATCAGCATGCGTTCCAGGATGATCGTTGCAAACAGCCCGATCAACCCGAAACAGATCGCAAAGGCCGCCCCGTATTGCAGCAGGTCCGCAAGTTTTCCGCCCCGCTTGCGCGCGGTGAAGGCCCCAAGGGCCGCGCCCAAAACCAGCCCAGCAATAACGATCATCCGAAACCTTGCCCTATCCGGGCAAGGTCTGCGCCATTGCCCTATCCCCGTTTGCCGCGCGCCGCGAGTGCCGCGATTTCCGACATGCGCGCGCGCACCTGCTTGTCCGAGCCAAAGCCATAGCGCGCCCAGCCCAGACTGTCGAGATAGGCCGCCCGCGCCTGTCCGTCGTGGCCCGTGGCGGCCAATGCCTCGGATTTGATCAGCAGCAGCGTGGCCAGCAGCGCCGCGTTTTCCGCGCGCGTCACCACCGGAATGGCGCTGTCGGCAAGGGTGATCGCCCGGTCAAAGCGGCCCGTTGACAGCGCAAAGGCCGCAAGCTGCATATCGACATGGGCCGCGTGAACCTGCCCGCCCGGCAGGCTGCGATACAGACGGCCCGCCGCAAGATACGCGGTTTCGGCCAGCATCGGATCGTTTGCAACGGCGGTGCGGCCGACCGCGAATTGCGAAAACGCCAGCCGGTTGTCCTGCCAGCCCTGGGCACGGGCGATGGCCAGCATCCGGTTGGCGGCGGCCCGGCGCGCGGCATCACCGCTCCGGCTGGAAAACGCGGCCTGAACCGCCTCGGTCCAGGACCGGGGCGGCACGCGGGCATCGGGCGCGCGGCCCGCGACATTGCCCGCAGGGTTCAGCCGCGACAGCAGCGCGGGCAGGCGCACCGCAACCTCGGCCTCGTTCATGCCGGTGCGCAGGTCGGGTGCATAGATCGTGCGCAGCACCAGCATGTCAAAACCGGTCAGCACGGTGTTGAAGTTGTCGTCGTTAAAGACCGAATCCGCCAGACGGTACAGGTCGTTCAACGGCCCCATCGCCTGTGCGGTTTCCTCGTGCAGGCAATCGCGCACCTCTTGCGGGCTGGTGTCCGATGGCACGAAGATCGCCACGCGGTCGCGCCGCACCAAGGTGCCCCAATCCACCGCAGGGGTGTTGCGCTTGGCCCGGTATTCGGCCCAGCTGGACACGCGCGGCACGACAAAACAGGCGGCGTTCGGCACCACGCGCTGCATCACGGCGCGCGGCTGGAATTCGATGGTGATTGCGGCGGTCTTGCCCGGATCGCCCATGCGCACGTCGATCCCGGCCTCGTTCCGGAACCGCCCGATCAGCCGCGCCAGATCGGGGCGCGCGGTGGGGGGCACATCCCCCACAAGCGACACCGTCACTGGCCCGTCAAACCGGCTGAGGACCGGCACTGTCCGCCCGCTTTCCATGCGGAACGTCAGATCAAGAATATCGGCCGCAATCGCCGTATTCGACCGTTGCGGGGCGGCCCCCACACCGCTGGCAAAGCTTTGCATCGCGGGCAGGGCGGTGCCCTGCAACGCGTCATCGGGGCGGTTCATCGTCACATCCGCCTGCGGGGCAGGGGTGCAGGCCGAAAGGGCGATCAGGGCAATCAACGAGAATACGCGCATGTCAGGCAGCTCTGATATGGGAATGGGTGCGGGATCGGGGTCCGCGCGGGCACATGGGACGGGTTGGTTCAAAGGGACGTGTGGAAAAGGATGCCCCCGCATCCCGGCAGCACCACACGGCCCGTTGGCGATCCTGATGGCAGGACCGGTGACGCAAGGTCAGACAGGTCGCGCGACGGACTAACCCCGTCGCGGCATCATTCGCCTGTGGACCACCTTGCAACATCATCACCAGCACTTTCACAACAACAGGCTGCACCTGAGGGTTGAACAGGTGTCAGTGTCCGTATCGCGGCTTGGGTGTGTCAATCCTTGGGAATTTCAGCGACAGACCCGTCACCACCCATGGCGGCGGGTTGTGCCCGAACCGCCAGATGTTCCCGGCAGTTATCACGGAATATTGCAAAAGATTGCAAAAATTAGGTGTTTCGTGAATTAATTGTGGCAAGACTGCGGCCAAGTTGCGGCAATTCTGCCCGATTCGGGTCGATCAGCCCCGCCCACGCTCCAGAAACGCCAGCCGTTCGAACAGGTGCAGATCCTGTTCGGTTTTCACAAGCGCGCCATGCAGTTTCGGCAGCACAGACCGCCCCGCATGGCGCAGATCGTCGGCGGTCAGATCCTCGGCCAGCAAAAGCTTCAGCCAGTCCAGCACCTCGGAGGTGGAGGGTTTCTTCTTCAGTCCCGGCACCTCGCGCAGTTCATAGAACCGGGTCAGCGCGGTGGTCAGCAACGCCTCTTTGATGTCGGGGAAATGGACGGCGACGATCGCCTTCATCGTATCGATGTCGGGAAACCGGATGTAGTGAAAGAAGCAGCGCCGCAGGAACGCATCCGGCAGGTCTTTTTCGTTGTTCGACGTGATGATGACGATGGGGCGGTGTGTGGCGCGGACCATCTCGCCCGTCTCGTAGACATGGAATTCCATCCGGTCGAGTTCCTGCAACAGATCGTTCGGAAACTCGATATCCGCCTTGTCGATCTCGTCGATCAGCAAGACCACCTTGCCGGGTGCCTGAAATGCCTGCCACAGCTTGCCCTTGCGGATGTAGTTGCGCACATCGTTCACCCGCGCATCGCCAAGCTGGCTGTCGCGCAGGCGGCTGACGGCATCGTATTCATACAGGCCCTGCTGCGCCTTTGTCGTGGATTTCACATGCCATTCCAGCAGGGGCAGGCCCAACGATGCGGCAACCTGCCGCGCGAGTTCGGTCTTGCCGGTGCCGGGTTCGCCCTTGACCAGAAGCGGACGCTCCAGCGTGACGGCGGCGTTGACGGCAAGGGTCAGATCATCGGTCGCGACATAACCGGATGTTGAGGAAAACTTCATAACCGGATCAATGCCCTGTTCCATGGACGGATGGTACCCTACCTGTGACGGGAATTTGTCGCAACAGATAGTGACAATCTTTAAAGCTTCGGCTAAGTGCTGCCCCAACAGGAGCGCGAGATGACAGTCCCCCACCTGTCAGAGCGATCTGGCCAAATGGAGAGAGCAGCGATGAAGTCAGAGGTGTTCCTGCCGGAAGACTACCGCCCGGCTGAAGACGAGCCATTCATGAACGAACGCCAGCTTGAATATTTCCGCCGCAAGCTGATCGTTTGGAAACAGGAATTGCTGGATCAGTCCGCCGAAACCATCGACAACCTACAAGACAGCGCCCGCAACGTTCCCGACATCGCTGACCGCGCGTCCGAAGAAACCGACCGCGCGCTGGAATTGCGCACCCGTGACCGTCAGCGCAAACTTGTCGCCAAGATCGACGCGGCCCTGCGCCGGATCGAACACAACGAATACGGCTACTGCGAAATGACCGGAGAGCCGATCAGCCTGAAACGGCTGGACGCGCGCCCCATCGCCACGATGACGCTGGAAGCGCAGGAAAAGCACGAACGTCGCGAGAAGGTTCACCGCGACGACTGATCGCGCCCCACGGGGCTTGCGCCCAGCGGCGCGGACAGGGACAGTGACGCCGGGCCGCAGGGTCCGGCGTTTGTCATTTTGCGGCATCATTCCGGGGGGCAGGGCATGAGCCTGATCGGCCAGCAAGTCACGGTTCTGGGGGCAGGGGTTGCCGGTCTCGCCGTCGCGCGCGCGCTGGCGCTGCGCGGGGCGCAGGTCACCATTCTTGAACAGGCCGATGCCATCCGCGAAGTGGGGGCGGGCTTGCAGATCAGCCCCAATGGTGCGGCGGTGTTGCGCGCCCTTGGCCTGCAAGCAGAGCTTGATGCCGCATCCTTGCGCGCGCAGGCGGTGGAACTGCGCGATGGGCTGGACGGCGATCTGGTGCTGCGGATGGATCTGGCAAAGCTGCGGCCCGGTCAGGGCTGGCATTTCCTTCACCGCGCCGATCTGATTGCCCTGCTGTTGGACGGTGCGCGCGCGGCGGGGGTGGATGTGCGCCTGCTGATGCGGATCGATGCCGTCGATCTGTCAGGCGCAAAGCCCCGCCTCACCACCGCCCAAGGCACCGTGATCGAGGCGGATCTGGTGATCGGCGCCGACGGTCTGCATTCGCCGTTGCGCGCCGCCCTGAACGGGGCAACACAGCCCTTTTTCACCAATCAGGTCGCGTGGCGCGCGGTCATCCCGAACGATCCCACCGACGCCGCGATTGCCGAGGTGCACCTGGGCCCTGGCCGCCATCTGGTCAGCTATCCCCTGCGCGGGGGCGCGTGGCGCAACATCGTCGCCGTGGAGGAACGCCGCCGCTGGGTCGAGGAAGGTTGGTCGCTGCGCGATGATCCGATGGAACTGCGCCTGGCCTTTGAAAGCTTCAGCCCCCGTGTGCAGGGGTGGTTGCAGCAGGTAGAGGATGTGTGGCTGTGGGGCCTGTTCCGCCACCCCGTAGCGCCGGTGTGGCACCATGCCTTGTCGGCGGGGGCCGTGGCGATCCTTGGCGATGCTGCCCATCCGACGCTGCCCTTCCTTGCCCAAGGGGCGAACATGGCGCTGGAAGATGCCTTTGTGCTGGCGCGGTCCCTTGCAGGACATGACAGCATACCAGCGGCGCTGGCGGCCTATCAGGCAACACGTGCCCCCCGCTGCGCACGGATCGTGAAGGCCGCAAATGGCAACGCGCGGGCCTACCACCTGTCTGGTCCCGTCCGCGACATCGCCCACGCAGGGTTGCGTCTGGGGGGGTGGCTCGCGCCCGGTCTGGCACTGAAACGGTTTGATTGGCTATATCAGCATGATGTGACAGCCTGACGGGACGGCTCCCACAGACAAATTCCCTTGAAAGGAAGTTGCCGAAAGTTTTCAGAAAACTTTTGCGCCCCGCATGTGGCTAGGCGTCCAGTTCGATCCAGATCGGCACGTGGTCCGACGGTTTTTCCCCGCCGCGCACCGCCTTGTCGATCTGGCAATCCAGCAGCAGATCGGCGGCCTGCGGTGACAACAGCAGATGGTCGATGCGGATGCCGTTGTTCCGTTCCCATGCGCCGGCCTGATAATCCCAGAACGTGTAATGCCCCGGCGCGGGTTCGATGATGCGAAAGGCATCGGTCAGGCCCAGGTTGACCAGACGGCGGAACGCGGCGCGGCTTTCGGGCAGGAACAGCGCGTCCGTCACCCAGTTTTCCGGTTTGGCCGCGTCTTCGGCCTGTGGGATCACGTTGTAGTCGCCCGCAAAGACCACGGGTTCTTCCAGCGCCAGCAGCGCCTGCGCGCGGGCCAGCATGCGGCCCATCCACGCCAGTTTGTAATCAAACTTCGGCCCCGGCGCGGGGTTGCCGTTCGGCAGATAAAGACCGCACAGCCGCACCGGGCGCGTCCCCATCACCGTCGCCTCGATCCAGCGGGATTGCTCATCCGCCGGATCGCCGGGCAGGCCGCGCGTTACATCCTCAAGCGGCAGCTTTGACAGGATCGCCACGCCGTTGAAGCCCTTTTGCCCATGCGTCTCCACCCGGTAGCCCATGGTTTCGAACAGGTCGCGGGGAAAGCCTTCGTCGACCGACTTGATCTCTTGCAGGCAGACGACATCGGGATTTGCCGTCCCCAGCCAAAGGGGCAGCGCATCGATCCGCGCCTTGATCCCGTTGATGTTGAAGGTGGCAAGTTTCATGCGCGCGGCCTTTCGTTTCGCCTGTTCTAGGGCGCAGGGCCGCGTCGCACAAGGTCAGGCGGCGGGAACAAGGCGGCCGCCCGCGGCATCCAGCCACATCCGGTCCAAGGTCCGCAGGGCGGCGGGATCGAACCGGTCCGCCTGTTCCCAATAGCGCCCCGAGGGCACGTAATACCCCAGATCCGCCTCATGGGCCTGCGCCGCCGCACGCTGCCGTGCGTCAAACGGCAGGGCGCGCGCCGCAGCCAGATTGGCCCGCGCCACACGCGGAAACACCAGCCGCGACGGACCCTGCGACAGGTTCACCATGGCGCAGTCCTGCATCGCGGCCAACACCATCAGCCGGGCCGACTTTGCCTCAAGGCTTTGCAGGGTCACATCGGCCCGCAGCGGATCGGCGGTGCCGGTGCCATAGAAATGCGTCTGCCCCGTTGGATAGTGCATGTCGCATCCAAAAACAGCGATCACGCGGGGCCGCAGCGCCGCCAAGGCCCAATAGGCGGCGGTAAAGGCCATGGTGCCCCCGGCATAGACAAATCCGCCATAGGCGTTCTGGGCGGGCACGAAATCATCCTGCGTGATCAGACGCTGACCCTGCGCCGGCACCGGGCGACGGTCGGGGGGAAAGTCCCACGGATGGATCAGATAATCCCAGTCAGGCCTTACCCGCCACGCATTGTTTATGGCAAGAACCACGTCAAACCCGTCGCGCGGCCAGTCCGCCGCTTGGGTCACCGTCGGGCCAGAGCCTAGCATCAGCACAGTGGTCATACGATGCCCTTTCGCCCCTTTGTTCATCGGAACAAAGGATAGCGCCCGCTTCGCTTGCGAATAGGGGTATCGGGCCTTTTATGCGCTGATATCACATGGAAAAGCTGGTGCCACACCCACAGGATGACGACGCGTTCGGATTTTCAATCACAAAGCGTGCGCCAATCAACTCTTCACTGTAATCGATCACCGCATTGGCCAGAAACGGCAAGGATACCGCGTCGACCAGAACGGTCTGCCCATCCTTTTCCAGCACCAGATCGTCGCTGCCGGGATCGTCCAGCTTGATGTCATACTGAAATCCCGAACAACCGCCGCCTTCGACCGCGACGCGCAGCGCCTTCTTTTCACCCGAGGCCGCGCAGATCTCGGCCAACCGGGCAAAGGCGCGGTCGGTCACACGGGGGGGCAGGGTCAGGTCCATGGCGATATTCCGTATCCATTCGGGCACATCCGACATATAGGATGCAGCAAAATGACAAACAAGGACAGGCCCATGCTCGCCCCCTATGCCTGCCAGCCCGACGCCTCGCGCGGGCGGCTGTTTGCCGAACGGATGTCGTCGTTCCGCTCGCCTTTTCAGCGCGACCGTGACCGGATCATCCATTCGTCCGCTTTCCGCAGGCTGAAGCACAAGACGCAGGTCTTTGTCGAACACGAGGGCGATTATTACCGCACCCGCCTGACCCACTCGATCGAGGTGGCACAGGTCGCGCGCACCATTGCGGGCGTGCTGGGCCTGAACACCGATCTGGCCGAGGCGATCGCTTTGGCCCATGACCTTGGCCACACGCCTTTTGGCCATACGGGCGAAGACGCGCTTGGCGCGCTGATGGAACCCTACGGCGGATTTGACCACAACGCGCAGGCCTTGCGCATCGTGACACGGCTGGAACGGCATTACGCCGATTTCGACGGGCTGAACCTGACGTGGGAATGTCTGGAAGGCATCGCCAAACACAACGGCCCCGTCACCGGCCCGAACGCCGATCCGAAGCACGGGGAAACGCTGCCCTATGCTCTTGCGCAGGTGAACGCCCAGTGGGACCTGCACCTGCACACCCACGCCAGCGCCGAGGCGCAGGTTGCCGCCATCGCCGATGATGTCGCCTATTCGCACCACGATCTGCACGACGGCCTGCGCTCTGGCCTGTTCGACGAGAGCGATCTGATGGACCTGCCCGTCACCGGCCCCGCCTTTGCCGAGGTGGACGCGGCGTATCCCGGTCTGGAAAAGATGCGCCGTCGACACGAGGCACTGCGCCGCGTCTTTGGCCGCATGGTCGAAGATGTGATTGCGGTGGCACAGGGGCGGCTGGATGCGGCACAGCCGAAATCGGTCGATGACATCCGCCACATGGGCACAACGATCATCCGGTTCTCAAAGCCGCTGTATCAGGAACTGAAGGCGATCCGTGGTTTCCTGTTCACCCGGATGTACCGCGCCCCGTCGGTGATGAAAGAGCGCGCCAAGGTGACGCGGGTTATCAACGACCTCTTTCCCTTGTTCATGCAGCACCCGAACCATCTGCCGGAGGAATGGCGCAGCGATGTGCAGGCGGCGGCGGATCAGAAGGAACTGGCGCGGATCGTGGCCGATTACGTGGCTGGCATGACCGACCGCTTCGCCTTGCAGGAACATCAGCGGCTGCTTGGCTGACGCCCTTTTCATCTTGGCGAAAATATCCTTTGGGGGGCTGTGCGCCAAGGCGGGCAGACAGCCCCCGTTTTACCGCGTCAAGACCGGCGCGCGGCCAGCATCCAGACAACCGCCAGACCCAGCGACAGGACCGCGTTCCAGGATGCCATCGACAGCCCCAGCATCTCCCACGCCACTTCGTTGCAGCGCACGATGGGCGCATCCAAGATCTGGGTCAGCAGATCGCCGGGGGCCACGCCTTCGATACCGCCGGACGTGCAGGTGTCCGGGCCCGTCCACCAGCCACGTTCCACCCCGGTGTGATAGAGGCCCAGACCGGCCGTCACCAATGCCGCCAGCGCGCCCAGCAGCGGCAACCAGCGCGCCGTGATGACCAGCGCGGCAATCCCGATCAGCACCGCCGCGGCATGGGGCCAGCGCTGTTCCAGACACAACTGGCACGGTGCCATGCCGCCGATGTACTGGAACGCGAACGCCCCTGCCAACAGGGCGGCAGACCCGCCCGCCGCAAGCACGATCAGCCGCGTCCGCATGTCCATCCGCGCCAGCCTGTCGATCTGCATCGTCAATGTCCTTTCAGCAGGAAGATCACCGCGATCCCCAGAACCAGCACCCCAAGCGCCACCCAATGCAGCCAGCGTTCGATGAACGCGGTAATCTGCAATCCATACCGGCGCAGCAACCACGCCAGCATGTAGAACCGCGCGCCGCGTGCCACAATCGCCGACAGGATGAACAGCTTCAGATCAAAGGCAACCACCCCTGACAGGATCGTGACCACCTTCATCGGCGGCAGGTGCGTCAGCCCCGACGTGACCAGCATCATCAGGATGGCGGCGGTGCCGGTTTCGCTTTGCAGATGGCGGAACGCTTCCATCTTGCCGTACGCCTCAAGCAGGGGGCGGGCCAGCAGGTCAAAGGCGTAATAACCGATCATCCAGCCCAGTATCCCGCCCAGCACCGATGTGACGGTGGCAATCAGCGCATAGCGCATCGCCTGATCGGGCCGGGCCAGACACATCGGCACGAACAGTACATCCGCCGGGATCGGAAAGACCGAACTTTCCACCAGCGATATCGCCCCCAACGCTGCCGGGGCATTGCGCGCGCCCGCAAGGCGGATTGTCCAGTTGTACAGTCCGCGGATCATCGATCACCCCCATGCACCAATGCCCGCTTCCCACCACGCCCGTGCCGCGGGGTCAACCCACCCAAAAGCAGCGGAACGAACTTGGTTCTTCCGGCATTGTGTCAGGGGCGTTGCCATCGCGCCGCTTGTGACAGGAGAATGGGCATGGACTGGCGCGGACGACGGGGCAGCGGCAATATCGAGGATCGCAGACGCATGGGCGGTGGCGGCATCCGGGCGGGGGGTGTCGGCGGTGTCGGCGTGGTGGCCGTGTTGTTGATCGGCTGGTTCTTCGGCGTTGATCTGACCCCGATCCTGCAAGACGGCGGCATGGGCACCAGCACACCGTCCGCCCCGGTCGAGTTGACCGCGGAAGACCGCGCCGCCGGGGAATTCGTATCCGTCACCCTTGCCGATACCGAAGAGGTATGGGGTGCCGTCTTTCCGCAGCAGGTCGGCCAACCCTACACGCCACCGACGCTTGTGCTGTTCAAGGGCGGCACGCAATCGCCCTGCGGCGGGGCCAGCGGGGCATCCGGCCCGTTCTACTGCCCGATTGACGGCAAGGCCTATCTCGATACCGAATTCTTCACCACGATGGACCGGCAGCTGGGCGCGGGCGGGGACTTTGCCGCCGCCTATGTGATCGCGCATGAAATCGCGCACCATGTGCAGAACGAACTGGGCATTCTGGAACAGACCACGCGGATGCGGCAGCAGGTTTCGGGCACCGAAGGCAACGAAATCTCGGTGCGGGTGGAACTGATGGCCGATTGTCTGGCGGGTCTCTGGGCGCGCGAGGCGGGGCAGCGCTTCGGATCGCTGGAACGCGGCGACATCGAAGAGGCGGTGAACGCCGCGCGTCAGATCGGCGACGACACCTTGCAGCGCAACGCAGGCCAGCGCCCCAATCCTCACACCTTTACCCACGGCACGTCCGAACAGCGGTCACGCTGGTTCCTGACCGGCTATGACACCGGCCTGATCGAATCCTGCGATACATTTGCGACCGACCGTCTTTAGACGCGCACCCGGTTGACGCCGCTTAGTGCAGGCGATACATCGCGGATCAGGGGCCCGAGTGGCGGAATGGTAGACGCAGGGGATTCAAAATCCCCCGCCGCAAGGCTTGTCGGTTCGAGTCCGACCTCGGGTACCAGGCTCCTTTTTTCCGACCCAATGATCATTGGGTCGAACCCGGCGATGGGCGCCTTCGCGGGGAGTTACTCCTGAAAATCCTTGTGACGACGGCACCAAGGTTGTGACGAATCGCGGCAGGGAAATGCCCGCTTGATACCGGCCCGCGCCGGGCCATATCCAGCCGCAGGATCATCGGGGCAGGGGTGCGGGAAATGTGTGTCGTCGCGGCTGTTCCGAAAAGGCCCGCCGTATGACCGGGCAGTTGCGCCTTGTGCTGGGGGATCAGTTGACGCGCGGCTTGGCGTCCTTGTCCGACATCGACCCCGCCCGCGATGTCGTGCTGATGGTCGAGGTCGCGCAAGAGGCGCTCTATGTCCGCCACCACAAGCAAAAGATCGTCCTGCTGCTGTCTGCCATGCGCCACTTTGCTCAAGACCTGACCGCCGAAGGCATCACCGTCGATTACGTGACGTTGGACGACCCTGACAACACACACAGCTTTACCAGCGAACTGATCCGCGCCGTCGCGCGCCACCGACCCCAGGGCGTAGTCGTCACCGAACCCGGCGAATGGCGGGTCTGGCAGATGATGCAGGACTGGTCCACCCAGTTGAACCTGCCTGTTGAGGTGCGCGCCGATGACCGATTTTTCTGCTCTCGCGGGGATTTCATCGCCTTGACGCAGGCGCGCAAGACCGGCCGGATGGAGTATTTCTATCGCGAAATGCGCCGCCGCACCGGTATCCTGATGGACGGCACCGCACCCGAAGGCGGCCAGTGGAACTTTGATCCCGACAACCGCAAGGCCTTGCCGCGCGGATTGCGCCCGCCACCCCGCCAGCGCTTTGCCCCGGACGCGACAACGCGCGAGGTGATGGATCTGGTCGCCGCCCGCTTTGCCGACCATTTCGGCGATCTGGAACCCTTTGGCTGGGCCGTGACCCGCGCCGATGCGATGGCGGCACTGGATCATTTCATCATCGATTGCCTGCCCGACTTTGGCGATTATCAGGATGCCATGAAGTCGGGCAGCGATTTCATGTTTCACGGCCTGATCTCTGCCTACCTGAACTGCGGCCTTCTGACGGCGGTTGAAGTGTGTGCCCGCGCGACGGAGGCGTGGCAGGCAGGCACCGCCCCCCTGAACGCGGTCGAAGGGTTCGTGCGGCAGATCCTTGGCTGGCGGGAATTCGTGCGCGGCATCTATTGGACGGAAATGCCCGGCTATGCGCTGACAAACCACCTGAACGCAGGTCGGGATCTGCCCGGATTTTACTGGACCGGCCAAACCCCGATGCGCTGCATGGCCGAATGTATCGGCACCACGCGGGCCACCGGATATGCCCACCACATCCAGCGCCTGATGGTCACCGGCAATTTCGCCCTGTTGGCCGGGGTCGCGCCCGCGCAGATAGAAGAGTGGTATCTGGCGGTCTATGTCGATGCCTATGACTGGGTCGAATTGCCCAATGTGCATGGAATGGTGATGCACGCCGATGGCGGGCGGATCGGGTCGAAACCCTATGCCGCGTCGGGGGCCTACATCGACCGGATGTCGGATTACTGCGCCACTTGCGCCTTTGATCCAAAGCAGAAGTCGGGGCCAAAGGCCTGCCCGTTCAACTATCTCTATTGGAATTTCCTGATCGAGAACGAGGCTGTTTTGGCCCGCAACCCGCGCATGGCCTTGCCCTATCGCACCCTTGCCAGGATGGAGGACGACCGTCGCGTGCAGATCACGGCGCAGGCCGCAGACTTTCTGGCGCAGCAGGGCGGATGGACCGTGACACGCGACGCGCCAACGCAACCCCGGCTGGATGACGGCTGGTAACCCGTGTCAGGTCCGGTTCTCGGGCTGGTCCTTGGCGAACAGATGCCGGTTCGCGCTGACAAGGCGGACAAGGTCGCGGTACTGGCGGCGGCCGAATTGGCCGGTTTCGCTGACATGGCGCAGAAACTCGACCCCCGCCTGCGGCAGGCTTTCGTTCTTGCGCGGCGGCAGGGTGACCGCGTCGATGCGGTCTTGGGAAACCCCTGCAAGGTCCAGCAGGCGATGCCCCAAAATCTTGCCCGAAGCGGTTTCATCGGCCATGTCCAGCACCTGCAACCGCTCGCCCACCACCGCGCGCAGCCCGGCGATGATCCGGTCGGGACCTGACATGTAATCATGGACGCGCGACCAGTCTGCATAGGACACGTTGACCCGGCGCATCTTGAACGCCTGATTGTAGGCGCTGACGTGCCACGGCCCGACCGCACGGGTGTAAAGCACGTAAACCACATCGTAACCGGCAAGGGCGCGGTCCAGCCGGGCAATCCATGCGGCGTAATCGACGCGGCCCGGGCGGTCAAATATCTTGCCGCTTTCGATGCCGATCATGTTTTCGTCCGAGATGATCAGGGTGTTGAAGTTCATCGCATCCAGTCGGCGCACCATATCGACCAGCGCACGGGCGTGCCGCCATTTCCAGACCCACAACCCGCCGCTGCGCATATACCGCAGGGCGTTCTTGCGCAGTTGAAACGTCAGATCATCCTTGGGCGACACGGCGATCCCGGGGCCGAGTGTCCCGGCATTGGCCTGCAACATCGCCTGGATCGTCGTGGTCCCGGTCTTGGGAAAACCAAGATGCAGGATGATCCGTCGACGGTCCGTCAAAGGGTCGGCTGAAGGGCGATGTGTCATCGGGCTTCTTTAAGAAAAGTTAACTGACGACAATCCTTTCCTGCCAAGCCAGGAAAAGGTCAAGGGCCGGGTTGCAGCCGGTGATCGGGCAAGGGGCCGCGCTGCCGCATGTTGCCACACTGCAACATCGTGAAAAATCAAGCGAAGCGAGCGGGTTATCAGGCGAAGCGGACAAAACAAACCACCGCCCGGTGCGCTTGTCCTATACCTCTGGTTAACTCATAACGCGCCTGTGGGCGGTTGGTTCCCGCCTTGCGCCGGAAAAAATCCGGGCACCACGACAGGCAAGGGCAGACAGAATGAACAAGCACGACACCAAAAGATTGGGGATGCTGAACGTCACACAGCACTGGTTTGACCACGACATGGACCAATGGGGCAAAAGTCGCGGTGAACAGGTGCACGAGGGCGGGCCGCGCTTTAGCCCGCTGTTGGGGCCGGACGGAACACCGCTGGTTTATGCGCGGCCAAAACTTGGCTTTGACCTGACGCCGAAATCACGGCGCTGATCGCGCGGCGCGCCATGTCGCCCAGTCTTCGGGCGTGTCCAGATCGGTGATCGCATGGCGTGCGGGCAGGGCCACGGCGCGCACCCGATCCTTGTGGCGCATCAGCACGGCGCGCGCGCCTTCGTCGCCTGCCAGCGCGTCCAGTTCGGCGCGCAGATCGGGCGGAAAGCACACCGGGTGGCCGGGGGAGCCATCCGCCGCCGTTGCGCGCAAAATGGCGGTCGGGCTTTGCGCGCACATTTTGACCATGTGGCGCAGATCGGCGGCGTCAATCTCGGGCAAGTCGGCCAGCAGCAGCATCAGGGGTGCATCGGCGGGCAGGGCGCGCAGGCCCTGTTTCAGGCTTTCGGCCATGCCACGCTGCGGGTCGGTCACGGTGACCAGTGACACCGGCAGGCCGGTGAGTGTCGCCGCACGGGCCGGGCGATCCGGGGGCAGGGCGACCGTGACCGGGCAGCCCGTGGCCAGTGCCGCCTGCGTGATGCGCGCCAGCTGCGGTGTGCCGTCGATCATTTCCGTCAGCTTGTCCGCCCCCCGCATCCGGCTGGCGGACCCGGCGGCAAGGATCAGGATATGCGGCGTCAGGGACATCCCCCCTTGGTGCCAGCGCGGGCCTGCCATGGCAAGCCACTATGACAAAGGGGGCCAACCGGCCCCCTTTGCGACGCATCCCCTGACCGCAGATCAACCGCGCATCCGCGCCCCATCGGCATCGAACAAGGGCGCAAACGTCAGCCGTGCGGGGCGGCGTTCGCCCAAAATCTCAATCTCGGCCTCAAGCCCGTCCTTGATCAGATCGACGGGGACAAAGCCCATTGCGACCGATTGCCCGGTGAAGTGCGAGTACCCGCCCGATGTGCACCAGCCGACCACGGCCCCATTCACCCAAACCGGTTCCCACGCCACCACATCCGCCCCGTTGGCATCGACGATGAAATTGCACAGACGCCGCTTTGGCCCTGCCGCCTTTTCCGCCATCGCCGCCGCCTTGCCGATGAAATCGGCGGGCTTGTTGTAGCGGATGAACCGGTCCAGCCCGGTTTCCGCCGGGGTGTAATCGGGGCTGAATTCACGCCCCCACGACCCGAACCACTTGTCCAGCCGCAGCGACATCATCGCGCGCATGCCGAACGGGCGCAGGCCAAGGTCCTGCCCGGCGGGCCACAGCGTGTCCCACAGATGGCGCACCGACATATGGTCGCAGAAAATCTCATATCCCAGATCGGCGGTATAGCTGACGCGCTGCACGATGCAGTTGGCCATGCCGACGGTCATGCGTTTGACATCCATGAACTTGAACGCATTCGCCGATACATCCGACCGGGTGACGCGGGCCAGCAACTCGCGCGCCCTTGGGCCTGCGATCTGAAACCCGGTGCGGCTGTCGGAGACGTTTTCGACCTGCACGCCCGGTTCGGCATGCTGATCGAACCAGCGGCTGTGCCAACCTTGCGCGCCATAGCTGGCAGTCAGCTGGAATTCCGTCTCTGACAGGCAGGACACGGTGAAATCACCGATGATCTTGCCGCTTTCGGCCAGCATCGGCGTCAGCGAAAGGCGGCCCGGCTTCGGGATGCTGCCGGCCATGATTCGGTCCAGCCAGGCGCGGGCATTGGGGCCGGTGACGCGGTATTTGCCGAAGTTCTGCAATTCGTTGATGCCGACACCGTTGCGCACGGCCATCACCTCGGCCCGCGTGGCATCCCATGCGTTCGACCGGCGGAAGGTCGGGGTTTCGAACAAGGGCTCGCCCGGCAGGGCGTAGTAGTTCACCACCTCAAGCCCGTATTGCTGGCCCCAGACGGCGCGCAGGTTCGTGTTGATGTCGTACAGCGGCGTGGTGCGGAAGGGGCGTGCCGCGGGCTTTTCCTCGTTCGGGTAGGCCACGGAAAAGCGGGTCTGATAATTTTCGATCACCTTCGGCACGGTATAGCCGGGGCTGGTCCAGCCGCCGAACCGCGTCACGTCAAAGCCGCGGGGGTCACGCTCCACCTCGCCGTGGATCATCCATTGCGCCAACGACAGACCCATCCCGCCGCCTTGGGAAAAGCCCGCCATGACGGCGCAGGCCGACCAATAGTTGCGCAGACCCGGCACCGGGCCGATCAGCGGGTTGCCATCGGGGGCAAAGGTAAAGGGGCCGTGGATGACCCGCTTGACCCCCGCCCGTTCCAAGGCGGGAAAGCGTTTGTAGGCGAATTCGACGGAATCCGCGATCTTGTCGAACTGTTCCTGAAACAGTTCCTGCCCAAAGGTCCAGGGGGTGCCGTCCAGCGACCAGCCTTCGCAGGGCTTTTCATAGAACCCGATGCAGAAGCCGCGCCCTTCCTGCCGCAGATAGCTTTCGCCGCCGGGGTCCATCACATGCGGAAACTCGCGACCCCCGCGGGCCACGATTTCGGGGATGTCGTCGGTGACAAGGTACTGGTGCGCCATCGGCAGCAGCGGCAGATAGACGCCCGCCATCGCCCCCACTTCGCGCGCCCACAAACCGCCTGCATTGACCAGATGTTCTGCGATGATCGTGCCTTTTTCGGTCACGACCTGCCAAGACCCGTCTGACAGCGGGTTGGTTTCCAGCACACGGTTGTGCAGCACGATCTCGGCCCCGCCCATCTTGGCCGCCTTGGCATAGGCGTGGGTGGTGCCGTAGGGGTCAAGGTGGCCATCGAGCGGATCATACAGCGCGCCGATGATGCCCTTGGTGTTGACCATGCCGTCGGTCATCTGATCCACCTCGGCCGAGGTCAGGATCGCGGTATCAAGGCCCATGTAGCGGTGCTTGGCGCGTTCGGCCTTCAGCATGTCGAACCGTTCGGCATTGTCGGCCAGCGTGATGCCACCCACGTGGTGCAACCCGCAGGACATGCCGGTGATCGCCTCAAGCTCTTTGTACAGGCGGATGGTATAGCCTTGCAGCGCCGCCATGTTGGTGTCGCCGTTCAGGGTGTGGAATCCGCCCGCCGCGTGCCAGGTAGACCCTGAGGTCAATTCCGACCGTTCCACCAGCATCACATCGGACCAGCCCAGCTTGGTCAGGTGATACAGCACCGAACAGCCGACGACGCCGCCGCCGATCACCAGGACGCGGGTATGGGTTTTCATGGAAGAACTCCGTGCATTACGTTGGATTGGCCGGGGGCCAATCTTTGCGCCAGATTGGCGAGGGGCGGCAAAAACGCATGTTCCCCTGCGACAGAAAATGTCGCGGTTGGAGTGTGCCTTGCCAAATGCGCAGGGGCACCGCGATGGGTGCCCCTGCTGGAAGGTGTCACTTTTCGGGCAGCAAGCCCCTTGGACTGAACCGCAGCACCAGCAGCAGGATCACCCCCAGCGTCAGAAGCCGCAGGTGTTGGGCGCTGTCCACCAGATGCGCCTTCAGTACCCCATCGGACATTGACCCGGTCAGAAGGCCCATTATCGTCGGCCCGGCGTTTTCCACGATCAGCCACAGCCAGCCGATCAGCAGACCGCCCAGAACCGCCCCCCAGTTGTTGCCTGACCCGCCGACGATCACCATCACCCAGACAAGAAAGGTGAACCGCAGCGGGTTATAGGTGCCGGGGGTCAACTGCCCCTCCATCGAGGTCATCATCGCGCCCGCGATGCCCACGACGGCGGACCCGAGGATGAAGATTTGCAGATGGCGGCGTGTCACGTCCTTGCCCATCGCCTCGGCCGCGACTTCGTTGTCGCGGATGGCGCGCATCATCCGGCCCCAGGGTGAATTCAGCGAGCGTTCCGACAGCCAGATCACCGCCAGAAGGACGATGGTGAACAGCACCATATACAGCAGCTTGACCGTGATCGACGATCCGGTGACCGGGTCGAACCCCCAGTTCATCGCCATATCAAGGAAACCCGCATCGCGTTGCAGATCAACCTCGTAGGGGACGGGATAGGGGCGGGGCAGTTCGTTGATGTTCTTGACGCCGCGCGCCAGCCAATCCTCGTTCCGTATCACCGCGACGATGATCTCGGCGATCCCCAGCGTGGCGATGGCCAGATAGTCCGAACGCAGACCCAGCGCCGTCTTGCCAATGGCCCAGGCGGCGGCAGCGGCCAGCAGCCCGCCGACGGGCCACGCGAACAACGAGTTGAGCCCGAGCCCGCCAACGTTTCCCGCCGTGGCGGGGTTGAAGGATTCGACCGCCGTCACCGCCGGATCGAACACCGCGCGATACAGCACAAAGCCTGCGATCAGGATGGCCACCACTGCCAGATTGCGGTTCCGCCCCTTTGGCAGACGGTTGTAGGCAAAGATCGCAACCGCGATGGAGGCGGCCCCCAGAAACAGCCCCATCAGGATGCCGGGGCCGCCCGCCGACCACCCCTCGGCCACGGGTTTTGCCGACACCAGCACCACGGCCAGACCACCAAGGGCGGTGAACCCCATGATCCCGGTGTTGAACAGGCCCGCATAACCCCATTGCATATTGACCCCCAGCGCCATGATGGCGGACAGAAGGCCGATGTTCAGGATGTACAGCGACTGGTTCCAGCTGCTGAACACGCCGGTGGCGATGTACAGGGCTGCAATCGCGCCAAAAAGGACCAGATTCCGGTTCATACCGATTTCCCCTTGAACAGGCCCGTGGGCATGAACAGCAACACCACGATCAGGATCGCAAAGCTGACGGCCAGTTTATAGTCGGTCGACATCAGTTGCAGCAGCGCGTCGGGGGCCATGTCGGCGGGGACAAGATAGGTCACCACCTTCTTCCACGCATAGGTCACCACCACCTCGGAAAACGCGACGACAAAGCCGCCCGCGATGGCCCCGACCGGGCTGCCCAGACCACCGACGATGGCCGCCGAAAAGATCGGCAGCAGCAGTTGGAAATAGGTGAAGGGTTTGAAGCTTTTGTCCAACCCGTAAAGCACGCCCGCAATCGTCGCCATGGCGGCGGCAAGGACCCAGGTTACCTGCACCACACGGTCGGGGTTGATGCCTGACAACAGGGCAAGATCCTCGTTATCCGAAAAGGCGCGCATGGATTTGCCGGTGCGGGTCTTTTGCAGGAACCAGAACAGGAACCCCATCACCAGAAACGCCATGACGACCGTCACCGCCTGCGTCGTCTTGATCGCAAGCCCTTCGGAAAGGCCGGTCATCGTCTTGAAATCCCCGGCCGAGATCACAAAGCGTTCGCCGTCGGTAAAGGTTTGCTCATCCACGCCGATGATCAGGCGCGTGATCCCGTTCATCACGAACATGATGCCCAGCGACACCATGACCAATATCGTCGGGGCCGCCCGCTGCTTGCGGTAAAAGCGGTAGATCGCGCGGTCGGTCCCCAGCAGGAACAGCGCCGTCACGCCGATGCCAAAGGGCAGCGCCAGCAGGGCGGTGGGCAACGGGCCAAAGCTGATGCCGACAGACTGGAACAGCCATGTCACCAGAATCGTCACCATCGTGCCAAAGGCCATGGTGTCGCCGTGGGCAAAGTTGGAAAACCGCAGGATGCCATAGATCAGCGTGACCCCGAGCGCCCCCAGCGCAAGCTGCGCGCCATAGGCAAGGCCGGGCACAAAGACGAAGTTCAGAAAAGCGACAAGCGCGTTCAGGATATCCATGGTCAGCCCCCCAAAAAGCTGCGGCGGACCTCGGGGTCCGCAAGCAGCGCGGCACCCGTGTCGGTGAATCGGTTGGCACCCTGCACAAGGACATAGCCCTTGTCGGCGATGGCCAGCGCCTGACGCGCGTTCTGTTCGACCATCAGGATCGAAATGCCGGTGCGCGCCACTTCGATGATGCGGTCGAACAATTCGTCCATCACGATGGGCGACACGCCTGCGGTCGGCTCGTCCAGCATCAGCACCTTTGGCTGGGTCATCAGCGCGCGTCCCACGGCGACCTGCTGGCGCTGCCCGCCCGACAATTCGCCTGCCGCCTGATGGCGTTTCTGCTTCAGGATCGGGAACAGGTGATAGACCTGCTCCATCGTGGCGTTGATGTCGTCGCGGCGCAGGAAGGCCCCCATCTCAAGGTTTTCCTGCACCGTCATTGAGGTGAAGATGTTCTGCGTCTGCGGCACAAAGGCCATGCCCTTGGCCACGCGGGCCTGCGGCGACAGCTTGGTGATATCCTCGCCGTCCAGCCGGACCTGACCGCCGCGCAAGGACAGCATCCCGAAAACGGCCTTCATCGCGGTGGATTTGCCCGCGCCATTCGGGCCGACGATCACCGCGATCTGGCCTTTTTCCACGGCAATGGTGCAGCCGTGCAGGATATCGACCGCGCCATAGCCGCCGGTCATCGCATCCCCGATCAGGAACGGCTCAGCCATGATGCGCGCCCTCTGACCCGGAAAACCCTTGGTTCCACCCCGCCCGATCAGCCATTCGCCACCACCTTGTTCTTCAATCCGGTGCCAAGGTAGGCCTCGATCACGCGTTCGTCGTTCTTCACTTCGTCAACCGTGCCCTTGGCCAGAACCTTGCCCTCGGCCATCACAATCACCGGGTCACACAGGCGGGCGATGAAATCCATGTCATGTTCGATCACGCAGAAAGTATAGCCGCGTTCCTGATTGAGGCGCTGGATCGCGTCGGCGATGGTGTTCAGCAGCGTGCGGTTGACGCCTGCGCCCACCTCGTCCAGAAACACGATCTTGGCATCCACCATCATGGTGCGCCCCAGTTCCAGCAGTTTTTTCTGCCCGCCCGAGATATTCGCGGCCTTCTGGTCGGCCAGATGGGCGATGGTCAGAAACTCCAGCACCTCGTCTGCCTTGTCGCGGATGGCGCGTTCTTCGGCGGCCACAGCCTTGCGGCGGAACCAGGCGTTCCACAGCGTTTCGCCCGCCTGCGACGACGGCACCATCATCAGATTTTCGCGCACCGTCATCGATCCGAATTCATGTGCGATCTGAAAGGTGCGCAGCAGCCCCTTGTGGAACAGATCATGCGGCGCAAGGCCGGTGATGTCTTCGCCATCCATCAGCACGCGGCCCGATGTCGGCGGCAGGCGCCCGGCGATCACATTGAACAGCGTGGTCTTGCCAGCCCCGTTCGGCCCGATCAGCCCGGTGATGGAGCCTGTCCTGATCTCAAGCGAGGCACCATCGACGGCCCGAAAGCCACCGAAATGCCGGTGCAGATCCTCGACGACGATCATGCGGTCTTCCCCCTGTTGCCCCATCTGTTTCGCACGTTGGTCATGCACCGGCAGGGCTTTGCTTAAAGGCAACGGCCCGGGTCATGCCCGGGCCGCGCAGGAATTTCAAGTCTAAAGGATCACCGGAAGGTGACGGTTTCGTACTTGCCGCCCTTGATTTCGAACTGGCGGTAGCGACCGGCGCTTTCGCCGGGGCCGATCAGTTCAACCGCGGATGCGCCTTCCCAATCGACGTCCTTGCCGGCTTTCACAGCCTCAAGCGCCTGCGCGATCTGGCCGGGATAGAACTTGTCGCCGGGCGCGTTCGCCACGTCCAGGATCTTGCCCTTGTAATCCGCCGGTTTGGACGAACCTGCCGCCTGCATCGCAAGCATGAACAGCGCCGCCGCGTCATAGGATTCCATCGTGTAGGGCGAGGTGGCGTCAAAGGGCGTTGCTGCCGTCTTTGCCATTTCGGTCAGGGTCACAGCGCCTTCGCTGTCGGACTGGGCAACCTGGCCGTAAGAGCCGTCAAGCGCCGGACCGATGGCGATCGGCAGGTTGTCACCCACCATGCCGCCCGGCAGACCGAAGGTCGAGAACGCGCCGGTATCAAGCGAGGCCTGGATGATGCCCTTGCCGCCTTGATCCAGATAGCCTGCGACAACCAGCAGGTCGCCACCGGCCGCAGCCAGTGCCGCGACTTCGGCGGAATAGTCGGCCTTGCCGTCTTCGTGCGCCGCGTTGATCGTCACAACGCCGCCCTTGGCCTGGAACGAGGTCGCGATCGCGTCGGACAGACCCTTGCCATAGTCGTTGTTGGTGTAGGTCAGAGCGATCGACTTGACGCCCTTTTCCATCAGGATGTCGGCCATGACTTCGCCTTCGCGCGCATCCGACGGGGCGGTGCGGAAGAACAGCCCGTCATCTTCGGCAGTGGTCAGCGCGGGCGAGGTGGCCGAGGGCGAGATCATCACGATCCCGTTCGGACGCGCCACGTTCTGCAGCACGGCCCCGGTCACGCCGGAACAGTCAGCGCCGATGATGCCCTGAACCACGTCCGAGGTGACCAGACGTTCGGCAGCGGACGTGGCCGCAGCCGAGTCGGTGCAGGTGGAATCGGCGCGCACGCCAACGACGGTCGAGCCGTCCAGCAACATGCCGGAAGCATTGGCTTCGGCCATGGCCATTTCGGCGCCCGCGGCCATCGGCCCGGTCAGCGATTCAATCGGCCCGGTAAAGCCGATCAGGATGCCCAGCTTGATTTCTTCGGCCGAAGCGGCACCCGCAAACAGGGCGGTCGCGGCAGTGGCCAGCAGCAGTTTCTTCATTGTTAACTCCCATATTGGATCGAAATCCTGAGGGACCGTAATGTGCCTTCGATGAAAAGAAAAGCACTCCGGTGGAATTGCCCGCTCCGTCGGGGAACGCGCTTGTGACCGGGCGAACGGGTGACATCGTGCCGGGCCTGCCTAAGTCGTAACGCAGGACGCTGCGGCACAAGGATACGATGGATGGAAACCACCTTTGCAAAATGCGGCGCTGCCCTGTTCGTGTCTGCCCTTTGCACGGCTGCCGGGGCGGGCACCATCGACACCAGCGCGGGCCGGGTGCAGATCACCGAAGTGGCGGGTGGGCTGTCGGAACCCTGGGGTCTGGCCTTCCTGCCGGACGGACGGTTTCTGGTCACCGAACGAGAGGGCGCGCTGACGCTGTTTGCGGCGGATGGTGCTGACCCAGTTCCCGTGCAGGGCGTGCCGCAGGTCTTTGACCGCGGGCAGGGCGGTTTGCTTGACGTGATGATCCCACGCGATTTCGACCGCAGCCGAACCGTCTGGCTGACCTATGCCAAACCGGGTGGCCGGGGCGCAGGCACAGCCCTTGGTCGCGGCACGTTGTCAGGTGACGGCACAGAATTGCAGGACTTCACCGAGGTGTTCGCCGCACCCGCCACACGCGGCGGCGTGCATTTCGGCAGCCGCGTGGTCGAAGCCCTGGACGGCACGCTGTATCTGACCCTTGGCGAACGCGGGCAGGGCGCAAACGCGCAGGACGTCGCGCGCCCAGAAGGCAAGGTTCTGCACATGTACCCCGACGGCAACCCGGTCAATCCGGTCGATGGCTGGGTTCCACAGGCCCACAGCATCGGCCACCGCAACCCGCAAGGGGCGGCACTGGATGCGGACGGCGCGCTTTGGCTGGTCGAACACGGCGCGCAAGGCGGGGACGAGGTGAACCGGGTGGAACGGGGCCTCAACTATGGCTGGCCGGTCATCGCCTATGGCATCAACTACAACGGCGATCCGCTGGGCATCGGCACAATGGCGGACGGGATGGAACAGCCCGTGCATTACTGCATTACTGGGACCCGTCCATCGCACCATCCGGGCTGATGATTCATTCAGGCGCGATGTTTCCCGACTGGCGCGGCGATATGTTCACCGGCAGCCTGAAGTTCGACTATATCGCGCGGCTGGACCCCGACAATGGCTATGCCGAGGAACGGATAGCCGCCCCCGAAACAGCCCGCGTCCGCGACGTGCGCGAAGGCCCGGACGGGGCGATCTGGTTCCTGTCGGTTGGGCAGGGCGCGGTCTACCGGATGACGCCCGCCGATTGACCGGCAGGGCCGTCAGATCGACAGGCGCACGCCGGTTCCGCCCCCTTGGGTCCCGCGTTCACGGTAGGGGGTCGTGTTGTAATGCGCCCTGTAGCATTTCGAGAAATGCGACGGGCTGGCAAATCCGCAGGCAAGCGCCACATTGATCACGCTCATGTCCGTCTGCATCAACAGGTTGCGCGCCTTTTGCAGGCGCAGTTCCATGTAATAGCGTTTCGGGCTGCGGTTCAGATAGCGGCGGAACAGCCGTTCCAACTGGCGGGTGGACATGCCCACCGCCTCGGCCAGATCGGCGGGCGACATCGGGTCTTCGATGTTGCCTTCCATCATCTGGATGACTTGGCTCAGTTTCGGGTGACGCACGCCGATGCGCGTCGGAATCGACAGGCGCTGGGTGTCCTGATCGGTGCGGATGGTGGAATAGATCAACAGGTCGGCCACGGTATTGGCCAGATCGCTGCCATGGTCGGCAGCGATGATCTTCAGCACCAGATCGATGGACGAGGTGCCCCCCGCCGTCGTCATTCGGTTGCCATCGACCACGAACACCGACTTGGTCAGCTTGACGGATTCGAATTCCTCAAGAAAGCCGTCCTGATTTTCCCAGTGGATCGTCGCCTTCTTCCCGTCCAGCAGCCCGGCCTTGGCCAGCGCATAGGCCCCGGTGCACATGCCACCGATGGGGTTGCCGCGCCGCGCCTCGCGCCGCAGCCAGTTTAGGATGGGTTTCGTCGTGGTGCGCTGGATGTCCAACCCACCACACAGCAGGATCACATCGTCGCGGTCCACCTCTTCCAGCCCCATGTCCACCTTGAAGGTGGCCCCGTTGGAACAGGTCGCCTCGCGCCCGTTTTCACCGGCAAGCTTCCATGTGTAAAGCGTCTTGCCCGCCACGTAGTTCGCCAGCCGCAGCGGTTCGATCGCGCAGGAAAACGACAGCATGGTGAACTTGTCCAGCAGCACGAAGATGAAACGCTTCGGGCCTTCGGATTTCGTTGTATTTTTGGCTTTTGTGGCCGGGATGGGCATGTTGCGACCTATGCGCGTCGTTTCTGGGGCAAGGAAACAGGAATCCCTGCCCGCCGCAAGGTCAATCCGCCCAAAATTCAGGCCCTTTCCCCCTTTGCATTAACGGCCATACCCTCTTATACCGCACCGATACCGCTAACTGTCGGAGAAGACCAATGACCAAGGGCTGGACCAAATCGGATTGGCGCACAAAGCCGCGGATCCAGATGCCCGACTATCCGGATACGGGCGCGCTGAACGCGGCCGAGGCGCAGCTTGCCAAATATCCGCCGCTGGTCTTTGCGGGCGAGGCGCGCAAGCTGAAAAAGCAACTCGCGGCCGCGGCCGAGGGCAAGGCCTTCCTGTTGCAGGGCGGTGATTGCGCCGAAAGTTTTGCCGAATTTTCCGCCGACAACATCCGTGACACCTTCCGCGTGATGCTGCAGATGGCGGTTGTGCTGACCTATGGTGCCAAGGTGCCGGTGATCAAGGTGGGCCGTATGGCCGGACAGTTCGCCAAGCCGCGCTCCGCCCCGACCGAAGTGATCGGCGGCGTGGAATACCCCAGCTACCGGGGTGACATCATCAACGGCTTTGACGCGACGCCCGACGCGCGCCGCCCCGATCCGTCGCGGATGTTGCAGGCCTATACGCAGGCCGCAGCCAGCCTGAACCTGCTGCGCGCCTTTTCGACGGGCGGCTTTGCTGACATCCACCGCGTTCACAGCTGGACCTTGGGCTTTGCCGAACACGACAAGGCGGAACGCTACCGCGAGTTGTCGAACCGCATTTCCGACGCGCTGGATTTCATGAACGCCGCCGGGGTGAACGCGGATACAGCGCACACCCTGTCCACGGTCGATTTCTACACCAGCCACGAGGCGCTGCTGCTGGAATACGAAGAGGCGCTGTGCCGCGTCGACAGCATCACCGGCCAGAACGTCGCCGGGTCCGGCCACATGATCTGGATCGGGGATCGCACTCGTCAGCCTGACGGGGCACATGTCGAATTCGCGCGCGGCGTGCTGAACCCGATCGGGCTGAAATGCGGGCCAACCACCACCGCCGATGATCTGAAGGTGCTGATGGCCAAGCTGAATCCGATGAACGAGGCGGGCCGCCTGACGTTGATCGCGCGCTTTGGCGCGGGCAAGGTGGGCGAAAACCTGCCCCGCCTGATCAAGGCCGTCCGGGAAGAGGGCGCAAACGTTGTCTGGTCCTGCGATCCGATGCACGGCAACACGATCAAATCGTCGTCGGGCTACAAGACCCGCCCGTTCGATTCGGTCCTGCGCGAGGTGCGTGAATTCTTTGGCATCCACAAAGCCGAAGGCACCATTCCCGGCGGCGTTCACTTCGAGATGACGGGCAAGGACGTGACCGAATGCACCGGCGGTCTGCGCGCCGTGACGGATGAGGATCTGTCCGACCGCTATCACACCGCCTGCGACCCGCGCCTGAATGCCAGCCAGTCGCTGGAACTGGCGTTTCTGGTGGCAGAAGAGCTGTCTTCCCTTCGCGACGGGGCCCGCCGCATCGCCCTGTGACCGGGTGACGGTTGCAGCAAAAAGGGCGGTCCTTCGGGGCCGCCCTTTTTCATTCAGGCGTCGAACCGCAGCAGGCGCAGGTTGGGCGGGGCTTTCGGCGCAGGGCTGGGGTCAACCACTGGCCGAAGGGTCGCAATCGGTTCGCGCAGCGCCCGTTCGATGCCGAAGCGTTGCGCCCGCATCGGCCCCACGGCATCGGTCTGCACCGCACCGATGGCCAGATCGCACTGTCCTGCCCGCCCCTTCAGCGGCAGCAGCACCATCCGCCCCGACATCGGCATCCGCCCCAGACCGCGCGGCCCGGTCAGTTGCAGATCCAGGATCGCTGGCCCGGAAAACACAGCCTCAAGCTGGGTCTGTAGGGTGTCGAGCGCGGTCGACTCGAACAGCAGCGCAAAGGGCGTGCCGCGCAATTCGGTGCCCAGCAGGGCGTTCACCTCCATCCCGGACACGCGAAACCGGGCCAGACCGGGGGCGATGCGTTCGATCAGGAACACATGCTCCAACGCGCCGGCCAGACCGCGCGGGTCAATCTTGTCGCGCGACGGCACCGCGAGGCCATCGCGTAGACTGTCCCAATAGGCGCGCAAGGCGGGCAGCATCGGCGTAGCACCGCTGTGGGCGCGCGCCCCGCCCGGAAAAGTTGGTGTCATGGTCTTGCCCCGGCCCCCTTTGCCCCGGTGCGGTTCCGACGCGCCCCGTTGTCGGTTTGCCGCCCCTCTGTTACGGAACGGCTGCCGGGGTCTGGTCAGGGTGTCCCATCCTGCGGACAGGATACATACCTTTCTTGGGGCTTTCCGCCCAATTCTTTACAAATGGTAAACGCCGCCACGCGGCAAGCGAGGGCCGAATGACCATCTCGATGACCGGATTTGCCGCCCGCAAGGGGCAGGGTGCGGGGCACAGTTGGGCCTGGGACATCCGGTCGGTGAACGGCAAGGGGCTGGATCTGCGCCTGCGCGTCCCCGACTGGATCGAGGGGTTGGAGCTTGCCCTGCGCGCCGAAATCAGCCGCAGCCTGCAACGTGGCAATGTGTCCCTGACGCTGAAAGTGCAGCGCGACGGCATGGGCGACGGCGCGGATGGCTTGCGCGTCAATCCACCCGCCCTGATGGCGGTGTTGCGCGCGCTGGGGCAGGTCGAAGACGCGGCGATGAACGCGGGCGTCACACTGGCGCAGGCCACCGCCGCCGATGTTCTGGCGGTGCGCGGCGTGCTGGACACGACCACGGTGGATGAAGACACAGCCCCCCTGCGTGCGGCGATTCTGGCCGATCTGCCGGGCCTTCTTGCCGAGTTCACCGCCATGCGCGCCACCGAAGGGGCCGCGTTGCAGGGCGTCGTTGCCCAACAACTTGATCGGATCGCCACCCTGACCGGTGATGCCGCGGTCGAGGCTGCCGCCCGCCGCGATGCCAGCGCCGCCACCTTGCGCGATGCGCTGGCGCGGGTGTTGGCCAATGCCGATGGCGTGGACGAAACCCGCCTTGCGCAGGAGCTGGCGATGCTGGCGGTGAAAAACGACGTGACCGAAGAGCTTGACCGCCTGACCGCCCATATCGACGCTGCCCGCGCGCTGTTGGCGGAAACCGGCCCCGTTGGGCGCAAGTTCGATTTCCTGATGCAGGAATTCATGCGCGAGGCGAACACCCTATGTTCCAAGGCGCAGGCGATGGCGCTGACGCGCGTCGGGCTTGACCTGAAAACGGTGATAGATCAGATGCGCGAACAGGTTCAGAACGTGGAATGATGATGAAACGGCGCGGGCTTTTGCTGATCTTGTCGTCGCCGTCAGGCGCAGGAAAATCGACTTTGGCGCGGATGCTGATGACGTGGGACCCCACGATCCGCTTTTCGGTCTCTGCCACCACGCGCAGTCCCCGTCCGGGCGAAGAGGATGGGCGCGAATATTACTTCCGCGACCGCGCCGCCTTTGAAAACCTTGTGGCAACCGGCGGGATGCTGGAACACGCCGAGGTGTTCGGCAACCTTTACGGCAGCCCCAAAGCGCCCGTGCAGGCCGCGATGGCCGAAGGGCGAGACACCCTGTTCGACATTGACTGGCAGGGTGGCCAGCAGATCAAGAATTCGGCACTTGGCCGCGATGTCGTGTCGGTGTTCATCCTGCCGCCGTCGATTGACGAACTGGACCGCCGCCTGCGCGGGCGCGCGCAGGACAGCGAAGAGGTGATCGCGGGCCGCATGGCGAAAAGCCGCGATGAAATCAGCCATTGGGCCGAATACGACTATGTGCTGGTCAATGACGATCTGGACGAGACCTTTGCCAAGCTTGTGGCGGTGCTGACGGCAGAACGCCTGCGCCGGGATCGGCAACCCGACCTGAATGACTTTGTCCGCGCCCTTAACCGCGAGTTTGATGACAGATGATCTATGCCCTGAACGACATATCCCCTCGCATCCATCCGACCGCGTGGATCGCGCCGAATGCCACGCTGATCGGCAATGTCGTGGTGGGGGCCAATGCCTCGGTCTGGTTTGGGGCGGTGCTGCGCGGCGACAACGAAGAGATTGCCATTGGCGACGGTTCGAACGTGCAGGAAAACTGTGTGCTGCACACCGACATGGGCTATCCGCTGCAGGTCGGGGCCAATTGCACCGTCGGCCACAAGGCGATGCTGCATGGCTGTGTGATCGCGGATGGATCGCTGATCGGGATGGGGGCCACGCTGTTGAATGGCGCACGGGTCGGGGCAGGGTGCCTGATCGGGGCCTGCGCTCTGGTGACCGAAGGCAAGGTCATCCCGGACGGCAGCCTTGTCATGGGCAGCCCCGGCAAGGTGGTGCGCGCCCTGGACGCCGAGGCGCAGGCGCGGTTGCTGGTGTCGGCCAGCGGCTATCAGGCCAACGCCCGCCGCTTTCGCGACGGGCTGAGGGCGGTCTGACGCGGGGGACTACAGACGCCCGGTCAACACCAGCACAAGCAGGATGATGATCAGCACACCGACAACGCCGATGCCGCCATGGCCAAAGCCATAGCCGTAGCCGCCGATGCGACCGCTGAACCCGCCCAGCAGGATGATGATCAGGATGACAAGAAGAATGGTGCCGATGGACATGGGGATACTCCGGTCTATGGGATGGCCCGAAACGCGGGCCGCAGGCACATAAGGCGGCACGGGTCGCGGTTCAGTTCGATTCGATGGTCAGCCCGTCTTCGCCGATATCGATCTCTATACCGTCAGGCTGACGGTTTTCCTCATACAGTTGCCAGCCAAGAAAGCCTGCGACGGCAATGGCCACGCCAAGCAGCAGATAAAGGACGTTGCGGTTCATGGTTCCTCACAGGGGCGCCGGTCAGGCAGGACCCTTGCGAAACGCAACGGACGGCAAAAAGTGCCGCAGCCTTGTGCAAAAGGTTCGAAATCGGTGCCGGCTGATGTATTTTTGCATCAAGCCGCATCCACCAATGGTCGCTGTCGGCGTTGCTTGGGTTGGTCCGCAGCGCAAGCCAGATGCGGCGTGACCCGGCAGGCTGCCCGTCGCCGCCTTGACTTTGCGCCCTGCAAGGGCATGGGTTTTGCCCATGAACCCGGTCCCGATCAAACCGATGCCCCGCGTGTTTGCCACCCTGGCCAACAGCGCTTTGTGGTTGGAATATTTGTTCCACACTGGTAGCCTGAAATCGCCCGCAGGAGTCATGTGGATATGACCGACGACGCCGCCCTGATGACCACCGCCCCCGCCTCGGTCGAGGAATTCCGGGAACGGTTGGCGCATATCACCGACGATCTGCCACGCCGTCTGCGCCAATGCGCCGAATTCATCGCCGCCAACACCGACCGCATCGCCGTATCGACCGTGGCGGAACTGGCGGCGGGGGCAGATGTGCCGCCGTCGGCCCTGATGCGGTTTTGCCAGATCCTTGGGTTTTCCGGCTTTTCCGAAATGCAGCGCCTGTTCCGCGAGGCTTATGCCCCCGGCTGGCCCGATTACTCGACGCGGCTGAAAAACCTGAAAGAGGGGGGCACCGGCAGCCCTGCCGCCCTGCTGGCCGAATTCATCGAAGCGGGCCGCCTGTCACTTGAGGCGCTCGCCAAATCGGTGGATGAAACCGCCCTGTATCAGGCGGTTTCACTGCTGGCGGGGGCTGATACGATCCACGTCGTGGGTCTGCGGCGGGCGTTTCCGGTGGCGTCCTATCTGGTCTATGTGCTGGAAAAGATGTCAGTTCCGGCGATGCTGCATGATGGTGTGGGCAAGCTGGATCACCGCTTTGCCTTGCGGCCGGGCGATGCGCTGCTGGCCATCACCTTTGCCCCCTATTCCGAAGAAACCCTGACCCTGGCGCAGGATGCCCGCGACCGGGGCCTGCCGGTGGTGGGCATGACCGACCGCGTCACCAGCCCGCTGGCCCGCACGTCCGACGCAATCCTGACCGTGCCCGAGGTGGATTTCGGGGCGTTCCGGTCCTTGTCGGCGACGATTGCAATGGCGATTTCGCTGGCTGTCGCGGTCGGGTCGGCGCGGGGTTAAGAAAATCCTTTTGCTTCGCGGGTAAATGGAATAAATATTCCAAAACCGCATGTGCGATTGAGTCTCCGGCCAGTGAAGGAGGGTGTAATGGTGCCGCTGCAAGAAAAGGGAGCTTACTCATGAAGACGCTGGACGTCATCACAATTGGCCGGTCTTCGGTCGATCTTTACGGCGCGCAGGTGGGTGGCCGACTTGAAGATATGGGCAGCTTTCAGAAATACATCGGCGGCAGCCCCACCAACATCGCCGCTGGCACCGCACGGCTGGGCCTGAAATCGGCGCTGATCACCCGCGTGGGCGACGAACACATGGGCCGCTTCATCCGCGAAGAACTGGCGCGCGAAGGGGTGGATACGACGGGCGTCATCACCGACCCTGACAGATTGACCGCGCTCGTGCTGTTGGGCATCCGCGATGACAAGCAATTCCCACTGATCTTTTACCGCGAAAACTGCGCCGACATGGCGCTGTGCGAAGACGATATCGACGAAAGCTTCATCGCGCAGGCCCGCGCGGTTGTGGCCACCGGCACACACCTGTCGCACGCCCGCACCGAAGCGGCGGTGATGAAAGCGCTGCATCTGGCCCGCCAGCACGGCGCGCAAACAGCGTTGGACATCGACTATCGCCCCAACCTGTGGGGCCTTGCCGGGCATGGGCTGGGTGAAAGCCGCTTCATCGAAAGTGCCTCCGTCACCGCGAAATTGCAGGCGACCCTGCATATGTTCGATCTGATCGTCGGCACCGAAGAGGAATTCCATATCGCGGGCGGCACCACCGACACCATCGCCGCCTTGCGCGCGGTGCGGGCGGTGTCGAACGCCACACTGGTGTGCAAACGCGGCCCGATGGGGGCTGCGGCCTTTGCCGGTGCGATCCCCGACACCTTGGATCAAGGGGAGTCGGGCCCCGGTTTCCCGATCGAGGTGTTCAACGTCCTTGGCGCGGGCGACGGGTTCATGTCCGGCCTGATCAAGGGCTGGCTGGATGGCGAGGGCTGGCCCGTCACGCTGACCTATGCCAACGCCTGCGGCGCCTTTGCCGTATCGCGCCACGGCTGCACCCCGGCCTATCCCAGCTGGGAAGAGTTGCAATTCTTTCTGAAGCGCGGCGTGCAGATCCCCGCCTTGCGCAAGGATGCCGCGTTGGAGCAGGTCCATTGGGCCACCAACCGCCACAAAGACTGGTCCACGATGCGGGTCTTTGCCTTTGACCACCGGATGCAGCTTGAATCGATGGCAGGGGCCACCCCGGCCAGGATCGGCGCGTTCAAAGAACTCTGCCTGAAGGCGGCGCTGACCGTGGCGGATGGCCAACCCGGCCATGGCATCCTGTGCGACAGCCGCCTTGGGCGTGACGCGCTTTATGCCGCGGCGGGAACGGGTCTGTGGATCGGTCGGCCAGTCGAATGGCCCGGCAGCCGCCCCCTCACGCTGGAGCCTGAGATTGGCCCCGATTTCGGTGGCCTGTCCGAATGGCCGCTGGATCATGTGGTCAAGGTGCTGGCCTTCTATCACCCCGACGACACCGCCGACATGAAGGCAGACCAAGAGGCGACCGTGGTGCGCCTGTTCCATGCCGCACGGCGCAACCGGTTGGAAATGCTGCTGGAAATCATCCCGTCCAAGGTGGGGCCGGTCAATGATCAGACCTCGGCGCAGGTCATCCAGCGGTTTTATGACCTTGGCGTGTTCCCCGACTGGTGGAAGCTTGAACCCTTTGCGACCGACTCCGCCTATCAGGCCGCCTGCGCCGCCATCACCCGCAACGATCCGCACACGCGCGGTGTGGTCGTGCTGGGGCTGGATGCGGCCGAACCAGACCTTGCCGCATCGCTGGTCATCGCGGCCCGGCACGATCTGGTCAAAGGTTTTGCCGTCGGGCGCACCATTTTTGCCGATGCCGCCCGTGCCTGGCTGGCAGGCAGCATGACTGACGCCGACGCCGTCACGATAATGGCGGAAAAATACAGCAGGCTCTGCCGCATCTGGGATGCCGCGCGGACGAACAAGGGGATTGCCGCATGAACACGATCCGTCTGACCGCTGCACAGGCCATGGTCCGCTGGCTGGCCGCGCAGGAAACCGAAGACGGGGGCCGCTTCATCGAAGGGGTCTGGGCCATTTTCGGCCACGGCAACGTCGCCGGTCTGGGCGAGGCGCTGCACGGCATCAAAGACACCCTGCCCACCTGGCGCGGGCACAACGAACAGACCATGGCGCATACTGCGATTGCCTATGCCAAGGCCGCGAAACGCCGTCGCGCGATGGCCGTCACTTCGTCCATCGGACCGGGGGCCACGAACATGGTCACCGCCGCCGCCCTGGCCTATGTCAACCGCTTGCCGGTGCTGTTCATTCCGGGCGACGTCTTTGCCAACCGCGCGCCCGATCCGGTGTTGCAACAGGTGGAAAGCTTTGCCGATGGCACCGTGTCGGCCAATGACTGTTTTCGCCCGGTGTCGCGCTATTTCGACCGGATCGTGCGGCCCGAACAGATCATGACCGCCCTGCCACGCGCGCTGCGGGTGATGACCGATCCTGCCGACTGTGGCCCGGTCACGCTGGCCTTTTGTCAGGACGTGCAGGCCGAGGCCTATGATTACCCCGAGGCGTTCTTTGCGCCGCGGGTCTGGACTTTCCGCCGCCCCGCCCCGGATGCGGGCGAACTGGCGGCAGCGATTGCGGCGATCAAATCCGCCAAATCGCCCGTCATCGTGGCAGGTGGCGGGGTGATCTACAGCCAGGCCGAGGCCGATCTTGCGGCCTTTGCTGCCGCCCACAACATTCCGGTCGTCGAAACGCAGGCGGGCAAATCGGCGCTGGCGCATGACCACGCGCTGAACTTTGGCCCCGTGGGCGTGACGGGGGGCAGTGCCGCAAACGCTGTCTGCGGCACTGCCGATCTGGTGATCGGGGTCGGCACTCGGTTTCAGGATTTCACCACCGGGTCTTGGTCGCTGTTCAAGAACCCGAACCGCCGCATCCTGTCGATCAACGTCGCAGCCTATGACGCCTATAAACATGGCGCGCTGAACCTTGTGTCAGATGCAAAGATCGCCTTGCAAGCCCTTGGTTCTGCTTTGGGAACGCCGAAATTCGCCGCACCCGATGCCAGCCTGCAACCCGATTGGGCCGCAGCCAAGGCCGCCGTCAAGGCCGCTCCCGCAGGCAACACCCTGCCCACCGACATGCAGGTCGTCGGCGCTGTGCAGCGAACCGCAAGCCCCACCACCATCGTCATGGGGGCCGCTGGCACCATGCCAGGCGAATTGCACAAGATATGGGATGCCGCACAGGGCGGCTATCACATGGAATACGGCTTTTCCTGCATGGGATACGAGGTTGCGGGCGCGCTTGGCATCAAGATGGCCCGTCCGCGCGCGGACGTCATCTGCATGGTGGGCGATGGCAGCTATATGATGGCAAACTCGGAACTGGCGACGGCGGTGATGATGGGCGTGCCCTTTACCGTCGTTCTGACCGACAACCGCGGCTTTGGCTGCATCAACCGCCTGCAAAAGCACACCGGTGGCGCGCCGTTCAACAACCTGCTGGACGACAGCTATCACGTCAACGCCTCGCACATCGACTTTGTCGCCCATGCCGGGTCGATGGGGGCGCGGGCCGTGAAGGCCGGTTCGATTGCCGAGTTGGAGGCTGAACTGGCCAAGGCCAAGACGTCGCCCATCCCGGTGGTGATCGTCATCGACACCGACCCGATGCCATCGACCGAAGCGGGCGGCAGCTGGTGGGAAGTGGGCGTGCCCGAGGTTTCGGTGCGCCCGGGCGTGAACGCGGCGCGCAAGGTGCTTGAAGAAAATAAACAAATCCAGCGGCTTGCCGACTGAAGTTGAGAGATGAAATGATACTGTACGGAACCAACCCGATTGCCTGGTCGAACGATGATGACCAAACCCTTGGCGCGCATATCTCGCTGGACCAATGTCTGGACGAATGCGCGAAGATCGGCTTTGACGGCATTGAAAAGGGACACAAATTTCCGACCACCGTTGAAGGGCTGAAGGGGGTTCTTGCTTCGCGCGGACTGAAGTTCGTGTCGGGCTGGCATTCGACCAATCTGCTGGTCAATTCGGTCGAACAGGAAAAGGCCGCGATGCAGCCGTTTCTGGACGTGCTGAAGGGGATGGGGTGCAGCGTCATCATCGTATGCGAGACGTCGAACGCGATCCATGGCGCCGACCATCTGGCCGTCAATGACCGACCCCACCTGAAAGACGCCGACTGGAAAGCTTTTGGCGCGGGGATCGAGGCGCTGGCCGCCCATGCCGCCGCCCAAGGCATAACGCTGGTCTATCACCACCACATGGGCACCGTTGTGGAGGCAGAGTGGGAGATTGACCGTCTGATGGCCGAAACCGGCCCGCACACCCATCTGCTGCTGGACACCGGGCATTGCTATTTCGGCGGGGGCGACCCGGAGCGTCTGGCCAAGAAACACATGGCCCGCGTCCGACACATCCACGCCAAGAACGTCCGCCCCGAGATCATGGCGCAGGTCCGCGAACAGGGTCTGTCTTTCCTTGAAGGGGTGCGGCGGGGCGTGTTCACCGTGCCGGGCGATGCCGAAGGCGGGGTCGATTTCCTGCCCGTGCTGGACGTTGCGGCACAGCACGGCTATCAGGGCTGGCTGGTGATCGAGGCAGAGCAGGACAGCTCGGTGCGTATTCCGATGGAATATCAAAGCCTTGGTCTGCGCAGCCTGAAGGCGTTCGCAAAGCGCGCCGGGCTTGACCGCTGATCTGTTGCAGCGGGGGTTTCACACCCCCGCATCCCCGTGGGATATTTTCGGGAAGAGGAAAAGGGTGACGTGATGACCGATCTGCTGCGAAAGCCAGTGGGAACCACCGGCAAGGTGCATGACATCACGCCCGAAATCGCAGGCTGGGGCTATGTCGGCTTTGGCCTCTACCGTCTTGAAGCGGGGCAGACCGCCGCCGAAATCACCGGCGGGCGCGAGGCGATTCTCGTGCTGGTCGAAGGAAAGGCGCGGATCAGCGCAGGCGGCACCGATTTTGGCGAAATGGGCGAGAGGATGAGCGTCTTTGAAAAGACGCCACCGCATTGCCTGTATGTGCCGAATGACAGCGACTGGTCGGCGGTGGCCACAACCCCTTGCACGCTCGCCGTCTGCACCGCCCCCGGCACAGGCGGGCATCCGGTGCGCAGGCTTGGCCCGGACGGCATCACCCTGACGCCGCGCGGCACCGGGGCCAACACCCGCCACATCAACAACATCGCGATGGAGGCGCTGGACGTCGCCGACAGCCTGCTGGTGACAGAGGTGTTCACCCCGGCGGGCAACTGGTCCAGCTATCCCAGCCACAGGCATGACGAGGATGATTTTCCCCGCATGACCTATCTTGAGGAAACCTATTACATGCGCCTGAACCCCGCCCAGGGCTTCGGCATCCAGCGGGTCTATACCGAGGATGGCAGTCTGGACGTGACAATGGCGGTCAAGGACCATGACGTGACGCTGGTGCCAAAGGGACATCATCCCTGCGGCGCGCCCTATGGGTATGACATGTATTACCTGAACGTCATGGCCGGGCCGCGCCGCAACTGGCGGTTCCAGAATGATCCCGATCACGACTGGATTTACCGGCGCGACAATCCGGGGGCGTGACCCCCGTCAGATTTCATGCACATCGACCGTCATGCCGGGCGCAAGGCTGGCGAGTTCACGCTGCACCATAGCGCGGTTGGGCAGGGGGGGGCTGACCACGGTCAGGTGCCCATCGTAGCCCAAAGCCTGCAGCCGGGTTGCGACAAGGCTTGCGTCAAAGTCGCGGGCCAGCAGCGGGCACAGGATGCGCGCGGGCCGCACCTGTTCCAGCAACGCGCCGTCCAGACTGGCCAGCCGCGAAATGACCACCGGGGGCGGACCGGGCAGCCCTGCGGGCATCGCCGACAGGCCGATCAGCAGGTTCGTGCCCATGAACTCGGGCGGTACGATGACGGCGTGCATGGCGCACTGATCCTGACCCGGTAAAAACACATGATACACTGTCGGCGCGATGCAGAACCGAAACCGGTTGCAACACACGCATAGGTTTATCGGATTGGTCGAACCCTGTGCAAGGCCGAACTGGAACTGTGGCCCGACTGGCGATAGGACTGTCAATAGGAGTGGCGGCAGGTCCGGCACCAGGGCCGGGCGCGTGACCAGCGGGGCAAGGGGCGATGACCAACGATCTGTTGAAAGACCTTGCCGATGCGATTCCGCTGCCCGTCATCATCATCGGGGCGGATGAACGCATCGTGACGGCCAATGCCCCGGCCGAGGCGCTGCTTGGCCCCGGTATCGCGGGGCGGCACCATCTGATGACGCTGCGCCAGCCCGCCCTGCATGCGGCGATTGCGTCGGCTTTGACCGACGGGCACGCCGGGCAGGCGCGGCATGTGATCCCCGGCCCGTCGCGGGATGTGACCTATCGGGTGACGGTCGCGCCGATCCATGCCCCGCGCCATGCCGTTCTGACGTTTGAGGACATCACCGAACAGGAACAGATGGGCCAGATGCGCCGCGATTTCGTGGCCAATGTCAGCCACGAACTGCGCACGCCCCTGACCGCCCTTCTGGGGTTCATCGAAACGCTGAAAGGCGCGGCCAAGGATGATCCGGCGGCACGGATGCGGTTTCTGACCATCATGGAACATGAGGCAGGGCGGATGAACCGCCTTGTCCGCGATCTGCTGCATCTGAGCCGGGTGGAGGCGGAGGAGCGTGTGCGCCCCTCGGGTCGGGTCGATCTGGCGGCGCTGGTTGCGTCGGCGGTGACGACGCTGCGTCCTTTGGCCGATGCGGCGGGGGTGAAAATCACGGTTGGCGGGCTGTCAGGGCCGCTGCCGATTCCGGCCGATTCGGACCAGATCACCCAAGTGTTGACCAACCTGATCGAAAACGCGGTGAAATACGGCGGTGCGGGGGAACGGGTCGACATCCTGCTGTCGCACGAAGCCTTGCCGCAGGCTCCGGGCATCCGCATCGACATCATCGATCATGGCGACGGCATCGAGGACAGGCACCTGCCGCGACTGACAGAACGATTCTACCGCGTTGACGGGCACCGGTCGCGGGAAAAGGGTGGCACTGGGCTTGGCCTTGCCATCGTCAAGCATATCGTGAACCGCCACCGGGGGCGGATGCGCATTTCCAGCGTGCCGGGGCAGGGCAGCACCTTTACCGTGATTCTGCCCCAATAGCGCGCTGTTTCATAAAACTGTTACAGAACTGTCGCAAAAGCGTGGCGCGGGAACCCTAGACGGGGCGCAAGGTCATCACCGGATGGCCGCGAGACGAAACAGATCAGGAGTGTTCCATGTCCGTCACGAAACTTGGCGTCTCGGCGCTTGCCATCGCCGCTGTCTCGGCCACCACCGCCTTTGCCCGCGACAACGTGCAAATCTCGGGGTCGTCGACCGTGTTGCCCTATGCCACCATCGTGGCCGAGCTGTTCGGCGAGAATTTTGATTTCCCGACCCCGGTCGTCGAAGGTGGCGGTTCGGGCGCTGGCCGCAAGAAGATGTGCGAAGGTGTGGGTGAAACCACCATCGACATCGCCAACTCTTCCAGCCGGATCAGCCAGGGCGACATCGACCTGTGCGCCAGCAACGGCGTGACAGAGATCATGGAAGTGCGCTTTGGCTATGACGGGATCGTGTTCGCGTCCAAGGTGGACGGCCCGGAATTCGCCTTTACGCCTGCGGATTGGTTCAACGCCATCGGCGCGCAGGTCGTCAAGGACGGCGCACTGGTCGCCAACCCGAACAAGACCTGGGCCGATGTGAATGCAGCCCTGCCCGCGCAGGACATCCTGGCCTTCATCCCCGGCACCAAGCACGGCACGCGCGAAGTGTTCGACACCAAGGTGATCATCGCCGGCTGTGAAGAAACCGGCGCGTATGAGGCGTTCAAGGTGGCCAATGGCGGCGACGAGGACAAGGCCGAAGAGGCCTGCATGACCTTGCGCACCGATGGCGCCTCGGTTGATATCGACGGTGATTACACCGAAACGCTGGCCCGTCTGGACGCCAACCCGACGGCGGTAGGCGTGTTCGGTCTGTCGTTCTACCAGAACAACACCGACAAGCTGCGAGTCGCCACCATGGGCGGGATCGTCCCGTCGGTGGAAAGCATCGCCACCGGCGAATACCCGGTGTCGCGCCCGCTGTATTTCTACGTCAAATCGGCGCATCTGGGCGTGATCCCGGGCCTTAAGGAATACGTGGAATTCTTCGTGTCCGATGATATCGCTGGCCCCGATGGCCCCTTGGCCGAATACGGTCTGGTGGCTGACCCGGAACTTGCGGCGACGCAGGCTGCCGTGGCTGCGGCCACGCCGATGGGCCCGCTGGAATAAGACCAGATCCGGGGGGCCAGACCGGCCCCCCGGTCCTTTCTGAACGGATTGAAGCATGAGCTTTGGCGCGCTGACCCTGATTCTGCTGGCCCTTGCCGGAGTTGGCCACATCCTTGGCCGCCAAAGGGCGATGGCATCCGTCACGGGCGATGCGCGCAAGCTGCATTCGCTGCCGCGCTATTACGGCCAGACGGTTGCCCTGTTCACCGCTGTGCCCGCGCTGTTGGTGATGGTGATCTGGGCCATCGTGCAGCCCATCGTCATTGAAAACCGCGTCACGTCGATGATTGTGGCATCCGATATTGCCGAAGGATCATCCCGCGCATTGGTCATGTCGGACGTGCGCCGCATCGCCGACGGGATGGAGGTGCTGGTCGCATCCGGTGCCGATGAACGCACACTGACCGCCGATCCTGCCACATTGCAGGCGCGTCTGGCCGAACAGGGCGTGGCGCTTGGGTCTGCCGTCAGCCCGCATATCGCCGAAGCGGCGGGTGTCTACCGCGCGCAGACGGCAACGGGCCGCGTCTGGATGATGGCGCTGGTGCTGGCTGTGGCTGTGGCGGGGTTCCTGCTTGCCCAACTGCGCCTGACACCGCAGTTCCGCGCCCGCAATGTGGTGGAACGCTTCATCAAGGCGCTGCTGATCGCGGCATCGTCGGTGGCGGTGCTGACCACGGCGGGGATCGTCTTTTCGCTGGTGTTTGAAAGCTGGCACTTTTTCCAACTTTACCCCGCCCGCGATTTCTTTTTCAGCATGACATGGAACCCCCAGTTCCGGGGCGGGTCCGATCTGGGCATCCTGCCCTTGTTGTGGGGCACGATGTATGTGTCGGTCATCGCCCTGATCGTGGCGGTGCCGGTCGGGTTGATGACGGCGATCTATCTGTCGGAATACGCCAGCCGCACCGTCCGGTCGGTCGCCAAACCCGCGATCGAGGTGTTGGCGGGCATCCCGTCGATCGTTTACGGCCTGTTCGCGCTGATGACCGTCGGCCCCTTCTTGCGCGACTGGTTCGCGCAGCCGCTGGGGCTGGGTGACAGCTCGTCTTCCGTGATGACGGCGGGGCTGGTGATGGGGATCATGCTGATCCCCTATGTCTCGTCGCTGTCCGATGACATCATCAACGCCGTGCCGCAGGCGCTGCGCGATGGCAGCTATGCGCTGGGGGCCACGCAGTCGGAAACCATCAAGCAGGTGGTGTTCCCAGCCGCCCTGCCGGGCATCGTCGGCGCGATCCTGATGGCCGCCAGCCGCGCCATTGGCGAGACAATGATCGTCGTTCTTGGGGCAGGGGCGTCGGCCAAGCTGGATGTGAACCCGTTTCAGGCGATGACCACCGTCACCGTCAAGATCGTCAGCCAGTTGACCGGCGATACCGAATTCGGCAGCCCCGAAACGCTGGTGGCCTTTGCGCTGGGTCTGACGCTGTTCGTCTTTACCCTGGGGCTGAACGTACTCGCCCTCTATATCGTGCGCAAATACCGGGAGCAGTACGAATGACCCTGTCCACCCTTTTCATCCCGGACGCACGGACCAAGGCGCGCAACGCCGCCGAACGCCGCTTTCGCATCTGGGGGATGGCGGCGGTCACCTTGGGCCTGTTGTCGCTGGTCATCCTGCTGACATCCGTTCTGGGCAATGGCGCATCCGCCTTTCGCCAGACCTTTGTGCAGATCCCGATCCTGCTGGACGAAGCAGTCGTCGACACATCCGGCACCCGCGATCCGGCGGTGATGAGCAAGGTTACAACCATTGGCTATGGCAAGCTGATGCAAAAGGCCCTGCTGGCCGAGATTGCGGCGCGCGGCATCGATCTGGGCGACCTGACCCCGAAAGAGGTGATGGGCCTGATGTCGAAAGAAGCGCCTGCCGATCTGCGCGATACCGTGTTGGCGGACCCGTCGCTGGTGGGCACGACCATCACCTTCAACGCCTTTGCCAATGGCCGGGTGGATGGCTATTTCAAGGGCCGCGTCACCATGGAAACCGCCGTGCGCGATTCCAACATCTCGCCCGAACAACTGTCGCTGGCGGATGCGCTGGCGGACGCGGGCCTGATCGACACCGCACTGAACCCCGGTTTCATCACCATGCCCGACGCATCCGAACTGCGCCCCGAGGCGGCAGGTCTGGGTGTGGCGATCCTCGGGTCGGCCTACATGATGCTGATCGTGTTGGTGCTGGCGCTGCCCATCGGCGTCGCGGCCTCGATCTATCTAGAGGAAATGGCACCGAAAAACCGCATCACCGACCTGATCGAGATCAACATCGCCAATCTTGCCGCCGTGCCGTCCATCGTGTTCGGCATCCTGGCGCTGGCCTTGTTCATCAACCTTGTCGGTCTGCCGCAATCGGCCCCCATTGTCGGCGGGCTGGTGCTGACGCTGATGACGTTGCCCACCATCATCATCGCCACGCGTGCCAGCCTGAAGGCCGTGCCGCCGTCGATCCGCGATGCGGCATTGGGTGTGGGCGCGTCGCAGATGCAGACGGTGATGCACCATGTCCTGCCGCTGGCCATGCCGGGCATCCTGACCGGCACGATCCTCGGCCTGGCGCGGGCGCTGGGGGAATCGGCCCCTTTGCTGCTGATCGGGATGGTGGCCTTTGTGCGCGACTACCCCGGTGCGCCCCCCGAGGGGTTCTTTGATCCCGCCTCTGCCCTGCCGGTGCAGGTTTACAGCTGGACCCAGCGCGCCGATCCTGCCTTTGCCGAACGGGCATCCGGTGCGATCATCGTGCTGTTGGTCTTTCTTCTGATGATGAACGCGCTGGCCATCGTGCTGCGCCGCCGCTTTGAACGCCGCTGGTAAGGGGTCCGACAATGAATGACATGCGACTTGAGGACAGAACCGTGACCGACAGCGCCACCAAGATCACCGCCCGTGGGGTTCAGGTCCATTACGGCACCACGCACGCGCTGAAGGATGTCGATGTCGATATCCTCGACAAAACTGTGACCGCCTTTATCGGGCCGTCGGGCTGTGGCAAATCCACGTTCCTGCGTTGCCTGAACCGGATGAACGACACCATCCCGTCCTGCCGCGTGACGGGCCGGATCGAGATGGACGGGCAAGATATCTATGACCCCCGCGTTGATCCGGTCCAGCTGCGCGCCAAGGTCGGCATGGTGTTCCAGAAACCGAACCCGTTTCCCAAGTCGATCTATGACAACGTGGCCTACGGCCCGAAAATCCATGGCCTGACCCGGACCAAGGCGGAACTGGACGAGGTGGTCGAAACATCCTTGCGCCGCGCCGCGCTGTGGAACGAGGTGAAGGACCGTCTGGACACGCCCGGCACGGGGCTTTCGGGCGGCCAGCAGCAGCGCCTGTGTATCGCGCGGGCGGTTGCGACCAGCCCCGAGGTGCTGTTGATGGACGAACCTTGTTCCGCGCTGGACCCCATCGCCACGGCACAGGTCGAAGAACTGATCGACGAATTGCGCGCGCAGTTTTCGGTCGTGATCGTCACCCATTCGATGCAGCAGGCCGCCCGCGTGTCACAGCGCACGGCGTTCTTTCACCTTGGAAATCTGGTGGAATACGGCGAGACGGGCACCATTTTCACCAACCCGCGCGATGCCCGCACCGAAAGCTATATCACCGGCCGGATCGGCTGAAGCCGATGCGTGCGGAACCGTTGGACAAGAGGACGCCATGACCCCCACCACCCATATCGCCACCGCCTTTGACCGCGACCTTGAGGCGATTCAGGCCATGATCATGCGGATGGGCGGGCTGGTCGAGGCCGCCATCCTTGACGCAGCCGAGGCGCTGGAAACCCGCGATGACGATCTGGCCGACCGCGTGCGGCGCGGCGACAAGGCCATCGACGCGCTGGAAGAACAGGTGAACGCCGAATGTGCGCGCCTGCTGGCGCTGCGGTCGCCCACCGCATCGGACCTGCGCACGGTGCTGACGGTGATGAAGATCGCGGCCAATCTGGAACGCTGCGGCGATTACGCCAAGAACCTTGCCAAACGGTCCGCCGTTCTGGCGACCATGGCCCCTATCGGCGGCTCGGTCGGGTCTGTGCGGCGTATGGCCAAGGCGGTGCAGTTGTTGCTGAAGGATTCGCTGGACGCCTATATCGCCCGCGATGCCGCGCGGGCCGAAGACGTGCGCCAGCGCGATCTGGACGTCGATCAGATGTACAACGCCCTGTTCCGCGAATTGCTGACCCACATGCTGGAAGACCCGCGCGCCATCACCGCCGCGATGCATCTGCATTTCATCGCCAAGAACATCGAACGCGTCGGCGACCATGCCACCGGCATCGCGGAACAGGTGATCTATCTGGTCACCGGCCAGATGCCGGGCGAGGCGCGGCCAAAGGTCGATGTCGTCAATACGGCGCAAGGGTAACGCGCCATGGCCGCCCAACCCGTCGTGCTGATCGTCGAGGATGAACCCGCACAGCGCGAGGTTCTGGCCTACAACCTGTCCGCCGAAGGCTTTGCCGTGCTGACGGCGGACAATGGCGAAGATGCGCTGCTGGTGGTCGACGAATCCGCCCCCGACATCATCGTTCTGGACTGGATGATGCCGAACCTGAGCGGGATCGAAGTCTGCCGCCGCCTGAAGATGCGCGCCGAAACCAAGGCGATCCCCGTCATCATGCTGTCGGCCCGGTCGGAAGAGGTGGACCGCGTGCGCGGTCTGGAAACCGGGGCCGATGATTATGTGATCAAGCCCTATTCCATCGCCGAACTGATGGCGCGCGTGCGCACTCAGTTGCGCCGCGTCCGCCCGTCAACGGTGGGCGAGGTGCTGGAATGGCAGGATATCCGGCTGGACAGCGAAACCCACCGCGTCACGCGCGGCGAAGCGCCGGTCAAACTTGGCCCGACCGAGTTTCGCCTGCTGACCGCATTCATGGAGCGTCCTGGCCGGGTCTGGAGCCGCGAACAACTGCTCGATCGGGTCTGGGGGCGTGACATCTATGTCGATACCCGCACCGTCGATGTGCATGTCGGCCGGTTGCGGAAATCGCTGATGCAGGGCGGTGGCGTTGATCCGCTGCGCACCGTGCGCGGCGCGGGCTATGCGCTGGGATAGTTGATTTTTCTGTGAAAAATCAGGTTGTTGCACGGCGCATTTCCCTGCGCCCTGTGCGGGCGCAGGGTGACGGGCCCTAGGCAACCGGTTGCGCGCGTTCGACCAGTCGGGCGAAAAAGCTGGCTCCGATCGGGGCCGCCTCGTCGTTGAAGTCATAGGCGGGGTGGTGCAGACCGGCGCCCGGCCCTGTACCCATGAACAGATAGGCACCGGGGCGCGCCTCAAGCATGTAAGAGAAATCTTCCGACCCCATCTCGCGGTTGGCGTTACCGTCTACGGCGTCGATGCCCGAAATCTCGGCGGCGACTTCGGCGGCAAAAGCCGCTTCGTCCGGGTGGTTGACCGTGGCGGGATAGCCCCATTCATAGGTGATCTCGGCCTTGACGTTGTAGGCCAGCGCGTGCCCTTCGACGATCTCGTAAAAGCGGCGCTTCAACAGGGCGCGCACCTCGGGCGAAAAGCAGCGGATGGTGGCGCAGAACATCGCCTCTTCGGGGATGATGTTGCTGGCGGTGCCGGTGTGAATCTGCGTGACGGAAATCACCGCCTCGTCCAGCGCATAGACGTTGCGCGGGATGATGGTCTGGATCGCGCCAACCATGCCGACCACGGCCACCACCGGGTCGATGCATTCGTGCGGTGTCGCCCCATGCCCGCCTTTGCCGACGATCTTGACCCAAGCGGTATCGACGGACGCCATCAGCGCCCCCGGCGTCGTGTGGAAATGGCCAAAGGCGACGTTGGGCGCGTTGTGGATGCCATAGACGGAATGGATGCCGAACCGGTCCATGACACCTTCTTGCACCATCACCTCGCCCCCGCCGCCGTCTTCTTCGGCGGGCTGAAACAGCAGGGCCACGCGGCCGGCAAAGCGGCGCGTTTCGGCCAGATACTTTGCAGCCCCGAGCAGCATCGTTACATGCCCGTCATGCCCGCAGGCATGCATCTTGCCGGGAACGGTTGAGGCGTAGTCGGCCCCGGTAATCTCGACGATGGGCAGGGCGTCCATGTCGGCGCGCAGGCCGATGGTCGGGCCGTCGCCAGTGCCGTGGATGATGGCGACAATGCCGGTTTGCGCGATGCCGGGGTGGATTTCGTCAACCCCGAACTCGCGCAACCGGTCGACGATGAAGGCCGCCGTGTTGTGGCAATCGAACTTCAGTTCAGGGTTTGCGTGCAGATGCCGACGCCAGCCCTTCATTTCCTCCGCGTAAGCGGCGATACGGTTCAGGACAGGCATGGGCGTCTCCGGCAGGTGTGCGTCTGGGTCTTTGATCAAATCTTAATTCGACGGAGGCCGCAATGCCCCTGCCTGAAAATGACCTTAGGGAAAGCGATGCGCTGGTGCATGATCCGTCGGGGGGATTGCCGCGCCTGATCGAGATCATGCGTCGTCTGCGCGACCCTGACACCGGCTGTCCCTGGGACATCGTGCAGGATTTCAGCACCATCGCGCCCTATACCGTTGAAGAGGCGCATGAAGTGGCCGATGCCATCGCGCGCGGCGCATGGGACGATCTGCCGGGCGAATTGGGCGATCTGCTGTTGCAGGTGGTCTATCACGCCCAAATGGCGGCCGAGGTGGGCTTGTTCGGCTTTGACGATGTGACAAAGGCCATCGCTGACAAGATGGTGGCGCGTCACCCGCATGTCTTTGGCACCGAATCCCGCGACAAGTCGCCCGAACAGCAGACCCGCGACTGGGAACGGCTGAAGGCGGCGGAACGCGGACCTGCGCGCGTGCTGGATGGCGTAGCACTGGGGCTGCCCGCGCTGACCCGGGCGGTGAAGTTGCAAAAACGCGCGGCGCGCGTGGGGTTCGACTGGCCATCCACTGATCAGGTCGTGGCCAAGATCGTCGAAGAGGCCGCCGAACTGGTCGAGGCGCGCGATACCCTGACCAGCGCCGAGATGGCCGAGGAATTCGGGGATCTTCTGTTCGTCATTGCGAACCTTGCGCGTCATCTGCACATCGACCCCGAGGCCGCCTTGCGCGCCGCCAACGCCAAATTCACCCGCCGCTTTGGCCGGATCGAGGATTGGCTGTTGCAGGCGGGCAAAACCCCGGCGGACAGCGACCTGGCCGAGATGGACGACCTGTGGAACCGCGCCAAGGCCGAAGAGCGGGGCTGAATGCAGCCCGGTGGTTTAACCCGTATATGTGCGCCAGGATGACAGGCGGGCGGCGAAAAGTTTCCAAAGTGATTTAGTCAGGTATTGACCTGGGGAATTCAGTCCTGTTTATGGGCGACAGAATTTCTGACTAAAGGAGTCACCAATGCTGATCCGCCTGTCCCTTGCAGCCCTTGCCCTTGGCACCACGGCCCTTCCGGTTCTGGCGGAAGAGGTGAACATCTATTCGCACCGCCAGCCCGAACTGATCCAGCCGCTGATTGACGCCTTCACCGCCGAGACGGGTATCACCGTCAACGTCGCCTTTATCGACAAGGGTCTGGCCGAACGCCTGCAAGCCGAAGGGGACCGGTCGCCCGCCGATCTGGTGCTGACGGTGGATATCGCGCGGCTGATGCAGATCGTGGATGCAGGCGTGACGCAAGCCGTGCAGTCCGATGTGCTGGAGGCGAACATCCCCGCCGAATTGCGCGATGCGAATGACCAGTGGTTCGGCCTGACGGCGCGGGCGCGGATCGTCTATGCCAGCAAAGAGCGCGTGGCAGATGGGGAAGTGACCACGTATGAGGATCTGGCGTCCGACACCTGGAAGGGGCGGCTTTGCACCCGGTCGGGCACGCATGATTACAACGTCGCCCTGACGGCCGCGATGATCACCCACCACGGCGAAGAGGCGGCGAAAGCCTGGGCCGAAGGGCTGAAGGCGAACCTTGCGCGCAAACCCGATGGCGGCGACCGTGATCAGGTCAAGGCGATCTGGGCGGGCGAGTGCGACATCGCCCTTGGCAACACCTATTACATGGGCCAGATGCTGGCCGACCCTGAACAGACCGCCTGGGCCGACAGCGTTCGGATCATCTTTCCGACCTTTGAAGATGGCGGCACGCACCTGAACATTTCGGGCGTGGCGATGACCAAGGCGGCCCCGAATAAGGACGCCGCGCTGAAGCTGATGGAATGGCTGTCGTCGGACGAGGCGCAGGCGATCTATGCCGAAACCAACCACGAATTCCCGGTAAAGCCGGGGGTGGCACGGTCGGCGCTGGTGCAGAGTTGGGGCGACTTCTTCGCCGACACCGTCAGCCTGACCGATGTCGCGGCGGCGCGACCAGCGGCGTTGAAGATCATGGAAGAAATCAACTTCGACGGCTGAGGCAGACCTTGATCATGGCCGGGACGGGGGGCCATTGCGCCCCCCGTTTTCTTATGGAAACCGGATCTGATCGGTGGGCTGCACCACAGCGATGCCGTTGCCAAGATCGCTGTTGTGGCGCGCGATGATGGCCGCCGCCGTCTGCCCTGCGCTGTCATAGGTGCCATGCGCATCGGCGGCGAGTGTCACGCGATACCCCAGCGCCTGTGCCGCCCGGCAGGTGGCATTGATGCAAAAATCCGTCTGGTTGCCCGCGATCACCAGATGATCGACCCCGCGTTCCTTTAACAGGGCATCAAGGCCGGTCTGGTAAAACGCATCGGGCCGGGTCTTTTCCACCACAGGCTCGTCCGGTTCGGGCGTCAGATCAGGATGAAGCTGCCAGTTGGGTTCGGGTTTCATCAGATCTTCGTCTTCGTGCTGGATATAGATCACCGGCACGCCCGCCGCCCGGGCGCGTTGCACCAAGGCCGTCAGATTGACCAGAACCGCGCCCGCCTGATGCACGGGCTGCCCGTCCGGTCCGTCGAAAAACACGTTCTGTGCGTCGATGATCAGCAGGGCGGTTGGCATGGCGATCCTTTCGGCATGGGTGACCAGCCTTGACCGGTCGGGGGCTGTCGTCAAGGGCAGGGCGGCCGTCTGGACAATTTCCCGCCCATCCGCTTTGCTGCGCTTCGACAACCAGAGGCGCACCATGACCCACCCCCGCAAGATCATCATCGACACCGACCCCGGACAGGATGACGCCGTGGCGATCCTGCTGGCGCTGGCCAGCCCGGACGAATTGCAGGTGCTGGGCATCACCGCCGTCGCCGGTAATGTGCCGCTGGCGCTGACGCAAAAGAACGCGCGGATCATTTGCGAACTTGCCGGTCACCCGCAGACCCGTGTGTTCGCGGGCTGCGATGCGCCGCTGCTGCGCAAGCTGGTCACAGCCGAACACGTGCATGGCAAGACCGGGTTGGACGGCCCGCAGATGGCCGATCCGATGATGCCATTGCAGGATCAGCACGCCGTTGATTTCATCATCGACACCCTGCGGAACGAGCCTGCGCACAGCGTTACGCTGTGCCCGCTTGGCCCCCTGACCAACATCGCCACCGCGTTCCAGCGCGCCCCCGACATCATCGCGCGGGTGCAGCAGATCGTTCTGATGGGGGGGGCGTATTTCGAGGTGGGAAACATCACCCCCGCCGCCGAATTCAACATCTACGTCGATCCCGAAGCGGCTGATATCGTGTTCAAATCCGGCGCGCCGATTGTCGTGATGCCGCTCGATGTCACCCACAGGGCCCTGACCAACCGCGCCCGGATCGAGGCGTTCCGCGCCCTTGGCAACGAACCGGGGCGGATGGTGGCGGAATGGACAGATTTCTTTGAACGCTTCGACATGCAGAAATACGGCAGCGAAGGCGCGCCGCTGCATGATCCTTGCGTGATCGCCTACCTGTTGCGCCCCGATCTGTTTTCAGGACGACACATCAACGTGGCGATTGAAACGCAGTCGGACCTGACGCTTGGCATGACGGTCGCCGATTGGTGGGGCGTCACCGACAGGCCCGCCAATGCGCTGTTCATCGGATCGGTCGATGCGCAGGAGTTTTACGATCTGCTGACCGACCGCATTGGACGGCTGTGATCGCGCGCCGGTGGGGGCTGGCGCTTTTTGATCAAATTGCTAGACTGGCCGCGATGCCACTTTAGCGGAGCGTTGCATGACCCGTCTTGCCCTGAACACACCGTCGCCGGCCGATCTGTGGGAAATGGATCGGGCACATTCCCTGCATCCCTGGACCAATTTTGGCCCGTTCGAGGAGAAGGGCTCGCTTGTCATGGCGCGGGGCGAAGGGTGTTGGCTGTGGGATACCGAGGGGCGGCGCTATTTCGACGCCGTGGGCGGGATGTGGTGCACCAACATCGGCCTTGGTCGGCGCGAGATGGCCGATGCCATCGGCGATCAGGCGATGCAATTGGCCTTTGCCAACAGCTTTGTCGATACCACCAACGGCCCTTCGGCGCTGCTGGCGGCGAAACTGGCCCGCCTTGCGCCGGGCGATCTGAACCGGGTGCATTTCACCACAGGCGGATCGACGGCGGTGGATACGGCCTATCGTCTGGTGCATTTCTATCAGTCCTGCATGGGGCGGCCTGAAAAGACCCAAGTGATCGCGCGCGATTACAGCTATCACGGGTCCACCTATATCTCGCAGTCCATCGGCAAGCGTCCGGGCGACCGCGTGCCGCAGTTCCGGTACAAAGAGGACGGCATCCACCACCTGTCCGCCCCCAACCCCTATCGCGCGCCGGACGGCATGGACGAAGCCGCCTTTGCCGATTGGCTGGTGGCCGAGTTCGAGGCGAAACTGGCCGAGATCGGCCCCGAAAACGTGGGCGGGTTCTTTGCCGAACCCATTCAAGCCTCGGGCGGGGTGATCATCCCGCCAAAGGGGTATCTGGCGCGCATGGCCGCGATTTGCCGCCGCCACGACATCCTGTTTGTCGCCGACGAGGTGGTGACGTCGTTCGGTCGGATCGGGCACTGGTTCGCGTCATGGGATGAATTCGGCGTGCAACCCGACATCATCACCACGGCAAAGGGCCTGACCTCGGGGTATATCCCCTTGGGCGCCATGATCTTTTCGGATCGCATCTGGGATGCGATGGCCGCCGACGGCAGCCGCTGGTTCACCTCGGGCTTTACCTACTCGGGCCATCCAGTGTCCTGCGCTGCCGCCCTGAAGAACATCGAGATCATGGAGCGCGAGGATCTGCTGGGCAATGCCGCCCGTGTCGGCGCCTATCTGCAAGCGCGCCTGAAACCGCTTGAGGTGCTGCCGATGGTGGGGCAGGTGCGCGGCATGGGCTTGATGGTCTGCGTAGAGAACGTGGCCGACAAGATGACAAAGGCGCTGCTGGATGACGCCTGCGATGTGGGCAAGCGTATTTCCGACCACGCCGAAGGTCAGGGCCTGATGGTGCGCCCCATTGGCCATCTGAACGTGATGTCACCGCCCCTGACCATCACCGAAAAGGACGTGGACTTTGTCGCCTCCACCCTTGAAAAATCCATCCGGCACGTTGCCGATCAATTGACCCGTGAAGGCGTAAGGCTGAACTGACATGGCACTGGAAGATGCAAAGAAGGACGTCGACACCGCCTTTACCCGCAAGGGGCTGCGCGGCTATGCGTTCGAGAATGCCTTTGGCGGGGCGACGTCGTTCCTGCGGCGGACCTATACCAAGGATCTGACCGGGGTCGATCTGGCGATCACCGGCGTGCCCTTTGATCAGGCTGTGACGCACCGCACCGGAACGCGCTTTGGCCCCCGCGCCATCCGCGAGGCAAGTGCGTTGCAACCCTATGACCCGCCCTATGGCTGGCCCACCAACCCGTTGGAAGATATGGCAATCGTCGATTACGGCGACCTTGCGTTCGACTATGCCAAGGTCGCGGACTTCCCCGACGCGCTGACCGCCCATATCCGCACCATCCTGACGGCGGGGGCAGGCACGATCACGCTGGGTGGCGATCACTACATCACCTTTCCCATCCTGCGCGCCTATGCCGAGAAATTCGGCCCCCTTGGCGTGATCCATTTCGACGCCCATTCCGATCTGTGGCCCGACGATGATTTCAGCCGCATCGACCACGGCACGATGATGTACAAGGCGGTGAAGTCCGGGCTGGTGGACCCAAAACGATCCGTCCAGATCGGCATCCGCACCACGACCGAGGATTACCTTGGCTTTCATGTCATCGACGCGCGCGAGGTGCACGAAAAAGGCGTCGCGGCGACCGTGGCCAAGGCAAAGGATATCGTGGACGACAAGCCGTGCTATGTGACCTTTGACATCGACGCGCTGGACCCGTCCGCCGCCCCCGGCACCGGCACGCCCGTTTGGGGGGGCCTGCACAGCTGGCAGGCGGCGGCGATGCTGCGCGATCTGGCGGGCATCAACATGGTCGGCGGCGATATTGTCGAGGTGTCGCCCCCCTATGACACCACCGGGGCCACGGCCATCGCCGGCGCGCATGTCGCGTACGAGCTGATTTGCCTCTATCATTGGGCGCGAACCCAGCGATGAAAGTCCTGATCCCGCTGGTGGTGCTGGCCGTCGTGATCGGCGGCGCGATGGTCTGGCTGCGCCTGCGCCAGCCCGATCCTGCCTGGCACGTCGATCCGATGACCGTCACCAAACCCGCCACGCCGAACAACTGGCTGCTGGCACCGGGCGGTGACGGCCCGGTGATCACGCTGCCGCTGCCGGTCGATCAGGCGGCCGCACGGGTGGCAGGGATTGCCGCCCAAACCCCGCGCACGGTGGTGTTGGCGGGGCAGGGCGACCATGTCACTTATCTGACCCGGTCCGCGCTGATGGGGTTCATGGACACGACATCGGTCCGGATCACCCCCACCGACACCGGGTCTGAGATCGCGCTGTTCGCCCTGTCACATTCGGGCGGCTACGACTGGGGCGTCAGCCAAAAGCGCGCGACTGATTGGGCGGACCGTCTGACCCGCTAGACGGTGATGCATCAGACTGTCTTCCGCCCGCCGCCCCTTGACCGCCCCGCCCCCACAGGCCAAACCGCAGCTATGGTCCCACTCGATAAACTCGCCCAGATCACCCAACGCTTCGAGTATCTCGAGGCACGGTTGAACGCTGGTGCCACGCCCGCCGAAATCGCCACCTTGTCGCGCGAATATTCCGATCTGAAGCCCGTGGCGAAGGACATTGACGCCTATCGCCGCGCGCTCGACGATCTGGCCGAGGCGGAATTGCTGTTGCAAGACCCCGAGATGAAAGCGCTGGCCGAGGATGAAATCCCCCGTCTGCGCGCCCGCATCCCCGAGATGGAACAGGCCTTGCGTCTGGCACTGCTGCCCAAGGATGCCGCAGACGCCCGCCCCGCGATTCTGGAAATCCGCCCCGGCACGGGCGGCGAAGAGGCGGCGCTGTTTGCCGCCGATCTGCTGCGGATGTACCAACGCTATGCCGAACGCATGGGCTGGCGGTTCGAAGTTCTGGAACAGCAACTGTCCGATCTTGGCGGCATCAAGGACGTGACTGCCCATGTGCAGGGCGAAGGCGTCTTTGCCAAGCTGAAGTTCGAATCCGGTGTCCACCGTGTGCAGCGCGTTCCCGCGACCGAGGCGCAGGGCAGGGTCCATACCTCGGCTGCGACCGTCGCCGTGCTGCCCGAGGCGGAAGAGGTCGATCTCGACATCCCCGCCAGCGATTTGCGCGTCGACACCATGCGCGCCAGCGGGGCAGGCGGCCAGCACGTCAACACCACCGACAGCGCGGTGCGGATCACCCATATCCCGACCGGCATGATCGTCACCAGTTCCGAAAAATCCCAGCACCGCAACAAAGAGATTGCGATGCAGGTGCTGCGCGCCCGGCTGTATGAACTGGAACGCGAACGGCAGGCCGATGCCCGCGCCGCCGACCGCAAATCGCAAGTGGGATCAGGGGATCGGTCTGAACGCATCCGCACCTACAATTTTCCGCAAGGGCGCCTGACCGACCACCGCATCAACCTGACGCTCTACGCCCTGCCGCAGATCATGGCGGGCGATCTGGGCGAAGTGGTCGATGCGCTGGTGGCGCATGATCAGGCCGGAAAGCTGGCCGAGATGGACGGATGACCGGGGCCGACGCCCTGCGCGCCGCCATCCCGCGCCTTGTGGCGGCAGGTGTACCCGACGCCGCCCGTGATGCGCGCGTGTTGCTGGCCCATGCGATGGGAATCCCGCCCGACCGTCTGACCGTGCACCTGACGGACCCGCTGGCCTCGCAGGCGACTGCCACCTTTGACGCAAGCATTGCCGCCCGCTGCGCCCGTCAGCCCGTGGCCCAGATCACCGGCCAACGCCTGTTCTGGGGCCGCAGCTTTCGCGTGACGCAAGACACACTCGACCCACGGCCCGAAACCGAAACGCTGGTGGCAGCGGCGCTGTCGCAGCCGTTTTCCCGCGTTCTGGATCTTGGCACCGGGACCGGGGCGATCCTGCTGTCGTTGCTGGCCGACCGTCCGGGGGCCACGGGCGTGGGCACCGACATATCGCAAAAGGCGCTGGCCGTGGCGCAGGGCAACGCGGCGGTGTTGGGCCTGCACCCCGATTTCCTGCTGTCGGACTGGTTTGCCTCTGTTCCGGGGCGGTTCGACCTGATCGTGTCGAACCCCCCCTACATCGCGGCGGACGAGATGCCGACTCTGTCGCCCGACGTGCTGGAATGGGAGCCGCACCTGGCCCTGACCCCCGGCGGTGACGGGCTGGACGCCTACCGCGCCATTGCGTCAGGCGCGCGCGACCACCTGACAGCGGGGGGACGTCTGTTGGTCGAAATCGGACCAACCCAAGGGGCCGCAGTTGCCGCGCTGATGGTGCAGGGGGGCCTGTCCAACCCGCGCATCCTGCCCGACATGGATGGGCGCGACCGCTGCGTGGTGGCAGCGCTGGATTAGGCCCTTGCGGGAAATCGGCCACAAATTGCCGTTTTCCCCAATTTTCTGTACGGTGTGCGCAAAAATCCGGTACTTTTCCCTTGTCAGCCAGCACGCTGCATGATTACTCAACCCTACGCGACGGGGCCGGGCGTAATGCCCCTCCTTGCGGATAATGCCAGACATGCACGAACTGCCTCGGCCGCACCCAACCTGATCAGGCACAGCGCGACCTACCCCCGAAGGCATTCGGTTACCGCCAGATCATCTGGACCAAAGGACAAGATGAGATCTTCCAAGTCCCGCTCGCGTTCGAAAACGAACCGCCCGCGCACGCTCGGCAACATCATAAACCGTGTGTTCGACAGCTCCGGCCCTGAGGGCAAGGTGCGCGGCACGCCGCAGCAGATCATTGAGAAATACCTGATCCTTGCCCGCGACGCCCAATTGTCGAACGACCGTGTTGCCGCCGAGAATTTCAACCAGCACGCCGAGCATTACACCCGCATGCTGGGCGAAGCGATGCGCGAGATGGCCGCCGAACAGGAATACCGCCAGACCCAGCCCCAGCAGGGGGGTCCGCAGAGCCAACAGAACGGCGGCCAGAACGGTGGCCAGAACGCTGGTCAGAGTTCGGGCCAGAACGGCGGGCAAAATCGCGATCAGTACCGCGATCAGCCGCGTGACCAGAACCGCGACCGCGATGCCCAGCCCCAGAATCGAGATCAGAACCGCGACCAGAACCGCAACGAATGGCGCGGCGAACGCGGTGGCGACCGTCCCGATTACCGCCCGGAATTCCGGTCGGACTATCGCGATGACCGCGCGGATGACCAACCAGCCCCGGCAGCGCAAGTGATCGATCTGTCCGGCGATGCCGACACCAATCTGGTCGAAACGCCCGAGACGCGCCAGCGCCAGCGCCGCGACGACCGCCCCCGCGATGACCGCCCCCGCGATGACCGCCCCCGCGATGACCGCCCCCGCGATGACCGCCCCCGTCAGGCGCGCGATGACGCCCCTCGTGAGGATGCCCCGCGCGACGAACGCCCCCGTGACGAACGGCCCCGTGACGACCGGCCCCGCGACGACCGGCCCCGCGACGACAAGCCGCGTCAAGCGCGCGATGACCGCCCGCGCGGCCCGCGTCGGGATGCCCCTGTGATCGCCGGCCCGGCCGAAGGGACGGCCCAGGTTGCCGACACCCCGGCTGCTGCACCTTCGGCAGAGGCGCCCACTGCACCCGAAACCGCCGCCCCCAAGGCCGAGCGCAAGCCGCGTGTGGCGCGCAAACCGCGTGCCGACCAACCCGCAGACGTTGCGCCCAAGGGCAATCCCGAAGCGGCGGAATGACCCTCAGCCCGCGCTGACGGCGCGGGCCAGGGCACAAAACCCCTCAAGCGAGATTTCTTCTGCGCGCGCGGTCGGCTCCAGCCCCGCCGCGCGCAGATGATCCTCGATCCCCGGACCCATCCCCTTCAGCGATGACCGCAGCATCTTGCGCCGTTGGTTGAATGCCATCGCGGTGATGCGGCCCAGCATCCGCTCATCAGCCGGAAAACGCGGGCCGGGCAGACGGGTCAGATGCACGACCGCCGAATGCACCTTGGGCGCGGGGGTGAACGCCTCGGGCGGCAGATGCATCACGATCTTCGCATCCGTCCGCCACTGCGCCAGCAGGGCAAGCCGCCCGTAATGGTCTGTTCTGGGTTTGGCCACGATCCGTTCGGCAACTTCTTTCTGGAACATCAGCGTCAGACTGTCCCAGAACGGCGGCCAAACTTCGGGCGACAGCCAGCGCACCAGCAGTTCCGTGCCGACGTTGTAGGGCAGGTTCGCCACCACCCGGATCGGCGGGGTCAGGCGCGACAGGACATCCACCTCCAACGCGTCACCCAGCACCACGTCCAACTGGCCGGGATAAATGGCGGCGATCTCTTCCAATGCCGGAATGCAGCGCGTGTCCTTTTCCACCGCCAGCACATGCCGCGCGCCCTCGGCCAGCAGCCCGCGCGTCAGCCCGCCGGGACCGGGGCCGACCTCCAGCACGTCGCACGCCGACAGGTCGCCCGCCAGCCGCGCGATCTTTGCCGTCAGGTTCAGGTCCAGCAGAAAGTTCTGCCCAAGCTGCCGCTTGGCCACCAGATCATGCGCCTTGATCACCTCGCGCAGGGGCGGCAGGCCGTCAATCGTTCCCACGGCTGTCCACTTCCTTTTCCCACAAATATCCCACGGGGGGTGCGGGGGGTGTGAAACCCCCCGCTGCCGCAACGGTGCGGCACAAGACGCCGATCTTCATCGCCGTGCCGCCGCCATCGTTGCTGCCAGCCGCAGCGCCGCGATCAGGCTGGACGGATCGGCCACCCCTTTACCCGCGATATCGAACGCCGTGCCATGATCGGGCGAGGTGCGCACGAACGGCAAGCCCAGCGTCACATTCACCCCACCGGCAAAGTCGATGGTCTTGATCGGGATCAACGCCTGATCGTGATACATGCAGATCGCCGCGTCATAGCCTTTGCGCGCGGCGGCGTGGAACATCGTATCCGCCGACAACGGCCCCCGCAGATCAAACCCGTCCGCGCGCAACCGGTTCAGCAGGGGGCCGATCATCTCGATTTCCTCATGCCCCATCGCCCCGCCTTCGCCTGCATGCGGGTTCAGACCCGCCACGGCAATCCGGGGGGCAGACAGTCCGAAATCGCGGATCAGCCCGGCATGGGTGATGCGGATCACCCGTTCCAGCGCAGGGGCGGTCAGGGCGGCGGGGACGGCAGAGATGGGGATGTGGATCGTGGCAGGCACCACGCGCAGCCCGTCGCAGGCCAGCATCATCACGACATGATCGACCCCCGCCAGATGGGCCAGATATTCGGTGTGCCCCGGAAAGGCGAAATCCGCGCCTTCCTTCAGCGCCTTTTTGTGGATCGGGGCGGTGCAAATCGCCGATGCCGCCCCCGCCTGCACCAGCGCCACCGCACGGGCGATGACGGCGATCACGCCCGCCGCATTGGCCGGATCGGGCTGGCCCGGAATGGCAGGGGCGGCAAAGGGATGCACCAGAACGGGCAGGGTCTCGGCGGCGACATCTCCGGCTGCCACCGGGTCGACAATCGCCTGCCATTTGCTGCCGGGTGGCAGGTGCGCCGGATCACCGATCCAGAAGAACGGCACCGACTGCCCCAACATGACCCGCGCCGCGACGGCGATTTCCGGGCCGATCCCCGAAGGCTCGCCGCAGGTCAGCGCGATCGGGGGCATCATATGCGCAGCGGTCACGGCTGTTTGATGATCGCTTCGGAGCGCAGCTCTTCCATATACGCGTCCGCCAGCAGCGCCAGACGCTGGTTGCCCAATTCCGACAGCGCCGCCTGACGGGCCGCTGCATCCAGTTCTTCGGCAGTTGGCGGTTCCACCGGTTCGGCGGGGGCTGCGGCGACCTCGGTCGTGGCGGTGTCTTCCGGGGCCTCTGGCAGCGGGGTGCGGGCGCAGAGCATCAACAGCACCGCCACACCGCCCCGGTCCACCACAACACTTTCACCCGCATCCAGCGGGGCCAGCGCAAGGCCGGTGTTCGCCGGTATCTCGGCCATGGTGGCCGTGGTCACGCGCAGACGGTCGGCCCCCTGATCGCGTGCCAGCGGATAGAGATCATCACAGCCGTCAAAGCCCGCCTGCATCGACGCCACATCGGCACCGGGGGCCAGCGCAAATTCGGCATATTCGACGCGCACGGACACCGGGGATGCGGCCTCGGCCTCGGACAGGCCGTTCAGTTGGAACAGCACCACCGCGTTCGGCACGACCACCGGGTCCGACACCTCGCCACTGGCAAGCGCCAGAACCTGCCCGGCAATGGCGGGGGGAAGGTTTTCCAGCGGCATCCAGTCCAGCCGCCCGCCCCGATCCGCCGAGGGAGAGGCCGAATACTGACGCGCCGCCGCACCGAAATTGCCGCTTTGGGCCTTGATCTGCCGTGCCGTTTCGAGGGCAGCACCCACGTCGCCATCCTGCACCGGCACCACCAGTTCCGACAGCAGCACCTTGACGGACGGTTTACGCAGCTTGTCGGCCAAGGCGCGGTCGATCTGCACGTCGCTGATCTTCACCGTGCCGCCGAATTTGGTGCGCACCACTTCGCGCCAGATCAGACCGGCGGTGACGAAATCGCGGAATGTCTCCGGGGCGACGCCTTCTTCGGCAATGGCTTTCACGAAATCTTCGGCAGACAGGTTCGCGCGCGCGGCAAATTCGGTCATGCCCGCCAGCACCTGCTCGGCTGTCACCGACAGGTTCAACGCGTCGGCCGCCTGTGCGCCAAGGCGGTCTTCGGTCAGGCCCTTCAACGCCTCTTCCGCCGGATCGCCGGGGGCGCGCAACACTTGCAGGAACAGAGCGCGCTGTTCCACCTCGTAGGCGGAAACCACGCTGCCGTTCACCACCAGCACCGGCGCGAAGGGGTTGCCATCCTGTGCCGTTGCGGGAAGGGCCGTGCCAAGCAGCAAGGCCCCCAGCAGGGCCGCCTTCAGCGGTGTCGTCATCAGTGTCATGCGGCGTGCCGTCATCATGCTTCCCGTTGTTCTGCCCCGGAACCTGTGGCCCATGTCATCGCCTGCACACCCGCGCAGGCCCCGCCTCGCCACCGCTTCCAAAGCCGAGCAGATCGACCGAAAGGTCGAAATTCGTGTTCGGCTTCACACTAGTCGAGGACGTGAAGCGATGCGAGAGAGAAAGATCGACCCGGATGCATTCGTTGCGATACGCCACGCCAAACCCGGCGCGACTGGCCCGGCTTGCCGCGAAATCATATCGGCTTTGCCCGCTGACGGTCCAGTTGCCGGTCACATCATAATGGCCGTCCACCACCAGTTCCGCCGTATCAAAGGGGCGGTTTTCCAACGTGTCCGCGACAGCCCAGACATAGCTGGACGACAGCCCATACCGGTCGCGGCTCAGGTCAAGGCGCATTTCCGCCTTGGTCGCGTCCAGCCCGTCGTCAAACAGCACACGGCCCGTCAGCCCCAGCCCATCCTTCATGGTGATCCGGGCCGCCGCCAGCCAATCGGATTGGCTGCCGTCCAGACCGGACGCAGGCCCGAACTGGGTCAGGTCATCGGCGCGCAGCACCCGCCCGACCGTCACCCCCATCGACCAGCCGTCGGGGTCAAACCGGGTCCAGCCGATGCCCAGATTGGCGCGCACCCCGGCCTCGACCGCGTCAGACCCGGGAAAGCGGTTCAGCGAAAACAGATTGCCCTCGTCGAATTCCACCAGTGCCGAATCCTCGTTCGGCAGACCTTCGGGCGTCTTGGGCGACCAGATCAATTGCGCCACAGGCTCCACCAGATGGGTTGCGCCGGACGTGGTCGCCTTGACCCATGGCCAGCGCAGTTCCGCCGCCACCGCGCCATGGGTGCGGCTGCGCTGCCCTGCCCAGATATCGTCCTGACTGATCTGATAGACATCCGCCGACGCCTCTCCCAGCACGGCGCCGATGATGCCACCGGGCAGCAGCCATTCGCGCCGCCAGTCGATGCGGACAGAGGCGCGCGACAGATCGCGCCCGTCAGCGATGCCGTCAAGGTTGACATCGCTTCCATCTTCGGACGTGCGGTAATGGCTATGGGTCTGAAACCGAAGGCCGCCTTCGCCGCCGATGGTGCCAAGGGTAAAGCGGCGCTGAAAGGTGAAATCCGACACCAGCGACGGCAGGGTCGCGTTCACCTCGCCGTTGCGCAACGATTGATAGCCGATCAGCCGGGCCGATATGTGTTCGTCCCGCCGGGTGCGCGACACCTCCAACCGGCTGTCCAGACGGTCCTTGGCCTCGACCCCGTAGTCCAGATAATAGGCGTCATCACTGACCACCTCGCCGCGAAAGCGCAGCGTGAAATCGGCGGGCAGGGCGAAGTCACCGCTGGCAAGGACAAAGCCCCGCGTGTCGCCGGGCAGCAGATCGTCGCGAGCGACGGCCCCCGTCACCTCGATCCGGCCATTGCGAAAGGCCTGACGATAGCGCAGTTCGACCGACCGTGTGCCTTGGGTCGTGACATAGGGCGTGATGGTCAGGTCGCGCGATGCGCCAAGGGTCTGGAAATACGGCATCCGCAGGCCCGACCCATGCGCCGTCGAATTGACGAAGGACGGGTTCAGAAAGCCTGAACTGCGCTCCAGCGTGGGATCGGGCATCCGCAGGCGCGGGATGTAGAAGATCGGCACCCCGGCCAGCCGGAACTGGGCGTGGTCGAAATAGATCTGCTGTTCCAACTGGTCATGCGTCACCCGGCGGGCGCGGATTTCCCACAAGGGCGTGGTCGATCCTTCGCACACCCGGCAGGCCGAGGCGACGGCACGGTCAAGCTGGGTATAGCGCCCGCCGCTGCGCCGGATCTGTGCCGCCGCCATCTGCAACTGCTGATCCATCACGATGCGGGCCGATGTCAGGATGCCTTCGGTCAGGTCCGATGCCAGATCGGCCTGACTGGCAAGGATGATGATCGACCCGTCGTTTTCCGTCAGCGTGATCGGACCCTCGATCAGCAACCGGTCGCTGGCACGGTCAAACACGATGCGCGCGGCCTTCAACCGGCGGCCCTGATAGAACACCTCGACCCCGCCTTCGGCGATCAACCGGCTGTCGGCGGCAATTTCCAGACGGTCGGCCACCAGCGTGGCCGTTTCCTGCGCCCCCATCGGCAGCGGGCTGACCGACAGCAGCAACGCCACCAGCAAAGGACGGATCACAGCGCGCAGCATCAGCCATCCTCCAGGTGCAGCAACAGGCCAAGCGCCATCAGAACAGCGGCAAGGGGCGGGGTCCACGCCGCAAGGGCCACGGGGATCTGCCCATTTTCACCAAGGACTTGCGCAAAATTCCGCAGGAAAAAGATCAAGAACCCGCACAATATCGCCAGTAGCACCAAGGTGCCCGTCTTGCCGAACCGCGCGTGCCGCATCGTGAACCCCGCCGCCACCAGCACCATCGCGGCCAAAAGCAGCGGTTGCGCCAGTTCCATCTGGAACCAGACACGGTGCGTGCGGGCGGAAAATCCCGCCCGTTCCAGTCCGGCGATATAATCGGGCAGGCCCCAGAACGGAATGGCCGACGGCACGCCGAAACTGTCACGGATGCCTTCGCGGGTCAGATAGGTATCGAGACGCAACCCGTCGGGCACGGCCTGCGCCGTCTGTTCGGGGTTCGCATCCGACAGCGACCACCGCTTTGCCCCGCTCAACACCCAGGCGCCGGGGTCCAGACGGGCGGTGTCCGCCTCGATCCGCGATTGGGGCAGGCCGGTGTCGTCAAACAGGATGAAGGTCACACCGAACAGTTCTGTCCCGTCCGAATTGGCGCGGGCGGCCTGAATGACGGTCTGGCCCGTGTCATTGCCCTGCCGCAGCCACAGCCCGGATTCCGACACCGACAGCACCGATTTGCCGCCGCGCCCGATGTCGGCCACCATCAGATCGTGCCGTTTCGACGTGGCCGCCACCAGCGGGTTCAGGATCGCCACTGCAAATGCCCCGAACAGCGTCGCCACCAGAACCGGGGCCAGCAGAAAACGCAGGCCCGACCGGCCCGCCGCGCGCACCACCACCAGTTCGGACGACCGTGCAAGGCCAATGAACAGGGCGATGGCCGACAGGATCATGATCAGCGGCAGGATGCGGTACAGGCTTTCCGGCACATTCATTGCCGCCAGCAGCAGCGCCTGCTGCAACGAGATCGACTCGTCGGAAAAGCTGCGCAACTGGTCGGCCAGATCGATCAGCAGCATGATGCCGTAAAAGGCAAAGAACACCCGCGCGAACATCCCCAGAAACCGGCGCGCAAAATACAGGCTCAGGGTCATGCCGGTGCCCCCCCGACAGGGCCGACACGGCGCGGGCGTTGGGCCTGCCACAACAGCCCGCAGCCGATGATCAGGCCAAGGACCGGGCTGGCATAAAGCAGCGGCCAGGACGCAGGGTCATCTTGTGCAGCAGAGGTGCCCGTGGTGTTGACGACCTGCAACAGGATCAGCAGCAGCACCGCGGCGATGATCTGCCGCCACAGGCCAAAGCGGCTGAACGCCCCGATCAGCAGTGTCGCAAACCCGATCAACGCCGCCGCCGTTGCCAGAAAAGGCGCGGACAGCCGCATGTGAACCTCGGTCCGCACGGCGTCGGGTGTCATGCTCAGGGCCGCCAGCGCGGGCGCTTGCGCGGTGATCAGCGCCCAGGTCGATACCTCTTCCGGGCTGCGCGCCTGCGGTTCGGACCCCGCAATCAGACCACCGATGTCATAGGTGAAATCGGCAAAGCGCGTGATCGACATGCGCCGATCCTCGCGCGTCAGACGCTGTGATATGCCGTCGAACATCAACAGCTTTGGCCCCGCATCGCCCCGCGCCAGCAAGGCCCGCCGCGCGGTATAGATCGTCCGGTGGTTCGGATCACGGTCGTCCGACAGGAACAGGTCCAGCAACTCGCCCTGCGCGGTGATTTCGCGGATATACAGCGTGGTGCCCTTGGCGGGATGCATGAACTGCCCGTCGTTCAGGAATTGCGCAGTCGCGTTTTCCGTCAGGGTGGCGCTGCGGTCGGCCAGCATGGCGCGGCTGGTGGGCACCAGCACGTTGGTCAACAGCAGCATCAGAACCGCGACAAAAAGACCGAAGGCCAAAACCGGACGGGCCAGCCGGAACGCCGAAAAACCGGTCGCCTGCATCACCACAAGTTCGCTTTCCTGCGTCAGGCGGTTGGTCACATAGACCGACGCGGCAAAGGCGGAAATGGGCAGCACCAACCTGATCACATTGGGAAGGGTCAGCAGCGAAAATTCAAGAAAAACCAACGCCGAATGGCCATTTCCGATCAGCTTGTCAAACAGTCCCACGGCCCGGTTGACCCAATAGACAGCCACAAGCACTAGGGAAAAAAATCCGAACAGCGCAATCAGTTGCGACAGCAGATATCTGTCGAATCTCGACACGCGCGCCCATCCCCGTTTTTGTCCTTGCGCGGACGCTATCGGAAAACCGGGGCGGGGAAAACTCATATCTGGTCAACCGAAGCCTGCCGGGCTACCGTCCGGCAGAAGCTTGCCGGGGGTGCGCATCCCCCGATTTCCCTTGATTTCAGGAGACCGCGATGACCCATCCCGTGCCGATCCAGTTCCGCAGCCTCGACCTTGAGGCGCTGGCCGGGGCCAGTGGTCGGATCACCGTCTTTGCCGACCCGGATGAGGGGTTGTCGCCCGCCGCGCGCCGGTTGGACCGGATGATGCGCGGCGCTCTGGCCCGCTGTGTTGCGTCCGAAGCGTTCGGCGCGATGAAACCCGGCGAGGCGCGCGATCTGGCCTATCCCGGCGGTCTGGCCGCCGAGGCGGTGCAGGTGGTGCGGCTGAAAAAGCGCGTTGACGTGGCCCAGGCACGCAAGGCAGGGGCCGCGGTTGGCAAGGGTCTGGGCCCATCGGGCGTGATCGTGCTGGCCGAAGGCCACGCCATGGCTGCCGAGATCGCCTTTGGTCTGGCGATGCGGGCCTATGATTTTCACACCCACAAGACGGCCGAGCGCAAGGAGCCGGGACCGGTGACGATGATGGTCACCAACCCCGAAGCGGTGGCCGCTGCCGCGTCCCCGATGGCCGCCGTGGCCGAAGGCGTGTTCTTCACCCGCGATCTGGTGAACGAACCCGCAAACGTGCTGACCACCTATGATTTCGCCGCCCGTCTGGCCGCGATGCAGGAACTGGGGCTTGAGGTCGAGATTCTGGAAGAGGAAGACCTGACCAAGCTGGGCATGGGCGCATTGCTTGGTGTGGGGCAGGGGTCCGAAAGCCCGTCAAAGGTTGTGGTCATGCAATGGAACGGCGGCAAAAAGGGCGATGCTCCCTTTGCGCTGGTGGGCAAGGGCGTGGTGTTCGACACGGGCGGCATCTCGATCAAGCCTGCGGGCGGCATGGAAGACATGACGATGGACATGGGCGGTGCCGGTGTCGTGGCAGGCGTCATGCGAACACTGGCGATGCGGCAGGCCAAGGCCAATGTGGTGGGCCTTGTCGGGCTGGTGGAAAACATGCCCGACGGGCGCGCCCAACGCCCCGGCGACGTGGTGAAATCCATGAAGGGCGACACGATCGAGGTGATCAACACCGACGCCGAGGGGCGTTTGGTGCTGGCCGATGTGCTGTGGTATGCGCAGGAACGGTTCAAGCCGACCGGAATGATCAACCTTGCCACACTGACCGGGGCCATCATCATCGCACTGGGGCATGAAAACACCGGCGTCTTTTCCAACGACGACGATCTGTGCAACGCCTTTCTCAAGGCCGCCAAGGCCGAGGGCGAGGGTGCCTGGCGCATGCCGATGGGCGACGCCTATGATGCCAAGCTGAAATCGCGGATTGCCGACATGATGAACGTCGGCGGGCGCGACGGCGGGGCGATCACTGCGGCGCAGTTCCTGCAACGGTTCGTCAAGCCTGACATGCCGTGGTGCCATCTGGACATCGCCGGCACGGCGCTGCTGAAGGCTGACAGCACGCTGGCCCCAAAGGGCGCGACCGGCTGGGGTGTCATGGCGCTGAACCGTCTGATCCGCGACCGGTTCGAGGCGAAGTAGCCTGATCCCATGGGCATCGCGATGTTCTACCACCTGACCCACAGCACGGCGGAAGATACCTTGCGCATGTTGCTGGGTCGGGCGATGGGCATGGGCTGGCGGGTGATGGTGCGCGGCACCGATCCGGCGGCCCTTGCGCATCTGGATGTCGCGCTGTGGCAAGACCCGGACGACAGTTTCCTGCCCCACGGCCTCGAAGGCGGTCCGCATGACGCGGAACAGCCGGTGCTGATCGGGCGCGGGGCCATCGCCAACGCGGCGGCGGGCCTGTTCCTGATCGACAGCGCAGGCGTGACCGTGGCCGAGGCGCAGGCGTTGGAACGCGTCTGGCTTTTGTTCGACGCCGCCAACCCTGATACCCTGGCCGCCGCGCGTGGACAGTGGAAAACCCTGATCGACGCAGGCGTTCACGCACAATATTGGTCAGAGGAGTCGGGCCGTTGGGAAAAGAAATCGGAAAAGAACGCGCCGGGGCAGTAGCTACCGCCGCAGCACCATGCGGTCATCTGCGATTTCAACGCGGTACAGCCCCAGATACTCCATCCCCAGAAGCGAGCCTTCCATGTCGCCCTCGTTCACCCAAGCAGGGAAATCCTGTTCGGCAAAGGGGCCGAGTTCGACCAGCGGCAGCTTGATCCGCGCGGTGCGGACGGTGCCGTTCGCAGTCATCGCCTCGCCCGCGAAGACCAGACTGTCGCGGTCAATGCCAAGGCGGTCTGCGTCCGCCGCGTTCAGCACCATGTTGGTGGCGCCGGTGTCGGCCATGAATTGCACCGGGGTGCCGTTGACGTTCAGCGTCACATAGTAATGCCCGTCTGCGGCGCGGGGGATTTCGATCTCGCCGGTTTCGGTCACCATCTGGCGCGGCAACAACGTGCTGCGCAGGTCGCTCCACAGCCCAAAGCCCGCCATGACGCCAACAAAGATCAGCACCCAGGCCATGGTCACGCGCAAAAACTGCCCCAACCGCGTGCGATATTCCACCAGCACCCAGCCGCCGACGGCCGCCAGCAACAGCACAAGATAGACCATCCGGCCCAGGGTATCGTTGTCCATCGCGCCTCCTTTGGACCCCCGATATGGGGCGGGGGCCGGTCGGGGAAAAGGGTCAGCCGATCAATCCGGTTCCCTTGACCCCGTCGATCACGAATTGCACCGACAGTGCGGCCAGCAACATACCCAGCAGGCGCGTGATCACGATTGTCCCGGTGCGGCCCAACACGCGCTCCAACGGCGGGGCGGCAAGGAACATGAGGTAGGTCACGATCAACACCGCCAGCAGCAGGCCAAGGACGGACCCCGTCCCGATCCAGCCGCCGCCCGATTCGCCCACCAGCAGGATCATCGACGCAATCGCCCCCGGCCCCGCAATCAGCGGCGTGGCCAGCGGAAAGACGGAAATGTCGTGGTCAGGTTCACCGTGCTGCCCCTCGCGCCGCTGGGTGCGGCGTTCGAACAGCATGTCGAGTGCGGTCAGAAACAGCAGAATTCCACCCGCGATGCGAAAGGCGGGCATCGAGATGCCGATGAAGCCAAGGATCGATTCGCCCGCCAGCCCGAACAGCATCAGCAGCACACCCGCGATCACACAGGCGCGCAGGCCGATGGTGCGACGTTGTTCCGGTGACATGCCCGTGGTCAGCGCGATGAACAGCGGGATCAACCCCGGCGGGTCGATCACGACAAACAGTGTGGCGAAGGCCGTGATCAGAAAGGCGGTGTCCAACGCGCTATCCCCCCGCTGTCTCCAACCGTTCCTGGGCCGACAGCCACATCGCCTCGGCCCGGTCGAGGCCTTCCATCACCTCGGCGTATTTCTTGTTCCATGTCTCCAACTCGCCGATGCGGGCGGACTCGTACAGGTCCGGATCGGCAAGCTTCTTTGCCAGACGGTCGCGCATCTCGTTCAGCTTGGAAAGCCTTTCCTCGCACTTGCGGACATCGGACCGTAGGGCAAGAACTTCGTCCCGGCTGGCTTTCTTTGCCTTTGCAACGGGTTGTGGGGCGACCTTCACATCTTCGTCGCCCGCCAGAAGCTGACGGCGATACGCCTCAAGGTCTTCGTAATAGGGGGTAACGGCCCCGCCCTTGACCAGCCACAGCCGGTCGGCCACCAGTGACAACAGGTGCATGTCGTGGCTGACAAGGATGACGGCACCGGAATATTCGGTCAACGCCTCGACCAGCGCCTCGCGGCTTTCCATATCAAGGTGGTTGGTCGGTTCGTCCAGGATCAGCAGGTGTGGCGCGTCGATGGTGGCCAGCAGCAGCGACAATCGCGCCTTTTGCCCGCCCGACAGGCGGCCCACCACGGTTTCGGCCTGATCGGCCATCAGGCCGAACCCCGCCAGACGCGCGCGCAGGCGGGGCTGCCCTTCGGCGGGGCGCAGCCGCATGATGTGTTGCAGCGGGGTTTCGTCGATGTGCAGTTCGTCCACCTGATGCTGGGCGAAATAGCCGATCCGCAGCTTGGACGAGCTGACCATCTTGCCCGCCATCGGGGGCAGCTTGCCCGCCAGCAGCTTGGACAGGGTCGATTTCCCCTCGCCGTTTCGGCCCAGCAGCGCGATGCGGTCGTCCTGATCGATGCGCAACGACAGGTTCTTCAGCACGGGCGGGCCGTCATAGCCGACGGCGACGCCTTCCATGTTGATGATGGGCGGCGACAATTCCTCGGGCACCGGAAAGGTAAAGACAACCTTTTTCGCGTCTTCGGGTGCAGTGATCGGCGTCATCTTTTCCAGCATCTTGACGCGGGATTGCGCCTGCACGGCCTTTGACGCCTTGGCCTTGAAGCGGTCGACAAAGCTTTGCAGATGGGCGCGGCGCAGTTCCTGCTTTTTCGCCTCGGCCTGCAGGACGGCACGGCGTTCGGCCATCTGACGGGCGAACTGGTCATACGGCCCGGTCCAATAGGTCAGCTTCTTGCCATCCAGATGCAGGATGCCCTGCACGGCGCGGTTCAACAGGCCGCGATCGTGCGAGATAATGATGACGGTGTGCGGATACTTCTGCAGATAGGATTCAAGCCACAGCGCCCCTTCCAGATCCAGATAGTTGGTCGGTTCGTCCAGCAACAAAAGGTCGGGCTGAGAAAACAGCACCCCGGCAAGGGCAACACGCATCCGCCAGCCGCCCGAAAAGTCGGAACAGGGGCGAAGCTGCGCCTCGGCGTCAAATCCCAAGCCCTTCAGGATGCTTGAGGCGCGGCCCTCGGCGGACCAGGCGTCGATGTCCGACAGACGGGTCTGGATTTCGGCGATCCGGTGCGGGTCTTGCGCGGTTTCCGCCTCGGCCATCAGCGATGAGCGTTCGGTATCAGCCTGCAACACCGTTTCCAGAAGCGACGTCGAGGAACTGGGCACCTCTTGCGCCACGCCACCGATGCGGGCGCGGGTGGGAAGGCTGATCTCGCCCCCCTCGAGCGCAAGCTCGCCCCGGATCAGACGGAACAGGGTGGTCTTGCCCGCCCCGTTGCGACCGATCAGGCCGACCTTGTGGCCATTGGGAATGGTGGCGGACGCGCCCTCCAGCAGGGGGCGACCTTCGACGGAATAGGTGATGTTTTCAATCTTGAGCATGGCCGCGGGCTTGCCTGACAGCGCAGGCGGCGTCAACTGCCCGCGCAACCCTTCGGCGCAGTTCGGGGCGCACGGGAACGCCTTTTCAAGCCCCGGCCCGCATGATAGCAGGGCGGCGCATCAATTCAGGGCGTATTCCGCCCCCACGTGGAGAGAAAACATGGCCATCGAACGCACGCTGTCGATCATCAAGCCCGACGCGACCAAGCGCAACCTGACCGGCAAGATCAACGCCAAATTCGAAGAGGCGGGCCTGCGCATCGTCGCGCAAAAGCGCATCCATCTGTCGATGGCACAGGCCGGTGCGTTTTACGCCGAACACAAGGAACGCGGCTTTTATGGCGAGCTGTGCGAATTCATGGCTTCGCAGCCCGTCGTCGTGCAGGTTCTGGAAGGCGAAGGCGCCATCCTGAAAAACCGTGAAGTGATGGGGGCCACCAACCCCGCCAATGCCGCCGAAGGCACGATCCGCAAGGATTTCGCCCTGTCGGTCGGTGAAAACTCGGTCCACGGGTCCGACAGCCCGGAATCGGCCGCGCGCGAGATTTCGTTCTTCTTTTCCGGCCTTGAACTCGTCGGCTAAGGCCGAACCGGGGGGCAAAAGTCTTCGAAGACTTTTGCAAATTTCTTCGACGAAATTTGCAGGCGGCCTAGCGCCGCCGCTCCACTACGCCAAACATGTCAAGGGCCGCCTCCAGATCGGAGCGGCCCTTGTTCTTTGTGACCGGGGCCATCGCGGCCTTGATCGCATCGAACCGCACCCGAAGGGCCGCCTTTTCATCGCCCTGACAATCGTTCCAAGGGCGGCCCTGCAACCCCATCACAATCACATAATAGCCGATGAAATGAGGCTGTGTGCCGCTGGCCAGCAGGCGTCGATAGGCCTCGTCGGCGCCGACGCTGCGCAGGTCTTCGGCGGAATGGATGCCAGCGCGGGCAAAGGCCGCCTCGGTCGCGGGGCCAAGGTTCGGGATCGATGACACCGGTGTCGGCATGGCACGGCCTTTCAATGCAACAGGGCCAGCCTAGCGGCTGGCCCTGTCTCTGAAAAGTGGTGCAAACGTGCCGCGCGGTAACTCAGATCGCGGCCCAGTCACGGAATATCGGCTGGCTGCCCTGTTGCTGGGGCGTGCTGTCCTGCTGGCCCTGCTGTTGGGCCGGGGTTTGCGCGCCACCCTGTTGGGGCTGCGGTTTCTTTTCGGTGGCCATCTGACTGCTCTCCGGTTTCAGGCTCTGGTTCCTGACAACCGTTTTGCAGCTGTCCCGTTGCAACAGCAAGTGGATAACATAGGGAATTTGCGACACGTTTTCGCGACTGTGCGACTTAGGCCACAGAAAATTGTCACAGATCGGGCTGAACCTGTGCCGGAAAGCCGATTGTCGCCAAGGCGGCGATAATCGCGTCCGAGCTTGCGGGACCTGCGACGGTGACGCGGCGGGTGGTCAGATCGACGTCGACCCGGCCAGTGTCCGGGATCGCGGCAAGCGCCGTCTGGATCGAGGCGCGGCAATGCCCGCAGCTGATGTCGGGAACGGACAGGGTGGTCATGATGTGGCTCCGCTTGAATGGACTTTGCAGGATATGGGGGTTCCTGTAGCGGGAAGGTCAAGGGGCGCGGTCCGAAATTTAAACCGTCGTTAAATTTGGCTCCTTTCCCCTTGACCTTCCTGTAACTGGAAGCGCCATGTGATCCAGACAAGGAGCAGTACCATGTCACTTGATCACCCCATCGCCGACGCCGCCCGTTTCCGACTGGACGGGATGACCTGCGCGTCTTGCGTTGCACGGGCCGAACGGGTGCTGTCTGCCTTGCCCGGCGTGGACAGCGCGTCGGTCAACCTGTCGACCGAAACTGCGGATGTGCGGTTTCATGCCCCCGCGACGCCAGATGCCATGGCCGAGGCGTTGGCGCGGGCGGGATATCCTGCGCGTCAGACCACGCTGGTGTTGGGGGTAGAGGGGATGACCTGCGCCGCCTGCACGGGCCGGGTGGAACGGGTGCTGACGGCACAGCCGGGGGTGGCCCATGCCACGGCCAATCTTGCCCTGCGGCAGGCGACCGTGACGCTGTGGGACGGCGCTGCGACCGATGCCGCAACCCTTGCCGCCGCCGTGACCCGTGCAGGCTATGCCGCGACCCCGATCAACGAGACGCCGCCCCACGACCCGCAGGCCGAGGTGCGCGCCCTGGCCCGTCAGACCGTGCTGGCCGGGGTGCTGACCCTGCCGGTGTTCGTTGCCGAAATGGGCGGGCATCTTATCCCGGCGTTTCACCACTGGCTGATGGGGTTCATCCCGACGCAAACGCTGTGGACGGTGCAGTTCGTGCTGGCGACGCTGGTGCTGGTCTGGCCGGGGCGGCGGTTCTTTCTAAAGGGCATACCGTCGCTGCTACGCGCCGCCCCAGACATGAACAGCCTTGTCGCCGTGGGAACAGGGGCCGCGTGGATATATTCGACGCTTGTCACATTCGCGCCTGCGATGATCCCTGCCGCGTCGCGCGCGGTGTATTTCGAGGCGGCGGCGGTGATCGTGGTGCTGATCCTGCTGGGTCGCACGCTTGAGGCGCGGGCGCGCGGGCGGGCGGGGGCGGCGATTGCCCGCCTGATCCGCCTGCAACCGAAAACCGCACGGGTGGAAGGGCCGGATGGCGTCGTGTCGGATGTGCCCGTGGCCAGCCTGATGCCCGGCCAACTGGTCGTCATCCGCCCCGGTGAACGGGTGCCGACCGATGGCCTTGTGCTGCGCGGAACCTCGGCGGTGGACGAGGCGATGCTGACCGGCGAGCCGCTGCCCGTTGCCAAGGCCGTGGGCGATGCGCTGACCGGGGGCACGGTGAACGGCACGGGGGCGCTGGTGATGACCGTCACCCAAGTGGGCGCGGGCACAGTGCTGTCGCGGATCGTGGCGCTGGTCGAACAGGCGCAGGGGTCAAAGCTGCCGGTGCAGGCGCTGGTGGACCGGATCACGCTGTGGTTCGTGCCGGTGGTGATGGGCATCGCGGTGGTGACCGTGCTCGTCTGGTTGATCTTTGGTCCCGGCATCGCGCAGGCGCTGGTTGCCGGGGTATCCGTGCTGATCATCGCCTGTCCTTGTGCAATGGGTCTTGCCACGCCGGTGTCGATCCTTGTCGGCACGGGCCGCGCGGCCGAATTGGGCGTTCTGTTCCGCAAGGGCGAGGCGCTGCAACGTCTGGCCGAGGTGCGCACAGTCGCCTTTGACAAGACCGGCACGCTGACCATGGGCCACCCCGAGGTGACCGATATCCTTGTGGAACAGGGGACCGAGGCCGAGGTTCTGTCCCTTGCCGCCGCGGTTGAGGCGGGGTCGGAACACCCGCTGGCGGCGGCGGTTCTGGGGGCGGCAAAGCAGCGCGGATTGACCGTGCCGGACGCCACAGGCTTTGCCGCGCGGCCCGGATATGGTGCGTATGCCACCGTGGCGGGCGATGTGATTGCCGTTGGCGCGGCGCGGATGTTCGATGCGGTGCCGGACGGTCTGGTTCTGCAGGCCGACACGCTGGCGGGGCAGGGCAAAAGCCTGCTGTTTGTCGCGCGCGGCGCGCAGGTGATCGGCCTGATCGCGGTTGAAGACCCGGTCAAACCAACCACCCCCGCCGCCTTGCGCGCACTTGGGGATCTGGGGCTGACCACTGCCATGATCACTGGCGATACGGCGGCCACGGCGCAGGCGATTGGCGCGCGTATCGGGATCACCCGCATCCGCGCCGGCGTCCTGCCCGAAGGCAAGGGGGCCGAGGTGGCCGCCTTGGGGGCAGGGGTCGCCTTTGTGGGCGACGGCATCAACGATGCGCCCGCCCTTGCCGCCGCTGACGTGGGTCTTGCCATGGGAACCGGGACGGACGTCGCGATCGAGGCGGGCGATGTGGTGCTGATGACGGGCGATCCGCTGGGCGTGGCCAATGCCGTCACCATCAGCCGCGCCACGATGCGGAATATCCGGCAGAATCTGGTCTGGGCGTTTGGCTATAATGCCGCGCTGATTCCGGTTGCGGCGGGCGGGCTTGTGCCTTTTGGCGGGCCGCAACTGTCACCCATGCTGGCGGCGGGGGCGATGGCGCTGTCGTCGGTGTTCGTTCTGACCAATGCCTTGCGGCTAAAAACGGTGAAAGGGGTGCGCGCATGAACATCGGCGATGTGGCGCAAAAGGCGGGACTGCCCGCCAAGACGATCCGGTATTACGAAGAAATCGGCCTGATCCGCCCCTTACGGTCGGGCAACGGCTATCGGGCGTTCCGCGAAAGTGACCTGCACAAGCTGGCCTTTCTGGGCCGCGCCCGCAGTCTGGGCTTTTCGATCGAGGAATGCCGAACCCTGATGGCGCTATACGAGGACAAGGGCCGCGCCAGTGCCGACGTCAAGGCGCTGGCCGAAGATCACCTGCGCCAGATCGCGGCCAAGATCACCGAACTGCGCGCGATGGAGGCGACGCTGACCACCCTTGTTCACGCCTGCGCCGGGGATGCGCGACCGGATTGCCCGATTCTGACAGGGTTGGCAGAACCGGGGAAACCTTGTCATTCGGCTGATTAAGAAAATTAAATCAATATCTTGCATGGCAAAGTTGATGTCATGCCACTTTCAGCAGGCGCGCAAGGCCCGCGTTGTCCTGCACCAGATCGGCGACGGACACGGCATCCAGCTTTTCGTAGAATGCGGCCAAGGCACCGGCCAGCACGCATTTCAGCCTGCACACCCCGGCCAGCGGGCAATGATTGGCGTCATGGTCAAAGCATTCGGCAAAGGGCAGGACCGCCTCAAAGCTGCGAAAGACATCGCCGACGCTGATGTCTTCGGGCCGCTTCCCCAGCATCAGCCCGCCCGATCTGCCGCGCAGGGTGGTCAGAAACCCCTTTTGCGCCAGCAGGTGGATGACCTGCGCCAGATGGTTTTCAGATGCGTTGCAGGCACTTGCCACTTCGTGCTTGCGGACGGTCTTGCCGGGGTTCACCGCGCAGAACATCAGTGTGCGCATGGCAAGATTTGTGCGTGTCGTGAGTCTCATCTTTCCCTCGCTCCGGGGTGAAAAACCACTGATCCATTGGGAAAAGATTACCCAGTCATATAGCTTGTGGATATGATCCAGATCAGTTTGCAGGCAGCGCCTGACCAAGTCCGCTGCGTTTTTCATCCATTGGCAAAGCGAGGTGTTTGCGTTTGGGGCCAATGCGTTGCGCGGGGGCAGATGGCATCTGTGCGGACCCTCAGATTACCAAAACGCTTTGGAGAACCTTTCCCTTTGCGATGCATGGAAAAAAAGATGTGTCTTTTGACAGATGTTTGCGGTAACAAGAAAGCGGTTTGGGCCTGTTCGGCCCCTGTTCCTGGCCTTGCCTTTGGGCGGCCTGCTTGACCCTGCAGGACGCAAGTTTAGGGTAAAGGCTTCCTTTGGTTCCATCTGGCGGAATATGACGTGAATGATCTGAGCCTTACCCCAAAGTTGCTGCATACCGATGTTCTTCGGCACCTGACATTCACGCTGGGCAAGGATACCCCGAACGCCAGTGTCTATGATTGGCGCATGGCGTTGTCCTATGCGATCCGTGACCGGATCGTGGAGCCGTGGTTCGCCTCGACCCGCCGCACCTGGGCAGATGATCGCAAGCGGGTTTATTACCTGTCGATGGAATTCCTGATTGGGCGTATCCTTGAGGATGCGACGATCAACCTTGGCCTGCGCGATGTCGCGGACGAGGTGATGGCGGGCTTTGGTCAGGACTTCCGCGCCATCGTCGAGGATGAACCGGACGCGGCGCTGGGGAATGGCGGGCTGGGGCGTCTGGCCGCCTGCTTCATGGAAAGCATGGCCACGCTGGGATGCCCCGCCTATGGCTATGGCATCCGCTATGAACACGGGCTGTTTCGCCAGCGGTTCGAAGGTGGGCAGCAGGTCGAAACCCCCGAAGACTGGCTGAACCAGCGCCATCCGTGGGAGTTCGAGCGTCCTGAGTCCGCCTACACCATCCCGTTCAAGGGCCATATCGAAACCAGAGATGGGGCCGAGGTCTGGGTGCCCGGCGAAACCGTTCTGGCATCGGCCTATGACACACCGGTGGTCGGCTGGCAGGGCAAATGGGCGAATACCTTGCGGCTGTGGGGGGCAAAGCCCACGACGATGTTCGATCTGGAACGATTCAACCGGGGCGACTATGCCGCCGCCGCCGAGCCAGAGGCGCTGGCCCGCACCCTGAGCCGGGTGCTTTATCCCGACGACACCACCTATCAGGGCAAGGAGTTGCGCCTGAAACAGGAATTCTTCCTGACATCCGCCGCCTTGCAGGACATCCTGCGCCGTTATCTTGCCAACCATTCCGATCTGACGGCGCTGCCGCAGCATGTCGCCATCCAGATGAACGACACCCACCCCGCCATCGCCGGGCCGGAACTGATCCGCCTGCTGTCGGACGTCCACGGGATGGAGTTTGACACCGCCCTTGATACCGCGCGGGCCTGTCTTGGCTATACCAACCACACCCTGCTGCCCGAAGCGTTGGAGCGGTGGGCAACCTTTACCTTCGGGAACGTGCTGCCGCGCCACATGCAGATCGTGGAACGCATCGATTCCTGGCACCGCCGCACCTATCCGTCGCGGCCCCATTACGTCGGCATCGTCAAGCACCACGAGGTGCGGATGGGCGAGCTGGCCTTCATCATGTCACACAAGGTGAACGGGGTGTCCGCGCTGCATTCCGATCTGGTGAAGAAGAACCTCTTTCCCGAACTGAACCGCCTGCATCCGGGGCGGATCATCAACCAGACCAATGGTGTCACCCCGCGCCGCTGGCTGAAGATGGCGAACCGCCCGCTGGCCGGGCTGATCACCGATACCATCGGGCCGGGCTGGGAAGATGACCTTGACCGTCTGAAGGGGATCGAGGCGCATGCCGGCAGCCGCAGCTTTCAGACCGCGTTCGACGGCGCAAAGCGGGCCAACAAGGTGGCGCTGGCGGGTTGGATTCGGGATCAGTGCGGCGTGACGGTGAACCCGGACGCGCTGTTCGACGTGCAGATCAAGCGCATCCATGAATACAAGCGCCAGCTGTTGAACATTCTGGAAACCATCGCCCACTGGTCCGCAATCCGCGCCAACCCGACCGCCCCTTGGGTGCCGCGCGTCAAGATATTCGGCGGCAAATCTGCGCCCGGCTATGCGGTTGCCAAAGAAATCATCCATCTGATCAATGACGTGGCGCAGGTGGTGAACACCGATCCCGTCACGGGCGATCTGTTGAAGATCATCTATCCCGCGAACTACAACGTCAGCATGGCCGAACGCCTGATCCCGGCGGCGGACCTGTCCGAACAGATCTCGACCGCGGGAAAAGAGGCGTCGGGCACCGGCAACATGAAGTTCATGATGAACGGCGCGCCCACCATCGGCACGCTGGACGGGGCCAACGTCGAAATTCTGCAAGAGGCCGGGGAAGAGTATTTCTTCCTGTTCGGCCTGACCGCCGATCAGGTGTCAAAGCGCCGCGAAGACCCCGATCACTCGCGCAAGGCGATCGAGGCAAGCCAGACCCTGCAGGACGTGTTGCAGATGATTGCCGAAGGCCGCTTCAGCCCCGATCAGCCCGACCGCTATCACGGGCTGGTGCACCGTGTCTGGCACCATGACTATTTCCTCGTGGCGGCGGATTTCGATGCCTATCATGCAGCGCAGGGGCAAGTCGATCTGGCCTATGCAGACCGTGACCGCTGGGTAAAGATGGCGGCAATGAACACGGCCCGGTCGGGGTTCTTTTCGTCGGATCGGACCATCCGCAGCTATATGGACGAGATCTGGAAGACCACATCAGCAGTCTGATTGCACTTGGGAGGGGGCGCCATGACCGACGCATTGATCGACGCGAGTGCGGCACACGCACTGGCCGAGGGGCGGCATGGCGACCCGTTTTCGGTGCTTGGCCTGCACCAGCGTGCGGGCAAATGGGTGGTCACCGCCTTTGTGCCGGGGGCGGAACATCTGTGGGTGCTGACGGGCAAGACCGCAAAGCCCGTGGCCGCAACCCCTGTGCATGGTACGGACGGGCTGTTCGTGGCGGCCCTGCCCAAAAAGGCCGACTACCGCCTGCGGGCGCAGGGACACGGTGCGGAATGGGACTTCGACGATCCCTTTCGCTTTGGCCCCGTCCTGGGCGAGATGGACGAATATCTGTTGGGCGAAGGCACGCTGAAACGCCTGTGGCAGGTGCTGGGCGCGCATGAGATCAGCCATCAGGGGGTAACGGGCACCCATTTCGCCGTCTGGGCCCCCAATGCCGAACGCGTGTCGGTGGTGGGTGATTTCAACGTCTGGGACGGGCGGCGCCATCCGATGCGGCGGCGCGGGCCGACCGGCGTGTGGGAAATCTTCATCCCCGGACTGGGCGAAGGGGCGACCTACAAGTATGAAATCCGCGGCCCCGGCGGGGCGCTGCAACCGCTGAAGGCCGATCCGGTGGGCTTCGGCTCGGAACACCCGCCCGCCAACGCATCGGTGGTGCGGCGTATCGCGGGGGACTGGCATGATGGCGATTGGTTGAACACCCGCGCCGCGCGCCACAGCATTGACGCGCCGATTTCGGTTTATGAGGTGCATCTGGGGTCGTGGAAGCGGGCACCGGGCGACCGGATGCTGTCCTATCTGGAACTGGCCGAACAACTGGTCGATTACGTGGCGGACATGGGGTTCACCCATATCGAACTGATGCCGGTGTCCGAATTCCCGTTTGACGGGTCCTGGGGTTATCAGCCCGTCGGCTTGTTCGCGCCCACCATCCGGCACGGCACCCCGCCCGAATTCCGCGCGATGGTCGATGCGGCGCATCGCAAGGGGATCGGCATCCTGCTTGATTGGGTGCCAGGGCATTTTCCGACCGATGACCATGGTCTGGGCCGGTTCGACGGCACGGCCCTTTACGAACATCAGGACCCGCGCGAAGGGTTCCATCAGGACTGGAACACCCTGATCTACAACTATGGCCGGACCGAGGTGATCAACTACCTTGTGTCGAATGCGCTCTATTGGCTTGAGGAATACCATCTGGACGGGTTGCGCGTCGATGCGGTCGCCTCGATGCTGTATCGCGACTATTCCCGCAACGAGGGCCAGTGGGTCCCGAACAAGGATGGCGGGCGCGAGAATTACGAAGCCATCGCCCTGCTGCAACGGATGAACCAGACCGTTTATGGCGAGGTGCCGGGCATCATGACCGTGGCCGAGGAAAGCACCGCCTTTTCCGGCGTGTCGCGCCCGGTCAACCACGGCGGGCTGGGGTTCGGGTTCAAGTGGAACATGGGCTGGATGAACGACACCCTGTCCTACATGCAGAAAGACCCGATCTATCGGCAGTATCACCATCACCAGATGACCTTTGGCCTGCATTACGCGTGGTCGGAAAACTATATCCTGCCGATCAGCCATGACGAGGTGGTGCATGGCAAAGGGTCGATGCTGACGAAGATGCCGGGGGGGGATTGGGAGAAATTCGCCAACCTGCGAGCCTATTACGGGTTCATGTGGGCGCATCCGGGCAAGAAACTGTTGTTCATGGGCTGCGAATTCGCCCAAGGCCGCGAATGGAACCACACCCAAAGTCTGGACTGGCACCAGCTTGATATCCCTGAACATCTGGGCGTGCAGCGTCTGGTGCGCGATCTGAACCACACCTACCGCGACAACCCCAGCCTGCACATCAACGACACGCGGCCCGAAGGCTTTGTTTGGATCGAAAGCAACGATGCGGGCGCGTCGGTCTATGCCTGGGTGCGCAAGGGCGGGCCGGACGATCCGATGATCCTCGCGGTGGTGAACCTGACCCCGGTGGACCGCAGTTATCGGCTGGGCTTTCCAACCGCCGGACACTGGTCCGAGATTTTGAACACCGACGCCAAAATCTATGGCGGTGAAAACCGGGGCAATCAGGGTGGTGTCGATACCGAAACGGTGGCGTGGCACGGTCAGGCGCAATCGGCGCTTGTCACCCTGCCGCCGCTTTCGGCAGTATATTTCAAGCAGGATTGAACATCTGACGGGAAAAACCCGCGAAAGGGAGGGGACGATGCAACCTAAACCCAATGCCCGGCTGTCGACCCAGGCAATGGCCTTTGTGCTGGCGGGCGGGCGGGGAAGCCGCCTGAAGGAACTGACCGACCGGCGGGCCAAGCCTGCTGTCTATTTCGGCGGCAAGACGCGGATCATCGACTTTGCCCTGTCCAATGCCCTGAACTCGGGCATCCGCAAGATGGCGATCGCCACGCAATACAAGGCCCACAGCCTGATCCGGCACATGCAGCGGGGATGGGGGTTCTTCCGGGCGGAACGGAACGAGTATCTGGACATCCTGCCCGCCAGCCAGCGTGTCAGCGAAAGCAAATGGTATCTGGGCACCGCCGATGCCGTGGCGCAGAACATCGACATCGTTGACAGCTACGGCGTCAAATATGTGGTCGTGCTGGCGGGCGACCATATCTACAAGATGGATTACGAAATCATGCTGCAACAGCATGTGGCCGCCGGGGCCGATGTAACCATCGGCTGTCTGACCGTCCCCCGGATGGAGGCTGTGGCCTTTGGCGTCATGCACGTCGATGCCACCGGCCGGATCACCGATTTTCTGGAAAAACCCGCCAATCCGCCCGCCATGCCGGGCGACCCCGATCACGCGCTGGCGTCGATGGGGATCTATGTCTTCAATTGGGATTTCCTGCGCGACCTGCTGATCCGCGACATGGAAGACCCGAATTCCAGCCACGATTTTGGCAACGACCTGATCCCCGACATCGTCAGGAACGGCAAGGCGATGGCGCACAAGTTCAGCGAATCCTGCGTGAAAAGCGGGTTGGAAACGGAACCCTACTGGCGCGATGTCGGCACGATCGACGCCTTTTGGCAGGCCAACATCGACCTGACCGATTTCGTGCCGAAGCTCGATCTTTATGACAACGCCTGGCCAATCTGGACCTATGCCGAGATCGTGCCGCCCGCAAAGTTCATCCATGACGAGGACGGGCGGCGCGGCATGGCGGTGTCGTCGCTGGTGTCGGGCGATTGCATTGTGTCAGGCTCCGAGGTGCGCAATTCCCTGCTGTTCACCGGCGTGCGCACCCATTCCTTCAGCGCGCTGGAACATGTGGTGGCGCTGCCGCAGGTCATCGTCAACCGCAAGGCAGAGTTGAGGAACTGCGTCATTGACCGGGGCGTCATCATCCCTGAAGGGCTGGTGGTGGGACAAGACCCGGAAATGGATGAAAAGTGGTTCCGCAGGACCGAGTCGGGGATCGTGCTGATCACGCAGGACATGCTTGACGCGCGCGCGCGGGCGGTGTCCTGAGGGCTGTCGGGTCAGGCACCGGGGGGTCATGCCCCCCGGGCCCCCGTGGGATATTTGGGACCAGAATGAAACAGGGGACGGCAATGCAGATCAGGAGGCGGGTGCTGTCGGTGGCATCGGAATGCGTGCCGCTGATCAAGACTGGCGGTCTGGCCGATGTGGTCGGCGCGCTGCCCGTGGCGTTGGCTGGTCAGGGCTGGGACATGCGGGTGCTGATGCCTGCCTACCGGTCGCTGCGGGCGCGACTTGCCGACTGGCCCGTTGTCTGGCGTGAAGAGGATCTGTGGGGCGGAACCGGCGTGGTTCATGCGGGCGTGGTGGACGGCGTGTCGCTGCTGCTGCTGGACGCGCCGCATCTTTTTGACCGTGAGGGGGGTCCGTATTCCGGCCCCGGCGGCGATTGGCCCGACAATGCGCAGCGCTTTGCGGCCCTGTCCTGGGTGGGCGCGCGCATCGCCCGCGAAGGGCTTGCCGACTGGAAGCCGGATGTCCTGCACGCGCATGACTGGCAGGCGGGGTTCGCGCCGGCCTATCTGGTCTATGGCGGATCGGGCGGGGTGGGGTCGGTGATTACCGTGCACAACATCGCCTTTCAGGGCTGGGCCCCCGCTGTGCAACTGAACCTGTTGCGCCTGCCCGCCGAGGCGTTTCATGCGCAAGCACTGGAATATTACGGCGGGTTGTCCAGCCTGAAGGCCGGGTTGGTGACGGCCGACCGCATTACCACCGTGTCGCCCAGCTATGCGACCGAGTTGATGCGCCCCGAATACGGCATGGGCCTTCAAGGGGTGATCAGTGCCCGCGCGGGCCAGGTCAGCGGCATCCTGAACGGCGTCGACACCGCCGTCTGGTCACCGGGGGCAGAGCCTGTGCCCTATTCTGCCCGCGCGATGAAGGGCAAGGCCGTGAACCGCGCCGCCTTGTGCGCAGAATTCGGCGTGTCGGTTCCGGGGGGGCCGATTGCCATCGTCGTCAGCCGGTTGACCGATCAGAAGGGCATCGATCTTCTGCCCACCGTGGTGCCCGATTTCGTGGCGCATGGCGGCGGTCTGCTGGTGCTGGGCACGGGCGATCCGGCGCTTGAGGCGGCGATGCAGGCGCTTCAGACCCGGTTTCCGGGCAAGGTTGCGGTGAAGATCGGCTATGACGAGGCGTTAAGCCACCGCATGTTTGCGGGCGGCGATGCCGTTCTGGTGCCGTCACGGTTCGAACCTTGTGGCCTGACGCAGATGTATGGTCTGCGCTATGGCACGGTGCCCGTGGTGGCGGCAGTGGGGGGGTTGGCTGATACGGTCATCCACGCCTCGCCCGCCGCACTTGCCGCCGGGGTTGCGACGGGGATCAGCTTTCATCCGACCGATGCGATTGCCTTGGCGCAGGCGCTGCGGCAATTGCTGGACCTGTATGCAGACACGCCTGCCTGGGCGCGGGTGCAGTCGAACGCGATGCACCACCCCGTCGGGTGGGAGGCGTCGGCATCGGCCTATGCCGCGCTGTATGACGGGCTGACGGCGTGATCGCGCAGACGGCAAGCGTTCCGGCACGCCTGCAAGGCCACGCGACCGGGCCGGGGCGGCCCTGGCCGATGGGGGCCAGCTTTGACGGCGAAGGCGTCAATTTCGCCGTCTTTTCCGCCCATGCCGAGAAGGTGGAGCTGTGCCTGTTTTCCCCCGACGGGCGCAAGGAACTGGCCCGCCTGCCGCTTGTGGAACGTGATGGCGATGTCTGGCACATCCATGTCGGCGGGCTGATGCCGGGGGCGCTTTATGGCTATCGCGTGCACGGGCCGTATACGCCCGAACAGGGGCACCGTTTCAACCCGAACAAACTGCTGATCGACCCCTACGCCCGCGCGCTTGAGGGGCGGTTGCGCTGGTCGGATGCGCTGATGGCGCACAAGGTGGGCAGCCCGCGCGCCGATCTGTCGTTTGACACCCGCGACAGCGCCTTTGCCGTGCCGAAATCGGTTGTCGTGGCCCCGTCCTTTGTCTGGGGCAAGGATGCCCCGCCGCGTGTGCCGCTGACCGACACCGTTATCTACGAGGCGCATGTCAAAAGCCTGACGATGCTGCATCCGGGCGTGGAAAAGGGCCTGCGAGGCAGTTATCTGGGGCTGGCGTCCGAACCGGTGATCGACCATCTGGTGAAGCTGGGCGTAACGTCGGTCGAACTGCTGCCGGTGCAGGCCTTTGTCGATGAACGTTTTCTGGTGGCAAAGGGCTTGCGCAACCATTGGGGCTATCAGACTATCGGCTTTTTCGCGCCCGAACCCCGCTATCAGACCCGCCACGGTGTGGTGGAATTGCAGTCGATGGTGCGCCGCCTGCATGCGGCCGGGCTCGAGGTCATACTGGACGTAGTCTATAACCACACGGGCGAGGGTGATGAATTCGGGCCGATGCTGTCGCATCGCGGCTTTGACAATGCCAGCTATTACCGCCTGCTGCATGGGGGGCGGCATTATGTGAACGACACCGGCACCGGCAACACGCTGAACCTGACACATCCGATGGTGTTGCGCATGGTGCTGGATTCGTTGCGCTATTGGGTGGAAACCTATCACATCGACGGGTTCCGCTTTGATCTTGCCACCGTCCTGGGCCGCGAGGCGCATGGATTTGACGCGAACGGCGGCTTTTTCGATGCGATCCGGCAAGACCCGGTTCTAAGCCGGGTCAAGCTGATTGCCGAACCCTGGGACATCGGGCCGGGCGGCTATCAGCTTGGGTCATATCCACATCCGTTTCTGGAGTGGAACGACCGGTTCCGCGACGGCGTGCGCCGGTTCTGGCGCGGCGATGCGGGCATGACCTCCGATCTGGCCAAGCGCGTGCTGGGGTCGGCCGAACGCTTTGACCACGCGGGGCGGGCCGCAACATCATCGGTGAATTTCGTCACCGCGCATGACGGTTTCACGCTGGAAGATCTGGTCAGCTATACGCTGAAGCGGAACTTCGCCAATGGCGAGGAAAACCGCGACGGCCATCACGAAAACCATTCCGACAATCTGGGGGTCGAAGGGCCGACCACCGATCCCGCGATCCGTGCCGCCCGCGACCAGCGCAAGCGCAACCTGCTGGCAACGCTGCTGTTTTCCCAAGGGGTGCCGATGCTGCTGGCGGGGGACGAGATCGGCCACACGCAGGGCGGCAACAACAATGCCTATGCGCAGGACAACGAGGTGACGTGGATCGACTGGGCAAAGGGCGACGCAAGCCTTGCGCGCTTTGTCGGGCGGCTGACCGCGTTGCGCAAGGCCTATCCCGTGTTGCGCCAGCGGCGGTTTCTGCATTCCCGCGCGCGGGCGCTGGATGGCTTGCCCGATGTGGCGTGGCGGCGTGCCGATGGCGCAACCCCCCGGCCCGAGGATTGGCACGATCCGGCGTTCCGCTGTCTGGGGGCGGAACTGCGCCTGTCCGCCGAAGGCACCGAAGACGGCATGGGTGCGATGTTCGTCGTGTTCAACGGCGGGCCAGAGATGACCTTGACCCTGCCTGACACCGCACCGGCCTGGGACTTGCTGCTGGATACCGCGCGCCCCGATGCAGCAGCCGGCCCTAGCCCTGCCCAAACCGTTGCCCCTGCACAATCCGTCTTGCTGTTCCGGTCCGCCGCGGCAATCCCGGCCAGACCAAAGGGAGGAAAACCATGACCATCCGCAGCGTTCCGACCACGCCGATTCCGGGGCAAAAGCCCGGCACATCGGGTCTGCGCAAGAAGACCCCGGTGTTCATGGGGCACCATTACCTTGAAAACTTTGTGCAGGCGATCCTGGATGTCGCCGATGCCCGGGGACGCACCTTTGTTCTGGGCGGCGACGGGCGCTATTTCAACGATCGCGCGGCGCAGGTGATCCTGCGCATGGCCGCCGCCAATGGGGCTGCGCGGGTGATCGTGGGGCAGGGGGCGGTGCTGTCCACCCCTGCGGCCAGCCATCTGATCCGCCTGCACAAGACCGACGGCGGCATCATCATGTCGGCCAGCCACAACCCCGGCGGCCCGACCGAAGATTTCGGCGTCAAGTTCAACATGCCCAACGGCGGCCCCGCCCCCGAAGCGGTGACCGAGGCGATGTATGCCCGCACGCAGGCGCTGAGCGATTACAAGATCATGGAAACCCATGACATCGATCTGTCCGCCATTGGTCGGCACCGGATGGGCGACATGATCGTCGATGTGGTGGACCCGGTCAGCGATTATGCTGCGCTGATGGAAACGCTGTTCGATTTCCCCGCCATCCGCGGGATGTTTGCGGGCGGGTTTCGGATGCGGTTCGATGCGATGTGCGCCGTGACCGGCCCTTACGGGGTTGAGATTCTGGAAAACCGTCTCGGTGCTGCACCGGGCACCGTAATCAACGGCACACCCTTGCCCGATTTCGGCGGGATGCACCCCGACCCGAACCCCACCTGGGCCAAGGCCCTGATGGACGAGATGTTCGGGGATAACGCCCCCGATTTCGGCGCCGCCAGCGATGGCGACGGGGATCGCAACATGGTGGTCGGGCGGGGGATCTATGTCTCGCCTTCAGACAGTCTGGCGGTGTTGGCGGCGAATGCGCATCTGGCCCCGGGGTACAAGGCGGGGCTGAAGGGTGTGGCGCGGTCAATGCCCACATCCGCTGCCGCCGACCGGGTGGCCGCCGCGCTGGGGATTGCCTGCTATGAAACCCCGACGGGCTGGAAATTCTTCGGCAATCTGCTGGATGCGGGCCGCGTCACGATCTGCGGCGAAGAAAGCTTTGGCACCGGATCCGACCATGTGCGCGAAAAGGACGGTCTTTGGGCGGTTCTGTTGTGGCTGAACATACTGGCGGCACGGCAGGAGTCGGTTGTGGACATTCTGGCCGCGCATTGGGCGCGGTTTGGGCGCAACTACTATAGCCGCCATGATTTCGAGGCGCTGCCGACCGACAAGGCCGACGCGATGATCGCCGCCCTGCGGGACCGTCTTGCCACGTTGCCGGGGCAATCGGTGCAGGGCATGGTCATCGCCTCGGCGGATGACTTTTCCTACACCGATCCGGTGGATGGATCGGTCAGCACCAATCAGGGGGTGCGCATCCTGTTCGAGGACGGCAGTCGCATCGTTCTGCGCCTGTCGGGCACGGGGACCGAAGGGGCCACCTTGCGCGTCTATCTGGAACGCTACGCGCCGGGGCCGGACGGGCTGGACCTTGATCCGCAGCAGGCCTTGGCCCCGGTGATCGCCGCCGCGCATGACATCGCGCGCATCGGCGAATTCACCGGCCGCACCGCCCCCGATGTGGTGACCTGACGATAACAGACATTCAGGGGTCGCCCCTGTCGCTGACCCCCGCCTGAAAGCGGCGCTTTCTGGGGAAAAGCGACGCATTTTGGGGGGATGGCCATGAACGAGATCAAGCACAGGGTCGGGCGTGGCCGTCAGGCCCGGCAGGAACAGCGCGCGCAAAAGGGGGGCGGTGTGGGGCGGCCCTACATCGTCCGCAACATCCCGACCTATGACATCCTGTCCGAAGAAAACCTGATCAAGGTCGAGGCCGCCGCCGACCGCATCCTTGCCGAAACCGGCATCGAATTCCGCGACGACCCCGTCGCGCTGGACCATTGGCGTCGGGCTGGCGCGCATGTCGATGGCCTGCTGGTCAAGTTCGAGCCGGGCCTGCTGCGCGAGGTGCTGAAAACCGCCCCTGCCGAATTCACCCAACATGCGCGCAACCCGGAAAAATCCATCCGCATCGGCGGCAAAAGCGTGGTCTTTGCCCCCGCCTATGGCAGCCCCTTTGTGATGGACCTTGACCGGGGTCGCCGGTTCGGAACGTTGGAGGATTTCCACAACTTCATCAAACTGGCGCAGTCGTCGCCACATTTTCATCATTCGGGCGGCACGATCTGCGAGCCGACTGATATTCCGGTGAACAAGCGGCATCTGGATATGGTGATGGCGCACCTGACGCTGTCGGACCGCCCGTTCATGGGGTCGATCACCGCCGAGGACCGCGCCGAAGACAGCATCGACATGGCGCGGATTGTGTTCGGGTCCGATTTTGTCAATGATAACTGTGTGATACTCGGCAACGTGAATGTGAATTCGCCGCTGGTCTGGGACGGCACCATGACCCGCAGCCTGCGCGCCTATGCCCGCGCCAATCAGGCGGCGGTGATCGTGCCGTTCATCCTTGGCGGTGCGATGGGACCGGTGACGAACGCAGGCGCTATCGCGCAAAGTCTGGCGGAAACCATGGCAGGTTGCGCGCTGACACAGTTGGAGCGCCCCGGCGCCCCGGTGATCTTTGGCAACTTCCTGTCGTCGATGTCTTTGCGGTCCGGTAGCCCGACCTTTGGCACACCGGAACCTGCGATCGGATCAATGGTGATCGGGCAGTTGTGCCGCCGCCTGAACCTGCCGCTGCGCTGTGCGGGGAATTTCACCACATCGAAACTGCCCGACGCGCAGGCGATGATGGAAGGCACGATGTCGATGCTGTCAGCCATCCATTGCGGCGCGAACTTCATCCTGCATTCGGCAGGGTTCCTCGACGGGCTGTTGTCGATGAGCTATGAGAAATTCATGCTGGATGCCGATCTGTGTGGCGCGCTGCACAGCTATCTTGACGGCGTCAAGATCGACGATGACCAACTGGCCGTCGATGCCTTTGCCGAAGTTGGCCCCGGCAACCACTTTTTCGGCTGCGCGCACACCATGGCGCATTACGAAACCGCGTTCTGGGACAGTGACCTGTCCGACAACGAACCGTTCGAGAAATGGGAAGCGGCAGGGTCCGAGGACGCCGCCACCCGCGCCAACCGGCTGTGGAAAAAGCGTCTGGCGGAGTTTGAGGCCCCGGCGCTGGATGATGGCATCCGGCAGGGACTGGACGAATACGTGGCCGCGAAAAAGGCCGGCACGGGCGATATGTGGTATTAGGCCCGCAGGCCGGTTTCTTTCAGCAATCCCATACGCTTGGCCTCGTAATAATAGCCTTTCGAATACCACATCACCGCGCGGTCCTGATTGCCGCGCGCCACAAGATACGCGCCGCGCAGGTACTTCACCGCATAGCGCAGGTTGGTGTCGGCGGTCAGCAGTTCTGCCGCATCCCCCCTGTGGCCCATGGTGCGGGCGGTCTGTGGCAGGATTTGCATCAGGCCCAGATAGGGTCCGTTCTTTGCGCTGACGTTGTAGTTGCTTTCGCGCCGCACGACGCGGTGGATCAGCGGTTCGGGCACATCGTAGACCTGCGCATAGTGCCGGATCAGGCGGTTCACCTCGGCGCTGCCCGCAGGGGCGGGGGTGTCATCGCGCGCAGGCCTGCGGCCACAGGCGGCGGTGGCAAGGGCCAACAACAGAACGGTGCGGCGGGTGAACGGGGTCATCGGCGTCTCCATGCAATCGCCACGGGTGATAGCGGGGCAGGGGCTGCGGGAAAAGCCCCTTGTCCGCAGATGGGCGGAGTTCGACTTTTGGCGCGCTTTCCGTATGGCTTGTGCAGGCGTATGCTGACCCCAGATCAACAGAGGGCATCGCATGACCGCGCTGACACCCATTGCCGCCCGCCCCTTGAAATCGGCGCTGATCGTCGATGACCATCCGCTGTTTTGCGACGCGCTGGCCATGACACTTAAGGCCGTCGCGGGGATCGAGGTGATCGAAACCGCCGACCGTCTGGAAACCGCCATCGCGCGGCTGGACCTGCATCCCTTGCCCGATGTCGTGGTGCTGGATCTGAACCTGCCGGATGTGAACGGGTTGGACGGGTTGATCCGGCTGCGCGCCTGTGTGGGCGATGTGCCGGTGGTGGTGGTCAGCTCGCTTGCCGACAACCGGGTGATCGGGGCGGCGCTGCGGGCCGGGGCCGCCGGGTTCGTCCCCAAACATTCCGCGCGCGAGGTGTTTCGCGCCGCCTTTGACGCCATCCGGGACGGGCGCGGCTTTGTGCCCGAAGGGTTCGTGCCGCAGGCCGACCCCACCGCCCCCGCCAGCCAGCGCGAGGATGCGATTGCCCGCCTGTCGCTGTTGACACGGCAGCAGGCCAAGATCCTGCAACTGATCTGCGAGGGGATGCTGAACAAGCAGATCGCCTATGAGGTGTCGATTGCGGAAACCACGGTCAAGGCGCATGTGACCGCGATCATGCGCAAGCTGGGTGTGCAAAGCCGGACACAAGCCGTGTTGATCGCGCAAGAGGCCAGTTTCAGCAGCCTGATGCCCGAAAACGGCTAGGCCCTACGACTTGGGCCAGACCACCACGACTTTTGTCCCCTTGCGGCAAGGCCGCCGCCGGGTCTAGCCTGCCCGCAGGGAGGACGTGATGGAGGTTCCGCGGGAGGTGATCCCCGGGCCGTTGGCCGCATTGGCGGACGGGTCGGGCAAGGCAGGGCCGCTGGTCGCCACGGCGGCAGTGCAGGCGCATCTGCCGGATGCGGTTGTGCGGCTGGCCTGCGCCCTTGGGCCGGGGCCGTTTGCCGTCGTGATCCTGTTCATCTCGCCCGAGGCGGATATGGATGCGCTGACCGCCGCCCTGCCGGGGCGGTTTGGCGCGGCGCAGGTCATCGGCTGCACCACGGCAGGCGAGATTTCGGCCCAAGGCTATGCCGAAGGCGAGATTGTCGCCGTAGCCTTTCCGTCTGCCCACTTCGCCGCCGATGCCATGCTGATCGATGATCTGGGGGTGCTGGACCAACAAGAGTTGATCGGTCGCCTGATCCGAGCGCGACAAGGGCTGTCACGCGCGCACCCCGACTGGGAACACGAATTCGCCTTTCTGCTGGTGGACGGCCTGTCGGTGCGCGAGGACGCGCTGACATCGGCGCTTGCGTCCGGGCTTGGCCCCGTCCCGCTCTTTGGCGGATCGGCGGGGGATGGGACACGGTTCAAGCGGACCTTCGTTCTGCATGGCACAAGGCTGTTGCAGAACGCCGCCGTGGTGACGATGCTGCGGTCGGATTGCCGGGTAAAGGTGTTCAGCCTTGACCATCTGCTGCCCACCGAACGCCGCATGGTGGTGACCGAGGCCGATCCCCTGCGCCGCATCGTGCGCCAGATCAACGCCGAACCCGCAGCTCAGGAATACGCGCGCCTGTTGGGCAAAGACCCTGCGCAACTGACCACCTTCACCTTTGCCGCCCATCCGGTTGTGGTGCGGATCGGCGGCAAGCACCACGTCCGCGCAATCCAGCAGGTGGCCGACAACGGTGACCTTGTGTTCTTTTCTGCCATTGACGAAGGCGTGGTGCTGACACTGGCCGAACCGCAGGACATGGTGGCGCATCTGGACCGCGCGTTGCAGGCGCTGTCAAAGGGGGGGGCGCCCGACGCGATCCTTGCCTGCGATTGCATCCTGCGCCGGATGGAAGCGTTGGAAAAGCAAAAGACCGGCGCGATTTCCGCCCTGCTGCGCCAGCACAAGGTGGCGGGCTTTTCCACCTATGGCGAGCAGTTGAATTCCATGCACGTCAACCAGACCATGACCGGCGTCGCCATCTATCCGCCCGACGGGGGCAAGGCGTGATCTCGACCCTGATCAACCCGGCGGACCCGCCCGAACGGCAGGCGGAAAAGCTGCTGACCATCGCGCAGGTGCTGATGCGGCGGGTGGAGCAGATCACCGATGACAGCGGGGCCGCCTATGCGCAGTTCCAGCGCGCCGCCATGCTGGAAGATCAGGTGCGCGAACGCACCCGCGATCTGGAACGCGCGCTGGACCTTCTGAACGATTCCAACGCCCGTCTGGCCGAAGCGAACCGCGCGACCGAAGCCGCGCGCCAGAACCTGGCCAACGCGATTGAAACGGTTCAGGAAGGCTTTGCCCTGTTTGACGCGCAGGATGTGCTGGTGATGTGCAACAGCCGCTTTGGCATGCACATGTCCGACTTGCGCCCGGTGCTGAAACCGGGCCTGACGTTTGGCGACTATGTCGAACGGGTCAGCCGGTCGCCCTTTCTGGAACTGCCCGCCGGAGAGACACCGCAGAACTGGGCCATCGCCCGCCGTCGCCGGCATCAGGACCGACACGTCATCTTTAACGTGCGCATGACGTCCGACAGTTGGGTGCAGGTGTCCGAACACCGCACGGCGGATGGCGGCACGGTGATCCTGCAAACCGATGTGACCGACATCATCCGGCTGGAACGGGTCGAGCGCGGCAAGATGCTGGACGATCAGGCCCGCGTGATCCGCGCCACGCTGGACCACATCAGCCAAGGCGTATGCATCTTTGACGCAAGCGCGCTGCTTGTCGGGTGGAATCAGCGGCTGGGTGCGCTGCTGGCCATCCCGATTGCGCGGTTCCGCATCGGCACCAGCTTTGAGGCGCTGCTGCAACGTTTTCGCCCGGAATTCACCTTTGGCGACGGGATGACCGACGACCGGCTGGAGGAATGGGTAACCGATGGCACGGCGCGCGGGGCCTTGCGGTTTGAATTGCGGCGGGGGGCGCACCTGATCCTTGACGTCTTTGCCCAAGGGATGCCCGACGGCGGTTTCGTGATGAGCTTTACCGACGTCACCGCCGAACGCGCCGCAATCGAGGGGTTGAGCCGCGCCAACGAAACCCTTGAGGCCCGCGTGATGGACCGCACGCTGGAGTTGGAGGATGCGCTGGCCAACGCCGAACGCGCCAATGCCAGCCGGTCGCGCTTTGTCGCCGCTGCCAGCCACGATCTGCTGCAACCGCTGTCGGCGGCCAAGCTGTTCATCTCGTCCATCGGGGATGACGCGATTGACCCGCGCAGCCGCGAGGCGTTGGACAAGGCGCAAAACGCGCTGCTGTCGGTCGAGGGCATCTTGGGCGCGCTGCTCGATATCTCGAAACTGGAAAGCGGGCGGGTGGCGGTGACGGTGCAGCCGGTGCGGCTGGACCGGCTGCTGGCGCAACTGAACGACGAATTCGGCGCGATTGCCGCCGCCAAGGGGCTGCGGCTGGATGTGGTGCCCAGCGGCGCGGTGGTGGCGTCCGATCCGGCCTATCTGCGACGCATCCTGCAAAACCTGATCGGCAACGCGATCCGCTATACCGACCGGGGCAGGGTGCTGGTGGGCGCACGCCGCCAGGCTGGCCTTGTGCGGATCGAGGTGCGCGACACCGGGCCAGGCATCCCCGAGGATGAACAGGACAACATCTTTCGCGAATTCCACCGCCTGAACGCGCGGGCCTCTGCGTCCGAAGGCATGGGGCTGGGGCTGGCCATCGTCGAACGGGCCTGCGCGCTGCTGGAACATCCCTTGGGCCTGTCGTCGCGGCTGGGGCATGGCACCACCTTCATGGTGCAGGTCCCGCTGGCCGAGGCGGGGTCGGGCGTGCAGGCCGACGGGCCGCGCAGCACAGCCCCTCGTCCGCGCATCGCCATGCAGAACCGCATCGTCTTTCTGGTGGAAAACGACGAAGACCTGCGCCGGGCGATGGGGCTTTTGCTGGAAAAATGGGGTGTTTCGGTGCTGGACGCCGCATCCGGCGAAGAGGCGCTGGCCTTGATCGACGAACTGGGCATCCTGCCCGACTGTTTTCTGGTGGACCAGAACCTTGGCAGCGGCATGACAGGGGTTGATTTCGTCACCACGATGCGGGCCACGTATGGCGATGTGCCGGTGCGCATCGTGACCGCCACCCATACGCCCGAACTGCGCGACCAATGCGCCGCCGCAGGGATCGGGATGTTGATGAAGCCGATCGATGCCCGCGCGCTGGAAACCTTTATCGCAGGGTTGCCGGGTGCGGATTAATTTCGTTTTACGACCAATGTTCCATATCACCGGCGGCGCGCTGCGCCTAAGCTGGACAAAACGACTGGGGGACCCATGCAGCTAAGCGACTTCCGAGAGATCAAGGCCGATCCTGCCACCGTCTGGACCGCCATCCTGAACCCCGATGTGCTGAAGGAATGCGTTCCCGGCTGCGAAAGCATGACCGGCAGCGCAGAGTCAGGATTCGAGGCGGCGGTGGTGCAAAAGGTGGGTCCGGTGAAGGCCCGCTTTACCGGCATCGTCACCCTGTCCGACATGGTGCCGGGCCAAAGCCTGCGCATCAGCGGCGAAGGCAAGGGGGGCCCTGCGGGCTATGCCAAGGGCGGGGCGAACGTCACCCTGACCGCCATCGAAGGCGGCACCCGGCTGTCTTATGACGTCGAGGCGAATGTGGGCGGCAAGATCGCCCAGTTGGGCAGCCGCATCATCGACGGCTTTGCCAAAAAGATGGCTGACGAATTCTTTACCCGTTTCCAGGAAGCTGTCGAAGGTCCGGGCGATGACGCGCCCGCGGCGGATGCCGTGACTTCTGACGACGGGGCAACGGAAGACGGCGGCGAGACAAAGAAAAAAGGCTGGTTCAAGCGGCTGATGGGCTGATTTGACCGGTAACAGGATTTTCCAAGGGAGGATGAACATGACGAAAGTCACGATGACCGTGAACGGCAAGACCGTCTCGGCCGAGGCAGAAGGGCGGACATTGCTGTCGTCCTTTCTGCGCGAAGGGCTGGGGCTGACCGGCACCCACGTGGGTTGCGACACGTCGCAATGCGGTGCCTGTGTGGTGCATGTCGATGGCAAGGCGGTGAAAAGCTGCACCGTCTTTGCGCAGGATGTGGCCGGTGCCACGGTCAAGACCATTGAAGGCATGGCCAATGCGGACGGCAGCCTTGGCGTGATCCAGCAGGCGTTCCAGGACCACCACGGCCTGCAATGCGGCTTTTGCACCCCAGGCATGGTGATGTCTTCGGCGGCGCTGCTGGCTGAAAACCCGAAACCGTCGGAACACGATGTCCGTCACTATCTGGAAGGCAACATTTGCCGCTGCACCGGATACCACAACATCGTCAAGGCCGTGTTGGCCGCGTCCGGGCAGGACGTGGCTGCCGTGGCCGCCGAATAACCGCACAGGAAAAGGGGATTTACATGCCGAAAGATTACGGTATCGGCGCCAGCTCCAAGCGGCGCGAAGATGTGCGGTTCCTGACGGGACTGGGGCATTACACGGATGACCATGTGGTGGCGGGCCAGACCTTTGCGGTCTTTGTCCGATCAAATGTGGCCCATGGGCGGATCGTGTCGATTGACACGGCGGCAGCGGCGGCGATGCCCGGCGTGCTGGCGGTGTTCACGGGCGAGGATTTCAAGGATGTCGGCGGCAACCCCGCAGGCTGGCTGATCAATTCGCGCAACGGCGAACCGATGCGAGAACCCAAGCGCCCGGTTCTGGCACACGGCAAGGTGCGCCATGTCGGTGACGCCTACGCCGCCGTGGTGGCCGAAACCTATGCGCAAGCAAAGGACGCCGCCCAATCCATCGCCGATGCGACCGAGATCGAGGAGTTGCCCGCGATCATCGACATGGCGCAGGCGCTGGCCGACAGCACCAACCGCGTGCATGACGAAATCCCCGACAACCAGTGCTATGACTGGGGCTGGATCGAGGACAACCGCGCCGCCGTGGATGCCGCGTTCAAATCGGCCCCGCATGTCACCACGCTGGAACTGGTCAACAACCGGCTGGTCCCCAACGCAATGGAACCGCGCGCCAGCATCGGCGAATATTTCCCCGGCACCGGCGACTACAAGCTGACCACCACCAGCCAGAACCCGCACCTGACGCGCCTTCTGGTTGCGGCCTTTGTGCTGGGCATCCCGGAAAACAAGCTGACCGTGGTCGCCCCCGACGTGGGCGGTGGGTTCGGATCGAAGATCTATCACTACGGCGAAGAGGCGCTGGTTCTGGCAGCGGCGAAAAAGCTGAAGCGCGCGGTGAAATGGACGGCTGAGCGGAGCGAGTCCTTCCTGTCTGACGCGCATGGCCGCGACCATGTGACCAAGATCGAACTGGCCTGCGAAAAGGACGGCACGTTCATCGCCTTCCGTACCGAAACCATGGCCAACGTCGGCGCCTATCTGTCCAACTTTGCCACCGTCACGCCGACCTTCCTGCACGGTACGCTGATGGCCGGCCCCTACAAGGTGCCGCATGTCTATGTGAACGTGAAGACGGTCTTCACCAACACCGCCCCGGTCGACGCCTATCGTGGCGCGGGCCGGCCCGAGGCGACCTATTCGCTGGAAAGGGTGATCGACATTGCCGCGCGTGAACTGGGCCTTGACCCGTTCGAGGTGCGCCGCAAGAACTTTATCACCCCCGACATGTTCCCCTACACCACGCCAGTGGGCCTGCAATACGACATCGGCAACTATCAGGACACGCTGGCCAAGGCGATCGAGTTGGGTGACGTGGCGGGGTTTGAATCCCGCCGTGCCGCATCCGCCGCCAAGGGCAAACTGCGCGGTCTGGGCCTGTCCACCTGGATCGAGGCGTGCGGCATCGCGCCGTCAAACCTTGTGGGCATCCTTGGCGCGCGCGTCGGCCTTTATGACGCGGCGACCGTGCGGGTGAACGCCACCGGCAACATCAGCGTGATGGTCGGCGCACACAGCCACGGGCAGGGACATGAAACCGTGTTCGCGCAAGTGGTGGCCGAACAGTTGGGTGTGCCCGAAAGCAGCATCGAAATCGTCCACGGCGACACGTCGAAAATCCCGTTCGGCATGGGGTCCTACGGATCACGCTCGCTTGCGGTCTGCGGCTCGGCCATGACCAAGGCGGTGGACAAGATCATCGCCAAGGGCAAAAAGATCGCGGCCCATATGTTGGAGGCTGCCGAAGGCGACATCGTGTTCGCTGACGGCAAGTTCAGCGTGACCGGCACCGACAAGGCCAAAACCTTTGGCGAAATCGCCTTCTCGGCCTATGTCCCGCACAACTATCCGCTGGAAACGCTGGAACCGGGGCTTGAGGAAACCGCCTTCTACGACCCGGCCAACTTTACCTATCCCGCAGGCGCTTATCTGTGCGAGGTCGAGGTGGACGCAGACACCGGCAAGGTGGATGTGTGCCGCTTTACCTGTGCGGATGATTTCGGCAACGTGATGAACCCGATGATCGTCGAAGGTCAGGTGCATGGCGGCGTGGCCCAAGGGATCGGGCAGGCGCTGCTGGAAATGACCAGCTACGACGACAACGGCCAGCTTCTGTCAGGGTCTTACATGGATTACGCCATGCCCCGGTCCGACGATGTGCCGATGTTCGTGGTTGACCATTCCTGCAACACGCCCTGCACCCACAACCCGCTGGGCGTCAAAGGCTGCGGCGAGGCGGGGGCCATCGGATCGCCGCCCGCCGTGGTGAACGCAGTGATCGACGCGCTGCAACGCGGTGGCCACAAAAACGTCACCCATATCGACATGCCGCTGACGCCGTCGCGCGTCTGGTCGGCGATGAACGCCTGAGGGGGAACCGACATGCACAACTTTGACTTCGTGAAACCCCAAAGCATCGCCGATGCGGTTGCGGCCCTGTCGTCTGATGGGGCGCAGGCCCTGTCGGGCGGGCAGACCCTGCTGCCGACGATGAAACAGCGGCTGGCAGCGCCTACGGTTCTGGTCAGCCTGACCGGCATCCCAGAGATGCGCGGCGTCTGTCTGGGCGATGACGGTCTGGCCATCGGGGCCGCGACGCCCCATGCCGTCGTCGCGGCCGAGGCGCGGCAGTATTACCCGGCGCTGGCCGATCTGGCGGGCGGTATCGGTGATCCGGCGGTCAGAAACCGGGGCACCATCGGCGGCAGCCTTGCCAACAACGACCCCGCCGCCTGTTATCCGTCGGCGGTTCTGGCATCCGGGGCGACGATTGTCACCAACCGGCGCAAGATCGCAGCGGATGATTATTTCCAGGGTATGTTCACCACCGCCCTGGAAGAAGGCGAGATCATCACCGGCGTGACCTTCCCCGTTCCGCAAAAGGCTGCCTACGTAAAGTTCAACCAACCGGCCAGCCGCTTTGCGCTGACAGGGGTGTTCGTCGCCAAATACGCGGGCGGTGTCCGGGTTGCGGTGACGGGGGCGTCGAACAACGGGGTCTTCCGCTGGCATGACGCCGAAGCGGCCCTGTCGGCCAATTTTGCCGGCAGCGCTGTGGCGGGGCTGACGGTCGATCCGGCGGATATGATCGGCGATCTGCACGGAACGGCCGCCTATCGCGCCAATCTGGTCAAGGTGCTGACCAAGCGCGCGGTTGACGCCGCCCACTAAGCGGTTGGCAAACACATCATCGGGCGGCGCATCGGAACGGATGCGCCGCCCGTTTCGTTTGCATCCTGTCATGGCGGCGTCACGTTTCGGTGCAATCACAGGGACGATCTGGCGCACCACAGATTGAGGGGCTTGAACGCAAAGGAACGCCAGATATAGTCGTGGTGTCGGGGTCGCACCTCCGCCCCCCGGCGTGACGGAACAGGACGCAGGACAGGAACGGAGTCCCTTACGGCATGGACGGCGATTTCAGGACATCATTCGTACGCGACCCGGCGGCGTTGAAGCACTATCCTGCATTGGTGCTGAATGCTGATTACCGGCCCCTGTCCTATTACCCGCTGTCGCTGTGGCCCTGGCAAGAGGCGGTAAAGGCGGCGTTTCTGGACCGGGTCAGCATCGTTGCCGAATACGACAAGACGGTGCGAAGCCAGCGACAAGAGTTCCGCATACCGTCGGTCGTCGTGCTGAAAGAATACGTCAAACCCCAGAAGCGCGTGGCATTCACGCGCTTCAATCTTTTTCTGCGGGATGAATTTTGCTGCCAGTATTGCGGCCACAAGGGCGATCTGACCTTTGATCACGTCCTGCCCCGCGCGCGCGGCGGTATCACCAGTTGGGAGAATGTGGTCGCGGCGTGCAGCCCCTGCAACCTGCGGAAAGGGTCCAAAACCCTGAAACAGGCGGGAATGCGCCTGAACCGCGCGCCGCGTGCCCCCAACGCCGAAGAGATGCAGATCCACGGGCGGCGTTTTCCGCCGAACTATCTGCACGAAAGCTGGCTGGACTTCCTGTATTGGGATGCCGAACTGGACGCTTGACGCGCAGGCCAGTGGGGCGCGACCGCCAAATTTTCCACAGCGGCGCATTTGGCGGGCAACAGGTCGTTACAAAAGCTTCACAATTGCTGCCTTGCGTGGTCATCTTTCCCCTTTGGCAAAGGTGACCCTCCATGACCATCGCCCTTGACGCTGCCGCGATCAATCTGGCCGTTGCCCTGTCCTGCGGGGCGGTGATCGGGTCGGAACGGCAGGTGCGCCAACGCATGGCGGGTCTGCGCACCAATGCACTGGTGGCGCTGGGGGCAGCGGCTTTCGTGATCTTTTCGATGCTGTTCCCGACCGAGGTCAGCCCCACGCGCGTGGCCGCACAGGTCGTGTCGGGCATCGGCTTTCTGGGGGCGGGCATCATCTTTCGTGACGGGTTCAACGTGCATGGGTTGAACACGGCGGCGACTTTGTGGTGTTCGGCGGCGGTCGGTCTGATAGCCGGGGCAGGGGCGCCCCTGTTCGCGCTGATGCTGACGGGGATGGTGGTGTTCATCAACCTTGGCCTGCGCCCACTGGTCAAATTCCTGAAACGAAAGACAAAAGCGGGCCTGCCGGTCATGCGCCAATTCCGCATTCTGCTGACCTGCACCCCCAGTTCCGAAGGCGAGGCGCGCAGCCTGATCCTGCGCACCCTGACCGTCGGCGGGTTGAAGCTGTCGGAAATCAGCGCAGACCCGGTGGACGGCGGGATCGAGATTTCGGCCCTGTTCACCGGCGAAGGCGTCACCGATTCCATGCTCGATCTGGCCATGCAGCGGCTGGCCGCCGAACCGGGCATTGGCCGTCTGCGCTGGGAATCGCTGGACGAAGGGTGATGCCGCCATGCAGCATCCGCTTGTGCCACGCGCATGGGGTGCTAGACTCGTGCAGGCGACGGGGGTAAAAGGCGCATCGTTAGCGCTAACAGGGCGGACCCCGCCCGATCCAACCCAAGCGAGGTAAGCCATGGTTTCGCGTGTCATCCCGGTCGATCCCTTTGACCTCGTGATTTTCGGCGGCACCGGTGACCTTGCCCGGCGCAAGATCCTGCCCGGTTTGTATCGCCGGTTTCTGGCGGGTCAGATGCCCGACACCAGCCGCATCATCGGGGCCGCGCGGGCCGACCTGACCGAAGACGCCTTCCGCCAGATGGTGCGCGACGCGATCGTTGAATTCGTCGATCCCGAACGGCAGGATGCCGCCGCGATCACAGGGTTTCTGGGCGCGATCCGCTATGTCTCGATCGACGCCAAGGGCACGGGCGGGTGGGACGATCTGAAGTCGATGATGCGCGAAAACGTGGTGCGTGCGTTCTATTTCTCGGTCGCGCCGTCGCTGTTCGGTGATATCGCGGAACGCCTGCACACCCACGCCATCGCCGACGCCTGGAGCAGGATCGTCGTCGAAAAACCCTTTGGCCGCGACCTCGCCTCGGCCCGCGCACTGAACGGGGTGTTGGCCGCGCATTTCACAGAAACCCAGATCTACCGCATCGACCACTATCTGGGCAAGGAAACCGTCCAGAACCTGATGGCGGTCCGCTTTGCCAATATCCTGTTCGAACCGTTGTGGAAGGCGGAATACATCGACCACGTCCAGATCACGGTGGCCGAAACCGTCGGCGTTGACGGGCGCGGTGCGTATTATGATAAGTCCGGCGCCATGCGGGACATGGTGCAAAACCACATGATGCAGCTTTTGTGTCTGATCGCGATGGAGCCGCCCTATCACTTTGACCCCGATGCCGTGCGCGATGAAAAGCTGAAGGTGATCCGTGCGCTGGATGCGGTGCAGCCTGTCGATATCGTACGCGGCCAATATCTGGCCGGGAACGGACAGGGGGGATACGTCGAACATTCCGAGAATCCGGCCAGCAAGACCGAAAGCTACATCGCGCTGAAGGTCAACATCTCGAACTGGCGGTGGAAGAACACGCCGTTCTATCTGCGCACCGGCAAACGCCTGCGCGCGCGCGCATCCGAGATTGCGATCACCTTCAAGGAACCGCCACATTCGATCTTCGACGATGCCCAAGGATGGCGCGAAAACGTGCTGGTGATCCGGTTGCAGCCGAACGAAGGCATGAACCTGATGGTGATGATCAAGGAACCGGGGCCGGGCGGCATGCGCCTGATGCAGGTGCCGCTGGACATGGCCTTTGCCGATGCGCTGGGGGACCACGCCGAGGATGTGCCCGACGCCTATGAACGGCTGATCATGGATGTGATCCGGGGCAACCAGACCCTGTTCATGCGCGGCGACGAGGTCGAGGCGGCCTGGGCCTGGACCGACCCGATCATCGCCGGATGGGAAGCGCGCGGGGACAAGCCGCAGGGCTATGACGCCGGATCGTCCGGCCCCGAAGATGCGCTGATGCTGATGCACCGCGACGGACGCCGCTGGCGGGAGATACGAGAATGAAATTTGAAACCTATCCGGACCGCGAATTCCTGATGCTGGGCCTTGCCAATGTTTTGGCGGGGCAGTTGGCCGATTTCCTGCGCCGCGACGGGGCGGCGTCCCTGTGCGTGCCGGGCGGCACGACGCCGGGGCCGATCTTTGACACGCTGTCGGGCGTGGAACTGGACTGGGCCAATGTCGCCGTCTTTCTGAACGACGAACGCTGGGTGGGCGAGGACAGCCCCCGGTCGAACACGCGCCTGTTGCGCGAACGTTTGCTGCGCGGCAAGGCGGCGGCGGCAAAGCTGATCCCGCTTTACGCCGAAGCGCCGACACCCGAAGACCGGTTGGAGGAGTTGACCGAAGGGGTGCGCCCGCATCTGCCGATCTCGGTGCTGCTTTTGGGCATGGGGGCCGACATGCACACGGCCAGTCTGTTTCCCGGTGCCGACCGCCTGGAACAGGCGCTGGCCAATGATGCGCCCCCGCTGATGGCCTTGCGCGCCGATGCGGCAGGCGAGCCGCGCGTGACCCTGACAGCACCCGTGCTGAAAGGCGCGATGAACATCCACATCCTGATCACCGGCGCGGAAAAACGCAGCGCCCTTGAACGCGCCGCAACCCTGTCGCCGAAAGAGGCCCCGGTGCGGGCCGTCCTTGATAACGCAACCGTTCACTGGGCGGAGTGATTGACATGCAGACCCACTGGCGCGCCCTGACCGCGCATCATGACACCGTCAAGACCCGCGCGATCCTGTCGCTGTTTGACGATCCCACCCGTGCCGCGCAGTTTTCGGCGCGACTGGATGACATGCTTTTTGATTGGTCCAAAACCAACATCGACGCCACCGCCAAGGCGTTGCTGCTGGATCTGGTGGACGCCGCCGGGGTGGCGGACAAGCGGGCGGCGATGTTCCGGGGCGACCGGATCAACGAAACCGAAGGCCGCGCCGTGCTGCACACCGCCCTGCGCAACATGGCCGACACCGTGATCGTCGACGGAAAGAACGTCGCGGTCGAGGTGACGGCGACACATCACCGGATGCAGGCCTTTGTACGCGATCTGCGGTCGGGGCGCTTTGTCGGGCAGGGCGGTCCGATCACCGATGTCGTCAACATCGGCATCGGCGGGTCAGACCTTGGCCCGGCGATGGCCACGCTGGCGCTAGCCCCCTATCACGATGGGCCGCGCTGCCATTTCGTGTCGAACGTCGATGGCGCACATATCCATGACACGCTGGCGCGGCTGAACCCCGAAACCACGCTGGTCATTGTCGCCTCGAAGACCTTCACCACGATCGAGACGATGACCAACGCCGAAACCGCCCGCATCTGGATGGCGCGCAAGGTCAAGAACCCCGGCGCACAGTTCGCCGCAGTGTCCACCGCCGCCGAAAAGACGGCCGCCTTTGGCATCGACGCCACCCGCGTTTTCGGGTTCGAGGATTGGGTCGGCGGGCGCTATTCGATGTGGGGACCGATCGGCCTTGCCCTGATGATCGCCATCGGGCCCGAGCGGTTTGACGATTTCCTCGCCGGTGGCGCCGACATGGACCGCCATTTCCGCACCGCCCCCATGGCAGAAAACCTGCCCGTGCTGCTGGCGCTGGTCGGTATCTGGCACAACCAGATCTGCGGCTATACCACCCGCGCGGTGCTGCCCTATGACCAGCGCCTGTCGCGCCTGCCCGCCTACCTTCAGCAACTGGAGATGGAAAGCAACGGCAAGCGCGTGGCGATGGACGGCAGCGATCTTGCGGTGGACTCCGGCCCCGTCGTCTGGGGCGAACCCGGCACCAACGGCCAGCACGCGTTCTATCAGCTGATCCATCAGGGCACGCGCATTGTGCCTTGTGAATTCCTCATCGCCAAACAGGGGCACGAACCTGACCTTGCGCACCAGCACCTGCTGCTGGTGTCGAACTGCCTCGCCCAGTCCGAGGCGCTGCTGCGCGGCCGGTCTCTGGACGAGGCGCGCACCCTCATGGAACGCAAAGGTCTGGTCGGTGCCGAACTGGACCGTCAGGCCCGCCACCGCGTCTTTCCTGGCAACCGCCCGTCAACGACGCTGGCCTACCACCAACTGACCCCGCGCACCTTTGGCCGGATCATCGCGCTTTATGAACACCGGGTGTTCGTCGAAGGCGTGATCCTTGGCATCAACTCCTATGACCAATGGGGGGTAGAGTTGGGCAAGGAGCTGGCGCTGGCGCTGCAACCGATCCTTGAAGGCAAGGCATCCGCATCCGACAAGGACGGCTCCACCCAAAGTCTGGTGGATTACCTGACATCCTGACGGCTGCGGCTTCCTCTTTGCAAAAATATCCTCGGGGGGCTCGGGGGGCAGACAGCCCCCCGTCGCGGTCCCGGACGGGCGCAAAGATCAAACCCTGCGCGCCAAATTCCTTTCAAAGGAATTTGCAAAAGTTTTCAGGAAAACTTTTGGCTTCCCTTACTTCAACGCCGCCGTCACGATGACCTCGACCAGATAATCCGGGGTCGCAAGCTTTGCCTCGCCGGTCGCGCGGGCCGGGGTGTGGCCTTGCGGAACCCACTGATCCCAGACCGCATTCATGTCGCCGAAGGTGTCGATGTCGGCCAGCCAGATCTGCGCCGACAGGATGCGGGTCTTGTCGGTGCCCGCCTCGGCCAGAATACGGTCCACCTCGGCCAGACATTGCCGGGTCTGGTCCGCGACCGACGCGCCGGGATGGCCGACCTGACCCGCCACCCAGACGATGCCGTTGTAGCAGACCGCCTCGGACATCCGCGCGCCGGTGCCGATCCGTTTGATATCGTTGTTCATCAAAGCCTCCATCCCAGATTTGCTGCATGTGCCTAACGCGCGGGGCGGGCAAAGAAAAGGGGGCAGCGCGCCGCAAGCACAGGGTCAGCGATAAGTCGGAATGGAGCGGGGGAGGGGGATCAGACCCGCCGTATTCAGCTTGGGAAGCTGTCAGAAAACGATTTTTTCTGTATGTTACTGTCTTCTTCGGGGTTTATTCCGGGGCTGATCCTCTCGTGGCAAGCTGAACCCGGCAACGCGCGGCGCGCGCCGGTCACAAGCGCACGTATGACGCGGATACGCCCGGATGGGTCCATTGTTTCCATCGCCTTGCAATCGAGATCCGGAGGGGGGATTGCGTTGCGGATTGTGCGGATGGGGTTGGTTTTTCGTCAGACCCGTTTACAGCACCGCGTACGGTTGGCGTTCGCGACCATGGGTCGGGCCCGTTGCGCAAAAATCCGGCAGTCTCACAGGGTGCGATTTCCAGGTGGGTAAACAGCACACTCTTGATCTCGTGTACAATCTTTCATGAAAAGACCCTCTCAAGAGGCAATTCGTGGATAGTTTCTCACCTACGGGTTTGAAGTCGTGTTTCGTAGAGACGCAAGCAGCCCCACCCTTGGGGGTGAAAACAAGCGCAATCGGCGGTGACTCGATGGACCCATGGAAAGCCGGACACGCCGAACTTGGGGCAGCCGCAAAAGAACAGCGTCCGATCTTTCTTTGCGTGATCCTGTTTTCGATCTTCGTCAACGTTCTGATGCTGACCGGTCCGCTTTATATG
>JAZKHT010000002.1:0-168413 GCA_040385245.1 Pseudomonadota bacterium | reverse complement strand
AAATTGGACGCCGATTACCCCGCCTAAGGGGTCAAAATTGCATGCCGAAACACATTGATCCCCCCTTTTGGCGACATGAAGGGCGGATTGGCAAGGATGACGTCCGCCGTCTCGGTCCATTTGTCTTGGCTTGTCAGGGTGTCGTATTCTTCGATCTTGGGGTCGGCAAAGCCATGCAAATAGAGGTTAACAAGGCTGAGGCGAACCATGTCAGGCGAGATGTCGTAGCCTTTGATGTTGCCCGCGAGGTGCCTGCGGTCTTCGCCGGACAACAGATCGCCGGGAAAGCGCAGCGGGCTTTCCAGTGCCAGATCTGTAGCGTCGGTGACCGCGCCGTTTCCGTTGCCAGTCAAGGTGTGGGTCGAGTTTGTTTTCAGGATATGCTTGTAGGCCGAAATCAAGAACCCCGCCGTGCCGCAGGCTGGATCGAGGATGACCTCGGTCTTCTTGGGATCGATGATCTCGACCATGAAGTCGATGATATGGCGCGGGGTCCGAAATTGACCCGCGTCGCCCTGACTGCCAAGGACCGACAGCAGGTATTCGAAGGCGTCGCCCAACTTTTCGCTATGTTCATAGGTGAAGGTGTTGATCTCGCGCAAGAACGAGCGAAGCGTTTCAGGGTCGCGGTAGGGAAGATAGGCGTTGCGGAATATGTTGCGGAAGAGGAGCGGCAGGCCTACATTTTCCACCATCTTGGTCAACGCTTCGGAATACGAGTTGAGCATGTCCTGCCCGGAAACACCGGGTGCCACCAGTTTGGCCCAGCGATAGCGTTCATAGTCCTTGGTGAAAAATTTGCGCTCGCCGCCCAGTTCCTCGGCTTCAAGGTCCATGTCGTCCATGAACTTGTAGATCAGCGCAACGGTGATCTGTTCAACCTGGCTCTTGGGATCGGGCACTTTGCCGACGAGGATGTCGCGGCAGGTGTCGATGCGGCGTTTGGTGGCGGTGTCGAGCATGGGAGGCTTTCGTCAGAGGAAAGGGTTCAGGGACACATAGTCCTTGATGTATTCGGGGATGCGCTTGCGCCATGAGGCGGGGACCTCTTTCAGGTCGCGCGTTGTAAACGTGGGGTTTACGTTCAGGTCGGCGAAATGGCCAGCGTCGATCTTTGCGCGGACATTGGCGTCGCGGATGTAAGCCTCGAAGAAATAGCGTATTTCGCGGATGCGGTCGGCTTCCTCGGGCTTCTGGTCTGTCAGGAATTTCTGGAATTCATCCTCGATAAGCTCGGCCTTGCTCTTGAATCCGGGGATGAAGCCGAAGGCCTTTTCGACGAGCTCGCGCACGGAAATACGCCGATCCACGCCAGCGGCGCGGCGCAGCCTTTCGAGGTTGAAATATTCACTTGGCTTGTCGAACAGCTCTTCGATGACGTGACGGGTGGCAGCTTCCCAGTTCTGTTGCTCGACCAGTTGCGCCAGCGTTGGATCCGAACGCGCCTGATCCTCGAACTTGCGGAACAGTTCGCGATCAATCCGCATGCCATCAAGACCAACCTGATGCTCGACCTGCGACACGACATCATCGGGATCAAAATGTTCGTAAGTGGCGATGCCCCCGATAGGTCCGCTGCTGCCCGGACCGTCACCGCCGGTCGAGAGCGGGATCGTTGTGAGCGAGGGGAGCTTGATTTCCTCGTCGTAGTTGAATTTTTCCTCGAAGTACTCGCAGTTGGCAAAGAAGTCGAAAAGCCGAAACACGGTCTTCTCGACGGTTCCCAAGGCTTCCTTTCCGGCCGGGTCGAACATCTCTTCGCTAAAATTGTGTTTGCGTGTGCCTCTACCCTTGATCTGCACGAAGTCAGAGGGCGAGAAGATCGGTCGCATCAGCGCAAGATTGAGCAGGTCGGGGCAATCGTAACCGGTGGTCATCATACCCACGGTGACGCAGACGCGCGCCTTGCTGGTCCGGTAATCTTGCAGAAAGTCGCTGTGTCCACCGAAATTATTGTCGGAGAAGTTGACTGTCATTTTCTGCGCGTTGGCAACTTGGCTGGTGACCTGCATTGCGAAGTCGGAAATGTACTTCCTCGGCCATAGCTGATCAGCCATCTGGTTCAGGATTTGCGTGATCTTAGCTGCGTGGTTTTGGCTTACAGCGAAAGCTATTGTCTTACCGAACTCGCCAGAGATCGGATCACGTAGGCCGTTTTGTAGCAGCGTTTTGCAGAGGGCGAGGTTGGTGGTCTCCGCAAAGAACCTCTTCTCAAGTCACGACCTGCGAACGCCTCCTTCACCTCGTTGCCTTCATCGTCGGTCGTCTCGACCACGAAGCCCTCATCTGACAGCAAGTGCGTCGTGACGCCGGTTCGCGCGTCGACGACGTAGGGGTTGATCAAGAAGCCATCGTTCACACCATCCACCAGCGAGTACCGAAAAGTTGGCTCCCCACTGTCACAGCCAAAGATGCGATAGGTGTCGAGCATCATCCGGCGCTCAGCTTCACGCGGGTCTCGTGCGGCGGCGCGATCTTTCGACTGCTTAAGGTAGTCCTTTGGGGTTGCTGTCAGCCCGAGCTTGTACCCTATGAAGTACTCGAAAACCGCTCTCGCGTTGCCACCAATCGAACGGTGTGCTTCGTCGGAGATCACAAGGTCGAAGTCCGTCGGTGCGAAAAGGCGACGGTACTTATCATACGACAAAAGCGACTGCACCGTCGTGACCACAATATCTGCCTTTCGCCAGTCGTCCCGCTGCTCTTTGTAAATCACCGATGTGAAATCATTCCGCAGGAGGGCCTTGAAAGCTTTGTCGGCCTGAACTTCCAACTCAAGGCGGTCAACCAGAAATAGCACACGCTTCGCATTGCGGGTCTTCAGGAACAGCTTGATGATCCCTGCTGACGTGAGCGTTTTTCCCGTCCCCGTGGCCATTTCGAACAGGAAACGGGTCGCGCCGGTCTTTGCCTCCTCTTGTACCCGCTCGATGGCACGCTTCTGGTACCGCCGCAGAAAACGAAGTTTGTTCTTTTCGACAAATGAGGGGCGCTCGGACTCAGCTCGCCACGCGGCTTCCTGCGCATAGGCTGGCATCTGGGTTATGGCAATGAAATCCAGATCAACCTTCTCTGCGGCGAGACGTTCGGCGTTAGGCTCGAAGGCGTAGTGGTTGCCGATCTCTGTTGGGCCGGGAAACTTTGTGATGACCGTTGGATTACCCTGCTCCAGATCCCAGAGATAGTGGATGTTGCCGTTACTGAGGATCACAAAGCGCGCGTTCTGCGAGCGGGCGTACCTGCGCGCTTGTTCCTTAGCTGAGAGTGGGTTTTTTCCCTCAGACTTGGCCTCTAGGACTATGAGCGGCTTTCCAGCGGGGTCGAGAAGCAGAAAATCGACGAACCCATTCCCTGCTTTCTCAAAGTCGTCGCCGAGTGCATCAAAGGCTTTCGTGGTGAGCTTGACGTTCGGCTCCAGCACGATGTTGGCAGGACCAACCGTGTCATCGAAGAACCGCCAGCCCGCCTCGACGAGGAGTCGATTGATCTTGATCCGTGCGGTCGCTTCCTTGCTGGCCAAGTTCCATCTTCTCCGAGGTCTGCTGTGCGGATCGTTCCGCCAACTCAACTTTCCGCATCTTCGGCTAATGAAGCAACAGTCTCGACGGAAGTGACGCCCGAGGACCTCGGTACCCCGATTTTCTGTACGATCCAAGACACATGCGGCAAATGGCATTGTTGGCAGGGTGCATGTGCTCTGCCTGCCGCATGGCGTCATCGAGCGTTGCACAGCCATGCCATTCGCCGCCCTTGGCCTTGCCACCAGCTCGACCGGTCCCTTTGTTGCAGTTCACACAATCAGCCTTGTGGACCTTGGCGGAGTTATGCTGGCTGCTTGCGTACACCCAGTAGACATGTAGATCGGCATCGACCTTGGGTCCTGCGACCAAGTCTGTGCATGACGAAAGCAGTTTTTTCCGCTCCTCAGCAAGGTGCGCGTCCGTAAGCGTCAGCAAATCATCGACTTCCCAGACGCGGTCTGTCAGCCCGATCTCCATAGCAGGCGTCAACCGTTTCTCCCAAAAAACCTCGCCGGTTTCCGGGTCGGTTTTTCGTTGTGGCGACGGCAAAAGGCAGTAGTTGTAGTACATGATCCAGATGGCGAGTTGACGTTCATGGTTCCGCAAAGTCTTTGAAAATGCGTTCGTTTTGCGAGTATAGCGCTTGTTTCCCATCCTCAGGGTAAGGTTTGCGCGTTCTATGTAGCTTGTGCTGATCGCCCGGATCGAAGGGTCTCCGGCCAGAACTCGTCTGTCGGCACCAGCGTAGCGACTTGATGGCGTCGGTTCGCCGTCATCATCGGTATTGCTGTACTGCTTCACCAGCATGGCGCGGTCGGCTTCATCGCCGAATGCGATCTCGCCCGCCTCTTCGTAAGCCTTGAGGCCGTCTGTGAATATCTGGGGTCTCAAGACCAGCGACCCATCTTGTTCAACCGCCAGCTTCGAACGGATTGATTTCATGAAGGAGCGAGCATCAGGGACGCGTCGATCACCCAACTCGTAGGTGAGGATGAACTTGCTATCGGCACATATTGCGAGATAGGCCCAGATCGTCCCCGCACCAACCTGTGGCCATTTCAGTTTTGACACGTTCTTCTGCTTGGCCTTTACGAACGACCAGATTTCATCAGCCTGTATGGAGCGGACCTTCAAGCCATCGACTTGGTTTATGTGACGAATTGCCATGTCACCAGCGTCACGGGCCAGCTTGGCGACGGTCTTGTTGCTGACCTTGAAGATGCGCTCGCAAGCCCGCTGGGACATGCATTCGTTCAGTGACTGCAAAATCCCCGCTCGCTTACCCTTTTCCAGCTGATTCATTTGCCCTCCCTTCCTGCTCCCATTCGCCAATTTGGGCTTACCTTCGAAATCGTATCAGTGCAACGATTTTTCGACTCGTCGATACGTTTAATGTCTGCTAGGCTGCAGCGCATGCAAAGTAGGAGGTTCAGATGAGCGCAGGAGTCGAGACGCTACTTGGTTGGCGAGTATCGCCAACGAGCTTCAGTCCGAAGGAGGCGGCAGAAGTCACGGGCGCGACGCAGTCGAACATCCGGCTCTGGAGAAGTCGGGGCTATCTGCCCGAGAATGAACTTGGCCGCTGGGCGAAACACGACTCGCACGAAATCATGTCAATCTATCTCCTAAACGCCTTTTCCAAGCTCGGTGTGGCGCCCTCGGAAGCTGGAAAGCGGCTGCAAGCACTCAGTCGTGATCTTTTCTTCTTTGCGGTCACCTCTGGTGACGGAGCTTGCGACTTCGTTGGACCTCGCCCCGACGTTGAAGCCCTTCGTACCAGCTTTGACGATAGCTTCACACTCCCCCGAGACGTGTGCAGGCCGGTCGACGAACGCCGTTTCTTGGTTTCGGAGGGTGGACCGCACTTCCGGCGTCAAGCCGATCTTCAACGCGCAATCGAAGAGGAGCATCTAACGTACTTCTATTGCATCGATCTGGTAGCGGCAGGGCGGACTGTTGCCGCCAGAGCAAAAAAGCCTCTATTGACCTTCATCCATGAGAAAGCCGAAGCCCTTCCGCAAAATATTCGGCTTCTGTCGCATGGGCAGAAGTGATCCGTTTGACAGTGAGTCGCCTTCAGGCGAGCTCTTTGTGAGAATCTGTGACACGTCACGTTCCATAGCACAGGGTCACCAAACTACCTCACGACCATCCAGTCAAACGGGGCGCACCTCTGCGACATCGGATGCGGGCAAGGCCGCCAGCATCTGCGCCACCGTCAGCCCCAGCACCGGATGCAGCCAATCCGGGGCCAGATCGGCCATCGGCACCAGCACAAAGGCGCGGTCCTGCATGCGGGGATGCGGCAGAATCAGCTGATCGGGCGCGGTCGTTCGTTGCAGGGCGGGGTCCAGCGCCTGCCAATGCCGCCAGGTCACAGGGTCAGGGGCCACGGCATCGCCAAAGGCGATCAGGTCCAGATCCAGCGTGCGCATCCCCCACCGCTGCACCCGTTTGCGACCATGCGCTGCCTCGACCTCATGCAGCACCGAAAGCACCTTTTGCGCGTCCCACCCCGGCGGAACCAGACAGGTTCCGATCGCGTTCACATAATCTGGACCGGCGCCCGGCGGAAAGCAGGGCGTTGCGAAGAACCGACTGACGCGGATCGGCCCCAGTCCCTGTGCTGCAAGGTCGTTTATTGCCTGACGCAGGGTCATTTCCGGGGTGCAGTCGGCATCAGGCAGATTTGCGCCAAAAGCGATAAAAATCGGATGAATTACGAGGTTCACCAATGATACCCTTTCGTATAGAACCGCTTGTCGCAAAGCGGAACCGACTGTTATTCCAAGGCTGTTCGCCAGGGGCATTCACCCCTTTTTACCACCACTCACCGAAGTCCGTTTGGCGCAACACTTTTTTTGAGGGGACTCCCACATGTTTTACAAGGACGAACGGCTTGCGCTGTTCATAGACGGGTCCAACCTTTATGCGGCCGCCAAATCGCTTGGGTTCGACATCGACTACAAACTGCTGCGTCAAGAGTTCATGCGTCGTGGCAAACTGCTGCGCGCCTTCTACTATACCGCCCTGCTGGAAAATGACGACTACTCGCCGATCCGCCCGCTGGTCGACTGGCTGCACTACAACGGCTTTACCATGGTCACCAAGCCGGCCAAGGAATACACCGACAGCCAGGGCCGCCGGAAGGTCAAAGGCAACATGGATATCGAACTGACTGTCGATGCCATGGAACTTGCACCGCGCGTCGATCACATCGTGCTGTTTTCCGGCGACGGCGATTTCCGCCCGCTGGTCGAAAGCCTGCAGCGTCAGGGGTGCCGGGTGTCGGTGGTGTCCACCATCCGCAGCCAGCCGCCGATGATCGCAGACGAACTGCGTCGGCAGGCCGACAACTTCATCGAACTGGACGAATTGCGCGACGTGATCGGTCGCCCCCCGCGCGAGCCGCGCGCGATGGAACGCGAAGAGGCGATTTCGGACGTCAAGTGATGACCGATACGAACAAGGGCCGGGGCGCGGGGAACGTCCCGGCCCTTTCCGTCCTGACCTATGATCTGACCGCAGACGATCTGGCCGCCTGGGTTCGCCGCAGCCGCCGGGCGAAAAAGCGCGTCCGCCAATCCTGCTTTGCCGCATTTCTGATGAGTGCGGCCTTGCTGCGCTTTGCGGGCGGCCGCGTGACGATGCTGGCGGGCGTTGGGTCAGGCGCGAAAACGGCGCTGATCGTGGGCTTGCTGGTTCTGCCCGTCTTGTTGACCTATGCCAATCAGATGCGCGGCATCCGGTCAGGTGCTGTGGATGATCTGCCCCACCCTGTCACCGCCCGGCTGGAAATAGATCAGGACCGGCTGCGCGAATATCGCGCTGACCGCACCGTTCCGGTGACCGTGTCGCCAAAACTGGTGCACCGTGTCCTGCTGACCAAAGGACATCTGTTCATCGAATCCGGCAGCAACGTCGTCATTCTGCCCGCGCGCGCCTTTCCCGACCGGACTGCCATGCGCACGTTGGCCGATGACTGGACGCGGATTTCGACGATCTGAAGGGTGGACCTGCGGGGCGGAACGCCTTACCTCTCGGATCGATCGATGTTGAGGTGCCGCCATGACCCTTTCGCCTTTGACGCTCTACCTCGCCGCGCCGCGCGGTTTCTGCGCCGGGGTGGACCGCGCCATCAAGATCGTGGAACTGGCACTGGAAAAATGGGGCGCGCCAGTCTTTGTCCGGCACGAGATCGTGCACAACAAATTCGTCGTCGATGGCCTGCGCGCCCGTGGTGCGGTGTTCGTCGAAGACCTGGATGATGTGCCCGCCGACCGCCCCGTTATCTTTTCCGCCCACGGCGTGCCGAAATCCGTTCCTGCCGAGGCGGGGCGTCGCAACATGATCGCCGTCGATGCCACCTGCCCGCTTGTCACCAAGGTGCACAACGAAGCGCAGCGGCATTTCGAGGCGGGGTTGCAGATGGTGATGATCGGCCACGCGGGCCACCCTGAAACCGTGGGCACCATGGGACAGTTGCCGACGGGCGAGGTGCTGCTGGTGGAAACCGCCGCAGACGTCGCGGGTCTGATGGTGCGCGATGCGGGCAAGCTTGCCTATATCACCCAGACCACGCTGTCGGTCGATGACACCGCCGGGATCGTCGCCGCCTTGCAGGCGCGGTTTCCGGCCATCGTCGGGCCGCACAAGGAAGACATCTGTTATGCCACCACCAACCGTCAGGCGGCGGTCAAGGTCATCGCGCCAAAGATTGACGCGCTATTGGTGATCGGTGCGCCGAATTCGTCCAATTCGCGACGTCTGGTCGAGGTGGGGCAAGCCGCGGGCTGCGCTTATGCGCAACTGGTGCAGCGGGCCGAAGACATTGACTGGCGTGCGCTGGACGGCATCCGCACAGTCGGGGTCACGGCAGGGGCGTCCGCCCCCGAAGTGCTGGTGAACGAGGTGATCGACGCCTTCCGCGCCCGCTTTGACACCACTGTGGAACTGGTCGAAACCGCGCAAGAAACGGTGGAATTCAAGGTGCCGCGCATCCTGCGGGAACCCGCCTGACATGACGCGCATTCCCCTGCCCGCACTGATCCTTGGCCTTGCCGGGCTGATCCCCTTTCTTTGGGGGGCCGCAACCGTGCTGCATCCGGCCATCGTTTCGCTGGCAGGCGGGCGGCTGTCTCCGATGTTCATTGGCACTTATGTTAGCCTGACCTATGGCGTGGTGATCCTGTCGTTCATGTCAGGCGTGCTTTGGGGATTTGCCACCCGCGCCAAAGGAGCGGGGGCGTGGGTCGGCTACACGCTGTCGGTCATCCCCGCCCTGTGGGCCTTTATCATGGTCAACGGCGATGCGGGAACGGCTGCGGTGAACCTGGCGGCAGGATTTGCAGGGTTGCTGTGTCTGGACTTCGTGTTCTGGAAGCAGGGCCTGACACCGCCATGGTGGATGCGCCTGCGCGTTCTCCTGACGACTGTGGTCTTGGCCTGTCTTGCTGTGCCAATCCTTTTGTAGCGCGCGGTTTTTTCTGCGAAAAATCAGGGGGCATTCTGCCCGCTCGGTGCAAACAGCGCCTCACCCCCTGAGGATATTTGTGCCAAGAGGAACGGGGAACGAAGCGGTTGACCCCAGCGCCACGGCTGCCTAAACGAAGGGAAAAGGACATCTTATGCCGCATCTTTTCGCCTATACCGATGGTGCCTGTTCCGGCAATCCGGGCCCCGGGGGTTGGGGTGTGCTGATGGTCGCGCGCGACGGTGGCGACGTCGTCAAGGAACGCGAATTGTCGGGTGGCGAGGCGATGACCACCAACAACCGGATGGAGTTGATGGCCGCAATCTCGGCGCTGGAGGCATTGGCCCGCGACACCGAAATCACCGTGGTCACCGACAGCGCCTATGTGAAGAACGGCGTAACTGAATGGATTCACGGCTGGAAGCGGAACGGCTGGCGCACGGCGGGGCGTGATCCGGTCAAGAATGCCGATCTGTGGCAGCGGCTGGATCTGGCGCAACAACGGCACAAGGTCGTCTGGCGCTGGATCAAGGGCCATGCCGGTCACGCTGAAAACGAGCGTGCCGATGCCTTGGCCCGCGCCGGGATGGCCCCCTTCAAGGTCAGGGCGTGATGGGACTGGCGGCGCTGGATTACGCCGCCGTCGCGGTCTTTGCCCTGACGGGCGCGCTGGTGGCCAGCCGGTCGCAGCTGGATATCGTGGGGTTCATCTTCATCGCCTGCCTGACAGCGGTGGGTGGCGGCACGTTGCGCGACGTGATGCTGGACCGGCCCGTGTTCTGGATGGCCGATCCGTTGATATTGGCCGTGGCGGCGCTGGCGGCGGTGCTGGTGTTCTTTACCGCGCATCTGTTGGAAAGCCGCTACCGTGTGCTGGAATGGATCGACGCGCTGGCATTGGCGGTCGCGGTGCCCGCAGGTGTGGCGGCGGCCATCGGCATGGGGGCAAGCTGGCCCATCGTGCTGGTCATGGGCATGGTCACGGGATGCATGGGCGGGCTGATGCGGGATGTGGTGTGCAATGAGGTGCCGCTGGTGCTGAAGCAGGGCGAACTGTACGTCACCTGCGCCTTTGCCGGGGCGCTGAGCGCAGTTCTGGTCGGGACAGCGCCGTTTGCCCTGCTGGTGTGTGGAGCGGTGACACTTGTGTTGCGGGCCGGCAGTCTGGCCTTTGGCTGGCGGTTGCCGGTCTATCGGTCACGGCCACCAAAGCCGTCATCGCCGAAACGCTAGGTCACGTTCCCTGCAGACCCACGCCATCGCCGGATTTGCCTTTTAATGAACGAATGATCGTCTAGATTCGCGGCATGGCACGCCCGCGCACCCTTTCCGATGACGTCATCTTTTCCACCTTGCGCCAGCTGCTGGCAAACGGCGGGGACAGGGCCGTGGGGTTTGGGCCGGTCGCGCGGGCCACGGGCCTTGCCGCATCGACGCTTGTGCAACGATTTGGCGACCGAGACGGCATGGTGCGGGCGGCGTTGATGGCGGCATGGGACCACCTTGACGCGCAGGTGGCGGATTGTGCGGCGCGGGACGGACCACCGCAGGCATTTCTGAAGGGCCTGTCCGAACAGGCGGATCATCACCCAAGCCTGACCCTGTTCTACAGTCGCAGCGACCCCCACTTGCGGGACCGGGCAACTGAGTGGCGCGCTGCTGTTGAAGACGAGCTGGCGCAGCGTCTGGGCGGGGGTGCCAAAGCGCACGAGGGGGCGGCGCTGTTGTTTGCCGCGTGGCAGGGACAGATGCTGTGGCAGATCGCGGGCGGCAAAGCATTCCGCCTCAAGGATGCCGTGCGTCGGTTGGGCTGATCACCGGATGTAGGTCTGCCACAGCCAGATCAGCACCATCGCCCCCAACACAGCCCCGACAAATCCGGCCATGGCCCCGGTCAGTGTCACCAGAAACCGCAGCACCAGCCCGCCGATCAGCGCACCGCCCATACCAATGAAGATTGTCGTCGGGACATCCGTCTGCACCTTCATGAACCGGGTGGCCAGAAACCCGGCAGCGGCCCCGATGATCACCAGCAACACGATGGGCATGGCCCGTCCCCCTAATCCCTTTGAACGGAATATGGGGATTGTCGGGCGCGCTGTCAGCCCCCTGCCGCTTTGGCCGATAAATCAGCGCAAGTGCGCTGGCAGTTGGAACCCGCGCAAAAAGTCCTCCGCCGTCATGGGACGCTTGCCTTCACGCTGCGCCAGCGTGATTTCAACCGCCCCCGTCCCGCAGGCGATGGTCAGGCCATCCAGAACCTGCCCCGGCGCACCAGACCCCGGTGCCACCCGCGAGCGGAGGAATTTGATCCGTTCCCCCGCAGCTTCGGTCCATGCGCCGGGAAAGGGTGACAGGCCACGGATCTGATTGTCAACCGCGACAGAAGGGCGCGTCCAGTCAATGCGCGCTTCGGCCTTGTCGATTTTCGTGGCGTAGGTAACACCATCGTCGGGCTGCGGCACCCCTGGCAGGGGCAGACGGGTCAGCGCGTCGCAGATCAGCCGCGCGCCCATCACGGACAATCGGTCATGCAGATCTTGCGTGGTTTCTTCGGGGCCGATGGCGGTTGCCTCGCGCAGCAACACCGGGCCGGTGTCCAGGCCCGCCTCCATCTGCATGATGCAGATGCCGGTCTGGGTATCACCCGCCATGATGGCACGGTGGATCGGGGCAGCCCCCCGCCAGCGCGGCAAAAGCGAGGCATGGATGTTCAGGCAGCCAAGGCGCGGCGCATCCAGCACCGCCTGCGGCAGGATCAGACCATAGGCCACAACCACCGCCACATCCGCCCCAAACGCCACAAACTCGGCTTGCGTTTGCGCGTCTTTCAGTGTGGCCGGATGTCGGACGGGCAGGCCCAATTCTTCGGCCCGCGCCTGTACGGGACTGGGCCGGTCCGCCTTGCCGCGCCCCGCCGGACGGGGGGGCTGGCAGTAGACGGCCACAATGTCATGCTGCGCAGCAATCGCGTTCAAAATTGGCACGGAAAACGCAGGCGTGCCCATGAAAACGATTTTCATCCGCGTCTCCGCAGCTTTTCAGCCTTGCCGATCAGCATCTTGCGTTTCAGCGGCGACAGGTGATCGAAATACATCTTGCCTGCCAGATGGTCGATCTGGTGCTGAACGCTGGTGGCCCAAAGGTTGACGAATTCGCGATCCTCACTCTCACCGTCCACGTTCAGAAACCGCACTGTCACCGCGCGCGGGCGGGTAATCACAGCAGACACACCGGGCAGGTTTGGCGACGCCTCGTCATGGTCGCGAAACTGGGTTGAGGCGTGCAGGATTTCTGGGTTGGCCATCAGCACGGCCTGACCGCGCGCGTCGGACGCATCAACGACGGCAAGGCGCAGCGGCACACCGATCTGCACGGCAGCAAGCCCGTATCCCGGCATCGCATCCATCGTATCAACCATGTCGGCCCAGATGCGGCGCACCTCATCGGTGATCGCGGTCACCGATCCGGCGGGGGTTTTCAGAACCGGATGCGGGTAGGGCAGGCACAGCCGGACCGTCATGCCAATTCCGCCAAGGCCTGCGCGCGGGCAACGGGATCAAGCCGGTCCAGCGTCAGGATACCGTCGAGGTGGTCGTGTTCATGCTGCGCACAAATGGCCTCGATGCCGGTCAGATCCTGTTCCTGCACCGTGCCGTCAAGGTCGGTCCAGCGCAGGGTGATGTCTGTCGGACGGGTGACGACTGCGGTGATACCGGGGATCGACAGGCACCCTTCGGCCATCGGGGCGACGTCTGCGCCCTGACGCACGATCTGCGGATTGACCATCACACGCGGCGCGGGCGTGCCGTCTTTCCACCCGGTATCCATCACAAACAACCGGATCAGCACACCGACCTGCGGCGCGGCCAGACCCCGGCCGGGGGCCGCATACATCGTTTTCAGCATATCTGCCGCCAAGGCCCGCGTCGTATCGTCCAGCACGGCGGGCGCGCAGGGCGTGGTCAGGCGCGGGTCGGGATAGGTCACGATCGGCAGCACCGCCATCAGCGGCCACCCTGTTCGCGGGCGATTTCGCGTTTCAGCTTTTCCATGCGGCGGGTGATCATCTGCCGTTTCAGCGGGCGAAGGTAATCGATGAACAGCTTGCCGTTCAGATGGTCAATCTCGTGCTGCACGCAGGTGGCCCACAGACCGTCAAAGGTTTCCTCTTCCTCTGCCCCGTCCAGCCCCATCCAGCGCACGCGCACCGACGCCGGGCGCTGCACATCGGCGAACTGATCGGGGATCGACAGGCAGCCTTCTTCATAGGTCGAAAGGTCATCGGATGACCACAGGATTTCCGGGTTGAACAGCACCATCGGACGGGGCGGTTGGTCCACGGCCTTGATGCAATCCATCACCAAAAGGCGCTTCATCACCCCGATTTGCGGCGCGGCAAGGCCGATTCCGGGCGCATCATACATGGTTTCAAGCATGTCCTCGGCCAGCTTTCCCATCTCGGCCGTGATGGACGGAACGGGATCGCATGCCTTCTTGAGGCGCGGATCGGGATGGATCAGGATGGAGCGGATCATGGCGCAGATTTAAGGGAAGTGCCGCCGTCGCGCAATGGTCAGGGGTGGCCGGATCGGCCGGGACATTTGTTCCGGCTTTTGGGCATTATACAGGACGTATTTCCATATTTATTGGCTAATCTGGAATTTCAATCCGACGTCGATTTCCCATTTGGTCTTTTGATCCGATTTTGCTAAGTCGTGCGGAAACCATCGCGCACGAGGATCAGATGACCTTTGACGAACAGATCGACCGCATCGGCACCCATTCGGTAAAATGGGACATGATGGAGCGTCTTTATGGCGTACCCGCGCGCGGCGGTCTGGCGATGTGGGTGGCAGATATGGAGTTTCGCCCGCCGCAGTGCGTGCAGCGCGCGGTCGAGGGGATGGCCGCACATGGCATCTATGGCTATTTCGGCGATGATGCGGCCTATCTGGATGCGATCCGCTGGTGGATGCAGTCGCGCCACGGCTGGAACGTGCAGCGGGACGAAATTTTCACCACGCATGGCTTGGTCCATGGTGCCGCGATGTGCATCGACACCTTTACCCGACCGGGGGACGGCGTGGTGCTGATGACGCCGGTCTATCATGCCTTTGCGCGGATCATCAAAGCGGCGGGTCGCAGCGTGGTAGAATGCCAACTGGCGTCCGTCGCGGGTCGATACGAGATGGACTTTGATGCCTGGGACACGCAGATGACCGGGGCCGAGACGATGCTGATCCTGTGTTCGCCCCACAATCCGGGGGGCCGGGTCTGGACGGCCGCAGAATTGCGCGGCGTTGCCGATTTTTGCCAGCGCCACGGCCTTATCCTTGTGTCGGACGAAATCCATCACGATCTGGTTTATCCGGGGCAAAAACACATCGCCATGCCGCTGGCCGCACCCGATGTTGCGGACCGTCTGGTGATGATGACGGCGACCACAAAAACCTTCAACATCGCGGGCGCACATTCGGGCAATGTGATCATCCCTGACCCCGCCTTGCGCAAACGCTTTGCCGACCGGATGATGGCGATGGGGATATCGCCAAATTCATTCGGCTTGCACATGGCAACGGCCGCCTATTCGCCCGAAGGGGCCGCTTGGGTGGACGATCTGATGGTCTATCTGGACGAAAACCGCCGGGTGTTCGACGCAGGAATGGCCGCGATTCCGGGACTGAAATCCATGCCGCTTGAGGCGACATATCTCGCATGGCTTGATTTTTCCGGCACTGGCATGAGTTCGGCGGAATTCACCGCCCGGGTCGAGAAAGAGGCGAAGATCGCCACCAACCACGGCGCATCGTTCGGGGCGGGCGGCGAGTCCTTCCTGCGCTTCAACATCGCGGCCCCGCGTGCGCAGGTGGTCGAAGCGGTGGCCCGGATGCAGGCGACGTTTGCGGATCTTCAATAGTCAGGCGGTGCCCCGTTTACGGGGCGCGCCATTGACCTTGTTGGTCCGGCAAGCCGCAGCCACGGGTGGGTTTTCCAAAGGTAAATGGGTCAGGCCTTTGTGATCCAGCCCACTGGCGCGTTTTCATCACGCCAGAAGTCCAGCGGCGGCTTTTCCGATACAGCGGTGACGCGTTTGAAATCGCAGACAAGCTCGCCGTTTTCTTCCGTCGAGGCGACGATCAGGCATTGAAACACATGCCGCGCGCCGTCGTAAACATCGACCAAACCGCGCAGACGTGGTGTCAGCGTGGCATCCAGCGCCATGCCATCATCCCAGAACCGCAACACGGGAAACACCGCCTCTCCGACCTGCACGCGCATCCGGGCGCGTTTCTTCTGGTCCCGCTTGCGCGCGGCATCCAGACCTTCGCGAACCTCTTTCGGCAGGAATTCAAGCATTGCAGTCCCCCTATGAGGTCTAGTGTGTCCGAGAGTGCGTTAAAATCAAGACAACGCCATGACAGTATTGGTTCGGCAGGGTGGCGTGCCGATTTTGTAACACAGCACGGTGGGGTTCGTTCCAATCGCGGTTGCCAGTTCAGCCGCTATCAGGTTTCACGGCAGGTATGGACCGGGTGCAACGAATCGATCACGGCGGCGGGGTTGATGCCGCAGCGCAGCTCTACGGTGGCGCGCGCGGCGATTGGCTGGACCTGTCGACAGGGATCAATCCATCACCCTATCCGCTGCCAGTTTTCCCTGCCGATGTCTGGACTGCCTTGCCCGACAGTGCCGCCATTGCCGCGCTGACGGCGGCGGCGCGGTCGTTCTGGACTGTTCCCGATGGGGCGGCGGTTCTGGCGGCCCCCGGTGCATCCAGTCTGATCGCGCGCATCCCAGCGTTGATGACGGCGGGGCAGGTGCAGATTGCAGGCCCAACGTACAACGAACACGGTCACGCCTTTCGCGCCCTTGGCTGGCAGGTGGTCAACGATCCTGCCGAGGCACGGGTCGTCGTGCATCCGAACAACCCGGACGGACGGCTTGCCGTTGCCCCGAAAGGTGCGCTGTGCGTCATCGACGAAAGCTTTTGCGATGTGATACCGGAGGCGAGTCTGATCGGGCTTGCGACCCGGCCCGGCACGCTGGTGCTGAAAAGCTTTGGAAAGTTCTGGGGTCTGGCGGGCCTGCGCCTGGGCTTTGCCATCGGTGATCCGATCTTGATCGAAAAACTGGCGCAGATGCTTGGCCCCTGGCCGGTCAGCGGGCCTGCGCTGGTGGCGGGGACTGCGGCGCTGCACGATCACGCTTGGGCCGATGCCACCCGCAAACGTCTGGCGCAAGACGCGCTACGGCTGGATGGAATGGTGCGCGCGCCTTTGGTCGGGGGAACCGATCTGTTTCGCCTGTATCATGTGCCCGACGCCCGTGCCGCACAGGATGGGCTGGCCCGCCACAGGATCTGGAGCCGGGTTTTCCCCTATTCGCCGCACTGGCTGCGCCTTGGGCTGCCGGGGCATGGCAGTTGGGCACGGCTGGAAACGGCAGTGATGGCGGCGTTGCCATGACTGCATTTCTGTTGCTGCCCGCGATGTTGCTGGATGCCCTGATGGGAGAGCCGCGCTGGCTGTGGGATCGCGCACCGCATCCCGCCGTGCTGATGGGCCGCGCGGTTTCTTGGGTGGACAAACGGTTCAACACTGGCCCCGCACGCAGGGCAAAGGGCATCGCTGCCATGGCCGCATTGGCCGCCGTCGCATGGGGATTGGGCTGGCTGATCCACTTGATCCCCGACGCCGGGATACTGGAGATCATCGCCGCCGCAATCCTGCTGGCGCAGAAAAGCCTTGTCTCACACGTCCGTGCCGTCGCTGATGCCTTGCGTCTCTCGCTGGGCGACGGGCGGCGCGCGGTGTCGATGATCGTTGGCCGCGATACAAGCGGCATGGACGCCGCCGACGTATCGCGCGCGGCCATCGAAAGCGCCGCCGAGAACCTGAGCGATGGGGTCATCGCGCCCGCCTTCTGGTTCCTGATCTTGGGTTTACCGGGGCTGATGGTCTACAAGATCACCAATACCGCCGACAGCATGATCGGCCACCGCACGCCGCGACACGAACAGTTCGGCTGGGCCGCAGCGCGGTTTGACGATCTGCTGAACCTGATCCCGGCGCGGTTGACGGCGGCGTTGATCGCGCTGACGCACGGATGGACGCAACCGGGCCCCATCCTGCGCGATGCGCCTTTGCACCGATCACCGAACGCGGGCTGGCCCGAGGCGGCAATGGCCGTTGTGCTGGGCATCGCTCTGTCGGGGCCGCGCAGTTATCACGGGGTGCGGCAGGATTTTCCGTGGGTCAACGCGACGGGCCGACGCGATGCCGGGCCGGCTGACATCGACGCCACCTGCGACGCCCTGTGGCGGGCATGGGCCGGAATGGTGGCAATCGTGGCCCTGATCGCGGTTTTCTGAACAAGCGGCGGTTGTCTGCCCGGACAGGGCTGATAGGGTGCGCCCCGGTTCCATAGCGGGGTTTGCCTGATGCGTCTTTCTGCTGTCCTTCTTTCGCTGGCCTGCGCCAGCCCCGGCCTTGCAGCGCCCTGCGGCGGGGATTTCGGGGCATATGTGGCCGCAACAAAGGCCGAGGCAGTGGCTGCGGGCACCCCCGCCGATGTGGCCGACGCCTTCTTTTCAGGGGTTCGACAAGACCCGGCGGTGCTGAAAGCCGACCGGTCGCAAAGTGTGTTCCGCAAGGATTTTCTGGCGTTTTCGCAAAGTCTGATCTCCAAAAGTCGCATCCAGAACGGCGCGACCAACGGTCAAAAATGGGCCGATACCTTTGCCCGGGCCGAGGCGGACTATGGCGTGCCCCGCGGCATCCTGTTGGCCTTTTGGGCGTTCGAGACGGATTTTGGCGCGGTCCAGGGCGACTTCAACACCCGCAACGCACTCGTGACCCTGGCGCATGATTGCCGCAGGCCGGACCTGTTCCAGCCGCAGGTCATGGCCGCGTTGGAGATGTATCGGCTGGGCGAATTCGACCTCGGCACCACCGGCGCCTGGGCAGGTGAAATCGGGATGGTCCAGATGCTGCCAGGCGATATTCTGGCGCGGGGGGTCGATGGCGACGGCGACGGCAAGGTGACACTGAAAACCTCAGTGCCGGATGCTCTGCTGTCTGGCGCACGGATGCTGCAGCATCACGGCTGGCGTGGTGGAGAGCCGTGGCTGCAAGAGGTGATCCTGCCTGACATGATGGATTGGGCGCTGACCGGTCTGCAAACCGAACTTCCGGCCGAGCAATGGGCCGCGATGGGCGTACAGGTACGCGGCGGAACGATTGCGCAAGGGTTGCCCGCCTCAATCCTGCTGCCACAAGGGCGCAAGGGTCCGGCGTTTCTGGCCTATCCCAACTTTCGAGTTTTGTTCGAGTGGAACAAAAGCTTTGTCTACGTTACCACCGCCGCCTATTTCGCAACACGGCTGCAGGGGGCGGAACCGTATCGCGCGGGCAGCCCCGATGCCGGTCTGAACGGGGATCAGATGAAGGCATTGCAGCAAAAGTTGACGGCGCTTGGGCATGACGTCGGGCAGATCGATGGCATTCTGGGGGCCGCCACGCGCATCGCCGTTCAGAAAGAACAGAACCGGCTTGGCCTGCCCGCCGATGCCTGGCCAACCACAGCTTTGCTGGATGCGCTATGACCGGGTTTGTCACGGACGCCGAACTGACCGACGCCCTGCCCCACGTGCTGGCCGCCCCAAAATCAGATGTGCCCGTACACTCGTTATGCTTTCGGCCAGGGTTCGGTTTGCGGGAGTTTCCTGATCAACTGACACTGACACGCGATAGCGGCATCCCCGGAGAGCGCTGGATGACCGCCCCTTGGCTGCGTCTGCCGGACGGATCGCCCGACCCGCGAATTCAGGTGTCCATCCTTCCGCTACGGGTGATGGATCTGGTCTGGCGCGACCGCGTCGGGGCACCGCATCCCGGTGACACCATCGTGGCCGACATGGACATGTCACTTGCGAACCTGCCGACCGGCACTTTGCTGTCTGCAGGAACGGCCGTCCTGCGGGTGTCGGATCTGTTCAACGATGCCTGCGTCAAATGGAAGGTCCGCTACGGGCAGGCGGCAAAGGATTGGGTCACCGCGCCCGGACACCCGGCGCTGCGCCTGCGCGGGGTGCTGTGTTCGATTGAACAGGATGGGATCGTGCGTGTCGGCGACGTGCTGCGGCATTTGCCATAGCGGGCGGCAGCGCTTTACCTTTTCGCAAGGTTTTGGGATGATTTTAGCCATACAGTATTCATTTTCGCCCGGTCTCCTCACCTCCTCACACCGCAAAGGATTGAGACAAGGTCATCTAAGGGGTCGTGGTTAGCAATGGGTTACATCCCTTCAACCCCACGCAGATCACGCCGCCACTGAATGGCCGCGCGCGATGCCGCAGACATCAACTTGCGCCACAGGGTCAGCGAACCGGCCAGATCGTCCAGCGGCAGGGACAGCGACAGTTCCGTTTCCCCGTCGCGGATGGTTAGGCGACCTTGGGGGTTCGTGCCCATCCACGCTTGCATCTGGGCTGCGCTGGCCCGGAAAGGATAGCGGATGACAAGACGGATCTGCCTTCCCGCCTGTGTCACCATGAACTCTGGCGCACTTGGCCCGTCACCCCGCGCATAAACAATATCATCGACGCGTTCGACGCCGTCAAACCCGGTGGCGATCAACAGTTCTGCGACGTCGTTCACGCCACCAACGCCTCGGCCCGTTTCAGATCGACGGACACAAGCTGACTGACGCCCTGTTCGGCCATGGTCACACCAAACAGCCGGTCCATCCGCGCCATGGTGACGGCATGGTGGGTGATGATCAGGAACCGCGTTTCCGTGCGGCGGGTCATCTCGTCCAGCAGATCGCAAAAGCGCGTCACGTTGGCATCATCGAGCGGGGCGTCCACCTCGTCCAGCACGCAGATGGGTGCGGGATTGGCAAGAAACACCCCGAAGATCAGCGCAAGCGCGGTCAGAGTCTGCTCACCCCCTGACAGCAGGGACAGCGTGGCAAGTTTCTTTCCTGGCGGCTGGCACAGGATTTCCAGACCAGCCTCAAGCGGATCGTCACTTTCCACCAGCACAAGCCGCGCTTCCCCGCCGCCGAACAGATGCGTAAACAGCGTGGCAAAGTTCGCGTTGACCTGTTCAAAGGCGGTCAGCAGACGTTCGCGCCCTTCCTTGTTCAGGCCCGCAATTCCGGCGCGCAGTTTCTTGATCGCCTCTTCCAGATCGATCTTTTCGCGGAACAGGGTGTCATGTTCCTGCGCCACGGCCTTGGCATCCTCTTCCGCGCGCAGGTTGACGGCCCCCAACGCCTCGCGCTGGCGTTTCAGTCGGTTCACCTCGGTGTCGAGCGTTTCGGCGTCGGGCATCGTGTCCGGGTCCGCTTTCAAGCTGCTAAGAAGCGTCTCGGGCGACATTTCGGTGTCTTCAGTGATGCGGTCGGCAGCATAGGCAACGGTTTCCCGCGCGGCTTCGGCGCGGGCCTCGGCGCGGGCGCGGGCTTCACGCGCCTCGCCTGCGGCGCGTTCGGCGTCACGCTCGGCGTCTTGGGCGTGGCGCAGGTGACCTTCGGCCTCGGCCAAGGCATCATCGACCGCGCGGTGGCGCGCTTCGGCCAGGTCGATCGCTTCGGACAGTTCTTCACGCTTGATGGCGATTTCTTCGGGGGCGGCGCTGGCCTCGGTCAACTCGTCCGCAGCCTCGGCGCGGCGTTCGGCCAGTTCGGCGCTGCGTTTTTCGGCGGTGTCCAGACGGTGCTTCCAGCCCGACAATTCCTTGACCGCCTCTTGGCGCCGTCGCACCCGCGCCTCACCCTCGCGGCGCACCTCGTCCAAGGTGGACCGTCGCGTCAGCATGGCCAGACGCGCGGCCTCGACCGCGACGCGGGCCGCTTCGACGGTGTTTCGCGCCGCGTCCAGATCGGGCAGTGCAGCCACGGCTGCCTCGGCCTCGCGCAGGCGGGCGCGGGCGGCCATCGCCTCGTCCTCGAACCGCGTTACGGCCAGTCGTGCCGCCTCCAGCTTGCCACCGGCGATCGAGCGGTCCGCCTCGGCCCGGGCGGCGGCGCGGTTGGCTTCGGTCACGCGCTGGTCGGCGGCGCGGCGGGCGTCACGCGCCATCTGGTCGGCACGGGCCAGATCGGCCAGCCGCGCCTGCAACATCTCGTGCGCCTGACGGGCACCTTCGGCACGGGCGGCCACATCTTCAAGATCGCGCTTCAATTGCACCAGACGGTTCAACTGTTGCAAGCGCAGCGCCGCCGCTGACGGCGCATCCTCTGACCCAGCGCGGAACCCGTCCCACCGCCACAGATCGCCCTCGACGCTGACCAACCGCTGGCCGGGCTGCAAATACGGCTGCAACACCGGCCCCTGCGCCCGGTCAACCAAGCCGATCTGCCCCAAGCGTCGCACCAATACCGGCGGTGCCGTCACATGATCGGACAGGCGCTGCGCCCCTGCGGGCAACGACTGCGGCGCGTCATAATCGGCCAGCCGGGCCCAGCCTGACCGCCCGTTCCCATCGACTTCGGGCGCGCGCAGATCATCGGCCAATGCCGCGCCCAGCGCCTTTTCATACCCCGGCACCACCGTCAGACGGTCCAGCAACTGCGATCCGGCCAGCGCCTCACGCTCAACCAACCGTGCAAGGGCGGCCACTTCGGCGCGCAAGGCGTTCGCCTCGCCGTCAGCAGAGGACCGCGCCGCGCGGGCCTCTGCCTCGCGGCCTTGGGTTTCGCCGCGCGCGACTTCGGCCATTGCCAGCGCCTCTTCGGCGGCTTCGGCCAGTTCTGCCGCTGCAACCTGCGCCTCTTCTGCCCCTTCAAACGCCTCGGACGCCGCTGCCAGCGCCTCGGACGCGGCGGATACCTGATCTTGCGACCGTGCCGCTTCGGCTTCGGCGCGGTCCAGCGTCGATCTGGTGTCCGCCAGCATCCGCTGCGCTGATTGATGCCGGGCGGCCAGACGGGCGCTGTCTTCGGTGGTTTGGGCCAGCAGGGTTTCGCGATCCGACAAAATCGCGCCCGCCTCGCGCGCGGCCTCGGTCGCGTCGGCCAGACGGTCATCGTGGCCATCATGCGCGCGGACGAGTTGGTCGATCTCCCATTCCAGACGTTCTATGGTTTCCCCGGCGTCACGGTTCAAACCCGCCTCACGGTCCATGTCGCGCGACAGTTGGTCGATCCGGCCGCGCAGCGTTTCGATCATCGCCATCGCGCGCGCTTCAGAGTCGTTCAGCGCGTCGCGCTGCACCGACAGGCGTTGCAGGATTGCACCGGCAATGGCAGATTCCTCGCGCCGGGCGGGCAGCGCATCCTCGCGCGCCTCGCGCGCCTTGCCTGCCGCGCGGGCGGCGGCTTCGGCCTGCCCTGCCGCGATCAGGCGGGCGGACAGTGTCGCCTCTGCCTCGACCCGTGCGATATCGGCCTCGCGCCAGCGGCGATACAGCAGCATCCCCTCGGCCCGGCGCAGATCTTCGCCGATCTCGCGGTAGCGCGCCGCCTGCTTGGCCTGCCGCGTCAGGGTTGACAGTTGCTGGGCCAGCGCCTCAAGCACGTCATCAACGCGGGTCAGGTTCTGATCCGCCCCTTGCAGCTTTAACTCTGCCTCGTGCCTGCGGGCATACAGGCCCGAAATACCCGCCGCCTCTTCCAGAATGCGCCGCCGCGATTTCGGTTTGGCGTTGATCAGTTCGGAAATCTGCCCCTGCCGCACCAACGCGGGCGAATGGCTGCCGGTCGAGGCATCAGCGAACAGCATCTGCACATCGCGCGCCCGCACATCCTTGGTATTGGCTTTGTACGCGCTGCCCGCATCGCGCGTGATCCGGCGCACGATTTCGATCTGGTCGGCGTCGTTGAACCCCGACGGGGCCAGCCGGTCCTGATTGTCGATCACAATCGCCACTTCGGCAAAGTGGCGCGCGCCCCGGGTGGCGGCCCCGGCAAAGATCACATCTTCCATCCCGCCGCCGCGCATGGCCGTAGGGCGGTTTTCGCCCATCACCCAGCGCAGCGCCTCCAGCAGATTCGACTTGCCGCAGCCGTTTGGCCCGACCACGCCTGTCAACCCCTCATGGATCACCAGATCCGTGGGGTCGACAAAACTTTTAAAGCCATTGAGCCGCAGCCGGGTAAATCGCAAAGGGTTGGTCCCGTGATTCCGTCTGTGCCATGGTCCGGCCCTGAAGCCCCGGAGTCAACTGCACACCCCCGCATCTGGCGACCTGCCGCCGCTTATCCCCAAGATGTTGGTTGGCCAATCGAAAAAGTCTTCCAAACTTTTGCGAATTCGTTCGAAGGAATTTGGCGGAACGGCAAGCGGATCGCCCCAGACGCGCTTGAAAATCCAGGCGACCTGCCGTTTCATGGGCCTATGACACCGCCCTTTTCTGGCCGCTGCCTGTGCGGCCGCGTCACCTATCGCTGCGATCTGGCTCCGCTTTGGCAGACCCACTGCCACTGTGAAAGCTGCAGGCGTGCGACGGCATCGCCCTTTACATCCTTCTTCGCAATACCGGATGGCGGATGGCGCTGGACCGGCGCCGCCCCGGCCACCTATGCCTCCAGCGCCGGTGTGACGCGGTCGTTCTGCGGCACCTGTGGCACGCCGATGGCGTATCGAACAGATACCCTTCCAGACGAGACGCATTTTTTTGCGGTGACACTGGATCATCCCGAACTCTTTGCCCCCACGTCCCATGATTTCTGGGACGAACGCCTGCCGTGGGTTCATCTTTCGGACGGTTTGCCCCACACATGACCCCCTACCGCGCCAAAGATCCCTTTGACTGGCCGGGGCTACTGGCCGTGATCCGACGCGCCTTTGCGGGGATGGAGGGGCGGATTGATCCGCCGTCATCGCTGCACCGACTGACAGCCGACGGTATCGCCAATCAGGCCAGAACGGGCGAGGTGTGGGTGATCGGCGCGCCACCCGTGGCCTGTGTCTTTCTGACGCCGAAACCCGACGTGCTTTACATCGGCAAACTGGCCGTCGATCCGGCACACCTTCGCCAAGGTCACGCCCGCCAACTGCTTGACCTTGCCGCAGCCCGCGCAAGCGCGCTGTCCCTGCCCGCGCTGGAACTGCAAACCCGGATCGAACTGTCGGAAAACCACGCCATCTTCCGCCGCCTTGGGTTCATCCAGACCGGCAGCAGCGCGCATGAGGGATATGACCGCCCCACCACACTGACGTTTCGCCGCGCGCTGTAGGCGCGCCATCACGAAATCGGCTGCGTGGGCCTTGATTCCGTGGCGTTTAACCGTCCTTTTGGGCGCGACCCCGGAGAGTCCGCATGATCCACGCCCTGTTTGCCCTGCTGGCCTGCCAACTGATGGGAGAGGCCGCCGCCCGATCCCTGAACCTGCCCTTTCCTGGCCCAGTGCTGGGGATGATCCTGCTGGTCATCGCCCTGTCGCTTTCGCCAAGGCTGACCGCAACGGTCAGGCCCCTTGCGATCGGAATATTGGGCCACATGTCATTGCTGTTCGTTCCCGCCGGAGTCGGCGTCATCGGCCATCTCGGCGCGCTCGGGGGTAACGGCTTGCCGATCCTGCTGGCACTGGTCGGATCAACCGTTCTTGCCATCGCGGTGGGGGCCGTAACCTTTGCCGCCGTCGCCCGGTTGACGGGACAAAGCGATGACTGACTTCACCGAGATATGGAGCTATCTGTCCCGTGGCCCCCTGTTATGGCTGACGGCCACATTGGCGGCCTATCTGCTTGGCGATGCCGCCTTTCGTGCCGCAGGACGTCAGCCCATTGTGAACCCGGTCCTGATCGCGGTTGCCCTGCTGGCGGGGCTTTTGTGGCTGACTGCCACGCCCTATGCGACCTATTTTGAAGGCGCGCAGTTCGTGCACTTTCTGCTGGGGCCGGCGACAGTGGCGCTTGCCGTGCCGCTGGCAGAAAACCTGCCCCGTGTGCGGCGCGCGGCGCTGCCCATTGCCTGCGCCCTGCTGGCCGGGTCATTGACCGCAATCACCTCGGCCCTTGCCATCGCACACGCCTTTGGGGTGACGGGCGAGGCATTGGCATCCCTTGCACCCAAATCGGCCACCGCCCCTGTGGCCATCGGCATTTCCGAAAGCCTTGGGGGATCGCCCACGCTGACGGCGGTGCTGGTGATCCTGACCGGCATCATCGGTGCTGTGGTGGCCACGCCTTTGTTGAACCTGCTGGGGCTGAAGGACTGGCGCGCACGGGGGTTTGCCGTTGGTGTGGCGGCCCACGGCATCGGCACTGCGCGGGCGTTTCAGGTCAATCCGACCGCAGGGGCCTTTGCGGGCCTTGGCATGGGGCTGAATGCCGTTGTCACCGCATTGATCGCACCTTGGGTGCTGGGGCTGTTCCAATAGGGGTTGTCTGTACCGCCGTGGGCGTTACCTGTGGAAGGCACAACCAAAGGCTGACATATGCCCGAACTGACTTTGCTTGGTATACCCGGTGCGTTGCGGGCTGCCTCGACCAACCGCCTGCTGCTGGCCGAGGCGCGCCGCGCCTTTGGCGATGCCACCCATACCGAAGCCGACCTGCGGATGCCTTTGTTTGACGAAGACGTTGAAATCGCGGACGGCTTTCCCGAACCCGTGTTGCGCCTGCACGCCCAGATCGGCGCGGCGGATGCCATCGTCATTGCCACGCCCGAATACAACAAGGCCCTGCCCGGCGTTCTGAAAAACGCGCTCGATTGGGTCAGTCGCGTGCCGGGGGCGGTCTGGCGCGACAAGCCGGTTGCCATCATGTCCGCCGCCGATGGCCGCGCCGGGGGTGAGAGGTCGCAATTTTCGCTGCGCCTGTGCCTGAACGCATTCCGCCCGCGACTTTTGACCGGACCCGAGGTTCTGATCGCCAAATCGCGCGAGGCATTCGACGAAAACGGCCAGTTGAAAGAGCCGCGCTATACCAGGACCCTGACCGAGTTGATGGCTCAACTGCGGGCAGAGGCGATGCAGAACAAGTAGCCCCCGACGCGGCCTGCCCGGTGCTTTCAGGCACCTCAGCGGCAGGCTTCGATGCGAAAGCCTGCGGGGATACTGTCGAGTCCGTCCAGAACCAGATCGGCCATGACCTCTCCCACCTTCGGGGCCATGCCAAAGCCGATCTTGAATCCGCCATTGGCGATGTAATGCCCTTCCCGCCCGGGCCATTCCCCCAACAGGGGCGCGCGGCTTTTTGCCCGTGGCCGCACCCCGGCCCAGCGTTCCAGCACCGCAGCACCCGCCAACACCGGCAGCGCCGCCACCGCCTTTTGGTGCAACGCATCCGCCCTGTCGTCGACCATGGCCGCATTGTCCCACGCGGATTCCGAGGTTGAACCGACGGCAACCGTCCCGTCGGCGTGGGGCACGATGTGCAGCCCATCGACGAAAATCTGCGGCGCATCCGCCGCGTCGCACCGCAGCAGCAGCGCTTGGCCCTTTACCCCGTCACCGATCCGCCGCCCCATGCTGTCGGACAGCGCCTGCAACCCGGCCAGACCTGTGGCCCAGACAACCGGACCTTCGGCCACGCCTGTGCCCCCCTCCAGCACCTCGCCCCCGACGCTGCTGATCGCGGCGACCAGCGCCTGTGCCGCCATGCGGGGATGGAGCCGCGCCGTCAGCGTGTCGCGCACCAGCCAGCCGGACGGACTCTGTGGCTGCCACGCGGCACCTGTGACGGGGATCACCGACCAGTCGGCCTGTCCGCGCCACAGGGTTTGCGCCGTGACCCCGCGCGCGTTTGCCAGGTCGACCGCGCTGGCGTCGGCCAAAGGTTGCAGCCTCCCGCTGCGCAAATACCCCGTGGGCAGACGGGATGCGGCCGCAACCCCGTCCCACCAGCCTTTGGCCATCAGCAGACTGTCGAGCTGAAAGGCCTTCTTGTCATTCCAGTGTTCGGGCACATGCGGGGCCAGCGCACCGACGATGCCGCCGCTGGACCCTGCCCCAATCACAGCCGCTTCGATCAGGCGCACACGCGCGCCGCGCCGGGCCGCCGCCCAAGCGATGGACAGGCCAAAGATACCGCCCCCCATCACTGTCAGATCGACCCTTGCCATTCCCCGTGCCCTTGCCCATGGTCCCGCCGCGACACCGGGTCTAGGACAAATGACAGCCGTCGAACAGGGCACAGCGGAACTTGACTGGCGCGACGGGATCGTGCCCGTCTCGACCCGGTTTCAGGACCCCTATTTCTCGATCGCCGATGGTTTGGCCGAAACGCGGCACGTGTTTCTGTCCGGTAACGATCTGCCAGCCCGGTTTCGCCCCGGTTTTCACATCGCGGAACTTGGCTTTGGCACCGGGCTGAACATGCTGGCGACCCTGCTGGCCCTGAAGGACGACACCCCGATCCATTACACCAGCTTTGAGGCCTATCCCTTGACCACCGATGACATTGCCCGCGCCCTTGACGCCTTTCCGCAGGCCCGTGCGGTGGCTGGGCCGTTTCTGGCGCAATGGGCGGCGGGGCAAACCCGGATGACCCTGCCGGGGATGCAGGTGACAGTGATCGTGGGCGACGCCCGCGACACGCTGCCCGTGTGGCAGGGGCGCGCCGATGCGTGGTATCTGGATGGTTTCTCGCCCGCCAAGAACCCTGAACTGTGGTCCGACGATCTGATGGCGCAGGTGGCCACACATACCGCGCCGGGCGGCACCTTTGCCACCTACACCGCTGCCGGGCATGTGCGCCGCGCGCTGGCCGCAGCGGGCTTTGCCGTGGAACGCCGCCCCGGACACGGCACCAAGCGCCACATGACGGCAGGACACCTGACATGAGCCGCAATCGCCAACGCGGCATCTGGCTGATGGTCGCGGCCGTCTTTGCCTTTGCGATGCAGGACGGGTTTTCGCGTCACCTTGCCACCGAATACAACACGCTGATGATCGTGATGGTGCGCTATTGGGTGTTCGGGGCGTTTGTCGTCCTGTTGGCGCTGCGCCGCCCCGAAGGGTTCCGCGCCGCGATCCGCACCCGTCACCCGGTAACCCACGCCATCCGCGCCACGCTGCTGGTGACAGAGGTGTGCCTGATCGTCTGGGGATACACCCTGATCGGCCTGATCGAAAGCCACGCCGTCTTTGCCGTCTGCCCCCTGCTGATCGCCGGGCTGTCCGGGCCCTTTTTGGGCGAAAAGGTCGGCTGGCAACGCTGGATCGCAATCGGTGCGGGACTGGTCGGTGTGCTGATCGTGCTGCGCCCCACCTCGGGCGTCTTTACGCCGGCGGCGCTGCTGCCCTTTGCCGCCGCGTTGATGTTTGCGACCTATTCCATCCTGACCCGCCTGACCGCGCGGGATGAAGATGTGTTTGCGTCGTTCTTCTGGTCCGGCACCATCGGGGCGGTTCTGATGACGGTGGTCGGCCTGCCAAACTGGCAGGCGGTTCAGGGTGCGGACATCGGGCTGCTTGCAATCTACGCCAGCATTGCCGTGTTTTCGCACTGGCTGCTGACCAAATGCTATGAAAACGCCGAGGCGAATGTCGTGCAGCCCTATGCCTATCTGCAGATCGTGTTCGTGACGATCATCGGCATCACGGTTTATGACGAGATCCTGGCCCCGGCCGTTGCTCTTGGCACGGCGGTCGTGGTGGGTGCAGGGCTTTATGCGCTGTTGCAGGAACGGGGCCGCAAAGCATGAGCGCGTTGCAGAACACGCGGCAGGGCATCTGGCTGATGGTCGCCACCACCTTTGTGTTTGCCGTGCAGGATGGGATTTCCGCCCATCTGTGCGCCGAATACAACGTGCTGATGGTGGTGATGATCCGCTATTGGTTCTTTGCGCTGTTCGTCACCGCCTTGGCGGCCCGCGCCAGCGGCGGTCTGAAGCCTGCGGTCAAGACCCGTTTCCCGAAATTGCAAGTGCTGCGCGGGCTGCTGCTGGTGACCGAGATCTGCGTGATGATGGTCGGGTTCGTGAAGCTGGGCTTGGTGGAAAGCCACGCCGTTTTTACCTCTTACCCGCTGCTGGTTGCGGCGCTGTCCGGCCCGATCCTGCGTGAAAGGGTTGGCTGGCGGCGCTGGACCGCCATTGCCATCGGCTTTGTGGGGGTGGTCATCATCCTGGAACCGGGCGTGCATGTCTTTTCCCCTTGGGCGCTGGTGCCGCTGCTGTCGGCGCTGCTGTTCGCGATCTATGGGCTGTTGACGCGCTATGTGGCCAAAGGGGACAGTGCCGCCGTCAGCTTCTTCTGGACCGGGGCCGTGGGTGCCGTGGGCATGACGCTGGTGGGCATCTGGTCGTGGGAGGCGATGTCCGTGCCCGACTGGGGTTGGATGGCCACGCTATGCTGCACCGCCGTGCTGGGCCACTGGCTGCTGATCCGCAGCTACGAGGTGGCCGAAGCATCCGCCGTGCAACCCTTTGCCTATCTGCAACTGGTCTTTGCCAGCGCCATCGGCATCATGGTCTTTGGCGAAACATTGCGTACCAATGTCGCCATCGGGGCCGCCGTCGTGGTTGCAGCCGGGCTGTTCACCCTGTGGCGGCAACGGATCAAGGCAAAAGCCTGACGGTCGTTTGATCCGCTGTGACGCCCGTTCAGCCCTTCAACTCGCCCGTGACGCGCACCGGGCCCGCAACGCCTTTCAGCTTGGCCCGGTAGATCACCAGACTTTCCACCACCCGCATCACATAAGTGCGCGTTTCGGTGAAGGGGATCATCTCGACCCAGTCGATCACATCGACATCCGGGCGGCGCGGATCGCCAAAGCTGTCGATCCAGCGTTTGGGGCGACCGGGGCCCGCGTTATACCCCGACGCCACCAGCGCGATGGAGGGGCCGAATTGTTCAACCAATTGCGCCAGATATCCCGTGCCCATCCGCACGTTATAGGCCGGATCGTTCAGCTTGGCCGCATCAAAGGCAAGACCAACCTTGGGTGCCACCAGTTGCGCCGTGCCGGGCAGCACTTGCATCAACCCGCGTGCATTTGCGGCACTCCGGGCGGCAGGGTCAAATTCGGATTCGCGGCGCGAAATCGCCAGTGCCAGCGCCCGGCTGACCGACAGGCCATCGGGCACAAAGGCAGGGATCGGGAAATAGGCGCGCGGCAAGATGACACCGCGTTCCGCCGCCTGCTTGGCGATCAGCACGGCGATGTGCGGCTCGTCGATCTGCAGGGCAAGATCGGCAAGCTGATCAAGCCCCGTCGCATCCAGCCCTTCGGCCAGATGCAGGAAAAACCGCTTTGACAAGGTCCGGTCCCCGGCCTGGGCCAACAACAAGGCCGCATCCAGCACCGACGATCTGGCAAAGGCAGCACCTTTCCAATCGGCGGGACGGGCACTGGACAGCAGCCGTTCGTCCAGATTGAGGCCCAGCGTTTCGGCAGCCAGCAACCCGTAATAGGCGGTCTGATGACGCGCAGCGGTCTGGTACGCCTCTTGCGCGGCGGTCGCGTCGCCCATCGCCTGCAAGGCGCGGCCTTCCCAGTAATGCGCGCGCGAAACGGAAATCGGGGTGACGACGGCCTGCCGCAGATTGCGGAAATGTTGGACCGCAGTCGCGGCATCATTCAGGCGACGCAGGGCGATGAAACCAGCCAGAAACTCCAGATCGGCATAATCGGCCCCGCTGTCCAGCCGGTTGCGGGCGGCGACACGGTAGGCCACTTGCGCCTTTCCTTCGCGCAGCAGGGCGCGGGCAAGGGCGGCACGTCGTTCGGCCCAGGCAGCGGGATCGCCCAGAAGGGCCGCCGTTTCGCTGCGTTCAAGGATCAGGGCCGCGGCATCGTCCGTCCGGTCGCGTCGCAAGCGCCAGTCAAACCGGGCATACGCCAACCCGGCATCGCCCTGCAAATTTGCGGGAACCCGGTCGATCAGCGCGCTTGCCCCGTCCGCGTCGGACGAAAGTGCAATCCGCGCCTCGGCCAGCGCGCGCCAATCCTGTGGCACGCGCGGCAGCATCCGCCGCGCCTCGGCCACGCGGCCCTGCCACAACAGCCGATCCAGCCGCACCTCATGCGCGACGGCAAGGGCCGACCCGTACAGGTCCAGCAAGGCCGCCTCGTTCTCGGGCCCGAAGGGCAGTTCGGTCCAGGCGCGGAATGCCTCGGCCTCGGCCTCGGTGTCGCGGCCGGTGGCCCGCAGGGCGCGGATCAACGCCAGCGATCCGGTCGACGTTTCCGGCAGATCGGTGCCGAAATAGGCCAGCACGCGGGGGGGCGAATCCGACCGCGCCACCGCCTCTTCGCCCTTTTCCTTGAGCAGGGGCATACCGGGCCAGTCGGGCCTGCGTGTCAAAAACGCCTCATACTCGCCCAACAACCCATTGCCCGCGCGTAAGCGCTGCCATTCGATGATGTCAGCCCCCACCTGCCCTGCACCCTGTGCGGCGGATTGCGCAGCGGGCCAGTCCTGCGCGTTTGCGCGGACCAGCGCCTGCCGCATCGCGGATGCGGCATCTGCCAGCGCCCCGAGGGGCAAAAGGGTCATGCAAAGTGTCAGGGTCAGCCACGCAAACAGCGGGCGGCGTTTCTTTTTGATCTGCTCGGTCATACCCGTGAATCTGCCAAAGCCGGGGCCGGTCTTCAACCCACAACCGTGTCATCGGCGGTGCGCCCCTTCCGCGCGGCAGGTTCCAGCTTGCCGCCGCTTGGCAAGCCTGCCGCGCCCCGCTAGGAAGGCAGCGTTTGCAACCGGGCGACTCAGCCCACCCTATGGGAGACGCGTGCCATGATCAAAGGGTCCATTCCTGCCCTGGTGACGCCGTTCAAGAACGGCGAGCTTGATCTGGTGACGCTGAAAAAACTGGTCGATTGGCATGTCGATCAGGGATCGGCCGGGATCGTGCCCGTCGGCACCACCGGCGAAAGCCCGACTCTGAGCCATGAAGAACACGAAACGGTCGTGGAACAGGTGGTCAAGGCCGCCGCAGGCCGTGTGCCCGTGATCGCCGGGGCCGGGTCCAACAACACGGTCGAAGGCATCCGCCTGATCCGCCACGCCGAACGGGTGGGCGCGAACGCGGCGCTGGTCGTCACCCCCTATTACAACAAGCCGACCCAAGCCGGATTGATCGCGCATTTCACCGCGCTGCACGACTGCTGCGCCTTGCCGATCATCATCTACAACATCCCCGGTCGGTCTGTTGTGGACATGTCGCCCGAAACGATGGGCCAGTTGGCACAATTGCCGCGCATCATCGGTGTCAAGGATGCCACGGGCAAGATCGAACGGGTTTCGATGCAGCGCGCGACCTGTGGCGCGGACTTCATCCAGCTTTCGGGCGAGGATGCGACCGCGCTCGGGTTCAACGCCCATGGTGGGGTGGGGTGCATCTCGGTCACCGCCAACGTCGCCCCACGCCTGTGTGCCGAGTTCCAGGCCGCAACGCTGGCCGGTGACTACAACAAGGCGCTGGACTACCAGGACCGCCTGATGCCCTTGCATGACGCGATCTTCATCGAACCGGGTCTGGTCGGCGCAAAATACGGCCTGTCGCTGCTGGGCCTGTGCTCGGAAGAGGTGCGCCTGCCGCTGGTCGGACTGACCGACAATGCCAAGGCGCGCATTAAGGCCGCAATGCAGTTCGCAGGGATTCTGTGACGGTCCTTCGCACGGCTGCGGAAACAGCAAACCTCAAGGGCAGCGTGCTGATGGTGGCCGCGATGGCCGCCTTTGCGGTTGAGGATATGTTCATCAAATCCGCCGCCCGACAGATGCCGCTCGGGCAGGTTCTGGTGATGTTCGGGCTGCTTGGGGCCGTTGCCTTTGCCATCATGGTGCGTCTGCGCGGCGAAGGGCTGTGGCACGCCGCCGCGCTGTCGCGACCCATGCTGATGCGGTCGGGGTTCGAAGTCGGGGGGCGTCTGTTCTATTCACTGGCCATCGCACTGACGCCGTTGTCCGTCGCTTCGGCCATTTTGCAGGCGACGCCGCTGGTTGTCGTGGCGGGTGCTGCGCTGCTGTTTGGCGAAACGGTGGGCTGGCGGCGCTGGACCGCGATCACGGTGGGATTTGTCGGCGTGCTGGTAATCCTGCGTCCCGGGCTGGAAGGGTTCGACGTCCTGTCGATCCTGACCGTGCTGGGGATGATCGGCTTTGCCGGGCGTGATCTGGCGACACGGGCGGCCCCCCCGGCGCTGTCGAACGCACAGCTTGGGTTGTACGGGTTTGCCATGCTGACCGTTGCAGGCGCGTGCATCCTGTCGGTGACCGGCGGGGCTTTGGTTCCCGATCTGAAGGGCGCAGGCACCGTACTGGCCGCGACAGTTTTCGGCGTTTACGCCTATCATTCCCTGACCCGCGCCATGCGCACGGGCGAGGTGTCGGTGGTCACACCCTTTCGCTATACGCGCTTGTTGTTCGCGCTTGTGCTGGGGATGCTGGTCTTCGGCGAAAGGCCCGATGCGCTGACCTTGATCGGATCGGCGCTGGTGGTGGGCAGCGGGCTTTACACGCTGGCCCGCGCGCGACGTCGGGCGGCGGCTGTCTAGACCGGCCTAGCCGCCCTTGCGCGTCACCTTGCGCCTGACCTGCCCCACCCGCACATGGCGCAGCGCCTCGACCAGCAGGGCGGTGAGCAGGCCAAAGTTCAAAAGCCCGTTGGCCGAGGTCATGCCGCCAAGGATGCGCCATTCGTGCGGCGGCAAGACGTCGCCATACCCAAGCGTCGTGAAGGTCACGAGCGAGAAATACAGACACTCTTCGAACGTCGCAAAGGCCCCCAGCACCTGAAATGTCGCCGCCCACAACCAGACACCGGCCGACAGCGTCGTGGGTATCCAGACCGAGACGATGACGACGACAAGGATCAGCTTGGGATAATGCGGCTCGCTGATAAGCCAATTGTGCCAGCGCGACAGGGCAAGTTCCATCACCAGCGCGCTGATGGCACCGATGATGATCGATATCATCATCAAACCCGACCCTAGGGCGATCTGCGTGAACATCCGGTTCTTCCTGTGTTTGCGGCACCTGATCATGTCTGATGGCGTTGGGCAACCGATCTGGACTTTGCCCCCCCCTTCGCCTATCTGGGGCGGATCATGGTGCCCAAATCTGACCCCAATTCCAAGTTGATCGCCGAAAACCGCCGCGCGCGGTTCGACTACGCCATCGAAAGCGACCTTGAGGCGGGCATCATGCTGTTCGGGTCCGAAGTGAAGTCCCTGCGTAAGGGCGGCGCGAACATCGCCGAAAGCTATGCCTCGGTCGAAGGTGGCGAGTTGTGGCTGATCAACGGCTACATCGCACCCTATCTGCAGGCGAAAACCTGGGGCCACGAAGAACGTCGCCGCCGCAAGCTGCTGGTGTCAAAGAAAGAACTCAGCCGGTTGTGGAACGCCACCGCGCGCGAAGGCATGACCATCGTGCCGATCAAGATGTATTTCAACGAACGCGGCATCGTAAAGCTGAAGATCGGCATCGCCAAAGGCAAGAAACTTGCCGACAAGCGCGCAACCGAAGCCAAGCGTGACTGGGACCGCGAAAAGGGCCGCCTGTTGAAACAGGGCGCGCGGGGCGACTGACGGAGAGACCCTTCCGCAGTCCCGTCAGGCCCTTGCCTGACAGGCGTGCTGCCATTATTGACAGCAATGCCGCAACGGAGATCCGCATGACCGCGACCGACGATCCCAAGACCCTCGTCTCGACCGATTGGCTTGCGGCGCACCTTAAGGACCCCGATTTGCGGGTTCTTGATGCCTCGTGGTATCTGCCCGGCGCGGCGCGCGACGCAAAGGCCGAATATGATGCGGCCCACATTCCCAGCGCCCGGTTCTTCGATATCGACGAGATTTCGGACCAGCGCAGCACCCTGCCCCACATGGCGCCGCCGGTGGAAAAATTCATGTCCCGCATGCGCGCCATGGGCGTGGGCGACGGGCATCAGGTGGTGGTCTACGACGGCAGCGGCCTGTTTTCGGCCGCCCGCGTCTGGTGGACATTCCGGCTGATGGGCAAGATGGATGTCGCCGTGCTGGACGGGGGTTTCCCGAAATGGCGCGCCGAAGGCCGCGAGGTCGAAGACATGCCACCGATCGTCAAGGATAGGCATATGACCGTCACGCGCCAGAACGGGCTGGTCAAGGATGTGACGCAGGTCGCCCATTCGTCAAAACTGCGCGAAGCCGAAATCATCGACGCCCGCCCAGCTGCCCGGTTCACCGGCGATGCGCCCGAACCCCGCCCCGGCCTGCGGTCCGGCCATATTCCGGGGTCGCGCAACGTGCCCTATGCCGATGTCCTGAACCCCGATGGCACGATGAAAACACCTGATGCGCTGCGTGCGGTGTTTGCGGTCGCGGGCGTCGATCTTGCCAAACCCGCGATCACCACCTGCGGGTCCGGGGTGACGGCTGCGATCCTGAGCCTGGCCCTGGAACGCATCGGCCACAGGAGCCACGCCCTGTATGACGGATCATGGGCGGAATGGGGCATGTATGACGATCTGCCCGTGGAAAAGGGATAACCGATGTTCGACCACCTGAAGCCGCAACCGCAGGACCAGATTCTGCGCCTGATCCAGATGTTCCGCGACGATCCCCGCCGCGACAAGATCGACCTTGGCGTCGGCGTCTACAAGGATGCGACCGGTCTGACCCCGGTGATGCGCGCCGTGAAAGCCGCCGAGAAGAAGTTGTGGGAGGTGGAGACAACCAAAACCTACACCGGACTGGCGGGCGAACCTGCGTTCAACGCCGCCCTGTCGGGCATGATCCTGGGCGGTGCTGTCGCCGCCGACCGCATAAGTTCCGTCGCCACACCGGGCGGAACGGGTGCCATCCGGCAGGCGCTGGAGCTGATCCGGCTGGCCTCGCCCGATGCGACGGTCTGGCTGTCGAACCCGACCTGGCCTAACCACCCGTCGATCATCAAATACCTTGGCATGCCCATGGCCGAGTATCGCTATTTCGATACAGCCACGCGGGGCATCGACTTTGCCGGGCTGATGGCCGATCTTGCCGGGGTCCAGGCGGGCGACGCGGTGCTGTTGCACGGCTGCTGCCACAACCCGACGGGTGCCAATCTGGATGCGGGCCAATGGGCGCAGGTGGCCGATCTGCTGGCGGCGCGGGGGGCGATACCGTTTGTCGATCTTGCATATCAGGGCTTTGGCGACGGGTTGGAAGAAGATGCCGCCGCAACCCGGATGATCGCTGCCCGCTTTCCCGAAGTGTTGATTGCCGCGTCCTGTTCAAAGAATTTCGGCATTTACCGCGAACGCACCGGCATCCTGATCGCGATTGGTGACGGGGCGGGAAAGGCCACATTGCAGGGCAACCTGAACTTTCTGAACCGCCAGAACTACAGCTTTCCGCCCGATCATGGTGCGCGCGTGGTGACGATGATCCTGGAAGACCCTGGCCTGACCGCCGACTGGAAGGCCGAACTGGAAGAGGTCCGGCAGAACATGCTGAGCTTGCGCCAGTCGCTGGCGGATGCGCTGCGGCGCGCCACCAATTCGGACCGGTTCGATTTCGCGGCCACCCATCGCGGCATGTTCAGCCGCCTTGGCCTGACGCCGGAACAGGTGGAACGCCTGCGCGCGGACCACGGCATCTACATGGTGGGCGACAGCCGGATCAACATCGCCGGCCTGAACGCAACCACCGTGCCGATTCTTGCAGCAGCCATCGCGCAAGTCACCGGCAGCTAGACGACAGGCGTCCGGGGGCCAGCCCCCGGACCCCCGGAGTATTTGCACGAGGAAAAACCTCAGGCGCGGCCTGCCGTGGATGACAGGGTGATCGGGTCAATCCCCATCCGCCGCAGCGCACTGGTCCATTTCCCCGCATCATCGGCCGAGAATACCAGATCGGCGGGGGCATCCGTTGTCAACCAGCCGTTCTGCAGGATTTCATCCTCCAACTGCCCCGGTCCCCAGCCCGCATACCCAAGAGCAAGCAGCGCGGACGATGGTCCCTGCCCCTTGGCCAGCGCCTCAAGGATATCCAGCGTCGCAGTCATGCCATAGCTGTCGCCGATTTTCATCGTGGCCGGGCCGCCGGCATAATCGGGCGAATGCAGCACAAAGCCGCGCCCGCGTTCAACCGGCCCGCCAAAATGCACGCGGATATCTCGCCCATCGGGCACACGCGGGATAGAGAGTTGTTCCAGCAATCCGGCAAACGACAGGTCAGGACTGGGCTTGTTGATGATCAGGCCCATGGCCCCTTCGGGCGAATGGGCGCAGATCAGGATGACACTGTGCGCAAAGCGCGGATCGCCCATGCCGGGCATCGCCACCAGCAGTTTGCCGTCAAGATCCATCGTCTTGCCCCCTTTGTGGCCGATCATTTCAAGATGGGTCTGATGCGCCGCCGCCTCAAGCCCTGAAAGCATGCGGTGCTTCGCCGGAATGTGATTTCCGCCGATGCCAGGCTGCGCCTATGGTCGCACCATGATCAAACGCGCCCTTTTTGCCGCCTTGCTGGCAGTCACACCCGCAGTTACTCCCGTCGTTGCCCACGCCTTCAGCCAAGAGGATGTGGTGCTGGGCAACTTCCTGCCCGGTTGGCAAACCGGTGCCGGCACGCATATGGCGGCCCTGCATGTGCAACTTGCACCAGAGTGGAAGACCTATTGGCGCGCGCCGGGTGATACGGGCATCCCGCCGGTGTTCGACTGGTCCGGGTCGGAAAACCTGAAAGCGGTGCGTTTTCACTGGCCGCGCCCTTCGGTGTTCCATGTCAACGGGATGCAAAGCATCGGCTATCATCACGAACTGGTGCTGCCGATCGAGGTGACCGCGATCAACCCGGACCAGCCGATTCTGTTGCGCGCCCGGATCGACATCGGCGTCTGCAAGGACATCTGCGTTCCGGCCAGCTTTGAACTGACGGCCGATCTGAACGCGCAAGGCCAGCGTGACCCTGTGATCGTCGATGCCTTGTCCAACCGCCCCACACCGGGGCACGAGGCGGGGCTGATCGGCATTGGTTGCACGGTCGAACCGATCAAGGACGGCCTTCGAATCACCGCCGCGCTGGACTTGCCGTCGTTGGGTGGCCCTGAAACCGTGGTGTTGGAGTCCGGTCTGCCCGGCGTCTGGGTCAGCGAAAGCACCGCGCGTCGGGATGGCAGCCAACTTGTCGCGGTGACAGAGATGGTGCCCCCCAGTGGCGCGCCCTTTGCTCTGGACCGGTCCGGTGTGACGGTGACGGTGATCGCTGGCGGCAACGCGGTCGAAATTTCAGGTTGCCCCGCGCCCTAGCTTTTTCTGCGCTCAAAAACTCAGATACCCGAACCGTCGAAACGCGAGGCATAAAACTGGCGCGACAGGCTTGCCCCATTCCCCGGCAGTGCGACCTTGGGGGGCTCGATGCTCCGCAAGGTCGCCCCTTGCATCGGGTCATTTCCGGCGGCGGTGTTCCTCCAGCCGGGGAAAGATCTCCACAAAGTTGCAGGGGCGGTGGCGGTAATCCAGTTGCCAGCGCAGGATGTCATCCCAGGCGTCGCGGCAGGCACCGGGGCTGCCGGGCAGGGCAAACAGATAGGTGCCGCCCGCCACCCCGCCACAGGCGCGGCTTTGAACGGCGGATGTGCCGATCTTCTGCATCGACACGATGGTGAAGACGGTCCCGAACGCCTCGATCTCTTTTTCATAGACATCGCGATGCGCCTCGACCGTGACGTCGCGGCCCGTCAGACCGGTGCCCCCGGTGGTCAGGATCACATCCACACCCGGATCGGCGATCCAGCCGCGCAGGTGGGCTGCGATGTCGGCGCGGTCATCGGTGACGATCCCGCGCTCGGCTAGGGTATGCCCCGCCGCCGTCAGCCGTTCGACGAGTGTGTCACCGCTTTTGTCATCGGCTGCCGTCCGGGTGTCCGATACCGTCAGCACTGCGATGCGGACCGGCAGGAAGTCACGGCTTTCGTCAATCCGGCTCATGTTTTCAGCCTTGCTTTCAGGGTCAACAGGTCGGCCCAGGCCTCGCGCTTGGCGGCGGGGTTGCGCAGCAGATAAGCGGGATGGACCATGGGCAGGACGGGCTTGCCGAATACACTGTCCCATGTGCCGCGCATCCGCAGGATACCGGTTTTGCCCAGCAGTGCCGCACAGGGCGTGTTGCCCAGCGCCACAATCACATCAGGATCGGCCAATTCGATGTGACGCTGCAAAAAGGGGCGCATCATCGCCACCTCGTCCGGCGTCGGATCGCGGTTCATCGCGGGACGCCACGGCACGACATTGGTGATGTAGATCGCATGCTGCGTATCGGGCGATGTGCGCTGCAATCCGATGGCGGCAAACATCGCATCGAGCAATTTGCCCGCCCGTCCGACAAAGGGGCGGCCTTCGATATCCTCGTCGCGGCCCGGCGCCTCGCCCACCAACATGACCCGTGCACCTGGCAGGCCGTCGGCAAAGACCAGATTCTTTGCCCCCCGCTTCAACTCGCAGTGGTCATACCTGTGCATCGCGTCGCGCAGGTCTTCCAGCGAAGCGGCCTGCGCGGCAAGGGACCGGGCATCGGCAAGGGCGGTTTCGGCGCTGCGTGCGGCAACTTCGGCTGGCGACGCGATGGCTGGGGCAGGGGTGGCCCCGCGCGTGGCAGATCTCGCCTGCCAGGGTGCCTCCACCGGCAGGTCATAACTGTTGACCGGATCATCGCCGATCAACTCGGTCGCGCCCAGTTCCATCTGCCAGACAAGCGCCGCCATGGCCGCGTGCCAGCCGTCCGGCCCCAGGATGTCTTCTGCGATTCCCATGCAGCGGACGCTAGGCCGCGCGGGCGATCTGGACAACCCGGCTTGTCCCGCCGCGCGACGGTTTCTATAAGCGCCCAACGCCCGCCTGTTGTTGGAGATGCCGAATGACCTTCCGCGCCCGCCACCTGTTGGGGATCGAGCATCTGTCGCCGGACGAAATCCGCACCATCCTTGATCTGGCCGACCGCTACGTCGATCTGAACCGCCGCACGGTCAAACAGTCCGACGCGTTGGCCGGGATGACGCAAATCAACATGTTTTTTGAAAATTCCACCCGCACGCAGGCGAGTTTCGAACTGGCGGGAAAGCGGTTGGGCGCGGATGTGATGAACATGTCGGTGGCGCAGTCATCGGTGAAAAAGGGCGAAACGCTGATTGATACCGCGATGACGCTGAACGCGATGCACCCCGACCTGCTGGTGGTGCGGCACGGGGCGTCAGGAGCGGTCAACCTGCTGGCATCCAAGGTGAATTGCGCGGTGCTGAACGCGGGCGACGGGCGGCACGAGCACCCGACACAAGCGCTGCTGGATGCCCTGACCATCCGCCGCGCCAAGGGCCGCATCCAGCGCCTGACGGTGGCGATCTGCGGCGACATTGCCCACTCGCGGGTGGCGCGGTCCAACCTGATCCTGCTGGGCAAGATGGAAAACCGCATCCGCCTGATCGCGCCCCCCACCCTGATGCCCGCGGGCGTGCAGGATTTCGGCTGCGAGCTTTATGACGACATGCGCAAAGGGCTGGAGGGCGCGGATGTGGTGATGATGCTGCGCCTGCAAAAGGAACGGATGGACGGCGGTTTCATCCCGTCCGAGCGCGAGTATTACCACCGCTACGGGCTGGACGCCGAAAAACTGGCCTTTGCCAAGCCTGATGCCATCGTCATGCACCCCGGCCCGATGAACCGCGGTGTGGAAATCGACGGCGAACTGGCCGACGACATCAACCGCAGCGTCATTCAGGAACAGGTGGAGATGGGCGTTGCCGTGCGCATGGCCTGTATGGATCTGCTGGCCCGAAACCTGCGCGCCGAACGGGGCCGGGCGTTGGCCGGGGTGATGGTATGAGCAGGGGAAAAGGCGACCATGTCTGAACGCATCCCCGACACCCTGCTGTCACACGACGCGCCGCTTTTGCCCGGTGAGCGGGTTCAGCACGAATGGCGCGCAGATAGTTCGGCGTATTGGCGCAACCACGGCATCATGGCGCTGGCGGGCGGGGTGGTCGCGGGTGGTATCCTTGCCGTCATGGGCAATCCCCACCCTTGGGTTGGCCCGGTGGCTGCCGCACTGGCCATCGGGGTCAGGGCTGCCTACCTTGCGTCCGAAATCCTGTCGCAGCGCTGGCGGTTGACGGACCGACGTCTGCTTGGCCCCGGTGGGCGCGCCATCCGGCGGGGGGATATTCAAACTGCGCGTCCCTTTCTGGGTGACGTGCAGGTGATCACCCATGCGGGCGACAAGCATCTGATGAAATACATGGCCGACGCAGAAACGGTGATCACCGCCCTTCTGTCCGGGAAAGGCAGCCGATGATCCTGCACCTGACCAATGCCCGCCTGATCAACCCCGAGGCGGGCACAGACAGCCCCGGCAGCGTCACGCTGAAAGACGGGCTGATCGTCGCGATCAACGGCAGCGCCCCGAAATCCGCCACCGTTATCGACTGCGGCGGCAAGTGCCTTGCCCCCGGCATCGTCGACTGGGGTGTCAAGATCGGAGAGCCGGGCGAACGGCACCGCGAATCCTTTCGCTCTGCCGGGCTTGCCGCCGCAGCCGGCGGGGTGACCACGATCATCGCGCGCCCCGACACCACCCCCGCCATCGACACGCCCGAGGTGCTGGAATTCGTCACCCGCCGCGCGGCCGAGGCGTCGCCCGTCCGCATCCGCCACATGGCCGCCCTGACCAAAGGCCGTCAGGGCCGCGAGATGACCGAGATCGGCTTTCTGCTAGACGCAGGCGCCATCGCCTTTACCGACGCCGACCATGTGACCACCGACACCAAGGTGCTGTCGCGCGCCCTGACCTATGCGGGATCGCTGGGGGCATTGGTGATCGGCCACCCGCAAGAGCCGGGCCTGTCGTTGGGGGCCGCCGCGACCAGTGGCAAGTTCGCCTCGCTGCGCGGCCTGCCCGGTGTGTCGCCCATGGCCGAACGCATGGGGTTTGACCGCGACATGGCCTTGGTCGAAATGACCGGCGCGCGCTATCATGCCGACCAGATCACATCCGCCCGCACCCTGCCCGCGCTGGACCGGGCAAAGCGGAACGGGCTGAACGTGACGGCGGGCACGTCAATCCACCATCTGACCTTGAACGAGCTGGATGTCGGTGATTACCGGACCTTTTTCAAGATGACCCCGCCCCTGCGTTCCGAAGATGATCGGCTGGCGATGGTACAGGCGGTGGCCGACGGGCTGATCGACGTGATCAGTTCCATGCACACGCCCGCGGACGAGGAATCCAAGCGCCTGCCGTTCGAAGAGGCGGCCGCCGGGGCCGTGGCGTTGGAAACCTTTCTTCCCGCTGCGATGCGCCTTGTCCATGCGGGCGCGATGGACCTGCCGACGCTGTTCCGCGCAATATCGATGAACCCGGCGCGCCGTCTGGGCCTGCCCCAAGGGCGCTTGGCCGAAGGGGCGCCTGCCGATCTGGTGCTGTTCGACCCGGACGCCCCCTTTGTGCTTGACCGCTTTACCTTGCGGTCCAAATCGAAGAACACCCCGTTTGACGGCCAACGGATGGAGGGTAAGGTGCTGGCAACCTTTGTCGCCGGAACACAGGTTTTTGCAGGGTGATCATGCCTGACTTCACAAGCGCACCCCTGACGTTGCTGGTCGTGGCGGGTTTGTCCTATCTGTTGGGGTCCATCCCCTTTGGTGTCGTGATCACGCGCGCCTTTGGCTTGGGCGATCTGCGGCAGATCGGATCGGGCAATATCGGGGCGACAAACGTTCTGCGCACCGGAAACAGGCCCGCCGCCGCCGCAACGCTGATCCTGGATGCGGCCAAGGGGGGCGTTGCCGTGCTGGTCGCCCGCGGCACCGTGGGGCCGGATGCGGCGCAGGTGGCAGCGCTGGCGGCGTTTCTGGGGCATCTTTACCCGGTCTGGCTGGGTTTTCGGGGCGGCAAGGGGGTGGCGACCTTTCTGGGCACCCTGCTGACGCTGGCGTGGCCCGTGGGTCTTGCCGTCTGTGCGACTTGGGCGGTCTCCGCCGCCGTGACGCGGATTTCCTCGCTGTCGGCGCTGATTGCAGCAGCACTGGCCCCTGCGTGGCTGATCTTGTTTGAACGGGCCGAAATGGTCGTGCTGGCGGTTATTCTTGCCACGCTGGTCTATATCCGCCACGCCGCAAACATCGCCCGCCTGCGCGATGGCACCGAACCCCGGATCGGGCGCAAGACGCCAAGCTGACGGTTGACCGAACGCCCTGACTGCGCAACGCTTGATCTGCCACGCGGCGATCAACGACCCGTGGTGCAACAGAAAAGGGAACCGGACAGATGAACATGCAAGCGGCCGTCAGGCACGTCTTTCAGAACTATGCCACCTTTTCAGGCCGCGCACGGCGGTCAGAGTACTGGTGGTGGGTGCTTTTCACAATCATCGTCGGCCTGATTGTCGGCGTCATCGACGGCGCGCTGTTCCCCTCTGGCTTGGGCATGGGAACGCGCGGCGGGATGGAAGGGGGCGGCCCGCTCAGCACAATCTGGTCGCTGGCGATCCTGATCCCAGGCATTGCCGTCGCGGTGCGCCGTTTGCATGACACAGACCATTCCGGCTGGTGGCTGCTGATCGTCTTCATCCCGCTGATCGGTTGGGTGGTGCTGATTTTCTGGTTTGCCACGCTTGGCACCTTGGGGGCGAACCGTTTCGGGCCAGACCCTCTGACAGACCTTTCCGCCAAATCCTACTAGCGCCCGTCAAAAGAGGATGCGCCCGGCAAGCGGACGCATCCCCTGACCTGTTCACAGGCTTGATGCGTCGTAGATCGGGGTCAGATCACCCCCCCATGCGCCGTGATACAACTCAAGCCAGCGGTCGGCCTGCACAGCACCGCGGGCAATGTGGCCGACCAATGGCGCAAGGTGACGTTCTTCGCCCAAGCCACGTCCGGCAAGACCCGCCTGCGACAGCGCAACGGAAGCACGCGCCAGATCCATGATCTTCACGCCGCCTGCTTCGCCCTGCAGACCTGCGACAGAGGCCGCTACCCGCAACCCTTCGCGCGTTTCGGTATCCAGTCCCTTGACCAGATCCCAAGCGGCATCCAGTGCTGTCTGGTCATACATCAACCCGACCCAGAACGCAGGCAGCGCCACGATATGGGCCGCATCCCCACAGTCAGCACCGCGCATTTCGATGTATTTCTTCACCCGCGCTTCGGGAAAGACCGTCGTCATATGGTCGGCCCAGTCGGACAGGGTGGGCTTTTCACCGGGCAAGGCGGGCAGTTCGCCCTTCAGGAAAGCGCGGAACGACTGACCCAGCGCGTTGATGTATTTCCCGTCTCGGTAGACGAAGTACATCGGCACATCCAGAACCCAGTCGACATATTGCTGGAACCCGAATCCTTGATCAAAGGCAAAGGGCAGCATCCCCGTCCGCGTGTCATCCAGACCCCGCCAGATGCGGCTGCGCCAGGATTTGTGGCCGTTCGGCTTGCCCTCGAAGAACGGGCTTGAAGCGAACAGCGCCGTCGCCACAGGCTGTAACGCCAGTGCCACGCGCAGTTTCTTGACCATGTCCGCTTCGGATGCGTAATCAAGGTTCACCTGCACGGTGCAGGTCCGGTACATCATCTGCGTGCCATGCGTGCCCACACGGCCCATGTAATCGGTCATCAACCGGTAACGCCCCTTTGGCATCACCGGCATGTCGTCGTGCCGCCATTCTGGAGCTGCACCGATGCCCATGAACCGTATCCCCAACGGGTCGGCCAGGCCCTTTACCTCGGTCAGGTGATTGGCAAGCTCTGCTTCGGTTTCGTGCAGGGTTTCGACAGCCGCCCCCGACAGTTCAAACTGTCCGCCGGGTTCAAGGCTGATGTTGGCCTGCCCGCGTGTCACACCGATGGTGTTGTCGCCTTCGCGCACGGCCGTCCAGCCGTGCTGCGCAACCAGCCCGTCAAACAGCGCGCGGATCGACCGGTCGCCGTCATAGGGCAGCGGCTTGCGCGTGTCGATCAGCCAGCCGAACTTTTCATGTTCGGTGCCAATGCGCCAATCGGCCTTTGGCTTGCAGCCTTGTTCCAACAGGTCCGCAAGCTGCGCGAAATCTTCGATCTGCCCGCCACCGGACTGGGGAATGGACATGGGGTGGGCTCCGACGTTGCATGCTGCGTTCAAGGCCACAGAGGTGCTTTGCGAACGCGGCCAAGTCAAGGCCACCTGATGCGATGCGCGTCACAGCGATCGGTGCATTTTTGCAGGGGTCAGCGCAGGGCGCGCTGGCCCGGGCGGGTCCAGACAAGGCGCGTCTCGGATGCGACCGACAGGGCGCGCCCGCCTTTGGCGGCGACACTGTCCAGTGCGGCGACAAGGGCCGCGCTGTCCATCCCCGGCAAGCTGGCAAAGGCATCAAACAGCCGGTCGGCCCCTGCTGCATCGACCGGGATCAACAGTGTCTGCCCATCCGACTGTTTCAGCCGCCACAATCTGCGGCCCCGCAGGGTGATCAGGCGCAGTTCCACAAGATCGGGAAGCGCCACATATCCCCCCACCGTCGGACCAAGATAGCCGACCTGCCCTTCGTCAACCTCGACCACGCCGGGGGCATCGACGGCTTGCCGGAACCGCAGACGGCGGGACGCAAGCACAACCCAACCGATGCCCAACGCGCCAATCGCAACGCCAACCGGGGTCAGAAGATATCCACCCAAGGCCATCAGCCACACCCCCGCACCAATGGCGGCAAGGCCATACCCCACCTCGCGCAGGCGGACGAGTGTTGCCAGCGCGGCGGGCCGGATCATCCCCAGTCGCCCAGCGTCGCCTGCCACAGCGTCAGCGCCGCGACCGCCGCCGTATCGGCGCGCAGGATGCGCGGTCCAAGACTGACCGGCACGACCTGCGGCATCGCCCGGAGGCGTTTCTGTTCGGTTTCAGCAAAACCGCCCTCTGGCCCGATCAGGATCGCCCATGGGCCGGGGGCACCCGTCCGCAACAGGGCGTCGCGCGCACCGACCAACGCCTCGTCGCACCACAGTATGCGGCGGCCAGCGGGCCAGTCGGACAGCAACCTGTCCAGCGGCGTCAGATCGTCCACCTGCGGCACGTAGGTGCCACCGCATTGTTCGGCCGCTTCGATGGCGTGGGCCTGAAGGCGGTCTTGCCGGATGCGTTCGGAATTGGTGTGGCGCGTCTGCACTGGGATGATGCGGGCGGCCCCCATTTCAGCCGCCTTTTCCACGATGAAATCGGTACGCGCCTTTTTGATCGGGGCGAACAGCAGCCACAGGTCGGGCGGCATCTGCAAGGGGCGGGTCTGGTCCGTGCACACAAGCACGCCGCCGCGTTTACCCGCCTCGGCCACATCGGCCCGCCATTCGCCGTCGCGTCCGTTGAACAGCAGGACGGCAGCCCCCTTGCCAAGGCGCATTACCGAAAAAAGGTAATGCGCCTGATCGGCAGACAGGGCCACCGCTTGCCCCTGCCCAAGCGCCTGATCTACAAACAATCGTATCTTTGCCTCAGCCATGAGCGTCACCCTATGTCCGCATCGCCGCAATTGCCAGAGGCCGGAACCGTCGCGGATGCGCCGCGCGGCAATTGGGTCGACCGCTTTGCCCCGCCTGCAACTCGGCCCTACCTGCGCCTTTCCCGTGCGGATCGCCCCATCGGGACCTGGCTTTTGCTGATCCCGTGCTGGTGGGGCATCGCACTGGCGGCAGCGTCCACCGGGGGATTTACGCGGTGGGACGTCTGGCTTGCGGTCAGTTGCGCTGCGGGGGCGTTCCTGATGCGCGGGGCGGGCTGTACGTGGAACGACATCACCGACCGCGATTTTGACGCCGCCGTGGCGCGCACGAAAAGCAGGCCGATCCCGTCGGGGCAGGTGACGGTGCGGCGGGCCGTGGTCTGGATGGTGGCGCAGGCCCTGTTGGCCGCCTGCATCCTGTTCAGCTACAACGGAACCGCCATCGCGCTGGGTGTCGGCTCTTTGACTCTGGTCGCGATCTATCCCTTTGCCAAACGCTTCACATGGTGGCCGCAGGCGTTTCTGGGGCTGGCGTTCAACTGGGGGGCGTTGCTGGCGTGGGCCGCACATGGCGCCGCGCTGTCGCTGGCCCCGGTGCTGCTGTACGCGGCGGGCATCGCGTGGACGCTGTTCTACGATACGATCTACGCGCATCAGGACAAAGAGGATGACGCCCTGATCGGGGTGAAATCCACCGCCCGCCTGTTGGGAAACCATACCGGGGTGGGACTGGCGCTGTTCATGATCGCCGCCGTCTTGCTGATGACAGCGGCGGTGCTGCTGGCGCTGCCGCCCCTGCTGGACCCGGTGGCGCTGGTGCTGGCCTTGGCGGGCGTATGGGCCTTTGGATGGCATATGACGCTGCAAATGCGACGGTTGAACCCCGATGACCCGGCATCCTGTCTGGCGGTATTCCGGTCGAACCGCGATGCGGGGCTGATCCCTGCGCTGTTTCTTGCCGCTGCGGCACTGGTTTGATTGATCCTGCGGGCACCGGGCCGTAAGGAACCGAGGTGGGGGAATCCCCCTGCTGTCTGACACCTGTCGTGAAAGCTGCCTGATGCGTCTGCCCGAACTTCGCCTGCCCAAGGATGTGCTGCGGTCGCTGCCGCGATCCGTTATCGCGGCACTGGCCTTTGCCGCCGCCACGCTGCTTGCCGTGGCTGTGGCGTGGGGCGCTGCCCTTGTGATCGAAGCGCGATCCGCCTCTGCCGTGAAATCCCGACTGCTGGAAGAGGGGATCACCTGGGCCGAGGTGGAACCGGACGGCCTGCAAGTGCGCCTGCGCGGCACCGCCCCGAACGAGGCGGCACGCTTTCGGGCCGTCAACCTGGCCGGCAGCGTGATTGATCCCAGCGGCGTGCGCGATTCGATGGACGTGGCACCGGCCCAAAAGATCGAGGCACCGCGTTTTTCGCTTGAAATGCTCCGCAATGATGACGGCATCCAGTTGATCGGTCTTTTGCCCGATGACGAGGCAGAGGCCGCCCTTGGCACTATGGCCGAAAGCCTGTCGCCCGATATTCCTGTCGCCGACATGCTGGAAACCGCCGCCTATCCGGCCCCCGAAGGCTGGGCCGAAGCGCTTGAATTCGGGATGGGGGCGATGAAGTTGTTGCCACGGTCCAAGATTTCCGTGGCCGCAGACCGGGTCGAGATCACCGCCATCGCCACAAGCGAGGCCGAAAAGCGCAATCTGGCCGCCGAACTGAACCGCACCCGCCCCGAAGGGCTGGCTGTGACCATTGATATTTCGGCACCGCGTCCGGTGTTGACACCCTTTACGTTGCGCTTTGTCGTCGATGCCGAAGGCGCACGCTTTGATGCCTGTTCGGCCGACACCGACCAAAGCCGGGACCGCATCCTTGCCGCCGCCGCCGCCGCGGGGGTTGAGGGCAAAGCCACCTGCACCGTCGGTCTGGGCGTGCCGACCCCAAAGTGGGCCGATGCCGCCGCTGCGGGGATCAAGGCCGTGGCCGATCTTGGCGCGGGCACCATCACCTTTTCCGACGCGGATGTAAGCCTGCTTGCGTCCGAAGATACCCCTCAGGCAACATTCGATCGGGTTGTAGGCGACCTTGAGGCCGCACTTCCCGATGTCTTTTCGCTGGATGCGACGCTGCCGAAAAAAGCCGACGCCGCCCCCGCCGGACCTGCAGAATTCACCGCGACCAAGGTATCGGAAGGCAAGGTAGAACTGCGCGGACGCCTGACCGACCAGATGCAACGCGACGCGGTCGACAGCTTTGCCAAGGCGCAATTCGGCATCGGCAACGTCCTGACCGCAACGCGACTGGACCCGGAACTTCCCGATGGCTGGCCCGTGCGGGTTCTGGCGGGGCTGGAGGCGTTGGCCCAACTGGACAACGGCACCCTGCTGGTGCGTGCCGATACCGTTGAAGTGTCGGGCGTCACCGGATCGCAAACGGCCAAGGGGCGGATCAGTCAGGTTCTGTCCGACAAGCTGGGACAGGGCAAAACTTTCAAGGTCAGCGTCCGCTATGACGAGGCGTTGGACCCGCTCGCCTCGATTCCGACGCCCGAGGAATGCGCGGCATCGGTCGATGATCTGCTGTCCAAGCGCAAGATAACCTTTACCCCCGGTTCTGCCGAAATCGACGGCGCGGCGGCAGGGCTGATGACCGCACTGGCGGATGTGCTGACCGAATGTCCCCCGCTTGAGATGGAGATTGCGGGCCACACGGATGCACAAGGCAGTGAAGACGGCAACCGCGCCCTGAGTCAGGCCCGGGCCGAGGCAGTGCTGGTTGCCCTGCAGGGCCGCCGGGTCGATGTGTCGGGCATGACGGCGGTCGGCTATGGCGAGGCCGCACCCATCGCAGACAACGAAACCGAAGCGGGCCGCGAAGCGAATCGCCGGATCGAATTTTCGCTGAAAGGGGCGCCACCCCTGGTTCCGACGCCCAGCGCCGAGGCGGCAGCGGCCGTCGAAACCGAAGACACCGCGCCCCTGCCCGGATCGACCCGTGCGACGGGTGTCGTTCTGGCGGCCCCGGTGATGCCCGCAACGGCACCCGAAGCTGCCGCCTGTCTGGCCGACGTGCAGGCCCTGCTGGCCAAAAGCAAGATCGCTTTCGCGCCCGGTTCTGCCGACATAGACGGGACGGCCGCCGGGTTGATGACGGCAATCGCAACCGTGCTGAAACGCTGCGAAGGTCTGCCCGTCGAGGTGGCCGGCCATACCGACAGTCAGGGCAGCGAACGTGGCAACCTGACGCTGAGCCAGGGACGAGCCGAGGCGGTGCTGGCAGCGTTGAAAGACCGGGGCGTCGATGTGACCCGGATGCGCGCTGCGGGCTATGGCGAAACAAAGCCGGTTGCCGAGAATGACACCGACGCCGGTCGCGAAACCAATCGGCGGATCGAATTCACGCTGCTCGGCACGCCGCCGGATGCCGCGCCCCCCGCCAGTGACGCAACGGCATCCCCTCAGCCGACCGGAACCCCGCCGGATTTTTCATCCGACGACAGCCCCTCTGTCGCACCTGCGGAAAAAACCTTGCGTCCCACGTCACGTCCCGCGAATAACGGGTAACGGGACGCAAAGAGGGCAGAATGAACCGCACCGAATTCATCATTGCCACGGCCATCATCCTGCTGGCCGCCTTTGCCATGGGGTGGTTCACCTATTGGCTGCTGCACCGCTTTACCCGCGTGGCGGGTGGCGACATGGCGGAACTGGACAATCTTGCCCAATCCCTGCACGAGGCCGAAGAAACCCGTGATCAGGCCCTGATCTGGCTGGAACAGCGCGAGGCAGAGCTGCTGAACCAAATCGCCCAGACCGAGGCGGAACTGCGCGCCGCCATGGAAGGCCTGCGCGACGCACGGCACGAGGCGGAAGAAATGCGCAGCTACATCGAACGGATGCACGCGGCATCCTGAGCCACAAATTTACGCGAAAAATTCGGGGACCGTCTGCCCCCCTTCGACACCAAAGCGCCTTCCCCCTAAGGATATTTTCGACAAACTGAAGGGATTACAGCCCGTTCAGGCAGGCATTCGTGACCGGGGAATCGGCTCGCATCAGCCCGTCGACCACATCAAAGTGGTGTTTGCCCGGATCAACCGTCCAGTCGCAGGACCAGTCTTCGGACAGGGTCCGTGCCTGCCACAGGAAGGCCGGGCGCTCTTGTCCGCCGACCCAGATATGCGCCTGCACCCCCGGGTTGCGCGGCAGGCGGGCCGGGCTTTGCGCCGCGCATTCAGCGGCATCGAGGTGCAGCGTGTCATTCATCCCCGTTTGCATCAGCGGGGCAAGGTCCGCCAAGGGGGAAATCGGCACCACCCGGACCAGCCGTTCAGACGTCATGACATCGGTGCAAGCCATCCGTGCCGCCAGATGCCCCCCGGCGGAATGGCCGGTGACAACCACGGGACCCGGCACAAGGTCAGCGGCGCAAATGACGCTGCGCGCAATTTCGGCAGTCATGTCAGTGATCCGCGCATCCGGTGCTAGCGTGTAGGATGGCAGGGCACAGGCCCAACCGCGCGCCAGCGCGCCTGCGGCAAGATGCGACCACGTCTCGCGTCCGAAGGCCATCCAATAGCCGCCATGGACAAAGACCAGCAGACCGTTCGGGGTGCCCTCGGGCAGGAAAAGATCCAGCTTCTGGCGCGGAGCCGGACCATAGGGCACGTCCCTGCGCGATCCTGGACCAAGGTTGTCCCGAAACTGTTCGGCCAGATGGGTCCAGCGCGGGGGATACTCATCCGCACCTTTGATGAACGCTCCGTTGGCATAGGCACGGTCTTGCGACATGCGGCACCCTGATTTGATCAAAATTTGGCCAAAGGGCCGTTGCCCGCGCGTCCGGGAACTGGACAATCCGGATCGCCCCATGCATTGCATAGTCATCCGATAAATGGGAGGGCCACATGCTCGATTCCGTAACCGATCTTGCCTCGCTTCTGAAAGATCCCACGCTGCTGGTCACCAAAGCCTATGTGGCGGGTGAGTGGATTGCCGCCGACGATGGCGGCACGTTCCCCGTCATCAACCCGGCCCGCGGCGATGTCATCTGCCAGGTGCCGAACCTTGGCCGTGCCGAAACCGCACGCGCCATTGCTGCCGCCGAGATCGCACAAAAGGACTGGGCTGCCCGCACGGGCAAGGAACGCGCCAACACCCTGCGCGCCTGGTTCAATCTGATGATGGAAAATCAGGACGATCTGGGCCGCATCCTGACCGCCGAAATGGGCAAACCTCTGGCCGAGGCCAAGGGTGAAATCGCCTATGGCGCGTCGTTCATCGAATGGTTCGCCGAAGAGGCCAAGCGCATCTACGGCGAAACGATCCCGGGCCACATGCGCGACAAGCGCATCACGGTCATCAAGCAGCCCATCGGCGTGGTGGGGTCGATCACGCCGTGGAATTTCCCCAACGCCATGATCACCCGCAAATGCGGCCCCGCCCTTGCGGCTGGTTGCGGATTCGTCGCGCGCCCTGCGGCGGAGACACCACTGTCGGCGCTGGCAATTGCGGTTCTGGCCGAACGTGCCGGGCTGCCGAAGGGTATCTTTTCGGTGATCACGTCAAAGCGGTCGTCCGATATCGGCAAGGAATTCTGCGAGAACCCGATCGTGCGCAAGCTGACCTTTACCGGCAGCACCGAAGTGGGACGCATCCTGCTGCGTCAGGCCGCCGATCAGGTGATGAAGTGCAGCATGGAATTGGGCGGCAACGCGCCCTTCATCGTGTTTGACGATGCCGATCTGGATGCAGCCGTTTTGGGGGCAATGGCGTCGAAGTTTCGCAACAACGGTCAGACCTGTGTCTGTGCCAACCGCATATATGTGCAGGCCGGTGTCTATGACGCCTTTGCCGAAAAGCTGTCGGTCGCCCTGTCCAAGACCAAGGTCGGCGATGGCCTGTCCGAAGCGGTGGATTTCGGCCCGCTGGTCAACATGGCCGCCGTTGAAAAGGTCGAAGAGCATATCGCCGACGTGGTTGCCAAGGGCGGGCGCGTGGTGACGGGCGGCAAGCGGCACGATCTGGGTGGTTCCTTCTTTCAGCCCACCATCGTTGCAGGGGTCACGCAGGACATGACCGTCGCGCGGGAAGAAACCTTTGGCCCGCTGGCCCCCCTGTTCAAGTTCGACACCGAAGACGAGGCGATTCGTCTGGCGAATGACACCATCTTTGGCCTTGCGTCCTATTTCTATTCCCGCGACATCGGACGCATCACACGGGTGCAGGAACAACTGGAATATGGCATCGTCGGCGTCAACACCGGCATCATCTCGACCGAGGTCGCCCCGTTCGGCGGGGTCAAGCAATCGGGGCTGGGGCGCGAAGGATCGCACCACGGGATCGAGGATTACCTTGAGATGAAGTATATCTGCCTGTCCATCTGACGCAGAGACCGATCCGGCAAAAGCGGGGCCGCAAGGCCCCGTTTTCTTTTGTTACAAGGCCTTGCCGGGTTGATATGCGATAACAACCGCGCGTTTTTGCCTAACACGGCCCCTGCCCCCATGTTGGACCCATCACCAAACGGGAAAGGACCCATGACATGCTGCCCACTGTCAGAAACATCGCCATCGCGGCCACGACATCCATCGCCCTTGCTGCCGCCACCGTTGCCCCGGCCCATGCGGGCAAGAACGAGGACAACTTTCTGAAAGGCGTCGCTGCTGCCGTTCTGGTCGGCACGATCTACAATCAGGTCATCCGTCCGCAGCAACAACAGCGGCAGGTCTACCGCCAGCCGGTTTATCAGCAGCCCACCTATCAACAGCCGACCTACAACTTTGTCGAGCCGCGACGGACCCAGTCCACCAGCGTCTACCAGACCCCCGCCGCCCGCGCCTTTGCGACCTACTCGCTGTCGGAACGTCGGCTGATCCAGCGCCGTTTGGCGGCCGAAGGGTATTACCATGGTGGCATTGACGGGGCCTTTGGTCCGGGCACTTACAGCGCTGTCACCGCCTATGCGCGTGACAGCCGCAGCGCGGATCGCCTGTCCACCACCGCCGGGGCCTTTGCGGTCTATGACGGTCTGGTGTTCTGAACCACCGATATCTGAAGAGCCGGGCCGCGCGGGCAATCGCGCGGCCTTTTTCATTGCCCGCGGCGCGCCGGTGGCGGGTGGCGAAGCGGGGGGTTTCACACCCCCCGTGGGATATTTGCGCAGAAAGGAACAGGGGCGATTTTTCTTGCCTTGCCGCCAAGGATTGCCCTTGTCCATCCGTCCAACCTATCGTGATGCTGATGGACACGCCCGATGAAACGCTTGCCCGTGCCGCCGCTGGTGGCGACCGCGCCGCATTCGCGGTGCTGCTGGACCGTCACTATGACCGTATCCATGGGCTTGCCTGGCGCTTGACCGGCAGCCGGACCGAGGCTGAGGATCTGACGCAGGATATCTGCGCCGCCTTGCCCGCCAAACTGTCGGGCTGGCGGGGCGAGGCGCGGTTTACCACCTGGCTCTACAAGGTCACCGTGAATGCAGCCCATGACCTGCGCCGCCGTCAGGCCGTCCGCGCGCGGGTGGCGCTGGGGTGGGGCGACTGGGAACTGGCGCGTCAGGATGAAATCAGTCAGGCCCGCGCGGCGCAGGATTGGCTGACGGACGCGATGAGCCGCTTGCCATCCGATCTGCGCGACACCGTCGCGCTGGTGCTGGGCGAAGAGTTGACCCAAGCCGAGGCGGGGATCGTCTTGGGCGTGTCCGAAGGCACCATCGCCTGGCGCATGGCGCAGGTGAAAAAGCGGCTGAAAGCAATGGCCGAGGCGGAGGGACCGGCATGACCGATGACTTTGACACCCTGAAATCCGCATTGCGCGCCGCACCCGCAGCTGATCCGGGCGCAAAAGATCGCGCCATGCGATTGGCGATGGAAAATTTCGACCGCTTCCAAGGAACCGGAATTGAGCCGCGTCCCATTTCAGACCGCCCAAACGGGGCGGGGTTCTTGAATGGAGTGCGAAAGATGCTGAAATCCCTTTCCACCGGGCAGGCGCTGGCCGCCACCACCTCGGTCGCGGCGCTGTGCCTTGGTTTGATTGTCGTTCTGCCGCAGGTTGGCACCGGCCCCCTGATGGACCGTACACCTGCCCCCACGGCCTCTGACGTCGCAAACGATGCGCCCGCTGAGGCCCCCGCCGTGTTCCCCGGACCGCCTCCGGCCAAAGTGGCTGACAGCGCGCTGACCGATGCGGATAGGGCCGGGGCCGCGCCACAGGCGCTGGTCGCCCCAAAGACAAACGCCGCCCCTGCCCCGATGGGCACGCAAACCGAAATAGCCCGCTCTGCCGCCCCGATGAGAGAGGCAGACGCGCCGATTGCGGGGCTGGTCGCCCCGACATCTGAGGGGTTTGCCGACATCCTGCCCGCCCCGGCTGATGACACCGAAGCCTTTGCAAACGCACCCGCCAATGCGGTCAAGACCACCGTCACCGACCCTGTTTCGACGTTTTCGGTTGACGTCGATACCGCGTCTTATGCCGTGATCCGATCATCGTTGACCGCAGGCATGCTGCCGCCGGCGGACGCGGTGCGGGTCGAAGAGATGGTGAACTACTTCCCCTATGCCTATCCGGCACCCCAAGGGGATGCCGCGTTCCGCCCTTCTGTCACCGTCATGCCGACGCCGTGGAATCCCGGTACACGGCTGGTGCGCGTGGCGCTGCAAGGCCGCCTGCCTGCGCTGGATCAACGCCCGCCCCTGAACCTTGTGTTCCTGATCGACTCGTCCGGCTCGATGGAGGATGCAAACAAGCTGCCGCTGCTGAAGCAATCGCTGCGCCTGATGTTGTCGGAACTGCGCCCCGAGGATCAGGTGGCCATCGTCGCCTATGCCGGTTCGGCAGGCGAGGTGCTGGAACCGACCCCGGCCGGGGACCAGACCGCGATCCTGTCTGCGCTGGACCGTCTGGGGGCCGGTGGGTCCACTGCGGGGGCCGAAGGGCTGGAATTGGCCTATCAGGTTGCCGCCCGAATGGCGCAGGATGGCGAGGTGAGCCGCGTTCTGCTGGCGACGGATGGTGATTTCAACGTCGGGCTGGATGATCCGGCGGGCTTGGCCGACTATGTCGCGCAAAAGCGGGACAGCGGCACCTATCTGTCGGTGCTCGGCTTTGGGCGCGGCAATCTGGACGATGCCACCATGCAGGCGCTGGCACAGGCCGGCAACGGGCAGGCCGCCTATATCGACACGCTGAATGAGGCGCGAAAGGTGCTGGTGGACCAGTTGTCGGGCGCGCTTTTCCCCATCGCGGATGATGTGAAGATTCAAGTCGAATGGAACCCGGCGCAAGTCGCGGAATACCGCCTGATCGGCTATGAAACCCGCGCCCTGCGGCGCGAGGATTTCAGCAACGACAGGATCGACGCGGGCGAAATCGGCGCGGGCCATCAGGTGACGGCTTTGTACGAGGTGACGGCCCCGGACAGCCCCGCCTTGCGGAACGAACCGCTGCGGTATCAGGCAGCACCCGAAGGGTCGCAGTCGAACGAACTTGGTTTTCTTCGGCTGCGGTGGAAGGCACCGGGGCAAGACACCTCTACCCTGATCGAGGCGCCAATCCTGGGCGATGCGCAGGCCGATGACGAAGCACGCTTTGCTGCCGCCATTGCGGGATTTGGTCAGTTGCTGCGCGGATCGGACTATCTGGGTGACTGGGGCTGGGGCGACGCCATCGCGCTGGCGACGGATGCGCGGGGCAGCGATGTCTTTGGCTACCGGATCGAGGCGGTCAATCTGATGCGGCTGGCGCAGTCGATGTCAAAGTGATCGCAGCGGGGCGCGACAGGCTGCTTGAAACCGAACCTTCCGGTGAATGAGAAAAGGGCGCGCCTTCTGGCGCGCCCTTGGTGTGGATCAGTGGGTCTCGACGGCCTTGGTCTCCACGGGGGCCTCGATCGCCTTGGCCTCGCTTGACCGGGAAATCTCGATCCGGCGAGGCTTCAGCGCCTCGGGCGTTTCGCGCACAAGGTCGATGTGCAACATGCCATGTTCATGCACGGCACCGGTCACACGGACATGATCGGCAAGCGCAAAGCGGCGCTCGAACGCACGGGTGGCAATGCCACGGTGCAGGAACGTCTTGCCGTCGGCCTCGGGCGTTTTGCGGGCACCGACGTAAAGCGTGCCGTCCTTTACCTCGACCGACAGTTCGTCCGGCGCAAAGCCAGCGACGGCGACCGAAATGCGATAGGCATTCTCGGCGGTCTTTTCGATGTTGTAGGGCGGATAAGTCGGTTGTGCGACGTCGTTGGTCAACACACGGTCCATCAGGTCGGCGATGCGGTCAAAACCGACGGTGGCACGGTACAGCGGTGCGAAATCAAGATTACGCATGGGTCATCCTCCTGGAAGCGATGCAGTTACCCTCCCACATGGGACGGGCGGTTCACTGTCAGCGGGCCCGATTGCGGCACCCGTCAACAGGCCGGATGTGGGAAAATGCAGCGCCGGTTTCAAGGGGTGGCGGGCTCGGCCCGGATGAACTTTGCACCGCCTTGGCCACCCCCGGACAACACGCGAACGCCGGTCAAAGGGGGCCGCACGCCCGCCGACATCTCGTCCCGCAGGCGGTTCAGGGGAATTTCCAGCGGGACGGCCAGTGCGACAGGTTTGCCATCAACCTCGGCCTTGGCGGAAACGACAGATACGATGCGCATCACCCCATCGCGCAGCGCCAGCACCGGCGCGCCGGACGCGCCGAAATCCACCGAACAGGTCAGAACCAGTAGGTCGGACCGCCCCCCCATGACGTGGCACACCTCTTGCAGCGATGGCGCTTCGGATCGGTCCTTGGCGTAGGACACGATGCCCACCTCGCCCCCCACGCCGGGTTCGATGCCGATCGCAAAGGGGATGATCGACGGTAGCCGGATCGGCTGATCCAACCGCAGAAGGGCGATGTCAAACCCGACGCGCAACAGCGGGTCCGCCTCGCCATAGGCATAATCGGGATGCGCCAGCGCGCGGGTGACGCCGCGATATGCCTCGGCCCGGCCATTGCGCCAACCTGCCAGAAAACGGATGGTGGCCGGGTCTATCGGCGCCTTTGTCTCGCGGTTGAACAGGCAGTGGGCTGCTGTCAGCACCAGATCGTCGGCAATCAAAGTGCCGGTGCAAAATCCACCCGTGCCAAGGTCGATCCGCCCGACCGCCGACCATCCGCGCCCGTCGTCAGACGTCTGCAGGCTGCGCAGGCGGCTTTCCTGCGCTGCGGCGGGCAGGGCAAGACACAGGGCCAGCAGGGCGAAAAGGCGCATCATACATCCGCTTATAACAAGGCAAGGCACCTGCGTAAAAGCCGAAGGCGGCGGAAGTTTGGCGATTACACCAGCGCGCGGGGCTTTGGCCCACCCGTGGCCCAATCCAGCAGCTCGACCGTATGGACAACGGGCACGCCGGTGCCAGACCCGATCTGCATCATGCAGCCGATGTTTCCGGCGGCGATGATGTCGGGATGCTTTGCCTCAAGCGTCTGGACCTTGCGCTGTTTCAACTGGGCGGAAATCACCGGTTGCAGCAGGTTGTAGGTGCCTGCCGACCCACAGCACAGGTGGCTGTCCGCGGGTTCAACCACGGTGAAGCCTACCTGTTTCAGCAGATCCTTTGGGGCGCTTTTGATCTGTTGCCCATGTTGCAGCGAACAGGCGGCGTGATAGGCGACGCGTGTTCCCTTGGGTGCGCCTTCGGGCAGGCCGATCTTTGTCAGCAGTTCGGATATGTCCATTGTCAACGCCGCCACTTGGGCGGCATCCAGCGCAAGCGGCTCATTGCGGAACATATGCCCGTAATCCTTGACCGTCGTGCCGCAGCCGCTGGTATTGATGACGATGGCATCCAGACCCTGCCACTGCACCTCGGCCATGAAGGCTTTGATATTCGCGCCGGCGGCGTGGTGGGCATCGCATTCGCGGCCCATGTGATGGGTGATGGCCCCGCAGCAACCCATGCCTTGCGGGATCACGACCTCGCACCCCAACCGGCGCAACAGGCGGATGGTGGCATCGTTGATGTCGGTGTTCAGCGCCTTTTGCGCGCAACCCGTCATCAGCGCCACACGCAGCTTGCGGGGCCCAGTGGCGGCAAATGTTTGCGGATCGTCGTTCCGGCTGACGGGGGGGATGGTTTTCGGGGCCATCGCCAGCATCGCCTTGACCCGCGCATCGGGGATCAGAAAGGCAAAGGGACGCCCGATTTTGGCCGCGAGCAGCGCAAGCCGGAACCGCATCGGATAGGGAATGACCTTTGCAAGCACCCAGCGCAGCACACGGTCGGTCAGCGGGCGTTTGTAGGTTTTCTCGATATAGGTGCGGGCCTGATCGACCAGATGCATGTAGTGCACCCCCGACGGGCAGGTGGTCATGCAGGCCAGACAGGACAGGCAGCGGTCGATGTGCTTGACGGTCTTTTCATCCGCCGGGCGACCCGTTTCCAGCATTTCCTTGATCAGGTAGATCCGGCCGCGCGGGCTGTCCAACTCGTCCCCCAGGACCTGATAGGTCGGGCAGGTCGCGGTGCAAAAACCGCAATGCACACAGGCGCGCAGCACCTCGTTCGCGCGGGCGATGCCAGGGTCGCGCAATTGTTCGGCGGTGAAATTCGTCTGCATGTCAGCCCATCAAACCAAGGTTAAGGATGCCGCGCGGATCGAACTGCGCGCGCAGACCGGCGGTCAGGTTCGCCAGCGCGGGCGGTTCGGGATGAAAGGCCGGGCTGGCCCCCTGCCCCCGCACCCGCGTGGCGTGGCCATCGAACACGCCCAACCGCGCCCGCAGATCGGTGCCAGGTTCTGTCAGTGCCCAGATCAGACCGCCGCCCCAATCATACAGCACCGCCTGTGCCCCCATGCGGGCGACCAGCCCCGGCGCGTCAGAGGGTTTGACCGACAGCCGCCAGACGTCGCCCGTCTGCCCGACGAACGGCGAGACATCGCGGATCGCGGCCCAGCGGTCGGCTGCGTCATCGACCACCGCCGTGCCGAAACCGGACAAATGCCGGATCAGCCGCCCGGTGCGATAGGCGACGGACGCTGCAAACCCCTCGATCCGCAGAAAGGTGCCCTGCCCGGGCCAATGCGCGGCCCCTGTCACCTCATACGGCGACCCAAGGGCTGCCGACATCACCGCCACCGCCTGCACATCGTCAAGCCCGTGCAGGACAAGGGTCGCCTGTGTTTCCGGTGCGGGCAGGACCTTGAACGCAACCTCGGTCAGAACGCCCAGTGTGCCGTGACTGCCTGCCATCAGCTTGACCAGATCATACCCCGTCACGTTCTTCATCACCCGGCCACCGTTCTTGATGATGTTGCCCGCCCCATCGACAAAGCGCACCCCGATCAGGCTGTCGCGGCACGCACCGGAATGAACACGGCGCGGCCCGGACGCATTGGCCGCGACGACGCCGCCCAAGGTGGAAACCCCATCGCGTCCCAGCAAGGCGCGAAGGTCAGGCACCTCGAACGGCAGTCGTTGGCCCGCGGATGCCAGAACGGCCTCTGCCTCGGCCAAGGGCGTGCCTGCCCCCGCGACAAGTGTCAACGCGCCCGGTTCATGCAAGGAAATGCCGGATAACCCGCCCGTTTCCAACACCTCGCCCGGTGCCGCGCCAAGGCTGCGCGTGCCCCCGCCCCGGATGGCAACCGGCCCGTTCGCGCCGCGCAGCAGATCGGCAAATTCGGCCTCTGTCTCGGGTCTCATGGCCATACCTTCATCTGTTCTGAAATATCCTGCGGGGGGTGCGGGTGGTGCGGGGGGCGCAAAGCCCACCGCCACCGGTTCAGGCCGCGCGCCGGGCGGCGGTGACGTGCAGCGGAAAGACCTTGGCCGGGTTCAGCAGCCAGGCGGGGTCGAACACGTCCTTGACGCGCAACTGCGCCTCCATATCGGCGGGGGCGAATTGCACCGACATCAGATCGCGCTTTTCGATCCCCACGCCATGTTCGCCGGTCAGACAACCGCCCACCTCGACACACAGTCTCAGGATGTCTGACCCCATTGCCTCGCACAGTTCCAGATCGCCGGGTTTGTTGGCGTCAAACAGGATCAGCGGGTGCATGTTGCCATCGCCTGCGTGAAAGACGTTGGCGACGTCCAGCCCATACTCGCGGCTGATCTCGCCAATGCGGCGCAGGACCAGCGGCAGGGCCGACACGGGGATGGTCCCATCGAGACACATGTAATCGTTGATCTGCCCCATCGCGCCAAAGGCGGATTTGCGGCCAAGCCATATCTTTCGGGATTCCTCTTCCGACGCGCTTTCGCGATAGGCGACCGGGTTATGACGCGCGGCAATCGCCTTGATCCGGGCAAGCTGATCGTCGATTTCCGTGGGGCTGCCCTCGACTTCGATGATCAGCAGCGCCTCGCAGTCAGGATATCCCGCCTTGGCGAAATCTTCGGTGGCGCGGATACAGGGGCGGTCCATGAATTCGATCGCGACGGGCAGAACACCGGCCTTGATGATGTCGCTGACACATGCGCCCGCAACCTCGTTTTCATCAAACCCCATCAGCACGGGGCGCGCGCCTTCGGGTTTGGGCAGGATGCGCAGGGTCGCCTCTGTCACCACACCAAGCTGGCCTTCCGATCCGCAGATCACCCCCAGCAGATCAAGCCCGCCCGCATCCATATGCGCGCCGCCGACTTGCACCACGGTGCCATCCATCAGCACCAGCGTGACGCCCAGCAGATTGTTCGTCGTCACCCCGTATTTCAGACAATGCGCCCCACCCGAGTTCATCGCGATGTTCCCGGCAATGGCGCAGGCCAGTTGGCTGGACGGATCGGGGGCATAAAAGAACCCTTCGGATTCAACGGCCCCTGTCACCGACAGGTTCGTACGCCCCGACTGCACACGAATAAAGCGATTGTCGTAATCCGTTTCGATCACGCCATTCATGCGCGCCACGCCAAGGATCACGCAATCGGCGGTGGGCAGCGCGCCACCCGCAAGGCTGGTGCCCGATCCGCGTGGCACGACGGGAACGCCCTCTTCATGGCAGATGCGCAAGATCGCGGAAACCTGTTCGGTGTCGCGCGGCAGTGTGGCCACCATCGGCGGGCAGCGATACGCGGTCAGCGCGTCACATTCATAGGCCCGCGTTTCCGCAAGATCAGAGATGACAGCGTCGTCCGGCAGCACCCCGCGCAGACGGGCAACGATGCGGTCTTTCTTGGCAAGAACCAAGGCGTCTGGAACCGGCATGTCCATCGTTACATCCCCTCATGGCGTTATTGGTAAAATAATATAACCAATTTGCGGGGCTGACAAGAGGCTTGGTCGGGCTTAACGATTTCCCCATGGAAACATTGCTGCACATTGGGCCGTTCACCGCACTTGATGCCGGCGCGGTCGTCATGATCATCGTCGTTTGGATCGGGGTCGGCTGGTTCATTGAAAACCCGCCCGCGTCCCTGCCGTCGGTGTCGGTCATCATGGTCGACTACCGTCGCGATTGGATGCGGCAGTTCGTGACCCGCCAGCCACGGATATTCGATGCCACGGTGATCGACTCGCTGCGCCAAGGCACGGCCTTCTTCGCGTCAGCCTCCATGATCGCGATTGGCGGTGGGGTGGCGCTGATCGGGAACACGGACCGGATCGAAGGGCTGGCCGCCGATCTGACGTTGCAGGCGGGCGGGGCGCTGATCGAGGTGAAGATCATCCTCGTGCTGTGGTTTCTGGCCGATGCGCTGCTGAAATTCGTCTGGGCGCACCGGCTGTTTGGGTATTGTTCGATCCTGATGGCCGCGGTTCCGAACGAACCGGACGATCCCCTTGCCCTGCACCGCGCCGCACAGGCGGCCGAGATCAACATCACCGCTGCCAAAAGCTTTAATCGCGGGCTGCGGTCAATCTATTTTGCCTTGGGCGCGATTGGCTGGCTGCTCGGGCCATGGGGCCTGATGGTGGCAACGACCGTGTCGGCGGGAATTTTGTGCCGCCGCGAATTCGCCTCGCACTCGCGCGCTGTGATGTTGAAGCGCGATCTGTGACGGCAGCCGTTTAAGCCTTGCCGCCGCGCCGCCCTTCGACCAGCCATGCCGCGACCGCCAATCCAGCCGCAAGGATCAGATACAGCCATCCCGGCAGCAGGGCCGCTACCCGCAAATCTTCGGTAACATAGGCCCCGCGCGGGGTGATGCCGATCCATCCCCGGCCTGCGGCAACCCGCCCTTCGCGCACGGCGCGGACGTCTGGTGATCCGTCCTCCAGCCGCAAAATCCCACCGTTGGTCGGCTCTACCACAGGGGCAAGCGGATCGGGGCTGGCGATGGTCTGTTCGAATTCCCGTGGCGCCGAGGGGCCGACGGCAATGACACGGGTCAGATCATCCTGTTCCAACCGGTACAACCCCATGTCGGGGGCCTGCCATTCGATCTGATACTTACCGGGGGAAACCTGCGGCAGAGTCAGGGCGGTTTCGGTGCCATCCGGCGCTGTGATCGTCAACGCGCCGGGCGGTGCTTCGGCGATGGAACGGCGGGTCAGCGTCAGAAGCTGGCCTTTGGCGGTGGCGGTCAGCGCCTCTTCTTCCAGTTCGGGTTCTTTCAGCATCCAGTGGGCAAGCCGGCGCAGCAGTTCAAGTTGTGGCCCGCCCCCTTCGTAGCCGCGCCCCCACAGCCACGCGTGATCGGACGCAAGGACAGCCACCCGCCCTTTGTCCACCCGGTTCAGCACCAGCAGCGGGCGATCATCCGCCCCGGACATCACGACCTGCCCCGCCAATGGCGTTACATCAACCATCCGCATCCAACGACCCCAGCCTTCGGCGGGGGCCAGTTCGTCCAGCCCTTCGGTCACCGGATGGCGGTGCCCAAGATCGGTCAGTTTCGGCTGAAACCCCTGTTCAATCACACGGGCGGTCGGCTCCACGGGCAACACAGCCGACAGGGGCGACCGCCACAGGCTGTCGACCGCACCGAATTCGGGACCAGCCGCCACCAGCACCGTACCGCCGTTGCGCACATAATCGGCCACGTTTTCAAGATAGCTCATCGGAAGGATGCCGCGCATCCGGTAGCGGTCGAAGATGATCAGATCGAATTCCTCGATCTTTTCCACGAACAACTCGCGCGTGGGAAAGGCGATCAGTGACAGTTCTGTCACGGGGATACCGTCCTGCTTTTCCGGCGGGCGCAGGATGGTGAAATGGACCAGATCGACGCTGGCATCCGATTTCAGCAGGTTGCGCCAGACGCGTTCGCCTGCGTGCGGTTCGCCCGACACCAGCAACACCCGCAACCGGTCGCGCACCCCGTTGATCTGCACGACGGCGGCGTTGTTACGGTCGGTCAATTCACCGGCGGCGGTGGGCGTGGTGAATTGCAAGACGTTGATACCGCCATGATCCAGCGTGACCGGCAGATCAAGATCTTCGCCCACCGGCACGCGATAGGTGGCAGGCGTGCCCCCGTCGACGGCGATGATGACCTCGGCCCCGTCGCGCATGGCTTCGGGCACGTCGCCCTGATCCTCGATCCGCAGGGTCAGGGTCACCTCTTCGCCCAGAATGGCAAAAGCCGGAGCGTTCTTGATGATCAGGCGACGATCCCAATCGGTGTCGCGCCCGGTCAGCAGAACATGCAGCGGCGCGGGCATCGCTGGGGCAAGCCCAAGGTCGTGGATTTGCCCGTCCGTCAGCAAGATCGCCCCCGCCACCCGCGCGCGGGGTTCTTCGGCCAGTGCCTCGGCCAGTGCGGTCATGGCCAGCGATCCGGCATCATCGGCACCGTCAGCGAAACGGACGATGCGCAGTTCGGTATTGTCGAGTGCGGCCACCTCTGCCTCGATGGTGGCGATGGCGCTTGCTGTCTGATCGGCGCGGTCTGACAGGCGCTGGCTTGCGCTTTCATCGACCACAAGGATCACGATGTCGGTCAAGGGCGCGCGGTCCTCTTCCTGCAACGCCGGGTTGGCGATGGCTGCCAGCAGCACGATGGCGGTCAGCCCGCGCAGCCACCAGCCCGACAGGCCGCGCCAGAGTGCAAGACCCAGCAGAACCGTGGCAAAGGCCAACAAGCCCCACAGCACCGGCCAAGGCACCAGCGGATCAAGGACGATACTGCCGGTCATTGGCCCAGCCTTTCCAGCAGGGCGGGGACATGCACCTGATCAGATTTATAATTGCCCGTCAGCACATGCATGATCAGGTTGATGCCAAAGCGGTTGGCCATTTCGCGCTGCCGTTCACCTGCATAGCCGCGCCCCACTGGAAACATCGGCGCGCCGTTTGCATCGATCGCCCAGGCGGCGGCCCAATCGTTGCCACCGATGACAACGGGCGTCACACCATCGTTCAGATTGCGAAAAGGCATGCCTTCGACCTGTTCGGCATCGGGGGGGGCTGCTTCGACCCAGACCGGGGCGCCGTGGAAGCGACCGGGGAAATCCTGCAACAGATAGAACGTGCGGGTCAGGACGTGATCGGCGGGCAGCGGCTCCAGCGGTGGCACATCCAGCCCGGCAGCCAGCCGCTGCAGATGCCCCGCCTCGGCCGAGGTGCCACCCGGAATGTCGCCGTCGCGGGTGTCAAACAAGATCATCCCGCCGGTGCGCAGATAATCGTTCAGCTTGGAATAGGCAGCGGCGGTCGGCAGGGTCTGGTTGGCCGTGACGGGCCAATACAGGAACGGAAAGAACGCCAGTTCATCCGTGTCGATGTTCACGCCAATCGGCGCCTCGGGCTCGATCGAGGTCCGCTCCCACAAGCGTTCGCCAAGACCGCGCAGACCGGCCTCGGCCACGTCATCCACGCGGGCATCCCCGGTGATGACATGGGCGAGAACCACCGCAGTGGTGGCCTGAAGGGCGAAATCATCATCCTGCGCGCGGGCCTCGGGGGCCAGCACGATCAGTGCGGCCAGCACCGCCACCCCGCGCCGCAGATGCGACAGGCGACCGGAAATCCACAGCGCGGCAATAATGTCGATCATCAACAGCGCAAGGCCAGCTGAAAGGAAGGCGCCCTTCAGCGCCTGTTCCTGCGCAACATCCAACCCTTCGATCACCGTCCCGGCGGGCCATGTGGCAGGCACCAGCGTGGTCTCGGCACCGATGACGTTCAGCGCGACACGGCGGTCAGGGCCGGTGTACAGACCGGGGGGGAAATCCGGGCCGGGACCGGCCTGCATCGCACTGGCAAGGGCCTCACCGGGGACACCTGCAACCTCGCCCGCGTCAATCGCCTGGCCATAGGCATCCAGCACCGTTTCCGGCACCCAGGTCTGACCGATAAGATCAGCAGCCTCGGGGGCAGCGGGGCGGGTGGACACGGCCAGACGTTCAAGCATCTGCACGAACAGGCCCGACAGCGGCAGCGTCGACCATTCCGCATTCGCGGTGACATGGACAAGCACGACCTGCCCCTGCCCCACATCCTTGCGCGTGACCAGGGGTGTGCCGTCGGCTAGGGCCGCAATCGTGCGGGCCGACAGGTCAGGGTCGGGCTGTGCCAGAACCTGTGCGGTAACGGTCACATCCTCCGGCACGGTCAGACCGTGAAAGGGCGATCCTTCGGCAAAGGGGGCCAGCGCCTTTGGTTCACCCCAACTCATCGCGCCGCCCACGGTGCGGCCACCTTCGCGCAGACGCACCGGCATAAGCGGGTCTTCACTGACCCTGCTGATGTCGCTGGCGGCAAGTACGGGACCGGCAAAGCGCAACAGCAACCCACCCCCATCCAGCCAATCCAGAATGGCATCGGTTTCGGTCTGGGTCAGTCGGGCGATGTCGGCCAGCACCACCACATCCGGGTTCGCGGGCAAAAGATCGGTCAGGCTGCCTTCCATCAGGTCAGCGACCGGTGCCAACGCCTCGCGAAGATAGTGGGTGGGGGACAAGAGTTGCAGCCCTTCGCGATCCACTCGCCCGCCGATCAGGGCGACCTTGCGGCGTTTCAGGCTGTCATCGGTCAGACTGACGGCGGCGGCGGACCGGATACCGGCAATCTCAAACCGGGTGATCCGGTTGCGCAATTCAGGCGGCAGGGTCAGTGCCGTTTCGGCCCGCGCCTGACCTACGGTGAAGTCAAGCGAAACGCGCGCCAATTCGCGGTCGATCCCGGCGGGGTCGGGACCACGGGCGGACAGGTCCGCGGTGACCGCGCTTTCCAACGGCAGGCGGCTGACGGACAGTTGGACCGCCCCATCGGCAAAGGTCGCGGGATGCAACGCAAACAGGGGCCGCGGACTTTGGAACACGGACACGGAACCGCGCGCGGAAAGCGCGTCAAACAGCGCGTCGTGGCTGGGATGTTCCAGCCCGTCCGACAGCCAAAAACTGTCAAACCCGCCCTCGGGCAGCACATTTGCCCAGGCGGACAGATCGGCAGGCACCCATGCCTGTGGCGAAAGGGCCGTCAATCGCCCCTCTTGCGCATTTGCGGCCTGAAAGGCGATGTCGGTTGGCGCGTCCGTCAGGCGCACGACGGCGACAGCGCGGCCCGTCCGGCCCGCCTCGGCCACCAGGGCGGCGGCCCGGTCAATCCGGCGCGGCCAGTCGCGGGCATCGGCCCATGACCCATCCAGCAGGATCAGCAACGGCCCCGTGCCGGGCTGGCGGGCCTGCGGGTTCAGGACCGGCCCGGCAAAGGCGATGATCGCCGCCGCAACCGCCAGCATCCGCAGCAGCAGCAGCCACCACGGCGTCTTGTCGGTTTCGGTGTCGTCATCCGTCAGCCCCAGCAGCAGCGCCACACCTGGAAAGCGACGACGGATCGGCGCGGGCGGCACGGCGCGCAGCAGCAACCACAAAATGGGCAGCGCAATCAAACCCAGTAGCAGCAGGGGCGCGGCAAAGCCGACGGGACCGACCATGAACATCAGCGGTCCCCTTCCAACGCACGGAACAGCCACATCAACGCAGGCAAAGCGCCCTGCCCCGTATGATGACACTGGTAATGCCATCCAACCGCGCGGGCCAATTCGGCCAAGCGGTCCATGCGCTCGGCCAGACGCGCCAGATAGCGGCCCCGCAAATCCCCCGCGCGCAGGGTTTCATGGCGCAGGGTGCCACCCATCGATTCAAAGATCGTGCGCCCGTCAAAGGGAAATTCTTCTTCGGCAGGATCCAGAACCTGCATCAGCACACCACGCGCGCCCCGGTCTGATGCACGGGCCAGCGCGCTTTCCACGCCTTTAATATCGCCCAGAAAATCTGACAGGAACACCGCCCGCCCGTGGCTGGCGATGCCGCGCGCATCCGGGGCGGCATAATCGGCGGTCTCGTTATCCACCAACAAACGCTCTGCCAGCCGCAGAATCTGCGAACGCCCCGCGCGTGGCGGGGTGCCCTCGCCAGCCAGCCCCACACGCTCGCCCCCTTTCAGTAGCAGCACAGCCAGCGCCAGCGCCAGCAGACGGGCGCGGTCGGCCTTGGATGCCCGAGCGCCGTCACCGGTAAAGGTCATCGACCGGGCGGGATCAACCCACAGGGTCACTGATTGCGCCGCCTGCCATTCGCGTTCGCGCACGAAATGCGCGTCAGACCGCCCCGAACGACGCCAGTCGATCAACCGCGCCGGATCGCCCTGATGGGCGGGGCGGTACTGCCAGAATTCATCACCCAACCCTGCCCGTCTGCGCCCGTGTTCGCCAAGCATGACCGTTGCGGCCAAATGCTCTGCCTCGGCCAGCAGCGGCGGAAGCGACCGGCCCAGCGTTTCGGCCCGTGATCGCAGATCGGGGCCGGCAAGGTCGGTCTGGTCTGTCACGCGGCGGCCTCCAGCCCCAAGGTGCGGGTGGCCACGCGGTCGATGATCGCGCCAAGGCTGTCACCCCGCGCGCGTGCGGCAAAGGACAACGCCATCCGGTGCGTCATCACCGGGCGGGCAAGGGCTGCGACATCGGCAACCGAAGGCGCAAGCCGTCCGTCCAGCAGCGCCCGTGCCCGCACCGTCAGCATCAAGGCCTGCGCCGCACGCGGGCCTGGGCCCCATGACAAGGCATCAGCCAGATCGCGCCCCTCGACCTCGCCGGGGCGGCTGGCGCGGACCAGATCAAGGATCGCCTCGACCACGGCATCGCCCACCGGCATCCTGCGCAGCACGGCCTGTGCGGCCAGCAGTTCGGCGGCGGTGAACACTTGGGTTGATTCCGCCTCTTCCGATCCGGTGGTGGCGATCAGGATGTCCCGTTCGGTGGCGCGGGTCGGATATTCCACATCGACCTGCACCAGAAAGCGGTCAAGCTGTGCCTCGGGCAGGGGATAGGTGCCTTCCTGTTCAATCGGGTTTTGCGTCGCCAGCACATGGAACGGCCGCCCCAGCGGGCGATGCTGCCCGGCAATTGTGACCTCTCGTTCCTGCATCGCTTGCAGCAGCGCGGATTGGGTGCGGGGTGATGCGCGGTTGATCTCGTCCGCCATCAGCAGCTGGCAGAACACCGGACCTTCGATGAAGCGAAAGGCGCGGCTGCCATCGGCGGCGGTTTCCAGCACCTCAGACCCCAGAATATCGGCGGGCATGAGATCGGGTGTGAACTGGATGCGGTTGCCCTTCAGGCCCATCACGGTGGACAAGGTATCAACCAGCCGCGTCTTTCCCAGCCCCGGCAAACCCACCAGCAGCGCATGCCCACCGCACAGCATGGCGGCCAAAACCAGATCGACCACCTTTTCCTGACCGATGAATCGGCGGTTGATGCTGGCCTTCGCAGCACCGAGCTTTTCGCCAAGCCCCTCGATCTCGGCGACAAGAGCGGTTGCATCAGCCATGACAATACTCCATCCGGGGTTATAGAAGCGTATTAGAGCCAAGTATGGCGTCCGGCACAAATGGCAAAAAGCATGAGCGGACAAATGATCGTGAAACCTGACGCAGCCGGACTGGCCGCTTCGGTGCAGGCGGCCTCGAAAAAGGGGCCACCGCCGGTTCACTTGTGGAATCCGCCGTTCTGCGGTGACATCGACATGCGGATCGCCCGCGACGGCACATGGTTCTACATGGGCACGCCCATTGGCCGCGCTGGGCTGGTGAAGCTGTTTTCCGGCATCATCAAGCGCGAAGAGGGCAAGTATTATCTTGTTACCCCGGTCGAAAAGGTGGGCATCGTCGTCGATGACGCCCCGTTTGTTGCCGTGGACTTTACGGTCGATGGGGCGGGCACCGATCAGGTGATCCGATTTGTCACCCATGTCGACGATCAGGTGACAGCCGGACCTGACCACCCGATCCGGGTAGACCGCGATCCGACGACGGGTGAGCCTTCGCCCTATGTGCTGGTTCGGGCCGATCTGTGGGCGCTGATCGACCGGAAATCCTTCTATCGGCTGATTGATATCGGGGATCATGCGATGCATGACGGGAAAAGCTGGTTTGGCTTGTGGTCCTCGGGCAGGTTCTTTCCAGTGATTCCCTCAAGCGAACTGACTTGATGCCCCGTTTCGCCGCCAATGTGACGATGCTGTTCACCGAAGTGCCCATGCTGGCACGCCCCGGCCTTGCGCAAGAAGCAGGCTTTGACGGGGTAGAGGTGCTGTTTCCCTATGACCACTCGCCGCGGGACTGGATCGCCGCACTGGCGGGTATGCCGGTCGCGCTGATCAACACGCCGCCGGGGGACTGGGTCTCGGGTGATCGGGGCCATGCCGCTGTGCCGGGGTCTGAACTGGCCTTTCGCGACGGGTTTCTGCGCGCCGCTGACGTGGCGACACGGCTTGGGGCGGACCGCATCCACGTCATGGCTGGGGCCGCGCGCGGAGAGGCGGCTGAACAGACCTATCGCGAAAATCTGGGCTGGGCTGCAGCGCAGGCCCCCGGCATCGGTCTGACGATCGAACCCTTGAACACCGATGACATGCCCGGCTATTTCCTGAACGATTTCGATCAGGCGGCGCGGATACTCGACGATCTGGCCCTGCCATCGGTCGGCTTGCAGTTTGATCTGTGGCACGCCGCGCGCATCCATGGTGACCCGGATGCCGTCTGGGCGCGGCACAAGCGGCTGGTCAACCATGTCCAGATCGCCGGATTTCCCAACCGGGCCGAACCCGGCGGTGGCGGGTTCGATCTGACGGGTCTTTGTGCGCAGTTGGATCGGGACGGATACACAGGTTGGGTCGCCGCCGAATACATGCCAGCCCGCGCGACCGTGCATGGACTTGCCTGGCTGAACGCGCTGAAGGGCCGGGCCAAGCTGATCGGAGCCTGACCGCCCCTTGCCCCCGCCCTGTGCCTTTCGCTAAGATGTCCCTCGATTGCCCCTAAGGAATGCCTCATGTCCGCAGCCCCAGAAACCCAGATCGTAACCACCTGGAAAGTCGCCTGCGACGGCGGCGAAGGTGCGCTTGGCCACCCGCGCGTCTGGCTGTCGATCCCGTTCGAAACGGGGTTTGTCGAATGTGGCTACTGTGACAAACGCTATGTGATCGACCGCGAACACGCCCACGACGACCACTGAAAACGCGGGTCCTCTGACAAAGTCTCAGCTTAGCAGGATGTCATGGCTGCCGCAGCGCAGATAGGCGTCGTCCGTGGGTCCGTCCTTGCGGAAATAGGACAGGACATGACCGCCTGACCATGACTCCACCGCCTCGCCCGTGCTGGACAGTCCCTTGCCCAGCGCCGTGCCGGTGTATTCGTCCTGATAGTAATAGATGACCGTCACCGTCATCCCGTCGCTGCAAGACACATCCGCCTGACCAAAGCCAAAGCGGTTGCGCGACACCCAATCGCCGGCGCAGGTCACGCCGTCACTGACAACGCCTGACAGCGTCCCCTCGCCCCTGCCAAAGGCGCGACCATGGAACCAGCGCCCTTCGGTGCCGATACAGGCGATGATCCTGTTACAGCTCGACTGATCTTCCGTCATCTCGCACAGCCCCTGATCTTCTTGCGCAAGGGCCGGACAGACCAGAAACGGCAACACGAATACAGCACGCATCGAAACCCCCTACATCACATCCCACAACCATAGCGCGCAGAAATCCCGCTTCGCAACGGGTAGCGGCCTGCGCCGCTTCATGCGAATACTGATCCGCGCGACAAGAAGGAGACGGCGATGAGTTTCGGCAAAGGATGCCACCTGCACCTGATCGACGGATCGGCCTTTATCTTCCGCGCCTATCACGCCTTGCCCCCCTTGACGCGCAAATCGGATGGCTTGCCGGTGGGTGCCGTTGCCGGATTCTGCAACATGCTGTTCCGCTATCTGGACAGCAACAAAGGCCCGGACGCCCCCACCCATGTGGCCGTGGTGTTCGACCATTCCGCCATGACGTTCCGCAACGAGCTGTACCCCCTATACAAGGCACAGCGGCCCGAATTGCCCGAAGACCTGCGCCCGCAGTTCCCGCTGACCCGCGCCGCCACCCGTGCCTTCAACATATCCTGCCTTGAAACCCAAGGATTCGAGGCCGACGACATCATCGCCACCCTTGCCACGCAGGCGCAGGCTTTGGGCGGCGATTGCACCATCATTTCGTCCGACAAGGACTTGATGCAACTGGTCGGCCCCGGTGTGTGGATGTTCGACGAGATCAAGAAAAAGACCATCGGCGTGGATGAGGTGTTCGAAAAATTCGGCGTCGAACCCGCCCGCGTGGTCGACGTGCAGGCACTGGCGGGGGATTCCGTTGACAATATCCCCGGCGCACCCGGCATCGGCATCAAGACGGCCGCGCTGCTGATCCAGGAATATGGCGATCTTGAAACCCTGCTGGCCCGTGCCGAGGAAATCAAACAGCCCAAACGGCGCGAGGCGCTGGTGAACAACGCCGACCAGATCCGGCTGTCAAAGCAACTGGTTACGCTGAAACGCGACATGACGCTGGATGTGACGCTGGACGAACTGGTCGTTCGCACGCCTGAGCCTGATGCGCTGATGGCCTTCCTGACCGAGATGGAATTCCAGACGCTGACCCGCCGGGTGGCGCAAAGCCTGCATATCACCGCCCCCACGCTGCCCGAAGGCAAGGGGATGGAAATGGTCGTCCCCGACCGCCCCGTGGCCCCGCCCCTGCCGTTCAACCTGGATGCCTACGAGGCGGTGCGCGATGCGGCCGCCCTTGACCGCTGGGTGACGACCATCCGCGAACGGGGGTATGTCGCGGTTGACACCGAAACCACCAGCCTTGATGAAATGCGCGCCGAACTGGTGGGCATTTCACTGTCGGTGGAGCCGGGCAAAGCCTGCTACATCCCGCTGGGGCACAAGGCGGGCGGCGCGGCGGCGACCGATCTGTTCGGCTCGGATGCATTGGCCGCAGGGCAGATGCCTCTGGCCACCGCACTGGCGATGCTGAAACCGGTTCTGGAGGACCGGTCGATCCTGAAAATCGGCCAGAACATGAAATACGACGCCAAGATATTTGCCCGCAACGGCATCGACGTGGCCCCGATCGATGACACCATGCTGATGTCCTATGCGATGCACGCAGGCATCCACAATCACGGTATGGATGCGCTGTCGGAAACCTATCTGGGCCACCTGCCCGTTCCGATCAAATCGCTGATCGGCACCGGCAAGGCCGCCGTCACCTTTGACCGTGTCCCCGTGGACGAGGCGGTAAAATACGCCGCCGAAGACGCCGACATCACCCTGCGCCTGTGGCACCGCTTCAAACCGCAGTTGCACAAGGGCCGCGTCACCACCGTCTATGAAACGCTGGAACGTCCGTTGGTGCCAGTGTTGGCGCAGATGGAAATGCACGGCATCCAGATCGACCGCGATACGCTGTCGCGCATGTCCAACGCCTTTGCCCAAAAGATGGCCGGGTTCGAGGCCGAAATCCATGAACTTGCGGGCGAGACGTTCAACGTCGGATCGCCCAAGCAACTGGGCGAGATTCTGTTCGACAAGCTGTCGCTGCCCGGCGGTGAAAAAGGCAAGACCGGGGCCTATGCCACCGGGGCCGATATCCTTGAAGACCTTGCCGCAGAAGGCCACGCCCTGCCCGCCCGCGTTCTGGACTGGCGGCAGTTGTCCAAGCTGAAATCCACCTACACCGACGCGTTGCAGGATCATATCAACCCTGAAACGGGCCGCGTTCATACGTCCTATTCCATCACCGGGGCCGTCACCGGGCGGCTGGCATCGACCGACCCGAACCTGCAAAACATCCCTGTCCGATCCGAAGAAGGCCGCCGCATCCGCGAAGCGTTCGTGGCCCCCAAGGGCCGCGTGCTGGTCAGCCTTGACTACAGCCAGATCGAGTTGCGCATCCTGGCCCATATCGCCGACATCCCCGCGCTGAAGGACGCCTTTCGCGACGGGATCGACATCCATTCCATGACCGCATCCGAGATGTTCAGCGTGCCGCTGGATCAAATGACACCCGACATCCGCCGTCAGGCCAAGGCGATCAACTTTGGCGTGATCTACGGTATCTCGGGCTTTGGACTTGCACGGAACCTGCGGATACCGCGCGCACAGGCGCAGGGCTTTATCGACCGCTATTTCGAACGCTTTCCGGGGATCAAGGAATACATGTCCGGCACTGTGGCCTTTGCGCAAAAGAACGGCTTTGTGCAAACCCTGTTCGGGCGAAAGATCCACACCCCCGAAATCAACGCCAAGGGTCCAACCGCAGGCTTTGCCAAACGCGCCGCGATCAACGCACCGATTCAGGGCACCGCTGCCGATGTGATCCGCCGCGCGATGATCCGCATGCCGCTGGCCATCGCCGATCTGCCCGCCAAGATGCTGCTGCAAGTCCATGACGAATTGCTGTTCGAGGTGGACGAAGACGCCGCCGACACCCTGACCGCCCGTGCGAAAGACGTGATGGAAGGCGCGGCCCATCCGGCGGTGCATCTGACCGTCCCCCTGACGGTTGAGGCAGGTCGCGGCGCAAACTGGGCGGCCGCGCACTGACTTGGGCCGTCCCGCTATCAGACCCGGTCGATGCGCAGTTGATAACAGTTGTTGCGCGCTGAACGGACATGAACGTAAGTGACACGCGTGTCGTCCAGCCGGGTCGCTGCCGCTGCCTTCAGCTCGGCGGTTCTGACGACGGCACCCGTGCCGTAAACGATCCGATGGTCGTCCCCGTATCCCCTGACGATATAGTCGGTCGATGCCAGCACTTCAGGCACCTCTGATCCCCCACCCGCTGCGCACGGGTCGGCACACAGAAAGATCGGTCCGACTTCGGCATAGGGTTGGGGTTCGGGGAAGGGACGATGCGCAAGGATCAGCATCCCCGCGCCCTTTGGGATCATCTTCAGACAATGACGGCAGGGGTTGCCGCCCCCGTCTGACACATGCCGTTCCGGCACCTGCCCGTTGGCATCGGGGTGGCCTGATTGATAGGCGCGGGCAATGTCTGTTGGAATAGGGCTGAAACGCACTGTCATGGCAAGGCTCCTCTTTTGTCGGAACCCTGCTTGTCCCATGCCCGGAAATCGACCCGAACCTTGCGGTTTCAGACGGGCTGAAGCATCCGGCCCAGGGGCCGCCCGCCAAGGATGTGCAGGTGGTAATGCGGCACCTCTTGTGCACCATCGACACCCGCGTTGGTGATCGCGCGATACCCGGCACCGCCGCTCCCCAAAGACACCCCGATCATCGCGCAAACCTGTGCCGCGACGCGGTGAAAATCCGCAATCTCGGCGTCGGTCGCTTCGGCTGCGAAATGATCAAAGGAGACATATGCCCCCTTGGGGATCACCAGCACATGGTGCGGCGCCTGCGGATGGATGTCGTGGAACGCCAGCGTGTGATCGGTTTCCAGCACCGTCTTGTTCGGGATTTCGCCCCGCAGGATGCGGGCGAAAATGTTCTGCGGATCGTAGTGATGGGTCATGGCGGACTCCGGTCGTCAGTCGGTGAAAAGATATTCCGTGGCCGCGATGGCACGCGCCCTTTCCGGCGGGATATCAAGAAAGGCGGCCAAGGGCACGGTGTTTTCGTCCACAAGCGCCCCCTCGCGGATGCGGTAAAAGTCGGTGAATCCGGCATCCCGGATGCGGTCGCTTTCAAATCGCACATCATAGCGGATGGTCGGCAACAGGCGGTTGATCGTCTCGGGCGGGGTCTGCTCACCCGCCAGACCGACGCGCCGGGCATGGCCGACAAGGTAGTCGTCGGTAAACTCACACTCTATCTCAAGCATCCGGACATGCGCCTTGTCGTTGTAGAAATCCTGCATCAGATCGACGTTGGCGGGATCGATGCACACCACCATCCGGTCGGTCTGCCAATAGTCGAACAGCATCCGCACCAGCGCCCTACGGTGCCGGGTGCGCTTTTCCAGCGTGGTCTGTATACCACCCAGATCGGGCAGGGCTGTGCCCACCTCGTTGAAAAGGTAATCCATCGCGGCAAGGTTCGTCTCTTGCCGGATGCGTTCAACCAGCCGCTTGGCGACATGCCACTTCTTGCAGGTCACCATCATCAGCGTCCGGTCGCGCCCGACACTGCTTTCGGTTTCCCAGAACCGTGGTGCGAACCTGCGCCCGACCCGGCCCCGCCCAGTCAGGAACCGAAACAATTCCCGCCCCTCGTTCGAGATGGCGAAGGTCACACCCTTGGTGGCATAAAGCTTGCCCAGCCGTTCCTTCAACTCCACCGCGTCGGTCGAAATCTTGCGGGCAAACAGGAAATCCTGCGTCACGAGCATATCGTAATGGTCGTTGTAAAAAGTGACCGGCATCCCGTAGTCGGAAAAGATCAGAAAGGTCAGCGTGCGAACGCGCAGTTCGTCGTCGGACACCAGATGGCGCACGAGGGTTTGGAAAAACGTCTCGTCCGGTATCCACGTCGTCCGGAAAAAGCGCATCACGTCGGGGCGGGTGCGACAGAAGTCCAGCAGCGTTTCAACCGTCCGGCGGCGCAGGCACCACCACTGGCTGCCGATCTGCATCTGCAGGTCTGCCGGAATGCGCCGCGCCAACCCCAGTTTCTGCTGCACCTTCATCGACGCATAGAACAACCGCTTGTGGGTCCGTTCATTGAACCAGTGCCGGAAGATCAAGCGCTGTTCCTTGATGCCGGTCTTGATCCAGTCCGAATTGAAGAAATCAACGCTTTCGATATAATCGACGTCTTCGCGGTCAAGAAAGGCGTGGGCGTATTCGGCCGATTTGATCGGCATGCAATCGCCCGACAGCATGTAGAAATGCGTGGCACGCGGAAAATCTTCGACCGCCGCGCGCACCGCCTCCAGTGTGGCTTCGACCAGCGACCATTCCCCCCAGCCACACCGCAACCGGCGGCGCGCAAAGGTGACCGACCGGTTCTTCGCCAATGCGACGCGGATCTTGTCGAAATCTGCCGCGCGGGACCGGGCATCGAAATGAATGGAAATGAAATCGCCCGCCGCTGTCAGGCGTTCGGCTTGGGCAATGACCCCGTCAGGGTCTTTGTGGCACAGCAGGATGTAGGCGATCTTTGCCATCAGGAACCAATTTGCCGCAGATACGAGTCACTGTCGGACAATTAGCGTGATCGGTCATTGAAATGACAGTGTTTGTTTGCTTTTTTGTCGCCAACTTTGATAGGCCCTGCCGAGGTACGGTAAGTGGAGCAGGTGACATGGGTTTTCCAGGCACGTGGATGACGGAAAGCGAAAGCGTGGTTTACCGCGTGGTGCCGAAATGCGCCTGCTCCAGCATCGGGCAGATCATGTTCTATTCCGACCACGGGCGCTTTTTCGACGGCGACATCCATGACAGCACCAGCGGCCTGCACAAGTGGGCGCAAGAGGACAGCCAGCCCCGGATTGAGGCGAATGTGAAATCGCACGCCTCGTATGCCTTTACCTGTGTCCGCAATCCCTACACCCGGATACTGTCGTCGTTCTTCGACAAGATCTGCGGAATTCAGCGCAACGGGAAACGCTACCGGGGCAACCTAGTCCCGCTTCTGGTGCAGAAGTATGGCGTGGAAGTGGGTGGCGACGACGGCAAAGACGACTTTGACCAGATCGCCAGCTTTCGCCGCTTTCTGCTGTTCGCGCGTGACACCATCCGCTTTCGCAAACCGATGGAGCCTGACATTCATTGGTCGGCGATGTCGGGGCACATCTCGACCTTCATCGTGAATGGGGGGCGATACGACCACATCTTTTTCACCGAAAAGTTTGATCAGGGCATGCAGACCGTGCTGGATCACATCCCGGTTCGCCACCCGGTCGATCTGGCAGCCATCCCCCGCTTCAATGAAAGCGAAGGGCACGGTCCCAAGCGCGCCCACCCCATCGAGGCGTATTTTGACGACCTGTCGCGCCATCTTGTCTGGGAAATCTACAAGCGCGATTTCCAATTGTTCAAATACGATTTCGACAATCCAGCCAACAAGATGCCCTTGGCCGAGGTCGATCTTGACGAGGTTCACGCCAAGCTGGGCGACTGACACGCATCTTCCTCTTCCCCAAAATATCCTACGGGGGTTCGGGGGTGTGAAACCCCCGGTCCTGCCTTAAATCAATGTCGTCTATATCGCAGCATCCCGTGGAAACGGCACCGCGTGAAGGCACCCGTTGGGTGCTTGAGCGCGGTGCCCCTGCCCTTAGATCAGCCCTTCCTTGCGGAACAATGATTTCAGGTCGGCTTCGGGCCGCGCGCCGTAATGGCTGATGACCTCGGCCGCAGCGACGCAACCCATGCGCCCGCATGTGGCCAGCGCCTGCCCGGATGCGAGCCCGTACAGGAACCCGGCTGCGAACTGATCACCGGCGCCCGTCGCATCGACCGGAACGATCCGGCGGACGGGCACCACCGCCTGATCTTCGCCGTGCACAAGGATGACGTCATGCCCCGACCGTGTGCAAACGACGATCCCCGCATCCGCTGCCGCCTGTTCGAGCGCTGCCGACAGATCGGTCTGATACAGCGAACACCATTCATGTTCATTGCCGATGACGTAATCCAGCTCTTTCACCAGTCGTCGGAAATCGTCGCGATGACGGTCCACGCAAAACGGGTCAGACAGCGCGATTCCGGCCTGCCCGCCCGCATCGCGGCACAGCTTTGCCGCGCGTTCAAACGCCTGCTTTCCCTTTGGCTTGTCGTAAAGATACCCCTCCAGAAACAGCAGCCCCGCCTGACCGGCCACATCATCCGACACATCCTCGGGCCCAAGTTCGGACGAAATGCCCAGATAGGTGTTCATCGACCTCTCACCATCCTGTGACACAAAGATCATCGACCGGGATGTCGGCAACTCGCCCCCCGGCACGGGACGGTTGGGGAAATCGGTGCCATTTTCGGCCATCGACCCCGCATAGAACCGCCCCAGCGCGTCATCATGCACCCGACCGATAAAGGCGGTCGTCAGGCCCAGATTGCCCAAGCCCGCGATGGTGTTGGCGACCGATCCGCCCGCCGCCTGCACCCGGTCTTTCATCGCGGCATACAGCACCTCGCCGCGGTCGCGTTCGACCAGCTGCATGATGCCTTTTTCGATACCCATCAGTTCGATGAAACTGTCATCAGCCGACGAGAAGACATCGACGATGGCATTCCCGATGCCGACCACTTGATACGTTTTCATTCTGTCTTGTCCTCGAAAAGGCAAAAGTCGCGGATCGGGCAGATACCGCATTTGGGTTTACGGGCGATGCAGATATAGCGGCCATGCAGAATCAGCCAGTGGTGCGCATGCAGTTGGAATTCGGCGGGGACGTTATCCTCGATTGCGCGTTCGACCGCCGTTTCATCCTTGCCCGGTGCGATGCCGCTGCGGTTGCCCAGGCGAAAGATATGGGTGTCCACGGCCTGCGCGGGCAGGCGAAACCACATATTCAGCACAACGTTGGCCGTCTTGCGCCCGACACCGGGCAGCGATTGCAGCGCGGCGCGGCTGGACGGCACTTGACCGTCATACTGTTCCAGCAAGATGCGGCTTAACTTGATGACGTTTTTTGCCTTGTTGCGGAACAGGCCGATGGTCTTGATCCGGTCAATCAACGCCTCTTCGCCCAAGGCCAGCATCTTGGCGGGCGTGTCGGCGATGGGAAACAGGGCGCGCGTGGCCTTGTTCACGCCCACGTCGGTGGCCTGCGCCGACAGGGCAACCGCTACAAGCAGGGTAAAGGCGTTCAGATGCTCCAACTCTCCCTTCGGCTCCGGCTCCAGCGCGTGGAACCGGGTGAAGATCTCTTTCATCGCGGAATAGGGCAGTTGGCGTTGCATCCGACGGGATATGCCAGCCCCCCCGCCCTGCGGCAAGGCACAAGGCGCAAAATCCGGGTCGTCTGCGCGCGGCACAGCCCCTATGTTGCAGATCAAGGAGACCGTCATGACCGACCAAAGCCCCGCCTACCATTATTCCGTCATCGCCCGCGCGTTGAAGATCATTGATGAAGGCGGGCCGTCCCTGACGCTGGACGATCTTGCCGCACGCATGGGGATGAGTGCGGCCCATTTCCAGCGCGTCTTTTCGCAATGGGTCGGCGTGTCACCCAAGCGGTATCAGCAGTATCTGACGCTGGACCACGCCCGTCGTCTTTTGGCCGAACGCTTCACCGTTCTGGACACGGCACTGGAAACCGGGCTTTCGGGATCGGGCCGCCTGCACGACCTGTTCCTGACATGGGAAGCCATGAGCCCCGGCGAATTTGCCCGCGGGGGTGCCGGGCTGGTGATCCGCTGGGGCCTGTTGCCGACGCCGTTCGGCGAGGCTTTGGCGATGGCAACGGATCGGGGTCTGTGCGGACTGGCATTCACCGAAGAAACCGGGCCAGACGCCAGTTTCGCCGACATGGCCGGCCGCTGGCCGAATGCAGCCTATATCCGCGATGACGCCGCTGTCGTGCCCTTGGCACAAAGCGCCATGGGGGGAACGGGCGGTCAGCTTCACCTGATCGGTGCCCCCTTCCAGATCAAGGTGTGGGAGGCGCTTCTGTCCGTGCCCTCCGGGCATGTCACCACCTATTCGGAACTGGCAGGTGCTGTCGGGCATCCCAAGGCCGTTCGCGCCGTTGGCACTGCCGTGGGGCGCAACCCGATCAGCTTTCTGATCCCCTGCCACCGCGCCCTGCGCAAAACCGGGGCCTTGGGCGGTTATCACTGGGGTCTGCCCGTCAAGCGGGCCATGCTGGCATGGGAAGCGGCCCGCACCGACATGTGATGCGCGGAAAGCTGCCGGGCCCGGGTGCGCCCTATCATCCACCTTAACGGATTGGTATAAACCGGCAACGCGCCCGGACCACGGGCCATCCAATTCGAGGCTTGAGCATGATGATGATGAAATCACCCCTGATCCTGGCAACCGCCGGTCTGATGACCCTGTCAGCCTGCGCCGTTGATCCCAATGCCTATCCCGGCGACCCGAACGCCCGCGCGCGTCAGGGGGCCATCATCGGCGGTTTGGCCGGGGTTGCCTTAGGGGCTGGCCAGGACGACGATTCGCTTGCCAAGGCGGTCATCGGCGGTGCCATCGGTGCTGCCGTTGGCGGTGCTGTCGGCGCGAACCTTGACCAACAGGCGGCGGACCTGCGCAACTCGCTTGGCAATCCGAACATCACCGTCACCAACAACGGGCAATATCTGGTCGTGAACATGCCGCAAGACGTGCTGTTTGCCACCGACAGCGCGACCCTGCGCCCTGACCTGACGCGCGACATCAAGGCCGTCGCGGGCAGCCTGCTGCGCTATCCCAACAGCCGGATCGAAGTCATCGGCCACACCGACAACACCGGGTCCGCGTCCTACAATCAGGATCTGTCGCAGCGCCGTGCGGTTTCGGTGGCCAATATCCTGCGCGACAGCGGCGTGCCGAACGCCCGCCTGACCGCCTTTGGCCGGGGCGAGGATCAGCCCATCGCATCGAACCTGACGGTCGAAGGCCGCGCCCAGAACCGTCGGGTCGAAATCATCATTCGCCCAACGATCTGACCCCCCTCCACATTTGCGCAAGGGCCGGGCCGGGTGCCCGGCCTTTGTCATTGTGAAGCCTGCCGTTTGGTCATAAATTCCGACCAATCCATCAGGGTCATGTCATGCCGTTTCAAAAGGTTCAGACAGAAAAGCTGTCGCAAAGCGTCGTCCGTCAGATTGAACTGCTGATCCTGCGCGGCATCCTGCGCCCGGGCGAACGTCTGCCGTCAGAGCGTGAACTGTCGGACCGGATGGGTGTGTCGCGCCCTTCGTTGCGCGATGCCGTGGCAGACTTGCAAGAGCGGGGTCTGTTGACCAGTCGCCCGAACGCCGGGATCTATGTGGCCGATGTCATCGGGTCGGCGTTTTCGCCCGCTCTGGTCGAACTGTTCGCTTCCCATGACGAAGCGGTTTTTGACTACATCGCCTTTCGCCGCGACATGGAGGGGCTGGCGGCAGAGCGGGCGGCGCGGTTGGGGTCGGAAACCGATCTTCAGGTGATCGCCACGATCTTTGGCAAGATGGAAGCCGCGCACCAGAAACGCGACCCGGCGGACGAAGCAGCGCTTGATGCCGCGTTTCACATGGCCATCATCGAGGCCAGCCACAACGTGATCATGCTGCACATGATGCGGTCGATGTTCGATCTGTTGCGGCAGGGGGTTTTCTACAATCGGCAGATGATGTTCAAAGCCCGCACCACGCGCGAAGCGCTGTTGGATCAACACCGCGCCATGAACACCGCCTTGCAAGCGCGCGACCCCTTTGCCGCGCGTGCGGCGGTCGAGGCGCATCTGGGCTATGTCCAAGAGAAACTGACCGAGCAGGTCAAAGCCGACCGGAACGAGGCGATTGCCCAGCTTCGACTGGATCAAGAGCGGGCGCGGTAACGTACAAGACAAAGAAACCCGGGTGTTGGACCCGGGTTTCATGTGGAATTGGTTCGTTGCTGGTCAGTGCAGTTTTGCTTCAACCTGCGCGATGGCCACGTCGATGGAGGCTTGCGCCCCTTCGGCAGTCATCTGCTTGGCCAGCACATCGCCCGCCGCCGAAACGGCAATGGCGATCGCTTGTTCGCGCACCTGACGGATGGCACCGGCTTCGGCGGATGCGATCTGGTCTTCGGCAGCGGCCAGACGGCGCGCGATCGACAGCTTCAGATCGGCCTTGGCCTGCGCCGCAGCGGACATCGCTTCTTCCTTGGCGGACGCGACGATGCGGTCCGACTGTTCCTGCACATCTTTCTGTTTGCGCTCATACGAGGCCAGCAGCTTTTTCGCCTCTTCGCGCAAGGAACGCGCTTCTTCAAGTTCGGCCTTGATCTGCGCCGCACGTGTATCAAGCAGCGCCGCAATCTTGGCCGGAACCTTGACGTAGAGCAGGATGCCGACAAACACGATAAATGCCAGCAACACGATGAAGTTCGTGTTCGCGAGCGAGATGAAAGCGCCTTCGGCCGCTAGTGCCGGGGACGCGATCAGGGACAGGACAACGATCAGATGTTTCATCGTCTTACCCTTTCAACCGTGCCGTCACGGCAGCGGTGACGCCACGCGCATCGGCTTTGCCGCCCAATGCCGCGACCAGTTCCTTGGCGGTGTCCTTGGCGACTTCCGTCACCGCATCCAGCGCCCCGGCCTTGATCTCGTCGATCCGCTTGGCGGATTCGTATGCCCGCGCGGCGATTGCTGCGTCTGCCTTGGCAGTGGCGATATCCAGATCCTTCTGGATGTCTGCCTTTGCCTCGGCCACGATCTTTGCCGCCTCGACCCGCGCACGGGCAAGGGCATCGTTGTACGCCTTTTCCGCCTGAACCGCTTTTTGCTTCAGTTCTTCGGCAGCGGACAGGTCGTTGGTGATCGTGCCCTTGCGTTCGGCCAACACGCCGCCGATGCGCGGCAAGGCCACGCGCGACAGCACGAGGTAGATCACGACCAGCGTGACAGCGAGCCAGAAGATCTGGTTCGGAAAGGTCGAAAAGTCGAGCTGAGGCATTCCGGGCTTGGCTGCTTCGTGTGCAGCGCCCGCCAGCTCGGCTGTAGTCGTTTCAGTCGCCATGTCGTCCTCCGTCGGACCCTTTGAACTTCGAAGGGGCGCCGGTCACAGCAGACCGGCGCGCCCCTCCCGTAGGAGCGAAGTCAGATCAGACGGCGAACATCAGCAGAAGGGCGACGAGGAACGAGAATATCCCCAGTGCTTCTGCAAAGGCCAGGCCGATGAACAGGGTCGCGGTCTGCGAGCCGGCTGCCGACGGGTTGCGCAGCGCCCCTGCGAGGAAGTTGCCGGCCACGTGACCAACACCGATGGCGGCTGCGCCCGAACCGATGGCGGCCAGGCCGGCACCGATGAACTGACCCATGTTTGCGATATCGCCTTCCATGACTTTTCTCCTTGGATGGAATGCTAGAGTTTCAGAACCGACACAGCGTCAGTGGCCGGGATGCAGCGCATCCTTCAGGTAGACGCAGGTCAGAATGGTGAAGACATAGGCCTGAATGCCGGCAACCAGCACCTCAAGCCCGTAAATGGCTGTGATCGCAAGGATCGACACCGGCGAGATCGCGGCAATGGCCGCAAAGCCCGCGAAAACCTTGATCACGGCGTGACCGGCCATGATGTTGCCCGCAAGACGGATCGAGTGGCTGACCGGACGGACGAAATACGAAATCACCTCGATGATCGCGATGACCGGGCGCAGGATCAGCGGCGCGTCTTTCATCCAGAACAGACCCAGAAACGCCGGGCCGTTCTTGATAAAGCCAAGCAGCGTCACGAAGAAGAACACGCCAAAGCCCAGAACCGCCGTTACCGCGATATGCGACGTCGGGGTAAAGGACATCGGGATCAGGCCAAGGAAGTTCGCGAACAGGATGAACAGGAAGACGGTCATGATGTAGGGGAAATATTTCACCCCGTCATGCCCGGCCACATCCTCGACCATCTTGTAGATGAAACCATAGGCGAGTTCGGCCACGGACTGCACGCGCGTCGGGATGATTGCTCGGCCACGGGTGCCGATGACGAACAGCAGAACGACGCACAAGGCAGCAAGCGCCATCCACAGCGTCACGTTCGTCGGCGTGTACCAATGGATCGGCCCCTCGCCGAACAGCGGCTTTACGATGAACTGGTCCAGAGGATGGAACACCAGGCCGCCTTCGCTGTGCGCTTCTTCCGCCACGTCAGTCTTCCCCTTGCTCAGCGGCCTTGGCCGCCTTTTCTTGTACTTCTTTTGCCGACCGCAGCATGGTTTTGATACCCGCCGCAAAGCCAAGCCCTATGAACAGCACCAGAAACAGCGGAATGGTCCCAAACAGGATATCCAGCCCGTATCCGATGCCAAAGCCGATCCCAAGACCGGCCACCAGCTCGATCACCATCCGCCAGGCAAGGTTCGCCTGAGAATAGTGTTCGTCCTGATGGGCCTTACGCGGATCGGCCGCGTTTTTTGCCTTGGCAATCCGCTTCGCAAGCGCATCAAGACGCTCTTGATCGGGATCTTTCGCCATCGTCAGGCACCCCCAGAACAGTTGGGCGGAACCTACGGACGGACGGGGTATGAGTCAAGCTGACTTATCAGGGGTCTGCCGCAGGGCAAGCGCATGAAAAGAAAAGGCTTTTCTTCATGACGCCATATCGCGAAACCGCGCCGCTGCGGGCTTTGCCGCACTGCCGCATATTCAACCATACGGTTGACGATCCGCGCGGCGGGCTGCAAAGGTTGGACATGACCGATCCCCTGTCCATCGTCTTTTCCGCGCTTGCTGATCCGACCCGCCGGGCGATCCTGTCGATGCTGCTTGAGGACGACATGGCCGTGACGGACGTGGCCGAACCCTTTGCCATGTCGCTTGCCGCGATTTCCAAGCATCTGGCCGTGCTGGCCGAGGCCGGGCTGATCAGTCAGGAAAAACGCGGCCGCGTGAAATGGTGCAAGCTGGAACCGGACGCCCTGCGTGGGGCGTCGGTCTGGATGAAAGGCTTTGGCCAGTTCGACCCGCTGGATCTGGACGCGTTCGAGCGGTTTCTGGAAACGGAGTTGTCCGAGGACGTGACGGACTGACCAGTCTGATGCCCCGGCTTACCCCTTGAACTGGTCGCGATACTGATCCCGCAGCAGGTTTTTTTGCACCTTGCCCATGGTGTTGCGCGGCAGATCGCCCACCACGACGGCCGCCTTGGGTTGCTTGAACCGTGCCAAGCGGTCACGGATCGCGGCAAGGACCGTGTCGCCGTCCATCAACACGCCCTTTTGCGGCACCAGCACGGCAAACACAGCTTCACCAAAGTCAGGGTGCGGCAGGCCAATGACGGCGCTTTCCAGAACACCCGGCACCTCGTCCAACAGCAATTCCACCTCTTTGGGATAGACGTTGTAGCCGCCGGTGATGATCAGATCCTTTGCTCGCCCAACGATGTGGACATAGCCATCGGCGTCGCGCATCCCCAGATCGCCGGTCAGAAAGAAACCATCCTCGCGCAGTTCCTCGCGCGTTTTTTCGGGCATCTGCCAATAGCCCTGAAACACGTTCGGGCCGCGCACCTCGATCATGCCGACGGCCCCAGGTGCCACCTCGGCCCCGTCGGCCATGATGCGCAGGGCAACCCCTGGCAACGGAAAACCCACCGTTCCGGCCCGGCGTTCCCCGTCATAGGGGTTCGACGTGTTCATGTTCGTCTCGGTCATCCCGTAGCGTTCCAGAATGCGGTGCCCGGTCCGCGCGGCAAACGCCTCGTGTGTCTCAGCCAGCAGAGGGGCAGAGCCTGAGATGAACAACCGCATATGCGCCGTCAGCGTGCGATCAAACCGGGGGTCGTCCAGCAGGCGGGTGTAGAAGGTCGGAACCCCCATCAGGGTCGTCGCCTGCGGCAGCAACCGGATCACCTGATCCGCATCGAAGCCCGGCAGAAAAATCATCCCGCCGCCAGACAACAGCGCGACGTTCGACGCAACGAACAGACCGTGCGTGTGAAAGATCGGCAGTGCGTGCAGCAGCACGTCGCGCGGCGTGAATCGCCACAGGTCCACCAGCACTTCGGCATTCGACAACAGGTTACGGTGCGACAGCATCGCCCCCTTGGACCGCCCCGTGGTGCCCGACGTATACAGAAAGGCGGCCAGATCGTCCGGCCCCCGGTCCACAGGCGTGATATGACCCGGCTGTCCAGCGGCAAGGTCGGCCAGCGTGCCGCTGCCGTCGGCGTTCAGGGTCTGGATTGAGGCCCCATGGCGGGTTGCCACGCCGCGCAGGGCGTCCGCCTTCGCCCCGTCAAAGACAAAGACGCGCGGTGTCGCGTTGCCGATGAAATAGTCCACCTCGTCCGGCGTGTAGGCGGCGTTCAACGGCAGGAATATCGCACCCAAGGCAACCGCAGCGCCATAGATCGCCAGGGCCTGCGGGCTTTTGGCCACCTGAACCGCAATGCGATCACCGGGCAGCACACCCAAGGCCCGCAACGCATGGGCCTGACGCGCGACGATGGACAGGAAGGCGTCTCCCGATATCGTGCTGCCGTCCGCAAGGATCAATAGGGCCGAGGTGCGCCTGGCAAGCGGGGCGAACAGGGCGTCGAACAGGGTGTTGGGCATGGCGTCGATCCTGGCATGGTTGTCTGCTTTTGTCATGCAGACCAGCGCGTTCCAAGCCCGATCACGCGCTATCGCATCCCGGACGCCCGATTAACCATGGCTAACAATGACCCCGTGCTTGCCATTTTCTTGCCGCGCTTGGCCTGTCTTTTGGTCAAGCGAAACGCACTTCGCCTCGTGGAGGTTGACATGAAGTTTGGACTTGCCCTGTTTACCCGTTGGGGCCTTTACACCCACAAGGGTGATGCCAACGACGCCCGTTTTGATCAGCGCCTGCAGCGCATTGGTGCGCGCGAAATGCGGCGGGCGGTTCAGGCCGGACTGTTCAGAAATCCGCGCGGACGCCTGGCAATCTAAGCTCTGTCATCAGATCACGCACTTCCTGCCGGGCAGCAATGTTCGACAGGTTCAACTGATCCACACCGGTGTCGCGCAAATCCAGCAGGGTCAGGCCCCGTGGGAACAGTTCGCGAAAAATGACCCGCTCGGAAAAGCCGGGTGCGACGCGGAAGCCGATCCGGCGTGACAGCTCTTCCAAGGCGGCCCCCACCTTTTTCTTGTTGTGCATCTGCTGCGCGCCCAGACGGTTGCGCAGAACGATCCAGTCAATCGGCTTTAGCCCCGCCTGCGCGCGCAACTGCCGGGCGTTCCAGACCATCTCGGAATAGATCGACGGTCCCTTGACGCGGCCCGTTTCCGGGTCGACTCGCGCCAGCAGATCGAAATCCACAAAGCTGTCGTTCAGCGGCGTGATCAGCGTGTCGGCCAGACTGTGGGCAACCTGACTTAGCCGCGTGTGCGATCCGGGGCAGTCAATGACAATGAAATCCGACACCGGGTCCAGCGCCGCGATGGCCGCCGACAAACGCGCGTCAAAGGCATTCTCGCCGGGCTGCACCTGATCGGGGGAAAGTTCGGGCAGTTCGCGGTAATCCGGCGTCGGCAACGAAAGCGACATGCGCCCCATATAGGCGCGGCGGTTTTCGACATAGCGGCCAAAACTGCGCTGGCGCAGATCAAGGTCCAGCGCGCCGACGCGAAATCCCATGCGGGCCAGTGCCGTGCCCACATGCATGCAGGTGGTGGACTTTCCCGAGCCGCCCTTTTCGTTTCCGACGACGATGATATGTGCCATGACTGATACTCCCCCGGACCGATTGTTCATCGCAAGGCGCGCGGCAAAGGGGAAGCCCCTAGTGCAGGAATTTGGCAACTGTTTCGCACGGGCGCGGCGCGACCACGGGCTGCCCACGATGAACGACTGCCGTCTGCGGCAGATCGGGCGCAAACGCAAAACGCCGCCCCGTGGGGCGGCGTTTGTCTGAACCACGTCGGGTTGGGATCAGAACCCCAGACCGGCGTACTTGTTCTTGAACTTCGACACGCGGCCGCCGGTGTCCATCAGCTTGGCCGAGCCGCCGGTCCAGGCGGGGTGGGCCAGCGGATCGATGTCCAGCGCCATCTGGTCGCCCTCTTTGCCCCAGGTGGTCTTGGTCTGGAACACGGTGCCGTCGGTCATCTTGACGTTGATGACGTGGTATTCGGGGTGGATTGCGTCTCTCATCGGTCCGCTCCTTATTCGTCTTTGGCTTTGTAATTGACCACTTCGGCGATCCGGGCAGATTTGCCGCGACGATCACGAAGGTAATACAACTTGGCGCGACGGACGCGACCACGACGCACGACTTCGATCGAATCGATGTTCGTGGAATACAGCGGGAACACGCGCTCGACGCCCTCGCCGAACGAGATTTTGCGCACGGTGAACGACGCAGCGATGGTCGCCCCGCCCTTGCGGCTGATGCACACGCCTTCGTAGTTCTGCACGCGCGAACGGGTGCCTTCGGTGACTTTGTAGCCAACGCGAACAGTGTCACCGGCCTTGAAATCCGGGATCGTCTTGCCGAGGGCGGCGATCTGCTCCGCCTCGATCTGTGCGATTAGGTTCATCGCGGTTCCTTTCAATGCTCGTGGTTTTTCCACGAAGATGATGCCGCCCTAGAGCTCTTGGTCTTCAACCGGGTCCCTACCGTGCGCCGCACAGTAAGCTCGCCAGAGGTCAGGCCTGCGTTCTTTTGTCAGCCTTTCGGCCATAGCCCTCCGCCAGGTGGCGATCTTTGCGTGATGGCCCGACAGAAGAACGTCGGGAATCTCACGCCCCTGCCAGACGGGGGGTTTCGTATACTGCGGAAATTCAAGAAGACCCTCCGAAAAGCTTTCCTCTTCGGTGGAGTCCTGATTCCCCAGCACGCGGGGTATAAGTCGGACTGTCGCGTCAATCAAGGCTTGTGCTGCAATCTCGCCCCCAGTCAGGACGAAATCGCCAAGACTGACCTCTTCGACGTCATGGTGATCCAGAACGCGCTGGTCCACGCCTTCGAACCGGCCACACAGCAAAGTCAGACCATCGCATGAGGCAAAGCGGCGGGCCGTGGCTTGATCGAACGGTTTTCCGCGCGGGGACAGATAAATCACCGGCCAACGAGCGCGGTCCTGCGGCGCACCCACACCTGCGGCCGTCAGGGCGCGGTCGACAACATCGGCGCGCAGAACCATCCCTGCACCACCCCCGGCGGGGGTATCATCGACGTTGCGATGCTTGCCATCGCCAAAGGTGCGCAGGTCCAGCGTGTCAAGCCGCCAAAGCCCCTGATCCAGCGCCTTGCCTGTCAGTGACAGACCCAGCGTGCCGGGGAACGCCTCGGGGAACAGGGTGATGATGCGGGCGGCCCAAGCCCCTTTGACAGGGGGCGCGCCGTCCATCAGATCGCGCGGTTTCAGGCTGGCCTGAATGGTCAGCCGTCCGTGCGATCTGGATTTTTCCGGGGTGTCGGTCATGGACGGCTTTTACCTTTTGCGCGATGCCGGGGAAATGGGGTTCTTTGGTTTGCCCATCAACGCCGCCTTGGCCGCCTGAAGCACCGGTTTCGGATGATCCTCGCGGTTCAGGGCCACAAAGACGTCCGCCAAAGTGGGATCGGTGCGCTGGTTGCGGGCGGGCACGGGCGGCAGGCTGGCGCGCAGGGTGTCGTCGATTTGGGCCAAATCATACATTGCCTCGACCGGGCCCAGTCGGCGGGTCTGAAGCGTTTCCAGTGCAACGGCGTGAACGGGCATGCCCGTGGCGCGGCGGATGTCGTCCAGCAGCGGCGAAACTTGCACGGCATTTGCAAAACGGTCGGCATAGCTGGTGGCATCCAGCAGCATCTGCGGGTTGATTGCCAATTGCCAGTGCAACGATGCCAGCCACGGATCAGGGTCGCGCAGCGTATACAAAAATTGCACGTCACCCCCCGGAAACACGCGGGCCAGGGTCCGCGCCAGAACGACGGCAATCGTCACCGCAGCATGGTAGTCGGTGACGTGTTGGCGGCCCGGCATGTGGCCCGCGAAATCTTCGGACGAAACCAGCAGATCCTGCCCCGGCAGCAATTCGATACCGCGCAGCCAGACGCGGACAGCCTCGCGCAGCAGACGTTTGGATTCTGCGTCGCGCAACAGGGAATAGACCCGTGCCGCCTCGGAGGCATCGGCGAGCGTTGGGGAATTGGCCCGGGTTTGCACGCAAATCCCGGGCAACAGGCGCGGGGCATGGGCGATCAGTGCGCTTTGCAGGCTGGTGGTGCCGGTCTTGTGAAACCCGGCGTGCAGGACGACACGCATCACACCCCCCGGCAGAAAACTTTCATTCCAGACCCTCGGGCAGGTCCGCAACGATGCGCCCGGCAGCAAGATCGACGGTCGGCACAACGGCAAGGGTAAAGGGCAACAAAAGCGAGGCTTTGCGCCCCGGCCCGTTGATTTCCAGCAAGTCGCCCGCGCCATGGTTGTGGACCGCGGCAACGGTGCCCAACAGGACGCCACCGGTATCACGCACCTCTAGCCCGATCAGGTCGGCGTGGTAGAATTCATCATCCGGCAGGGTCGGCAGCTTGCTGCGATCCACATACAGGCTGACGCCTTTCAAGGCGTCGGCCTGTTCCTTGGTCGCGACCCCGGACAGGCGAACGCCAAGCCCGCCCGAAACCGACGCGCGGGTCAGTTTGACGGTAAAGCTGCGGCTGCCGTCTTCGGTGAAAAGCGGGCCGTAGGTCGTGATGGCCTCGGGGTCAGAGCAAAAGCTTTTCAGCCGCACCTCACCCTGAACGCCGAAAGATCCGGCGATGGCACCCACGCAGACGCGGTCGGTCTTGGGCATGATCTTCCCCGGGCAGGAATTTCGGGGGGCCAGTCATTGGCCCCCCGACAGTGTCTTACTCTTCGGCGGGTGCTGCGGCGCGGGCCGCTTTCTTTGCCGCGCGGTCGGTCATCTGCTTGCCGGGAACAGCCGATTTCGGGTTGGAGCGGACTTTCTTGGCCAACACGCCTGCTGCTTCCAGCATGCGGGCGATCCGGTCGGTCGGCTGTGCGCCCTGCGCCAGCCAATGCTTGACGCGGTCGATGTCCATCTTCACGCGGTCTTCGCTGTCTTTGGCCAGCAGCGGGTTATAGGTGCCCAGCTTTTCCAGAAAGCGGCCATCGCGCGGCATGCGGCTGTCGGTGGCAACGATGGAATAGTGCGGGCGCTTTTTGGAACCGCCACGGGCGAGACGGATTTTCATGGACATTGGTCTTCTCCTTTGGATGTCAGAACGGGGCTACCCCCGGTTATTGCTTCAGTTTCTCGTGATGCCTGATGACTTCGGATATGATGAAGGTCAGGAATTTCTTGGCGAATGCGGCGTCAAGGTTCGCCTCTTGCGACAAACGCTCCAGCCGTTCGATCTGGCGGGCTTCGCGCGCGGGGTCGCTGGGGGGAAGGTCATGGGCAGCCTTCAGACGGCCCACGCTTTGGGTATGTTTGAACCGTTCGGCCAGCGTGTAGACAAGGATCGCGTCCAGCCGGTCGATCGAGTCGCGATGTTCTTTCAGCAGTTCGGCCGCACGGCCCGAAGGATCGGTAGAAAGGTCGGTCATGCGGTCCTCCGGTTGGTATGTTCTGCGTCGGGATGACGGTAAACAAGGCAAGGGTCCGCGCCCATCGGCGTCGCCTGCGGGTCCAGCGTGGCACCCAGACGGATCGCCAGCGCGATGGACCGTGCATTGCCCGGGTGGATGTAGCTGACCGCCGTTGACCAGCCCAACGCGGAAAAGGCAAAGGCGCGGGCAGCCTGAGCGGCCTCGAACGCGAAGCCTTTGCCTTCGGCGGCGTGGTTCCAGATCGTCCAGCCAATTTCACGCTCAGGCCAGGTTTCGGGAAACCACGGACCCGTCATGCCAAGCGGGGTGTCATCGCCCTTTTGGTGAAAGACGAACATGCCATAGCCGCGATGCACCCAGTGCCCGGTCAGATGGCACAGCGCACGCCATGCCTGGTGGTCGTCCAACGGTCCCCCGGTAAAGCGCGACCGATCCGATCTGGCGTAATCAAACCACGCATCATGGTCGCCCTTTTGCGGGGCGCGCAGGACCAAACGGTCGGTCGTGATCACGGGGGTATTGGCAAGGGTCGGGGTCATGTGTTCACCCCCGGATGCCGAAATATGCGCAGACCCTTGCCCAAGGTGACATCGACACCCTCGAACGTGGCACCCAGACGAATGGCGGTCGCTATGGAGCGCGCGTTGTCCGGGTGGATCAGCGACATCAGCGCGCCCTTGCCCTGCGTCGCCCAATGCGCACGGACGGCGCGCGCAGCCTCGACCGCGAAGCCCTGACCTTCGTGGCCATCGTACAGATGCCAGGCCAGTTCAGGCTCGGGCCAGGCATGCGGACAGATCACGCCGACGCGACCGACAAATACCCCCGCCTTGGTGTCGACGGACCAAAAGCCAAACCCGCGCAGCGCCCATTGGCCGATGCCTGCCAGCAGACCACGGTAGGTTTCCCACATCTCTTGCGGGCCCCCCAGAAACGCGTGGCGCGGGCTGTGGGTAAAAGCGTTCATCGCGGCAAGGTCGGTTTCACGCGGTTCGCGCAGGCGCAGGCGATCCGTCGTCAGCGCGGGAATGGCAAAGGGCAGCGTCATGCGATACCCCCTGTCGGTGTCAGGCACATGAAATCTTTCCATGAAAAATCAGGCGCGCAGACAGGCGCACCGCAGGCAGCGCCCGCAAGATTTTTCGCAGAAAGATCGTATGCCGTGGTCACCTTCATTTCTTCTTCATCAACCCTGACAGACCTGACGGCAGGGTCATACCGCGCGGCATGCCGGGGAAACCGCCGCCCATGCCCATGCCCTGCTTCATCCCCTTGGCCGCTTCTTCCAACTGTTCGGGCGACATCTTGCTGGGATCGGGCATGCCGCCCTTGCCCATCATGGACTTGATGGCCTGTTTCATCATGCCACCCTTGCCCATCTTTTTCATCATGTCGGCCATCTGCTTGTGCTGTTTCAGCAGACGGTTCAGATCGGCGACATCCAGACCTGCGCCTGACGCGATGCGCTTTTTGCGGCTGGCGGCAAGCAGATCGGGGTTGGCGCGTTCCTTTTTCGTCATCGACTGGATCAGCGCGATCTGGCGGCGCAGCATCTTGTCATCAAGGCCCGCTTCGGCGGCAGCGGCCTGCATCTTGCCCATGCCGGGCATCATGCCCATCAGGCCCTGCATCCCGCCCATCTTGATCATCTGTTCCAATTGGCTTTTCAGGTCGTTCATGTTGAACAGACCCTTCTGGAACCGTTTCATCATGCGTTCGGCCTGCTCGGCCTCGAACGTTTCCTGCGCCTTTTCGACCAGGGCGACGATGTCGCCCATGCCAAGGATACGGCCCGCCACACGGTCAGGCTCGAATGTTTCCAGCGCGTCCATCTTTTCGCCAAGGCCGACAAAGCGGATGGGCTTTCCGGTCACGGCGCGCATCGACAGCGCGGCACCACCGCGACCGTCACCATCCATCCGGGTCAGCACGACGCCGGTGATGCCCACCTTGCCGTCGAATTCGGTGGCGACGTTGACGGCGTCCTGCCCGGTCAGACCATCAACCACCAGCAGTGTCTCGCGCGGGGCGGCGATGTCGCGAACGGACTGAACCTCGTCCATCAGGACTCCGTCGATGTGCAGACGGCCTGCGGTATCAAGGAACAGTACGTCATAGCCACCAAGGCTTGCCTGCATCTTGGCGCGCTTGGCGATCTGGACGGCGGTTTCGCCTTTGACGATCGGCAAGCTGTCCACGCCCACCTGTGCGGCGAGGATCTGCAACTGCTCCATCGCGGCGGGGCGGTTTGTGTCAAGGCTGGCCAGCAACACGCGCTTGCCGTTCTTTTCCTTCAACCGCTTGGCCAGCTTTGCCGTCGTGGTCGTCTTGCCCGACCCCTGAAGACCGACCATCAGAATCGTCGCGGGCGGATTGTCGATCTTCAGCGCGTCAGCAGGTTCATCCCCGCCAAGGACGCGGATCAACTCGTCATGGACGATCTTGACGACCATCTGGCCGGGGGTGATCGACCGCGTGACTGCGGCCCCAGTCGCCTTGTCCTGCACGCGCTTGATGAAATCGCGGGCCACGGGCAACGACACGTCCGCCTCAAGCAGGGCGACGCGCACTTCGCGCAGGGCGGTCATCACATCCGCTTCGGACAGCGCCCCCTGCCGGGAGAGACGCTCGAAAACGCCGCCTAGGCGTTCTGACAGGCTTTCGAACATGCGTGGCCCCCTTGTGACCGGTTGCGGGATGCCGGATATGGGGGTCCGGCGGTGATCTTGCCAGCGCAAAGCGAAAAGGCACCCGTGGGCGCAACGCGCTGACGGATGGCGATCCCCGCAAATGCGACGGGACCGGAAGCGGCAGCCTCCGGGGGAATTGGGCGGGCGATACGCCGCCCGCCATGCGAAGTCAAGCGTTGTGAAGCCAGCGGTTGATGGATGCGCTGGCCTGCGCCGTGGCCTTTTCCGACATCGCGGCGATCCCAAGCGGCAAGGTCGGATGTGCCACGCCCGGACGCATCTGCAACGCGACCGTCGATCCGCCGATCCCGCCCGATATCAGTGTGGCACCGGTCACATCAGCCAGCGCAAGGCGGCGCTTGCTGTCGCGGATCAGTGATTTCTGGCGGATCATGATATTGCCATGCACCCGGTCGAATACGACCTCGGTGCGCGTCACCACCACCAGACTGGTAATCGCAGACAAGATGGCAGCCGCAGCCAGGATCAGGGAAAGCCAGCCCTCAACCCCCCGGACAAGCCAGGCGAGGGCGGCAAACAGCAGTACGACAGCCAAAATAAGCATTTCGCCCAAAATGGAGCGTTGTTTTACGATCAATCGGCCGGGCGACTCTTCCACGATTTTCATGGCGTGGGTCCGATCCTGCAAATTAACAAATGTTAATATTGCGACAGTGCGGCCTGTCCTTCGTGCCGTCAAGCGCAGCGTGCAACGCCAGACACCGACGATTGTGCAAGTGGATGCAGCGCAACACCGCCGTTCGGCGCGTTGGCGCTGCCGGGGGACATTTCCCCTTGTCGATCGCTGTGCAATCAGGCCAAATGACCGGACTTCTGTTCGCAGGCGCACAGGCATGAACATCGACACTTGGGATGAAATCCGCACCGCCTATCAGGTGGCCCGCATAGGCACGGTTTCCGGCGCGGCAGAGGTGCTGGGGGTTCACCACGCAACGGTCATCCGGCACATCGACGCGCTGGAAAAGCGGCTGGGAACGCGGCTGTTTCAGCGCCACGCACGCGGGTATACCCCGACCGAGGCAGGGCAAGATCTTTTGCTGGTCGCCCAGACCACGGACGAGCAGTTCGCCCAGCTTGCCAGTCGGATCAAGGGGTTTGGCGAAACCGTTGCCGGCGAATTGGTCGTGACATCCATTGCCGGGGTGGCCGATCTGCTGACACCCGTGTTGACCCGATTCCAGACGCAGCACCCCGGTGTTCTGGTGCGCTTTCTGACCGACATGCGCGTCTTTCGTCTGGACTACGGCGAGGCGCATGTCGCAATCCGCGCGGGTGCCGCCCCGGAAGAACCGGACAATGTGGTGCAGCCGCTGGCCCGTGTCCGCACCGGGCTTTATGCCGCAAAAAGCTATGTAGACGCGATGGGACTGCCCGCATCCGAGGCCGCCTTCGGACAGCATCGCTTTATCGCCGCTGACAGTATCGACAGCCGCGCGCCCTTTTACCGTTGGCTGCGGTCGAACGTCCCGGTTGAGGCGGTCACCTACCGCGCATCCGAACCTGCGGCACTTGAATCCGCCGTGGTCATGGGCGCGGGAATCGGGTTTCTGTCCGCCTTTCGGGCCGCGCGACACCCCGACCTGATCGAGGTGATGGCCCCCCGCCCCGAATGGGAGGCGCCTCTGTGGATCGTTACACATGTCGATCTGCACCGGACGCGCAAGGTTCAGGCGTTTCTCACCACATTGAAGGACGCGGCCAAGGACTGGTCTTTATGATCCTGACAGGTGGGCAGCGCGGGCATCTGGCCATGCTGTGCTTTTCGGCATTGGTCGCAGGGTCGTTCAGTCTGGGGTCGATGGCCGCCCCGCATATTGCGCCCATCGCCCTGACGGCGGCACGGTTCTTGCTGGCGGGCGCTCTGGTGGGCGTGGCGGCAGTCGGAACCGTTGGCCTGAAACGATCCGATTTTGCCGCACCGTGGCGGTTTGTCGTGCTGGGCGGGTTGCTGTGCCTGTATTTCGTGCTGATGTTCGAAGGGCTGAAGACGGCCGAGCCTGTCGCCACATCCGCCGTATTCACGCTGACCCCGATCATGGCGGCCGGATTTGGCTAGCTGACGCTGCGCCAGCGGTTGACCGCCCGGATGGCCGGGGCGCTGGTCGTCGGCGCGTTGGGTGCGCTATGGGTGATCTTTCGCGCCGATCTGGATGCGCTGCTGAACTGGCAGGTCGGACGTGGCGAGGTGATATTCTTCTGGGGCTGCGTGGCACATGCGCTGTACGCCCCGCTTGTACGCCGGTTCAACCGGGGTGAGGCACCGGTGGTCTTTACCTTCGGCATGATGGTGGCTGGCTGCGGAATGCTGATGATCGCTGGCTGGGGACCGCTGCGCGCAACAGATTGGTCCGCGCTGCCGGGGATTGTCTGGGTGACGCTGATTTATGTCGCGGTATTCGCCAGTGCAGTCACATTCGTGCTGCTGCAATACGCGACCCTTTCGCTGCCCAGTGCCAAGGTCATGGCCTATACTTACCTGACGCCAAGCTGGGTCATCCTGTGGGAAATCGTTTTTGGCCGCACGGCCCCGCCCTTGTCCGTTCTGGGCGGCGTCGCGCTGTCTGTTCTTGCCCTTGCGCTGTTGTTGAAAGACGAAGGGTAGTCAGTCGCCCGTCCCGCTTTTGCGGATGACCATCAGGGCAGCAAAGGCAGACAAGCTGATCCCAGTGGTCAGCCACACTGCGCTTGCCCCCCATCGTTCCAGGGCGAACCCGAACAGCAACGGCGCAAAGGCCTGCAAGATACGGGCGGGGGCATTCAACAGACCCTGCCGCAGGCCATATCCCGCCGGTCCGAATATCGCCAGCGGCAGCGTGCCCTTGGCAATCGTCAGCACCCCATTGCCCGCGCCATGCAACACCGCAAAGGCATAGGCCGCCGGTCCACCGATCATCAGCAGCGCTGCGGCCCCCACGGGATGCGTCAGCGCGGCCAGGCGGGCGGACAGCAACGGGTGAAACGGGCTCAGGATACCGAATTCGAACAGCCGTGCCGCCACCTGTGCCGGGCCGATCAGCGCACCCGCTGCAATCGCCATCGCGGACGAGGCACCCGCCGCTTCCAGCAGGCGCGGCAGGTGCGCCGCCATTGCCGTGCTGGTGAACCATGTCGCGGCAAAGACCCAAGCCAGCAGCCAGAACGTCAGGCGCGATGCGGGCGGGGCGTCGCGCGGAACAGCCTGCGAAACGGGTGGCGGCACGACAGCGGGCGGCAGAGCCAGGTTCAGCGGCAGCGCGATGATCAGATGGATCAGCGCCCAGGCCAGACAGTCGACGCGCCACCCCATTTGCGCCTCGATCACGCCGCTCAACGGCCAGCCGACGGTACTGGCAAAGCCTGCGATCAGGGTTATTCCGGTGATGGGTGACCGTGCCGCGCGCCCATAGATCCCGGCGAGCGTTGCAAACGCCGCCTCGTACAACCCGCAACCCATTCCGATACCGATGACGACCCAAGCCAGACACAGCGTCACGGGGCCACTACAGACCGCCAGACCGATCAGACCCACCGCAAAGATCAGGTTGGACGCCACCAACACCCAGCCCCCGCCGTTTCGGTCGATCATCCGCCCGGCCAGGGGGCCGACAAGCGCCGATACGATCATCGCGACAGAGAACCCGGCGAACACCCAGACCGTAGACAGGCCAAGGTCGCGCGCCATCGGCGTTGCCAGCACTGCGGGCAGATAATAGCTGGACGCATAGGCAATGGTCTGCCCGGTGCCCAAGGCGGCGACGACCGCGCGGGTGGTGCGCAGCCTCATGCGGTCAGCCATTGAAACGAGGGGCGGATCATGTCGCGCACCGTGATCTGCCGCAAGGGCAGGGTCAATGCGCCTTGGGTGCCACGGTGCAGCATGGAAAATCCCGATTGTCTTGCTGGACGCAGCAAAGCCGAATAGTCTTAGCTTGGTAAATGTATCAAAGCTGGACTGTGGGTACGGGTCCTCGGCTTTAGTGTAACAAGGTTTTTGCGAGTATGCCGAAGATTTCCTGTATTACAACGACTTACAACGACGGCCCCGCCCTGTTGACCAGCGTCACGTCGGTACTGAACCAGACGTTTGAGGATTTCCAATACATCATCGTCGATGACGGGTCATTGCCGGAAACCCGCGATCTGGTGCTGTCGATCAAGGACCCCCGTCTACTGGTGCTGACACAGGCCAACGATGGCATATCAGGCGCACGAAACAAGGGATTGGAACAGGTCAAGGGCGACTATGTCTGTTTTCTGGACGCAGACGATGCCCGGCCGAACTGGGCCTTTCGTGCGATTGCCGATCTGATTGACGCCCAAGACCCGGACCTGATCCTGAGCCGGGGTATTCTGTCGGAATTGCGTGGCGATCTGACACCCTTTTACGACACCCGCATCTTTGATGCGATCGAAGTTGAGATGGGCCAAACCCCGGCAGTTTTTGGGACGGAAAGCGCCCAAGGGAGGTTGCGTCTGGCGCAACTTGTCGAACCGCAATCGGCCAACAAAGTGATGCGAACTGCCCTTGTGAAACACGCAGGATTACGGTTTCCAAACTCTCATTTCTTCGAAGACGTTTATTTTCATACATTTGCCGTGGCTGCAGCACAGCGGATATCATTCCTAAGCGATCCCAGTTTCACTTATTTCCGCCGGTATGGACGCGTTCAGATCACCTCTTCTACGTCCGACATCCGGATGGACATCATTCCCGTCACCAAGATGACGCTGGAACGATTTGCCCTTTGCGCACAATTTCACGATCCGCTGCACCGCGCGGCCGTCCTCGCATCATGTTTCAAGATCATCATGTGGTGCGAACAGTCCGTCTCGTACCACTATCGGCATCAGTTCCGGCAGGCAGTTCAGGCGCTGCTGATGATGATCGACCCGCTTTATCTGCACCTGCCGGACAAGGTGCCTGCGGGAATGGAAATCATTCCATCCGTCCAGCGTTATATAACCGAGGTGCGCCATGCTTAACTTTTCGCCCGCCTCTGAAACCGTGGAAAGCCGGTTGTTCGGCACCCGGCTGACATTGCAGGTGCCCGCAGATCAATTTCTGATCGACGATACGACGTGGCGCACCAAGGCGATCTACGAGCCGTTTCTGGCCGCGCGGTCCCTGCCCAAAATCGGCACGGCCCTTGATATCGGCGCAGGATATGGCGGGTTCGCCATTCCCTTTGCAGTCGCGTTTCCCGATTGGACCGTCTGGTGCCTTGAACCGGAACCTGCGGCCTTTCGCGCCCTGCGCGCGAACATCGACGCGCTGGGGCTGACCAATGTGATGGCGGTGAATGCCGCCGTTGCGGATGTCGATCTGCCTGACGCAAGGGTCGCGGACATCGGCGCCTGTCTGGCCGCTGGCAAGATCACTGATGCGACCAGGCTGTGTCCTGCGGGAAAGTTCCGACAAAGCAAGAAAAAACGCGGCTATCTGGAAAGCGCGACCGGAACCAGACACCCCGCTTTTCGGCCCGTGTCCTTTCCGACGGTGCCTGCCCGCGCGTTGGGCACGCTGAACCCAACGCTGCTGAAGATCGTCGCCCCTGGATGCAGCAAGGGGATATTGACCGCGCTGGGGGAAAGCACCCTGGAATTTATCGTCGGCGAACAGTGGCAACCGATCCGGTCGGACCGTCTGCTGCGAAAGGACGGCACCGCGCGGGATGTGTATCTGCCGCTGGCGGGCACGACGATGAAGCTGCGGCAAAGCCGCGATACATCGCGGCACCACGGTCTGGATGTGGTCGTCGCCATGTACAACACCCGCACCTACATCAAGGAATGCGTTGACAGCATCATCAGCACCGACATCCCGGCGATCCGTGCGCTGGTGGTGGATGACGGATCGACCGACGGCTGCGGCGATCTGGTGGCAAGCTTGTATGCAGGCAATCCGCGCGTCGTGCTGCTGCGTAAACCGAACGGCGGCTGCGCCTCGGCCCGCAACTATGGCCGGCAGCATTCGGACCGGACTCACATCACCTTTGTCGATGCCGATGACAGGACGGACCCCGACCTGTTCCCGAAACTGATGGAGATGGCGCAGTATTCCGGGGCCGAGGTCGTTCAGGGCAGCTATGCCAACCTGTACACCGATGAGGCGGGCGAACGGTTGGACATCGCGCCTGAAGAGGCGGGTTTTGCAAAGGTGCCGCGCTTCGGGTTGGGCGATTTGCCGGTGTTCACCGTCGGCGCGGCGGCGCTGATGACGGGGCAGCCGACGATCTGGCGCAGGGTCTATCGGCGGGATTTCCTTGACAACAAAAAGATCTGGTTTCCCGAACATATCCGGGCCTTTGACGACCAGATTTTCCAGATGCTGACCCTGTACTATGCGGGCACGGTGCTGTGCACCGATCAGGTGCGCTACCACTATCGCCAACATGCAGGGCAAGACATCCGCGCGGGCGACGAGCGGATGTTCTATTCACTGGAAATGTTCCGCATGATGCTGAAACGCGGATTGGCCGAGGGGTGGGGCGACTTTCACCCCGTCCTGCGGTCCTATGTGAACACGGTGAACTGGATCGGTGGCGGCTTGCGCGCCGATCTGAAACCCGTGTTCGCCAAGGCGGCGGCTGAACTGTGGGTCTACATGCAGAAATCGCTGGGACCTCAACTTTTTGCCACGTTGCCGGTCACAGAGTTCCATGATTTCGACTTTGCCCACCACGTCGAGCACTTTACCACCAAACTGGCGCGTCTGCCGAATTCCTTCATGTGGAGCTATCTGGATTCGGCCATGATGCATGTCGATGCGGTGCGGGAGGATGCAAAGGCCAGGGGGTAGCGCAATCCGTCACTCTGGCCGGGTCGTCCCTAGAACACACGCCACGCAGGCTTGGGTCACCTGATAGCTGCCATCCCCCCGGCGTATCCGGACCCAACCGACCTGACGCAGCGCGTGAAGGCAGCGCCAGACCGCCGTGCGCGGCAGGCCGGTAAAGGTGCTCAGATCATCAAGACGGGCGGGACCAGTGCGCAGGACCGCCATCAGCACGATGCCGACGCGGACAGACCCCCCCGGTTCGCTTTCGGCCGATCAGGCACGGGACCAATGCGCAAAAGAGGCCTCAGGGAGCATATCATCGTTCATCATCAAATCGTTACCCATTCCACGCACCCGGCGCGCACCGCGACTTGGATGCGTGCTTTTACAGTTCAAACCTGGCAGATATCGACGCTCCGCGCGAACCTGTCATTCGGAATTCCGTGCGCCCATAAGGGTCGGACGCAGGGCGCGCACTGTCCGATAGTCGGTGCGCCGGGTTAATTTTGACGGATTGAAGGGGCGCGCCGCAGGCCAATAACACCGCGCATTTGTTCCAATCTCACGGGACGGGTCGGGCGGCCCTGCGCCCTCAGTGGTGCCCCGTCATCATACCGGTGGTTGCGCTGGCGCAAACTTGCCTTGCGCAGGGAAGGCTACACGGTTGCGATCTGCAACAAGCGCCGGGGCCGCCCCAATGTCGGAAATCCTAACGAAGTCACGGGCCAGAAACATATTCTACGGTGGGTCGCTGTTCTTTGTCGTCGTGTTCGTGGCGATGACGGTCCATTCCCACTATTACGTCGTCAAGGTGTCCACCGCCGGTATGCCGCTGACCGAGCAGGTCGCATTGGGCAAGCACGTCTGGGAACGCCATAGCTGCATCAACTGCCATACGCTGCATGGCGAAGGGGCCTATTTCGCCCCGGAACTGGGCAACGTGATGACACGCTGGGGCGTTCTGGACGATCCGCAGACCGCGTACGAGGTGCTGGACGGCTGGATGGCCGCCCAACCCAGCGGCATCGAGGGGCGGCGCCAAATGCCCCATTTCGCCATCACAGAAGAAGAGATGCGCGCACTGGCCGAATTTCTGCGTTGGGCCGACCAGACCGACACACAGGGCTGGCCCCCGAAAGACGCGGGCTGAAAGAGAGAACCCCCATGAAATATCAATCACAAAAAGTGGCATACGCCTATTTCATCGTGGCAATGGCACTGTTCGGCATTCAGGTCGCGGGCGGGCTTTTGGCGGGATGGATTTATGTCTCGCCCAATACGTTGTCCGAAGTGCTGCCCTTCAATGTCATCCGCATGATCCACACCAACGCGCTGATCGTCTGGCTGCTGCTGGGCTTTTTCGGTGCCGCATATTTCCTTGTGCCAGAGGAATCCGAACGGGAAATCTGGTCGGAAAAGCTGGCCTATCTGCAACTGGCGATCCTTGTGATCGGCACGCTGGGGGCTGTCGGCAGCTATCTGATCGGCATCCACGGCGGGCGCGAGTTTCTGGAACAGCCGCTTTGGGTCAAGTTCGGCATCCTTGTGGCGGCGGTGATCTTTCTGATCAACATCTCTCTTACCGTGCTGGCAGGGCGCAAGACCGCGATCACGGGGGTACTGCTGACGGGCCTTTGGCTGTTGTCGCTGCTGTGGATCTTTGCCTTCATCAACCCCGACAACCTGAGCCTGGACAAGATGTACTGGTGGTTTGTCGTCCATCTTTGGGTCGAAGGCACCTGGGAGCTGGTGATGGCGGCGATCCTGGCCTTTCTGATGCTGAAACTGACCGGGGTTGACCGCGAGGTGGTGGAAAAGTGGCTGTATGTCATCGTGGCGACCGCCCTGTTTTCCGGCATCCTTGGCACCGGCCACCACTTTTACTGGATCGGACTGCCCGAATACTGGCAGTGGACAGGCTCCATCTTCTCGGCGTTCGAGGTGGTTCCGTTCTTTGCGATGATGTCTTTCGCGTTCATCATGGTGTGGAAGGGGCGGCGCAATCACCCCAACAAGGCGGCGCTGCTGTGGGCGTTGGGGTCGGCCACCGTCGCGTTCTTTGGCGCAGGTGTCTGGGGCTTTCTGCACACGTTCCATGGCGTGAACTTTTACACCCACGGCACGCAGATCACGGCGGCACACGGGCACCTTGCGTTCTATGGCGCCTATGTCGCGATGAACCTTGCCATCATCACCTATGCGATGCCGCTGCTGCGGGGTCGAGCGCCATATAATCAGGTGCTGAACATGATCTCGTTCTGGCTGATGACGGGCGGGATGGCGTTCATGACCTTTGTGCTGACCTTTGCCGGAACGATCCAGACCCACATGCAACGGATCGTGGGCGACAACTACATGGACGTGCAGGATCAGCTTGGCCTGTTCTATCTGATGCGCTTTGGCGCGGGCATCGCAGTGGTTCTGGGTGCGGTGCTGTTCATCTACAGCCAGCTTGTGGTGCGGCGCGAAATCATCGCCCCTGCCGCGCGGCCCGCTTTGGAAGGGGGTGCGGGATGAACGCCATTCCCGACCGCATCACCCAAGACGGGGGCGTGCCCTACTATCGCCCGGTTGCCAACGAATGCGCGCTGTTTCTGACGGCACATGCCAATGGTCTGCCCCTTTTGCTCAAGGGGCCGACCGGCTGCGGCAAGACCCGGTTTGTCGAACACATGGCCGCACGACTGGGCCGCCCGCTGTATACCGTGGCCTGCCATGACGATCTGTCGGCAGCCGATCTGATTGGCCGCTATCTGCTGCGCGGTGGCGCGACCGAATGGGTTGACGGCCCGTTGACCCGCGCTGTCCGCGAAGGGGCGATCTGCTATCTGGACGAGGTGATCGAGGCGCGCAAGGATGTGACTGTCGTCCTGCATCCGCTGACCGACAATCGCCGCACGCTGATGATCGACCGCACTGGCGAAGAATTGGTGGCCCCGCCCGGCTTTATGCTGGTCGCAAGTTATAACCCCGGCTACCAGAACATCCTGAAACGCCTGAAACCGTCGACCCGGCAACGGTTCCTGTCCGTCACCTTCGGTTTTCCCCACGCCGAGACAGAGGTGGCCGTCGTGTCCCGTGAAAGCGGGCTTGACGCGGCGCGCGTCGCCCCGCTGGTGCGCTTGGCGGGGCATATCCGCGCCCTGTCGGGCATGGATCTGGAAGAAGGCGTGTCGACCCGCCTGTTGATCTATGCCGCCACGCTGATTGCCGGGGGGATGCCGCTTGACCAGGCGTTGCAGGCCGCGGTGATCGAACCCCTGACAGACGAGCCGGACGTGGTGCAGGCGCTGCGCGACCTTGTCGCCTCGGTCTACGGATAACGGCCATGCCCCTGCATCCCATGGACCTGATGGAACCGGAAGAGACGGTAGGCGATCTGTGGCACGGGCTAACGCAACGCTTTGCGCCCGTGGCCGGGTATGCCGCAAGCGCCGTCCCGTTGGAGGTGATGCGCCCCAGCGTCGCCGTGCTGTTTCGCGCCTTGGGTGGGGCAGCTGGGGTCGACATCGCGGCAAGTCCGGCCATCCCGTCACGTCATCGGCGGGGGATCGGCGCGCGGTTGGGCGATGCAAGCGTTTTGGAACACGTCGCCAGTTTTGACGGTCAAAATCTGCGCCTACCACCGGTGATGGACGCCTTTCCCACGGCCGAGATGAACCGCGCGGCCTACCTGTGGCTGGCCGCATTGGCCGCCAACTGTGGCCCGTGGCAGGCACCGCCCGATCCGCTGTCCGCCGATCTGGCGCATCTTGCCTTGATGGCGCAGGCGACGGATCGGGTGCTGCTGGCTTGTCCCGGACTGTACGCGCCCCATGCGGCCCTCTGCGCGCATCTGCGGGAAGATTTGGCGGTTCTTTCCGGGCCTGTGACCGAAAGAATGGTTCGGGACGTGGCATTGTCCATATTGAATGGCGCGCCTCTGCCCGTTCGCGCGCCTTATACAGCACCTCATGGCTATCTGCCGCTTGCCCCGATGCCGATCTGGCTGCGGCTGGACCCTTTCACATCGGGCAATGCCGCCGCTGCCCCGGCCGACGATGCTGTGTCTGCCCCGCCCGGTCTTGCCAGCCCCACCCGAAAAAAGGGCCAACGCCAAGACAATGATCAGGCGAACCGGACCGACAGTTTCATCATGCACCGGTTTGAATCGATCCTGTCCTGGGTCGAAAGCATGAACCTGAACCGCGCCACCGATGACGACGACCCGGACAATGCCCGCAAGGCGGCCGAAGATCAGGATCACATCACCCTGTCGCAGCACCACAAGCGCGCCGCCACACGGTTGCGCCTGCATCTGGACCTTGCCCCACAAGACGCCGACCACGAGCGTCTTGCCAGTCGGTTCACCTATCCGGAATGGAACCACAAATCGCGCAGCCATATGCCCGGTCACACCTGCGTGCTGGAAATCGATGGCAAACCCGGCCCAACGCCTTTCGCCCCCGACCCGCGTCTGATGGCGCGCGTGCGCCAGCAGTTTCAGGCGCTGACCCCCCGCCGCATCCAGCGCCCACGCCAGATCGACGGGGCACAGCTTGATCTTGACGCGCTGATCGATGCGCAGGTGGCGATCCGGGCAACCGGGCAGGGCAGCGACCGCATCTTTCGCGATCTGCGCTGCACCGACCGCGATCTGTCGGTGGCGATCCTGATGGATTGTTCACGGTCCACCGAATCCGTTGTCGGCACCCGCAGTATCATCGACACCACGCGCGAGGCGCTGGCGGCGCTGGCAGGCGGCATTGATGCCGCGGGCGACCGGCTGGCGATCTGGGGGTTTTCATCGCTGAAGCGTGACCGTGTGTATCTGACACGTTGCAAGGGCTTTGACGGGCGCGTGACCCCGGCTGTCACCGCCCGCATCGGCGGGTTGCAACCGGGGCACTACACCCGCCTTGGGGCCGCGATCCGCCACGCCTCGGCCCAGCTTGCGGCAGAGGCGTCAGCCTGCAAGCTGTTGCTGGTGCTGACAGACGGCAAGCCCAACGATCTGGATCATTACGAAGGCGTGCATGGCATCGAAGACAGCCGCATGGCCGTCCGCGCGGCCAAAGCGTTGGGTCAGGCCGTCCATGGTGTGATCGTCGATGCCGATGGGCAGGACTGGTTCGCCCGCATCTTCGGGCGGGCCGGGTTCACGCTGCTGCCTGACCCTGCCCGGCTTGGCCACGCCCTTCCCGACATCTATCTTTCCCTGACCCAAAGGACCTGACATGCGCCTCTTCCTCGCCCTGATGACCACCCTTGCCCCCGCCGTGGCCGTGGCGGACGCATTTCAGCGCCCGATTCCGCAGCCACAGACCGCGCAGGCAGAACTCTCGTATTTCGCCGCCTCGGTCGTGTTGCTGATGGCCCTGATCGCGGTGCAATGGCTGGTTGGCCGCAGATGACACGCACAAAGCTGACGCTGATCCTGTTTCCGTTTGGCGCAGGCGCGGTGGCGGTGAACCTGTTCTTTGCATCCTTGATCGGGTCGTGGATCGGCCTGCCCGTGCTGACCCCGCACATGGCAGTTGCGGTCGGCTTGGTTCTTGGGCTGCCCGCCACATGGTGGTTTGCCGGACACATGCTGCGACTGATGGCCGAGGCCGACGGCAACCCTTGATCCGCGTGCCGGCACCAGGTGAATTTTCGGGATTTTTAAGTTTGGTCGGAGCGAGAGGATTCGAACCTCCGACCCCCTGCTCCCGAAGCAGGTGCGCTACCAGGCTGCGCTACGCTCCGACCGTGGCGTGGGGGTTAAACCGTCGACGCGGGTTTTGCAAGGGGGCAAAACCCCGTTTCATTCGGCACGATCGCGCCCTTCGATCCGGCGCAACATCAGGCTGATGCGGGGGATCGTTCCCGTCTCGGCCCGCGACTTGGATTCGAGGACGGGCCGGTTTTCCGATACAGTGGGACGCCCTTCGCGCAGGACGATGTAGATCCCGCTGGCGATGATGACACTGGCCCCGATGATGGTGAAACGGTCAGGTGTTTCGTTGAAGATGAAATACCCGAAAATCGCCGCCCAGACCATTTGGGAATACTGCATCGGGGCGACGATCACCGCTTCGGCGTTGCGATAGGCGCTGATGATGAACAACATGGCGACAAAGCCAAAAATGGCGATGATGCCCAGCATTCCCACATGCTCCACCTCCATCGGTTTGTAGACGAAGGGCAGGGCCAGCCCCATCAGCACAAAGTTCGCCACCATCGGATACAGCAGCAGCACCACGGACCGTTCCTCATGCCCGATCTTGCGCACAATGACGGACGCCAGCGATGAAAACACCGCCGCCGCCAGCGCCGCCGCATGGCCAAGGCCCAGTTCCGCCGTGCCGGGGCGCAGCACGATCATCACACCGATCAGCCCGACAAGGATCGCCATGCCGCGCCGGATACCGACCTTTTCCCCAAGGATCGGAATTGCCAGCAGCGTGATCAGCAACGGGGCTGCAAACAGGATCGCATAGACCTGTGCCATGGGCAGCGTCGAAAACGCGTAAAACGCCGACACGCCGGTGACAGACGCCGACGCCGTGCGAACGGCGGTCCACCACGGATGGCGCGGGCGCAGATTGCCATCGGTCCGGTCGTTCATCAGCATCAGCGTGACCAGCGGAAAGCCCAGCAGAACCGAAAAGAAGATGATCTGAACCGGCGAGTACTGGCTGGTAGAGCCAAGCGATTTCACCACCACGTCATGCGTGGCGAATATCGCAAAGGATACAAGCGCCAGCAGGGCACCCTTCACGTTGTTCTTGACCATCTTTTGTCTAGCTCTTTGGGTGCCGGGGCACGACCGCGCCGATCTGTCGCGGGTCTGTGCGGGATGTGAAACGTTCATCGCAGAAAAGCGGGATATCCTCAATTCCCATTCCCAACTTGATGCAGGTCTTTGCCAGCCCGCCTGCGCGGGGGTAAAGCTTGGCCATGACAGGCGGCATTCTTGGATTTCTGGGTGGCATCGGGCTGTTCCTGTTCGGGATGGGCGTGATGACGGCTGCGTTGCGCGATCTTGCAGGACACCGGATGCGGCATTTTCTGGCCCATGCCACCCGCACACCACTGCGCGGCACGGTCACGGGTCTCGTGGCGACGGCGGCGGTGCAGTCATCGTCCGTCGTGTCGGTGATCACCATCGGCTTTGTCGGCGCGGGCGTGCTGAGTTTTCCGCAATCCTTGGGCATCTTTTACGGGGCAAATATCGGGTCCACCTTTACCGGCTGGCTGGTGATGCTGCTGGGCGTAAAGTTCAAGTTGGGCGTCGTGGCCCTGCCCGCCCTGTTCGTGGCCAGTGTGACGGGTGCCTTGGGCCGTGGCCACATCGCGCGGGCGGCCCGGCTGGTGGCGGGGCTAAGCCTTTTGTTCATCGGGCTGGACATGATGCAGCAGGCCATGGCCGGAATTGGCGGCCGGATCACCCCCGAAATGCTGCCGGGTGACGGGGTCTTTGGTCGGATCGCCCTTGCCGGAGTTGGGGTGGGGCTGGCGGTGGTGCTGCGCAGTTCGGCGGTCGGGGTTGCCATGGCGTTGCTCTTTCTGGGGGCGGGGGCAATCACCTTTGTGCAGGCCGCCGCATTGGTCGTGGGGCTTGAGGTCGGGACAACGACAACCGGACTGTTGGCCACCATTGGCGGCACGCGGGCGATGCGCATGGCCGGGATTGCAAATCTGGTGTTGAACCTGACGACGGCGCTGATTGCCCTGCCGCTGCTGGGGCCGATCGCCACTCTTTTGGCGGGGCTCGACGCACAGACGGCGCTGGTGTCGTTCCATACCAGCCTGAACCTGATCGGGGCCGCGATCTTTCTTCCCCTGACCCCCCGTTTCGCAGTGCTCGTCGCCCGGATCGTCCCGGACCATGTGACGGGCCTTGCTTCACCCTTGGATCGCCACCTGCTGCGCGACGAAGGGGCGGCGCTTGATGCAGCAGCGCAAACGGCGCGCGCTGTCTCCGATGCGATAGCGCAAGCCCTGTCGGCGGCCATGGGCCCGCAGCGCGATCTGCGCCCCCTTTCGTCATTGCCCGCACAGGTGGATCCTGCGCTGGCGGCGTTGCAGGACTGGCTGACGCGGATCAGCGTGACCAGCGGAGGTGCGCGCTATGCCGCCCTTTTGCATGTGCAGGACCACCTGCAACGCCTTGCGACCCGTGCACAAGAGGCGGACCGGATTGCCCTTGTGTCAGAGGACGCGGCGCTGCAACGGGGCGCGCGCGCCCTTGTCGCCGCCATGATCCGGCACAAAGGCCCGGACCACATGGCAAGACTGGACGCGTTGCTTGAGGCGCGCGCCAGACGATTGCGGCGCGCCACCCTGTTGCAGGAACATGCGGGCGTTATCGGCGTGCCGGACCTGTTCCGACGGACAGACGCCTTGCGCTGGCTGGAACGCACGGGCGACCATGCCCAGCGCATAGCGTTCCATATGGCGCAAGCAACGAACGGGTTGACATGAAAAAGCCCGCGCCAATCGGGCGCGGGCCTTGTCCTGTCACGAAGATCAGACCGAAGCGTCCAGTGCCGCAAGGATCGCATCGCCCATCTGGCCGGTCGTGACCGGCACTCCGCCTTCGGGGCCCATCAGATCGGCGGTGCGCACACCGTCCGCCAGCACCTTTTCGACCGCCTTTTCAACCCGCGTCGCCTCGTCGCCCATGTCGAACGAATAGCGCAGCGCCATGGCAAAGCTCAGGATGCAGGCGATCGGGTTCGCCTTGCCCTGACCCGCGATGTCGGGGGCCGATCCGTGGACGGGTTCATACAGGGCCTTGGGGCGGCCATTCGCCATCGGCAGTCCAAGGCTGGCCGAGGGCAGCATCCCCAGACTGCCGGTCAGCATCGCGGCCATGTCGGACAGGATGTCGCCGAACAGGTTGTCGGTCACGATCACGTCGAACTGCTTGGGCCAGCGGCACAGCTGCATCGCGCCCGCGTCGGCATACATGTGCGACAGTTCGACGTCGGGGTATTCCTTGTCGTGGATTTCCTGCACCACGTCGCGCCACAGGATGCCCGATTCCATCACATTGGCCTTCTCCATCGAGCAGACCTTGTTGCTGCGGCGACGGGCCAGTTCGAACGCCGACCGGGCCACACGGGCAATCTCGGATTCCGTATAGCGCTGGGTGTTGATGCCGACGCGTTCGTTGCCTTCGGTGAAGATTCCGCGCGGTTCGCCGAAATAGACACCGCTGGTCAGCTCGCGCACGATGACGATGTCCAGACCGGCGACGATCTCGCGCTTGAGGCTGGAGAAATCGGCAAGCGCGTCAAAGCACTGGGCCGGGCGCAGGTTGGAAAACAGGTCCATCTCCTTGCGCAGGCGCAAAAGACCCCGCTCGGGCTTAACGCTGAAATCCAGCTTGTCGTACTTCGGCCCGCCGACAGCCCCCAGCAACACCGCATCGACCGCCTGTGCCTTTGCCATGGTGGCGTCGGTCAGGGGCGTGCCATGCGCGTCATAGGCGCAGCCACCCACCAGATCTTCGCTGACGTCAAAGGTGACGCCCCGCTTGGTGCCATACCAGCCGATGATCTTTTTGACCTCGGCCATGACTTCGGGGCCGATGCCGTCGCCGGCAAGGATAAGAAGGGAAGGATTGGCCAAGACAGGACTCCTCGACAGGCTGGAATGGATCGCAGATCGCCTAGCCCCTTGCCCGCGCGGGGTCAAGGTCGCAGCGAACCAAGCCGAGGTGTTGCCAAACAAGGACATGCGCGGCTTTCCCGTTCGCATGGCTTGTTGGACATGCAATCTGGGCTATGCTCCAGTTGTACGAAGTTGCGAGTGAGGTGTCGAAAGTGACCGGAACACTGACGATCAAGCTGTTCAGCGGCGACCGCCTGCACCTGAACTGGGCCGAGATTCTGGCACTATTCCGTCACCGTTATATGCTGATGGTGTACTTCTCGGTCACGTGTGTGCTGTTGGTGTCGAATGTGGGACTGGCCCCTTCGGTTCCACAAGAACTGCGCGCGCCCCTTTACATGACTGGCGTATGTATCGGCGCAATAACGGTATTATTATCGCTTTTGGTGATGGAGCGCTTTGGCGCTGTCGGTCGGCCAAAGGTCGTCCTGTTGTCGCCTGTCCTTTTTGGGTCCATCATCATTGCGCTGTCTGCGGCCCAGTTTTTGGCGTGGATCCTGACTCGATTGGCGCCGTTCACTTTGTACCATTCGGCACTTCTGACCGTCTTTTTCTACATTTTCGTCGAACTTCTCATGGGATTTGTTGTTCATTTCGTCATTCCGCACGCACTGAAGGACATTCGGGCCGATGTCCAACCGCTCAACGGTGACAGCAGCGCAAGCGGCGATGCCGGGGCTGAGCACGTCAGTCTGATGAATGGGCAGGCACTGCAAACGCCATCGGGGCCGATCATTCTGGAACTTTCGGGACGTCCCTTCCGTCAGGACGGCCTCAGCTACATTCAGGCCGAAGGCAATTACGTCCGCGTCGTGACGGAAACCGACAGCCACTTGTTGCCCGGGCCTTTCGCCTCGGTGCTGAAAAACATTCCGGCTGGGTTGGGGCAGCAAATTCACCGCTCTTGCTGGGTCGCGAACAGGGCGGTCAAAGGTCACCGGCGGGAAAAGCGCGATCTGCTGGTGCTTTTGTCCGACGGCAAATCTGCAAAGGTCGCCTTGACCCGGCAACCTGCGGTCATGGACTGGCTGAAAGAGCTGACATACTCACCGTGATATCTACCCACACCGGGCGGTGACGGGACGCTGCCGCCAATAGCGGGGCGAACTGGTCTTGTCCTTGCGGCCACAGGATGCCGCTGCCGTGCACCACCAAATTGGCCGACGGCAGAACATAATCCACCCGCAAGGCACCGACCCCGTCGCCATAATCGGCGGTATCAAGGGCGGGATCACCGCGTTGCCCCGCGTCATTGCCGGTCCGCCCGTTGGTCGGCGCGGTATCCTGCACCATGGGATGCACCAGAAGGCTGCGGATCGCTTCGGTGCGACCTTCACCGTCAACGGGGTCAAGCTTGGCGTCGCCAAGGATCACGAACTGGTCCGGTACGCCACCGGGCAACGCACCGTCCAGCAGGCGCAGCCACAGGGCGGTTTCATCGTGATTGCGCCGTCCGTTGCGATCTTCGGGGCCGTCAAAGACCGGGGGCGTCGCAGCCCATGCCAGCAGGTGCAACGCCGTGCCGTCCGGCAACGTCACCGGCACATCCCAATGCCCCGTGGTGGACAGGCGCTGCACCGCAAGGGTGGCCGTGTCCATGTCGGGCGGGATCAGGGCACCGGGCAGATCGCGCCACAGCATCGGGGTGAAATCCCGCACCCCGTCGGTCTGCACCGCCAGCCGCGACACCAGCGCCATTCCCCCTGCGCCCGAAAACCGGCCCCAGCCCATTGCATCGCGGGCCTCGCCCCGCCTGCCATTGCCATCAAGGTCAATCCCCGTCGGCACCCCTGCATTCGGGGCCAGCGCAAAGCGATATGGATATCCACCGCCCCGTTCCGCCAGACGGTCGTTCAGGGCCGCCAGGGTGGACAGACCATGGTCATAGTCGATGCCGGTCAGCAGCAGCACATCTGCGTCCAGCCGCAGGATCACCTGAACTGCCGCCTCGATCTGCGGATCGTCGCCGCGGATCAGTGCTTGCAAGACCAGCCCCGGCCCTGATCGTTCCAGCCCGGCATTCCAAGTGGCTAAACGAACCGTTTGGGCCTGCGCGACCCACGGCAGCGTCAGCAGCAGGATCAGGCCGCAAGCAATGCCTCGTGCCCGGCAATGCGATGCGCCCGGCGTTTCTGGCGGACCAGATCGGCGACGCGGGCCATTGCGATGCCACGCATGAACAGGCTTGCAGGCAGAAACGTCCACGCGGCCATGGTCCAGATCAGGGGTTGCGGTGCCGACAGCCAGCCCGCATCAAAACCACCGGTTCCAAGTCGGATGACCACAGGGGCCAAGAATGGCAGCAAAATCCCTAACACAATGTTAACGCGCGCATCCCGAACCAGCCGGTCAATCACATCATGCCCGGCCGTCGGATCAAAGGTCGGCAGATTGACCCAAACGTTGAAGCTGGTCAGGTGCGACGGCCAGCGCCCGGCCCGCATCACCACAGCAAAGACACCAAGCGCCCCCAGTGACATCAGATATGACAATCCCGCAGCCGACCGCAGTGCGTCACGCTGTTCCCCGGTTGCCCCATCCGCCAGCATCAGTTGCGCCAGACGCACGGGGCTATAGGCAAAGTCGAGCATCTGCCCGATCAGCACGCCAACGGCCTGCACAAACAGCGCAAAGGTCGAAGGCACGATCCGGGCGCTTTCAGCCAAAGACAGGCTAAACACCACGGCAAACAGCATCATGAACCGGCTGCGGTTAAAGGGCGGCGCATCGCGAAACTCGATCAGGCCGGGATAGGTCGCGTTGTATTCGACAAAGGTCAGGGCACCGGCGAACAGGGCGACCAAAGCCACCATCTGTTTGCTATCTGCGTTCAGCCCCGGCAGAATGACCGAAGGCATGGCGACAAGCACCATCACAAGAAATGCGCGAACGATCGCCCCTGTCAGCCGCGATATCACCTTCTGCCCTCGATCCGGTTGGCCCCGTGTCAACGCCGGGTCCTTGTTCCGATCACTTCCGCGCTTTGTGGCGGATTGCCTCAATCTTGCCCCATTTGCGCCCAAATTCAGACGCCGCGCAACAACCGCTTTAAACCAGAGCGTGAAAAACTGCACACTGGCCGCAAAAGTGTCGCCCGATTGCATCATGTAGCGAAATGCAACGGCCGCCCGGTGGGGCGGCCGCTACGGTGTCTCAGGTCCCACTCAGGCCCAGGGGCGCAAAGTCGCGGTCTTTTTCTCGTAAGCGTCGATGGAGGCCGCTTTTTCAAGCGTCAGACCGATATCGTCCAGCCCGTTCATCATGCAATGCTTGCGGAAGGCATCCACCTCGAACGGGAAAACCTGCCCGTCCGATGTCGTGACCGTCTGCGCCTCAAGATCCACAGTGATGCGGGCGTTGGCCCCTTTCTGCGCGTCGGCCATCAGGGTATCGACCACATCCTTTGGCATCACGATGGGCAGGATGCCGTTCTTGAAGCAGTTGTTGTAAAAGATGTCGGCAAAGCTGGTGGAAATCACACAGCGGATGCCGAAATCCAGCAGCGCCCAAGGGGCATGTTCGCGCGACGAGCCGCAGCCAAAGTTGTCACCGGCGATGATGATCTCGGCGGTACGGTACGCGGGCTGATTCAGTACGAATTCCGGGATTTCCTTGCCGTCGAGCGTATAGCGCATCTCGTCGAACAGGTTCACGCCCAACCCTGACCGCTTGATGGTCTTCAGGAACTGCTTGGGGATGATCATGTCGGTGTCGATGTTGACCAACGGCATGGGCGCCGCGATGCCGGTCAGTTTGGTGAACTTTTCCATCTGTCCGGTCCTTTATGCGGTTTCAGTCATCATCTCGCGCACATCGGTCAGGTGACCGGTGATCGCGGCAGCGGCGGCCATGGCGGGCGACAGCAGGTGCGTGCGCCCGCCCCGGCCCTGACGACCTTCGAAGTTGCGGTTGGAGGTGGCGGCGCAACGCTCGCCCGGCGAAAGCTGATCCGGGTTCATCGCAAGGCACATCGAACACCCCGCCAGACGCCATTCGAAACCGGCGTCGATGAAAATCTGCGCCAGCCCTTCTTCTTCAGCCTGCGCACGCACAAGGCCCGATCCCGGCACGACCATCGCGCGCAGACCGTCTTTCTTTTTCTTGCCTTTCAGGATCGCGGCCGCGGCGCGCAGATCCTCGATCCGGCCGTTCGTGCAAGACCCGATGAACACCGTATCAATGGCGATGTCTGACAGCTTTTGCCCCGGCGTCAGACCCATGTAGTCAAGCGAGCGTTTCACAGCCTCAGCCTTGCCCGCCGGGAAATCATCGGGCGAAGGCACGGTGCCGGTGATCGGCAGCACGTCTTCGGGCGATGTGCCCCAGGTGACAACCGGGGCGATATCTTCGCCGCGCAGCGTAACGACCTTGTCCCAATGCGCACCTTCATCGGAAAACAGGGTTTTCCAATAGGCGACCGCTGCTTCCCATGCGGCACCTTTCGGCGCATGCGGGCGGCCCATGCAATAGGCATAGGTCTTTTCATCGGGCGCAATCAGGCCGGCGCGCGCGCCGCCTTCGATTGCCATGTTGCAGACGGTCATGCGACCTTCCATCGACAATTCGCGGATCGCCTGCCCGCAGTATTCGATGACATAGCCCGTGCCGCCCGCCGTGCCGGTTTCACCGATCACGGACAGGGTGATGTCCTTGGCGGTGACACCGGGGCGCAGACTGCCGGTGATTTCCACCTTCATGTTCTTGCCCTTGCGCTGGATCAGCGTCTGGGTGGCCAGCACATGTTCCACTTCGGACGTGCCAATGCCGTGGGCCAGCGCGCCGAATGCGCCGTGCGTCGCGGTATGGCTGTCGCCGCACACGACCGTCATGCCGGGCAGCGTCCAACCCTGTTCCGGGCCGACGATATGCACGATGCCCTGACGGATGTCGGAGACCGGATAATAGTTGATGCCGAATTCCTTGGCGTTTGTGTCCAGGGCGGCCACCTGAACACGGCTGTCCTCGGTCATGGTCGCGGCATCGGCGCGGTCCAACGTCGTCGGCACGTTGTGATCGGGCACGGCGATGGTCTTTTCGGGCGCGCGCACGGTGCGGTGCGTCATGCGCAGACCTTCGAACGCCTGCGGGCTGGTGACTTCGTGCACCAGATGGCGGTCGATATACAGCAGGCAGGTGCCGTCTTCGGCCTGATGGACGACGTGGTCGTCCCAGATCTTATCGTACAGGGTCTTCGGAGCGGTCATGGCTCTTCCTCGGATGGGAATGGCAGGAACAGGCGGGACAGGATGGGCAACGACGCAGCCCTTCAGGCGCGTGCTAGAACCGCCCGGGTCGCACCGTAAAAGCGCCAAGGCAGGCGCGCGCGGTCATCCATGTCGAAAAAGCGCATCATGGCGCGACTGATACGCCCGAATCCCTGCGCAGGCAAGCAAACTGCGCGCAAGTGCCCCGGTGGCGGGTCATATCCATGCAGGCGCACCAGGCTTTTCGCGTTTTCCCTTGTGCGCAAGGCCGCCACCCGCTATCGCGCGCGCTTGCCCTGTCATTGAGATTTCGTGCAGGCGATGTTACCTTTTGTCTACCGCCCCGCGCCGGGGCCTGATCGGCGCGCTATCTGGAGGACGTAGTCCTGTCTCATTCTGATCCTGCGACCGGGCTTCCGGTCGGCCCCCGGGCAAGCCGTGCAACCGACATCAACCCCGCTGGTGCGGACTATAGCGCCGAAGATGTCCTTGCCCTGGTGCTTACATCTCTCGACGATGACAAGGCCGAAGACATCGTGCAGATCGACCTGCGCGGCCGGTCGGACGTGGCGGATTACATGGTGATCTGCTCGGGCCGGTCGACCCGTCAGGTCGCATCCATTTCGGAAAAGCTGGCGGACAAGCTGAAGCAGGAGTTGCACATGTCCTGCAAGATGGAGGGCAAGGACACGGGCGATTGGGTGCTGATCGACGCATCCGACGTCATCGTGCATGTCTTCCGCCCCGAAGTGCGCGAATTCTATCAATTGGAAAAGATGTGGCTGCCCAATTCGGCGCATCGGGGTCTTGACGCCGGATGAGGCTGCATGTCTGCGCCGTGGGGCGGCTGCGCGCCGGCCCCGAGCGCGACCTTGTAAACGATTACACCACCCGTCTTGACCGCACCGGACGACCCCTTGGCCTTGGCCCGCTGATCGAACACGAGGTCGAGGACAAGAAAGGCGGCGGGATGGAGGCAGAGGCCGACCTGCTGGCCCGTGCCTTGCCCACCGGCGCAGTGCTTGCCGTGCTGGATGAACGCGGCAAGGTAATATCCAGCCCGGACTTTGCCGATCAATTGGCACGATGGCGCGACGGTGGGCGGCAGGACGTGGCCTTTGTCATCGGCGGCGCGGATGGCATCGCCCCTGTCTTGCGCGACCGGGCGGACTTTGCGCTGTCCTTCGGGCGGATGGTGTGGCCGCATATGCTGGTGCGGGTGATGCTGGCGGAACAACTGTATCGAGCGGCCACCATTCTGGGCGGCGGTCCCTATCACCGGGTTTAAAGGAAATGCTGCCTGAAGGAATTTGCCAAGACTTTTCCGAAAAGTTTTCTGCTCAGCCTGCGCCCGTTGCCCCCACGGCCCGGCGCAAGTAGAACCAAGGCCGAAGCGCACTGCGAAAGGCCCCGACATGACCGCCCCAAAGCCCGTTGTCCTGTGCATCCTTGACGGCTGGGGTCTGTCGGACCGGACCGAGGCGAACGCCCCCGCACTTGCCAACGTTCCGACCTTCAACCGGCTGTGGGCCACCTGCCCCCACGCCACGTTGATTACCCATGGCCCGGATGTGGGTCTGCCCACCGGCCAGATGGGCAATTCCGAGGTGGGGCACACCAATATCGGCGCAGGCCGTGTCGTTGCGATGGATCTGGGTGCCATTGATCTGGCGGTCGAGGATGGGTCATTCGCGGTGAACCCTGCCCTGCTGGACTTTGCGGCACGGCTGAAAACCACGGGGGGCACCGCGCATCTGATCGGGGTGATCTCTGATGGCGGGGTGCATGGTCACATCACCCATGTGATTGCCGCAGCCCGCGCCCTGACCACCCTTGGTGTGGCCGTGGCGCTGCATGCGATCACCGACGGGCGCGACGTGGCCCCGTCGTCTGCGGCCGGCTTCATGGCGCATCTGGTGGCACAGCTTCCCGTCGGAGCCCGCGTGGCGACCGTGATCGGGCGCTATTGGGCGATGGACCGAGATACAAGGTGGGACCGCGTGGCCCGCGCCTTTCACGCGATGGTCAACGCCACGGGCGAACATGCGCCGGATGCTGTGACCGCCGTCACAATATCTTACGCCAAGGGCGAAACGGACGAATTCATCGCCCCCACCGTGATTGGTGATTATTCGGGGGCCAGGGATGGCGACGGTCTGTTTTGCCTGAACTTCCGCGCCGACCGCGCGCGCGAAATCCTTGCCGCACTGGCACAGCCCGGCTTTGACGCCTTTCCCACCGGCCCGCGCCCCGTTTGGGTGGCGGCGCTGGGCATGGTGGAATACTCGGATGCCCACAACGCCTATATGGGCACCGCCTTTCCCAAGCGGACACTGGTCAACACCTTGGGCGAATGGGTGGCCAGCCATGGCAAGACCCAGTTCCGTCTGGCCGAAACCGAGAAATACCCCCACGTCACCTTTTTCCTGAACGGCGGACGCGAGGTGCCTTTTGTGGGCGAAGATCGCACCATGCCGCAATCGCCCAAGGTCGCCACCTACGATTTGCAACCGGAAATGAGCGCTGCTGAAGTGTCCGACCGACTGGTTGCCGCAATCGCGCACGGCTATGATCTGATCGTGGTCAACTTCGCCAATCCTGACATGGTCGGGCACACCGGCGATCTGGCCGCCGCCATCCGCGCCTGCGAAGCGGTGGATCAGGGCCTGACTCGGGCCGTCGCGGCGCTGGAAACGGCGGGGGGTGCGATGATCATCACCGCCGATCATGGCAATTGCGAAATGATGGTGGACCCTGTGACAGGCGGCCCCCATACCGCGCACACAACAAACCCTGTGCCGGTGATATTGGTTGGCGGTCCCGCGGGCGCCACCTTGCTGCATGGGCGGCTTGCGGATCTGGCGCCGACATTGCTGCAACTGATGGGCCTGCCACAGCCCGTCGAGATGACGGGGCACAGCCTGATCGCATGATCCTCCGCGCCGCCCTGATTTTTGTCCTGTCCGCTGCGCCCTGTCTGGCGCAAAGCGTGGCGGAACAGGCCGAACAGGCCAGCGCTGACCTTGCCGCTGCCGTTGACGCGCTGGATGCGGCGACAGCGGCCCAGGACCGCGTCGCCGCCCTGACCCAGACCATCCGCGCCTATGAGAATGGCCTGTCCGCCCTGCGGGACGCCCTGCGCCAGATGGCACTGCGCGAAACGGCCCTGACGTTGGAATTCGCGGCAAAACGCGACCGCGTCTCGCAGTTGTTGGGGGTGCTGGGGCAGCTTGAATCCGAACCGGGGCCCCTGTTGCTGATGCACCCATCAGGCCCCTTGGGCACCGTGCGGTCGGCGATGATGCTGGCGGACGTGACCCCTGCCCTGCACGCCGAGGCGGAAACCCTGCGCGCAAATCTTGAAGAACTGCGCGACCTGCGCGACCTGCAGGTCGCGGCTGGCCAGAGCCTGTCGCGCGGCCTGACGACGGCCCAAACCGCCCGCACCGCCCTGTCGCAGGCGATGTCGGACCGGACGGAACTGCCCCGCCGCTTTACCGAAGACCCGGCCGTGCTGCGCGGCCTTTTGGAAAGCGCCGATACCTTGGGTGCCTTTGCCACCGGCCTTGCCCCCGACACCAGCGACGCGCAGGATTTTGCCGCAGCAAAGGGCCGCTTGCCCCTGCCGGTGCTTGGCACCCTGCTGCGCGGCACGAACGAGGCTGACGGCGCAGGCGTGCGTCGTCCCGGCCTGACACTGGCCGCACGCCCCGGCGCATTGGTCACGTCGCCTTGGCCCGCGACGATCCGATATCGCGGCCCGCTGCTCGACTACGGAAATGTGATGATCCTCGAACCCGGCGGGGGCTATCTTCTGGTTCTGGCCGGACTGGAAACCGTCTATGGCGAGGTGGGCGAAGTGATTGCCGCCGGTGCGCCGGTCGGACTGATGGGGGGAACCGGACCTGCGCTGACAAGCATTGCGACAGACACCGAAGAAGGTGGTGGCGCACGCGGGACGGAAACGCTTTATATGGAACTGAGGCAAGGGGCCGAGCCGGTCGATCCGGCAGAATGGTTCGCCGTAGATAGGGATTGAGGATACCGCATGAGGAAGTTCGTCATGGCCGCGCTTGGCGGCACTGTGGCTGGCGTCTTGATCACCACGCAGGTGGCAGGTCCGCTGATCGCGCAGGAAGCCGACAAGAATGCCTCGGTCTATGAACAGCTTGATCTGTTCGGTGACATTTTTGAACGCATCCGCGCCCAGTATGTCGAAGAGGTCGACAGCGAAAAGCTGATCGAGGCTGCGATCAACGGGATGCTGACTTCGCTTGATCCGCACTCCAGTTTCCTGCCGCCGGATGATTTCGACGACATGCAGGTGCAGACGCGCGGCGAATTTGGCGGCCTCGGGATCGAGGTGACGCAGGAGGAAGGTTACATCAAGGTCGTCTCGCCGATGGATGGCACGCCCGCCGATGCTGCAGGCGTCGAGGCGGGCGATTTCATCACCCATGTGAACAGCGAATCCGTTCTGGGCCTGACGCTGGACGCCGCTGTCGAAATGATGCGCGGCCCGGTCGGCTCGGAAATCGTGATCACCATCGTCCGCGAAGGCGTGGAAGAACCCTTTGACGTCTCGATCATCCGCGACACCATCAAACTGACCGCCGTTCGCAGCCGCACCGTGGGCAACACCGTTGTCTTGCGGATCACCACATTCAACGACCAGACCTTCAGCGGGCTGGAAGAAGAGCTGGCGAAATCGGTCGAGGCATTGGGTGGCATCGACAAGGTCGCAGGCTTTGTCCTCGATCTGCGCAACAACCCGGGGGGCCTGCTCAACCAGGCGATCAACGTGTCGGATGCGTTCCTTGAAAAGGGCGAAATCGTATCGACCCGTGGCCGCAACCCCCAGGACGGAGAGCGGTTCAACGCCACGCCGGGCGATCTGGCACAGGGCAAGCCCGTGGTCATGCTGATCAACGGCGGGTCCGCTTCGGCGTCCGAGATTGTGGCAGGGGCCTTGCAGGATCATCGCCGCGCCATCGTCGTGGGCACCAAAAGCTTTGGCAAAGGCTCGGTCCAGACCATCGTTCCCCTGCGCGGCGATGGCGCGATGCGTCTGACGACGGCGCGCTACTACACGCCGTCAGGCCGGTCGATCCAGGCGCTTGGCGTGATGCCGGATATCGTGGTGAACCAGCCCCCCATCGACCCCGCAGCGACCGGAACCGAGGCCGAGGCCGCAACAGCCGAGGCAAACGCCCGGTCCGAGGCCAGCCTGCGCGGCATTCTGACCAACGATTCCATGACCGATGACGAACGCAAACTGCTGGAAGAAGAGCGGGCGCTGATCGAAGAGGCCGCCAAACTGCGCGACGAGGATTACCAGCTCGCCTATGCGGTCGATATCCTGAAGGGTCTGAGTGCGGTCGCGCCGCAATCTGAACCCACACCATGAAAGGACAGGGCCGCCCATCTGGGCGGCCCGACCCATCATGATTAATCCCGAAACGCTTCCCTACCGCCCTTGTGTCGGTGTCGTGCTGGTCAACCGCCAAGGGTTGATCTTCGCAGGCCGCCGACTGGACAGCCCTGTTCCAGCCTGGCAAATGCCGCAAGGCGGGATTGATGAGGGTGAAAAACCGCGCGAGGCGGCCCTGCGCGAGTTGTGGGAAGAAACCGGCGTGACCGCCGATCTGGTGGAATTCATCGGCAAGACGTCCGATTGGGTGACCTACGATCTGCCGCCCGAACTGCTGGGCAAAGTCTGGGGCGGCAAGTATCGCGGCCAGCGGCAGAAGTGGTTCCTGTTCCGATTCACCGGCCGCGATGATCAGGTCAGGATCGACAGCGATCATCCCGAATTCAGCGAATGGCGCTGGATCGACGCGGACACCATGGTGTCATCGATCGTCCCGTTCAAACGCAACGTCTATGAGACGGTGGTGGCCGCGTTCCGGCCGCATCTGGCATAAGGCCGGACTTGCCGTTTTTTCTTCGCACAAATATTCAATCTTCGCGTCCGAAGGCACAGTCCTTGGACATCGCGACGATTTTTCGCAGGAAAATCGTTGATGCTGCCGCTACTGCGCCGCCACCTTATCCGCCAGCAAGTCCCTGACCATCGGAATAACCCGTTCGCCATAAAGCCGGATGCCTTCCATCAACTGATGGTGCGGCATCGGGCCGGTTGCGTATTTCATATCAAACCGCTGCACACCCAAGGCCTCCACCGCCGCTGCGATCTTTCGTGCAACCGTTTCCGGCGAACCGACGTAAAGCGATCCGTGCTGCACCTCGGCCATGAAGCGGTCAGGTGTCACGGGCGGCCAACCGCGTTCGCTGCCGATGCGGTCGAACATCGCCTTGTAATGCGGCCATATCTGTTCCGCCGCTGCCTCGTCCGACGCAGCGACGTGCCCCGGTGAATGGATGCCAACGGGCTTGACCGCCCGTCCCATCTGACCACAGGCGCGGTGGTAAAGGTCGACATAGGGTTTGAACCGGCGCGGATCGCCCCCGATGATCGCCAGCATCAGTTGCAGATCGTGCCGCACCACGCGCACCACCGATTCCGGGCTGCCGCCCACACCGACCCAGACCTGCATCCCGGACCCAAGTGTCGGATAGACGCGCTGATCTGTCAGGGCAGCACGGGTTTCACCGCCCCACGTGACCACATCTTCGCGGATCAAATGGGCGAACAGGTCCAGCTTTTCCTCGAACAGACGCTCGTAATCCTCAAGGGCGTAGCCGAACAACGGAAAGCTTTCGGTGAATGACCCACGGCCAAGGATCACCTCGGCCCGACCGTTGGAAATGGCGTTCAGGGTGGAAAAGCGCTGGAACACCCGCACCGGATCGTCGGACGACAAAACGGTGACCGCCGACCCCAACCGAAGGCGACTGGTCTTGGCGGCGATGGCGGCCAGCACGATCTCGGGCGCGGAAATCGCGAAATCAGACCTGTGATGTTCGCCCAGCCCAAGGAAATGAACCCCAACCTGATCGGCCAGCACCCCCTGTTCCACCACGTCGCGCAAGACCTGATCCTGCGGCTTTGGTTTGCCGTCAGGCCCGATGGTGACATCGCCAAAACTGTCCAGCCCAAGTTCGATCTGCATGGCGCACTCCTGTGTTCAACCCAAGATAGGGGCGACGGCGTGTGCGCGAAACCCTTCACCATCGCAGGGTCAGTTGCGCAACCGCGCACGGGTGGGCTGAAAAATTTTCGGACGAAAATTTTTGTTATGCGACGTCGCGGGCCAGCAATTGCCCGGCGGGGCCGGGCTTTACCTCAAACCGGCTGATCTTGCGCACCAGATCCGACAGCTTGGCGCTGCCATAGGTGCGGGTGTCGAAATCAGGGTTGGCTTGGGTGATATACTGCCCCACCTGCCCCAGCGAATACCATTCGCCTTCGGGATCTATCGCCCGCATGGCCGCGATGATCAGGGGGATAGCCTTGGCGGGGGCTTCCTTTACGCCGGGCTTTGGTGCGGGCTCTGGCTCTGCCATGTCGGGTTTCGACAGGATGCGCGCGGGGGCAGGCTCGTCGGTTGCGCCAAGGTTTTCCACATAGATGAACCGCTTGCAGGCCATGCGGAACGCTTCCGGGGTCTTCTTTTCCCCGATGCCGTAGACATCCAGACCCTGTTCGCGGATGCGGGCCGCAAGCCGGGTGAAGTCGCTGTCGGAACTGACCAGAACAAACCCATCAAACAGCCCCGAATGCAGGAAATCCATCGCCGCGATCACAAGCCCGATGTCGGACGCGTTCTTGCCTTTGGTGTTGGAAAACTGCTGGTCCGCCACCAACCCAAGTGCCGCCACCTTTTTGGCCCACCCCGCCAGCCGTTGCGCCGACCAATCACCGTAGATGCGCCGCACCGACGCCTCGCCCAGTGCGGCAATCTCTTCGAAAATCGCCTCGGCATAGCCTGCGGGCACATTATCCGCGTCGATCAGCACGGCAAGACGGGGGGCGCGGGGTTCTGGCATGGGCTTTCCTTGGTGCGGCCGGGTTGGCCCACCCTTCATGCCGCACAATGGACTTGCACGAAAGGGCGGCTGTGGAAAATCGGGTCAAAGACTCACAACCAAAGACCCGCGCGCGCCGGATGCCGCGCGGGCTTTGCCAAAGGCAGCACTGTGGTGGTTTTCAGTAAATCACCACGCTGCGAATGCTTTCGCCTGCGTGCATCAGATCAAAGCCTTTGTTGATTTCATCCAGTGTCAGGGTGTGGGTGATCATCGGGTCGATCTCGATCTTGCCGTCCATATACCAGTCCACGATCTTCGGCACATCCGTCCGGCCCCGCGCGCCCCCAAAGGCGGTGCCTTTCCACACCCGGCCCGTGACAAGCTGGAAGGGCCGGGTTTCAATCACCGCCCCCGCAGGTGCCACGCCAATGATGATCGACTGTCCCCAGCCGCGATGGGTGCATTCCAGCGCGTCGCGCATCACCTTGACGTTGCCGGTGCAATCGAACGAGTAATCCGCCCCGCCGATCTTGTCGAACGGGGTCTTTGTCATGTCGACGATGTGTTGGACGACCGATCCTTCAATCTCTTTCGGGTTGACGAAATGCGTCATCCCGAACCGTTCGCCCCAGGCCTTTTTGTCGTTGTTCAGATCGACGCCGATGATCATGTCGGCCCCGGCCAGACGCAGGCCCTGAATGACGTTCAGCCCGATGCCGCCCAGGCCGAACACCACGGCCTTGGCGCCGATTTCGACCTTGGCCGTGTTGATCACCGCGCCGATGCCGGTGGTGACACCGCAGCCGATGTAGCAGATCTTGTCGAAAGGCGCGTCGTCGCGGACCTTTGCCAGCGCGATTTCCGGCACGACCGTGTGGTTGGCAAAGGTCGAGCAGCCCATGTAATGGTGGATCGGCGTGCCATCAAGCATGGTGAACCGGGTGGTGCCATCCGGCATCATGCCTTGCCCTTGGGTGCTGCGGATCGCGGTGCACAGGTTGGTTTTCTGACTGAGGCAGGACGGGCACTGACGACATTCCGGCGTGTACAGCGGGATCACATGATCGCCCGGTTTCAACGTCGTCACGCCCGGGCCGCAGGCGATGACCACCCCCGCGCCTTCGTGCCCCAGAATAGCGGGAAACAGCCCTTCGGGATCGGCCCCCGACAGGGTGAACTCATCCGTGTGACAAATGCCGGTGGCCTTGATTTCGACCAGAACCTCGCCCTCTTTGGGGTCGGCAAGGATGACCTCCATGACCTGAAGGGGCTGTCCGGCGGCGATGGCGACGGCTGCACGTGTGCGCATGATCTTCTCCCGATGTTTGCGCAAAACTGGGGGAAAGCGGTATGGATTGCAACGCGGGAAACGACCGGAACCGCGCGCGAAGCGGCAGCGGGCACGGCAAAAGCCGCCCTTGCCCGGACCCGGCGGCCCGTCTACGCTTGTCATGCCCGTTTTGGTTGAATTGTTGGTATGAGGTTTTGCCGGTGCGTCTTTTCCTTACCCGACAATGCATCGCAGTCAGACGGCACCGGACCATCGCCCCCACAGGCCGCGTAATTGCCGTTCTTGCGTTATTGCCTAGCTGCCTGCCGCTTGCGCCTTCGAACGTTTTGCCTGTGACCGCACCCTTGGCGATCGAACGTCAGGCGGCGCAGGGCTGCGGGGCAGATCGACGAGGGGCACTGATCGGTCAGCCGTTTACCGCGCTTGCCAGCAGCCCCATTCCGGGCGGGTTGCGCATCCTGTACCCCGGTCAGGGCATCACCGATGGCTTGACGCCCGCGCGACTGAATGCACAGGTGGACGGAACCGGTCGCATCCTGCGATTGTTCTGCGGATGACGCCCTGCCCACGCGACTGGAGGATCAGATGATCACGCCCCTTGCCACCCGCGCCAGCCTTGTTGCCGCAATGCTTGCGGTGTTGACGGCCTGCGTGCCGGTTGAACCCCTTCCCGGCCCCGGTCCGGTTCCGCCGCAGGATGGCGTCAACGCCTGTGGCGCGCTTGATCTGCAATATCTGGTGGGTCAACCCGCGTCGGTGCTGGAAACGATGCGCTTCAGCCAGCCCGTGCGGGTGATCCGGCCCGGCATGGCCGTCACGATGGATTACAGCGCGGCGCGGCTGAATTTTTCGGTCGACCGGTCGGGATATATCAGTCGCGTCTATTGCGGCTAAAACGACGGCGACAAGCATGACTGCGGTCAGGATCAGGCCCCGGAGATCCGGGGCCTGTCTGCATTGATCACATGCGATAGGTGGTGTGGCAATCCTTGCATGCACCGCCAACGCCCGCCATGCCCGCCTTGACACCGTCAAGCGTGGTTGCATCCAACGCGCCCGCCGCCGTGCCAAGGGCCGACGCCTTGGTCAGAAAGGCATCCCAACTGGTCCAGACATCTGGCTTGGCCGTGCTTTTCGGATCGGTGGCCTGCGGTTCGAATTTGACCGGAATCTCGGCAACAGCCGCGACAATTGCGGCCTTGGCGGCTTCGGCGGCGGCGGCATCAAAGGCCGTTTTTTCGCCCGCCATTTCACCCAGGATTTTGGCATTGGCCCCGATGGTATCCATCAGTTCCTGGCGGGCTTTCACCGTCGGGTCCGTAGCTTCTGCGGCAAAGGCTGCACCCGCCACCAATACGAGACCCGCAATCAGGGTCTTGGTTACAAAGTTCATTTCATGGCTCCCTGCTGGAAATGTCTCGTGACTATAGGCGAGGCAGAATGTCGCGGAACCCGCGACATCACCGGACCGACCGGGATCACGCGAATGTGCAGGATCGACTCCGGGTTCATCGGCCGATATCATGAACAAAAAGGGAACATTCATGGCCAATCGCCGCATCCTGACGCTGTGGTTTCCGCGCCTTGCGGCGGAACGCGCCCTGCGGTTGCGGCGGGGCGGGCTGGTACGCGCTTTGGCGGTGGTGGGGGATCAGGCGGGGGGGCAGGTGCTGACCTCGCTTGATGCGGGGGCGCAGGCGGCGGGGTTGCAACGCGGTCAGCCGCTGCGCGATGCCATGGCAATGTGCCCGGACCTTGTGACCGTGCCCGCCGATCCGGTGGCAGAGGCGGCCTTTCTGACCGTGCTGCGCCGTTGGGCAGGCAAGTTCAGCCCGTGGGTCGCCGAAGAGGCCCCCGATGGGCTGGTGGTGGACCTGACGGGCTGCGCGCATCTTTTCGGCGGGGAACCTGCCCTTCTGGCCGAGGTAGAGGGCGATTGCGCCACCCTTGGCCTAAGCTTGCGCACAGGCATTGCCGATACGCCCGGTGCTGCCTGGGCACTGGCGCGATATGCAGGCGGGGTGGCCACACATCTGCGCAACGGCGATGCCATCGCGCAAGAGGCCCGCGCAACGCGGTCAAAATCCTCCAAACGGCGCGGGTGGGAAAAGGGCGGTGCAGCCCCCACCCTGGCGGCACCGGGCACACCGCAGGGGATGATCGCGGCGCCCGGCCAGATGCGGCAGGCGCTGGCCGCCCTGCCCATGGCCGCCCTGCGCCTGCCCCCCGATGTGATCGAAGGGCTGGCCCGGCTTGGCCTGCGGCGGGTCGAAGACATCATGGGCCTGCCGCGCGCCACGCTGGCCCGCCGTTTTGGCGCGGCAACCCTGCGGCGTCTGGATCAGGCCTTGGGGCTGGAGCCTGAACCCGTGACACCGGCACAGGCCCCGTTGCACTTTGCCGCCCGTCTGACCTTTCCCGATCCGATCGGGCTTGTGGCCGATGTGCAGGCCGGGGTGGATCGGCTGCTGCCTGCCCTGTGCGCCCGGCTGGCCGCCCGCAGCCACGGTGCGCGGCGGGTGCGACTGCAGGCCTTTCGCGCCGACGGGCGGATCGAGGCGGTTGAGGTGGGCCTGGCCCGCGCCTCGGATCAGGCCGACCGCATCCGCCCCTTGCTGGCGCTGAAGCTGGACCAGATCGATGCAGGTTTCGGCATTGACTGCCTGCGGCTTGAGGCGACCGAGACGGAACCCCTGTCCGCCGTGCAACACCGGGGCCATGTAGATGCGGGAACCGCCGCTTCATCGCGGGCGGTGGACGATACGGCACTCGATGATCTGATCGGCAAGCTGGGCGCGCGACTTGGGGCCGAAGCGGTCACACGCCTGCACCCCGCTGAAAGCCATATCCCGGAAAAAAGCGCGCTCGTGCTGACTGCTGCATGGTCGGACGCCGCCCCTGCGCCATGGCCCGCAACCCGTGCGCCCCGGCCCCTGCTGCTCATTCGCCCCGAACCCGTCACCGCCCCGCAGGACGAGGCGACACCCCCTGCCCGTTTCCGCTGGCGCAGGCGGGATCTTGTCACCCGCGTCGCCTCGGGCCCGGAACGGATCGCCCCGGAATGGTGGCTGAATGATGCCGAATGGCGCACCGGCCCCCGCGACTATTGGCGGATCGAGGTTGCGGGGGGCGAACGGCTGTGGCTGTTTTTCGCCCATGGCGGCGACATCCCCGGCGGCTGGTTCTGTCACGGCAGCTTCGCCTGACCGCCGCCACGGCCCCCACCGCCGACATCGGCTTTTTATTCGCCTAAATACTCAAAATCCCGCAACCCCCTCGATTGCGGGCGGTTGCCGCGATCCATGGCAATGCAGCCCTTGGGGGCTCGATGCCCCAGCACCCCCCTTGAAAGATCAGCTTTCGGCGACCTCTTGCCGTTTGCGCGCGGTTTCGACCGCGTCGGCGCTGAACAGGTCGGGGTGTTCCAGAATGGTCGCCTCGAATGTCAGGGCAAAGGGTAGCGTGGGAAAGTCGCCCTTTTGCACGATCGTCTCGACCGCCTTTTTCAAACCTGTGCGACGGATCGCAAGGCGGGTGCGGGTGTCCTTGAAGGTTTTCTTCTGCGCTTCCTCGGCCTGCCTGCGTTCATGCTCTTGCAGGGTGGCGTCCAGCTTGGCGGAAACCCCGGCGGGCAGTTCGTCGCCATAAAGGCGCAGGGCCATTTCTTCCTGCACCATGGTCGTCACGTCTTCGGCCCCCAGTCGCAGGGCATTTTCCAGCAGGTTCTTCAATTGCGGGGCGGTGCGGGCCTTGATGTTTTCAGGCGTGTAGCTGTGCTTCAATGAATTTCCCCTTTGACACAGCTTGGTCATGCCCCGCCCCCGGCGTCAACCACGGCCTGAGCAGCGCAAGGGGATGCGCGCGCAGCGTCAGGCGCAGGGCGACGTAATCCTCGACCACCTGTTCGCCGGTGGTCATGGCGCGAAAGGCGACGGCGGGTTCCAAAATCGCCTCGCCGTCAATGTCGCCGGCGAACAGCGGCAGCGGCTTGTCCTTGACCAGCGCGCGCGCGGACCACAGCGCATCCCGGCGCGTCAACCCCAGCGCGGCAAAGGCATCCGCCTCGGCCAGACGGGTCACCGTGGCGGGGCTGACACCAGCCCGACGCCAGACATCCTGCACCGCATGATAGCCGTTGCCGCGCGCGGCGACGATCCACATCGCCTCGTCCTCGGGCAGGCCACGGATCTGGCGGAACCCCAGCCGCAGGGCAAGACGACCCTCACCGTCCGGCTCCATCACGGTGTCCCAGTGGCTGGCGTTGATGCAGGGGGGCAGCACGATCACCCCATGTTCGCGCGCATCGCGCACGATCTGGGCGGGGGCATAAAACCCCATCGGCTGCGAATTCAGCAGCGCGCAGGCAAAGATGCCGGGATGATGCCGCTTGATCCATGCGCTGGCATAGACCAGCAGCGCGAAACTGGCGGCATGGCTTTCGGGAAAGCCGTAACTGCCAAAGCCTTCGATCTGGGCAAAGCAGCGGGCGGCAAAGTCGGCGTCATGGCCGTTGGCGCGCATCCCGTCCAGAAACCGGTCCTGAAATTCCGACACTGACCCATGTTTCTTGAACGTGGCCAGCGACCGGCGCAGGCGGTCCGCCTCGGTCGGGGTGAAACCCGCACCGATGATGGCGATCTGCATCGCCTGTTCCTGAAACAGCGGCACGCCCAACGTCTTGCCCAACACCTTTCCCAGCGCGTCCGACGGAAAGGTCACCACCTCTTGCCCGTTGCGCCGCCGCAGATAGGGGTGGACCATGTCGCCCTGGATGGGGCCGGGCCGGATGATGGCGACCTGAATGACCAGATCATAGAAACTGCGGGGCCGCATCCGGGGCAGAAAGTTCATCTGCGCCCGGCTTTCGACCTGAAACACGCCCAGACTGTCGGCCTTGCACAGCATGTCATAGGTGGCCGGGTCTTCTTTGGGCAGGGTGGCCAGCGTATAGCGGGCATGGTGGTGCTTTTCCAAAAGGTCAAATCCCTTGCGGATGCACGACAGCATCCCCAGTGCAAGGATATCGACCTTGAGGATGCCCAGCGTGTCGATGTCGTCCTTGTCCCAGCAGATGACGGTGCGATCCACCATCGTGGCGTTCTCGATCGGCACCAACTCGTCCAGCCGCCCCTCGGTGATGATGAACCCGCCGACATGCTGCGACAGGTGGCGGGGAAAGCCCTGAATGTCGTCGATCAGGTGCAGGGTCTGGCGCAGGCGGCGGTCGGTGGGATCAAGCCCGATTTCGCGCAGGCGGATGTCGGTGATCTGCCCCGGTCCGCCCCAGCCCCAGATCTGCGATGACATGGCGGCCAGCGTGTCTTCGGTCAGGCCCATGGCGCGGCCCACCTCGCGCACGGCGCGCTTGCCGCGATAGTGGATCACCGTGGCGCAGAGGCCCGCGCGGTGGCGGCCATAGCGGTCATAGATGTGCTGGATCACCTCTTCGCGGCGTTCGTGTTCGAAATCGACGTCGATGTCGGGGGGTTCATTCCGCGCCTCGGACACGAAACGTTCAAACACCATCGTGCCGATTTCCGGTGAAACCGAGGTGACACCCAACGCATAGCACACGACCGAATTCGCCGCCGACCCGCGCCCCTGACACAGGATGCCCCGCCCGCGCGCGAATTCGACGATGTCGTGAACGGTCAGGAAATAGGGTTCATACCGCAGCTTGCCGATCAGGGTCAGTTCGTGCGCCATCTGCGCGCGCACCGTGTCAGGCGCCCCGGCCGGATAGCGCCAGTCCAACCCCGCATGGGCCAGACGGGACAGGCGTTCCGATGCGGTTTCGCCATCCCTGGTTTCGGTTGGATAGTCATAACGCAACTGGTCCAGCGAAAAGGTCAGCCGCGACGCCACCTCGACACTGCGATGCACGGCGTCTTCGTGGCCGCGAAACAGGCGCAGCATTTCCGCCCCCGACCGGAGCCGTTGTTCGGCATGGGGCAACGCCCGGCGGCCCAACGCATCGACATGGCAGCCTTCGCGGATCGCGGTCAGCACATCGGCCAGACGGCGGCGCGACCCGTGGTGCATCATGGGCAGGGCGGATGCCACCAGCGCCAGTCCCTGCGCCACACCCAACCGGGCCAGCCGGTCAAACCGCGCGGTATCCTGCCCGTCATAGCGCGGCGCGACCAGCAGGCTGCATTGGCCCGGAAAGCGTGCGGTCAGGCGGCGGGTCAGCGTCAGCCACGGCGCCATGGCCCCCCATGTGGGCGGGTGGATCAGCATCTCGATCCCCTCGCCCCACTCCAGCAGATCGTCCGGGGTCAGGATGCAGGTGCCCTTGACCGCGCGGCGGCGGCCCGTGGTGATCAGACGGCACAGGCGTCCCCACGCCACCCGGTCCCGCGGCAGGGCGGTCAGGGTGAACCCCTCCTCCAGCACCAGCCTTGCCGCCGGGATCAGCCGGATCACCGGGCCACCATCGCGGGCCATTTCCCGCGCCCGCGTATGCGCCCGCACAATCCCCGCGACCGAGTTCACATCCGCAATCGCCAGCCCCGCAGCCCCCATTTCGGCGGCGCGCGTGATCAGTTCTTCGGGGTGGGATGCCCCGGTCAGAAAGGTGAAATTCGATGTGGCAGACAGTTCGACAAACATGGTGGGCCTTGAGTCGGCAAGAACATAGAGAGAACATCTTAGCTGGCACAACAGGCTTTGACGAGTCCGGCCACAGCGACACGACCGATGTTGCACCGAAAAAACCCGAACCAGATCGCTTTTCACCGCCCTGCAAAAATGCACAACCACCCTGCAAGTGACGTTTCGACAGCGAAACGAACCGGCGCGTGAAAAGGCGCGCGCATCTGGGCACCCACGAAGGCCAACGATCCTTGGAAGAAAGGGGCGTCCCCGAAAAGTTTCACCCACACACGGTAAAAAACGCGGGAGATTCCGCGACTTGAGAGTGATTTTACGAATGCGGTCCGCAGGCGCATCTTCGTTTCATCCGGCCAGAACAGGTCAGGACAGACACCCGAACCAAAGGACTTACCCCATGAAACGCATTCTGCTCGCCACCGCACTGACCATCGCAACCGTTGCTTCGGCATCGGCAATGACCATGACGCCCACCGGGTTGTCGTCAAACGTCGTGTCCGAAATCCAGCGCCTTGTCCCCGGCGCGGACCTGACGAACATTTCCACCGCCCAACTGGCCGAAATCAACGGTCTGTTCGCCAACAGCGACAACCTGAACGCAGGCAACAACCCGCGCGGCGCACTGAAGGCGATCCTGAACCAGCAGTGATGCCCTTGGCCCGCCCCTGTCGGGCGGGCCATTCACGCTTTACCGCAACCGCTTCAGGATATCTAGGCTAGGATACCCATCCGGAACCATCCCGATGGTGCGCTGAAAGCTTTTGACCGCAGCGATGGTCATCGGGCCGATCTTGCCATCCACACCGCCCGGATCAATACCTGCGGATGTCAGCCGTTCCTGCAGCTCCACCCGTTCGGCAAAGGTCAGTGCCCGATCTTCACGCGGCCAATCGGCGCGGATCGGCGGGCCGCCCTTGATACGGTCCGACAGGTGGCCGACCCCGATCACGTAGGCGTCGGCAGCGTTGTAGCGTTCAATCGCCTGAAAGTTGCGAAAGATCAGAAACGCCGCCCCCCGCGCGCCCGCTGGCAACAGAACCGAGGCCGTGCCGTGATCCGGCAACCCCTTGCCACCGGCGGTCCGCACACCCAAAGCCTGCCAGTCAGCCACGGATTTCTTCACCCGGTCGCCGGTCTGGCTGTAGTCGAACCCTTGGGGCAAGGCCACTTCCAACCCCCAAGGCTGCCCGGTTTGCCAACCCGATTGCGCCAGATAGGCAGCGGTCGATGCCAGCGCATCTGCGGGGTCGTCCGACCAGATGTCGCGCTTGCCATCGCCGGTAAAATCCACCGCAAAGGACAGGTACGACGTGGGAATGAACTGCGTGTGCCCCATCGCACCCGCCCAACTGCCGGTCATCCTGTCGGGTGTCGTGTCACCATTTTGCAGTATTTTCAGCGCGGCAATCAGTTGCTGTTCAAAGAACGCACCCCGCCGTCCGTCATAGGCCAACGTCGCCAACGCCTCGATCACCGGGACTTCCCCACGAAAGGTGCCGTAGGCAGACTCCAGCCCCCAGACCGCCACGACCACCTCTTTTTCGACGCCATAGGTGGCTTCGATCCGGTCCAGCAGTTTGCGGTGCGTGCGCAGCGCCTTGATGCCGTTGGTCAGCCGTTCATCCGAAACGGCGCTGTCCAGATAATCCCAGATCGTCTTGGTGAATTCAGACTGGTTCCGGTCTTTCTCGATGATCGCGGCATCATAGCGCACGCCCTGAAAGGCGCGGTCCAATACGGCGGGCGAAATCCCGGCCGCCATCGCGCGGTTCCGGAACCGGTCGATCCACTGGCCTAGCCCTGCGTTCGTGCCTGCCACTTCGGTCATCTGCCCGCCCCCCGGTGCGACATGTCCGGGACGTTGCGACAGATCGACGGGGGCGGCAAGGGCCTGCCCGGTGGTCAACAACGCCGCAAAGATCCGTGCGATGGTCCGCATGTGTCGCCCTTTTTTGTTATTGCTGCTCAGGGTTGAAGTGTACCCCGCTTCGCCCCACGCGGAAAGATTATCGCACGGGTATCCCTGCGCCAATAACCGCAGGTGGCGGATTTCCCCGGCCTTTACAGCACTTGACGCAAAGACGGTGGCGACATTCATAGGGGAATGGAACATTTTGCCTGCATCGGTCCAAGGGGCCTGATCCTTGGGGGGGACGCACATCTGCGGTTTCCGTGGTGGAGCTTTTCAAAGACCGTGATTGCTGCCTGCGCGATGCTGCTGGTCGAAGACGGGCGGCTGGATCTCGATACACCGCAAGATGGGATGACGCTGCGGCAATTGCTGGGGCACCGCGCGGGGTTGCCCGATTACGGCGGCCTGCCCGAATATCATGCCGCGGTGGCGCGCGGCGATACCCCTTGGTCCCGCGACAGGATCATCGCCGCAGCGGGCGCGCCGCTGTTCCCGCCGGGTAAGGGATGGTCCTATTCCAACATCGGCACCATGCTGGCGCGCGACCGGATCGAGACCGCGGCTGGCTGCGATTTGGGTCAGTTGGTCGCCACCCGGATCGCCGGGCCGCTGGGGTTGGACAGCGTTCGGCTTGCCACCACGCCGCAGGATTTTGCGGGCCTTGGGTTTGAGGCGCAGGGCTATGATCCCGGTTGGGTCTATCACGGCTGTCTGTCCGGCACGGCGCAGGATGCGGCACGGTTGCTGCACGGGTTGATGACGGGCACCGTGCTGCGGTCAGCCACGCTGGCCATGATGTGCGAGACGCACCCCTTGGGCGGCGCGCTTCCGGGACGACCCTGGACCGGCACCGGCTATGCGCTTGGGCTGATGTCGGGCCAGATGGGTGCGCTGCGCGCCATGGGGCATACCGGGGCCGGGCCGTTCAGCACCTGCGCGGTCTATCACTTTCCCGACCTGACCTGTACGGTGGCCTGTTTCACCCCCGACACCGGTGCCGGGACGGCAGAAACGGCCGCCCTGACGCTGGCATTGGATCAGTCGCGGGCGCGTTCCACGTAGGACAGATCGTCGATATTGATGACGATCCGCGTGCCCGCGCTTAGATGCGGGGGCACCATGACGCGGATTCCGCTGCCGACGATGGCGGGCTTATAGGACGACTGGCTGGTCTGTCCCTTGATCACGGGTTCCGTCTCGACAATCTCGACCGTCACCTTTTGCGGCAGTTCGACGGCGATCGGCAGATCCTGATAGACCTTGACCGATACGCGCAGACCTTCGGTCAGGAACGCCTTCTGGTCGCCGACCAGATCGACCGGCACGACAATCTGTTCATAGCTTTCGGGCTGCATGAAGTGCAGGCCTTCGCTGTCTTCGTAGAGGAAGTCATAATCCCGCTCGTCCACATAGGCGCGCTCGACCTGTTCCGTGGTGCGCCAGCGCTCTGACACCTTGGTGCCGTCCGAAATACGGCGCATGTCGATCTGGGTGACGGGCGTGCCCTTGCCGGGATGAAAGTTCTCGGCCGTCAGAACGACGTAGAGCCGACCGTCGATATCAAGGACGTTTCCCTTGCGCAGGCTTGAGGCGATGACTTTCACAGACGGCTTCCTTGTCTTTTCGGCAGGCTTGTTCTGACGCCGGACGCGGCATAAGCACCGCAGATGCAGCGCCCTTATCGCAACCGCGCCGAAATCTCCAGCCGAAAGCTTGACCGATGTCTGATCCTGCCAACACATCCCCCTGGTGGTCGGCCCATGTTCACGCCGACCGCCGCCCGCTGCTGCTGGCGCGCAACCGGATACAGGCAGGGGTGCGCGGGTGGTTGGCTGGCGAAGGCTTCATCGAAGTGGACCCCGTGGCGTTGCAAGTGAGCCCCGGAAACGAGGCGCATCTGCACGGCTTTGCCACCGATGCCATCGGCAATGACGGTGTGGCGCGACGGATGTACCTGCACACCAGCCCGGAATTCGCGATGAAAAAGCTGCTGGCGGCCGGGGAATCCCGCATCGCGGCCTTTGCCCATGTCTGGCGGAACCGGGAACGTGGCGCGCTGCACAGCCCGGAATTCACCATGCTGGAATGGTATCGTGTGGGCGAACCCTATGCCGTTCTCATGGACGATTGCGCCGCATTGCTGCGGCTGGCAGCGCGGGCGGCTGGGGCGGATGTGTTGCGGTTTCGCGACCGCACCTGTGATCCTTTTGCAGAACCCGAACGGCTTGGCGTGGCCAATGCCTTTGCGAGGCACGCCGGGATTGACCTGTTGGCGACTCTCGCCCCGGATGGCACGCCGGATGGGTCCGCATTGGGCCAGGCGATGGGGGCGGTGGGCCTGACCCACGCGCCCGATGACACTTGGTCCGACATGCTGTCGCGCGTTCTGGTGCAAAAGGTTGAACCGCATCTGGGCCATGGCCGCATGACCATCCTTGACCGCTATCCGGTGGCCGAGGCGGCGCTGGCCCGCCCGACAGCCGACGATCCCCGCGTGGCCGAACGGTTTGAACTATACGCCTGCGGGGTGGAACTGGCCAACGGCTTCGGCGAATTGACCAACCCGGATGAACAGCGCCGCCGCTTCGGGCTGGAGATGGACGAAAAGCAGCGGGTGTACGGCACGCGCTACCCGCTGGACGAAGATTTTCTGGCGGCCCTTGCCCACATGCCACCTGCCAGCGGGATCGCCCTGGGCTTTGACAGGCTGGTGATGCTGGCGACGGGCGCGCCGCGCATCGACGATGTGATCTGGACGCCCGTCGCTTATTGACGCCGTTTGCGCACGACCTTGCGGGCAAACTTTGCCTCGCGCGTGGCGGCTGGTCCCGGTTTGCGCGGGCTGAACTTGCCTTTGCGAGCCGATGATCCGGCGGGCAAGGCGCGGTCTTCGATGGTCACCAATTCCAGCGTCAGGCCACCGGTGATCGGGATCGCCTCGGCCAGTCGGACGGTGACCTTTTGGCCGATGCCGATCACGATGCCGGTGTCTGACCCCATCAGTGTCTGGCTGGCCTGATCGTAATGGAAGAACTCGCGCCCCACCGAACGGATGGGGATAAGACCGTCGGCCCCGGTTTCATCCAGTTTCACAAACAGCCCGAACCGCTGCACGCCCGAGATGCGGCCAGAAAATTCGGCCCCCACCCGGTCGGCCAGATAGGCCGCCAGATAGCGGTCGGTCGTATCGCGTTCAGCGATCATCGACCGACGTTCGGTGTCGGAAATCAGCTTGGCCGTTTCTTCCAACACGTCGATATCGCCCGCCGACAGCCCGTCATCGCCCCAGTTGTGCCCCGCAATAAGTGCGCGATGCACGATCAGGTCGGAATACCGCCTGATAGGCGATGTGAAATGCGCGTAAGACCGCAGCGACAGGCCAAAATGGCCAAAGTTTACAGGGTGATAATAGGCCTGCGTCATTGACCGCAGCGTGCTGATGTTCAGCAACTCGTCGAACTCGGTCCCCTGCGCCTGCGCCAACAGGCGGTTCAGGTGCGCGGTTTTCAGCACCTGCCCCTTGGCAAGGGTGAAACCGGACGCCTCGGCCACCTCGCGCAGGGCGTCGAGCTTTTCGGGGCTTGGCTCTTCGTGCACACGGAACAGCAAGGGGCGCTTCAGCCGCGTCAGTTCTTCGGCAGCGGCGACGTTGGCGAGGATCATGAATTCCTCGATCAGCTTATGCGCCTCGAACCGGTCACGATAGGCGACCGACAAGACGGTGCCTTCGTCCGACAGGATGATCTTGCGTTCCGGCAGATCAAGGTCCAGCGGCTGGCGCAGGTGGCGGGCTTTTTTCGCCGTCTCGTAGGCGGCGTAAAGCGGCGCGATCACGCGGTCCATCAGGGGCGCGCATTTGGCATTGGGGTTGCCATCGGCGGCATCTTGCACTTCGCCGTAATGCAGGCTGGCGGCAGACCGCATCAAACCGCGCACAAAGCGGTGGCTAAGCTTTTCGCCGGACGCGTCCAGCTTCATCCGCACCGCGATGCAGGGGCGGTCAACGCCTTCGTGCAGCGAACACAGGTCGCCCGAAAGCGTGTCGGGCAGCATCGGCACGACACGGTCGGGGAAATAGGTGGAATTGCCACGCTTTCGCGCCTCGCGGTCCAGCGCCGTGCCGGGGCGGACGTAGTAGGCCACATCAGCAATGGCAACCCAGACGACAAAGCCGTCAGGGTTTTTCGGATCGGTGTCCGCTTCGGCAAACACGGCATCATCATGGTCGCGCGCATCTGACGGGTCGATGGTGATCAGGGCCAGATCGCGCAGATCGTCGCGCCCCTTGATCGTGGCGGGCTTGGCGGCGTCCGCCTCGGCCACAACCTTGTCGGGGAACTGGTCGGGGATGCCGTGCTGGTGAATAGCAATCAGGCTGATCGCTTTCGGACCAAAGGGATCGCCCAGCCGGGCCACGACACGCGCCTGCGGCAGGCCCAGACGGCGCGGGCCGACCTGTTCCGCCTCGACCAACTCGCCATCCTTGGCACCAAAGGTCATGTCGCGCAGCACGCGCCATTCCTTGTCCTGCCCCTTGTCGATGGGGGTGATGCGTCCCCCTTCGGATTCGGCGCGGAAAATGCCCAGAACGCGCAGCGGATTCGTGCCGATCTTGCGGATCAGCCGCGCTTCGTAGTGATATTCCTTGGTCTGCGCTTCTGACAGGCGGGCAAGGATGCGGTCACCCTCGGCCAACGCGGGATCATCCTTGCGCGGCACATACAAGATACGCGGTTCAGGCCCGGTGCCGGACCATTCCATCGGTTTGGCGAACTGATCGCCCTGATCGTCGGCAGGCAAGATCACAAGGATCGACACCGGCGGCAGCGTTTCGGCGTCGCGGTAGGTGCGGGCCTTGCGCGTCAGGGCGCCGTCATCCTCAAGCTCTTTCAGGATACGCTTCAGCTCGATCCGGCCCGCCCCCTTGATACCAAAGGCCTTGGCAATATCGCGCTTGGCCGAAAGGCCGGGATTGTCGGTGATCCACTGCAGGATCTGGGCTTTGTTCGGAAGCTGGTTCATTTTTCGCCCTTAGCACGGCGCAGGCGGAAAGGCCACGCAGGAAGAAACGCGCGGGCAGGCGGCAGGGTTCAATCCTGCGCGGTCAGTTCCAGAACCATCTCGCGGTGCGGGATGCCCGCGTCGTCGAATACGTCGCCAAGCGCCACAAATCCCAGACGTTCATAGAACCCCAGCGCATGAACCTGCGCGCCCAGTTTTACCTTTTTCATCCCCGGCATCGCCCGGAACACATCAACCGCCGCCCGCATTAGCGCGGCCCCCAGCCCCGTGCCACGTTGTGATGCCAGTACGCAGACGCGCCCGACCTTGCCCACATCGCCATAGGTCAGCAGCCGTGCCGAGCCGACCGGAACGCCGTCCACCGTTGCCAGCAGGTGGATCGCCTGATCGTCCAGATCGTCAACCTCGTCCGATTCCGCCACGCCCTGTTCCTCGATGAAAACGACACGCCGCAAATGGCGGCAGGTGGCGATAGCCGTCGTGGGCGCAATCACCAGTGTCATGCGAAATAGTCCCGCAGAATGCGGCTGTAGATCGCCTTGAGCTGCTGAATTTGTGCCACTTCGACCCGTTCATCGACCTGATGCATGGTCTTGCCGACAAGGCCGAATTCCACGACCGGACAGTGATCCTTGACAAACCGCGCGTCAGAGGTGCCGCCGCTGGTGGACAGCGCAGGCTGCACCCCGGTTTCCGCACGCACCGCAGCGCCGATCAGATCGGAAAACATCCCCGGCGGGGTCAGAAAACTTTCACCCGAGATGGCCACCCGCAGCGCAATCTGGACGCCGGTTTCCGCCTGCACCTGATCGGCTTGCCCCTGCAACCATGCGGTCAGTGACGCACCCGAGTGCAGATCGTTGAACCGGATGTTCACCGTGGCCGTGCCTTTGGCCGGGATCACGTTGTTGGCCGGATTGCCGCAATCAATCGTGGTGATGGCAAGGGTCGAGGCGTCGAAATGGTCGGTCCCCTGATCCAGATCGTGACTGGCCAGCCAGTCCAACAGCCGCACCAATGCCGTCATCGGGTTCTTTGCCCGGTGCGGATAGGCCGAATGGCCCTGCACGCCGATGGCGGTGACATAGGCCGTCATCGACCCCCGTCGCCCGATCTTCATCATCTCTCCCATCGTGTTGGGGGATGTGGGTTCACCCACAAGGCAATGGGTCATCCTCTCACCCTGCGCGGCCATCCAGTCCAGCAAGGCAACGGTGCCGTCGGTGGCTTGACCCTCTTCGTCGCCGGTGATCGTCAGGATCACGGCCCCATCCGGCGGGGTTTCGCGCACGAAATCCACAGCGGCGGCGGCAAATGCCGCAACACCCGACTTCATGTCAGTGGCACCGCGCCCATACATCCGACCGTCCACGATGGCTGCGCCAAAGGGATCTTGCGTCCACGCCGCAGCATCCCCCACAGGCACCACATCGGTGTGGCCGTTAAAACCGAAAACCTTGTTTGCCCCCTTTGCCCCCCAGCGGGCAAACAGGTTCGGGGTTCCGTTCCGATCCACCCGCGTGCAGGAAAAACCCGCATCGGTCAGCAGCGTTTCCAGCAAGACCAGCGCGCCGCCTTCGATCGGGGTGACCGACGGGCAGCGGATCAGGGCGGCGGTCAGGGCGACGGGATCGACGGGCGGCATGGGCGGTCCTTCCAGAATGTCGCACAGGGATAACGGCTTGACCTTTGCACCGCAACCGCAGCCATGGGTGTTGCGCCACGGCAACCGAACCGGGCATTAAATGCGCAGGCCCGGCAAAGGCATGACACGACGAGGATATCCCCCTAGTTTTCCCAAAACAACAAACGTCCAGAGGCAGGACAGACCGCAGGCCAACGCGCCCGCACCGTGCAGAATGACCGTCCCGACAGGGCGTTCCGGTTGCCGTGAAGGTCTGGCTGTTGTCCGGTGCAGGGGCAGTACATGGTTTCGGGGGCCGGGGCAGGCAAGACACAATCCACGCGGTCGGATGCGACCTTCGGGGCGGACTGGATCGGTCTGTCCGATCACGAAATGTCATCGGGCACGGACATCCTTGAACGCGGCGCACTGGTGATGGAGCTGTCGCTGCCGCTGGGTCCGGCAGGTGTGCTGCTGGATCACCGGACACAGGCAGGCTGGCCCCGCACCTTTTCCATTTTTCACGACCTTGGCGCGGGGCTGATGATCCTGCACCGGCAGGGCAAGTCGCTGGCCCGGCACGTTTTGCCCGGCCCCCTTCCCGATGGCCCGGGAACGGCGCGGCTGACCTTTGGCTGGGATGCCCCCGCTCGGCGCTGGGACCTGACGCTAGAGGTTCTGGGAACGGATGACAGCATGGGTGTTCAGGGGCGCAATCCCCTGCCCTTGCTGGCAGAAGATGTTGCCAGCCTGTGCCGGGGTCGGGATGTGCAGCGCCATCCTGCGGTGCTGTGGTTTGGCGTCACCCAAGGCGGGGCCTTGCCGGTGCCTCGCCCTTGGATCGGGCTGGCAACGCCTGTCCCGACGCCAAACGGGTTTACCGCCGCAGGCGATCTGCGCCCCGGCGACCGGGTCGAGACGCTGGACAGCGGTGCCGTTCCGGTGCTGGCCGTCCACAAGATGGTGATCCCCAGTCGCGGCAGCTTTGCCCCCGTCCTGCTGCGCGCGCCGTTCTTTGCGGCCCGCCACGACCTGCTGGTGGCCGCCGACCAACTGGTGCGCATTTCCGGGCCAGAGGTGGAATACCTGTTTGGTGACGAAGAAATCCTGCTGCCCGCGTCAACCCTGATCGACGGACAGACCGCCCTGCGTGATACGCGGCGGGCCGTTGCGGTGGGTGTCTCCATCTGGCTGGGTCTTGCCGAACTGGTGTCAGCAGATGGCTGCATCCTGTCAACCGAACGTCCCGCTGGCACGACCTTGCCGCGCCCCCTGCTGGAAGGGTACGAAACCGTACCGCTTATGGCATTGCTGGCACGGAAGGGTCGGCGCGGCCTGCGCGCCTAGTCGTAGAACGGCGTCATCTGCGCCACGACCACCGAATTTTCATCCAGCGCCCGTTGCATCAGCGCGCGTTCGTCGGGGTCAATCTCATCCCCCGCCTTCAACCGGTCATCCAGCGTGCCGTAACCCGACACATCCAGCGGGGCCATGTCCGCCTGCTTCAGGATCACGACCGTTTCGCGCACCGCCTCTGCCTCGTCCACGCCGCTTGCATAGATCATGAGGGCGGCACCAGTGGCCTTGTCGGGCAGACCATCGCCGGGCTTGCGTCCCACTTCGACCACAAGAGTGAACACCTGTTGGGGGCGCTTTTCCTTTTTCGGCGCGTCGTCGTCTTTCGGCGTATCTTCGTCGTCGGTCATGGGTGCCCCTTCAGGGGCCTGCACGTCCCCGCGATGCCGTGTTACAGCCAGCACCGGGGGCCGTAAAGCGGCGGATTGGGACGAAACAAATTTGGTTTAATGCCCGCTATCGCAGCACAACCGGGGGACAGGATTTTCCGAACAGAAATCAGGGACGATCTGTTAGAACTGATACCCGATCCTGATCGAAATATCCTCTTGTTCGACCTCTGATCGGATGTTCACGGAAAAGCTGTTCAGATTGACAGCCTCGCCAATCCGGGCGCTGCCGTATTCGGATTTTGTGTAATCCATCGCCAGAAACATGTTGCCATCCATCATGTGTTTGACGCCAAATCCAAAGAGCGTGCCAGCCACCTGGGCATCAACTGCGATATTGGTATTTGGGCGGGTATACGACTGTTCGGCCATCGTCACGCCGAACTTGGCATAGATCAGCGTGCTTTGACCTAGGTAAACCCCCGGCGCGACGTAGGCCCCAAAGCGGTTGTCGATGTCCTGAATGACCGGATCAGCGAAAAAGGTCGCGCTCGTATCGTCAACCGTGGCCTTGCCAAAGTCATAGAACAGGTTGACCGACGCATTGAACCTGTTGCCGAAATCAAATCCATAGCCCGCATGGATCTGGGCGTTCAGCCTGTCACCGCTTGCGTCAGGCTGATCGAAGGAATTGGAATTGTTCGTGGTGGACACGTTGGCATCAAAGATGTCCGTTCCCTGAAGCGAAATGCCCACGCTGACCGACGGGCCTGCAAAAGACGCGTGCGTTTCTTGAGCAACGCTCTGACCTGCCGAAACAACCATAAGGCCAAAGCCCAGAAAAATGCTTTTCATCAAGTGCTGCCTCTTTTCGGTTTCGGGAAAAACGAGGACAGTCTTCTTCACCGAAAAAGCGAAGTCCGCGAAATAACTTACGCGGTCGTTAGCATTCGTTTAATTTCTCCACCAGCCCCGGTGACCATCACCACCGATGAAAACAAAAAAGCACGACCGCCTGTTGCGATCGTGCCGTTCTGGTCACCTGACTGCGTCTGTCAGTCGCGCAACAATTCGTTGATGCTGGTCTTGCTGCGAGTCTGCGCGTCGACCTTTTTCACAATCACGGCGCAATAGAGGTTGATCCCGTTCTTGCTGGGCATCGATCCTGCGACAACGACAGACCCGGCCGGAACCTCGCCATAGGAAACGCTGCCGGTTTCGCGGTCAACGATCTTTGTGGATTTGCCAATGAAGACGCCCATCCCAAGGACCGACCCTTCGCGCACGATGCAGCCTTCGACGACCTCGGACCGGGCCCCGATAAAGCAGTTGTCCTCTATGATTGTGGGGCCGGCCTGCATCGGCTCCAACACGCCGCCGATGCCGACGCCGCCTGAAAGGTGCACGTTCTTGCCGATCTGCGCACACGACCCGACCGTGGCCCAGGTGTCAACCATCGTGCCTTCATCGACATAGGCCCCCAGATTGACAAAGGATGGCATCAGCACCACACCCTTGGCGATAAAGGCCGACCGGCGGACGATGCAATTGGGCACGGCGCGAAAGCCTGCCGCGCGCCAGTCGCCGTCGGTCCAGCCGTGGAACTTGCTGTCAACCTTGTCCCACCAGCCGCCGCCCTGCGGGCCGCCTGACTGCATCTCCATGTCCTTCAGGCGAAAGCCAAGCAACACGGCCTTTTTCGCCCACTGGTTCACATGCCAATCCGCGCCGCGCTTTTCGGCAACGCGCAGGGTGCCCGCGTCCAGCGCGGACAAGGTCGCCTCGATTGCATCACGTGTTTCGCCCTTGGTGGCGGGGGTGATGTCGTCGCGGCCTTCCCAGGCAGTGTCGATGGCAGCTTCCAGTGCGGCGTAGGACATGGGGTATCCCTTTTGGGTTGGTCTTGTTCGGCCCCAGCCTATAGTGGTTTGGGAAAATTCGCGCAATGCGCTGGCAGAAGAAGGCCATATCGATGACATCACCCAAAGACGACGCCCGTACACACCCGTTCCGCGACAGCGTTCAGGATGTCGCCGCCGCCGACCGTATCCCGGACACCGCGCAGACACGGGCACCCGCCTACAAGATTGCCTTCACCGACACCGATTTCCTGATGCGCGAAGAACTGCGCCCCGTGCGGCTGCAACTGGAATTGCTGAAACCGCAGATGGTGCTGGACGAACGCGGGGTGAAAACCACCATCGTTCTGATGGGCAGCGCCCGCATCCCCAGCCCCGGCCAGACCGGGCAGGCGGCCGCCTTGGCGCCGTGGTATGACGAGGCGCGAAAACTGGCGCATCTGATCACGCAAGAAAGCCTGAAGACCTATGGGCGTGAAATGGTCGTGGTCACGGGCGGTGGCCCGGGGATCATGGAGGCTGGGAACCGGGGTGCCGCCGAAGCGGGCGGCCAATCCATCGGGCTGAACATCGTCCTGCCACACGAACAGGCGCCGAACCCCTATGTGACGCCGGATTTGTGTTTCAATTTCCACTACTTCGCGATTCGAAAGATGCATTTCCTGATGCGCGCACAGGCGATCTGCATCTTCCCCGGCGGCTTTGGCACGCTGGACGAGATGTTTGAAAGCCTGACCCTGATCCAGACAGGCCGGATGCGGCGCATCCCGTTCCTGCTGTTTGGCCGCAGCTTCTGGGAAGGTGTGCTGAACTGGCAGGCGCTGGCAGAGGCGGGGGTTATCTCAGCCGCGGATCTAGACTTGTTCACCTATGTCGACACTGCGGAAGAGGCGTTGAAAATCATCCTTGATTGGGACGATCCCTGCTGAACGCGCACGTCGGCGCCTATTCCACCATCGGCGTGCGCAGCCAATCTGGCAGAAATTCCACCCGGTCACAGCCTGCGAACCTGCCAAGCCGGTCAAGTTCCGCCTCCAGCCGTTGCAGACGGCCTTTGCCCATCCGCGCGCCAACCTCGGGCCAAAACGCGCGGACGCGCAAGAGGGATTGGTCACGGTGCGCTTTGGCGTCGATGCGGCCGATCAGATCAGCGCCTTCCAGCACCGGAAACACGTAATAGCCGTATCGGCGCTGCGCTTCGGGGACAAACACCTCGATCCGGTAACGAAAACCGAACAGGCGTTCGGCGCGGGCGCGGTCACGCAAGGCAGGGTCAAAGGGTGACAGGATGCGTAGGCGCGCAGGCGGTTCGGGCGGGGTTTCCGTCAGCAGATCGGGGCGGGCAAGCACGCGGCGCAGGGTGCCATCGGCCCCTTCGACGTCCAGTTCGATCACTTCAGCACGGCCCAAGGCATCGCGGCACCACAGCTTTGCCTCGTCCGGGCGGATGGCGTTCCAATACGCTGCAATCTCGCCGCTGGTGGCAAAGCCCAGATGGTCAAGGGCGGTGCCGCATGCCCAGTCGATCATCGCCTGCGGATCGGGGATTGCAGCACGGTGGGGTGCGGGGATCACGCGGTCGGTCAGGTCATAGACCTTGCGAAACCCGTCACGCCGGGTGATCGCCAGTTGTCCAGTGCGCCACAGCCATTCCAGCGCAGTCTTTGACGGATGCCAATCCCACCACCCGCCGCTGCCACGCACCTCGCCCTCGCCCACATCGGACGTGCTGACGGGGCCATCCGTTTCAATCCGGCGCAGTATGGTGTCAAACTGCGCCTCGTATCCGTCGCGAAACCAGCGCTTCCAGTTGGCGTGCAGACGGTCGGCATCGCGGGCAAAGCGGTGTTGCCACAGAGGATGCAGATTGACCGGCAGGATAGAGGCATCGTGGGTCCAATGCTCCCATAGCAGGCGGTCCTTTTCCAGCAACCGCTTCAACGCCTCGGGCTTGTAGGATTGCCGCCGCGCAAACAGGATCATGTGGTGGGCGCGTTCGACCGTGGTGATACTGTCCACCTGCACAAAGCCGATGCGGTCGATCAGCCGTGCCAGATCTACGCCCGTGGCGGGGCCAACCGGGGCCTCGGCCAGGGCGTGACGATGCAAAAAGATGCGACGGGCCGCCGCGTTGGGCAGGATCGGTGCGGACATGCCCCTGTCTACCGGACGCCGCATCGACAGGGCCAGTGAAACTTGTTCCGGTCCGGCTTTTTGCCATGCAGTCCACGCGAAGGCCGGGTTTTGAAATACCCTGAAAGAAACCGGTCCAAGTTGTGATCGCAGCGGGCCGGGTGGCGGTTGAATCCCACGCCACAGCGCATAGTCTTGCACCATGCCTGAAGCGTTTTCCGCAAATCCGCGCACCCCGCGGGCAGGGCTAATTCATGAAGGAGTTTTGATGCCCCACGACACCCCCCTGATTGCCACGATCGTCGTTGGTCTGGGACTTGCGTTCCTGCTTGGCCTGGTGGCGCAGCGGTTTCGAATGCCGCTGATCGCGGGGTATCTGTTGGCCGGTGTCATCATCGGGCCATTCACACCAGGCTATGTCGCCGATCAGCATCTGGCGACCGAACTGGCCGAACTGGGGGTGATCTTGCTGATGTTCGGGGTGGGTCTGCATTTTTCTGTGCGCGACCTGATGTCGGTGCGGATGATTGCCGTTCCGGGGGCACTGGGGCAGATTTTGGTGGCGACGGTGTTTGGCGTGGCCATGGGCCTGATGTTGGGCTGGGGGGTCGGCGCGGGGTTGATCTTTGGGCTGTCGCTGTCGGTTGCATCGACGGTTGTGCTGTTGCGCGCATTGCAGGACCGCGATCTGATAAAGACCGACAAGGGCCGCATCGCCGTCGGCTGGCTGATTGTCGAGGATCTGGTGATGGTCATCACCCTGGTTCTGATCCCGCCCCTGTCGGGCCTGCTGGGCGGATCAACGGCCGACATGGGGGACGAGGCTGTTCAGGCGGCAAAACTGGGCATGGGGCCGGTTGCCGGGGCCTTGTTGATCACAGCGGTCAAGGTGTCAGCTTTTATCGCGTTAATGCTTTTGGTCGGGCGCAAACTGATCCCGTGGCTTTTGCACTACGTTGCCCACACCGGCAGCCGCGAGTTGTTCCGGCTGGCCGTTCTGGCCACGGCATTGGGCGTGGCGTTCGGATCGTCGTATTTCTTTGGCGTGTCATTCGCGCTGGGGGCGTTTTTCGCAGGCATGGTGATGGCGGGTTCAACGCTAAGCCAACAGGCCATGCGCGAAACGCTGCCCCTGCGCGATGCCTTTGCCGTGTTGTTCTTCGTATCGGTCGGGATGCTGTTCAACCCATCGGTGATACTGACAGCACCCTTGGCGCTGGTGGCGACGGTGTTGATCATCGTGCTTGTGAAGTCCGTCGCCGCCTTTGCCATCGTGCGGGCCTTTGGCCATGACAAGGGGGTGGCGCTGACGATTGCCGCAAGTCTGGCCCAGATCGGCGAGTTTTCCTTCATCCTGATCGTGATGGGCGTGAAGCTGTCCATTGTCCCGGCCGAAGCGCGCGATCTGGTGGTGGCGGGCGCGATGATCTCGATCCTGCTGAATCCGGTGTTGTTCAGGATGCTGGACAAATGGGTGGCACGGCACAAGGCGCCAAAGCCAGAGGACGCGCCAGAGGCAGAGCCGGTCTGAAACCCGTCACTCTGCCTGCGGGCCGCGCAAACGCGTGATCAGCGCACGCAGCATTTCGGCGTCCGGTGCCGTGGACAATTCTGCTGTGATCGTGCGGATGGTGGCAGTGTCCAAATCCCACCATGACAGGTCTTGCAGCAAGGCGACGATGTCGGGGGCAAACCTGTGGCCGATGTCGCGCGCAGGATTACCGCCGACGATGGTGTAAGGCGCCACATCCTTGACCACCACCGCCTGCGCCGCGATGACGGCCCCGTTGCCGATGGTAATCCCCGACATGATCGTGGCCCCATGACCGATCCAGACATCATGGCCGATCACCACGTCGCCTTTCGTGGCCGGATGGCCGACGATATCAGCACCCCCGAATTCCCGGACATGGATGTGCCCAAAGGGATAGGTCGTGATCCAGTCCACGCGGTGATTGCCGCCCAGAAAAACCGAAACCCCTTCGGCGATAGAGCAGAACCTGCCAATGGTAAGGCCGGCACCTTAGCGCCACTGATGGATGGTCAGACCGGCATCGCCATAAGTGAACGCCCCAACCTTGATCAGGCTCCGCCCGACACGGCGGCTGCGGTCACGGTTGGTTTTGCGAAGGGGACGCGGTTCCGTCGCATCGGTCAAGCTTACTGCCCAGCCTCGGCAGCAATCTCGGCGCGGGATTTGCGCGCACGTTCGGTTGCCGATTTCAACTGACCACAGGCGGCCATGATATCTTCGCCACGCGGGGTGCGGATCGGGCTGGCATAGCCCGCGTGATAGATGATGTCGGCAAAGGCATGGATGCGGTTGTTGGACGACCGTTCATACGGTGCGCCGGGCCATTCGTTGAATGGGATCAGGTTGATCTTGGCCGGGATGCCCTTTATCAGTTCCACAAGCCGGTGTGCATCTTCGTTGCTGTCGTTCACGCCCTTCAGCATCACATATTCAAAGGTGATCCGCTCGGAATTGGACAGGTTCGGATACTCGCGCAGCGCGTCCAGCAGAGTGGCGATGTTCCACTTCTTGTTGATCGGCACAAGAACGTCCCGCACCTCGTCCGTTGTTGCATGAAAGCTGACGGCAAGCAGGCAACCGATTTCGGTGGCGGTGCGCGCAATCTCGGGCACGACACCGCTGGTGGACAGGGTGATGCGGCGGCGGCCAAGGGCGATGCCTTCGTTGTCCATCACGATCTTCATGCCGTCGCGGACGTTGTCAAAGTTGTACAGGGGTTCGCCCATGCCCATCAGAACAATGTTGCTGATCAGGCGCGTTTCATCCTTTGGTGCGCCGGGCACCGGCCATTCACCCAGATCGTCACGCGCCAGCATGACCTGTCCCACAATCTCGCCCGCTGTCAGGTTGCGCACCAGTTTCTGCGTGCCGGTGTGGCAAAAGGTGCAGGTCAGTGTGCAGCCGACCTGACTGGAAATGCACAGCGTGCCGCGTTCTGTTTCGGGGATATAGACCACCTCGACCTCGTGCCCGCCTGCGATGCGCACCAGATATTTGCGCGTGCCGTCTTCAGAGATTTGACGTGTCACCACCTCGGGCAGGGCGATCTCGAACTTTTCGGCCAGCAGGGCGCGAAAGTCCTTGGCAAGGTTGGTCATCTGGGCGAAATCGCGCACGCCCCAGTGATAGATCCATTGCCAGATCTGGCCGACCCGCATCTTGGCCTGCTTTTCCGGCGTGCCCGCATCGATCAGCGCCGCGCGCATCTGGTCGCGCGTCAGGCCGACAAGGTTGGTCTTGCCACCTTCGGCCAGCTTTCGCGGCAGGGTCAGCACGTCTTGGGTGATGGGGGCGGTGGCGGTCATGTTGGCATCCGATGCAGCGGCAAGGCGTTCATATAGGGGATTCGCGGCAAAAACGAAACGCCGGAAAAGCAAAACGCCCCGACCTTGCGGGCGGGGCGGAAAATTGGTGCGAAACAGGCGGCTTATTTGCAGCGCGTCTCGGCTTCGGTCATGGCGGCGGTGAAACCGCGAAGGGAAAACGTATCCTTGGTCTGTGTGCCTTTGCCCGACCGAGCGGTCAGAACGGCCTGCCCGCCCCGTTTCATCGCAGCCAGCAGCGTGGCGTCTGCTTCGGGCGTTGCGGGCCAGGCCCACTCGCCATCAGTGAACAGGTCAAAGGATGTGCCATCAATATCCATCGCCACGGTCGATCCGGGGGCAAAGGGATAACCACCGGTGAACGACACTTCGCCCGCAGCACCGCCACCGGGACGGAAGGTGACAAACAACAGGATATCGCCGCGCCGCACGGAAACCGGCTGGCCGTCTCGGGTGTTGACGGTTTCGCGAGGGCTGGACACGCCCCAGCATTCCTTTGGCGATTCTTCTGTAAAAACGCTCCAATCCGTTGCGGTGGCAACACGGTTGGTCGATTCCTGCGCCTGCACCATCCCCGAGGAAAGGGTGGCTGCGGCCAACGCAGCGGCGAAAATGCGCCCGTGAATGGAAGTCATGTGGTTTACAGCCTCCAGCTGCTTTTGCCTCTGTCCGTCCACCGCCGCCTGAGAATTGCAGCCTTTTCTGGGTGGCACGGAGCGTTCCAACTCGATATCCCATCCATAACGCAAGAAGGCAAAGCCGCGAAAGCCCCTTGGGCACAAAATCGCGCATCCGTGAGAAAGGATCGTCAATGTCCGGTGCAGTCCCAATGGTAGATGTCTGGCGCGGGGGGCTGCTGGAAGGCACCCATTCCGGCCACGCGGTGATCTGCGACGAGGCGGGTGAGATCGTCGAGGCCTGGGGCAACCCGGACGCCGTGATCTTCCCCCGGTCGTCGTGCAAGATGATACAGGCGCTGCCCCTGATTGAAAGCGGTGCCGCCGATGCGGCCGGTCTGACCGACCGGCAATTGGCGCTGTCCTGTGCCAGCCATCAGGGGGCGGCCATCCACACCGAAGCGGTGACACAGTGGCTGACCGACCTTGGCCTGTCCGAAGGCGATCTGCGCTGCGGTTCGCACGAACCCTATGACATCGATGCCCGCAACGGGCTGATCCGCGCCTATGATGCACCGTGCCAGATCCACAACAACTGTTCGGGCAAACATTCGGGTTTCCTGACGCTGAACCGCCATCTTCGCGCCGGGTCCGAATATGTGGAGGTGGATCATCCCGTCCAGCGCGCCGTTCGCGCCGCCACCGAAGAGGTGTCGGGCGAGACGGCTGCAGGATACGGTATCGACGGCTGTTCCGCGCCCAACTTTGCGACGTCGATCAAGGGTCTGGCGCGCGCGATGTCAGCGTTTTCGGTCGCGTCCGAAACAGGAGATGCACGGCAGAAGGCGATGTATCGCCTGACGCGGGCCATGGCCACCTATCCCGAAATGGTCGCGGGCGAAGGGCGGTCCTGCACCGAACTGATGCGCGCGATGAACGGGCGTGTGGCGATGAAAACCGGGGCCGAGGCGGTGTTTGTGGCCATCGTGCCGGAAAAAAAGCGGGGGATTGCGGTCAAGATCACCGACGGCGGCACCCGCGCATCCGAGGCGGTGATTGCCGCCCTTCTGGTGCGTATGGGGGTGCTGGACGCCGACCATCCGGCCACAAAAAAGCGGCTGAACGCGGTGCAAAAGAACTGGCGCGGGTTCGAAACCGGGATCGTCAAGCTGGCACCCGGCTTTTTGTGAATGCGAAAGGCCCCTGCCGTGACAGCAGGGGCCTTCAATTCTTGCGACCCGCCGCCCGAAGGGTGGAGCCTTGGTGGGGGCTTGAATCCCCACCCCCCGGACGACGTTTCGCACTGTCTGTGTGACCGACGAAGCGGGCAGCAGTTTGGTGCGGGCGTGACGCTGCCGGGGTAAAACGGCGGCGAAAATCTGGCCGATCCTTGGTTGATTTACTGGGCGAAGGCGGTAAGCTTGGGTCCATGACGGTTCAGACGCCGACCCCCTTTCCCCTAGGTCCGTCCCTGCCCGAGCAGGTCAGTTTTGACCGCCACGAGCTGGGGCAGATTCTGGCGCTGTATGGCCGGATGGTCGCGATGGGGGAATGGCGCGACTATGGCATCTCCACCTTGCGGGAAATGGCGGTATTTTCAATCTTTCGGCGCACGGCGGAAAACCCGCTTTACCGCGTCGAAAAACGCCCGAAACTTCGTGGGCGTCAGGGGATGTATTCCGTCGTCAGCATGGACGGACAGGTTCTGCGGCGCGGGCACGAACTGGCGTCGGTCCTGAAAGTGCTTGAGAAAAAGCTGATCCGTCCGGTCGATTGAAGCCCTGCGAAGAAAATTTCTTCGTGGAAAAATTTTAGCGTCCCATTTGTGGTCATGCGCGTGTTTCCGGCGAAGCGGGGCCAGCCCCCGCCCGCCCCGGGGGTATTTGCGCAAGGAAAAACCCGTCAGGGACGGCGCCGCGCTGTGACGGGGCCAGCGCCCTGCGACAGGATGCGGGCAATACAGGCCGCGATATCTTCGTAATTTGTCGACATGGTATGACCATTGGCGTGGATCAGGCGGGTGGCATCGACCACCTGTGCGACGTGGCCTTTCCAGAACAAAAGATCACCGCGTTGCAACGGGGTATCCTCGGCAATTGGCGCGCCAAGGGTTTGTTGCAGGTCACTGTCGCCGGGGCAAGTGCGCCCGCAGGCCAGAAAACTGATTTGTGTCAGGCCAGAACAATCAATCCCGGCGCGGCTGTTTCCACCCCAGAGATAGGGCGTTCCCAGCAGCGACTCCGCCACCGTCACCGGATCGGTGAACCAATTCCCGATTCCCCGCAGATGTGGGGTGGGGATGAAACCCTGCGGGGTTTCCAGAAACTTGCCGTGATCGGCGGTGACGCGCACCCGTGCGCCCAGGGTGATCGCTGCGAATGCGGGGGCCTGAACGCGCGGTTCGGGATAAAGGTGGCTGGCAGGACGGGCGACCCAATGTGTTGCGGATTCAGCCGGGCCAAGCGCGGCTTCGGGCACATAGCCGCAATATCCGTCCTTTGCCGCCTGTAGAAATGCCCAGCCGTCGTGGCGGTCAATCACGGTCACAGCCTCGCCCAGCAGCAGTTGCCGGTCGCGGGGGCCCGCGGGTGACGCGCACAGATCGACCAGCGGCGCGGTGATGCTGGCCGGTGTGCCATGGGTAAAGGTAGCGGCGTCCACTTTACCGCGCAGCGTCATCAGCGCGGCACGGGCATTCGCCGGTGTCAGGCGGCGGTCCATCACAGACCCATTATCGCAGGCAGCGCATGCAGCACGGCGCGGGCCCCCTGCCCTGCCCCCCCTTTGGGACGTGCGGGTTGATCGGCGGGGGTGTGGCCATAAATGTCGAAATGCATATAGCGCGCATTACCGACAAAGCGGCGCAGGAACAGGGCCGCGGTGATCGACCCGGCGAACCCCCAGCCGGGCGCGTTGTCCAGATCGGCGATACCGGGTTCGATGATCCCTTCGTACGGGTCCCAGAACGGCAGACGCCAGACCGGGTCGTTCTGTGCCACGGCCCCCTCCTCAAGCGCGGCGGCCATCTTGGAATCGTCGGTGTAATAGGGCGCAAGGTCAGGGCCAACCGCAACGCGCGCCGCCCCGGTCAGCGTCGCCATGGAGATCAGCGCATCGTGTGGTTCTTCGCAGGCATAGGCCAGGGCGTCCCCCAGGACGAGGCGGCCTTCGGCATCGGTGTCATTGACTTCGACCGTCAAACCCTTGCGCGATGTCAGAATGTCCTTGGGCCGGTTGGCGTTGCCAGAAATCACGTTCTCCACCGCCGGAACCAGAACGCGCAGGCGGAGGGGCAGGTCCAGCGCCATGATCATCTGCGCCAGACCCATCACCGTGGCGGCCCCGCCCATATCTTTTTTCATCAGCAACATGCCGGACGATGGTTTGATGTTCAGCCCGCCGGTGTCAAAGCACACACCCTTGCCGACCAGCGTCAGACGCGGTCCCGCCGTGCCCCACCGCATGTCCAGCAGGCGCGGAGCGCGGGGCGAGGCGCGGCCAACGGCGTGGACCATCGGAAAATTCTGCGCGATCAGATCGTCGCCGCGGATGACATCCGTTTTCGCTCCAAACCTTGCGGCGAGGGCGTTAAATGCATCCTCCAGCTCGTCCGGGCCCATGTCAGAGGCGGGGGTGTTGATCAGGTCGCGCGTCAGCCATTCGCCCGCCGCCATGGCAAGCAGGCGGTCGGCGTCGCAACCTTCGGGGCATTTCAACAACGCCACAGGTTGCGGCGTTCTGGACGGGCGATAGCGGTCAAACCGGTAAAGCGCCAGCAGCCAGCCCAAGGCAGCCTCGTCCTTGTCCGGCTGGCCAAGATCGCCGGCCAGATGCCAGGCGCCCGCAGGCAGACTGGTTGCGGCGCGCGACAGGCCAAACCGGGTGCGACGGCGCGCGGCGGCAGTGCCCGCACCCACCACGGCAGCGGCGACACCGTCCGGGCCGGGCAGCAGCACCACCTCGCCCAAGCCTGCCGCGAAACCGGTGGACGTCAACCAATCCTGCACAGGTTGCGGCTGCGCCGTCCGCCAGGCATCAAGCCGGTCAGAAGCGACGACATGCAGCACGCGCGACGGGGCGGCAGGATCGGCAAAGGCAGGGGTCATGGCACCATCCGGTTCAGGAATGGGCAAAGCCTAACGTCTTGGGCTGCACCTGCAAGCCCGATCACACGTCATCCAAAGACCGTTCCGCCACGCGCAGCAGACGCGCCCACACGGCGGCAAAGCCGGTGACATCTGCCGCTTGCAGACAGGCCCGCAGATCGCCCGCCACCTGCCCCAACCGCATCATTCCAACCCCCTCGGCCAGACGCTGCAAACGGCGCAATTGCCATGCCATATCCGCCAGTTCATGTCGCCGGACCTGATCGGCCAGCGTGGCCAGCATCAGGGCAACCTCTCCTGCCGCACGCGCCATCAGGTGGCGCGCTTTCTCAACCCCGATGTCCGTGCACATGCCGTCCAGTTCGTCACACCCGTCCTGCAGCCGTTCACACGGCCGCAAGACGACCACATTTGCCGTCGTCATACCCACACCTTTTCATCACTCACCCAAGGCGCAGTCTTTGGGATGCCGCTAAAGAAAAGGTTTCGGCCCTTGCAAATAAAGGCTCGAATTTTCGCGGCCATGGCCCTAGGTAAGCGTCACGTGCCCTTAACCCGGATGGACACCATGCAGCAGGCCAAAACCCTTCCCCCCTACCTTGTGCAGCGGTTTCAGGGGTGGCGTGCGACAACCTATCAAGAGAACAAAGCCTGGTATCGTAGACTGGCCACCAGTGGCCAGCATCCCCGTGCCATGGTGATTTCGTGCTGTGACAGTCGGGTTCATGTCACCTCTATCTTCGGCGCGGACGAGGGCGAATTCTTCATCCACCGGAACGTCGCCAATCTGGTGCCACCTTATAACCCGGATGGCGAATATCATGGCACCTCGGCTGCTGTGGAATATGCGGTCACGTCGCTGGGCGTGGCGCATATCGTTGTCCTGGGCCATTCCAACTGCGGCGGGGTGCGCGGGTGCCATGACATGTGTTCGGGCAACGCGCCGGAGCTGGAAGAGAAAAGCAGCTTTGTCGGGCGCTGGATGGATATCCTGCGGCCCGGCTTTGAACGCGTCGCCCATCTGCCCGATGCAGACCGCCCCCGCGCGCTTGAGAAAGAGGCGGTGCTGGTCAGTCTGGAAAACCTGATGACCTTTCCCTTTGTCAGCACGGCCGTCGAGGATGACCGGCTGACCTTGCACGGCCTTTGGACCGACACGGGCGAAGGCGGGTTGGAGCAGTTTGATCCCACGCGGGGATTTGTTGCCATCTGACCCTTTTGGCTGACGCAGCGCCCCCTATATCCGGCGCACCGAACAGGGGACCGTCATGGAACAGATGCTGTCGCTGGCAGGGCAAAACCTGCTGACGCCGATGATCCTGTGCTTTGCGCTGGGGTTGGCGGCTGCTTTGGCACGATCAGAACTGACCGTGCCAGAGGCGGCGGCCAAGGCGATGTCGATCTATCTTCTGTTCGCCATCGGGTTCAAGGGCGGGGTGGCTGTATCCGACCATGGCGTCGATGCGCGGCTGATCGGCGCGCTGGTCGTGGGAACGGTCCTAAGCTTTGCCCTGCCGGTGGTGGCCTTCGGCCTGCTGCGGATACTGACCCGGATGTCGATCACCGATGCAGCGGCGGTGGCTGCGCATTACGGCTCTATTTCGATTGTCACCTTCGTCACCGCGTCGTCTGTGTTGACCGCGCAGGGGATTGCATCCGAAGGCTACATGGTCGCCGTTGCTGCGGCAATGGAAGCGCCAGCAATCGTATCCGCCCTTTGGCTGGCCACGCGCGGGGGTGCGGGCAGCGGTCGGATCGATGCGGATCTGTGGCGCGAGATCCTGCTGAACGGATCAATCGTTCTGCTGGTCGGGTCCTTTGTCATCGGACTGGTCACAGGGGCCGACGGAATGGCGCGGATCGACAGCTTTATCGTTGCCCCGTTTCAGGGCGTTCTGTGTCTTTTCCTGCTGGATATGGGGCTGGTGGCAGGCCGGGGCCTGCGCGGGGCGCGGGGCGTTTTGACGGGCAGTGCGCTGGCCTTTGGCATCGTGATGCCGGTTCTCGGGGCAGCCGCAGGGCTGGTCGCCGGACTGGCGTTGACGCTTTCAACCGGGGGGGTGGCATTGATGATGGTGCTGGCGGCATCGGCCAGCTATATCGCCGTGCCCGCCGCGATGCGCGTGGCCCTGCCCGAGGCGAACCCGTCGATCTATCTGACGTTGTCGCTGGGCGTCACCTTTCCCTTCAACCTGACACTGGGCATCCCGGCCTGCATTGCCGTGGCCTCTGCCCTGACCGGAGGCTGATATGCAAACCCATCAGGCCAAGCGCGTCGAAATCATCATCGAAGCCCCGATGGAAAGCCGCCTGACCGAAGCGTTGGTCCGCGCTGGGGTCACCGGATATACCGTCCTGCCCGTGCTGGGGGGGTCGGGCCGGTCCGGCCAGTGGACACGCGAAGGTCAGGTCGGACGTGCGGGCATGGTTGCAGTGATTTGCCTGATCCGACCCGAGCGGTTGGACACCCTGTTGGACGCGGCCTTTGCCGTGGTCCAGCGTCACATCGGCGTGGTCAGCGTTACCGACACGCAAGTCCTGCGGGCTGAGAGGTTCTGACATTCAAGCCGCCCGGGGTGGAATCCGGCGCGACGGACCGTGTCGCCGCCTTTCCACAGATTGCAGGGTCAGTGCATCAAGGTCGTCCCGAAACAAGGCCAGCAAGGCATCCTTGTCGCAGGGCTTGTTCCGTCTGGCATAACTGTGACGGGCCTTTTTCCCCGCCGTCCAGCCTGTGCGGAACAGCAATCTGATACGTTCGAACATGGCTACCTCGAAATACACAACATTCTCGTTCTGGCAGGGGAATGGGGTGCAGAGTTAAGCGATGGTGTGGCCATTGCTGGGCTGATTCCCAGACTGGACCGTCACGACAGCGGCATGAAAATTACATCAAAACAAAATCTTACGCGGATTTCCTTGTTAATGCCTGTGGCCGGAATCCGACAGTACAGAATGAACGCCCTTGGCGAACCCGTGAAAGCCGCCACGCAACGCCGATGCAAATGCTCAGGCGGCGGCCGTTCCCAGCGCGCGGCAGTTGGCGACGTGCGGGCATAAGAAAGGCCCCGACCGGATGGCGGGGCCTTCAAAAACAGGTGCGAAAAGGTCAGCCCTTTTTCAGGCAGCGGTTCCCCAGCACTTCGGCGATCTGCACGGCATTCAGCGCAGCGCCCTTGCGCAGGTTGTCGGACACGCACCACAGGTTGATGCCGTTGTCGATCGTGCTGTCCTGACGGATGCGGCTGATGTAGGTGGCGTAATCGCCCACACATTCGACCGGGGTGATGTATCCACCGGCCTCGCGCTTGTCGATTACCAGAATGCCGGGGGCTTCGCGCAGGATGTCGCGGGCTTCGTGTTCGTCAAGAAACTCTTCAAACTCGATGTTGATCGATTCCGAATGGCCGACGAACACCGGAACGCGCACGCAGGTCGCCGTCACCTTGATCTTGGGATCAAGAATCTTTTTCGTTTCCGCCACCATCTTCCATTCTTCCTTGGTCGAACCATCGTCCAGGAAAACGTCGATATGCGGGATCACGTTGAAGGCGATCTGCTTGGTGAACTTCTTTGGCGCGACCTCTTGGCCCGGCACATACATGCCCTTGGTCTGGTCCCACAGCTCGTCAATGCCTTCCTTGCCCGCACCCGACACTGACTGATAGGTGGACACGACGACCCGCTTGATCCGCGCGCGGTCATGCAGCGGCTTGAGCGCGACAACCATCTGCGCGGTGGAGCAGTTGGGGTTCGCGATGATCATCTTGTTCTTGTAGCCGACGATCGCATCCGCGTTCACTTCGGGCACGATCAGCGGCACGGCGGGATCGTAACGATACAGCGACGAATTGTCGATCACCACGCAGCCCGCAGCGGCGGCCTTTGGGGCATAGATCTTTGTCGCCTCGGACCCGACAGCGAACAAGGCAATGTCCCAGCCGGTGAAATCAAAGGTGTCCAGATCCTTGGTCTTCAAGGTCTTGTCGCCAAAGCTGATCTCGGTGCCCATGGATTTTCGCGACGCCAGCGCCACGATTTCATCCACCGGAAACTCGCGTTCAGCGAGGATGTTCAGCATTTCGCGGCCCACGTTACCCGTGGCCCCCGCAACGACGACCTTGTAGCCCATCAGACTCTCCATCACGTCAAGAAGACGCTGCCCCTTAACGCAACATAGGGCCGGGGGAAAGGGTCAGTCGGTCCGGTCGCGTGAAAACGCGTAGATGATCAGGCCAACCAGCACGAGTCCGGCGAAAAACGCAAACAGTGCGGCATAGGGTGCGGTTGCGGGCGGGGTGGCGGTGGCCGCGTGCAGCCGCCCGGTGATCACCTGCATGATACCCGCAGCGCCTATGCCGAACAGGTTCAGCAGGGTAACACCCCGGCCCACCAGATGGTTGGGGAAAAACGCGCGGCCATGCGCGATCACCATCGGGAAAGATGCACCGAAAAACCCAACACCCGACAGCAGCAGCGCCGTGGTCCAGCCCCCGGCATCTGGCATGGCCCACAGGCCGACAAGGCAAACCAGCACCATCGCATTGCCGCCGAACACCAGCCATTTCCGCGTTTTCAACAGCCGGTCCAATGGGCCGTAGGCAAAGTTGCCAGCCACCATCGCCAAGCCCATGATCAGCGTGACCGTCCCAATCTGACCGGCATCAGCGCCGAAAACGTCCGTATAGTAAGGCCCAACCCACAGCCCGCGCATCCCTGCCGCCGGCGCGTAACAGGCGACCATCATGATCAGAACGGGCCAAAGCGCCGGCATCTTCAGCAGGTCCAGAAGCGATCCCTTCGGTCCGCCGTTCACGCGGGCCGGGTCGCGCACCAGGGCCGCGATCAGCGCGGCGATTGCCAGCGTCATCGCGCCGACAGCCCAGACAGTCGGACGCCAGCCGAACGCCTGAACCGCAGCCGACAGTGGCAAGGACGATGCGATGTTGCCAAGACTTCCCACCCCGATCACCGCACCGGCCAGCGTGCCGAACACCGCAGGGGAAAAGGTGCGCGCAAAGATGTAATACGACGCCATCAACACCGGGGAACATCCGATCCCGATCAGCACCATTGCCAGATTGATCGCACCCGGACCCTGCGCCATGGCAAAGACGCCCGCCCCGACAGCGCCCACGGCCAACAGTCCCGCCGTCGTCAGGCACGGTCCGACCCGGTCAAGCGCCGATCCAACGGGCAATTGCATCAGTGCAAACGCCAGAAACCACAGCCCCGAGGCCGAGGCCAAATCTTCTGCCGTGGTGCCGATATCATCGGCCAGAACCGGCGTCATCACCGCCAGAAAGGCGCGGTAAAACTGGCTTAGTACATAGGCGGCCACAAGACTGGCGATTCCGGCCTTCATGCTGCTGCCGCGATCGGTGCAACCAACAAGGGGCGCTCTTTCACCGGAAGGTGGACAATGGCCGAGAACGCCCCAACCCCCACGCCGATCCACCAGACCAAGGTGTAATCCCCTGTCAGATCATACATTTTCCCGCCCAGCCACACACCCATGAAACTGCCCAACTGGTGGCTGAAAAACACCAGACCATACAGCGTGCCCATGTAGCGAAGCCCGTAGATATGGGCGACAAGACCACTAGTCAGCGGCACAGTCGCCAGCCACAGCGACCCCATGGAAACGGAAAACAGCAGGACCGTCGTGGGCGTCATCGGCATCAGGATGAACAGCGCTGAAATCACCGTGCGGCCGGTATAGATCGCCGCCAGCAGATATTTCTTGGTGTACCGCTTGCCCAGCCAGCCTGCGGTGATGGTGCCCACGATATTGGCCATCCCGATCAGGGATATGGAAACCGCCCCCAGCGCCGAGGTGGTCGATATTCCCAGACTGGCAAGCGTGCCGGTCGGATCAATCGCGCCACACATCTCGGTCACAAAGGCGGGGAAGTGGGCGGTGATAAAGGCCAACTGATAACCGCAGGAAAAGAACCCCACGAAGATCAGGGTAAAGGACGGATCCTTGAACGCGCGCAACAAAACGGTCCCCAGCGATTCCTCAAGCTCGGCTTTGGTGGCGGTGACGGGCGCGCGCATGAATGGCAGCGCCAGAAGGGCCGCGATGATCACGCAGGCAAAGATCAGAAACACCGACTGCCACGGCATCAGGCGCAGCATCCATTCCGCGAACGGCGCGCCGATGACCTGCCCTGCCGATCCCGCCGCCGTGGCGATGCCAAGGGCCAGACTGCGGTTTTCCGCACTCGCCGCCCGCCCCACGACGGCAAGGATCACCCCAAACCCGGTGCCCGCGATGCCAAAGCCGACAAGGATTTCAAGAAACCAATGCTGGCCCGGCGTGACCGCAAACGACGACAGTACCAGACCCGCCGCATACAGGATTGCTCCGGCGATGATAGCCCGCCTGTCGCCGAACCGCTCGGCCAAAGCGCCAAAGATCGGCTGACCAAAGCCCCACGCCAGGTTTTGAATGGCAATCGCCATGGAAAAGTCGGCGCGGACCCAACCGAATTCAGTCGCGATGGGAATCTGAAAGACACCGAAGCTGGCCCTGATTGCAAAGCTGAGCATTAGGATCACGCAACCCGCGATCAGAACGGGGGTGAAGATCTTGGCGTTGGTCATGCGGGCACCCACTGGTTGCGGCCGGAAGTTGGTCTGTCGTCCAGTCAGGGTCAACCGAATTATTGTGCTGCACACAACATGTGCGGGTGATGCAGATTTGATGCAGTCCATGGTGCCGCTGATGCCGCCGGGCAGATGACATGTCTGCCCCGTTGGCAGCGGCTGGGGGCCCCGCTAGAACGGCAAGGCAGCGGGAGATGGCGATGACAGACTGGTGGCGTGGCTCGGTAACCTATCAGATCTATCCGCGGTCGTTTCAGGATGACACCGGCGATGGCATCGGCGACATCAAGGGGATCACCCGCCGCCTGCCCTATGTCGCGCGTTTGGGTGTGGATGCGGTCTGGCTGTCGCCGATCTTTACCTCGCCCATGGCTGATATGGGTTATGACGTGTCGGACTACACGGACATTGATCCGCTGTTTGGCACGCTGGACGATTTCGATGCGATGGTTGCGCGCGCGCATGACCTCGGCCTGAAGGTCATCATTGATCAGGTGCTAAGCCATTCGTCGGACCACCACCCGTTTTTCCGCGAAAGCCGGGCCGACAAGACCAATCCGCGCGCGGATTGGTACGTCTGGGCCGACCCGCAGCCCGACGGGACGCCGCCGAATAACTGGGTTTCAGTCTTTGGCGGCTCCGCGTGGGAGTGGGACACGCGCCGTCGCCAGTATTACCTGCACAACTTTCTGCCCAGTCAGCCCGACTTCAACTTTCACAATCCAGATGTGCAGGATTGGCTGTTGTCGGTGCTGCGGTTCTGGCTGGACCGGGGCGTGGACGGGTTCCGTCTGGACACGGTGAACTATTATTTCCACGACCGGAAATTGCGGTCGAACGGGCCGCTGAAGCGGTCTGAAAACCAACCGGCCGTCAATCCCTATGACATGCAGGACCACGAATATTCAAAGACCCGGCCTGAAAACATCGCCTGGCTGGAACGGATGCGCGCGGTGCTGGACGAATACGACGGCCGCGCCATGGTCGGAGAGGTGGGCGATGCCCCGCACCGCGCCGTTCAGATCATGGCCGACTATACCAGCGGTCAGCGCCTGCATATGGCCTATTCATTCGACATGCTGGGGCCGGAATTCACTGCAGCCCATTTTCGCAGCAAGATCGAAGGGTTCTTCAAAGGTGCCCCGGATGGCTGGCCCTGCTGGGCCTTTTCGAACCATGACGTGGTCCGCCATGTGACCCGCTGGGCCGCGTTCGGCGAACCGGATCGCGTGGCAAAGCAGGCGGCGGGACTGCTTTTGGCATTCGAAGGGTCGATCTGCCTGTATCAGGGCGAAGAATTGGGACAGATCGAAACAGACATCGAATACCACGAACTGACCGATCCGCCGGGGTTTCGTTTCTGGCCCGATTACAAGGGGCGCGACGGATGCCGCACGCCGATGGTCTGGGATGGGTCAGCCAATGGCGGGTTCACGACAGGAACGCCGTGGTTACCGGTAAAGCCGCCGCAACTGGCGCGCAATGCGGCCGCGCAGGACGGTGTAACGGGTTCCGTGCTGGAATTCTACCGCGTGGCACTGGCTTTTCGCAGCCAGACCGCTGCACTTCGGCTAGGCAAGACGTTCTTTCTTGATCTGCCCGAACCGCTGTTGGCCTTTGTCCGCGCAACCGATGATGCAGCACTGCTGTGCATCTTCAACCTGTCGGCCGACCCTGTGACCTTGCGCGTCAGCGGTGCGGGCGAAGAGGTTGGACCGATCCAATCAGCCGCCTTGGTGAATGACCTGCTGACGCTGGGACCAAACGGTTTTTGCTATCTGCCAATCACGGACGAGGTCAAAATCGAAGCGTTCTAGGGCCGTCATGGCGTGCCCCACCCGCCGCCACCGGGTGTCAGCATTTCGAACACGGCACCGGCGGGCAGGTCACGTTCGTCGTTGCCTTGCAAGGTTTCGATGCGACCGTCCGGCCAGATCACCCGGTTGATGCCCACGGCCCCCGGCAGACCACCTGCCCCGCCAAAGGGTGCAATCTTGCGGCTGGAACAAAGCGTTGTCACCGTAACGGGTTCAAGAAACCGCATCCGGCGCAGCGCACCGTTGCCGCCGGTCCACTGCCCCGCCCCACCTGATCCCTGTCGGATACCAAAGCAATCCAGCCGCACAGGAAACCGTTTCTCCAAAATCTCGGGGTCGGTCATCCGGGTGTTGGTCATATGGCTTTGCACCGCATCGCAGCCCACAAAGCCCGGACCCGCGCCGGTACCGCCGGCGATGGTTTCATAGTTCTGGAACCGCGCATTTCCCCAGACAAAGTTGTTCATCGTGCCTTGCGATCCGGCCATGACCCCCAACGCGCCGTACAGGGCGTTGCAGGCGGCCTGCGACACCTCGGTGTTGCCCGCGATCACGGCGGCGGGGGCGCGGGGGTTCAGCATCGAACCTTCGGGCACGATGATCTGCAAGGGGCGCAGGCACCCTTCGTTCAGCGGGATGTTCTTGCCCACCAGTGTTCGGAACACGTACAGCACCACGGCCCGGGCTATCGCCAAGGGGGCGTTGTAATTGCCCGAATGCTGCGGCGATGTTCCGGTGAAGTCGATCACCGCCGACCGCGCCGCCCTGTCCACCCTGACCGAGACGGCAATCTGCGTGCCGATGTCCATGGGATAGGTGAAACTGCCGTCCGCCAGCCGGTCGATCACCTGACGCACGCTTTCTTCCGCGTTGCGCTGGACGTGGGACATATACGCCGTCACCACATCCGCCCCATAATCCTGGGTCACCTTCACAAGACCGCGCCTGCCGGTTTCGTTCGCGGCAATCTGCGCCTTGAGGTCGGCCATATTCTGATCAACCGCGCGGCAGGGATAACGGCCCGACATCAGCAAAGCGCGGGTTTCCGCCTCGCGCATTTGGCCTGCCTGAACCAGCGAAAAGACGTCGATCAGTACGCCTTCTTCGTCGATATGGCGGCTGTCGGGCGGGGATGATCCGGGTGTTCGGCCCCCGATATCGGCATGATGCCCGCGCGACCCCAGCCAAAAGGCGGGCGTGCCCCCCACAAAAACCGGCGTGATCACGGTCACATCGGGCAGGTGCGTGCCGCCATTGTAGGGGCTGTTCAACATCCACGCGTCGCCTGGCCGGGCCGTGCCTGCGGTCGCTGCCATTACCGTTTTCACCGCATGGGACATTGAGCCAAGATGCACCGGCACATGCGGCGCATTGGCCACCAGATCGCCCGCCGCATCAAAGATCGCGCAGGAAAAATCCAGCCGTTCCTTGATGTTGACCGACCACGCCGTGTTGGCCAACGTCGCCCCCATCTGGTCGGCCACGGACATGAACAGGTTGTTGAACACCTCCAGCAACACAGGGTCCACTTCGGTGCCCGCGGCAGGCGGGCGGGCGATTGCTGCCACCCGGTCAAGGATCAGGTTGCCCTGCCCGTCCACCCGTGCCGCCCATCCCGGCTCTATCACCACCGTTCCTGTCGCCTCGCGGATGATCGCGGGGCCGGTCAACGCGGCACCGGCACCCAGCAGCGCCCGGTCATAGAGCGGGACCTGTTGCCACTGATCGGCCATCCACACCGAAACCTGAACGACAGCCGCGGCATCACCGGGCGTCAGCGGCGTGTCGGGCAGGTCCGATCCGCCGCCGATCGCCTCGACAGCCAGCATCTCGAACAGCAGCGCCCTTTCCGGCGAGATGAAGCCGAACCGCGCCTGATGCAGCGCCTCGAAATCGCGGGTCATGGCGGCAGGGGGACCGAACGGCACCTCCAGCCCTTGATGCGACCCTTCATAGCGCAGATGGACCCGCGCCTCGCACCGGGCATCCCTGACGCCTTGGGCCGCCAGATCGGTGCGAACCTCGTCCGTCATTGCGGCGATTTGGGCAGCGGCCCGGTCCAAGGCCGACAGCGGCGCGTCGAACTGGCGTTCCCGCAGCGCGCGGATGTCGGCCAGTCCCATGCCAAATGCCGACAGCACCCCGGCAAACGGGTGCAGAAACACCCGCCGCATCCCCAAGGCATCGGCGACCCCACAGGCGTGCTGCCCCCCAGCACCGCCAAAGCATTGCAGCGTGTACCCGGTCACATCATGGCCGCGCTGGACCGAGATTTTCTTGATCGCATTCGCCATGTTGTCGATGGCAATGCGCAAGAAACCGGTCGCCACCACTTCGGGCCGGTCAGGTTGCGCGCCGGTCGCGGCGGCCACTTCCTGCGCCATGGCCGCGAACCTGTGGCGCACCACTTCGGCATCCAGCGGTTGATCGCCGCCCGCGCCAAAGACGGCGGGAAAATGTGCAGGCGACAGACGCCCCAGCATCACGTTGCAATCGGTTACCGTCAGCGGGCCACCGCGCCGATAGGCGGCAGGGCCGGGATTGGCACCGGCGCTGTCCGGGCCCACCTGAAACCGTCCGTCCCGAAAGGTGCAGATCGACCCGCCGCCCGCGGCGACGGTGTGGATATCCATCATCGGTGCGCGCATCCGCACACCCGCCACCTCGGTCTCGAAGCTACGCTCATAGACACCGGCAAAATGGCTGACATCGGTCGAGGTGCCGCCCATGTCGAACCCGATCAGTCGGTCAAACCCCGCCGCCTGCCCCGTTCGCACCATCCCCACGATCCCACCCGCAGGGCCAGACAGGATTGCATCCTTGCCCTGAAAGCGTGCGGCCTCGGTCAACCCGCCGTTCGACTGCATGAACAGCAGCCGACCGCAGGCCCGCCCCATGTCGAGCGCCCCTTCGACCTGCGTCACATAACGGCGCAGGATGGGGGACAGATAGGCATCCACAACCGTGGTATCGCCACGCGCAACCAGCTTGGCCAGACGGCTGACCTGATGCGACAGCGAGATTTGGGTGAACCCTTCGTCCAGCGCGATCTCCCCTGCCCGCAGTTCGTGCGCCGGGTTCAGATAGCCGTGCAGAAAGGCGACAGCGACACTGTGGATGCCGTGATCCGCCGCGGCGCGCAGCGCGGCGCGCACGGCCGTTTCATCCAGCGCGGCCACCTCGGCCCCTTCTGCATCCAGACGGCCAGCCACCTCGGCCACGCGTTCATACAGCAGGTCGGGCCGCCGGATGTGCAGATCGAACAGCGCAGGCCGGGCCTGCGTTCCGATGCGCAGGATATCCCCGAACCCTGCGGTGATCAGCAGCAGGACTCGTTCGCCCTTACGCTCCAACAAGGCATTGGTCGCGACGGTGGTCCCCATCTTTACGGCTGCAATGGCACCATCTGGCAGGGCATCCGCCGCCGAAAGCCCCATGCAATCCCGGATCCCCTGCACAGCAGCATCCGCATAGCGTTCGGGGTTTTCCGACAACAGCTTGCGCGTTTCCAGCGTGCCATCAGGTCGGCGCGCGACAACATCCGTAAAGGTGCCGCCCCGGTCGATCCAGAACTCCCACGATGCCATGCCGATCCCCCGAAGCTTTGCCCTTGGGTCCGACATACGCCGGGCGGAGTCAACGGTGCGCGACAGGCGTCAAGGAACAGCCGCGCCCCAACTACTGTCCACACGGTCACTCGGCCCCGACGAACCGCGCCAGTTTGCCAAGTGTCTGCAAGCCCAACTCCTGTGCACCAAAACCCTTGGCATTTTGGAACTCTGCCGCCGTCGTGAACACCATCCCAAGGGTCACCTTGGTCGTCCCACCTACATCTTCGAACGCCGCCCAGGCGTCGGCATGTTTCGGGCCGTTTTCGCCCCACAAAAGGGAATACCCGATCCGGTCTTCGCGAACTTCGCCATACAGGTGGTGGTTCGGAAAGACCGTTCCGTCCGGCCCTATCATGTCAAACAGCCATTCACCGCCCGTCCGCAGATCAATCCGGCTTGTCCGGCAGGAAAACCCGTCCGGCCCCCACCATTTGGGCAGGGTTTCAGGGTTCAGCCACGCCCCCCAGACCGCCTGTCGCGGCGCCTTGATCACCCGTTGCAGCACCATCGTCCGTGCGGCCACGTCGGCCAGATTGTCCAGCCCCGCGCCAAATCCCTGCTGATAGCCCGCCTCCATATCCGCGGCCAAAGAAGATAACTGCACCGTCACGACCAACCGACTGCCGTTCGCCGTGGCCGAGAAATCCGCCGTTACCAGCGCCGAGGACTGCGTCACTCCTTGGGACGAGATCACCTCGTAGTTGACGCTGCGACGCGCGGGCTCCATCTCAAGCCAGCCGCCTTCGCAGCGGATGTCGGGCTGACCATCGACCTTGCACAGCGATACCTCGCGCCCGCCAACCGTTGGGTCAGCCTCAAGAAATTCCACAGTGACAGATGGTGCGGGTGCGGACCAGACGGCACGGGCGGCCGGTGCCGTCCACGCCTGCCACAAGGTGGCAACTGGGGCGTCCACCTGACGTTCAAACGACAGCGTTGCGAAACGGCCGGTCATTTCATCAAACCCTTGGCATAGGCTTCAAGCTGCGTCACCACGGTGCCCCAGCCGTCGAAAAAGCCCATGTCCTTGTGCATTTTGCAGGTGTCGGGATTGCGATGGCGGGCGATGGCCGTATAGGTCGTGCCGGCACGGGGCGCGTCCGACAAAAGCAGGATCGCGGTCATGAATGGTTCGGGCGCCGGTTTCCAACCTTCGGTGTAGGCGTCGGTGAAAACCAGCTTTTCGCCGGGAACCACCTCCAGATAGACCCCGCGATTGTCCATCACGTTTCCGTCCACATCGAATGTGGTGTTGAACCGCCCGCCGACCCGCAGATCGATATCCACAGCGGTCACCTTGTTCGGCGTGGGAATGAAAAAGTGGGGGATGTGCTTTGCATCGGTCCAGCATTCCCAGACCAGTTGCCGGGGCACGGCCAGTGTGCGGGTAAAGCTCAGGTCGGTTTCCGCGTCCAAGTCCGGTGTCATCTCTCGCGCTCCTGCATCAAGGTCATTACATACTCGTCCAGCCGGTCCAGCCGGGCTTCCCAGACGGCCCGCTGATCTTCAAGCCATGTCTGCATCGGGACCAGCGCCTCGGGCCGGATGGCGCAGGTTCGCACGCGCCCGTCCTTTGACGTGGCGATCAATCCCGCCTCCGCCAGCACCGAAAGGTGCCGCATCACGGTTGGCAGGCGCAGACCGGTCGGGTTTGCCAACTCTGTCACCGGCGCTGACCCTTTGGCCAGACGGGACAAGATCGACCGCCGGGTCGGGTCCGCCAGGGCGTGAAAGAGCAGCGACAGGTCCGGGTCATGCTTAGCCATACCGCTAAGTATACCCTTCGCCGCTTCGTCGCAAGCAAAAGTTTGTCAGATGGCTAAGTTTACGCCGCCAGTGCCGCGCGGTCACCCCGAACACGGATTGTTTTCCAGGTGGCACCGGGCAGTAACCAACTCGTCGCGCGTCAATTTTCGCCCGCTCCACGGATGCGCGCCCCGCAGAATGTACCTTGCCTCCCCGCCTTCCAGAAAACAGGCCGCAATCGGGGTCACCATCTCTTCGCGTTGGCCGCGTCCGGCCAGCGTCAGAACCGAAACAGCCTCTTCGCGGATCAAACAGGACATGGCAGCCTCCACCCGGATCGTCGCATGCACGGGAAAGCAAAGCGCACCGCACTGATTCCAGCCAGTCACGGTTTCGGATCGCACTGGAACTGGCCAAATTCTGCCGTTGGTCCGGCAACCCACCCAACCCCGGATTCAGGTTTAAGCGTCAGGCAAAGCAATCCATTGGAGAAGCCTAGGGTCAGGACCCATTGAACTTGCCCTTGCGGCATGATTCAGGCTCCGCAA
>JAZKHT010000001.1:0-894638 GCA_040385245.1 Pseudomonadota bacterium | reverse complement strand
GTGGCGTCGGCGCCCGCATCCGGGGCTTCGTTGACGTCGGTGACGTTGACGGTGAAATTTTCCGTATGAGTCAGCCCGTCTGGATCGGTGACGGTGACCTCTATCGAAATGCTCTGTTCCACCTCAAAATTAAGTGCAACGTCGGACTTGAGCTTAAGCTCGCCACTGACGATCTCGAATCTAGGGTCGTCGACGCTGTAAGTGTAGGGTCCAAATCCTCCATCAGTTTCGACGGTAGCAAGTGTGCCGACGACTGATCCAACAGCGTTCTCGAGGACCGAGTTGTTTGAGAGGGTAATTTCGTCCGGATTGCGTGGGTCAATTTGAACAGTAACGCTTTCAATGCCCGAAACCTTCAGATTGATCGTCGAGAAAGTGAACTCGGCAGTTCCAACTTGGCCAGTGTTTGTATTTGTATTTGTCGCGATAAACGCGTTGAAACGTGCGACATCTGCATTGAACGCGGCCATGAAGTCCGCGTCCACCATCTGCGCTTCGCTCAGATTGATGATAAGCTTGTCAATTTCTGATGTGCCTTTGGCTACGTTGCCGTTGCCGCCGTTGTAGAAATCGTAGCTGCTGAAAATTGCACCGTCGGCGTCGAACAAGTTTTCCCAAGCACTGTAGATCAAAGTGTCGGCTCCTGAGCCCCCCTGCAGGGTGTCCGAACCCGAGCCTCCGTCGAGGAGGTCGGACCCGGAGCCCCCGTTCAAACTGTCCGAACCACTTCCGCCATAGAGCGAGTCGCTTCCGGATCCACCGTTGAGAAAATCGTTGCCGACGCCTCCTGAGAGTAGGTCTTCGCCTGCGCCACCCACTAAAGTGTCATTTCCACTAGTTCCGGTGGTAATGGCCATCAGAAGAATCCTTCCACGAAAATTCAGCGTCGATCTCAGTACGACATTCTTATGCCATAATTTTGTCAATATTTTAAAAACGGAGAGGCCTCTGCAAAGTCTCCATCAGTTCTCGGAGTCAAGGCCGATTGGTATAGGATGCATAATGCAAGTTATTGATAAATTTAGTGATCTCGAAAAAACAAAGGTTCATTTTCGGTTGTTAGTAAGAAGTTGGAAACAATGACCCGAGACTGTTGACGACTGCAGGTCAGTGCGTCGCATGCCCTCGTGTATTTTTCTCAAATTGCGAGCGACCCGAGAAGCTCCGCTTCGCTTCCTTCGCTGGGACAGGAGCGGAACCGGTTAGAGGCGAACTAATTCTCAGACGTGCAGAATGACGTTGCCCCCTCCACCTAATCCAGTTTGAGATAGACTCTGGCCCAACTGAAAGGACCAGAGATGAAGCGCAGCAGGTTCACTGAAGACCAGATCATCGGCATTCTGAAAGAGCACGAGGCCGGAGTTTCCGTCGCTGATCTGTGCCGCAAGCACGGCGTCAGCGATGCGACCGTCTACAAGTGGAAGGCCAAGTATGGCGGCATGGATGTCAGCGAGGCCAGGCGGCTGAAGGGCCTCGAGGACGAGAACGCCCGACTGAAACGGCTGCTGGCCGATGCGATGCTCGACAATGCCGCGCTGAAGGATCTCTTGGGAAAAAAGTGGTGACGCCCGCCGCGAAGCGGCAAGCAGTCGCGCATCTGGTGGAAGGTCACGGGATGAGCGAACGGCGGGCGTGCCGGGTGATCGACTGTTGCCGGATGACCATGCGATATGAGGCGATCCGGCAGGACGACCCCGTGCTGCGCGAGCGGCTGAAGGAACTGGCGCGGGTGCGCCGCCGGTTCGGCTATCGGCGGCTGCATGTCTTCCTGCGCCGTGAGGGTCATGAGGTGAACCACAAGCGCCTGTTCCGCATCTACCGCGAGGAGCGGCTGCATGCCCGTCGCCGCGGTGGCCGCAAACGGGCGATAGGAACGCGAGCCCCGATGGCGCTGCCGCTGATGCCGAACCTGCGTTGGTCGCTCGACTTCGTGTCCGACCAGCTGACCGATGGCCGCCGCTTCCGCGTGCTGACCGTGGTCGATGACTGCACGCGGGAATGCCTCGCCCTGATCGCAGACACGTCTTTGTCCGGCGCACGGGTGGCACGGGAACTGGCGACGCTGTTCGAGGTGCGCGGCAAGCCTGCGACAGTGGTCAGCGACAACGGCACCGAGTTCACCTCGAACGCGATCCTGACCTTCGCCGACGAGCGCAAGATCGACTGGCATTACATTGCGCCGGGCAAGCCGACCCAGAACGCCTTCATCGAGAGCTTCAATGGCCGTCTGCGCGACGAGCTGTTGAACGAGACGCTGTTCCCGTCCCTGAACCACGCCCGCGCCACGCTCGCGGCCTGGCGCATGGACTACAACACCGAACGCCCCCACTCCCGCCTCGGCTGGCAGACACCTACCGAGTTCGCCCAGACCTTCACCCCGCAACGGGGCCTGACGCTGCGCAACCCGCAAAGCTCCGCGCCAGCCCCCGTTGCCCAACCCGCCCAAACAGGCAAAACTCAAACCCCGAGTCTCGCTCACGCTGGATAAGAGTTGGGGGCAACGTCAAGAAGCCCCCCAGACACGTCTGTTGATAGCAGCGGCTATGTGGGCGCCCAACATGTTATCGCTTCTCCTTCCCGCGACCGCATCCACATGCGCGCCTTTGGCGAACGCGGAGGCTCCTTTCTTGCCTCCGACTGCCGATCCTAAGATGGCGTTCTTTTGGTAGCAGCCTGCTGCAGTGTTTCAGCATCACCACTCAAATGTGCGCCCTGCGCGTCAGAACTCTCTGCACCTTCCGTTTTTCAAAATGGCCCGCGTCACCCTTCCCTGAACGCACGATCAAACGACGCTTGCAGGGGTTGCAGCAGGTAATCTGCAAAGGTGCGCGTGCTGGTTTCAAGATAGACCTCGGCAGGCATCCCGGCGGACAGGTGCTGACGCGCCGCAGTCAGCGCCGCAAGATCGGTCTGGTTGATCTACGTCGGACCCGCCTTTTTCGACCGCAGGCTGGTCGCCCTGCGGTGTGCCTTGAGGTAGGTCGCATGAATCATCACAGTCTTCCGAACGGTGGCCTCGGAGGCCAGGCCCTCCACCATCCGGGCGAAGATACCCTTGTCACCCCCCCTCGCTTCCAACGATTGTAGAGAGTCTTCGGGCGGTCCCACGTTGGGGGTCAGATCAGGTCGCGCAGCACTTCTTCTACCTCCTGAAATAGGCTAATTGCCTCATCAGGGGCTTTGCGAAGCGACCAGTGATTCAGTTGGCTGAAAGAGATCGTCATGCAAAAGGATTCTAGGTCACTTCCACGAATTCCAAAGCAAAATCGTTGCACGAATGAACTTTTCACAGTTCTCCGCCCGCCACGTCACAGGATCAGTGGGATGCAAAAGATGGTATTGGTCATTCACGCACAGAAACCCGCTTTTGTTGGCATGATCGAGCCAATTGATAGTTGCGACAAAGGTTTCACCGTAACTTCTGCCAAACAATTCGTGCGGGGCGTTGTACAGGAGACCCTCAAAGAAGTATGAAGGAGCTAAACCTTTTTCCAGTGCTCCACCATCTACTAGTTTGTTTCGCATATTCTTCAGAATGCGAACCATCGGCTTGTAGTACGTGCCAGTATTCTGATGTTTCCAAGTACTGTGCGCCGAGTGCAGTCTGGGGTAGTTTACAATCCTTGTTCCGTCTTCTGCGATGAAGCAAATACCTTCAATATAGTCATCACTTGTACCCTCATTATACCGTACGTATTTTCTGTACTGAAAGCATGGTACTACGTCCGCGTCTCTGCGGTTTCCATCTCCCGAAATTCTGAGGGCCTTGTTCCCGTACTCTACTTTGTCTCCATACTTTGAATACAGCCATCTGAAAACATCAGTCTTGAATGTTGGGAAGTCGTAACTGGCGGGATTAAGGTCATTATCAAACCGCACTCTATCGTTTGGGTCTAGTTGCAAATTCTCATAGAAGAATGTTGCGTTGGAACGTAGTACAATATCCACATCACTCTCTCTGCCGACAATGTTAGTGTCATTGCCGTACGACCCTTGCAAAAACGATATACAGTCCCGTGCTGCGTAAGGAGAGTACGGGCTATCAAGGACAGCTCTGATTGACTCATGCGTCGCTTTTGACTGCGTTACTGACCCTTGCTTTGACCATGTATCAAGTTGAGCTTCTGGGATTGCCACTAGGTATTCTCCGAAATTAACAATCTTCTCAATTGCTTTTCTCTGGTGGCGAAGGACTGCTTCCCCCGCTGTCTCAGCCGGTTCAGCTTCTCCAGATCGCACTCAAACAAGTCCGTCGCCATTTCTGGAGTGGAAAATGCATCGTTCACCCGAACAGTTTCTACACCCGAAAACAGTATCGACCGAAGCTGCTCCATCGATTGAGTGTTGATTTCAAGCGTCTTTTGAATTAACGGAATAGGAGGTATCTTCCCGTACCACCAAAGTGGATTAAAAACCTTCTTCAACGGTGGATACTCCCCCACCCCGACACTCAGGACGCGTAACTTGTCCAAGGGCTGTCCGAGAGCTTCTGTTGCGTCAGCGATGGCGTACAAAGTCGGGTTGTTTGCACAAAACCCACCGTCTATCAGCTGAACTTTCTCCCCGGAATTGGTGGTCACAGACTTCTTCATGAAAAAAGGATAGGCGGAGCATGAGGCCTGTACCGCCTCACCAATGCTGCAACCAAACCCAGCCACAAACGACGCCTTGCCACCATGGGCTTGACCAACTGATGTCTTGAAGATCATCGGCCGCTCTTCCATCCAGCGAGTGGCCACGATCCCCAAGTTAGTCTCGAAACAGTCGAACCCCTTGTCTCCAAAGATTTCTCGGGAAAGCTTTGCCAAGGCAGCAGACTTCTGTCGCGGAAAGAAGCGACCAACGACCCGAACGACATGCACTTCGTAGAGTTCGATCACCTCATCGACTGTGTGACCCAGGGCCAGAAGGGCAGCGATGATGGCCCCGGTGCTGGTGCCGTAAATGAGGTCAAAATGTTTGCTTAGCGGTCGGCCTACAAGAGCTTCGACTTCGCGAAGCACACCGAGGGTATAGAAGCCCTTCGCGCCGCCTCCGTCGAGACTTAGTACGTGACAGGTCCCGTCTGGGCCCTTGCTTTTGAAGTCCGTCTTCATAGGGACGTTTGTAGCAGCTCAGTTGACCGCCTGTACAGTCTGAGCTATGCGCCCCACGCTCGACGGCGATATGCCCACCGCCTCGGCCATCGTCGTGCGGCTCCAGTGCGTGGCATTGGGCGGCGTTTCCTGAACGGTCGTCGTGATCACCCTCTGCTGAACCTCCCTAGGGTCAGGACCCATTGATCTGCTTGAGGTGGCTTCGGCTGCGTGATTCAAGCCCCGAACTGATGGGGGTGACGATAAGCAACCTATTCTGGCTGACGGATGCACGGATGGCGCGGCTTTAGCCGTTCTTCCGCAAGAGCCACCGCAAGCCTGAGGTTGATGGCCAACGCGTTCTAAATGGCGTGATATTCATCAATCGCAATGGCTTGCGGTGGTGTGTTGCCACAGAGTAGTATGGCCCGCCGACGACCCTGCACAATCGCTGGAAGCGAAGGGCCGACAAGGGCATCGTCGCCCGCATGATGGAGGGCCTCATCTCCGAGACGGCGATTACGAAGATGGACGAGCGACGCGACCTATCCCAAGGCGCACAGCACGACGTCCAGCCTGCGGTCAAAAGGAGGCCGATGACCAGCGCGGACGTCTGATCGGCCGAACCAAAGGCGGCATGAACACCGAGCTGTGCGCCGTCAGCCACGCCGAGGGCCGCCCGATCTGGTTCTACACTACCGCAGACCAGGTCAGCGATTTCTGTGGTTGTTGCCTGCAGTGCAAGAAGGTTCTCACCTTAGGGGCGTGTGATCGAGTGCGAACTTCTGTCAGGCCTGCGATGCGGTACTTCCAAAAGCCGCGGGCCGGGATAGTTGCCGTCGTGTACGCCGACGCGCTGACCGATCAGGCGTCTGGAATGACCTTCTACCGCGCCGAAATCGTGCTGAACCCCGGCGAGGTGGAAAAGCTGCAAGGCCGCACCCTGCTGCCCGGCATGCCGGTCGAAACCTTCATCCCGACCGCCGCCCGCACCCCTCTGGCCTATCTGATCCAGCCCTTCACCGATTATTTCCAGGCCGCGTTTCGCGAAAGTTGACGCAATAGAACGCGCAAAAATCGGTAGATTTCACATCAGTCATTTCTTTTCGTTCCGGTGAGCATGGCGCGGAAGGGTACTGCGGGTCGAATGCGAAGCAGTCTCCGTTTCCCCTGTCCCACCCCAGTATCATGTGGCGATCCGGCCGCGCCACTCATCGAGAGCGGCTGCGCGAGTCTGCTGGCAGAAGTCGCGGGTCTGGCGATGGCGCTCCGTCGGAAAGTGGTTGTGGACCGAGGCATGGATCGAGGCGAAATGAACTGGCTCATGCAAACTGAAAGTCGTCGATATAGATTGCTGAAGCAAATGCTTCATCGCGCGCATCGAGCACCGCAATACCGATCTCATGCGTACCTTTTGAGAGACCGGTCCTGGGCCGCTCCGGGCCCATCCAACCGTTCATATGAATGCCGCGCGCCGTCTGCGGCACGAAACACTTGATCGGCAGGCGAAATCAGGCCACCTTGCGGTCGAGCGGCAGTCCACTTGGGGAATGTCTGGTGACGATACTCGAAGGTGAGATGTTGAGAGGCCGCCAACGTATTCGGCAAGCTTACTGAATATCTTTATGAGCATTGGGGGTATTTATGGCTCAACCACATATCGCGACAAAGTTTCAGCATCCCGTTGATCCTGCTTTCTCCTACTGGGACAGCACAACCGGCGCACTTGAATGGAATGGTTTTGGTGAATTAAATGCCGGTGTAGGTTACCATTTGGGCGACGATTATTTCCCAACCGGTAGTGACATCGAAATTGGCGCCATTGCGAATGGCTATGCCATCGAATCTGGCGAAAATGCTGGCCTGGGTTTTTATGTCGTCGTCCGGCACGATTTGCCCGATGGTTCCGAGGTCTTCTCGCTTTATGCTCACATGGAGAGTCTCTCCACAGTCGGTGAGATCGAAAAGGGCTCCGGGGTTGAGATTCCGGTCGACATCGGCGAAACACTTGGGATCGTTGGTAGCACCGGCACGGGCGGGTATCATCTCCATCTCGAGATTAGCGATTTCGGCGACAAGTTCACCTTACCGGGTACTGGCGTGAACTACGCTAAGAGTTACGACAACCAATACAGCCCCGCCTTTTCTGGTCCCGATCCCGTCTCCTATAGTCCTGATGGAGCCCCAGTGCTTGGTGTTGGGATTGGCATCTACGATCCCAGCAACTTTATCGAAAACAACGATACGACAGCCAAGGTGATGGCAAATTACGGCCCTACAGGCCCGACGATGGCACCTGACGACAAGGTTCCTGAGGGAAAACTCGGCAAGCCCTCCAATGCCCTCGCTGACCCGAGCTTCGAGTCGGGCAATCTGACAGCGTGGACGACGCTCGGCTCTGCCGGTATCGTCGATTTGGCCGACATCGACGGCGTGAACAACAGTACCGATATTGCAGCCACAGCCACGGATGGTTTGAATTTTGTGATGCTGACAAGCTTCGGCGCAGAAGCGCACGAAATTGAGGCTCTGCTGGGTCTTTCGGTCGGGGCAATTTCCGACCGAACCGGGATCGCGGTTACAAACGGTGCCGTCATGACGACAACGATCGATTTGGATGCGCGTGAGGACTCATTCTTTTTCGATTTTTATTTCGATTCAAACGACTACGCGCCCTTCAACGATGTTGCCATCCTTGTGGTAGACGGTGAAATTTACACGCTATCCGACGTTAATGCCGTCGGTGACTACGGAGACTCTGGCTGGATCAATACTGGGCTGACGGGTCTTTCGTCCGGCGAACACACGGTCGGATTTGCTGTTCTCAATACACGGGACAAGATCTTAAACTCTGCTATCTATGTTGACGATTTCTCTTTCGCCTGAGTTTTGTTAGGTGCTGAGATACATAAAACACCTCGTTCTTAATCCCGTGATCCCGGCAGTGCGCCGAGTTCGTTTCAAACGGTAGACAGGGCAGGGGATCGACGAGGACTGCTTGGCTGTCTGGCTGGCTTGTTCCGCCATATTCCAGATCGCAATGTCTCTGGAGTCAAAGTAATGGCCGGTGTTTTTACGTTCCAGCTTGCTCATCCACCATAGGGCGTCGAGCGTCCAGAGGTCCACATTCAAGTCTCTTGCGAGCTGAAGGAGCACGGTGTTGACTATTTCATACTTTTCACCCTCCGAAGCGCCATGGGTGAAGGTCGGCCAGACACCGCGTTCCCGCATTTCGGGTTCGCTGGTGCCGTTCCACACGCCGTATCGCTCAGGGTATGCCAGTAGCAATATAGAGGTGAGGGTGGCTGCGTCGACTCCACGCACCATGAAATAGGCGTTGGTGTCCCGAATGGAGACCGCGTTCGCTCTGGCGCCTGAATTTGCGCGGGTTGCGAAGCAGTTTCTTATCGTCATGTGCACAATATTGCGATCCGCGATCCGGGTGATGGATGCAGCCGGGTGGCGGCCTGCAAATCGCGATTGCCATGTTCAGGGCCTGCAACGCCATATCCTGCCCCACGCGGTTGCTGATGGCCCAGCCGACCACGCGCCTTGAGAAAAGGTCAATGATCGTTGGGCGCAGCCATGCTTCTGATGCGGCAAGGTCAAAATTGCGGAACTTGCTTCCGCAGAATGGACATGCTCAGGTCATGGTGCCGTTCAGGCCAGTTCTTGCGCGCTTTGCCCGCTTCAAACTAGCACTCGCCATAGCGCAGAACAAATGCGGTACATTTCGCCGAATGTGTCAACCGAAATATCTTCGGCCCAGTCAGTCCAAGCCGTTTGGCCTTCGGTTTGAACTAGTAGATATGAATTGGGATGAAGCACGTCCCCATTCCTTTCACTGATTCGCCAAGTCCGTTCGATCCCTGCGATGGGGCCGTACATGGGCGTGTTCGCATGCCAATTTGGCACGCGATTTCGGGGGCCGTGTGTCGCACATCACCGAACAAGGAGATCGACCATGGGTAGGAACTCACCGACGACTGGGGGCGCCACAGAGGCGCTGCTGACGGTCAAAGACATCGCCGCGCTCGACCAATGTTCCGAAAAGACCGTACGGCGCGCGATCGACGCGGGGCTCTTGGATGCAGTCCGGATCGGCGTTGGCGCGCGCCTGTTGCGGGTGTCTCACAGCGCCCACGAGAGGTACCGCAGAGTGCATCTGGGATGACCGCTGTGGCCAGTAATGTCTATTAAAGTCAATAAGTTATAGATTGTCGGGAAGACGCGGTCAAATCAAACCTGCGTAATTATGTGCTACTGTTTTCCCGAATCGGGACCCAAGTCCACCCCTGTCCACCCGAGACCCCCACAGTCCTTTAGGAGCTTTTCCCGATGATTTACGCAGATCCAAAGCAACTTGAAATGGCCTTTGTCAAACCCGGAACACCGATGTTTTCGGACCTGGTGGTGGAACTCGCCGAAGACACCACTCTGACCGACGTTCGCCGCCGCGATTTGGCCTCTGGGCTGCGCGGCGTGGCCAAGGCTATTGGTCGTCCGCCGGAAATTGTGCCTGCCGATCTGCGCTGGCTGCAACCCCGTCTGGAGAAGGTGGCACCGGCCGCGCTTGCCATCTCGGACAAGTCTTGGAGCAACACGCTGAGCAATGCTCGGGCCGCCATGATCCATTGCGGAATTTCCAAGCCGCGGGCCAGTCGCCGGAAGGATCTGTCGCCCGCATGGCTTACACTTTGGACCGCGCTGCAGGCGTCCGATGAAAAGTCGATTGGCTTTGCCTTGTCGAATTTCCTGTTCTTCCTGAGCGCCATCAACGTGGCCCCCGAAGATGTCTGTGATGCCGACACTCTTTCTTATCGCGAGGCCCTTGGGATGGACGAGATCCGGAAATCCCCCGACGACACTTACCGCAAGGCGGTGTGCGGCTGGAACCGCGCGGTCAAACGGTTCGACTTCTGGCCGCAGCAAACCCTGACTTTTCCGTCCCGCAGCAAACGCATAGCCCTACACCTCGAAGAACTCCCCGAGAGCTTCCAGCGGGATTTCGAAAGCTATCTGACTGGATTGGCCTCCCCGGACCCCCTTGCACTGGGGGGTCTGCTTGCGCCGCTGCGCCCCGCGTCGATTAAAACGCGTCGACAATCTGTGTTACGGTTCACCGGTTTTCTGGCACAGGCCGGTATTGGGATCGGCTCTCTGACCAGTATGGCGGCTCTTGTCTCGCCGGACGTTGTCGAGTGCGGCCTGCGCTGGATGTTGGCCCGCAAGGACGGCAAGACGGCCCCCGATATCGACAGCATGGCGGCGATGCTGCTCACCATCGCCAAGCAATACGTCGACATGCCGGAAGGCGATATTGCGAAACTCGAACATTTGTCCAAACGTCTGGCCATGCCGCGTCAGAAAGGAATGACTAAGAAGAACCGAGACCGGCTGCGACCTCTCGATGACAAGGACACGCGACAAAAGTTTCTTCTTTTGCCACAGCGACTGTTTGCCAAGGCGGAAGCCGCCGGACTGACCCCTAAATCGATGCTCCAGCGGGAAGATGCTCTTGCTTTGGCGATCCTGCAGATCTGCCCCATTCGGCGCAAAAACCTCGTGGAAATCCATCTGGATCGCAATCTGCAGCGCCCGGGCAATGGGCGGGTTTACCTGATCTTCGAAGAGGAGGAGGTCAAAAACTGCCGACAGATCGAATTCCAGTTGCCCGACGACGTCGTCCGCATGATCGACCACTATGTTGCGGTTCGATCCCCGCTGATCTGCCCTGCGGGCTCTCCTTGGCTGTTTCCGCGCCGGGATGGCAATGCCCCGATGGACCCTGCGCAGATGTCGACCAAGATCAGCAACCGGATTAAACGGGAGCTCGGACTGGACTTCAACGCGCACCTGCACCGGCATTTGGCGGCAAGCATCTGGCTTGATGACAGGCCTGGGTCTTATGAGGCGATCCGACGCATTCTGGGTCATTCCAGTACCAGCACGACGCTGTCAGCCTATGCCGGGTTTGAGGCTGGGACAGCGGCACGACTGTTCAGTGAAGTCATTGAAAAGGCCAGAAACGCATGACGCGCCTCAAGCTATTCGTCGATGAGTGGCCTTTGGTCGACCAGAGGATGTGGGCGGCGTTCCTGGTCACGGGGAACCCATTGGACGGTCCGGGAGCCTTCTCGCATCTTCGCGCCAGCACGATCAGGGAACGCGAAGTGGGGTATGGGCGATGGCTGGCCTGGCTTACCGAGGCGGACCCATCCGCTTTGGAAGAACCCAGCATCGAACGGGCGACAGCGGGCCGTGTGACAGCCTGGATGGGCAGTCTGGCGACGCTTGCGCCCTACACGCGGGTGATGCGACTGAACACGTTGATCTCCGTGATTGGTGCCGCCGATCCGGCTGCCGAACTGAGTGTGCTGAAACGGATCCGACAGGTCCACCATGCCAAAGCCTTGGGGAACCATGGCCAACGCAAGGTCGGACGGATCCTGTCCAGCGACGTCTTGCTTCAGGCCGGGCTCGACTATGCGGGCAGCTATGCAGACGCGGCAAAGTCCGCTTTTGAAAGGGCTCGCCGTCTGCGCGACGGAACATTGCTTGCGTTCTTGTCGCTTCTCCCGATCCGTCGCCGATCCCTGCTTGGCCTAGAACTGGGGCAGTCGGTCTTGGTGACCTCGGCAGGCATCAAGATCGATTTGTCTGAAGCGATGATGAAGAGCGGGGTTGCCTGGGAGGCCATGGTGCCAGAGCCGGTTGAATCCTTGCTACGGCGGTATTTGTCCGACGCCAGACCCTTTCTGATCAATCGGGCGACCACACCTCATGACCAACTTTGGGTGACAGATACGGGGCGCCCGTTTTCCTACAGCTACTTGGGCCGTCGAATTCCGGAGCTGACCGAATTCATGACCGGCATTCGCGTGCCACCGCATTTTTTCCGCGACGCCGCAGCCACCACCTTGGCACGGGAGTCGCCGGAGGCCGCGCGCCTGATCGGTCCACTCCTGGCTCACAGCTCGTTCAGGAGCGCCGAGCGCCATTACAATCATGCTCGCTGCATCGAAGCCGGGGCCCACTATGGCGACGTTGTGGAGGCGCTGCGAAAGGCAAACTAAACACGAGGTCTTCTAGGTGTCAGAACGCCTTGGCATCCCAGCGCGGGTCCGGGCAAGGTGTCCTAAAGGGCCAGAGCCTCGATCAAACTCTGCAGGTGTTCCAGCGACGCGCCCTTGCCATACCGTTCCCGATCGAGGCTGTGCCCCATCAGGTCGCGTCGGATCCGCTCGTCCACCCCGGCCGCCAGCATGCGGTCTTCGAAGCTGTGGCGCAGGCCGTAGAGCGTGTGAGCATCAGTTTCCAGAAGCTTGTTCTCCCGCAGGAATTTGTTGATGGTATCCGACAGTCCGGCATTGTCGGCATAGCGGGGGAAGCCAGCCGGGAATTCGCGGAATGCGGCAAGGCTGATGCCCGTCAAGGGAATCTTTCGTTCGGCATTGTGGGATTTCAAGGTGCGCCCGACCGCCTCGATCTGAATGTAGGGGATAGCCCCGTCCAACCTGATCTGTGAGGAGGTCAGCATGGCCCCCTCGCTGGGTCTATATCCGGTGTTGACCATGCCAAGCATGATGCAGCGGGCTTCCGAATTGAGGCCAGCCAGCGCGCCGGGGGCCAGCAACTTGTCGGTGATCCACTCGGTCGAGAAGGCGGGGCGCTGGTTCTTCTTGCCTTCGTCCAGCATCAGCTTGTCCGTGCTGAACCGAAGTGTGGTGTCGGTGGCGCGGGCCACCTCGCGGATCATCGCGACCAGGTAGATCATATCCTTGTTGGCGCTGTTGGCGCTGACCTCGCCTCTGGCAATCCGGTCGATCCACCAATCCCTGAAATCAAAGAGGTTGGCGGTCAGGATGTCAGCGATAGGCATGTCACCAACCACCTTCACAAAGTTTTCGACGGCCTTGATGCGCGGGTTCTTCCAACGCCGGATCTGATCCTCGCTCTTGCCAATGGTCTTGGCCTTGGCCACCTTCCAGTAGCGTTCCATGGCATCGGTGACGGTCAGTTCCGGCTTGTCGGCCACCCCCAGCAGCGCCTCTGCCTTTTGGATGTCGATGTGGCCCCGGGAATTCATAATCCCCTCGATGCGCCTCAACAGTTCTTCGAGCGGAAGCTTCGCCACCTCAGTGGCAGGCATGTACCTGTAACCGCGTCGGGCCGCCAGGTTCTTGGCCGCCTTGATGCGTTCCTCACCTTCGGCGGTCGACCCTTCCAGCTTGGTCTCCCAAGCCTCCAGCATGTCACGCCAGACCGCAGGCGCCTTCTGCTTTGCCTCTTCTTCGCTGTCGGTGTGCAGCGACAGCCACAGGAATTCGCGTGTCTCAACCGACTGATACCGGCGAGGAACCCGCTTCCGGATGTAGAGGATGTGGTTGCGCCGTGTCAGCTGCATGGTCGCACTGTGCGACATCTGAAAGGGCCTGGCAAGGGTCTGTGACGCGAAATGATGTGCGAATTGTGCTGCAAAACTGGAGTGACTGGCGGCAGGATGCCTAGATAAATCGTAAATCTCCCTCAATAACCAAGACTTACAAAATGTGACATCTAACTTTTTGGCGGAGGAGGTGTCCGCTATATCATTGTCTCTGTGGATTTTTGGCTGTCCAAATTTTATCAATAATTACAGTGACATATTGACATGAACGTCCCTCAACGTCTACCACTATTCTGCATTATCCGGTCTTCAAGTTAGGGACGAAGTTAGGGACGAAGTTAGGGACGGAGTTAGGGACGGAGTTAGGGACGATCCATGGCGCGGCTTCAGAACAAATTGACCGATGCCAAGTGCAAGGCAGAGAAAAGCCCTTGCCTGATGAGCGACGGTGGCGGTCTTTACCTGGACGTCAAGGCGACCGGAGCAAAGTCATGGGCTTTTGTCTGGCGGCATGACGGAAAACGCAATGAAATGGGGCTGGGCTCCTACCCCGCCGTCAGCCTCGCCCGCGCCCGGAAGATCGCTGCCGACCATCGTACGGCGATTGCAGAGGGCCGCAATCCTTTGGCTGACAAGAAAGCCGCGCAGAAAAAGCTAGAAGAACCGCTGTTCGGCGCCTGTGTCGAATTATTTCTTGCGTCAATGGAACGGCAGTGGCGAAACGAAAAACACCGTGCGCAATGGCGGTCGACCCTCTTGACGCACGCAGCAGCGCTAAACGGCAAACGTGTGTCCAAGATCGACACCGGCGCCGTCCTTGCGGTTCTGACACCAATCTGGACCACGCTTCCCGAGACCGCCTCTCGCTTGCGAGGGCGCATCGAGCGGGTGCTCGATTTCGCCAAGGCCAAAGGCTGGCGCACCGGTGAAAACCCCGCCCTGTGGCGCGGTCATCTGAAAAATGTTCTGCCAGTCCGGCAAAGCCTCTCCCGTGGTCATCACGCAGCCCTACCCTATACCAAGGTGAGTGGCGTCGTGGCGCGGTTACGCGACGTGCCGGGCGTTTCCGCGCGGGCCCTCGAGTTTCTCATCCTGGCGGCAGCACGCAGCGGTGAAGCCCGAGAGGCCACGTGGTCCGAGATCGACCTTGACGCGAAGGTGTGGACCATCCCCGCCAAACGGATGAAGGCCGGTCGAGAGCACCGCGTCCCGCTCACTCCGAGAATGTTGGCGATATTGGCGGAGATGCAGGCGATCCGGATCTCCGACTATGTTTTTCCGGGCCAGAAGCCTGAACGACCCCTTTCGGTCATGGCATATACCATGCTCATGCGGCGCATGAAACTTGCGGCGTTCACGGTGCACGGCTTCCGCTCGGCATTTCGGGACTGGGCGGGTGACGCAACCGCCTTTCCGCGCGAGATCGCAGAGGCAGCGCTTGCGCATAGCGTCGGAGACGCGACAGAGCGTGCCTACCGTCGGAGCGATGCCCTTGAACGGAGGAGGGAACTTATGTCTGCATGGGAAGCGCTCTGCCAGAAGGATGACTGTTGACGATGCGATGCGCTAAATCGCACCCCGCCAAACGCCGGTTGCGCAGCGTTGAGCAGCGCGGCGTTAAAATGCGTGCGCTGAGATCCGCAAAGACCTTCTCTTCCCATCTCAGAAGAAGGGAAGACGAATTGCGAAACCATCAGGCGAATGGCCCACTCGCGGACTTGTGGTCCGAGTTTGTCATGAACGGCACACCGTCGACGCTTGCGACGTACCTCAAGCAAGGTGGGGAAATAGATGGCCCGGTTCGGACCGCACTCATAGTTCTTTTAGGCGAAGTAAAGAGCGGGAATCCAGGTGGGGAAAAGCCTTGGCGGGACTATACGACGTTCAACGCGGTTGAACTCATGTTATTCAAGGATCGACTATCGCAGTACTGCGGCCGCAGTACTGGCAAGCCTTTGACGAAAAGAGGCGCCATGCAGAAATATGCGGCTGAAAAGAACAGGGAATTGCGGGCTGTCGAGTTGCAATATCACCGCGGAAAAGCCCTCCGCGATGAGTTTGCGAAAAACACCCCCTAGACTATTTCGTATCAGTTAGGCGTGATTTCAGAGATTTCTCCGGTGTGTCCTGCACGGAGAAGAACGATGACCCACAGAGAAAGTGCAACGGAAACCGCCCAAGACGGTGTCGACCGACTGCTATGCTTTGCCGACGCTCGCCGCATCGTAGGAATTAGCCGAAGCAAAATATACTTGTTGCTTGCTGAAGGCCAGTTCCCGTCCCCCGTAAAGATTGGACGCACCAACTACTTCTCCAGCTTGGAGTTGCAGCAATGGATCAGCACCAAACTGTCTGAGCGCGTTGCGGGGGTGATGCAATGACCTGCAACGAGCGCCAAATCAACACTGCCATACGAATGAGCGGAGTGCGATACGACGGCCCGGTCGGCAAACGCATCGAAAAAGCGTTTGATGGCGCTGGTCTGAAAAAAACGCAATTGCTGGACCAACGCAAAGAAATAGGAGAAATCCTCAATCTGGCGTTCACAACCGCAGGGGACCTATTCAAGTACCGCCTCAACGCGGACGCATGCTCGATGTTTTTCGCTGGAACTTTCGCACCCAACGCAACAGAGCAACTGGTCATCCCGCAATCACAAGTCGCTCAGCTGATAGCATTTGATCCTGCTTGGGACGGCAGAATTTGCGCGGCCACAAAGGGGAACTTGGCGTTTCGTGAAGGGCCTGCGTGTGTCCTGATCGACGTTGACCATCCAAAACACGAGGAAATCTTTCCCGTTCGTCCCCCTCTCCTCGAATGCGCGGATGATGTCCGAGCCGCACTATTGAAACTGCTGCCGGAGGCAGCGGGCGCGCCAATGCTGATTTACCCCAGCAGCAGCAGCATGATCGCTGATGAGCATGGCACTATGTTGTCCGGTCCTGGCGGCTGGCGTGTAATTCTTGTCGTGAGTGATGGACGGGAGATCCCTTTTATTCTCGAGGCTCTCCATTTGCGAGCCTGGGCACGTCAGTTCTGGGCATACGCGTTTGTCGCCAAAGGCAACGGTGCTGTACTGTTTCGCAGCATTGCCGATCAGGCTCTCGGGCGCCCCACCCAGCCAGATTACCCGAAGGCAGACCTCGGACCCGGCCTTCATCGCCAACCCGATACATTCAAGGTCTACAACGTGGACGGCGCCTTCCTCAAATCAGGGTCGGTGACGCTTAGCGAGGAAGAACGCGCCACTGCCGAACGTTCGATGATGGAAGCAAAGCGAAAGCTGCGGGAACTGAGCGGAAAAGCGGTCATGCTCGCAACTGCGCTGCACAGCAAGAGCCAACAAGATAGAGGTGTACCGTCAGAGATGGCGGACCGCGCTGCGGCGGCCTTGGTCGGCAAATCTTTACTGCTTGGTACAGCGCAAGTGGAGTTCGATGACGGAACATCGGTGCAGGTGGCGGAATTGATGGGTCCTCGAGGGGCCGACTATGACGGTCGCCAATGCCCGGATCCTCTTGAGCCCGACTATGACGGCGGTCGCAGCGTCGGTAAATTCTTCTGGAACGAGGGAAAGCGACCGGGGATCTACAGCTTCGCTCGGGGCGGCCGATATGTTGCTTTTCGCCATGATTATCCCAGCTTGATGAAAGCCCTGTCCGACAGCCTCGCAAGAAAAGACGAGATCGTTTCCGCAATTGCGTCGTCCGAATTGACAGAGGTTGAACAGGATCAAGCCCTTGCTCTTGCAGCTCGGACCCTGCGGCTGGGGAACAATCGCAAGAGCTTGCGCACCGAGATCAACGCCGAACGTCTGCGTCTCGGAATTGGTGAGACCAATGAGACGGAGAATTCCGAAAGCTTCGATTTCCCCCTGCCGGAAAACGAGCGCATCCCGCGCCGCGCGTTCCCTTTTAAAAGACACTCTATGACGGGGGACGCTGTCCTGATCGATCACAAAGACAATGTTGCCTGTTTACTCGAAGGCTACGGCATCGAGCCTAGCTACAATGAGATCACAAAGCAAATTGAGTGGGCCGACGGCGGTTCTGACGTTGTGGGAGACAATAGCGAGAACGCGCGGGTCTCCAAGATCCTCAGCCTTGCGAGCTTGAACGATCTACCCTCCAAGAACCTGCCGACGCACCTGATCGGGCTGGCGGAAACACGACCGACCAACCCAGTGACTGACTATCTGAAAAAGCTCGAATGGGATGGCGTTCCGCGCATCAGTACTCTGGCTGACCGAATGAAGACAAGCGATGTGGCGGTTTCCCGGGCGGCCTTCCGGATCTTCTTCTGCCAGGCTTGTGCAGCAGGCGATCATGCCGTGCAAGCGCAATGCATCGACCCTTCGATCCGCGCTCACTTCGAGAGTGTCGTCGTCTTTGTAGGAGCGCAAGGCGCCGGAAAGACAAAAGGCCTCCGCCGTCTGCTACCGACTGCTCTTCGGAAATATTTCAAAGAAGGTGTTGCGCTCGACCCGCGCGACAAGGACAGCGTCAAGAAGTCAATCTCCGCTTGGATCGTCGAGTTGGGCGAACTGGACGCGACGTTCCGGAAGGCAGATATTGCCCAACTCAAGGCCTTCCTGTCGTCGGATACTGACGAAATCCGTATGCCTTACGCCCCAAACGCATCGAAATTCAAGCGCAGAACAGTATTTGTCGGGACGGTCAACGACCCTTCCTTCCTGGCTGACGCAACAGGCAACAGACGGTTCATCCCACTTGAGATCGAGTCGCTGATGGTGGCTCTGTCAGGTGTCGACATCGACCAGCTTTGGGCAGAGGCTTGGTGCAGCTATGCCAATGGTGAAAAATGGTGGCCTACGGACCAGGAAAGTGCCGCATTGGACGCTCATACGGATCGGTTCCGCGCCCGGTCCTGGATCGAAGACAAAATTGCCTCGGTGTTTGATGCGACGGCCGACCTCACGACCAAGCCAAAGCGCCTGAGCGCAACAGATATTTTCGATCTTCTTAGCCGTGACCAACAAGGACGGTCGGCACCCCCGACGCAGAAGGATCTGAAGGACGTGGCGCGGAGCGTCCGCCGGTTTTGGGAATCCCACCCGAACGTCAAGCGCATGCACGGCGAGCTTTTCCTGCACGTTGAAGGTCAGGAGGTGCCGGTGCACCAACCTGGCGGCAAAAACAACGGCTGGCTGCTCCCACCGCGGGCAAAAAGGACAGAGCCTGGGCCTATCCGTCGCATCGGCTTGAAATAGTCCCTGCCCCGAAGGGTCATCATCCCATGGTGTTTTGTGACCCCATGGCGGAGCAAGCTTCACGACTGACACTTTCTCCCGGAGTGAAAAATCTGGTCGTTTCGGTGTGAACGCCCCCCCCCGGCGGACTGATTTTTTAGGTGAAGGGGTGAAGGGTTCAATAGCTTTAAAAAGTTGGAGGAAATGGAGTGTAGTGCGGAGAGAGTTAAGACAAATATTGGACGGCATCGGTTTCGTACAATTTCACCTTTCACCCTTCCCCTGGTTCCAGAGCCGATCGGCGCAAACTTGGGGGACGACTTGCTTTAGACCTCATGAGCTTCTGTGTTTTTGCGACAGGGACCGAAGACATGTGCAGGCCGTCCGGGTCCCAAAGACCAAAGGCAGCAGATGGATCGCCGTTCTTGAGGGAGATCGCGGCCGTTGGCGTGGAAACGAGATCGTTGGCTTTGTCACCCTGAAATCAGCGCAATCAAACGGTTCCAAATCATGTGGTGCGTTGCGCTTGTAAACCAATGTGCCCCGTAGAATACTCGATTTTTGTGCCGGTCCTTGGGCACGTGGCAATCAACCAAAAGGTCCACCCCGTGACCGTCAACCAGGCTCCCTGCTGGCGCACTTCCTCGAGCGTGCATGGTTCTGAGAGAGGTGCAAACCGACGCCAGCCTCTGCAACGAGGATATTCAACCTCGCACGCAAGGGAAGCGGCGATGACAGCCGTGAAGCTGTTAAAGGTCAACAGCTGATGCCGCCGAAGTTTGGCACAAGCGGACTGCGTGGCCTTGTGGCGGAGTTGACCGACGGTCTGGTTGCAGATCACGTCCGCGCATTCCTGCACAGTTGTGATGTGGGCAGTGAATTGTATCTGGGGCGCGACTTGCGCAGCAGTTCTGCGCATATAGCGTCGGTGGCCGTTCGGACAGCGCGGGATGCGGGAATTGACGTGGTCGATTGCGGCGCCTTGCCAACGCCTGCGTTGGCACTTGCGGCGCTTGAAGCCCGGGCGGGCGCGTTGATGGTCACCGGAAGTCATATCCCTGACGATCGCAATGGGCTCAAGTTTTACGCCGTCGCGGGCGAAATCACCAAAGACGACGAGGCCGCAATCCTCAATGCACTTGGGCAGAAGTCTCGCGCTTTGACCGCCAAATTGCGCAAGGACGACGAGGCTACGTCGCGGTTTCGCGACCGATACCTGAACGCGTTTGGTGCAGACGCGCTGTGCGGGATGCGGGTCGGAGTATATGCTCATTCTTCCGTCGGGCGCGATATGCTGGCAGGGCTATTGGACGATCTCGGCGCCGCTGTCATCGAACTTGGCCGGGCCGAGCACTTCGTTGCTGTCGATACGGAGGCGGTCGATGCAGTGACGTGTGCGCGTTTGAGAGACTGGGCGGCGCACGGTGAGTTTGACGCCATTGTCTCCACCGATGGGGACGCGGACCGACCATTGCTGACCGATGCTGCAGGCGAAATTATTCCAGGCGATGTGTTGGGTCAAATCACCGCGCAGTTCCTTGGCGCGGAGGTGGTCGTAACCCCGGTCTCATCAAACAGCGGCGTGGTGCTGTCAGCGCGCTTCGCGACGGTCGAGCGCACCAGGATTGGCTCACCGTTTGTAATTGCCGGCATCCGTGCACATGCAGGCGCCCGTGTTGTTGGCTATGAGGCAAATGGCGGTTTCCTGTTGGGGTTTGACGCAGCGTGCCCCCACGGGATATTGCCAAGGCTGCTGACCCGCGATTGCATCTTACCGATCGTCGCCACTCTGTTGGCGTCCAAGGCGGAGGGCAGTGTTGCCGCACGGGTGGCCCAGGAACCTCCCCGCTTCACCGCAGCCGATCGCCTCGAAAACGTGCAAACCGATGTATCAGGCGCGTTTATCGCGGCACTGACGGCAGGTAATAAGGCGAGTACGGAACTGCTCTCGGCGCTCGGCCTGCCTCCCGCGCAGGGCACCAATACGATCGACGGCTTGCGCATTACCACCGAAAACGGGGTGGATCTGCACTTGCGCCCTTCCGGCAATGCACCCGAATTGAGGATATATGTTGAAGCTGATCGCGCCGAGGCAGCGAAGATGTTGCTGGCAAGGGCAAAGCAATATTTGCAGGTAAGACTGATGGCTGAGGGCCCTGCCGCCATGGGGACGCGGCGGTGACGCCGAGGCGGTGATGGGCCCCTGCCCCGCGGCACGCCATCTCAAAACAACTGAGCGAACGCGGCTGACGCCTACCCTTTGCGCCATGTCGTTCAAGCAGGCGGCCAGCGCAGATTGCAGGGCTGTTCGGATGGTGGCTAATTCCGTGTTGTCACAGCGCAGCTGGAAAATGCGCATTTCTTCATCGTCAAACGGATCGAACGCCGGTTTGGCACGCCCCTCCGCTAGACGGCTCAACGACGGGCGAAGTCCGTGGCGTCCTCCGTTGCGCATTCCGCTCGTTAGGGTAGAAAGCAGAGGGAATTGATCTGCTGATTTGGGGCGTCGCACCAGCCCCTGTGCTTGCATAGGAGACTACCGCTTGAACGATCTGGCGATTGTACCCATCATACTTTGCGGCGGCTCTGGAACTCGTCTTTGGCCGCTTTCACGCAAGAGCTTTCCAAAGCAGTTCGCACGACTTCTGGGCGACGAAAGCCTGTTCCAGGCATCTGCAAAGCGAGTATCGGGGCAAGGATATGCCCCGCCCATCATCGTGACAGCTGCCGATTATCGCTTCATCGTCGCCGAACAACTTCTGGCAGCAGCAGTTGATCCGGGCGCAATTTTGATTGAACCAGAAGGGAAGAATACTGCCCCGGCCATTTTGGCGGCCGCCCTCCACGTGTTGGCCAGCAATCCGGAGGCATTGCTGCTGGTTGTGCCATCGGACCATGTGATTTCGGATGTTGCCGCTTTTCGCAAAGCCGTGACAGCTGGCGTTTCCTCCGCGCGTGCTGGCAGCATCGTCACCTTCGGCATCCATCCAACGCGTGCCGAAACCGGCTATGGCTGGCTGGAGCTGTCAGCGCCAGCCCAAGCTGATACTCCGATCCCCTTGACGAGATTCGTTGAAAAGCCGGATGCGGGGCGCGCGGCAACCATGAAGGCAGAGGGCAATTACCTTTGGAACGCGGGCATTTTCCTCTTCAGAGCGGACACGATCCTTCGCGCCTTTCAAGCTAAATCGCCTGACATCGTGGAACCTGTGGCCTCCGCAGTGACCAAGGCACGCGCTGATTTGGGGTTCTTGCGCCTCGATCCAGAAGATTGGGCCAGAGCAGAAGCCATCTCTATTGATTATGCGGTCATGGAATGCGCCGAGAACCTGGTGGTTGTTCCCTTTGCCGCAGGTTGGTCGGATCTTGGAGACTGGGAATCCGTGGCCCAGCAGATGGGATCTGATGCTCAAGGCGTGTCTCTGGGCGGCGCGGCTACAGCGATTGATTGCCGGAATAGCCTGCTTCGTTCGGATCACGACGGTGTCGAAATCGTAGGCATCGGTCTGGACGGAATTGTCGCCGTGGCCATGGGCGATGCGGTGCTTGTGGCTGACCGGACCCGTACGCAAGAGGTCCGTTTGGCGGTGTCGGCGCTGAAAGCGCGTGGCGTGCGGCAAGCAGACTCATTGCCGCGCGATCACCGCCCCTGGGGTTGGTTCGAAACACTCGCTCTTTCGGAGAGATTTCAGGTGAAACGCATCGTTGTGAAGCCTGGGGGCATCCTGAGTCTCCAGAGTCACATGCATCGGGCGGAACACTGGATAGTGGTGTCGGGCACCGCTCAGGTCACAATGAATGATACTGTTAAGCTTCTGACTGAGAATCAATCCGTTTATATCCCTCTGGGCGCGGTGCACCGAATGGAAAATCCTGGCAAGGTGCCTATGGTGCTGATTGAGGTGCAGACAGGCATCTATTTAGGCGAAGATGACATTGTCCGTTATGAGGATATCTATGCCCGCGGTCAGGGAGCCAAAGGGTGAAAGCGGGCAAATTATGGCCAGAAACGGCACAAGCCGGCCGTTCGGAATGATGGCTCGCCCGACACACGATCCGGTCATGGCACCGGAGTGCTACAATACTGCCCGGGCCTTGATCTTTTCCGCGGCACTTGCCACCCGGTCGCAGGCAAGAACGAGTGGCTGTCGACGCGATACAACTGAAGGTGCGCCAGATGAGTGAGACCAGTGTTCCCCATGTAATTGTCCATGATTACGCGGGTCATCCCTTCACATCGGAATTCGCCCGTGCTCTTGCGGGTCGGGGCTGGCGCGTCACTTATATCTATTTTGCAGGCGACGAGGGGCCCAAGGGCCATAACACCCGGCTGGCGGATGATCCTGATACAATGGCTTGGCTACCACTGGCCATCGACAGTGCGTATTCGAAATCGAACCTTTTCCAACGCCGACAGGGCGACATCGCTTACGGCAAACTGCTTGCGGCACTGGTAGCGCAGATCAGGCCCGACATCGTGCTGTCCGGCAACGCGCCTACCGAATGTCAGGAATTTCTGGTACGGGCCTGCGCGCAGATCGGGACGCCATTCCTATACTGGTGTCAGGATTTCTATTCGATAGCGGCCACGCGCATCCTGTCGAGGAAACTTCCCGGGCTGGGCCAATTAATCGGTGCCTATTACACCTTTCTGGAGCGCCGCCAAATGCGAAACGCGGCCCATGTAATCCATATCACCGACGCGTTCCTAGAGGTGACCGATCGCTGGGGCATTCCGCGCGATCGGGTAAGCGTCATCCCGAACTGGGGGGTGATCGACAAAATTCCGCTTCTGCCGCGTGACAACGACTGGGCCGCACGGACAGGCCTAACAAAGGCTAGGCGGGTGGTCTATTCGGGCACCCTTGCCAACAAGCACAACCCCGATTTTCTGGCACAACTAGCGGAAAACGCTAGGGATGATCTGGATGTTATCGTGGTGGGCTTTGGTGTCGGCGCCGAGCAACTGGCCAAGCGCAGCGCTGATCTGCCCAATTTGAAAGTCATGCCTCTGCAGCTCTTTGCCGATTTGCCGCAAGTGCTAGCCTCGGCCGATGTGCTTGTTGCAGTAATTGAAGCGGAAGCAGGCGAATTCTCTGTGCCGTCAAAGGTTCTCAGCTACCTTTGCGCCGGTCGCCCGATCGTTCTTGCCGCGCAAGGCGACAACCTCGCCGCCCGCATCATACAGCAAGCGGGGGCCGGGCTTGTCGTCGCTCCAGATGACAAGATGGGCTTTGTCAGCGCCGTGCAATCCTTGCTTTCCGACGAAACCACCTCCCGCCGGATGGGCCAGGCGGGGCGGGATTATGCAGAGCGTAATTTCTCGCTGGCCCATGTGACCAACACATTCGAAAAGCTGCTGACCTCAGTCATGGCGGCCCACAGCGTGCAGACAGCCGCCTTGATCAGGTATGGCTGCTGCCAATCTGCAACTCGAGTGAGGACCTTGTGAAAAGAGCGCTGATTACTGGCATCACCGGACAAGACGGATCGTATCTGGCAGAACTGCTGCTGGACAAGGGATATGAAGTTCACGGCATCAAGCGCCGTGCTTCTCAGTTCAACACACAGCGTATCGATCACATCTACGAAGATCCGCATCACAACAAGACGCGGCTGAAGCTGCATTACGGCGATCTGACCGATAGTTCCAATCTGACGCGGCTGCTTCGGGACATTGAACCCGACGAAGTCTATAATCTGGGGGCGCAATCGCATGTCGCCGTGAGCTTTGAGGCTCCCGAATATACCGCTGATGTCGATGCGCTGGGAACCCTGCGCCTGCTGGAGGCGATCCGCTTCCTCGGGCTTGAGAAGAAGACGCGCTTCTACCAGGCGTCCACCTCGGAACTTTACGGACTAGTACAGGAAAGTCCGCAGCGCGAAACCACACCGTTCTATCCGCGTTCACCCTATGCGGTGGCGAAGCTTTATGCCTACTGGATCTCGGTGAATTATCGCGAAAGCTACGGAATCTTTGCCTGCAACGGAATCTTGTTTAACCACGAAAGTCCGCGGCGTGGCGAAACGTTCGTGACGCGGAAGATCACTCGCGGCATGGCAAACATCGCAACCGGGCTCGAGCCTTGCCTCTATATGGGCAACATAGATTCCCTGCGCGATTGGGGCCATGCAAAGGACTACGTCCGCATGCAGTGGATGATGCTGCAGCAGGATCATCCGGAAGATTTCGTGATCGCGACGGGCCTGCAATATTCAGTTCGCGAGTTCATTCAATGGACAGCGCACGAACTGGGGCTCACGCTGGAGTTCAGCGGATCGGGTGTCGATGAAATCGCGACCGTCGCCGCTATCGAGGGCGAAAACGCGCCATCCCTGAAAATTGGCGATGTCGTGATGCGCATCGATCCGCGCTATTTCCGCCCCGCAGAAGTAGAAACGCTGCTGGGCGATCCGTCGCGCGCCAAAGAAAGACTGGGCTGGACGCCGGAAATCACCGCACAGGAGATGTGCACCGAAATGGTTGCAGAAGATTTGAAAGCCGCCCGGCGCTCCGCCCTTCTGAAGGTGCATGGCCTGAGCGTGCCCGTCGCGCTGGAAGGCTGAGATGACCCGCATCTACATTGCCGGACACGGGGGCATGGTTGGAAGCGCGATCCTGCGTCGCCTGCAAGCGCGTCGGGCGGCCGGGGAAGATCTGGTGCTTGTCACCAAGCCGAGTTCTGAGCTTGACCTGACTGACCAGCAGGCTGTGCGTGCTTTCCTGCAGCAGGAAAGGCCCGATGTGGTGATCCTCGCGGCGGCCAAGGTTGGCGGGATACTGGCGAACAATAGTTATCCTGCCGACTTCATTTATGAAAACCTGATGATCGAATGCAACGTGATCCATCAGTCTTTTGCGGCCGGCGTGCGGCAGCTGCTGCAACTGGGGTCGTCCTGCATTTATCCGAAGAATGCACCGCAGCCCATGGCAGAAGACGCGCTGTTGACCGGCATGCTTGAACCTACGAATGAGCCTTATGCTGTGGCAAAGATCGCAGGGATCAAGCTGTGCGAAAGCTATAACCGTCAGCACGGCACCGATTACCGGTCGGTGATGCCAACGAACCTTTATGGTCCGGGCGACAATTTCCACCCAACCAACAGCCATGTGATGCCCGCCCTGCTGCGGCGCTTTCATGAGGCGGTGGCAAGCGGCGCGCCAGAGGTGAGAATCTGGGGCAGCGGTAAGCCAAGGCGCGAGTTCCTACATGTGGACGACATGGCGCAAGCGAGTCTATTTGTGCTGGATCTGGACAGGGCGACCTATGACGCCAATACCCTACCGATGTTGAGCCATATTAACGTGGGCACCGGCACGGATGTCTCGATCCTCGAACTGGCTCAGATGATCGCTTCGTTGACAGGTTTCACAGGCTGCATCACCACCGATCCCGACCAGCCCGACGGCGCCTTGCGCAAGCTAATGGATGTCAGCCGGCTGACCCGCATGGGATGGACGGCGAGCATCGGTCTGGAGCAAGGCCTTGCGGACACCTATCGCTGGTTCCTCGCCACATCCGAGGTGCGCGAGTGAACGGTGGCCCGTGCCTCCACCTGCTAATGAAGCGTCCGCTCGTCACCGGCAAATCATCATCGCCCGCTCGCGGCAGAATCCTTGGGTTTTTGCATGGGGTAATGGTTCAACAGGAGCTCGAATACGTTTTTATCCACCGTGCCTGAGGTAAGTCCGATGCGTCCGGATTGTTTCCCATATAAATCGCGAAGCTTAGCCTCGCCCGAAGCAATCATAGTTAGCAAAGAGTAATGAAGATCGATATCGCCGCGAAGGTGGAAAGCAATTTGCTCCGGACCCGTTTCGTGGTCATCTTAGCCTTTGCGACCAATGCGGTGATGAACGTTCTGCTGATCGGCTTCCTAGCGCGAGTGGGTGGGCTGGATTTTGTCGGGACTTGGGCCTTTATAAGTGCCGTCTTGATGAATGCGCTGATCCTGGATCTTGGCATGACGAACGCCTTGACCTATAAGATAGGGAAGGCGGGCGTGGCTTCGGGTCTTCCATTTCTCAGGCTGTTAGGCCGATGGTCCAACCTCCTGCTGCTTGTCGTCATGGGCTTGGTCGGGGCGGCGCTAGTTCTCAGACAGCCCTTGGCTGCCGCTCTCTCCCTTACGATTGCGGCGGCGATCCTGCAGCTCCGTTCGAACTGGTATTGCGCCGTCCGGATGGGCCAGCATGAACAATACTGGTTCAACGTTCAGACGATCCTGCGCGTGATCGTCCAATCCCTAGCCTCAGTCCTGCTGATCCTAGGCTTTCCCAACCATCCCGAACTGGCCTTCGCCACGGCAATGCTGATCGGCAACATGGCTGCCTTGGGGCTGTCATGGCAGCTTGCGCGTAAAGATCTCAGGCAGGATTCGCCGACTGCGTTCTGGATGGATCTGGGACACCTCGTTTCGGACTTCGGACTTGAGAATGCCGCGCAACGTGCTTTTCAGCCGATGTCGCAATTGGCTGTGGCGCACTTTCTGGGAAGTGCGTCACTGGGTATCTTCACGATCGCCCTGCGCATTCCCGTTGTCATGAACCAGAGTATCAGCGAGGCGCTTCGTGTGCTGTTGCCCGGCATCGCCTGGACGCTCCGAAACGGGGACGAGCGGCGGGTGGTGGAGATGCTGCGAGGCGCTTTGGTCACGCAACTGGTCTTGGTCATCCCAGTCATGGCGTTCGTCACAATCCATGCGAAGACGATCCTGATCGTCTGGCTCGGCAGCGATACCGACGAAATCGTCAGCGCGCTGCGGATGCTTTGCGGGTCAATGAGCTGGGTGGCGATCGCCGTGCCATTCTACTGGTCGATGCAGGCTACGGGGCAAGCTCGCCTCATCGCACTTTCTGTAACCGCAAGGCTGCTTGCCGTTCTGGCTTTTGGAAGTCTGACGATGGCAATGGGCGGGGGCATCCTCTTGTTCACAGCCATCTTCGCCTTGGGGCAGGTTGGGGATGCTTTGTTCACCATTGCAGCATCGGAACGGAAATATGGGTACCTCAGAAAATGCCTGAGCCAGATTCGGCTCCTCCGGTTGGGAGCTTTCCTGATCGCAAGCCTCTCTCTCAACCTTTGGTTAAGCCTTTCCAGAGTTCAGGAGATGCAGCCTCACTTGGGACTGACAGTTGTAATGACTGCAAATTTGGCTCTAATCGGGTTTCCGGGCTTCTTCCTGTTACGCAAAAGATGGTTGTAGGAAAACAGAGCTATACATGACGAAATCAATGTTCTTTCCCCTTCTCAGAGCAGCGTTCCGGCAGGGCGTCGCTGAAGTGCTTAATACTCACCGAAAAAATTCCATAAAGCGTGACATCGCTCTCGTTGGTTCTCGGCGAAGCGGTTCGACACTCCTCATGCAAATCTTAGGTCGATCGCCGGGGCTGAAAAGTATTGATCAGCCTTTTTCGATCTACTCCGCTGAATCGCCGCAGATGAAATACCTGCCGTGGCCAGCTGGGGGGCTGTTCATTGATCCGGATAATCAAGAGGAGGCCGAGCTTATAAAATATGTAGAAGACATCAGGCACGGCAGGTTGCATGTACGCGAACCTTGGCGCTTTTGGAGCCCTGACTTTCATTTCAGATCTGACAGAGTGTTGCTCAAGACAACTGACGCGCACTATCTCACAAAATTGCTAAGGGACTTGGAGTTCGATGTGATTTTGTATTTCCGGCACCCCATCCCTCAGGCTCTGTCATGTGCTCGCAATGGCTGGAGCGACAAGATCGCACATTTTCGCGCACATCACATACTTCGTAGCCGCATCCTTTCCGATGAGCAGAATACATTACTGGAGAGAGTATTTGCCTCGGGTAACCAGTTAGAAAGGTATGTTCTTTCATGGTGCCTAGAAAATTTACCCCTTTTCGCCCAAGCCATGAGTGGGGTTCCTACGATCTATTATGAGGAGTTGGTAGTCAATCCGCAGAGGGTAATTCAGCAGATAGAAGCATTTTGCTCGGTGGAAACTACACAACAGATGAAGGCGATGTTCACCAAGGAATCGATTTCTGTCAACGGTATGAGCGACAAATACGGTATTGCAGCGATACGTGAAGGCGATGTTTCCGCAATGATTGGCCGCTGGCGCAGAGAAGTTACTGCAGTCGACTTGAACGCTGTCTCCCAGATACTTGCCTGCTTCCCTGGATGCGCCTATTCAACTACACAGGATACTCCGGTTTATAACAGCGAGGCATGACGGTGCATAACAACTTCCACTCCATGCCATCAGTCGCGTCTGATCTAGATTACTCTATGACCGCTGAAGGTCGGGATGGTGAGGGAATGAGTGACGTTATTCTCGCAGTTTTGCTAGGCGTTCTACTCTTTTCCCCAGTTTCGCAAACACTATTTCTTTTTAGCTTTGGATACATTGTTGAAATTCCTATTATTTTTATGTCTATAGCCGCGATAGTTCTCCGCGGAAGCATTTCTGCCGCATTTGCGCGCAAAATAAGCATGACAACATCCCTGTTCTTTGTAGGGCTTCTTCCGTTTGCCCTCATTGGTGCGATGAACGGTTTTACTTTCTGGGATATTTACCCAGATTTCCGTGCGATGATTATACTGGTAGCTGCCATAGTCACGTTTGGAGAAATGAGTTTCTCGCGACTCAGATCCTTTGTTCTCAACACTATGTTCTGTTCTTTATTGACATGGCTTACCTTTATTTATTTATCCGAGAGCGGATATGTCTCGTTTCGAAGCGAGGCAGCGCAGAGCGCTAAGTTTTTCTTTCCTATTTATCTTGTTGGCGCCGGGTCTATGCTTCAGATCGGAAATCGCATTGATTTCCGCGTAGTCTTTTCGATAGCCGCGGGTGTCTATATCGCGACCCACACATCTTACCGCATCAACTTTTTGGTCCTTGGGTTTTTTATCTTGGGAATCATGTTGAATTTCTTACTCTCCAGAAGACAACCGCTTGTGAATTTTTTACTCTCCTTCAATATTATCGCTGGTCTCATCCTGATCGCCCCTGCTGTGCAGGATGCTTTCTTCGGCACACATAATCTTTATAATATGCTGCTTGAAATAGCGCGCATTTTGGAAAGCAATGGTGTATCTCACGATGTTGTGTTTCAATTGCTGACGAAAACTGCGAACACGTTGCTTGCTCCTCATGTTTCTGCCGGGGATGACCTATATGTCACATATGCACAGAATTTGCTCAATTTTGAACGATTCTTCATTCCACATGGAATTGGCCAGCGGGCCTCGCAAGGCGACCCTACCATTTGGTACGGTCACACTTTGGACAACAGCGTCATTTTTTTCAACTATCACTTTTCCATTTTTGTGATGCTGGGGCTGGTATTTATTTTTGCGAGAGTTTCCTTTAACTATGTCTTTCAAGAAGCGAACATGCTGGTATTTGCAAGAATATTTGTTTTTGGAGGTTGCTGCTTTTTTCTATATTTTCGAGCTTGGCCATTCGCGTCTGTTGACGGTGCCGTTTCTTTTGCTTTCGTGATTGCCATTGCAAAGCACGCGAGACAGAAGAGGATTGCTTTATGACCGCCTTTACTTACTTCGAGCCCCTGATCGATGGTCATTGCGCCTTCTTCGCAGAGCTTGTGACGTCTGGGGCGCTCCGGGATCCGCGGATCAGCCGGGTCCAGCTGGTGACCGATCCAGCACTGGTCGATCGGCTTGGCTCGCTCGACTCCCGGATCGAACTGACTGCCCTGCCGAAAGCTTCCCTCTTCGAGTTGCGGGAAGGGGGGCTGCTGGCACGTGGTCGGGCGCAGTGGGCAGAGGCCTGCAGGCTGGGTGCCGATACCGGCGGGGCTGTTTTTCTGCCCTTCTTCGATCACGCCGTAGTTGGAGCTGCCCTAGCACGTGGGCGCGGCGCGGGTGAAGCCAGGATTAGCGGTATCGTTTTCCGTCCGCCGAACCGCCACGGCCTGCGCCCGGGACTGCGGTCAAGTTTTGATACGGCGCGCCGCTGGGCCACTTACGCGCTGGCCCGCGGTCCGTCCCTAGGGCGCCTATTCACCTTCGATGAGGTTGCGCCAGTCAGCTGCGTCGGTCGCTTAACCGGCACGCTCCATTTTCTGCCTGACGCTGCGCCGGATGTGTCCCTGCTCGCTGCCTGTCGGCCGATCCAACGTCCGGATGGACGCGCCGTCGCCCTGCTTTTTGGTGCCCTCACCGCACGCAAAGGTCTATTCGAGATCGTTGATGCCTGGGCCCGGCAAAGCGATGACTGGCTTGATGGCCGGGTTCTGCGGCTCGTCGGTCTCCTTGGCAACGAGGAGAGACCGAGGTTCCAGGCAACGCTGGAAAACCTGAGTACCGCTAGACCGCGCGCGCTGATCGAACTCCATGATCAGTTCGTCGATGACGCGACCCTCGCACAAGAGATCGTCAACGCAGATCTGATACTTGCGCCATATCAGAACCATGTCGGTTCCTCTGGTGTTGTCTTCTGGGCCTGCGCGGCTGGTAAGCCGCTGCTCACCCAGAACACGGGTCTTGTGGGCTATCAGGCGCAAAAGTATCAGCTAGGTCGCACTGTAGACTGCACCGATGTGGCATCCCTGAGCGTAGCCTTGGCGGAACCATGGGAGATACTGCCCGCAGACCCGTCACTCATGACTCGGCACAGTCAGCAGAATGTCTTGCATGTCTTGCTGGACGGGATGTTCGGGAACGGAGTTGCGTCGTGAGAATCGGTCTCATCACGCGATGCTATGAACAGGGTTACCAGGGGGGGGATCGCATCCTCGACGACAGGATGAAAAAGTTCCTGTCCGCAAGGGTGGAGTTGCAGACCCTCGAACTGGACCGGGACCTAAGTTCCGCAGCCATCGGAAGAACGCTGCTCCGTCGCAGTCATCCTGCGCTGGAGACTTATTCACAAGTAGTCAATGCAAATCGGATTGCCACTTTCGCGCAGTCCGTCGACGCGTTGGTCATTTCGCACGAAGCGCTCATGCAGCCGTTTTTGCAGGCCAGTATCACCACGCCTGCCTGCGTCCTGATGCACAACCTGGTCAGCAAATCAGACGGGGATTTGGGGAAGCGTGGATGGTTTCGCGCAGGCGCGGGTCGCGTCGAGTGTCAAGTCCTGACACGGCCTAGGACTACCGTAATGGTTTTGTCGCACCGCGAACACGACGCGCTCGTCAATGATGGATGGGATAATGTAGTAGCATGTCCGCCAGGGATCCGTAGTGTCTATGAGACTCGTCCTGAACGCCTTCACCTTGACCGGATCATCCTCAATGGCACCACGGCTTGGGGCCTAAAGCAGCGGGACTTTGACAGGTTTCTTGCTGAGTCTCGACCCTCGGAACCACGGTTTGCGTTCGGATCCGAAGATGATCTCCGCGACGATGCAACCTTGCGGGTTGCGGTCATCACCGACAGATTCCGATCGGGGTTCAAGCTCAAGAGCGCTGATCTGATTAGTCAGAATACGGCGCTGATCAGCTTTATCGATCTCTCTGCTGACTTTCCGCCGGACTGTGCACCACGATCCTGCCTAAGAATCATTCGAGAGACCTCTGAAATTGAAAACACAATCGTCGCAATCCGCCAGAACTTTGGCGCCATTGTCGAGGAAATCACCGTCCTAAAGCAGGAGATGCAAAAGCGTATGTCGTGGGAGGTGTTTGGAGATACACTGCTGGGCGCGCTGGCAAGCGCCGCAGGTCAGTCGTGGGGTCTGATGCCGGAACGTGCAGAATAGTAAGTCAGCATCCAGTACGCCTCAAAACTTCACGAAAGGTGCGAATAAAAATAATTAAGTCATTTGAAAGACTGATCGTTTTTCGATATTCAACGTCCAAGCTCACTCTCTGTTCATATCCTATGCTGTTACGACCACTCACCTGCCACTGGCCGGTAATTCCAGGTAAAACTGAAAGGTAAGCCCAATCACGTGATCCGTACCGTCTCAGTTCAGCATACGTCACAGGTCTTGGTCCAACAATACTCATCTCGCCCACCAGAACATTCCAAATCTGCGGCAATTCATCAATGCTGCTCTTCCTTAACAGAGCCCCCATTTTCGTCACGCGCGGGTCGTTCGAGAGTTTCTGGCTTTCTGCCCATTCCTTAACCGCAGCTGTGTCAGTTCGCAAAAGCTCTTCGAGCCGTTCTTCCGCCTTCACGTGCATGCTTCTGAGTTTCCAGCATTTGAACGTTTTACCGTCTCGCCCGACGCGTAGATGCCCAAAAAATCCGGGGCCCCCATCGCGACGAACAAGCATCCAGAAGCTGAATATGATTGGTAGCGTAAATGGTAGCGTAAAAATGACGATCGAGAGGTCCAGCACACGCTTAAAGTAGGTTACATACCAACCGCCAGATCTCACGGCAGGGCTTGTCTCAACTGCGATTTTCGCAGTCTGATCCTCAAGGCTTGGAAAATGCTGCATAGATCAATCCTTGAACGGCAGTTTACACGTGCAGATCGACGTTGCGTTTCTGGAAAACTTGCCACTCTTCAGTCAACATTACGGACACGCCGGGGCGATCATCTTTTGAATAAGGAGCAGGATCTGGCACCCTGCCCCGGTTAGGATGTGGGAAGAACAGCCCGGCGGTTCGGCCGGTCCAAATCTGCCGGCTCCTCAGTTGTCGCTGATCGGCCCCAGGCTTTGGGCTACGGCGGATACGGCCGGCACCCGCCCTTGAGCAACTTCAAGTCCGATCGCTCGCAAGGCCGCGGCTTGAATGGCGTCGGTCGAGTTGCCAGCAATGGCCCCTAGTATTTCGCCATAAGCAGCGGCTACCCGCGGCGACGCCCCTTGAATTGCAGAAATCACCGCCACCGCAATCAGAGCCAATTGTTCGTTCAGCGCCGCAGCATCCAGGCCAGCAGATTTCATGGTGTTGATCTGAGCGGCAACAACGGGTCCGCAGCCAGCGGCGGACCGGGAACAGGCAGCAGACACAGCCGTGCTGTTGAACGCTGCCGTTTGCGCGCTCGCCTGCCCGACGACAACTATCTGGCTGAAAATGAATGCAGTAATGGCAATGTGTTTCACCGGTAAAACTCCCATTTTGGTAGCTTGAATTATCGGATACACGTTTGAGTAGGTGTTGGGAAGGCAATATCTCGCAAATTTGCCATCTTGTGGCACTCCCGGTGCAAACTATAGGTAGTGTCAGGATGAAATGGTGAATATGTGGGCAGAACGTGATCTTTTTCCCCCGACGGTCGCAGTCATGCCAAAATTGCTCGCTATCCCTGATCGGAATGCGAGGCTTATCAATAGGATGGAGAACCCGTGCGATTCGCCCTTCTAGTCACGACCCTCAGCTTGACCGTGCTTTGTGGAAGTTTGATGGCAACAGAATATAGAAGTGCCATTTTCTACCGCTCACCGGTTCAGGTTCAAATTGAGGTCCTCACGAAGGGGGGTCCCTCGATGGGCGCTGTCTCGAGTTGGCGTGCGCAAAAAGAAGCGCTTTCGGCCTGTTTGGCGGTGCACTCGAGTGTCAGTTTCCGCCTGCTGCCTGAGGCATCCATGCAGCGCGTCCAGGAGTCTTGCTCGACTTTGGCAGAGGCCATCCTGACGCGAGCGCCCACCGCTGGCCTCGCGCAGCTCGTGTTGATGCAGGGAACGGTCGATCCAGACGTCCGCAGCAGGCAGCTTGCGCTTGCTCAGGCCATCGCTCCGCTCGAAGCCATGCAGGTGAAGCTGCGTATCGAGGCTGGGCTCGACCATTTCGACACACTGAGCAGCGATGCGCGTTTGGCCACACAGGCAGACATGGCCCTGCTGCTGTCCACGACCTGGGGGCGATCCTGGCTGTCGGCAGTCTATCTTGACCGCGCGGATAACCGCTCCGGGATCGCAGAGGTGCTCGCGACGGTTCCAGAGCCCGACCAACGGGCCTTTCTTGCTCTGCTGAAACGCTCCGCAGTGGCGCTGCCGTCCCATCCGGCTGTGGAGCGCTGAGGGTGACCGGATTTCGACCGAAGGCCTCTCCGAGAGGCCATGACGGGTTCGCTCGCGGCCGCATCGGTTCGGCTCACCCCTATACCCGGCTGAACGATTCCGTGGCGTGGCTCCTGGGCGTCGTGGTGTTTCTTTCTGCGGTACCTTTGGGAAGCAATCGGCCGTTTTGGTGGCTGACCTTTGGACTTATGGTCGGGTTGATCGCGTCCTACTACCTAATCATGGGCGCAAGACTGGCCCCCCAGCGTCCACTTCAGATGACACAGTTTCGCTTTCTGCTGACCTTGGCTGCGATGGTTCCAGCCTACGCCGTGCTGCAGTCGATCCCGATTGCGGGTCGTTTGCCCGAGGCTCTCTTGGCCTTGCCAGCGGCGGTGCCATCGGACCAACGCCCGCTCACAATTTCTCTCCAGCCGGATGCAAGTCTTCTCGGTGCTCTGCGGGCGATAGTCTACCTGACATTTGTCGGGTTGGTCATCGAGATATCAACCAGACCCAAACGGATCGAGAAACTCACTTGGATCCTTTTCTTCGGCGTCGTGGCCCATGCAGCCTGGGGATTGATTGCCCTGAACCTCTTGGGTGATATCGCGATCTGGGGAGAAAAGCGGTCCTACTTGGGTGTCGCCACCGGCACATTCGTCAACCGCAACTCCTATGCGACGTTTCTGGGCTTCGGTCTGGTGCTTGGTATCGCTCTGCTGATGCAGCGTGCGCGCGGCCGTTCCTCCGGGCAGTCCGGGTATTTTTCAGAAGCACGTCTCGAAGGATTGCTTCTCGGTGGATTGCTCTGCATCGTTCTGTTCGCCCTTCTGTCCACGCAGTCCCGGCTTGGTACATTCGCATCCTTGATAGGATCGATCATGACCTTCCTAATCATGCGTGCAAAAGGAGGTGTCGGCGTTCGACGCGCCGCAATCGAAGGCCTGGGCTTGATAGCCGTGCTGGGTGTGATCGGTTTTGGCGTTGTTGGCAGCGGCCTGATCGAGCGCATGGTCTTTGTGGAAAACGAAGCCGCGACGCGGCAAGACATCTATCGCCAAGTGCTTGGCATGATTGCAACGCGCCCCTGGACCGGCTTCGGGTTTGATGCTTTTGCACCGGCCTTTGAGCTGTTCCGGGCCCCGCCTCTGGTGTCAGAACGGGAGGTCGATCTCGCGCACAACAGCTATCTGATGCTGTGGTCCGAACTGGGCGTCATCATTGGCAGCATCCCCCTCCTGACGCTGGCGATCGCTGCGGCCCTCGTCCTGCGCAAAGTGATCCGGTCTACGGCAAACCCAGCCGTTCCTGCGGCCGCGTTCGGTGCGCTTACCTTGGGCGCAGTGCATTCCCTCGGTGACTTCAGCCTCGAGATTCCCGCGAATGTGATCTTGTTGCTTGCCTTGATCGGCATGGCGATCGCGACCGAGCCTCTTGGGACGCGCCCTCCCCGGAATGCGCAGAAATGAGGGCCTATTTCAAAGCTCTGTCCAAACGGATCGTCCGGGGTGGAGCCGCCTTGAACCGTCCGACTGCCGCAGCGGTACTGCTCCGCTCCGTCGACGACGGCCCCGTCTGGGCTGTCGGCGACATACACGGGTGCGCGACGCTGTATAAGCGGTTGGAACGGGCGATTTATGCTCAGGCCAAATCGAACGCCGAGCCGTGTTCGATTGTCCTCCTCGGCGATGTCGTCGACCGAGGCCCGCAAACGGCGGAACTCTTGGATCACCTGACTGCCGCACCGCCGAAAGGCCTGACGCGGATTTGCCTGCTCGGCAACCACGAAGAAATGATGCTGCGGTTTTTTGCGTCTCCGAAGCAAGACTTCAGATGGCTGGAATTCGGAGGCTGTGAGACCCTGATGTCATATGGGCTTGCTCTGGATCCAGAGACCGCGTCCCGACTGTCGGAACGCAAACTGCGTCAACTCATCGAGGCGCATGTTCCGCGTGCCCATCTGGAGTATCTGCGCGGATTTCCGGCGGGCATGATCGTGGGCAATTATGTGTTGGTTCATGCCTCAGTGGATGCGGGACGGGCCCTGGACGCCCAGACATTTCAGACGCTCTTGTGGGGTGAGCCGCCCGCAGCGGCACCACCAGGCTTGACGGTCGTTCACGGCCACACGGTGGTTGCGGACCCGGTCGCAACAGCCATTCGGATTTCCATCGACACCGGCGCTTGGCGTACGGCACGGCTAACCGCCGTCCGGTTGCACGCAAAGGATGAGCCGGTCTTTCTTTCGGTTGCCAACGGTGGTGGGGACGACGATGCTGCACCCGAGTTTGTCTAACGATTTGCCCTAGTGACCCAATTGCGCCAATCGGGCGCCTAATACTTTCGAGGACGCGCCCCTTGCAGCCCACCGAGATCGATCTGAGAGATATCATTGCCGTGCTTCAGCGCCAGAAGCGCTTGATCGGCCTGACGATAGCGCTGATTGTCGGCGCGGCTTTCGTGTATTTGATGACGGCAACGCCGATCTATCAGTCCTCCGCCCTGCTCCAGATCGAAACACGCGGCTCCAACCTCCTTGACCCCAGCTCTGGAGATGGATTGCAGAGTGCTGTGGTCAATTCCAAGGTCGATAGCGAAGTCGAGATCCTTCGATCCCAGGCGACAGCGCTCGCGGTGATCGAGCGTGCCGCGCTGCTGAGCGACCCAGAGTTTGGGCCCAGTCTTGGCCTGCGCGAGCGGATTGGACAGGCCATCGGCATCGATCTGTCCGGAAACCGCCTGAGACGGTTGGTGGGGATGTCCCCGTTGCCCGAGCCGAGCGGCGCTGACCTTGTTGCGAGCTCGATCACAAAGCTTCAAGAGGCGACGGACGTGCGGCGCCGCGGGCTGACCTACCTGATTGCAGTGTCGGTTTCCTCCGAGGATCCGGCAAAGGCCGCCGAATTGGCCAACACCACCGCGCAAGTTTATATTGAACGCCAGGTCGGCGCGAAAACCGATGCCACCTTGGCCGCACGCGACGTGCTTCGCCTGCAGTTGGACCGTGCACGAACGGAACTCGCGGCCTCTGAAGATGCCTTGAACGGGTTCATCGAAACCAATCTCGCCCGGTTGGAGGCCGAAAGCGGCAACGCTGGCGTGGCCGACCTTCGGAGGCAACTGGAAGAGGCCAAGGCCCTCCAGACCTCGGGCCGGGGCCGCATTCAATCTGCGCAAACGGCCCTTTCCAGGCAAGATTGGCAGACCGTTGCTGCCAGCCTGGGCGATGCGGCGCTGGCGGAATTGGCCGGCCAACGAGAAGAGTTGCAAAGACAGTTACAGCAATCTGCCGAGGGCTCGCAAGAATCCGTGGATCTTCGTGCGGCCTTGGCCGGCATAGACGGTGATCTGACAAGTCGATCTGACGCGGCACTCGGTGTGCTGCGCGGTGAAATCAATGCGCAAGGTCAACAAGAAGCGCAGGCTCGAGATTCACTTAGAGATGCCCTTCTTCAGGCAGACCTCCCCTCCGATACCCTCGCGGACCTCTACAATCTGCAACAAAGTGCCACGGTCGCCCGCAACCAGTACCAGCTCCTTTTGTCACGCGAGCAGGATTTCGGCGCCTTGGCCAACCTGCAGATTGCCGATGCCCGCGTGGTTTCCGAGGCGCTTGCGCCGACCTCGGCCAGTTTCCCAAACAAGAAATTGATCCTGGCACTGGCCGTTGTTGCGGCGCTGGGAATTGGCGTCGGCCTTGCCTTTCTGAACGAGTATTACATCGGCGGCATCACCTCGGCGAGCCAGTTGCAGAACGTGCTGCAGACGCGCGTCGCCGTGTCGGTGCCGAGCATGCCTCGGTCCGACGACAACATCGTGCTCGCCGATCTGGTGATTTCCGAGCCACTGTCACCTTATGCCGAAACCTTTCGAAAGCTGCGCGCCGCGACTGACCTTGCTTTGCGCGATGGACAGCTGGCCCGACCACCGGAAGCGGCAAAGGTTGCTGGCGCAGGGCGCGTCATCTTGGTCTGCTCAGCCCTGCCGGGCGAAGGCAAATCCACGGCCGCATTGACCTTGGCGCGCACTTACGCCGCCGCAGGAGTGGACACGCTTCTCATCGAGGCGGATCTGCGAAAGCCGGTGCTGGCAAGACAGTTGGGTTTCGAACATGACTCTGGAGGTTTGCTGACCCTTTTGGGCACGGCCAACGCACGTAAGGACAGTGCGATTGTGACGGTTGCCGACCCGTTGAGTTCGCTGTCCATTCTGATGGCTGGCGGTCGCAGCACCATGCCTACGGATCAGATGCTTGGCAGTCAGAGCTTCAAGACAATCATCACCGCTGCACGCAGCAGCTTTGGTGCAATCGTCATCGATTCACCGCCGCTCCTGCCGGTCGCGGACACACGCTATCTGGCGCAAGTGGCTGATGTTGTCTTGCAGGTCGTGCGCCATGCGACAACGACGCAAGGAGAGGCCCGCGAGGCGGTCCATCAGATCAAGGAAAACATGCGACCCGGCGTGCATCTTCTGGGTGTGCTCAGCCAGGTGCAAGCGTCGCGAGGCGTGGGAGGATACAATGCCTATCGCTACTCCGGGTACTACGGCTCCGAAACTTGAGCGAGGGTCTGCGGCAGCTAACGGTCAGACAAATATGCTCAGCATGGTGATCAGGTAAAGACAGAACAGCCCGAGCAGGACCCAAAGTGACCATTCGACCAGCCGTCGGGAGCGATTGATTTGCGCCAGCGAGTGCTGCACCAGCCCGAGGATGCGGCTGTTGTCACCGTGCAGTACGTCCAGGTCCGACGCGCGCCGCAAAGCCTCAAAAGTATAATGCGGTCGGTTCTTATCTCTTGCTTCGAAAAGATTGACACATTCCGCGGTTGGTATTCTGACAAAGAAAAATCCAGGCGCGTTGTCAGCTGCGGCCTCCGGCAGGGGATCTTCGCAAGGTCTGGGTTGCTCAGCCAGCCTGATGATTGTCCTGTCCCCCGATGCAACTTTGTGGATTTCAGACATATTGCGGACGCCCTGAGAATCGGCCTGCTCGACAGACCGCGTCCTCATCTCTACCACGCGGCTCTACGCACGTCTTCGAGCTCGCACATGCTGCGCGAATTGTCGTCTATCATGTGGATTTTCCGCCAATACACGTCGCGGCCGCACGAACAAGCCTCCTGAGCTCACGCTCAGGAGGCTTTGGGGCTGGGTTGGCCCGGAGTCACGGCGTCAGGGGTTGGCGTGACCCTTCGTGAACATCACGGTAACCATCCAGGCTTGGCTGTCAATCGGTTGCCGGTTTGCAGTGGTGGGTCAGTTGAAATATCTTTTTTTGCGGCCTCTCCGTCACCCCTTACGAAGGTTCGCATCATCCCGGCATCCTCTCTTTTGCGACGCGCATGAGAGTAGGTGGAACGCGCATTTATCCTACTCACGGTTGTGTGATTGGCCTCTCGGCAGGCGCCGGTTAGGGTGATTAATTAATACCAAAGTCGACCCGACGATGCGATTTATAGCAGGTTCATGATCGTTATGACAAAACCAATTGGGGTGTCTCCCGCCCCTCGCCGCGTGCGAAGCCTGAAAACTTTGCTTTCGGGCCTATCGGATGCTTCGAACCTGAAACGGAAAACGCAACAACAATGATCTCCTTGGAAGTCAGCGACAGCGAACATCTGCTGCGTGCGTCGATGGAACATTCGCCCATTGGTATGGCGCTGACGCGGATGGATGGTAGCTGGATCGACGTTAACCCTGCCCTTTGCGAGATTCTGGGATACAGCAAGCCAGAATTGATGTCCGCTGGATTCAAGAATGTTACGCTGCCGGTGGACCGCGAAGCGACGGTCCAAACGGCCCGCAAACTTGTGGCAACAGGTCAGAAAAGCGTGCGGTTGGAAAAGCGCTACATCCATTCCAGCGGCCGGATCGTCGAAGCCGTTCTACATCTGACCGTTGTGCGCGATGCCGCGCAAACACCAAGCATGTTCATTTCGCAAATCATCGATGTGACCGCGGCGCGGCAGCTGGAACACCTGAAAAGCGAGTTTATCACCACGGTGAACCACGAACTTCGCACGCCGCTTACCGGCATCATGGGGGCGTTGCAGTTGTTGGAAGCCACGGCGAGACAGGCTTTGCCGGCAAAGGCGCAAGACCTCTTGGGAATCGCGTCGAAGAATTCGAAGCGCTTGAAATCGCTTCTCGACGATATTCAGGAAATGGAGCTGGTCGTTTCGGACCTTGGCTCCGACGAGCCGCAAGAGGTGGATCTGGCCGAAGCCGTTGACGTAGCTGTGGCCGCGGTGGCTCAGAAATCTGAGGCTGCTGCAATTCCCGTGCGAGTCGTGGCTGGGCTGCCATCGGTCTTGTGCCAGACATATCGGGACCGGTTGCAACGTGTGCTGCGGATACTCCTGTCGAACGCAATCAAATATTCGGACGCGGGCGGCGAGGTCGTGGTCAGTTTGGAGGAGGAGGATGCTGTGGCGCGGGTCAGCGTGCGCAACTCTGGCCTGCCCATTCCCGACGCGCTGCGCAGCCACATCTTTCAACCCTTCGTTCAGGGCGAAGCGAGCGATATCCGCCGCAAACAGGGCAGCGGACTTGGCCTTGCAATAGCCCAGAACCTGACGGCCTCGATGGGCGGCAAGATAGACTTTATCAGCAACGAGTCTGAAACACGGTTCTGGCTGGAACTGCAAACACCTTCAGGCGGGCATGAAGGGGCCGTTGGAAGCTGATTGTAGGTGCGTTCAGCCGATCCTCATTAGGTGCAATGGTGTTGTCAGAGGAACGTCACCTGCGTTTTTCGTCCAAGCCAGGTCAATCGCGACATTGCGCCTATGATCAGAAGGCGTCGGATATCGACCTGGCCTGCCTTGGTCATCCGCCCCAAGCGCTCTTTGCCTCCCGAGGAATGCTGCCTAGGGTCAGGACATTGATCTGCTTAAGGTGGCTTCGGCTGCGTGATTCAAGCCCCGGAACGGATGGGGGTGACGATGAGCAATCTTTTCTGGCTGACGGACGCACAGATGGCCCGGCTTCGCCCGTTCTTCCCGAAGCGCCATAGCGTGCCGCGGGTCGATGATCGTCGAGTTCTGAGTGGCATTATCTTCATCAATCGCAATAGCTTGCGATGGTGTGATGCGCCCAAGGAGTACGGGCCATCGAAGACCCTCTTCAACCGCTGGAACCGCTGGAGCGACAAGGGGGTCTTCGCCCGGATGATGGCTGGCCTGGCGTCTGAGGCCGCTGTTCCGAAGACGGTGATGATCGACGCGACCTAATTGAAAGCGCACCGCACGGCGACCAGCCTGCGGTCGAAAAAGGGGGGCCCCACGACCAGCGGGGCCGTCTGATCGGTCGAACCAAGGGCGGCATGAACACGAAGCTGCACGCGGTCGCCGATGCCGATGGTCGCCCGATCCGGTTCTTCATGACCGCTGGCCAGGTCAGCGACTACACCGGAACGGCGGCCCTGATGGGCAGTTTTCCAAAGGCAGAATGGTTGCTGGCCGACCGGGGTTATGATGCCGACTGGTTCAGAGAGGCGTTGAAAGACAAGGGGATAAAGCCCTGCATCCCGGGCCGGAAGTCGCGCGGCAAGCCCATCAAGCATGACAACCGCCGCTACAAACGCCGCAACAGGATCGAGATCATGTTCGGGCGCCTGAAGGACTGGCGACGGGTCGCAACCCGCTACGACCGATGCCCTAAGGTCTTCCTATCAGCCGTCGCTCTCGCAGCAACCGTCATATTCTGGGTGTGAAACGAGAACGAGTTCTGACCCAAGTTGGAATCGATCGCTGCAATCTGGTGTAGCGTAGGGTGCTCCCCTGTGGCTTAATGACCGTGCTTGGATTCCGCGGTCCAAGTGAACCGGAGACCAGCATGAGCTTCTATTTCGACCGTTTCGAAAGCCGAGTCCCCCCCGAGCCGGTCGCCCATTCTCCCGTTAGAGAGCTGCTTTACCAATTTCTAGCGACCATCAACCTTGTCTTGGGCGGCTGGTACATTTGGTGGCGGTGGACGCAGAGCCTGAACCCGGATGCAATGTGGTTCGCCGTGCCTTTGGTCCTCGCGGAAACTCTCGCGTTTGTGGGGCTGATCTTCTTTACGATAAACCTATGGAAGACGAAGGATTTTCCCATCCTTCCTCCGCCTTCCTCAATCTCGGAATGCGTTACAGACCCGAGTGAGAGTCGACCCGTCGCAGTCGATGTATTTTTCACTACTTATAATGAGGAGATCGATCTGGTTCGCATCGGAGTGCGCGAAGCGATGGCGATGCGGTATCCTCATCCCATAGACTTGCGCGTCCACGTACTCGATGATGGCCGTCGTCCAGCGATGCGGCGGATGACCGAAGATGAGGGCGCTAATTACATCACGCGGGACAATAACGCGGGCTTCAAAGCTGGAAACCTGCGCAACGCTATGGAGGTGACCAGCGGTGATTTCATAGTGATTTGTGACGCAGACACGCGGCCGCTTCCTACATTGCTGGAACGCACCATGGGCTATTTCCGAGACCCAGATGTTGCCTGGGTTCAAACGCCACAATGGTTTTTTGATCTGCCTGAAGGACGGCCTTTACCCGAAGCACTTGAGCGGCATTTTGGAACCACTGGTTCAATTGTCGGTCGTCTGGTTTCTCGCATCGTCGGACCGGTGCGCGTGGGCGAAGATCCCTTTGTCAACGATCCGGAGCTTTTCTATCAGATCATTCTCCGGCGTCGAAATTGGGCGAACGCATCGTTCTGTTGTGGAGCTGCCTCAATCCATCGTCGCGATGCGGTCATGCAAGCGGCACTGGGCAGTTTTGCAGATGCGGTAGTCGCCAAGGCACGAAAAACGGAAACCGAAATCCGACGACTGACCGGGGAAAAAACGCTTGCACCTGAGATGAGTGACATGGTTCTGCATGGCGCGGCCGAAGCGGAAGAGTTCACGCCATATCGGTTTCATGTCTCCGAAGACATCTACACGTCTTTGACCCTTCACAGTGATCCAAACCGTCGTTGGAAATCGGTCCTTCATCCGTGGATCGAATCAAAAATGTTGTCTCCACAGGACTTACTTAGCTGGACCATACAACGGTTTAAATACGCAGGCGGAAGTCTTGACATTTTGTTTCACGATAATCCCCTTTTTCGCAAAGGACTCTCGTTGCCGCAGCGCCTAATGTATGGAGCTACGTTCTGGTCGTATCTTGGTGGAGTTTGGAATCTCGTTTTTCTGATCGCCCCGCTGGTATATCTTTTCACAGGTATTGCGCCAGTCGCAGCTTATACTGCTGATTTTTACAAGCACATATTGCCATTCTTGTTGATGAATGAGTTGGCGATGATGGTTGGCACCTGGGGCATTGCCGGTTACAAGGCAAAGCTCTGGTATCTCTCATTCTTTCCAATCAATCTTCGAGCGCTTTGGTCAGTGATGCGCGGCGATCAAATCAAGTTTCCCGTGACTCCAAAGGTTAGGCAGGCAGGCACTTTTCATCGGTTGGTGATCCCTCAAATTGTAGTTGTTGTCCTCACGGTCCTGGGTCTGTCATATGCTTCAATCTGCTTTCTGATTGGTGTTGGCCCCTACAGTGCCGGTGGCCTTGTCGCGAACGGATTTTGGGCTGCCAATAATATTCTTGCCATGAGCGGCATCATTCTCGCTGCCTACTGGCGTCCAGATCAGGACGATACTGACATCGGAGAAGGGCAAGCGACATGACTTTCAGAGACGGATTGCTGCGCGCTCGAGGTCACATCGTTTTTCTTTTTGCCCTGGGAGTTGCGTTCGCTACAGTTTACGCTTTGGAGAAATGGGAAACCGTCCCGAGCATAGCAACACAATGGCACCCTGACCCAAACCTCACTGTACCTCAACCTGACCGACGACAGTTGAGCACGGATGAACGCACCGCAGCGGAGGTGGCGTGGACCTACTTTGCACAGAACTTGCGCTCTGAAACAGGTTTGGTCGATTCAGTTGCGGGGTTCCCGGCGTCGACGCTCTGGGATACTGGTTCCTTCCTGAGCGCAGCAATCGCGGCCGAAAGACTCGGCATCATACCCAGATCAGAGTTTGATGGGATTATGGAGAAAGCGCTGTCCAGCTTGGCCAGTTTGCCACTCTACGCGGGCACGTTGCCGAATAAATCGTTCGACACGCGCAGTTTGGCTATGACAGACTACACAAACGCTCCCACAGAGACAGGAATTGGCTGGTCAGCACTGGACTTGGGGCGCATCCTGATACCGTTGCACGTTCTGGCTTTGGACTATCCATCACACGCGTCCGGCGTCGCAAGAGTATTGGATAGATGGAATATTGCCGCGGCTGTAAGAGACGGAGTTATCATGGGGGCTATGCCAACAGCATCCGGATATGACGCGGTTCAAGAAGGCAGGGTAGGATACGAGCAATATTCTGCGCGTGGCTTCGCAATCATGGGTTACGACGTCGAGGAAGCAATGCGCGTCGAACGGTTCGCGCAAATCATTGAGGTGGATGGAATTTCGATTCCGGTGGACGGTCGTGATCCTGAAATCTTCGGCGGACATTCCTACACGCTGAGCGAACCCTATGTCCTTTCAGGTCTCGAATTTGGCACGTCACTTCGAATGCAGGAAATGGCTTGGCGTGTTTATCAGGCGCAAGAAAATCGCTTCCAGCAAACCGGTCAATTGACAGCGGTGACTGAAGATCACCTCGATCAGGCACCGTATTTTGTCTATAGTTCCGTTTTCGCAAATGGGCTGCCATGGAACGTGGTCACAGACACCGGCGAGGACGCGCGGAATTTCCGTACGCTTAGCACCAAAGCGGCGTTCGGATGGAATGCCTTGTTCAGAACGGCCTACACACAAAGTCTGATCGACGCTGTCAAACCGCTGCAATCCGACGGTGGGTGGCAAGCGGGAATATACGAGCTCACAAGTTTGCCGAATACCGTTCTGTCGGCCAACACCAACGCGGGTGTCTTGCTGGCCATGCACTTCATAGAATTTGGTCCTCTGCTGCATCCAGAGGTTTCTCCATAGGAAAGGTCGGCGCATGTCGGGGTCAATCCACCAGCTGAAACCGCCACCTCTGGACTCAAGTGAATTTAAAGCGCGGTATGGCTATCCGGCCGATGTGCCGGGTCGGGATCTCCGCTTTGATTTTATGCGCGGTTTTGCCATGCTTTCTGTCGTGGCGGCCCATTTCGAAGCATTTTCCTGGTTCAACTTCATCTTTTGGGAAAGACTTGGCATCGTCTCAGCGGCCGAGATGTTCGTCATAGCCTCTGGGCTGGTTCTAGGGCTCGTGAACCGACGCGTCGTGGAAAAGGATGGACTTGACCAAGCGTCTGTGCGCCTTCTGCGGCGAGTCTTCGTACTATATCGAGCTCAGGTTGTGGCAATTCTCCTTGTGATATTTATCTCTTGGCTCAAAATCATTGATGTGACCGCTGTCACGACCTTCACTGATCGCTTCGCTGATGTGAGCTATCGTCTCATCCCGTCCGAGGAAGCTTCATGGGCAACGCAGCTGGGTCTCGTGCTGTTGCTGCGCGTCTCGCCACATCAGATTCAAATTCTCTCCCTCTACATTGTGCTGCTTGCCCTGACGCCCTTCGCCCTGTGGATGTTGCGGCGCCGGCTTTTTGGCGCGTACTTCACGTTATCTTGGATGGCGTATTTTGCTGGGGTCCTCGGCTCAGCGGACCATATCTATCTAGGCATGCAATTCGAATACGCTTTTCCTCTTCTTATTTGGCAAATTTTCTATTTCCACGCTCTTTGCATTGGATTTTTTAAGGATGAGATTTCCGAGCGCCTGAAAGTTGCAACGACCCGACATTTTGTGCTCGGGGTGAGCTTTTCCTTGGCATTCGGGTTCTTCATTTTTGCTCAAACGACCCCCAACCCATCATTCCCGACTTGGTCGCGGCTTCCGTTGCTGAACGATGATCAATTCCGCGCGATATATGATACGTACTTCGTCAAGAGCCGACCGGGTCTTCCCCGCCTTATCAACGTGACCGTATTTTTCATTTGCCTGTATGCCGTTCTAACCTACTTCTGGCAGCCGCTCCGGCGTCTGCTGGGCTGGTTGTTTATTCCGCTTGGAGAAGCAAGTCTCTATGTTTTTCTTATGCACTTCGTGTTGATCGCATTCGTTGACCAGCTGCCAACCTATTTCGACGCGGTCCCCAGCTTTGGGGCCGTCTGGCCAGTGATGATTTGGGTCAATACATTTATCTATATCGCTTTGATCGCGATACTCTGGCTTTTGGTGCGCTATCGCGTTCTTTTCGCGATCATTCCCCGGTAGATGTTGCGGAAAATGGAAGTCGACAGTCCGTGATCGGCGGAGCAAGCTGATCGGGCCAGGCGGCGTTGGGAAACAGCGAGCCAAAATTCCGATACGCGATCGATTCAAGAACGAACGCATTGGTCGTGCTGCTGCGCGTGATTTCATAACCCCCGGTGGTTTCGGACCGACCCTCAAACCATCCAAGTGCCGGGTCATACAGCTGAACTATTGATCGACGCAGTGCTTCCACATATTCACTCTCGTAAAATGCCCACAGACCAAAGACTGCCCGCGTTGAGACAAGCGCAAGCCTAGGATGAGCCGAACCGGCGACATCGCTGGTTGACCAAGGAAATCCATTTGAGATGACTGAGTCGATCACGGTAAACGGCTCCGTGGAGCGACGGTAATCGGCGCGTGCCGTGAGCACGCCGGTCGCGGCAAAGCGTCGTGCTTGCACATCATGAAGGGTGTCCAAAAGCTCTTTTGCGTCCCTACCCGCGGAAACTTCAGATCCGACGACATCAAGCCCCAATTCCATTCCAATGTACGCGGGTACCGTCGTGAGGACAGGTGCACGCGCATTCCGGTCCTCATACAGCGGAAAGGCGGCACCGAAGATCGACAGCTCTGCAGAAGTTTTTGTCGAAACAGGTGACGGTGTGTCTAGTCCCCAGGCACGAAAGCCCTGCACGGCATAGATGTCATAGCCGCGCGCAGTTTCGTCACTCAATCGTTGGGCTCCATCTTCTTGGACGGCAGATTGCAGGAGCCCGGACTCTGAAACGACAGAGCATACGTTCCAGCGTCGCACCGCGTTACGAATATAACCTTCGAATTGCGGATGCTGCAGAGCAGCAATGCGGAGCCAAAGCAGCAATCGCCCAGCGTCCACTGCCGACCAGCCCGCAGTTCCAGGTTGAAAGTCCGAACCCAACATTGCGCCTGTAACGCTATCATAATACCGATTTGGCATCTGACCGAAGGCCAATGGCATCGTGTTTAGAAATCCAAGAAGTGCTGAAAAGCGCCGGTCAAGTTCGCGCGCGTCAATCAGTCCCAGGCGCTCAGCGATCAAAGCCGCGGCGACTTGGTCGCCCGCGGACCACATCGTCGCGATAACGCTGTCAGATCGTGCAGGCACCAGAGCGGCGGGCATCGGCATGGCAACCTTCGTCTGAGGTTGGGCCTCATTGGATGCGACCGGCTTCGTCGGCTGTTCCGTAACGAGCACTTCATCGCGTGCAATGTGCTTCGAACCGCCCGAGAAATAGGCCCAAGCAGATTGTGCCCACTGAAGCTCCTCTTCCGAGATGCCGCTGTTTGTCCTGCTATGTCGCTTGCGGGATATTTCGGGCAACGGGCCGCTTTGTCCTGACAACTCAGAATTCTCGAACCTAACTCCAGCACCTTCGTCGGCATGTGCGACGCTTGAGAAACTTGCCAGACAAACGGCAAGGCTGAAGATATGGACCGGATGTCGTCGCACCCGACGCCGTATGCAGATATGTGTCATAAACCGGTTGCCTGCATCCTGTGTTTGCTTGTCGCACGTGAACTGCCAAACTAGCTTAGCAAATATACCTTTCCGAACCATAATCTGAGGATAGCGCCGCATGAACAACCCGCATTATTATGGTTTTGCAATGACGGTATTGTGCGCTGCGACGGCGGCACCTCTTTTTGCCGATGGGAACCTGCCACGGCGTGCGCTCTCCGAAGCTACCGAGCTGAGCATCCCACGGTCTGGCGAACTAACTCCAGCGGAACGAGAGATGGCGCGCATTGCTTGGGCGTATTTTGCGAAGAACGTTCAACCCGATACGGGACTTGCTAACGCAGTCAATGCATTTCCTTCCGCTACACTTTGGGACATGGCCTCATACCTAGCTGCGGTCGTCTCGGCAGACGAGCTCGGGCTCATAGATGCCGTGGAGACGGATCAGCGACTGAGCACTGCCTTGAGCACAATCCAGCATCTGCAACTTTTCCGGCAAGAATGCCCGAACAAGGTCTACAACACGGCCACTGCCGATCCTGCGGATTACCGCAATAATCCCGGTGAAATCGGGTGCTCAGCTATCGATATGGGGCGTTTGCTGATCTGGCTTAAGATCGTCGAGCAGCGCCACCCCGAGTTTGGGGAGACCATCGCTCGCGCGATTCGACGCTGGAACATGTGCAAAATCGTGGTTTCACCGGGTGTGCTGTATGGGACGGCAATTGCCGAAGACGGTGCAACGCGCCATCTGCAGGAGGGGCGCCTTGGTTACGAGGAGTATGCAGCGCTGGGATTCAGTCTGTGGGGTTTCGACGTTACGGAAGCGAAGCGTGCCGCTCCAGCCGCAACCTTATGGTTGTATGATGTGGAAGTGCCATACGATAGCAGGGATCCCCGCGTTCTTGGAGCGCACAATTACGTTGTGACAGAAAGCTATGCTTTGCTCGGGCTGGAATTTGGCTGGGACGCACTTGCGGCTTCTGACGATACACGCTGGATTATTCCTGCTGCGAACAACGTCTATGAAGCGCAAGCCCGTCGGTACAAAACAACAGGCATTTTGACCGCAAGAACCGAACATCAATTGTCCGAAGCGCCGTATTTCGTATACGACACGCTGTTCAGTGATGGGATACCTTGGGCCACGATCACGGAAACCGGCACACTTGTGCCTGAGCAATCCGGCGTCGCGACAAAGGGCGCACTTGGTCTCTGGGCGCTCTGGAAAACCCACTACACGGACATTCTCTTTGACCACGTCCGCACTCACTATGATCCGGCAGGTGGGTTTTACGAAGGTGTCTATGAAGACGGACGAGGTGCTATTGAAACCCGTACGGCCAATAATAACGGCATAATTTTGGAAACTTTACTTTTCAAAGAGACGGGTCCGCTCGTGCGTCCACAGAAGGTCAGTACGACATGGTCACGCAGCGAAGATCATGCTCGGTCGCGTTGCCTGCCGAGACCTGGCTAAAGTTTCAGGTCACGAAATTCGCGTTGGGCGATCAAGGCGGTAATTTCGTCCGCGAGAGCGGCGAGCTCTGCTTTGTCACCGAGGGAAAAATCGCGAGGGGTTGGTGCAATCAGGCAGAGAGCGCCCAAGCGTACGTCCTCCAAATATGTTAGCGGAGCCCCGGCATAAAACCGTATGAATGGGGGGCCGGTCACTAGCGGGTTGGATGCGAAGCGGCTGTCTAAGTGTGCGTCTGGCACGACAAACACATCATTGGCGCGGATGGTGTAATCGCAGAAAGCCCAAGCTCGTGGTGTGCTTTCGACGTCGAGGCCAATGCGTGTCTTCAAGATCTGTACAGTCCGATCTATCAGGGTCACCAAGGCGATCGGAACGTCAAACTGTTCCTTGGCACGTTTAACGACCTCTTCAAATTCCGGCGCCGCAGCATCCAGAATCCCGGTTTCCTGCAGGGCACGAAGGCGTTCGAACTCCCGCTCATCGGCATCGTCTACCATGATTTGATGCCAGTCCTTCCTTTATGTGAAGTCTTCTTAGCTTGCTTCGGAGGTCTTGAACAGGTGATGATGGCTGGTTGCAGGGCGGATCATGGCGGCCTTTCGCTTCGTCGAAGCTCTGATTTACTTCTGGTTAAAGGTGCGTAGGTGTGGCAATCAAAAACAAGGCGTACACGGCTCTCTTCGCTGATTTCCCTGGCGTAAGCCAGCGACCAACACAAAGACGTATTGTCGAATGACCATCCGAAGCACGCTTACAGCTCTCTTTGCCTTACTGGGAGTTGCCCTTTTTGTTGCCATAGCCATGGAGATTTTGATTTCCTTTCGGGATTATGAAAGCGCGGTAAATCTCGCAAATTCCAACTTGGCACGTGAACAGTTGGCGCGTGCTTCTGTTGCAGTGGCGGAAGAACGTCTGAACACCTATTTGTCAATCACAACGGACCGTGCAGGAGTTCTAGCAGGGCAAGAACCGGAAGACGTACTTAAAGATGCCCGCAAAACGCTGAATTCCATGGGGGCATTGGAAAATGTAACACAACTGGACGGTGTGGTCGAACGGCTCGCAGTTGCGCGGCAACTGGCTGAAGTGGCCAGCGCCGGAGCCTTGGACATGCGTGCCGGTCAGGGAGCGCAAATTTTTGCAGCCTATGCAATTTTGGTTAGAGAACTGAACACTTTACGTCTGGCGTTGCTCGCCCAGGAACAGCCCGCCGATCAGGAAACCGCTGTTGCCTTCCAGTTGCGAAGATATACCAATATTCTCATGGAAATGCTTTCGCAGAACCGTGCTCTTGTGCAACGTCTGACACTGAGCAGACCTGGACCGCACCTCGTCCCGGTTCGATCGCAGGCCGAGGGCATCGGAAACCGCTCTGATCTGGCTGCCGAGCTACTCAGGGACCAGCCGTTGATCCAAGATATGCAGATTACATCAGCAGTGGCTGAAATTGTTCAACTGTACGAGAACGATTACCGTCCTGCCGAGAAACAGGTTCTTGCATTCACGGGACAAGCCGTTCCTCCAGCAGAAATTGCCGCAGCCTGGCAGGCGCAGGCCAAGAAGCTGGCTGTTACCGGCGCAATCTTGCAGGATGCCCTTTTTATCTACTCCCGCAGCCGCTTGGAGCATGCCCAGACGGTCGCCTTGAGCAGGCTTCTTTGGTGGGTTGGATATTTGCTGTTGGGTTTAGCTGCAGTCGCAGTTGGGCTACGCACCGTGCTGAAGCGTATTGTCCGCCCACTTGAGGCACTGCGTTCAAGCATGTTGCGTTTGGCTGAAGGTGATTTGGACACACCGCTGCCTGCCTACACACAGAAGGACGAAGTCGGCATAATGGCTGATGCGCTGCGTGTTTTCAAAGCGAACGCAGTGCGTCGGGCACGCCTACAAGAGGAGCGGCTGGCAATGCACGGCCGTTTGAAGTCTGCTTATAGGCAGCTAAAACTGGACATGGAAGCTGCGGCCTCCGTTCAGGAAGCATTGCTTCCCCCTTCCGCCCGTTTGGGTGGCGTCAAGTTCGCCGGCCTACTGCGTCCCTCCCATTTCATCTCTGGGGACACTTATGACGTTCTGCGTCAGCCAAATGGCACCGTGCATTTCTTTCACGTCGATGTTGCGGGCCATGGCGCTGGGGCGGCACTGGTCTCAGTAGCGTCGCACTGCAACTTGACCCAGGCAGTGTTGCGTCGACAAAGTGGGGAAACGCTGGCTGACACGGCAGAAAAGATTAACCAGGACTGGCCCGAGCATCTCCCCTTTTTTACGATGGTGCTGGGCGCATTGAACCCTGAAGCCGGACATGGCGTTCTTATTCAAGCTGGTCATCCCCCGCCTCTGTTGATGCGACAGAGCGGCGAAGTGGAACAAATCGGCGACGGAGGCCTTCCAGTCGGAGTTATGAATAGTGCACGTTATGACGAAGTGCACTTTGCGTTTAAGCCGGGAGACCGTTTGATGGTCTATTCGGACGGTCTGACAGAAGCAGAAAACCCTTCGGGTCAAGCTTTTTCGGAGGAACGACTTCTGGCGTGCGTAAACGGCTGGGCGAGCCTTTCGACAGATGACATGCTTGCGACGCTCCTTGGAACACTCAAAAACTGGCGGGCTTCGGAAAACTTTGAAGATGACGTGACCGTTTTGATCTTGGAGGCTACGGAAAATGAACATTTCGCAAGAGTTGCGTAATCAGGTTCTCGTTCTTGTCATCGACGAGCAGCGTCTTGATGCGGCCAAGGCTCCGATGCTGCGTGATGCCATTGCTACCCAGATCAACGAGGGTCACAAACTTATCGCGATCGACATCGGTGCCGCAAATTTCATGGATAGTTCGGGACTGAGCGCGTTGGTTTCAAGTCTTAAACTACTTGGAGCGAGTGGCCGGATTGCTATTGTGGGCGCACACGGCGCGGTCCAGCGACTCTTCGCACTGACGCGAATGGACAAGGTGTTTTCTTTGCATGCATCGATCGACGAGGCCGTCGCTAAGCTGGAAGGATAGGTCGAGTGCATCATGGCAAACGAGCAAACCTGGTCTCTACGTGCCGAAATGGATGCAATTACTGATGTTGCTGTCTCTGTGCATCATGCGGCGCAGTCCGTTTTGGGTGAAGACCACGCATCCGACGTAGAATTGGCCTTGGTGGAAGTATTAACAAACATAATTCGCCATGGGTACGGTGATGGTCCAGGGCAGATCGAGGTGTGTCTCGTGCGCCATCCAGATGGTGTGCAACTCATTGTTTCGGACCGCGGTAAATCGATTCCACCAGGATTGCTTGAAGCGGCTCAGATTGATGGATTTTCATTCGACATCGAGACTTTGGAAGGGTTACCAGAGGGAGGTATGGGGCTACCGCTCATCGTCATGTTGATGAGCGATGTCACGTATACGCATGCTGATGGACGCAACATCCTTTCCATGTTTCGGCGACGGGGTTCAACGGCCTAGCTTGCAAGGAGACGAGACAATCGTTGGCGCAGAGCAGGGCCGTATTCAGGATGTGCCAGTCCCTCTTCAAGAGTTGCTTCGAGATAGCCAATTTTTGACCCGCAGTCGAAACGTTCGCCCAAGTAATGGTAAGCCTGCACACCCGAAAGCGGGATCAAGCTGCGAATGGCATCTGTCAGCTGAATTTCCCCGCCACGCCCTGGGGATTGCTTTTTTAAGATATTCATAATTCTGGCGTCCAGAATATACCGCCCCACAACGGCAAGGCTCGAAGGTGCATCCTCGCGATCGGGCTTCTCAATAATTCCCCGAATGTCCACCGAACGGCCCGGCCCAGGATCTTCTGCATCGACGACGCCGTAACTGCTGATTTCCTCCAGCGGCACTGTGTTCACGGCAAGAACGCTTTTTCCACTTATCTGATGAGCTTCGATCATTTGAGCCAACACTGGAGGTTGCCCTTTCATCAGATCGTCAGCCAGAATCACAGCAAAAGCTTCATCTTCATTTATCAGCGGCGCGGCACAAGCCACTGCGTGGCCAAGGCCCAATGCTTCTGCTTGTCGGATGTAGATACAGGTAACGTGACTGGGAATGATGTCGCGCAGTTCGTCAGCCATGTCTGCCCGCTTCTTGTTGCGCAAAAGGCGATCGAGTTCCGGGTTGGCATCAAAGTGATCTGCTATGGACCGCTTTGTCCGTCCCGTTACGAAGATGAGCTGGGTTATGCCAGACGCAATGGCTTCCTCAACAGCGAACTGGATCAGCGGTTTGTCGATAATCGGCAGCATTTCTTTGGGCTGGGCTTTTGTTGCGGGAAGAAATCGTGTTCCTAGGCCGGCTACGGGGAAGATGGCTTTGGTGACTGGTTTCAATGTTTCGCTCCGCTGCTTGTTCGCCCACTCCAACCAAGCTTAACCTGTTTCAACTTCTAGGATAGGTGCGATTTTCAGTGCGGTGCGATTTGAGACACGACTTGGTCTTAGAATCTTTGTTTCTTAAGGCGTCCGGGTCCCGAATTTGTCCGAAGGAGATAGGAGTCCATGAGTGAGGCAAAAATCTTCACCTCCCCTTCTTATCCGTCACCGACCAGACCACGGAGCCGATGGTCATGACCGCGCCGATCAGCGGCTCGACGTCCGTGGCCTTGACGTAGCCCTTGGCGACCAGGGCGCCACCGGTTGATCTGATCCTTGCAAACTGGACCGAGTGACGCCGGTGTCAACGCCGGAGGGCGACCGATGCTCCGGCTTGATCTTCCCGCGTTCGATCGCCGGACGATTTCTGCGTCTCGCTACCTAGTTAATGGAACATAATCCATCATAGCCAGAAGTCGCCCGCCGTCAGGGCGCTCACCCCTACGACCCGGATTTCGAAGTCTACTCTTCCGTCGCCGTTGACGTCACCGCGGACGATGACCTCGCCACGGCCAGCCGTATACCACACGGAATGGGCTTGTGTCGTGGTTCCGCTGAACTCGAACACGTCGTCGCCGCTCGTGCGGCTGTTCGCATCTATCCCACTCAGATCGATGTCATCGATACCCGACACGAAGTCGTAGATCGTATCGCGCTTGGTGCCCACCGCACTCTCATCCTTTGAGACGAAGACGAACACATCGCAGTCGCTGTCACCAGCGCCTCCGTAAAGCTTGTCCTGGCCAACACCGCCGACCAGCGTATCGGCTCCGGCGCGACCCTGGAGAAGATCGTTGCCCGCGTTGCCGAGGAGGATGTTGGCCCCACCGTCTCCGTAGAGCTTGTCGGCACCCCAGCCACCTACAACGTTATCGATGCCCAGGATGATGTCGCTGCCGTAGCCCGTAGCCTGAGCCGTGGTCTTGGCCAGATCGATGGTCGCGGCGGCAGAGCCGGTGACGCGCAGCCAATCGATGCCTTCGCCTCCGTCCATCGTATCGTCGCCGGCGTCCATGATGAAGGTGTCGTTTCCCTCCTCTCCAACGAGCTGGTCGTTGCCCAGGCCTCCGTCAAGAGCGTCATCGCCACCGCCGCCCTTCAGCCTGTCATTCCCACCTCGGCCCTGGAGCACGTCATGGCCACTCTCACCGTACAAGGTGTTGGCGCCCTCGGTCCCGGAGAGCGTGTCAGCTCCAGAGCCGCCCCAAGCGTTCTCGATGTTCTGCAGCCTGGCGGAACCGTAGCCCGTGTCCTGCGCCGTGCTTACCGCGAGATCGATGGTGGCTGCGCCTGATCCAAACACCCGCACCCAGTCGAGGCCCGCTCCACCGTCGAGAATGTTGTTACCAGCATCCAGGCTGAGGGTGTCATCGCCGTCTCCGCCATTGAGCTTGTCATGGCCCAACCCACCTTCGAGGGTGTCGTTGCCAGCGTGGCCGTTGAGCACATCGTCGTCGTCGGTCCCGTTGAGGACGTCGTCTCCGGTGGTGCCCTCGATCACGAGACCCGACAGGGGTGACCCGAACTCGCCCAGATCACCCGGCCGCACGTCGCAGGATGACACCGTGGCCACAACTGTCTCGCCCGCGTAGGCGCCAGCCCAAGACCCAAGGGACGGATCCACGCACCAGAGGTTGGTGAAGCCCTTCATCTCCCCGGAGGTCCAAACCCCGCCCATGTGGGTGGCGTCGAAGCGTCCCACCACGGCCCCGTCTACGAGGAAAATCGCCTCGGAGGCGGTCACGACGATGTCGTAAGTGTGGAACCCCTCGGTCGCGTCGAACCCCAGGTCCACGATGACTGGCTTCCAGCCGTTCAGTTCCTCAAGGCTGATCTTCTTGGTCTGACCGCTCGCATCTACATATTCCATGTGGATGTTGAGCCGGACCTTCGTGACGTCGATGTCACCGTCCCCGTCGAAATCCCCGGCGTCACATCCAAGGAACTCCATGTCGAACTCGATCCAGGGCTGGTTGAAGTGATCGGCCCGGTAGGCGAAGAGTCCATAGACGGTCCCACTCACCAACTCCGGCACCTGCGTGGTCCAGGTCCAGGTCCCTGTGGAGGCTGTCTCGACCGAGGCCACCTCGCCGCCGATAAAGGGGCGCGTCGAGCCCGCAGGGGCAGCGCCGAGCTTGAGCTCCATTGCGCCCAACGAGTTGATGTACGCGTTATCCGTAGACCAGGCCATATTGCTGGTCTGGCCGGCATTCCAATTTGAGACGTACCAGCCTTCTTGCGTCATGGTCTGGCCAGGGTAAATCAGTTTGATCGCTTGCGGGATTAATGTTGCTGCTGGCATATATACACTGCTCCGGACGCGGGCGCTGCCCCGAAAGACCAGCGATCTTTGCTAAGGCCGAGATGATCCTTTGCAGCATCCATCCCGAAAGCGTGTGACCAAGGTAAGGCTTGAATATGTCAGAACTCGGACCTCGTCCTTAAGAGCGAAAAGGTTATCCTTGTCGAACATCGTGTTTCCCGAAGTGCCTCAGGTCTCGTTCGATCTCGGTCGGTCGGTCTTTCCTTGCGGTGCCCTCTGGCCGTTGAGCGAAGTGACCTTGATATCTTACCCTAGGTAGGGTGGATCAGATTATACAGTTCACTCCGGCCTGTCGATTGAACACAAACGAATGGACACAGCCATGCACCTACCTGACTTTTTCAATGCCATGCCCGCGCTCGACGTACCCTTTCCCGAAACCGTGGTAAGCACCCGCGCGGTCCGCTCGGATGCGGGGCTGGTGGTGTTTTTCCACTTCTATCAGGATTTCAGCCTGCCGCCGCATGCGCACGGTCCGCAATGGGGCACCGTGGTCTCGGGCGAGGTGGCGCTGACCATCGACGGGCAAACTCGCCGCCATGGTCCGGGGATGAGCTACGACATTCCCGCAGGTGTCGCACATGGCGTCGCTGTCAAGGCAGGCACCATTGCCATCGACGTCTTTGCTGAGGCCGATCGCTATCCGCTGAAGGCACGCTGAGATCGTGTTGGATATACTCAGACCAAGTCAGCTGTATTGCTTTGGCCGAACATCTGTCGGCCGCGTAAATTTGCAGAGGTCGGGCGCCCGAGGCGCGGTGCCTTCAAATCGCTCGAGCGCTCCAGGGGCATCTGATGAAGCCTTGTCGCCGAGCGAGGAATGTGTCGATGCCGTAGCGACGTCATGGCAGCTCTGCCAGTTCACAGTCTATTGTGCTCTTACTGCGGCCCCACTGCATCGCGCATCCAGTCGTGCGGCGGGATCGGCGGCAGGCGTTCCCACGCATCGAGGCAGAGATTGCGGCGCAGAACGCCGACCCCTTTTGCTGCGAGTTTGGCCTCGACCGCCGCGCGGACCCCGTCTGGCACTTCAGCGTTACCAGGTAGATTCACCGATTTGAGAACCCAGAACGCCCCTTCGAGCAGCCGCAAATGCTCGAGTTCCATCATCACCGGCTGGTCGCGGTCGACCAGGATATAATAGGAACAGGTCTCGTTTGCGACGGCGACGATCTTGTCGGCAAGGCAGTTGCGCCATTGCCGCGCGAGTTTCAGGAAATCCGGGCCGAATGAGATCGGGCGGAACTGGTCGTCGCCGGCGAGAGGGCCCTGTGGCAGGCGGTCACCGCAGATCACCAGCGATTTGGCCAACCAATGGTCAGCGTTGTACTGCTTTCCGTAGCGTTCCAGCAGCCAGCTCCAGTTTGCAGCGCCAAGATCGGCTGAGCTGTAGCGCTGCAGGAATGCAAGGGCTGCATTGGCAGTGTGCGCCTGATCTTCGTTGCAGATCCGATCGGTCACGCCAGCGCGGATGAAAGCGGGCACAAGAACGGACAATATCCGTATCATGGACGAGGTCAGCAAATCACTCCGCTCTATGACGGGACGAACATCCTTGGACGCATCAGTCAGCAGGGTCACCAGCCGGGTGTAATCCTGGGGATCATCAAGAGGCTGCCCGGCGGTGCGCTCAAGGGCTCGGACCAGACCGGGGACTTGGTCCAGGTACCGTCCCAGCACCTCCTTGGCAGTGTCCCGGAACAGACACCCCGGATCGCTCGACCCGTTGGTATCGCGCAAAGTGTCGGCGAGCTCGTCCCAGGGGTGTAACGCCAGGACAGCGGTGACGAGAGCGCGGCGGTTCGGCGTCGCTTCCGCCAGCGATGCCAGCATCGCAAACCCGCTGGCGCGCTCGACTGAGAGTGCGCGGGCCAAGAGCCAGCCCAGCAGCACAACGGCCGCGGATGCGATGTGTTGAGGCGGCGACACTGAAACCGAATGGGTCATGCTTTCTCTCCAAACGCAGGGATCATCCGCCGGTGACACGGCCGAGGTACCTCAGGTTAAGCAAATGGAGAGTTTGACGATTGGCAGCCGGATCTATGCCGACTGGGAGGCGTGGAAATAGTAGGTCGTCTCCGGCAGGTCAAGTCCGCCTCGAAGCGCAGCGATCGTCGGAGCCTACCAACACAACCGCTCCGAGCCCTCAAATACCGCACAAATTGGTTAGGGTTAAAGTTAGGGTTATGAAAATATTATGAAAAAAATACGCTTATTAACAATCACTTAACTATCAAAGTGGCGGAGGAGGTGGGATTCGAACCCACGGTGGGCTTTCACCCACGTCGGTTTTCAAGACCGGTGCATTAAACCGCTCTGCCACTCCTCCGACGACACGCGGCTTAGCGGGGTGGGGCCGATTCTGAAAGCCCCTCTGTCGTGAGAGCAGGTTGGGAATGTGGGGGCGCGGGTCGGGCATGTCCTGGCGATGCGAAGGGATGCTTCGGGGCACCCGGCAATTTGGCGTGGGCGGAGAAATCCGCGCATGACCGGGCGCACCCTTTCCAGTGACTGCCGGGCGCTGTATGATGCGCGCGCAAAGGGTGCGTCATCGCACCACGACCTGTGCCACGGCGGCTTGCACCTATTGCGGCGCGGGAACCGAAACGGATCAAACCACCCATCGGCCAGATGGGCGGCAACAAGCGCGGCACGAACCCGCGCGGCATGGGGGCTGGCATGGGCGGACAGGCAGGCGGGCATATGGCCGTGGCATTGGTGGCGGCACTGGCGCTGACGGGGTGTCAGGACGGCTTCAAGAACCCTTTCAAGGGCGGCGCGGCGCAAGATGGGACCGATGCGCCCGTCGCGACGGCAGGGTCAGTCAAGCTGGTTGACCGCGATGTCGAGGCGCCGGAGGTGTTTCAGGTCACCGATCAGGCCCTGTGGGACGGGCGACCGTCGCTTGGCGGCGTCTGGGTGGCGTCACCCGATTCCAAGGACCCCGAACGTGTGATCCTGCGCAATCCGGCGACAGGCACCTTTGTCATCGGTGCCCTGTTCCGGCGCGAGGCATTCAACCCCGGACCAAAGCTGCAAATTTCGTCCGATGCGGCGGCGGCCCTTGGCCTTGTGGCGGGCCAGCCTGCAACCGTCAGCGTCACCGCCCTGCGCCGCGAGGAGGTGCCCGCCACCACGGATGCGGAAAACCCGATCCTTGATGCCGCCGAAAGTGTCGCCGGTGAAGCGATTGACACGCAGGCGATCACGACGGCGCCGATTGCCGCAGACACGGTCACGACAGACACCATCGCCGTGGCTGGTGCCGCCCTTGACAAGGTTGAGGCGCAGGCCACCCCCGCTGCCCCGGTGATCTCGGCCAGCCCCGCCACAGGGTCCGGTCGCACCATCCAGATCGGCATCTTCTCGGTCGAGGCGAATGCAAAGCGCGCCGCCGACACCCTTGGCAAGGCCGGGGTCACCGCATCCATCCGCAAGGAAGAAAGCCAAGGCAAGGTTTTCTGGAGCGTGACCGTTGCCGGGCCGGGCGATGGCAAAGCCCTTCTCGACAAGGTGAAGGGACTTGGCTTCACCGACGCCTATTTCTTGCGGGGATAATTGGTGCGCGCCGCAGACACGGCGGCGCTGCCCACCCTGCGCCCTATGACGGAAAGGACCCCCCGCATGACCCGGATGCGCCCCCTCTTGATCCTTGCGCTGGCGACGATTGCCCTTGCGCTGCCCGCCCGCGCGTTTGAAACGCGGGCGCAGGCGGCCTGGGTCTATGACGTCACCACCCGGACCGTGCTGATGGCCAAGAACGCCGACACGCCCCTGCCCCCGGCGTCGATGTCAAAGCTGATGACGCTGAACATGCTGTTCGAGGCGCTGCGCGATGGCCGCGTGACGATGGACACGACCTTTGCCGTCTCGTCCCGCGCCAAGGCGATGGCAGGCTCGACGATGTTCCTGAACGAGATGGACCGCCCCACGGTGCGCGACCTGATCCACGGGATCATCATCAATTCCGGCAACGATGCCTGCGTCGTCGTGGCCGAAGGTCTGGCGGGCACCGAAGAAGCCTTTGCGGGCGAAATGAACAAGCGCGCCCAGGCGCTGGGGATGGATCAGTCGGTGTTTGCCAATGCATCAGGCTGGCCTGACCCGATTCACCGCATGTCGATGCGCGATCTGGGTATCCTTGCCACCCGGTTGATCGAGGAATTCCCCGAATATTACCCGATCTTCAGCGAAACCAGCTTCAACTATCTGGACCGCGCCCCGGCCAACGCGAACAACCGCAATCCGCTGCTGCGGATCGGCACTGCCGACTGGCAGGCGGACGGGCTGAAAACCGGCCATACGTCCGAGGCGGGGTACGGCCTTGTCGGGTCGGCCGTCATGGGCGACCGCCGCGTGGTCTTTGCGATGACGGGGCTTGCGTCGGAAAAGGACCGGGCCGAGGAATCCGAAAGCATCGCCAACTGGGCCTTTCGGCAGTTCGCGCAAAAGACGCTGGTGACCGCAGGCACGCGGGTTGCGATGGCCGATGTCTGGATGGGGTCGGCGGGGGCGGTGGGCCTTGTTCCGGCAGCGGATGTGCGCCTGCTGGTGCCCGCCACCGTGCAGGAAGGGCTGACCGCCGAGGTTGTCTATACCGGCCCGCTTCAGGCCCCCGTCGCCAAGGGCATGACCGTGGGCGAGCTGATCGTGCACATCCCCGACCTGCCCGACGCTCGTATCCCGCTGGTTGCCGAAAGCGATGTGCCGTCCGGCGGCTTCCTGAACCGGCTGTCCACGGCGGCACAGGTCCTGCGGGCACGTTACATTGACAAGGTGCCCGAACCGGCACCGGCGTCATGACAGCGACGACGGGGGTTTTCCTCAGCTTTGAAGGGATCGATGGGTCGGGGAAATCGACCCAGGCCCGGCGCTTGGCGGCGGCATTGCGTGAACGTGGCCACAGCGTCACCCTGACGCGCGAACCCGGCGGCAGCGAGGGGGCCGAGGAAATCCGCCGTCTGGTGCTGGAAGGCGACCCCGACCGCTGGTCGCCGGAAACCGAGTTGCTGCTGTTCACCGCCGCCCGTCGCGACCATCTGGAAAAGACCATCCGCCCGGCCCTTGCGCGCGGCGATATCGTGATCACCGACCGTTTCGCCGACAGCACCCGTATCTATCAGGGCATCACGCGCGGCGATCTGGCGGCAGTTGTGGACCGGCTGCACGATCTGATGATCGGGGTGGAGCCGGACTTGACGCTGCTGATCGACATCGACCCCGACCTTGGCCTGTCGCGGGCCATTGCCCGTGCAGGCACCGAATTGCGGTTCGAGGATATGGGAGCCGACATCCAGCGCCAAATGCGCGCGGGGTTTCTGGCCCTTGCCGCCCGCCACGCCCGCTTTGCCGTGATCGACGGCGGGCGACCCGAGGATGCCGTGGCCACCGACGTGCTGGCCGCCGTGCTGGCCCGTCTGGGGCGTTGATATGGCCGACACGCCCCTGGAGGACATCCCCGAACCCGACCGCGTCGAAGGCGCGCCCCATCCACGCGAAACCGTGCGGGTCATTGGGCATGAGGCGGCGCAGGCCGACTTTCTGGCGTCCTTCAACACGGGCCGTCTGCACCACGGCTGGCTGATCACCGGGCCGCGCGGCGTGGGCAAGGCGACGCTGGCGTGGAAGATCGCCCGTTTTCTGCTGGCCACGCCCGATGATGATGGTGGCATGTTCGCGGCACCGCCGCCCGCGACGCTGGACATTCCCGACGACCACCCCGTCGCCCGCCGCCTGCGCGCGCTGGCAGAGCCGCGCCTGTTCCTGCTGCGCCGCGCCTGGGACGAAAAGAAGGGCAAATTGCAGGACATCATCAGCGTCGACGAAGTGCGGCGGATGAAGTCCTTTTTCACCCTGTCTGCCGCCGACGGGGGCCGCCGCGTCGCGATCATCGACGACGCGGACGAGATGAACCCATCCGCCGCCAACGCCCTGCTGAAACTGCTGGAGGAACCGCCGGCCGGGGTGACGATCCTGCTGATCAGCCACCAACCGTTTCGCCTGTTGCCCACCATCCGGTCGCGCTGCCGCGAATTGCGCCTGTCGCCCCTGGCCCCTGTACCGCTGTCGGACGCCCTGACCCAAGCCGGGGGCGATGTTGACCCTGCCGATCGGCAGGCTTTGGCGGAACTGGCGGGCGGTTCCGTGGGCGAGGCGTTTCGCCTGACCAACCTTGACGGGCTGAAACATTATGCCGCCATCGTCGCCCTGTTCGCCACCCTGCCACGGATGGACCGTTCCCGCGCCATTTCACTGGCCGAGGCGGGTGCCGGGCGCAGCGTCGATCAGTTCGACCTGATCGTGACATTGCTTGACCAGTTTCTGGCCCGCATGGCCCGCGCCGGGGCCACCGGCCACCTGCCCGCCGACGCCGCCCCGAACGAGGGCGCGCTGTTCACCCGGCTGTGCCCCGATGCCCGCAGCGCCCTTGGCTGGGCGGACCTTGCGCAAACCTTGTCGATCCGGGCGCGGCGCGGCAAGGCGGTCAACCTTGACCCTGCCGCCCTTCTCATGGATATGGTGCTGAAGGTAGACGAGACGGCGGGAATGCTTCCCCCAAGATAGGCCGCATGACCCCCGACATTCCCGAAATCGTCGCCCCTCCCGAAATCGTCGACAGTCATTGTCACCTCGATTTCCCCGATTTTGACGGCGAGCGCGACCAGATCATCGCCCGCGCCCATGCCGCAGGCGTGTCGCGGATGGTCACGATCTGCACCCGCCTGCACAACGAACCCCTTGTGCGCGCCATTGCCGAGGCGAACCCTGGCGTCTTTTACGCCGCAGGCATCCACCCGATGCGCGCCGCCGAAGACCCGCCGGTCACGGTTGACCAACTTGTGGCCCTGTCACGGCACCCGAAATTCGTCGGCATCGGTGAAACTGGTCTGGACTACCACTACACCGCGGACAGCAAGGCGGTGCAGCAGTCATCCTTGCGCGTCCACATTCAGGCCGCGCAGGAAACCGGCTTGCCCCTGATCATCCACGCCCGTGCGGCGGATGACGACATGGCCGCGATCCTGACCGAAGGGTTCCGCGAGAAACCCTATGCGTGCGTCATGCACTGCTTTTCCAGTTCCGCAGAACTGGCGCGCGCAGCACTGGATCTGGGGTTTTATCTGTCGATGTCGGGCATCGCGACCTTTCCGAAATCGGGCGATCTGCGCGCGATCTTTGCCGCCGCCCCCTTGGACCGGATCCTGCTGGAAACCGACAGCCCCTATCTTGCGCCGCCCCCCCACCGCGGACGGCGGAACGAGCCTGCCTATACCGCCTTTACCGCGCAAAAGGGGGCAGATGTGTTCGGCATCAGCCTGACCGAATTTGCCGCCGCCACCACCGCGAACTTTGACCGCCTTTTCACCAAGGCGCACCCCTGATGGCCGCCTTGCGCTTTACCATCCTTGGCTGCGGGTCGTCGGGCGGCGTGCCGCGTCTGGGCGGCGACTGGGGCAGTTGCGACCCCGCGAACCCGAAAAACCGTCGCCGCCGCTGTTCGATGCTGGTGGAACGCACGACGGCCGATGGCACCACCCGCGTGTTGATCGACACCTCGCCCGATATGCGCGACCAGTTGCTGGATGCAGGGGTCGGCACGCTGGATGGCGTCGTCTACACCCATTCGCACGCGGACCATGTGCATGGCATCGACGATCTGCGCCAGATCGTGTTCAACATCCGCCGCCGCCTGCCCGTCTGGGCCGATGGTCCGACGCAGGACGCGCTGCTGTCGCGGTTCGGCTATGCCTTTACCCAAGCCAAGGGGTCGGCCTATCCCGCCATCCTCGATCTGCACACGATCGACGGCACGGTCACCGTTCCGGGTGCGGGTGGCGACATCAACTTGATTCCGTTTCGCGCCGAACATGGCGCGATGGACGCGCTGGGATTCCGCATCGGCCCGCTGGCCTATCTGCCCGACGTGATCGAGATCCCGCCAGAAAGCTGGCCCGTGCTGGATGGATTGGATTGCTGGGTGCTGGACGCGCTGCGCCGCAAGCCGCACCCGACGCACGCGCATCTGGCCCTGTCGCTGGAATGGATCGCCCGTGCCAAACCTGCACGCGCGGTGCTGACCAACATGCACATCGACCTTGACCACGCTGAACTGTTGGCAGAACTGCCACCCCACATCCTGCCCGCGCATGATGGCCTGACCATCGACTATGATGATGTGACATGAGCGCGCTGCTGGACGTCATCCTGCCGGTCTTCTTCGTCATCGGGTTTGGTTATGCCGCCGCGCGTGCCAAATTGTTCGATGAGGCGGCGGTGGATGGAGTCATGCGCTTTGCGCAGAATTTCGCGGTGCCCTGCCTGTTGTTCAAGTCCATCGCCATGCTGGACCTGTCGGACGCCTATCACGCTGGGCTGTTGTTCAGCTTTTACATCGCGGCGATGTCCAGCTTTGCGCTGGCCTTTTTCGTGGCACGCCTGCTGTTTTCGCGGCCCCTGACCGACAGTGTCGCCATCGGCTTTGTCGCGCTGTTTTCCAACACCGTCTTGCTGGGCCTGCCCATCACCGAACGCGCCTATGGCGCGCAGGCACTGGCAGGCAATTACGCCATCGTGTCGCTGCACTCGCCACTGTTCTATGGCTTTGGCATCGCGCTGATGGAATGGGCCCGCACGCGGGGACAGGGGCTGTCGGGTGCCGCGCTTGGACGTCAGATCCTGCGCGCGGTGTTTTCACAGCCGATGGTCTTGGGCATCACGGTGGGGTTCATCGTCAACCTGACCGGCCTGCCGCTGCCGGTCGTGTTCTGGTCCGGCATCGACCTGATCGCCCGCGCCGCCATCCCTGCCGCGCTGTTCGGGCTGGGCGGCGTCTTGTTGCGCTATCGGCCCGACGGCGATTTCCGCATCATCGCCCTGCTGTGCGGCTGTTCATTGATCGTGCATCCGGGATTGGCCTATCTGTTGGGCCGCTTTGTCTTTGACCTCGACACGCCCGCCTTGCGGTCATCGGTGGTGACGGCGGCGATGGCCCCCGGCGTCAACGCCTACCTGTTCGCCCATATCTACGGCGTCGGCAAACGGGTCGCGGCATCGACCGTGCTGATCGCCACCGGCTTGTCGATCCTGACGATCTGGGGCTGGCTGCAACTGCTGCCGTGACAGCGCCGATCAGCCTGGTCAGATGACGCCGGCCAGATCACGCAGGGCTGACGCCCCGCAGCCGTTCCGACCGCCGCCGCAGCAACTCGACCGTCGCCAGCAGCAGGATCGAGATGATCACAAGGATGGTCGCCACCGACAGGATCGCCGGGCTGATCGCCTCGCGGATTCCGTTCCACATCTGACGCGGGATGGTCTGCTGTTCGGGGCCTGCGATGAACAGCACCGCCACCACCTCGTCGAACGAGGTGACAAAGGCGAACAACCCGCCCGACACCACCCCCGGCAGGATCAAGGGCAGGATCACCTTGAAAAAGGTTCGGGACGGGCTTGCCCCAAGACTGGCCGACGCCCGGATCAGCGATTGGTCAAAGCCCAACAGCGTGGCCGTGACGGTGATGATGACGAACGGGATGCCCAGCGTCGCGTGGGCCATGATCACGCCGATATAGGTTGACGTCAGCCGCCCGCATTGCAGTGACACATCGACCAGACCCAGAATTCCGTTCACCGGGCTGCACGGGTTGGAATAGAAAAAGAACAACCCCGTCGCGATGATGATGATCGGCACGATCATCGGGGAAATCAGGATCGCCATGATCAGCCGTTTGTAGGGCATTTCCGCCCGCGCCAGCCCCAGTGCGGCCAGCGTGCCAAGGGCGGTTGCCAGAATGGTCGCCCAGAACCCGATGATGACCGAGTTCTTGGCCGCCTTGATCCAGGTCGATTGCGCCCAGGCCTGTTCCCACCAGCTTGCATCGCGCGGCCCGTCCGGGGCCGACATACCCATTGTCAGCAGCGTGTCATACCAGCGCAGCGAATAGCCTTCGGGATCGAAGGTCAGCATCTTTTCGGTAAAGGTGAAATACGGCTCGGCGTTGAACGACAGCGGCATGACGATCAGGATGGGCGAGATCAGAAAGACGAAGATCGCCACGCAGATCACCTTGTAGGTCAGGTGCCAGACGCGTTCCAGCGGGGATGCGTAGACCGGAAGTGCCATTTTTGTTTCCTTCTCAGCCCAGCTTCAGATTGTCGATGCCGATCAGCCGGTCGTACAGCCAGTACAGGATCAGCACCCCCACCAGCAGCATCGCCGACAGGGCGGCGGCCAGTGACCAGTTCGACTTGTCCATATGAAAGTCGATCATGTTGGAAATCAGTTGGCCCGACGCTCCACCCACCAAGGCAGGCGTGATGTAGTAGCCGACCGCCAGAATGAACACGAGCAGCGCCCCCGCGCCGATCCCCGGCAGGGTCTGCGGCAGATAGATGCGCCGGAACGTCGTCCAGCTTGTCGCCCCCAGCGACCGCGCGGCGCGGGCATAGCTGGGGGGAATGGTCCGCATTACCGAATAGAGCGGCAGGATCATGAAGGGCAGCAGGATATGCGTCATCACGATGATGGTGCCGGTCTGGTTGTACATCATTTCCAACCGGCCATCGTCGCCAAGAATGCCAAGCGACACCAACACGTTGTTCAGCACCCCCTGCCCCTGCAGCAGCACGATCCAACTGGTCGTGCGCACCAGAAGCGAGGTCCAGAACGGCAGCAGAACCAGGATCATCAGCAAGTTGGAATAGCGCATCGGCAAGGTCGCCAGCAGATGGGCAACCGGAAAGGCCAGCAGCAGGCACAGGAAGGTGATCACGCCCGACAGAACGAAGGTCTTGCCGAACAGATAGAGGTAAATCTGTTGGTTTTCGGGCACCTTTTGCAGCGACCCGTCGTCGGCGCGTTCGAAATCGGTGGCGATCACATAGAAATCGGCGGTCCAGGGGCTGGCGGCGCTGCGCATTGCTTCCCAAACCGCGGGGGCGGCCCATTTGTCATCAAGGGCAATCAGCGCCTCCTTGAACGGCGGTTCAAGCTTGTCCGCCCCCCGCGCGCTGGAGGTGAACAGCGACCGCGATTCCGACAGCGTGTAGTTCACACGCGTCCCGGCGGCGCCTGCGGTCTTGTCGGCCTTCATCTGCTTCAGATCGGCGGCAAGGGCGGCAAAGGCGGCCTCGTCCGGTTCGGTGCCGCGCGGGTTCGCGCCGAACCACTTCACCAGGTTGGGGGCCGCCGACGAAAAACCATCATGATAGACAGACCGTTGCAGCATCTGCCCGATGGGCAGGACAAAGGTAAAGACGATGAACAGCAGCAAGGGCGCCACCAGCAGGAACGCCCGCCGCCGTGCCTTGGCCTGCGCTTCGGCAAGGGCCGTTTTCAACGGGCGACCGTCGGCCGTGGTCAGGCCGGGCATCATGCCCGCAGTCGCTGCAATATCGGCCATCATCGCCCCCGCACAAAAGAAAGCGGGCGCGAGGGGGCCATCCCCTCGCGCCCGATGGTCATCAGTTCGCGGCCAGCCAGGCGTTGAAACGCTCGTTCAGCTCGGCGTCACGGTCGACCCAGAACTCGTAGCTCGACGCCAGCGCGTTCGTCAGGTTTTCCGCCGAGGTGGGCATATGCGGGCCCATCTCGGTCTTGCCGTCCTGATACAGGCCAACCAGCGCGCCCGAGGATTTGCGCCCCGGACCATAGCTGATCCACTTGGCCTGATCGGCCAGACGCTGGGTGTCGGTCGCGAACGCCACGAACTTTTTCGCCGCTTCCAGGTTCGGTGCGCCCTTCGGGATCACGAACAGGTCGTACTCATAGACCTGACCATCCCAGACCACTTCGAACGGCTTGTTCTCGGCCACGGCGGCGGCAAAGATACGGCCGTTGTAGGCAGTGGTCATGGCAACTTCGCCATCGGCCAGCAGTTGCGGCGGCTGCGCACCGGCTTCCCACCAGATGGTGTCGGCCTTGATGGTGTCGAGCTTGGCAAATGCACGGTCAATGCCTTCGTCGGTTTCCAGCATCGCATAGACTTCGGCAGCAGGCACGCCGTCGCCCATCAGCGCCATTTCAAGGTTCGCTTTCGCGCCCTTGCGCATGCCGCGCTTGCCCGGGAATTTCTCCAGGTCAAAGAAGTCGGCCATGGTCGTCGGGCCTTCGGGGAACTTCGACGAGTCATAGGCGAACACGGTCGAGAACACGATCGACGCCACGGCGCAATCGGTCAACGCGCCCGGCAGGAAGTCTTCGGTCGCAGGGGTTCCGTCGGGCGCGGCAGGCAGCATTGCCGGGTCGATGGTTTCCAGCATGCCTTCGTCGCACAGACGGATCGCATCGGCGTATTCGACGTCAGCCACGTCAACCGTGACGTTGCCAGCTTCGACCTGCGCCTTGATCGGGGTCGCCGGGTTGTCGGCGTCGATCGAGATGACGGTGATGCCCGTCTCGGCAGTAAAAGGCTTGTGGTAGGCTTCGATCTGGCTGGTGGCATAGGCCCCACCCCAGGACATGACCGACACTTCTTCGGCGGCGGCGGCATAGCCGACAGCCGTCAAGGCGGTGGTCAGGGCAAGAAGTTTTTTCATTCGTTAGCTCCCATGTTGAACTTGGCGTCTTTATTGGCCGCTGTTGCGGCACCACGGCCAGATGGCCGCGTCAAACCGGATCAAGCGCGCGCGCGTCTTGCGGCGCCCAACCGATCTTGATCGTCTCGCCCGGCACCAGCACGCGCTGGCCCAGCGTATTGCGGGATTTGATGACGAAATCCGTGGACCCCGCCACCTTGAGCACTGTGCGGAACAGATCGCCCATGTATATCACCTCGACCACCTCGGCGTCGATGGTATGGGCCCCTTCGGGCAGCAACTCGGGCTTGAACTCCACCCGTTCGGGGCGGATGGAGACCAGCGTCTTCTGGCCCTTGTCCTTGACGTTGACCGGGGTCGCGTCGATCAACTCGCCCGTGGCAAGGCGCACCAGCGCCCGCCCGCCCTGAATATCCTCGACCACACCGTTCAGTTTGTTGTTCTCGCCGATGAAGCCCGCGACAAAGCTGTTGTCGGGGCGTTCATACAGATCCGACGGCGAGGCAAGCTGCTGGATGCGCCCGTCGTTGAACACGGCGATCCGGTCGGACATCGTCAGCGCCTCTCCCTGGTCGTGGGTGACGTAAACCACCGTGATGCCAAGGCTTTCGTGCAGGTGTTTGATTTCAAACTGCATATGCTCGCGCAACTGCTTGTCCAGCGCGCCAAGCGGTTCATCCATCAGCACCAGCGCCGGATCGAACACCAGCGCGCGGGCCAATGCGATGCGCTGCTGCTGCCCTCCCGACAGTTGCGCCGGGCGGCGGTTGATGAAGGCGTACATCTGCACCATGTCCAGCGCGCGCTTGACCTTCGCCTCGCGCTCGGATTTGCCCATACCGCGCACTTCCAGCGGAAAGGACAGGTTTTCGCCGACCGTCATATGGGGGAACAAGGCATAGTTCTGGAACACCATGCCGATCCCGCGCTTGTGCGGCGGCACCTGATTGATGGGGCGTCCGTCCAGCAGGATTTCGCCGTTGGTCGCCGTTTCAAACCCGGCCAGCATCATCAGACAGGTGGTCTTGCCCGATCCCGACGGCCCCAGCATCGTCAGGAACTCGCCCTTTCCAATCGACAGGTTTAGGTCCTTTACGACAAGGCTGACCCCATCATAGCTTTTCTGAACGTGATCGAAAACGACGAATGCGTCGTTTTGGGCAGTGACAGCCACTGAAGTCTCCCCGGTATTCTGGCGGATTTTCCCGCACGTCTTGACCCGACTTAAAAGAAAGCGACCAGGCATTGCAACATGCTTGTCGCAAAAACGGGCATCACACCCAAATTGCAAGTCAATCGGGCATTTTGCGACCAATTTGCCGTCCAATGCGGCATTTGACGGGGCATTTTCGGTCAAATTGCCATTGCAAACATCATCGCACCCCGTCGCGCGCAACCCACGGCTGCACGTCGGGCCCGCGACAGGTCGCCACATACAGCGGGCGTCGCCGTCACAATTTTCGCAATCAGGTTCAGGTTTGTGTATCCCCCGGGGGCAGGCCGTCCTGTGGACAGCGCCCCCGGTTCGGGACAGATGGTGCGGATGAAAGGACTCGAACCTTCACGGGAGTTACCCCACAGCGACCTCAACGCTGCGCGTCTACCAATTCCGCCACATCCGCATGCCTTGGCTTGGTGGCGGGTATGTAGCGAAGCGTTTGCGGGAAGGAAAGAGGGAAAATCGCCCCCCCGCCCCACCTTGCAATCCGCCCCGCTTTCCCCCCATTTCAGGGGCGGGCAACGGCGGCAGGCAAGGGGCGGACCGATGGTGGAATGGACACATCTTGACGGCCCGCAACCCTATGCCGAAACCCTTGCCGCGATGGAGGCGCGGGTGGCCGCCATCGCCGCCCGCACCGCACCCGAGGCGGTCTGGCTGCTGGAACACCCGCCGCTTTATACCGCAGGCACCTCGACCAACCCCGCCGACCTGATCACGCCGGACCGCTTTCCCGTCCATACAGCCGGGCGCGGCGGGCAATACACGTATCACGGGCCGGGTCAGCGCGTGGCTTACATCATGCTTGACCTGAACGAACGCGGCCGCGATGTGCGCCAATTCGTCTGCGCGCTGGAAAACTGGGTCATCGCCACATTGGCCGAATTCAAAGTCACCGGCGAACGCAGGGCAGGCCGGGTCGGCGTCTGGGTCACCCGCCCCGACCGCGCCCCGAACCCCGATGGCACCGTGGCCGAGGCGAAGATTGCCGCCATCGGCGTGAAATTGCGCCGCTGGGTCAGCTTTCACGGCATCTCGATCAACGTGGACCCCGACCTGTCGCACTTCGACGGCATCGTCCCCTGCGGCATTCGCGACCATGGCGTGACCAGCCTTGTCGATCTGGGCTTGCCGGTCATGCTGGCAGACCTTGACGCAGCCCTTGCCGCCACCTTTCCCCGCTTCTTTCCCGACACGCCCGCCTGACCCCTTCCCCTTTGCGAAAATATTCTCAGGGGGGGGGGGCGCGCGGCACGCGCGACGGGGGCAGAATGCCCCCGCCCTCTGTGCCCCGGCCCCGCCGGTGAACAGAGAGACTAGGCCTGCGCGGCACGCGCGCATATTGATTGCCACCGGCGGCTGTCCGGCGCGCGCCGCCCCTGCGACCTTTGTCAGCCTTGTCCCCGGGCGCGGGCACCGCTTTCATGCCAGACAGCGAATCTGACAGGAGATCCCCATGACCCGCACCTTCCTCGCAGCCCTTGCCGTTTCCGCCCTTGCCCTGCCCGCCCTTGCGCAGGATGCCGCCAAGGGCGAGGCGGATTTCAAGAAATGCAGAGCCTGCCATTCCATCGTCGCCCCCGACGGCACAGTGATCCAGAAGGGCGGCAAGACCGGCCCGAACCTGCATGGTGTGATCGGCCGCGCTGTCGGCTCCTACCCCGATTTCGCCTATGGCGACTCGATCGTGGCGGTCGGTGCCAAGGGCGTGGTCTGGGATCAGGCGTTGCTTGCGACCTATGTGGCCGATCCGGCGGCCTGGCTCAAGGAACAGACGGGCGACGCTGCGGCGAAATCCAAGATGTCGTTCAAACTGGCCAAGGGCGGCGAAGACATGGCCGCCTATCTTGCGACCTTCGCCACCCCGGCACCCTGATCATCAACGGGGGCACCGCCGCAGGTGCCCCCCCCCCCCGCGACCATCGGTCGCCGCAGAAACAATGCCATCGCGCTGCTTTTCTTGATCTGCGTCAAAGTCGGACATTGCCGACGACGCGTGCGCAAATTAAACACAGTGGGCAACTGCCGGAAATTGCGGGCCTGCCCTGCCACCACCGGTCCGAAACGTATAACGGGAGGCGCTTATGGCCGACGCAGCCATTCATGGTCACGACCATGACGAGCGCGGGTTCTTCACCCGCTGGTTCATGTCCACGAACCACAAAGACATCGGGATTCTCTATCTGTTCACCGGCGGGCTTGTCGGCCTGATCTCGGTCATTTTCACTGTCTACATGCGGATGGAGCTAATGAGCCCCGGCGTGCAGTACATGTGTGTCGAAGGCATGCGCTTTGTCGCCGATGCCAATGCGGCCTGTACGCCAAACGGCCACCTGTGGAACGTGACGATCACCGCCCACGGCATCCTGATGATGTTCTTCGTCGTGATCCCGGCACTGTTCGGCGGTTTCGGCAACTATTTCATGCCGTTGCAGATCGGCGCGCCGGACATGGCGTTCCCGCGCATGAACAACCTGTCCTACTGGTTGTATGTCGCGGGCACCTCGCTGGCCGTGGCATCGCTGTTCGCCCCCGGTGGCGGCGGTGAACTTGGCACTGGCGCGGGCGTGGGCTGGGTTCTGTACCCGCCGCTGTCCACCACCGCCGAAGGCGGCTATGCGATGGACCTTGCGATCTTCGCCGTCCACCTGTCGGGTGCTTCGTCGATCCTGGGTGCGATCAACATGATCACCACCTTCCTGAACATGCGCGCACCCGGCATGACCATGCACAAGGTGCCCCTGTTCGGCTGGTCGATCTTTGTCACCTCGTGGCTGATCCTGCTGGCGCTGCCGGTGCTGGCCGGTGCCATCACCATGCTGCTGACCGACCGGAACTTCGGCACCACCTTCTTCACGCCCTCGGGCGGCGGTGACCCGATCCTGTATCAGCACATCCTGTGGTTCTTCGGTCACCCCGAAGTGTACATCATCGTGCTGCCCGCCTTCGGGATCGTCAGCCAGGTCATCTCGACCTTCTCGAAAAAACCGATCTTCGGCTATCTGCCGATGGTCTATGCGATGGTTGCCATCGGTGTTCTGGGCTTTGTCGTCTGGGCGCACCACATGTACACCGTCGGCATGTCGCTGACCCAGCAGTCCTACTTCATGCTGGCGACCATGGTCATCGCCGTGCCAACGGGCATCAAGATCTTTTCGTGGATCGCGACGATGTGGGGCGGCTCGATCGAGTTGAAGACGCCGATGCTTTGGGCCTTTGGTTTTCTGTTCCTGTTCACCGTCGGCGGCGTCACCGGTATCGTGCTGTCGCAAGCGGGGGTGGACCGGGCCTATCACGACACCTACTACGTCGTGGCGCACTTCCACTATGTGATGTCGCTGGGTGCCGTGTTCGGCATCTTCGCGGGCATCTACTTCTGGATCGGCAAGATGTCGGGCCGCCAATACCCCGAATGGGCCGGCAAGCTGCACTTCTGGATGATGTTCATCGGATCGAACCTGACGTTCTTCCCGCAGCACTTCCTGGGCCGTCAGGGCATGCCCCGCCGCTACATCGACTACCCCGAGGCGTTCGCCTACTGGAACTGGTTCTCGTCCGTCGGTGCGTTCCTGTCGTTTGCGTCGTTCGTCTTCTTCATCGGGATCGTCGCCTACACCCTGAAATGGGGCCGCCGCGTGACCGAGAACAACTACTGGAACGAATACGCCGACACGCTGGAATGGACCCTGTCCAGCCCGCCGCCGGAACACACGTTCGAAACGCTGCCCAAGCGCGAAGACTGGGACAAGTCCCACGCCCACTGATTGGGTGACACAAAAAGACAGGCCCCGGATCGTTCCGGGGCCTTTTCCATTTGTAAGGCAGCCCTTTTTCCCCCTGCCCCATCAACCCTTGGAATGACCCATGCCCTACGAATGGCTTCCCACCCCAGCGCCCGACGCGCGGCTGCATCTGTGGCCTTACCGGTCCCTGCCACGGGCCGGATTCGTGTGGTTCATCGGGGCCACCTGCGCGCTGATCGCGATGCCATTGATCGCGGTTCTAGGCACGCCGGTGCTGTGGATGGTGCTGCCGTTCTTGGGCATCGCCGTGGCGGGCGTCTGGTACGCCCTGCATCGCAGCTACAAGGACGCCGAGATTGTCGAGGATTTGATCCTGTCCCCCGACGCCATGACCCTGACCCGCCACGGCCCGCGCGGTGCACGCGCCGACTGGCAGGCCAACCCGCATTGGGTGCGCGTCACCATGCACGAAACCGGCGGCCCGGTGCCGCATTACCTGACCCTGTCGGGCAATGGACGCGAGGTGGAACTGGGGGCCTTTTTGTCCGAAGACGAACGAATCGCCCTGCGCGCCGATTTGCAGACCGCCCTTGCCCGGATGCGCTGACCGATCGGCCCAGGCAGCAAAAAGGGGCCCGCGGGCCCCCGTTCTTCGTGCCTTCCCTGACCCGCTTCAGGCCAGCTTGTCCTTGACCGTTGGTCCGACCGCGCCGAAATCCATCTGCCCGGTGTACCGGCCCTTCAGTTCCGCCATGACGCGACCCATGTCACGGATCGAGGTTGCCCCCACCTCGGCGATGGCGGCCAAGATTGCGGCCTCCACCTCGGCACCCGACAGTTGGCGCGGCAGGAATTCCTCGATCACCTTGATCTCGGCCAGTTCCTTTTCGGCCAGCTCCAGCCGCCCGCCCTCTTCGTAGGCGCGCGCGCTTTCCTGACGCTGCTTCACCATACGGCCCATGATCGACAGGATATCCCCCTCTGTCACCAATCCTTCGCCGCCATCGCCGCGATTGGCAATCTCGCGGTCCTTGATCGCCGCGTTGATCAGACGCAGCGTCGAAAGACGGTCCGCCTCTTTCGCCTTCATCGCCTCTTTCAACGAGGTTTGCAGCCGGTCACGCAAAGTCATATGTCACCCTTCCCCAAGGTTGGCGCCAAGCTGCCACCATACAGGGAACCGAACCTGATCACAACCGGACAAGGTTTTGCCAAACCACTGATAGTAATGGATAATCCTTTTACCACCAAGGCTTGACCTGACACCCCCCCGGCACTAGTGTCCGCCAAATTTGCCCGCAGCGGGAGCAGCGCCATGTCCACCTCCATTCAGACCATGCCGAAACCCACCGCCTGCCTTGCCTTGTCGGACGGGACGGTGTTCTACGGCATGGGCTTTGGCGCCACGGGGGAAACGGTGGCCGAACTTGTGTTCAACACCGCCATGACGGGCTATCAGGAAATCATGACCGACCCCAGCTATGCGGGCCAGGTCGTGACCTTCACCTTTCCGCATGTGGGCAACGTCGGCGTGACGCCCGAAGACGACGAAACCGCCGACCCGGTCGCCGCCGGAATGGTGGTGAAATGGGACCCGACAGAGCCGTCGAACTGGCGCGCGCGGGGCGAGTTGACCGATTGGCTGCTGGCCAAGGGGCGCATCGGCGTGGGTGGCATCGACACCCGCCGCCTGACCCGCGCCATCCGCCAGCAGGGTGCGCCGCATGTGGCGCTGGCCCACAACCCCGACGGCATCTTTGACATTGGCGCGCTGGTTGCAAAGGCGCGGGCGTGGCGCGGTCTGGTCGGGCTTGATCTGGCCAAGGATGTGACCTGCGCGCAATCCTACCGCTGGGATGAAAAGCGGTGGGCCTGGCCCGAAGGCTATACCACCCGCGAAGGGGCTGGTCTGCGCGTCGTCGCCATCGACTATGGCGCAAAGCGCAACATCCTGCGCTGCCTTGCCTCGTCTGGGTGCGAAGTGACGGTATTGCCCGCCTCTGCCACCGCTGCCGACGTGCTGGCGCTGAACCCCGAAGGTGTGTTCCTGTCCAACGGCCCCGGCGATCCGGCGGCGACGGGGGATTATGCCGTGCCGATGATCCGGGGCGTTCTGGACGCCGACATTCCGGTGTTTGGCATCTGCCTTGGTCACCAGATGCTGGCGCTGGCGCTGGGGGCAAAGACGGTCAAGATGAACCACGGCCACCATGGTGCCAACCATCCGGTCAAGGATCTGGACACGGGCAAAGTGGAAATCACCTCGATGAACCACGGGTTCACCGTCGACAGCCAGACCCTGCCCAAGGGCGTGAAGGAAACCCATGTATCGCTGTTCGACGGGTCGAACTGCGGCATCCGGGTCGAAGGAAAGCCTGTGTTTTCCGTGCAATACCACCCCGAGGCGTCACCCGGCCCGCAGGACAGCTATTACCTGTTCGAACGTTTTGCCGAAGCGATGCGCACCCGCCGCGCCGCTTAACCGTTCCTTAAGACTTCGGCGCAACCTTGGGGATATCAAAACCCCGAGGTTGCAATGTACGCGCGTAGCCTTCGCCTTCCCGATCTGCCGCTGGCGCGGCCCTCGCAGGTCGCCGCCGTTCGGGCCGCAAGCCCGGCCGCCGAATCCGCCTTTGCCGTGGTTCTGCTGCGTGAAGGCATCCTAGACCCCGACCGCATGGAGCAGGCGCTGGCGCTGCAATCGGCGCGCGGCGGGCGCTTTGCCGAAACGCTGACCGCCGGGGGTTTCCTGTCCGAAGCGGCGGTGATGACAGCGCTGGCCCGGCATTGGGCGGTCCGGCAAATCGATCCGCTGCGTCAACTGCCCGACGCGGCCCTGCTGGACCGGATGGGAACTGCGCCGGCCTTGCGTGACGGCCTGTTGCCGTGGCGGCGCGTTTCGGGGCGCACCCTGATCCTGACCGCGCGGCCCGAAGACTTTGCCCGTCAACGCGACCGGCTGACCGAAATCTTCGGCCCGGTCAACATGGCCCTGACGCCCGCCCCCCTGATCGAGGCAGCAATTCTCTCCCTGCGCGGCCCGCAAATCGCCACGCGTGCCGAAACCCGCGTCGCCGCCGCACAAAGCTGCCGCAGTCTTGGCGGCACCACCCATGGCCAGTGGGCGGCCGTCCTTGGTATTCTGGGCCTGATGCTGACGCTGCTGTTCCCGGTTCCGGTCTTTGCCGCCCTGATCGGATGGGGCGCGGTCACCATGGCAATGTCCACCGCGCTGAAACTGGCCGCCGCCGTGGCGGCGCTGCTTCCCAAAAAACCACAGCCCGTGCCAGACAGCCCGACCGACCTGCCCACCATATCGGTGATCGTGGCGCTTTATGGCGAAAGCAACATCGCCCCCCGGCTTGTGCGCAGGTTGGGCCGGATCGACTATCCGCGTGACCGGCTAGAGGTGGCGCTGGTTGTCGAGGACCACGACACCGTCACCCGCGCAGCGCTTGCCGCATCCGGCCTGCCGCCGTGGATGCGCGTCATCGTCGCCCCCGCAGGCAGCATCCGCACCAAACCGCGCGCGCTGAACGTGGCGCTGGACCAGTGCGCAGGCAGCATCATCGGCGTCTATGACGCCGAAGACGCGCCCGATCCGGGCCAATTGCGGGTCGTGGCGCAAAGATTCGCCTGCGCCCCCCCACAGGTCGCCTGCCTGCAAGGCATCCTCGATTTCTACAATCCGCGCATCAACTGGCTGTCGCGTTGCTTCACCACGGAATATGCGGTCTGGTTTCGGCTGATCCTGCCGGGGTTGGCCCGGCTTGGCCTGCCCGTCCCCCTTGGCGGCACGACGCTGTTCTTTCGCCGTGATGCGCTTGACGCACTTGGCGGTTGGGATGCACACAACGTGACCGAAGATGCCGATCTGGGCATCCGCCTTGCCCGCCATGGCCTGCGCACCGAACTGATCGACACGGTCACGGGCGAAGAGGCGAACTGCCGCGCCCTTCCTTGGGTCAAGCAACGCTCGCGCTGGCTAAAGGGTTATATGCTGACTTGGGCCGTCCACATGCGCAGCCCTCGCCTGCTGTTGCGGCAATTGGGCTGGTGGAAGTTCGCAGGCTTTCAGGTGCTGTTTCTGGGCACCCTGTCGCAGTTTCTGCTGGTTCCGGTGATCTGGTCGCTCTGGGCGCTGCCACTTGGCCTGCTGCACCCGGTTGCGCAAAGCCTGCCCCACGGCACCCTGCTGGCCCTTACCGCGCTGTTCCTGACCAGCGAGGCGGTGAACATCTGCCTTGGCGTCATCGGTTTGCGCCGCGCGGGCAAGCCGGTTTCAGCCCTGTGGGTGCCGACGCTGCATGTGTATTTCCCTTTGGGCAGCCTCGCCTCGATCAAGGCGCTGTGGGAACTGGTCCGCCGTCCGTTCTATTGGGACAAGACCAGCCACGGCCATTTCGATGCAGGGGCCGTGGCGCCGCCCCTGCCCGGCGCGAACCTGCCACTGGTCAGCGTGTCGGAATCTCGCCCGCGTCAACGCGCAAGCGTGTTTCGAACGCCTGCGAGATATGCCGCTTAAGCGCCTGATACGCGGCCTCGCCGTCCTGCGCCTCGATCGCGGCCACGATCTGATCATGTTCGGCCAAGGCCACCTCGTCGCGCCCTTCGGCGGCAAAGGACGTGTTTGCCATCAGTGCCATCGACCGATGCACAAGGTCCAGTTGCTGCACCAGAAACCGGTTGTGCGATGCCAGATGGATCTGTTTGTGAAACCGTTTGTTTGCCCGGCTTAGCGCGCGCGGATCGCCCCCGATCAGACGGCGGTCATCTTCGACCATGCCGCGCAACACGCGCACCTCTTCTTCGGTGGCATGGCGGGCAGCAAGACGGGCCGCCAGCCCCTCCAACTCGGTCCGCACAGCGTAAAGATCGGCCAACTGGTTGTGATCCAGCGACGCCACGATCAGACTGCGCCCGTCGCGCGTCAGCATCGATTGGGTTTCCAGCCGCTGCAACGCCTCGCGCACCGGGGTGCGCGACACGCCCAGACGCTCGGCCAGTTCCGATTCCACCAACCTGTCGCCGGGCTTGTACAAGCCTGCGTCGATCGCCTCCAGAATCAGGGTATAGGCATCCTTCTGCACGGTCGTTCCCCTTGGTATCCTTGGGTATACCGTAAACGCGCGCGGTGCCGTGTTCAACTGCGCAACACGCCATTGCCGCAAGGGGGGCAAGGCCCTAGATTGCCCGCATGGTAGCCCAAGATTTCACACATGTCCGCGCCTGGGTCTTCGACCTGGACAACACCCTCTACCCACCCGCCGTCCGGCTTTTTGACCAGATCGAGGTGCGGATGACTGACTGGGTCATGTCCGCCATCGGTGTATCCCGGTCCGAGGCAGATCGCCTGCGCAGCCATTACTGGCGCAGTTACGGCACCACGCTGGCCGGGCTGATGGCCGAACACGGCGTCGATCCCGATCCCTATCTGGTTGATGTGCATGACATATCCTTTGATGCCCTGACGCCGGACCCGGTACTTGCCGCCCATATCCGCGCGCTGCCGGGGCGCAAGATCGTCTACACCAACGGGTCGGCCCCCTATGCGCAGCGGGTGATCGCGGCGCGCGGGCTGTCGGGGCTGTTTGATGCGGTTTATGGCGTGGAACACGCGGGCTATCGCCCCAAACCCGAACGCGCGGCGTTCGAGACGGTCTTTGCCATCGACGGCCTGCACGCCCCCACCGCCGCGATGTTCGAAGATGACGCCCGCAATCTGGCCGCCCCCCATGCGATGGGGATGCGCACCATCCACATCGCACCGGACCCCGAACCCGCCGACCATATCCACCACCATACCGACGACCTGGGGGCCTTTCTGGCGCGCCTGACAGGGCTTTGAGCTGCGTCAACGCGCCCCGTTTCCACCACCGGATCAGCGACCCATGTTTGCCAAAACAGGAGTCTGCCATGTCCCTTTCCACTTCCCCCTCGCGCGGCGCGCGCATCCTGGATGCGACGCCGATCCTCGGGTCACTTGCCCGCGATATCAGCCGCGACATCAACACGGTGTTCTACCTGCTGGTCATCCTGATCACGCTGGTCGTGCTGGCGATAAACGTCTGGGGCGTGGTCGCCCTTGCAATGTCCGCCTTGGCGCTGGTGCCGGTGGTGTTTGTGATCCTGCTGTGGATCACCCTGCCCTGATACGCTTTGTCGCTTCGCTATTTCCGCGCCGGGGGCTATTTGTGGCAGGCAAGCGGGGGAAGACATGACGCGCGAAACGGTTGATATCCTTGTCTCGGGCGGCGGTGTGGCCGGGCTTGCGGCGGCTGCGGCCTTTGGATCGGCCGGATTTCGCGTGATCTGCGTGGACCCGACGCCCCCGGTGACAGACCGCGATGCCGACGGGGCCGATCTGCGCACCACGGCCTTTTTGCAGCCGTCTCTTCCGGTGCTTCAGGCGGCGGGGTTGTGGGGGCGGCTGCAACCCTATGCCGCGCCCTTGCAGGTGATGCGGATCATCGATGCAGGTGGCGAATTGCCCGAACCCCGCATCATCAAGGATTTCGACGCCGCCGACATTTCCGACCAACCCTTTGGCTGGAATCTGCCGAACTGGCTGTTGCGGCGGGAAATGGTGGCGCGGCTGGCCGAAGTGCCGAATGTCGATTTCCGCCCCGGCATCGCCACCACACAGGTGCTGACGCGCGAAACACAGGCGCTTGTCACCCTGTCCGATGGCACCCGCATCGCGGCAAGCCTGCTGATCGCCGCCGACGGGCGCGGATCGGTGGTGCGCGAAGCGCTGCAAATCCCGGTCAAGACCACGCGATACGGCCAAAAGGCACTGGCCTTTGCCGTCACCCATCCGATCCCCCACGGCAACGTCTCGACCGAGATTCACCGCTCGGGCGGGCCGTTCACACTGGTGCCGCTGCCGGACCGCGACGGGTTGCCCTGTTCGGCCATCGTCTGGATGGAAACCGGCCCGAACGCCACGCGCCTGGCCGCCCTGCCGGTGGCCGCGTTCGAGGCCGAGATGACCACCCGCTCCTGCCACATCCTTGGCCCGCTGACGCTGGCATCGCGCCGCACGGTCTGGCCGATCATCAGCCAGATCGCCGCGCGGATGTCGGGCGAACGCACCGCCCTGATCGCCGAGGCTGCCCATGTCGTGCCCCCCATCGGCGCCCAAGGGTTGAACATGTCGCTGGCCGATCTGCGCTGCCTGCTGGAGCTTGCGACGGCCAACCGCGCCGATCTGGGCAGCGCCGCCATGATCGACACCTATCACCGTCAGCGGCATCTGGACGTGCAGGCCCGTGTCACCGGCATCGACGCGCTGAACCGCGCGTCGATGATGGGTGGACAGGCGGCGCGCGACCTGCGGGCCAGCGCGCTGAACGCGCTTTATTCCGTGGCCCCGGTCAGAAAGACGCTGATGCGCGCCGGGCTTGGCCTGCGCTGATCTACAGCACCGCCTCTATCGCCCGGTCCAGACGGGCCACGGTGCCGGGCACGTCGCGCAACTTGTCCAGACCGAACAGGCCCAGACGGAATGTCTTGAACTCTGCCCCCTCGCCCACCTGCAAGGGCACGCCCGCGGCGATCTGCAGGCCCTGCGCCCGGAACTTCGATCCGTTCTGCACATCCGCATCGCCCGTATAGCTGACCACAACGCCGGGGGCCTGAAAGCCTTCGGCCGCGACCGATGCCACGCCCTTGCCCGCCAGCAGCGCGCGCACCGCGCGACCCAGTTCCCACTGTGCAGCCTTGGCCGTGGCAAAACCCATGTCCTTTGTCTCGATCATCGCGTCGCGAAAGCCCACCAGCGCATCGGTGGGCATGGTCGCGTGATAGGCGTGACCGCCTCCCTCGTACGCGGCCATGATGCTGCGCCATTTCTTCAGGTCCAGCGCGAAGGAATTGCTTGTGGTCGCGGCCAGCCGCTCTTCCCCGCGCGGCGACAGCATCACCAGCCCCGCCGAAGGGGACGCCGACCACCCCTTTTGCGGCGCGGAAATCAGCACATCCACGCCGGCGGCGGCCATGTCGACCCAGATGCACCCCGACGCGATGCAATCCAGCACCATCAGCGCGCCCACCTCATGCGCCGCCGCCGCGACCTGCGCGATATAGTCATCCGGCAGGATCAGCCCCGCGCTGGTTTCCACATGCGGCGCGAACACCGCCTCGGGGCGCGTCTCGCGGATGCGGGCGCAGACCTCTTCCACCGGCGGGGGCGCATAGGCAGCCTGCGCGCCATTGCCGGTCTGCCGCGCCATGACCACGGTCACGTCCTGCGCAAAACCGCCCGCGTCAAAGATCTGGCTCCATCGATAGGAAAACCAGCCGTTGCGCACCACCAGCACATTGCCCTGCCCGAACTGCCGCGCCACCGCCTCCATCGCATAGGACCCGCCCCCCGGCACCAGGGCCACGGCACTGGCACCGTACACCTCTTTCAGCAGGGTCGAGATATCGCGCATAACCCCCTGAAACCGCGCCGACATATGGTTCAGCGACCGGTCGGTAAACACGACCGAGAATTCCTGAAGTCCATCGGGATCGACATGGGCGTGGGGCAAGGTCATCGGGCATCTCCTCATTTTCGGCATTTCGCCACACTATGCGCGACACGCAGCCAAGAACCAGCCCCTTCCGGCGCCTGACCCCGCTCCGATTTCATCTGTTCTCAAATATCCCGGGGGGTGCGGGGGGCTGGCCCCCCGCTGCTTAGGTATGGTGCGGGGGCTGGCCCCTGCGCTAGCCCAAAGGCCCCGGCCTGCGTTCTTCGGTCAGCAGCACGTTCGCCTCTACCTGACCCACGCCGGGCAGCGTCATGATCCGCCGCCGCAGCACGCGTTCGAAATCCGCGATGTCGCGGGCGACCACCCGCAAACGGTAATCGAACAGGCCCAGCACATGCTGCACCACCTGCACCTCGGGGATGGCTGTCACGGCGCGCTCAAAATCTTCCAGACTGACGCGCCCCTTGGTGGCCAGCTTCACCCCCAGAAACACCGTGACGCCGAACCCCAGCGCCGCGCGGTCCACCTCGATCCGGCGGCCGGACAATATCCCCGCCTCTTCCAGCCGCCGCACCCGTCGCCAGGCGGCGGGTTGCGACAGGCCGAACCGGCGGCCCAACTCGCCCGCCCCCAGCGTGGCATCCTGCGCCAGTGCGCGCAGAATGGCGCGGTCGGTGTCGTCAAGATCGATCACAGCGGCAACCCCTCGGCGTCCTTGATGGTGGCGATCAGCATCAGCGCCTCGATATCGGCGATATGCGGCAGGGTCAGGATGCGGCTGCGATAGACGTCCTGATAATGCTTCATGTCACGCGCGATCACGTTCAGCCGCACATCGACGCGGCCCAGAAATGTTTCAATCGCCACCACTTCGGGCACCAATCGCGCGGCGGCGATGAAGTCGTCAAAGGCGCGCGGATCGGTCTTGTCCAGGGTAAAGCGCAACGACACCTCTACCTCATACCCCAGCTTGCGCCAGTCGATCACCGCCTGTTCGCCCCGGATCACGCCCGCATCCGCCAGCCGTTCCAACCGCCGCCACAGGGTCGCGGGCGTGACCCCCGCCCGCGCCGCCAGATCGGCGCGCGACAGCGACGGCTCGGCCAGATGGTGGCGCAGGATGCGCCGATCAGTATCGTCCAACTGCATGAATTTTCCGCCATCGCGCAAATCGAGACATGATTATTCGCAGAATAAGCGCAATCCGTCAAACTATGCAGCGGATCACGCCCCGAAACGCCTATCCTTCGCCCATCTTCAATGGACAGGAGCGCCCAATGCGCGTGTATTACGACCGTGACTGCGACATCAACCTGATCAAGGACAAAAAGGTCGCCATCCTCGGCTATGGCAGCCAGGGCCATGCCCATGCGCTGAACCTGCGCGACAGCGGTGCAAAAAACCTTGTGGTTGCCCTGCGCGAAGGCAGCCCGTCGGCCAAAAAAGCCGAAGGCGAAGGCCTGAAGGTCATGGGCATTGCCGAAGCCGCCGCCTGGGCCGACCTGATCATGTTCACGATGCCCGACGAACTGCAGGCCGAAACCTACAAGAAATACGTCCATAACAACATCCGCGAAGGTGCCGCCATCGCCTTTGCCCATGGTCTGAACATCCACTTCGGTTTGATCGAGCCGAAAAAGGGCGTCGACATCATCATGATGGCCCCCAAAGGCCCCGGCCACACTGTGCGCGGCGAATATGTCAAAGGCGGCGGCGTGCCTTGCCTTGTGGCCGTCCATAACGATGCCACGGGCCGCGCAATGGAAATCGGCCTGTCCTATTGCAGCGCCATCGGTGGCGGTCGTTCGGGCATCATCGAAACCAACTTCCGTCAGGAATGCGAAACCGACCTGTTCGGCGAACAGGCCGTGCTGTGTGGCGGTCTGGTCGAATTGATCCGCATGGGATTCGAGACGCTGGTCGAAGCCGGGTACGAGCCGGAAATGGCCTATTTCGAATGCCTGCACGAGGTGAAGCTGATCGTGGACCTGATCTACGAAGGCGGTATCGCCAACATGAACTACTCGATCTCGAACACCGCCGAATATGGCGAATACGTCAGCGGCCCGCGCATTCTGCCCTATGCCGAAACCAAGGCCCGGATGAAAGAAGTCCTGACCGACATCCAGACCGGCAAATTTGTGCGTGACTTCATGCAGGAAAATGCCGTCGGCCAGCCGTTCTTCAAGGCCACGCGCCGGATCAACGACGAACACCAGATCGAAAAGGTCGGCGAAAAGCTGCGCGCGATGATGCCGTGGATTTCCAAAGGCAAGATGGTCGACCGCGCCCGCAACTGAGTGTTCGGATCACACTGCAAAAGGCCGGGGATCGTCCCCGGCCTTTTCGTTTCGTGGCCGAGGAAACCGACCGAAAGCTGTCATTCCAACACTGGCGGCACATCCGGCGGCCGGCGCATCCGTTGATCCAGCGGGACCAGAAAGGCAACGCCCCCTTGCGGACCATCTTTGGCCAACGTGGATTTCGGGGCGTTGGGGTCGTGGCGGCGCTCTTCGATACGCTCTTTGCTGACAAGCGCGAAAACCAGCACGGACAGCAGTGTCAGCAACGACAGCAAAGGCACAATCCAGGTAAAATCCATCGGCTCTCTCCTTTGGCGATTGCCCGGACAATGCCTGCGCGCGGCCCTTGGTTCCGTCAGGCGGCGGCGTTGACCGCAGCCACGATGCCGTCGACAACCTCGATCAGCAGCGCCTCATCCTCGCATTCCGCCATTACGCGGATCAGGGGTTCGGTGCCCGACTTGCGGATCAACAGCCGCCCCTTGCCCACAAGCCGCGCCTCTGCCGCAGCAATCACCTGACGCACCGCAGCCGCATCCAGCGGGCGCGCATCGGCCCCATAGCGGACATTCTTCAACAATTGCGGCACCGTTTCGAACTGGCGCACCAATGTATCGGCGCGCTCGCCCGTGCGCACCATTTCGGCCAGAAATTGCAGCCCCGCGATCAGCCCGTCGCCGGTGGTGGCATAATCGGTCATCACGATATGGCCCGACTGTTCACCCCCCAGGTTGAACCCGCCTTCGCGCATGCGTTCCACGACATAGCGGTCACCCACGTTGGTGCGTTCCAGCCGCAGGCCGCGACCTGACAGGTGCCGTTCCAGCCCCAGATTGGACATCACCGTTGCCACCAAGGCACCGCCGCGCAGGCGGCCTTCGTCGGCCCAGCGGCCCGCCAGCAGCGCCATGATCTGATCGCCGTCGGCCACGCGCCCGGTCTGATCCAGGATCATCACCCGGTCGGCGTCGCCGTCCAGACAGATGCCCACATCCGCGCCATGCGTCACCACCGCCGCCGCCGCCGTTTCGGTGTGGGTCGAACCGCAGCGGTCGTTGATGTTGGTGCCATTCGGGGCCACGCCGATGGCGATGACCTCGGCCCCCAGTTCCCACAGCACCTCGGGGGCGGCGCGATAGGCGGCACCGTTGGCACAATCGATCACCACCTTCAGCCCGTCCAGCCGCAGACCGGCGGGAAAGGTGGTCTTGGCATATTCCTGATAGCGCCCGCGCCCATCCTCGATCCGTTTGGCGCGCCCGATGTTTTCGGGTTTGGCGGGGATGATGTCGCCATCAAGGATCGCCTCGATCTCGGCCTCGACCTCATCGCTCAGCTTGAAGCCGTCGGGGCCGAAGAACTTGATACCGTTGTCCTGATGCGGGTTGTGGCTGGCGCTGATCATCACGCCGACGTCGGCCCGCATGCTGCGCGTCAGGAACCCCACCGCAGGCGTGGGCACCGGGCCCAGCAGCAGCACATTCATCCCCGTGCTGGTCAACCCGGCCGTCAACGCGTTCTCCAGCATGTAGCCTGACAACCGCGTGTCCTTGCCGATCACCACCCGGTGGGCCGAACTGCCGTCACGGCGGAAATACTTGCCAGCCGCCGCCCCCAGACGCAGCGCCATGTCCGCCGTCATCGGGTGGGTGTTGGCCCGGCCCCGCACGCCATCGGTGCCAAAAAGCTTTCTGCTCATGGGTTTGTCCCCTTGTTGATTGCCTGCCACATCCGCAGCGCCTGGCGCGTTTCGGCAACGTCATGCACCCGGACCATCTGCACCCCCTGCCCCACCCCGGCCAGCGCCACGGCGACCGAACCGGGCATCCGCTGATCCGCCTGTTCCGCCCCGCCGATGGTGCCGATGAACCGCTTGCGCGACGCCCCCAGCAGCACCGGCAGGCCCAGATCGTGAAACAGCGACAGGCCCCGGATCAGCGCAAGGTTATGCGCCGCCGTCTTGCCGAAACCGATGCCGGGATCGACCATGATCGCCTCGCGCCGGATGCCTGCGCGGACGGCCAGCGAAACGCGGTCGGCCAGAAAATCGAACACATCCAGCAAGACGTCCGAATAGGTCGGGTCGTCCTGCATCGTGGCGGGCGTCTTGATCGAGTGCATCAGGATCACCGGCGCACCTGCCCCCGCCACGACCCCGGCCAGACCGGCATCAAACCCCAAGGCGGCCACGTCGTTGACAATCCCCGCCCCCGCCGCCAATGCCGCCTGCGCGACAGCGGCCTTGCGCGTGTCGATGGAGATGGGCGTGGTCAAACCCCCCGCCCGCAGGGCGGCGATCACCGGGGCGGTGCGGGCAATCTCATCCTCCACCGACACCTCGGCGGCACCGGGGCGGGTGCTTTCGCCGCCGATGTCCAGCACGTCCGCATCCACAGCCATCACCTGCGCCCGGTGCAGGGCGGCGGCAGGGTCCAGAAACCGGCCCCCGTCGGAAAAGCTGTCCGGGGTCACATTCAGGATGCCCATGATCCGGGGCGTGTCCATCGTCAGCCCGCCAAAGGCCGGGCGCGCATCGGCCAGACGGTCGCGCACAAGGGGGGGCAGATGCCGGGTGGACACAAGGCGCGGCACCTCTCCGCGCGCCAGAACCTCGACCTGCGAAAACCAGCAAGGGCCACCGGCCAGCGGCAGCGCACCGTCAGGGCGGGCGGCATCGGTCATCGCGATGGGGCGGTAATATTCCATATCGAACGGATTAGGCCGCAGACCCCCCGCTGTGCAAGCCCCCCACGACCCTTGTGCAGGTCAGGCGCGCTCTACCACCACGCGGCTTCCTGCCGGCAGTGCAACATTTCCGTGAACGACCAGCCCTGTCGCCGCCATCAGTTCCGCCAGCCACAGCGCCAGAACCACAGGCTCGCGGCTTTGCGGGCCATCGACGGCGTCCAGCACCAGCTTTGACGGGGCCCAGACGATCATTTGGCCGTTTTTCACCGCCCAGTCGATTTCCGTCCGCGTCGCGACCACCACGCAACGGTCATCACGTGCGGCCAACACCCAGGCGTTCTGTTCGATGGCCAAAAGGTCGATGCGCCGTTGGGTCGGTTTATGGCCGGTTTGCGGGCGCGGCAGATCGGGCAGACCCACAGTCAGGATCACGGGCACACCGCGCGCCTGCAAGGCATCCAGCCGCGCGCCCAGATCGGCGGCCGCAATGCCCGCGTTGTCCAGATAGACCACCAGCGGATGCAGCGCCTGTTCCACGCCGTCATGGCTGATGGCCTGCAGGGGTGCCTCGGCCCGGCTGCGCACGATTTCCACGCCCAGTTTGCCCGGACCCCGATCCAGCTTTTCCACCCGCACAAAGACGCGCATGGCCTGCGGTTCAGTCAGGATGCGTTCGGCAATGCGTTCGGCCAGCGTTTCCAGCAAATTCAGCCGCTCTGCCGCCAGTTCAAAGGCGATGGCGTCGGTGATCGTGTCATAGGACAGGATCTTGTCCACATCGTCGTTCAACGGCTGCGGTTGGGGGCGCACCTCGACCACGACATTGAACTGAACGCGCTGACGGGTGCCGCGTTCTTGCTGAAACGCGCCGATTTCGACCTCGACCACATGATCGCGCAACGAAATGCGGTCACGCGGATCGGCGCTGGCCGATGCGGCGGCGCGCTCTTCGGGGTGGGCAAAGGCAAGGCGGATGTCGCTGGTCATGGGCACGCCTTTCGGGGCGGTCTGCGGATAGGGGCAGGCTAGTCCCTGCCCCGTCCGGTGCCTTGCCCGAAGGCGTCACTTGGTGCAAGCCCCGCGACGAGTGTCGCAGGCTTCGGTCAAGGTTGGCGATAGAACAGATGCGCGCCGATGGCGGCGGTCTGCGGAAACTGCCGCGCCCACCCGGGACGGACCGCGCGGGTATGGAAATGTGTGGCCCCCATCGTCAGCGCACGTGGTGCACCGTCCAGCATCACGCGGGCGATCTTGCCGGCGCGTTCCCGCGACTCGGCATCGCCCATGGCATCGCGGTGGCCGTCGCAGACATAGGAAAACTGGCACCCGCCATTGCCGCCCTGCTGGACGACCCCACAGACAGAGCGCGGATAATCCGGGCTGTCGACACGGTTCAGGATCACCTCGGCCACGGCGAACTGGCCCTTCAGCGTTTCGCCGCGCGCTTCGAAATAAAGGGCAGTTTGCAGACACTGCCATTCTTCGTCACCGTTGGCAGACGGCAGGGCGGCCAACCACGCCTCATCGTATCGAACCACGGGGGCGGCCGTCTTTTTCTTGGTGGCAATCGCCGGACCTTCGGCCAGCGCGTCAAGCTTTGCCTGCGGCAACGCGTCCAGCGTCTTGTGTTCCGCCCCAAGGACCGAGGCCATCTGGCCCCCGATCGCCCCGGTCGGGTCGTTGGACTGGCTCACCGTCACGTCGGCGAAGGCCGCTCCACTCAGGGCAACAAGGGCAAAGACGCCCCCCGCCCATCCTGTTCGCAAGCACATGTTTTCGTGTTCCCGGTCTGTTTCAGCACGCAGCACCGGGACAGCAGACGCCCGGCAACAGGGAGCGGGGTTAGACCCAATGGCCGGGGCATGTCCACCAATGTGGCAAAATTACAACGAAAATCGGGCGGTTCTAAGCGGTTTTTCGCCGAAAATTCTTAAAGGCATGTGTGAAGACATGCCCACAACCACATGATATTGCGTTCAATTCACGACTTGAGGGCGACGTCCTTCAACGCCAGATGCGCCGCCGCAAGGCGCGCAAGGGGCACCCGGTAGGGCGAACACGAGACGTAGTCGAACCCTGCCTTGCGGCAAAACTCGATTGATTCGGGGTTGCCGCCGTGCTCACCACAGATCGACAAGGTCAAATCCTTTCGCGTCCGCCGCCCACGCTCCGCGCCGATGTGCAGCAACTCTCCCACACCATCGACGTCCAGGATCTGGAACGGGTCTTCGGGGAACACGCCCTGCTGGACATAGGTGTTCATGAACCGCCCCGCGTCATCGCGGCTTAGGCCATAGGTCATCTGCGTCAGGTCGTTGGTGCCAAAGGACAGGAACGCCGCGTGCTGCGCAATTTCGCCCGCGCGCAGGGCGGCGCGGGGGGTCTCGACCATCACGCCCAGCTTGTAATCGAAATCGACGCCGGATTTCGTTTTCACCTTGGCGGCGACGGAATCGACGCGACCCTTGACCAGTTCCACCTCGCGCTTGGCAGACACAAGCGGGATCATGATTTCGGGCACAACGCTGCCGCCCCGGCGGCTGATTTCCACCGTCGCCTCGAATATCGCCTGCGCCTGCATGTCATAGATTTCGGGCAGAACCACGCCAAGACGCACGCCGCGCATCCCAAGCATCGGGTTGAATTCCGTCAGCGCCTCGGCCCGGCGGGTCACCTCGGACAGGGGCCGGTCCAGCGCCTCGGCCAGTTCGCGCAAACCCTCGCGGGAATGGGGCAGGAATTCATGCAAGGGCGGGTCGAACAGCCGGATGCAGACAGGCAACCCTTCCATGATTTCAAACAGTTGCACAAAGTCATCGCGTTGCATCGGCAAAAGGCGCGACAGGGCGGCGGCGCGGTCTTTGGACGTGTCGGCAAAGATCATCTCGCGCATCACCACAAGACGGTCTTCCTCGAAAAACATGTGTTCGGTGCGGCACAGGCCGATGCCCTGCGCCTCGAACTGGCGGGCGGTGGCGGCGTCGGCGGGGGTGTCGGCGTTGGCACGGATGCCGATGTCGCGCACCGCGTCGGCCCACCCCAGCAGCGTGCGGAACGTGTCGTCCAGCGCCGGTGCCAGCATGTCGGCAGAGCCTGCCAACGCCTCGCCGGTGGTGCCATCGACGGTGATGATATCGCCTTCAACGAAGACGCGGCCATCGGGGGCCACCAGTCGCCGCTCGCGGATATCAAGCTTCAGGTCGGACGCGCCGACGATGCAGGGCAGGCCCAGACCCCGCCCGATCACAGCGGCGTGGCTGGTCATGCCGCCCCGTTCGGTCAGAACGCCCGCCGCCGAATGCATGCCGCGAATATCTTCGGGCGCGGTTTCACGGCGCACCAGAATGCACGGCTCTCCGCGCGAGGCGCTGGCTTGGGCTGCGGCAGAGGTGAACACGATGCGCCCGGTGGCAGCACCGGGGCTGGCGGCGATGCCCTTGACGAACACATCGCGCGGCCCGCGCGGATCGACCTGGGGGTGCAGCATTTCCGACAGCGCGCGCGGCTCAACCCGCAAGATCGCCTCGTTCCGGGTGATGATGTCATCTTCGGCCAGGGCCACGGCGATTTTCAGACCGGCCCGCGCGGACCGCGCCGTCTTGACAGCGTCAAGAACGGCCAAATGACCGTCTTCAATGGTGAATTCGATCTGCATCTCTTCGCGCAGCTTGACGCGGCAAGCGGCACCGTGGTGCACCAGTTGGGCAAAAATCTCAGGCGCGATGTCCTGCAGGGACGGGCCGCGCGGATCGCGGGTCAGATAGATAGCCTCGTGCTTTTTTAGCGCGTCACGCCCCTGGCTTTGGCCCAGATAGCGCCCTGTCACCTGTGGCTGGCCCGTCACCGGGTCGATGAACTGAATGACGCCCGATCCGCTGATGCCCTGCCCGATGCCTTGGGCCATTTCCTGCACGACCAGACCAAGCGCCGCCTCCTCCGGGGCCCCCTTGGCCTGACGCAGCAGGCGGGCGGTCGTGCCTTCCCATGCGCGGGCCATCGAACGCAGCACCTCGGACAGTTGCCGCGCCGGTTCCTGCGGAAAGGGTTCGTCCATCTCCAGCTCATACACCTTCAGCGCGTCATGCAGTGCCACGGCGGACGGCTCCACCGCCTCGAACATGTCGGGGTCAAGGCGGGCGACGTGCGTGGCGTAGGATTGCACAAAGCGCAGATACAGCGCATCCGCCGCCGCCTGCCCGTGTGTCTGCACCAGCGTGGCGTGGCGGGCGGCGTTCATGCCGACGTTCAGAATGGTGGCAGGCCCGCCCCAATCGGGGTTTTCGGGGCTGGGGCGCACCGAGATCAGCGCGCCACCCCCGAAATGGCCCAGAATCGCGTCCACATCAACCGGATGGCCCGCCGCGATGGCGCGCACGCTTCCCGCAGGCAGCGCCACGGTTCCAGGCACGGGCAGATCGAGCCGGATCAGCCGTTGCAGGCATTTCGCGCGCCAGCCATGCGCCTGCGTCTGGATGCGCGCCGTTGGCGTGATCTCGGCAAACTCGGCGATGGGGTCATGTTTCTGCACTGCGGCACCTTTTCAGACTGCGCGCAGGATACGCCCTTCGCCCTGTGGCGCAAGCATTGGATGCACCTGCGGCAATTTCGGCCGCTACGCCTCGACCTTGGTCAGGTCGGCCACGCCGGAACAGATGGTGCGGATGCGGTGCAGCAGGTTCAGACGGTTGCGCCGCACGATCTGATTGTCAGAATTGACCTGCACGGCGGTGAAAAACGCATCAATCGGCGCGCGCAATCCGGCCATCGCCGACATGGCGGCGGCGAAATCTTCGGCCTGCATCGCAGGGGCGATCTGCTGTTCCGCCGCGTCGAGAGCGGCGAACAGGGCGCGTTCCTCGTCGGTTTCCGCGAATTTCAGGTCTGCGCCGAAGGAATATTCGACGCCGTCCTTCGCCTCGGCCTGGCTCAGGATGTTGTTGGCGCGTTTGTAGCCTTGCAGCAGGTTGGTGCCGTCATCGGTTTTCAGGAACGCAGCGAGCGCCCCGGCGCGTTTGACCAGCAGGGTAAGGTCGTCATTGCCTGGCATGGCAAGACAGGCGTCGATGACATCGTGCCGGATGCCCTGATCCTTGAGGTAGACCTTGAGGCGGTCATGGAAGAAATCAATGAGGTGGACAACGGCAACCCGATCGTCCAGTTCGCGCGCCTGCTTGTTGTCGTTGCGCTCGGTAAACGCTGCCTTTTTGGCATTGCGCATAGCAGAGTCAACCAGCGGCAATAGACTTCCGCTTACCCCATTCCCCAACACCAACCGGATAACCCCCAACGCTGCCCGCCGCAGGGCGTAGGGGTCTTTGCTGCCCGTCGGTTTCTCGTCAATCGCCCAGAACCCGGTCAGCGTGTCGATCTTGTCGGCCAGCGCCACTGCGACGGTCACGGGGTCGGTCGGCACGGCGTCAGACGGGCCAAGCGGGGAATAGTGGTCGCGCGCGGCCAGTGCCACCGCATCGGGCAGGCCCGCCGCACGGGCGTAATACATGCCCATCAACCCCTGAAGTTCGGGGAATTCGCCAACCATCGCCGATTGCAGATCGGCCTTGGCGACGCGGGCCGCTTCGGCGGCAAGGTCGGGCTGCGCGCCGACAAGCGGCGCGATCTCGCGGGCCAGCGATTCAATCCGGGCGATGCGGTCGGCCTGACTGCCCAGTTTGTTGTGGAAGGTGACCGAGGACAGACCCGCGCCCATGCCTTCAAGCCCCACGGTCTTCACCGTGCGCAAATCGTTTTCCCAAAAGAACTTGGCATCCGACAACCGCGCCGTCAGCACCTTTTGATTGCCTTTCAGGATCGTCGCGCCGTGGTCTTTTGTTTCCACATTAGAAACAGTCACAAAGCCTTCGATCCGCGCGGTTTTCGGGTTACGGACCGAAAAGAACTTTTGGTGTTCCTTCATGCTGGTCTGCAACACCTCGGGCGGAAGAGACAGAAAGGCGTCGTCGATCCGTCCCATCAGAACCACAGGCCATTCGACCAGACCTGCCACCTCGGTCAACAGGGCAGCATCGGGGACAATCTCCATCCCGGCGGCAAAGGCGGCGTTGGTGGCGTCCTGCCAGATGTGCGCTTCACGCTCTGCCGGGTTCAGGATCACCTTGGCGCGTTTCAACTTGGTCGAATAATCGTCAAACGACGATATCGCGAACCGCCCCGGCGCCAGGAAGCGGTGGCCTTCGGTGGTGTTCCCGGCGGTGATGCCATCCACGGTCAAAGGCACAACATCAGCGCCCGCCTCTGTCGTCAGCAGGCACAGGATCGAATGCAGCGGGCGCACCCAGCGCAAGCTGCCATTGCCCCAGCGCATGGATTTTGGCCAAGGGAAGGTGCGGATCGCGGTTTCCAACACCTCGGCCACGATCACGGCGGCGGTGCGGCCCGGCTTTTCGATGATGGCGTAATAGACTTCGGCCTTCTTCTCTTCGCGGATGACCAGTTGTTCCAGCAGTTGCCCGGTGGACCGCAGAAAGCCGTCAATCGCCGCCTGCGGCGCATCCACGCGCGGGCCCTTGCGCTCTTCCCGGACGGGCTTGCTGGCGGCGGTCAGGTCATCAACCGACAGCACCAGACGGCGCGGCGTGGAAAACGCCCCCGCCGAGGCATAGGTCAAACCGGCATTCACAAGGCCATCGGTCACCAGCTTTTTCAGATCAGCCGCCGCCTTGCCCTGCATCCGCGCCGGGATTTCTTCGGAGAAGAGTTCGATCAAAAGGTCGGGCATGGGGGCGTCCTGTCAGGCGGCACGGTGGCCAAAGGTGATCTTGCGGCGGCGGCGTGTTTCATGGGTGACGGTAAAGCCAAGACCGGTCAGCAGGCGTTCAACGTCGGCTGCGGTTTCCTGACCCAGACGTTCGGCCCCGGTGTCAAAGGCGACCTGACGGGTGCGCATCAACAGGTTGCGCCCGCCTTCGATCACCTCAGGCTCGGCCCCTTCGGCATCGCATTTCAGGAAATCGACGCGGTCGATCCCATGCACTTCGGCCAGCCGGTCCAGCGTGGTGGCAGGCAGGGTGATCGTCCGCACCGCTTCGGCAGAGTCGGGCCGAAAGACGGAACTGTCGGCCTTGTTCGGTTCGGAATAAAAGGTAAGGTCGGTTTCTTCTTTCCACAACAGTGCGGGGATCGGCGTGATGTCAGGATGGCCCGCGACGTTGCGCGACAGGCAGGCAAACACACGCGGATCGCCCTCGACCGCAAAGACGCGCGCGCCGTTCGCGGCCTGCCGCAACGAGAATTCGCCCACATTCGCGCCGATATCGATGACCGTGGCACCGGCCCCGACCTGAACCCTGTCACCGACGCCAAACTGCCACGACAACCGATGCAGCCGGTTTTCCCAGCCCCGGCGATACATCATCCAGCGCAGGGCGGCGGCGACTGCCACCTCGTGCCCTTCGGTCGTGATGATGAAATGGTCGCCATCACGGCGGACATAGACGGGCTTCAACCCCTTTACGCCAAGCTGCGCGCCCAGATTGTGGGCCGCCAGATGCAGACGGCGGCGCAGCGGCAGGTCAAGACCGGTCATTCTGCGGCCTCGGGCGACAACTGGTGCCAGGCATAGGCGCGGCCATCGGCAAAGACCGCCACGACGCGGTCGATGCCGGGGGCGATGTTCGGGACGGACAGGAAGGGGATCGCCTCGCCCTGTTCCAGCGCCGCGCCGATTTCGGTGGCGTCGAAACAGTCGAACCACCCCGGTGCCACGGTCGGCGCGGCACGGTCGTAGATCTTGTAGGTCTCGGTCAGCATCCCTTGGGTCAGCGGCGTGCGGAAACAGGCGCGGAACCGCAGCGGAGAACTGTCAGCGTCGATCCCGGTCACGTCTTCGGCCAAAATCGCCTCGGGCAGGCCGCTTTCGATCGAGGTCAGTTGAATTTCCTTGCCGGGGGTAAAGGCCACCGGTTCGTAAAACGCATAGACCTGCAACCAGTACATCGCCACCCCGGCGACCGCCGCAATCAGCACGATGAAACCCCCGATGAACTTGCCATTCACGCCGCTGCCCCGCCCGCTTCGGTGGTGACAAAGGCATCGGCGCAGCGTTTCGCCAGCGCGCGGACGCGACCGATATAGGCCTGGCGTTCGGTGACAGAGATCACCCCGCGCGCATCCAGCAGGTTGAACAGGTGGCTGGCCTTGATGCACTGGTCATAGGCTGGATGCGCCATGACGATGCGGCGACCTGCCTTGTCCGTCGCATCCGCCGTCAGGATGCGGTCACATTCCGCCTCGGCGTCCTTGAAATGCTGAAACAGCATGTCGGTGTCGGCCTGATCGAAATTCCAGCGGCTGTATTCCTGTTCGGTCTGGCGGAAGATGTCGCCATAGGTCAGCGCAATCGGCGCGTCGGGGTCGTTGAAAGGCATGTCCATGACGTGATCGATGCCCAGCACATACATCGCCAGACGTTCCAAGCCGTAGGTCAACTCACCCGAGACGGGTTTGCAGTCATGCCCGCCGACCTGCTGGAAATAGGTGAACTGGCTGACTTCCATGCCGTCGCACCACACTTCCCACCCCAGACCCCAGGCGCCAAGGGTCGGTGATTCCCAATCATCCTCGACAAAGCGGATGTCGTGCAGGGCCATGTCGATGCCAATGGCACGCAAAGAACCAAGGTACAGGTCCTGCATGTCGGGGGGCGATGGTTTGATCAGCACCTGATACTGGTAGTAATGCTGAAGCCGGTTCGGGTTTTCGCCATAGCGCCCGTCCGTGGGGCGGCGCGACGGCTGCACATAGGCCGCGGCCCAGGGGCGCGATCCCAACGCGCGCAGCGTCGTGGCGGGGTGAAAAGTGCCTGCCCCCACCTCCATGTCATAGGGTTGCAGCACGGCACAACCTTGCGCGCCCCAATAGGCCTGCAAGCGCAGGATGATCTCCTGAAAGCTGCGGGGAAGCGTGGGGGTGTCAGCCATGTGAAGCCACCTCTTGAAAACCGCCCTCTCCATAGGCAACAGGCCGGGTAGGGTCAACACGCGACGGTGTCCTGCGACAGGCACCCCAGGGGCAAAAGGCCACAGTCTTTGCCGGAAAGGGGGGTGCATCGCGCCTTTGGGGCCGTTAGGGTGCTTTTGGGCGCGCGCGCCTTGCGGGTTAGGGATTTGGAACGACGATGATCAGACTGGCGATTATACTTCTAGCATTGATGACGGCGACGCTTGGCGGGGCCACGGCCCAGGCGCAGGACCGCGCCTGGATCCAGATCGAGGCAAAGCCGACACTGGCCGGGGCCGAAGACCGCGCCCGCGCCTGGGCCGGGTTGTTCGACGACGTGTCGGGCTATCGCATCCGGTCGGGGTGGTATGCCATCTTCCTTGGCCCCTTTGCGCCGGAAACCGCCGTTGGGCGCATGACCGTGCTGAAGGGCGAAAACCTGATCCCCGCCGACAGCTTCATCGCCTTTGAACGCGATCTGCGTGACATGTTCTGGCCCGTGGGCGCCAGCCCCGCGCCTGCCCCTGCCCCATTGGCAGAATCGACCCCGGAGCCGACCCTTGAACCGGCCCCTGCCCCGGATGAAACCCCGCAACAGGCGCGCGCGTCGGAACGGGATCTGACCCAGTTGGACCGCGAACTGCTGCAAACCGCGCTGAACTGGTTCGGCTTTTATGATGCCGCGATTGACGGGGCCTTTGGTCCCGGCACGCGCAATTCGATGGCGGAATGGCAGGGAGCGAACGGGTTTGAACCGACTGGCGTTCTGACCACGATGCAGCGCGCCACCCTGACCGCCAACTATCAGGCCGATCAGCAGGAATTCGGCTTTCAATCCCTGACCGAGGCCGAGGCCGGGATTGAAATCACCATGCCCCTGTCCTTGGTGAAATTCGATCATTACGAACCGCCCTTCGTGCATTTCACGTCCCAGTCGGGCAGCAAGACCAGTGTGATCCTGATCAGCCAGCCCGGCGACCAGGCCAGCCTTTCGGGCCTGTATGATGTGCTGCAAACGCTGGAACTGATGCCCCTGACGGGCGAACGGACGCTGGACGAGGACAGCTTTACCATTTCAGGCGAAAACGCCCAGATCAGCAGCCATGCCTATGCCGAAGTGAACCGGGGGCTGGTCAAGGGCTTTATCCTTGTCTGGGACCGCGCCGATGGTGACCGGATGGACCGTGTCCTGTCGGCGCTGCAATCCAGCTTTCGCCCCGTCGGTGACCGCGCGCTTGATCCCGGTCTGGCCCCGATGGCCGACGCGGCGCGTCAGGGCCTGTTGTCCGGGCTCGAGGTGCGGACGCCGAAGTTTTCGCGCACCGGGTTCTATATCGACACCGCAGGCACCGTCCTGACCACAGCCGAGGCCGTGGCCAAATGTGGCCGCATCACCCTTGACCGCGAGGTTGAGGCGACGGTGACCCTGACCGATGCCGCGACCGGCCTTGCGGTGCTGCGCCCGTCCGTGCCGCTGTCGCCCCCCGCCACGGCGGAATTTCAGACGGCGCCCGACCGTCTGGGGGCCGAAATCGCTGTGTCGGGCTACAGCTATGAAGATCAGCTTCCCGCCCCGGTGCTGACCTATGGCACCCTTGCCGCAACCGAAGGGCTGGCCGGAGAGCCGGGGTTGAAGCGCCTGTCCTTGCCCGCGCTGCCCGGCGATGCGGGCGGCCCGGTGCTGGACGCCACAGGTGCCGTGCTGGGCATGCTGTTGCCCGCCACGACCGGGGCAAAGGTGCTGCCCGAAGGTGTGGCCTTTGCGGCGACCGGATCGGCGATCGCCGCGCGGCTGGGACAGGGCGGCATCACGCTGGCGCAAGTTGACCGCAAAGGCACCCTGTCGCCCGCCGACCTGTCGGCCTTGGCCAGCGGCATGACGGTGCTTGTGTCCTGTTGGGAGTGATCAGTTCCGCCAGAACCTTGGCAGGAACAGTACCAGCACAGCCAGCAGCTCCAACCGGCCCAGCAACATGCCGAAGATCATGATCCACTTGGACGCTGCGGGGAAATCCAGCAGCGCCCCGGTGGGGTGAACCTCGGGGCCGAAGGCGGGGCCGACATTGGCAATCGCGGTCCATGCGGCGGTGACCGCCGTCTTGAACCCCAACCCTGACAGCGCCAGCATCACCGCCAGCATCCCGAAGGTCAGGATGAACATGGTGAAAAACACGATCACCGCGTTCAGCACGTCGTCATCGACCGTCCGCCCCTCATACCGCAGGGTGTTGACGGAATTCGGCGCGAACAGGCGTTTGATCTGCACCTTGATCGCCTCGAACAGGATCAGGTAGCGAAACACCTTGATCGAACACCCGGTGGACGAGGTGCACCCCCCGATCAGCCCGACGATCATCAGCACCACAAAGGGAAACGGCCCCCAGGCCGCCAGATCGGTGCTGGTGAACCCTGTGCCGGAAAAGATCGACACAACGTTGAAGGCGGTCTCGCGCAGCAGGGTGGGCAATGCGATGTCACTGGTGATCAATTCGTAAACCACGATCGCAGCGACAGCATAGGCGTTCCAGCGCAGGTAGGCCCGCACCTGCCGGTCGCGCCAGATGGGAACAAGGTCGCCCTGCCATGCCTGAATGTACCGGATGAAGGGCAGGCTTCCCAACAGCATGAACACCACAGCCGCGTATTCCAGCGGCCCGGCGAACCGCGCGAATGACGCGTCGGACGTCGAAAATCCACCCGTCGATACGGCGGACATGGCATGGACCACCGCCTCGAACCCGGTCATGCCAAGGGCAAAGAAGGTCACCGCACAGGCGATGGTCAGCCCGACATAGACCTGCACCAGCGCGGACGAGATATCCAGCGCGCGGGGCAGCACCTTGCCCAGCGTGTCGAACCCTTCGGACCGAAAGAACTGCATTCCCCCCACCTTCATCACCGGGAGGAACAGCATTGCGACGATGACGATGCCAAGCCCGCCCAGCCAATGCAGCATCCCCCGCCACAGGTTGGTGCCCATCGGCAGATCGTCCAGACCGACGATCACTGTCGCCCCGGTCGTCGTCAGGCCCGATGTCGCCTCGAATATCGCGTTGGTCCAGCTCAGGCCCGGTGCGCCCAGCACAAAGGGCAGCGCGCCAAACAGGCAGGCCGCAACCCAGGCCATCGTGGTCAGCAGGAATATCTGTTGCAGCGTCATGTCCGGCCCGGTGCCGTTGGCGCAGGCCAGCGCAAGCGCACCGCCCGCGATCAGGCAAATCGCCCCGGTCTGAAAGAACACCTGCCAATGCGGGTTGCCCGCCGCATAATCCAGAAGCATCGGAAAGCCCATCATGGCCCCCAACGCCGCCACCAGCAGGCCGATCACATATCCGACGGGACGTATATCCATCGGGGCTAGTTTCCTGCGCGGGCAACCCGTGTCAACCGCCGATAGACAAAAACTCAAGCAGCGTCCTGCCCTAACGGCGCCAGAACGCAGGCAGCACCAGCACGAATATGGCCAGCAGGCCCAGCCGGCCCAGCAGCATCGCCAGCGTCATGATCCATTTCGCCGCATCGGGGTAATCAACGAATGTGCCCGTCCGTTCGACCAGCGGCCCAAAGCCATAGCCGATGTTGCCAAGCGCTGTCCAAACCGCAAACAGGGATGAAATCATGTCCACCCCGGTCAGCGTCATCGCCACGCTCAACACCCCAAGCGTCAGGATAAAGCCGGTGACATAGAGCATCAGCGCGCTCATCACATCGATATCGACGGTGCGTCCGTCGTACTTGACCGGGGCGACCCGCCCCGGAGAGGTGATCTGCCGCAGGTTCTGGATCACCGCCGCCACCAGCAATTGCACGCGAAATACGCTTAACCCTGCCGCCGACGATCCCGAACAGGCGCCGATCATCCCGATCACAAAGGCCACGATCAGCATGTAACCGCCCCATGTCGGGAACGAACCGCTGAAGAACCCGGTGCTCGACATGATCGAGGTCAGGTTGAACAGCGATTCCCGGAACGCAGGCTCCAGCCCGATGTCGGCGGTCATCCATCGCCACAGCGTGACGGACACCACCGCAAACGCCAGCCAGCGCAGATAGGCGCGGGCTTGGCTGTCCTGCCACAGGGGCCGTGCCGATCCGTTCACAAGCTGCACATAGCGGATGTAGGGCAGGCTTCCCAGCAGCATGAACAACGCCCCAAAGTATTCGCCCGCCCCGGCGTAGGGGTTGAACGATGCATCGCGCGGCGAAAACCCACCCGTGGCGATGGACGCCATGCCGTTCACGACCGCATCCAGGGGCGTCATGCCGATGGCGCTGTAAACCATGGCGCAGGTGATGGTCAGCCCGACATAAACCAGCGCAAGCTGCCCCGCGATATCGGTGGCGCGCGGCAGCGCCTTGCCAAAGGTGTCAAACCCCTCGGTGCGGAAAAACTGCATCCCGCCGACGCGCATCACCGGCAGAAAGATCATCGCGATAAAGGCGATGCCCAACCCCCCGCTCCAGTTCATCAGGCCGCGCCACAGGTTCATCCCGTCAGGCAGGGTTTCCAACCCGAAGATCACCGTGGCCCCGGTGGTCGTGATGCCCGACACCGCCTCGAAATAGGCTTCGGTGAAATGCAGATGCGGCGCGCCAAGGATGAAGGGCAGCGCCCCGAACAAGGGCACCCCGAACCAGATCACCGCCGTCAAAAGATAGGCCTGCCGCGTGTCGATCCCGCCGCGCAGACCATTGGCCGAGGCAAGCGCCACCAGTCCGCCAAAGCCACCGGTGATCACGGCCGAAGACAGGAAATCAAACCCGTTGGGATCGCCTGCCCCCCAATCGGTCATGGCGGGCGCAAGCATCAGGATCGCAAGCACGATCAGGATGCGCCCGAACACATAGGCAATGGGCCGTAATTCAACCATGGTTGGGCCGCAGCTACACTGCCGCCCCCCCTTTGGTCAATCCACCGCCCCGTTATCCGACGTGGAAAAGCGTCGTGAACAGCTTGGGGTCCAGACTGTCTGCCGCGAATGTCGGCCCATCCGTCAACACCGACACGGCGTCATGGCTGTGCAGGCTTTCCTGATGGCTGGCGATGATGCGGAAATCACCGATCCGGGGGTCGCCCTTCAACGCTTGACAGAAGCTGCGCGCCGCATCTTCGACAAAGATCGGGTTGGCGGCGTTCAATTCGGCAAAGGCCTGTTCATCCTCGCGCTTGACCATCACCTGCGTCTCGGTCGGCACGGCCATGCGCGCAAGCTCGATCAGGTCTTCGAACCACAGGCACTGGCCCCCCGCCACCTCGACCGAGATGCGCGCAACGGACCGCTGGGAATGCGGCGTGGCCATCTGGCCGCGTGTGCGGCGGGCATGTTCGGACAGTTCCAGCGAACAGGGACACGTGCTGGAATAGACGAAATCCAGGTGCATGATCTTTTTGCGCACCCCGGCCACATCCACCAGTTCCAGCGCGATGTCGTAATACTGCCACCCCGACAGGCCCGAGCGCAGGCTGTCCACCCGCACCGGAAAGCTGAACCGCATCTGGATGCGGGCGTCAAAGCTTTGCAGATCGCGTTTGTAATCTTCCAGCGCGTGTTCGATCACCTTGAAGCTGAAGTCGCGTTCCGCATGGGCATAGAATGACCGCATGATGCGGCTCATGTTGATGCCCTTCTTCTCGGCCTCAAGCGAGACGGTGCCGGTCACGCTGGTTTCCAGCGTCAGGTCGCCATTGTCGCGGGTGTGATAGCGGATCGGCAGGCGAAAGTTCGAAATGCCGACGTGCTGGATCAACTGCCGTTCGCCCACGATCAGGCTGGACGGGCCGTTCTGCAAATCGGGCAGACTGTCCTTGTAGGCGTCGTCCACCGCGAAATCTTCGGGGTAGGCCCGGCTGAGCGCCGGATAGGCCGAACCGGGCAGCAAGAAGCCGACCGAGGAATCCAACGTTGCAATCTCGTCGTCCGAGGCTTTGCCTGCCCACTGCCGCAGCGTTGCCAAGGCGGCCTCCGCCTCGGCCCGCGACGGCTTGCGGTCGATGTCTGGCGTAAAGATGTTCATGGCGCGCCCCTTTGCTGCTGGTTGGCCGCAGTTGAACTATGTGGGGACTTTACCCCCTTTGCTCAACCGTTGCCGATGAAATACGCGCCGGAACCGACTTCAGATCATAGAAAGTGCGGCGCGAATGTCGGCGATCAGGTCATCTGCGTCCTCAAGCCCCACGGAAAGCCGGATCAACCCCGGGGTGATCCCCAGTTTTTCCTTCATCTCGGGGCTGAGCCGTTGATGCGTGGTCGTGGCCGGATGCGTCGCGATGGATTTCGCATCGCCAAGATTGTTCGAAATCTTGACGATTCGCAGCGCGTTCATGAACCGGAACGCCGCCTCTTTCCCCGCTGCGATGTCAAAGGTCACAATCGTGCCCCCCGATCCCATCTGTGCTGTCGCCAGATCAAACTGCGGATGGCTTGCAAGCCCCGGAAAGATCACGCGCGACAGCCTGTCGTCGCCGTCCAGCGCCTGCGCCAGTTGCAGCGCGGACTCAGCCATCGCCCGGCAGCGCAGGTCCAGCGTGGCCATGCCGTTCAGCATGATCCATGCGGTAAACGGGCTCATCGAGCCGCCGGTGTGCTTCATGTAGGGTTCCAGCACCTTGCGGATATAGTCCCTGGTGCCGCAGACCACACCGCCCAGCGCGCGGCCTTGCCCGTCAATGTGCTTGGTGGTGGAATAGACCACCACGTCGGCCCCCTGTTCCACCGCGTTGCTGAACACCGGGGTCGCAAAGACGTTATCGACAATGACCAGCGCGCCCACCGCATGGGCGATGTCCGACACCGCGCGGATGTCGATCAACTCCAGCGTCGGGTTCGATACTGATTCGAAAAACACGGCCTTCGTTTCCGGCGTCACGGCGGCGCGCCATTGGTCCAGATCGGTGCCGTCGACAAAGGTGACCCGGACGCCGTAGCGGGTCAGCACCTCTTCAAGGATGTAAAGGCACGACCCGAACAGGGCGCGCGATGACACGACATGGTCGCCCGCCCGCAGCATCGCCGTCAGCGCGCCATTCACCGCCGCCATGCCGCTGGCGGTGGCAAAGGCGTCTTCGGTGCCTTCGATCGCGGCGATACGCTCTTCGAACATGCGGGTCGTGGGGTTGCCGTAGCGGGCATAGATGAATTCATCATCGCCTGCCTTGACGAACCGCGCCTCGGCGCTTTCGGCGGTGTCATAGGCAAAGCCCTGCGTCAGGAAGATCGCCTCGGCCATTTCGCCATACTGGCTGCGGCGGCTGCCTTCGTGCACGGCTTTGGTGCGCATCTTCCAGTCGTTTGTCATCGCGGCGGCCTCCGGCCAAAGAAAACCCCGGAAAACCAAGGGTTCCGGGGTTGCATCGCCCTGACCCTTTTAGCGGAATGTTTAACGTGGCCCGCAATCCGGTAACAAAGCGCCACGGGGGCGACATACGCTTTTGTGAAGGCGGGGTCAACTTGCCTATGCCCCGCAAATCGTCATGATGCCCTGCCGCAAACTGGAGAGTTGTATGCCCGCCCCCATTGACGTTTTTTACTGGCCCACCCCCAACGGCAAGAAGGTCACCATCGCGCTGGAAGAAATGGGCCTGCCTTACACCGTGCATTTCGTGAACATCGGCAAGGGCGACCAGTTCGAGCCGTCTTTCCTGTCGATTTCCCCCAACAACCGCATGCCCGCGATCACCGATCCCGATGGCCCGGATGGCAAGCCGATCTCGATCTTCGAATCCGGGGCGATCCTGCAATATCTGGCCCGCAAGACCGGGCAGTTCTGCGGCCCCACCGAACGCGACCGCATCGCCGTTGATCAGTGGTTGATGTGGCAGATGGGCGGCGTCGGCCCGATGGCAGGGCAAGCGCACCACTTTCTGAAATACGCGCTGGGGATGGGCCACGATCTGCCCTATGCCAAAGACCGCTACCGGCGCGAGGTCGGCCGGCTGTATGGCGTGCTGGACCGGCAACTGGCCAAACACCGCTATGTCGCGGGTGATTTCCTGTCGATTGCCGATTTCGCCATCTGGCCTTGGGCCATGGGGTGGCAGGGGCAGGAACAGACGCTGGACGACAAACCCCATTTCGCGCGCTGGCTGGCCGAGTTGGGCGCACGCCCGGCCTTTGTCAAAGGCGCCGCCATCGGGGCCGAGGTGCGGTCGGACGCGGCCACCGACAAACAGGCGCAAGAGGTTCTGTTCAAACGCTGATCCGTGTGCGCCCAAAAGTCTTGTGAAAACTTTTGCAGAAGTCCTTCAAAGATTTTTGGGCGTCACGCCCCGCCGTCGCCCTTGGGTTCTTCAATTCCATAGCGTGCCAGAACGCCGCCTTGGGTCATGAAGAACGCAAACAGTGCCGCCGTCAGGCCAAAGGTCTTGAAGTTCACCCAAGCCTCGGTCGACATCAGCCTCCACACCGCCTCATTCGCGACGGCCAGCGCGAAAAAGAACGCGCACAGCCGCCGGGTCAGGATCATCCAGCCTTCGGGTTGCAGCGGCAGCGCGTCGTCCATCACCGCCTTCAGATAGCTTTCGCCGCGCAGCAGGCCAAAGCCAAGGGTGCCCGCGAAAAGAAGGTAGATCATCGTCGGCTTCATCTTGAAAAACCGCTCGTCGTTCAGCCAGACCGACAGGCCGCCGAACACGATCACCAGCACGACGGTGGCAAGCTGCATCTTCGACAGCTTGCCCGTCAGCGCCCACAGGATGCCGGTCGTCAGGATCATCAGCGGAATGAACGCCGCCGTCATCAGGATAAAGCCGGAATAATCGGCCCCCGCGATGGTGAAGGTCTGATCCTTCAGTTTCACATACCCCGCAAAGAAAAGGACGATCGGCCCCAGTTCCAGCACCATCTTCAGGATCGGATTGATCTTTCTGCCCGCAGCCATCGCATTCATCCCGCAAATTCCATGATCACCGCCCCGGCCGCGATCAGCGCCATCAGGGCCGTGCGCTGCGGCCCCACCTTTTCACCCAAAACCGCCCAGCCAATCAAGGCGGCAAACACGGTCGAGGTTTCGCGCAGCACTGCCGCCTCTCCGACCTTGTCCAGCCGTGTGGCCAGCATGATCGACCCGAACGAGAAATAGGCAACCATCGCCCCCGTTACACCCCTTTGCAGCAAGGGGCGCACTTCGGCCAGCGGAACCTTGCGCCAGCGGCGGTGCGTGACCAGTGGGATGAACAGCCCGTCCAGCATGAAAAACCACGCAAGGAAGGTGAACGGGTCCGCCGTCGCGCGGATGCCGTAGGCGTCATAAGTCGTGTAAAGTGCCACGAATCCGCCCGTCGCCACCGCAAAGCCCAAGGCAGGCACCAGCCTGTCCCGGTCCACCCGGATGTGGCGCAGGTTATAGGCCGCCAGCCCGAAGATCCCCGCCAGCAGCACCGCCAATCCGCCCCATTGCCCAAGAGTGAAGGTTTCGCCAAAGACGAGGCCCGCCCCGATCACCGCGAAAAAGGGGGCGGTGCCGCGCACCACGGGATAGACCACCGTATAGGCCCCGCGCGTGTAGGTCATCGCCTGCAACACCTTGTAGCCTGCGTGCACGACCACGGCCCCTGCAAAGATCGGCCACATATGCGCTTCGGGCCACGGCACCAAGAACAGGGCAAAGGGCACCGCGATCAGACCATAGCTTGCGTCAATCGCAGCCCGGCTCAGCCAGGGGTCATGCCGTCCCTTTTGCAGCGCACCGAACAGCGCATGCAGCACCGCCGCCATCAGCGCCAGAACCAGCGCCGCGTCATGCCCTGCGGCAGTCCCTTCGAGTGAGATCAACCAGTCGCTCAACCTTGCGCCTTTCGCGGGGTGGACACCGCCGGACGGGGTTCCCCCCTCTCGGACCCACCCGAAGATATTTGTGCCAAGATGAAAGCGGCGGGGTCAGTCCTGCCCGACAAGGGCGCGGGCAAAATCTTCGGGGTCAAACGGGGCCAGATCGTCGATCTGTTCGCCCACCCCGATGGCGTGGATCGGAAGGCCGAATTTGTCGGCCAGCGCCACAAGGACGCCGCCCTTGGCGGTGCCATCCAGCTTGGTCATCACAAGGCCGGTGACATCGGCAATCTTGCGAAAGATTTCCACCTGTTGCAGCGCGTTCTGACCTGTCGTCGCATCGAGAACAAGAATGGTGTTGTGCGGGGCAGAGGGGTCTTTCTTGCGCAGGACGCGGACGATCTTGGCCAGTTCTTCCATCAGATCGGCGCGGTTTTGCAGCCGGCCTGCGGTGTCGATCATCAACAGGTCCGCGCCATCGTCCTGCGCCTTGGTCAGCGCGTCAAAGGCAAGGCTGGCGGGGTCCGATCCCTCGGGCGCTGTCAGCACCGGCACACCGGCGCGGGTGCCCCAGACCTGCAACTGTTCGACCGCCGCCGCGCGAAAGGTGTCGCCTGCGGCAATGACCACCGATTTGCCCGCGGCCTTGAACTGGCTGGCCAGCTTGCCGATGGTCGTGGTCTTGCCTGACCCGTTGACGCCCACCACCAGCACCACCTGCGGGCGGTTGGGATAAAGCGGCAGCGGCTTGGCAACCGGCGTCATGATGCGGGCGATTTCAGCCGACAGGGCATCGCGCAGCTCGGTGGTGGAAATGCGCTTGCCAAAGCGGCCCTCGGCGATGTTGGCGGTGACGCGCAGGGACGTTTCGACCCCCATGTCGGACTGGATCAACAATTCCTCAAGGCTTTCCAGCATCGCATCATCCAGCACGCGGCGCGGGGCATCCGCCTCGCGGCCGATCAGGCGGCCGATCAGGCCGGGCTTTGCCTCTGGCACCGCCTCGTCCGGGATCTGGGCCGTGTCGTCAGCGACCAGCGCCTCGAGCCCGTCCGCGATCTTGTCTGATGACCGGAACATCCGGTCGCGCAATTTCTTGAAGAAGGACATATCGCCCCTTTCCCGCCAGTTCCCTTTCACCTAGTCGCTTCGCGCGCCAAGGGAAAGACCCGACGGCGGCACGGGGCTGGCGCGGACGCGCGGGCGTGCTAGGTTCCGCCCAGTCATGAGTGAAGAGCGCCCGATGTCCCGCCCCCTTTCCCCTGCCATCTTCGCGCTGGCGACGCTGGCACCGGTCACCCTGATGGCCCTTGGCTGGGCCGGGGCGGCGCTGGTCTGGATGATCCTGTTGGGGGTGGTGCTGGATCAGGTGATGCCGCTTGTGGCCGCCGATGCACCGGACGGGGCAGAGTTTCCCGGTGACGATGCGCTGCTTGTGACGATTGGCATCGCGGCGCTAGGGGTGCTGCCCGCCGCCGTTTGGGCGCTGACCCTGCCGGGCGTCATATGGCACAAGGTGGCGCTGTTTCTGACGGCGGGGTTCTGGCTGGGTCAGGTCGCCCATCCGGCGGCGCATGAGTTGATTCACCGCGCCCACCGTCGCCTGTTCCGTCTGGGGGTGGCGGTCTATTGCGCGCTGCTGATCGGGCATCACGCTTCAAGTCACCGCCTTGTGCATCACCGGCATGTGGCGACGCAAGACGATCCGGCGACGGCGGCATCGGGCACCGGGTTCTACCGATTTGCCCTGCGGGCGGGGGCGGCGGGGTTCGTGCAAGGCTTTCGTGCCGAAAACGCCCTGCGAAGGGGCCGGGGATTGCATCCCTATGCCGTCTATCTGGCCGGGGCAGCGCTGGCGTTGACCTTGGCGGCGGTGATCGGGGGATGGTTTGGGGTGGCTGTCTGGGCCGGATTGGCGCTGCATGCGCAGGCGCAGATCCACCTGTCGGATTATGTGCAGCATTACGGCCTTGTCCGCCGTGTGCAGAACGGGCGGATCGAACCTGTCGGCCCCGCCCATTCGTGGAACGCCGCGCCGTGGTTCAGCGCGGCCTTGCTGCTGAACGCGCCGCGCCATTCGGACCACCACGCCCACCCCGCACGCCCCTACCCCGCGCTGCGCCTGCCCAACCCCGATCAGGCCCCGCGCCTGCCGTGGCCGCTGCCCGTGGCCTGCCTGATCGCGTTGGTCCCACCCTTGTGGCGCCGCCTGATGTGGCCGCATGTCGCCCGTTGGCGGGATGTCGCAAAGCCGTGACTGGCCAAGACGCGGCACCTCTGGCACCTTTCGCCCAAACTGGGGGATGACATGCGCCTGACCGTTCTGTTCCTGCTGCTGGCCCTGCCCGCCGCCGCCCAGACACCCCTGACGGCGGCCGAGTTCGAGGCCTATGCCACCGGCAAGACCCTGTCCTATGCCCAAGGCAGCGATATCTGGGGAACCGAACAATATCTGCCCGGCCGCAAGGTGATCTGGGCCTTTGCCGACAGCGAATGTCAGCGCGGCACGTGGTTCGAGGATAACGGCCTGATCTGTTTTCAGTACGAGGCCGAACCCGGCCCCCAATGCTGGAGCTTTTATCGCGAACCGGATGGCCTGCGCGCGCTGTTCATGGGTGATCCGTCGGGCAACCCGCTGTCCGAAGTCGCGCAAAGTGACAAACCGCTGATCTGCCCCGGCCCGGACGTGGGCGTTTAGGGTATCAGGCGCTGCGCCAGTGCGGGCAGATCGTCGAAATGGTCCAGCAGCGCGTCAGGGGCCAGCCGTTCGATGGCGCGGCCTTCGGGGCCAAAGGTGACCAGCGCCACCGGCACACCTGCGGCAAGGCCGGTCTTTCGGTCCGTCTCGGTGTCGCCCACCAGCATGGACCGTGCCACCTGCCCGCCCGCCCGTTCCACCGCAGCCCGGTAGGGGGCGATGTCGGGCTTGCGCGTCGGCAGGGTGTCCGCCCCGATCATCGCGCCGAACAGATCCCTGATGCCAAGGCGCTGCAGCAGCGTTTCGGCAAGGGCTGCGGGCTTGTTGGTGCAAATGGACACGGCAAAGCCCTGCGCCCGCAGCGCCATCACGGCATCAACAGCGCCGGGATAAAGGCGCGTGTGGGTGTCTATGTCCTGGGCATAGGCCTCCAGCAGCACAGGGTATTGCGCCGAAATCACCTCGTCCGACACATTGCCCAGGCGCGACAGCCCCAGCCGCAGCATCGCCCGCCCGCCGTGAAACGCGGTCAGCGCATCGTCCGGTCCCAGCAGATCGCCGTGCCCCATGCCGCGAAAGCAGGCATTGGCCGCAGCCAGAAGATCAGCCGAGGTGTCGGCCAGTGTTCCGTCCAGATCAAAGACGACTGTGCGCAGGCCTTGCAACAATGGGTAAACTCCTGTGAAGAACCCGCCCCTTGCGGCCCCGCGCCATGGGGGTAAAACGGACGCACCGATATTGAAAGGGGCAGCATGCAGGTTTCACTCATCATTCTTGCCGCAGGACAGGGCACGCGGATGAATTCCGACCTGCCAAAGGTCCTGCATCAGGTGGGTGCGGCCCCGCTTTTGCATCACGCCATGGCCGCTGGCCGCGCGCTTGATCCCGAACGGGTGGTCGTCGTCACCGGGCATGGTGCGGACGTCGTGGCCAAGGCGGCGTTGGCCTATGACGACACCGCCGTCTGCGTGGTGCAGGAGCCGCAACTTGGCACCGCCCATGCGGTGGCGCAGGCGGCACCCCTGCTGGCGGATGCGACGGGCGATGCGCTGGTGCTGTATGGCGACACGCCGTTCGTCAGCGCCGGCACGCTGGAACTGATGCAGGCGGCGCGGTCGCGGCACGGCGTTGTCGTGTTGGGCTTTCACGCCACCGATCCGGGGCGATACGGGCGCCTGATCACGGCAGGTGACACTCTGGAACGCATCGTCGAATGGAAGGACGCGACAGAACAGGAACGCGCCATAACCCTTTGCAATTCCGGGGTGATCTGCGCGGATGCCAAGGTGCTGTTCGATCTGGTCGGCCGCGTCGGCAACAACAATGCCGCCGGTGAATATTACCTGACCGACATCGTGGAACTGGCCCGCGCCGACGGTCTGACCGCAGGCGTCGTGATCTGCGCCGAGGCGGAAACGCTGGGCATCAACACCCGCACGCAACTGGCGCAGGCCGAAGCCGCCTTCCAATCCCGTGCCCGCGCCGACGCGATGGAAAACGGGGTGACCCTGACCGCACCGGAAACCGTGTTCTTCGCGCTGGATACCCACATCGGGCGCGATGCCATCATCGGGCCATCGGTGATCTTCGGCCCCGCCGTCACCATTGAATCGGGGGCCGAGGTCAAGGGGTTCTGCCATCTTGAGGGTTGCCACATCAGCCGGGGTGCCACCGTCGGCCCCTTTGCCCGCCTGCGTCCCGGTGCGGAACTGGCCGAGGATGTGCATGTCGGCAATTTTGTCGAGATCAAGAACGCGATCCTTGATGAAGGGGTAAAGGTCGGGCACCTGACCTATCTCGGCGATGCCCATGTCGGCGAATTCACCAATATCGGCGCAGGCACGATCACCTGCAATTATGATGGCGTGATGAAGCATCGCACCGTGATCGGCGCAAATGCCTTTATCGGGTCTGACACCATGCTGGTGGCCCCGGTCACCATCGGCGCACGGGCGATGACGGCCTCAGGTTCTGTCATCACGCAGGACGTCCCGGCCGAGGCGCTGTCCATCGGGCGGGCGCGGCAGGAAAACAAGCCGGGTCTGGCGGCCCGGTTGATGGACAGGCTGCGCGCCATCAAGGCCGCCCAGAAAGGCAAAGCATAATGTGCGGCATCGTCGGCGTTCTGGGCAACCACGAGGCGGCCCCCCTGCTGGTCGAGGCGCTGAAGCGTCTGGAATACCGCGGCTATGACAGCGCCGGGATCGCGACGGTCAACCACGGCACGCTGGACCGTCGCCGCGCGGTGGGCAAACTGGTGAACCTGTCCGACCTGCTGGTGCACAACCCCCTGGCGGGCAAGGCTGGTATCGGCCACACCCGCTGGGCCACCCATGGGGCGGCCACCGTGACCAACGCGCATCCGCACAAGGCGGGTGCTGTGGCCGTCGTCCACAACGGCATCATCGAGAATTTCCGCGACCTGCGCGCCGAACTCTCCGCCGCAGGGCTCGCGTTCGAATCCGAGACCGACACCGAAACCGTTGCCCTGCTGACGCGCCTGCACATGGACCGTGGCTTGACCCCGGTCGAGGCTGCACGCGCCACCCTGCACCGCCTGCACGGGGCCTTTGCGCTGTGCTTTCTGTTTGACGGGCAGGACGATCTGATGATCGCCGCCCGCAAAGGCAGCCCGCTGGCCATCGGGCATGGTTCGGGCGAGATGTTCGTGGGGTCTGACGCCATCGCCCTTGCGCCGATGACCGACCGCATCACCTATCTGGAAGAAGGCGACTGGGCGGTGATCACCCGCGCCGGTGCGCAGATATTCGATGCCGCCGACCGGTTGGCGAACCGGGCCGAAACCCGCATCCAGATCGACGCCACCCGCATCGAAAAGGCGGGCTACAAACACTTCATGGCCAAGGAAATCGCCGAACAGCCCGTGGTGATCGCCGATGCGCTGCGCCATTATCTTGGCCCCAACGGCATCAGCCTGCGCCTGCCTGACGGTGTGGATTTCAGCGGCGTTGACCGCATCACCATGGTCGCCTGTGGCACCGCCAGCTATGCTTGCCACGTGGCGAAATACTGGTTCGAACAGATCGCGGGCCTGCCCGTCGACATCGATGTCGCGTCCGAATTCCGCTACCGCGAGCCGCCCCTGTCGCCCACATCCTGGGCGCTGTTCGTCAGCCAGTCGGGCGAGACGGCCGATACGCTGGCCGCCCTGCGCTATACCCGCGACAAGGTGGCAAAGGTCGTGTCGGTGGTGAACGTGCCGACATCCTCCATCGCGCGCGAAAGCGATTTATCCCTGCCCATTCTGGCGGGGGTCGAGGTGGGGGTGGCGTCAACCAAGGCGTTCACCTGTCAGCTGACAGTGCTGGCGCTGCTGGCCTTGAAGGCAGCCCTTGACCGGGGCCGGATCGACGCGGACGCACTGGCCCGGCATCTGACCGACCTTGGCAATCTGCCCGGCCTGATGAACCACGCGATGACCCTGTCAGGCGATATCGCCGCCATCGCCGAAGATCTGGCCCGCGCGCAGGACGTGCTGTTTCTGGGGCGGGGCGCGATGTACCCGCTGGCGCTGGAAGGCGCGCTGAAGCTGAAGGAAATCAGCTACATCCACGCCGAAGGCTATGCGTCAGGCGAACTGAAACATGGCCCCATCGCCTTGATCGACGCCGACGTGCCGGTGATCGTGCTGGCCCCGCGCGACGCCCTGTTCGACAAGACCGTCTCAAACATGCAAGAGGTGATGGCCCGTCATGGCCGCGTGCTGCTGATCTCGGACGCCGCCGGTGTGGCCGAGGCGGGCATGGGCACCTGGCGCACGCTGACCCTGCCGCAGGTGGCACCCATCTTTGCGCCGATCCTCTATGCGGTGCCTGCGCAACTGCTGGCCTATCACACCGCCATCGCCAAAGGCACGGACGTCGATCAGCCGCGCAATCTGGCCAAATCGGTGACGGTCGAATGATCGTCGACGCGCTGGCCGCGCTTGAATCACAGGCGGATGCCGAAAAATCCGCCGAAATGCTGGCCTATCACAAGGCAAAGCGCCGTTACCTTGGCATCCCCGTCCCCGCCATCGAGGCGTTGGTGGCCGACTGGCGCGCGGCCCTGTCGCTGGACGACCGCATCCAGCTTGCCGCAGACCTGTGGGAGACGGACATCCACGAGGCGCGGGTGGCGGCGGCAAAACTGCTGACGCAGGCGCGCATCCGCCCGGACGATTCTGCGGCCTGGGACCTGATCTGCGCCTGGGTGCCCACCTTTGATGCCTGGGCCATCGCCGATTACGCCAGTCTTGCCGGGCAAAAGCGGCTGGTGGCAGACCCCAGCCGGATCGAAACGGTGCAAGGCTGGACCACCCACCCCAACATGTGGGCGCGCCGTGCCGCGCTGGTGATCACCCTGCCCTTCGCCAAGCTGCCGAACCCGAAACCGGCCGATCTGGATATCCGTGAACGCGCGCTGGGGTGGGCCGCGAGTTACGTGACCGACCGCGACTGGTTCATCCAGAAGGCCATCGCCTGGTGGGTGCGCGATCTGTCAAAGCATGATGCTGGCCGGGCCGCGGCCTTTCTTGATGCGCATGGCGCGGGCCTGAAATCCTTTGCCCGGAAAGAAGCGGCGCGCTTTCTGCCCTGACGGCTATTCGACGAAAACCGTCACCTCGGGCAAGCTGGTCAACGACAGGCCCAGCGCCCGGAACGCCGCCAGCGACAACAAGGCACCACCCGCGCCGGGTTGCAGATCGACGGCCACGGATTTGCCATCCGCCGTCGTGACGCGCCCCTTTGCGGGCACGGTGACAAGGGCCGATCGCAGCCAGAAACCCTGCTCGGCCGGGCTGCCCAGCGCCACGACGACCGCGCCCAAAGCGCGGCCACCGGCAGGCGCGGCAAGGGCCGCCGCACGCTCTGCCTCGGTCGTGGTGTCCAGCGCGTCGGCGCTTTGCGCGCCCGTGGTGCCTGGCAGGTCGGACGGGCGGGCAACCGGCGCAGGTGCAGCGGCAGGGCCGCGCAGGCGGTCCACCACAGCGCAACCGGACAGGGACAGGGCAAGCAACGACAGGGCGGTGATTTGGCTGATGCGGGTCATGCCTGCGACGATAGTCTGCCGCTGCCGCGCCCGCAACAGGCGCATCCGTGCTTGCGATACCTTGCGCGGTTTCCTACCTTAGGGGCATGAACATCCTGACCCCCCCGCTGATCGACCCCTTCGCCCGCGCGATTTCCTATCTGCGGGTGTCGGTCACCGACCGCTGCGATTTCCGCTGCGTCTATTGCATGTCCGAGAACATGACCTTCCTGCCCAAGGCCGATCTGCTAACGCTGGAAGAACTGGATCGGCTGTGTTCGGCCTTTGTCCGGATGGGTGTGGAAAAGCTGCGCATCACCGGGGGCGAACCCCTTGTCCGCAAGGGCATCATGACCTTCTTTCGCGCCATGTCCCGGCATCTGGACAGCGGCGCGCTGAAGGAACTGACACTGACCACCAACGGCAGCCAGTTGCGCAAATACGCGGCCGAACTGGCCGAATGCGGCATCCGGCGGATCAACGTGTCGCTTGACACGCTGGACGCGGGCAAATTCGCCGAAATCACCCGCTGGGGCAGGTTAGGGCAGGTGCTGGATGGGATCGAGGCCGCGAAAGAAGCGGGCCTACGGGTCAAGATCAACGTCGTCGCGCTGAAAGGCTTCAACGAGGATGAGCTGTTCACCCTGGCAGACTGGTGCGCCCGCGAAGGCCACGATCTGACCTTCATCGAGGTGATGCCGATGGGGGATCTGGGCAACGAGGACCGGCTTGATCAATACTGGTCACTGAAAGACCTGCGCGCGCGACTGGCCGAACGCTTTACCCTGATCGACCTGCCCGACCGCACCGGCGGGCCTGCCCGCTATGTCCGGCTCGCCGAAACCGGGCAGCGCATCGGGTTCATCACGCCCCTGACGCATAATTTCTGCGAAAGCTGCAACCGTGTGCGGCTGACCTGCACCGGAGAGTTGTACATGTGCCTGGGGCAGGAAGACATGGCCGACTTGCGCGCCCCCCTGCGCGCCGGCCCGGAAGATGCGCGTCTTGAACAGGCCATTCGCGCGGCCATCGCCAAAAAACCCAAAGGCCACGATTTCGACTATTCCCGCCAGACGGTGACAGGTCAGATGACCCGCCACATGAGCCATACCGGCGGTTGACGAAAAACCAGTCACGTCATCAGGTTATTGGCCGCACCTCATCTGACGTGCATAATCGGCTTTTTCTTCGCAAAAATACTCTGTCGCGATTGAAACTTGCGGAAACGTCGCGGACCAATCACCTGATTATTCGTAGAAAAAACGTCCTGTCCTAACCGGTCGCCAAACGGTCGCGCAGCACGCGGCGCAGGATCTTGCCGCTGGCGGATTTCGGGATCGCGTCCACAAAATGCACAGCACGGGGCACCTTGTAGCTGGCAAGTGTGCCGCGCAGATGCGCAAGGATCGCCTCAGCGTCCTGCGGGCCTGTGGTCACGACAAAAGCGACGGGCACCTCTCCGGCCTCGTCATCGGGCTGTCCGATCACGGCGGCATCGCTGACGGACGCGTGGCCCAGCAATTCGGCCTCTACTTCTGCCGGGGCGACCTGAAATCCCTTGACCTTGATCAGTTCTTTCAGCCGGTCGCGGATGTACAGAAACCCGTCCGCGTCATAGACCGCCAGATCGCCGGTCTTCAGCCAGCCATCGGCATCAAGTGAACGGGCGGTTGCGTCGGGGTTGTTCAGATAGCCCTTCATAACCTGCGGACCACGCACCCAGACCTCTCCCTCCTGCCCCGGCGGCAGGGATGCGCCGGTGACCGGATCGACGATGCGGCATTCGGTGTTCGGCGTGTTCACGCCGACTGACCCAAGACGCGGGCTGTGGTGCGGCACACAATGCGACATGGGCGACAGTTCGGTCATGCCATAGCCCTGAATGGCGACGCAACCCAGACGGCGGGCGCAGGCCTCGGCCACCTCGGCCCCAAGGGGGGCGGCGGCGGACAACAGAATTTTCAGCGACGACAGATCGAACTGGTCCACCATCGGATGCTTGGCCAAGGCAATCGCCACCGGCGGGGCCACCAACAGGCGCTTTACCCGGTGGGTCTGGGTGTGCGTCAGGAACGCCCCCAGATCAAACCGAGGCATGGTCACCAGCGTGGCCCCCCCGGCCAGAAAGGGGTTCATCAGCACGTTCAGCCCGTAGATGTGAAAGAACGGCAGAAAGGCGACCGTGGTTTCGCCTGCAACGTCGCCCATCATCACCAGCACCTGATCCAGGTTCACCACAAGGTTGCGATGCGACAGCATCACGCCTTTGGGCAGGCCCGTGGTGCCCGACGAATAAGGCAGCACCACCAGATGATCGTCCAGATCGACCGGCACCTGCGCGCCCAAGGGATCACCTGCCAGATCGGCAATCGTGCGGTGCCCCTCTGCCGCGCCGATGGTGACAACCTCGACCACGCCAGTGCCCTCGGTCGCCGCCCGGACGGTGTCCAGCAAGGGTGGAACGGTCACGACAATCGTTGCCGCCGCATCGGTCAACTGATGCCGTACCTCGGGCACGGTATAGGTGGGATTGATCGTGGTCACGGTGCCGCCCGCATAGGCCACGGCGTGAAAGACCACTGCATATTCGGGCATGTTCGGCGCCATGATCGCAACCACCGTGCCGGGGCCAACCCCTGTCGCGTGCAGACCACCCGCCAAACGCGCGATCTGGTCGCGCAGGGCGGCGGCGGTCAGACTGCGCCCGGATGGACCGTCGATCAGAACGACGCGGTCAGGGTCTGATGCCAACCCTTCGAACAGGCGTTCGGTGATGGAGATATCCCGCACCGCCAGCGCGGGCAGCGTGCTGTGATAGATCATGGTCGTCCTCCCCCGTTTGGGAAAGGCTAGCACGCCACGGGCGCAGGGCAATCCTGCGAAAGTCGCGCCCCGGCGCCCGTCACTGGCCGATCAGGCAGCGGGCATCCGGGTTTCGACCATCCCGGCATACCAGCTTGATCCAAAGGGAATCGCGTTGTCGTCAAAGTTATAGGCCGGGTGGTGCACCATCGCCGTGTCGCCGTTGCCCATGAAGATATAGGCCCCCGGCCGTTCGTTCAGCATGAAACTGAAATCCTCGGCCCCCATCAGGGGCGGGGTGTCGGTATCGACATGGCCCGACACGGACTGCGCCACCTGTGCCGCGTAATCGGTGTTGGCGGGGGCGTTGACCGTGACGGGATAGCCGCGGTAATAGTTGACCACCGCGGTCGCCCCCAACGCCATCGCCGTACCGGCGACAATCTCTGCGATCCGGGTTTCCACGAAATCCTGCACCTTGTGATCCATGGTGCGGACGGTGCCCTTCATCTTGACGACCTGCGGGATGACGTTGTGCGCGGTGCTGTCGGTTTCCACCGTGCAGACCGACACGACCACCTGCTTCAAGGGATCGACCGACCGGCTGGCGATGGTTTGCAGCGCCACGATGATATGGGCGCTGACCACGGTCGTATCGATGCATTCGTGCGGCTTTGCGGCATGGCCACCCTTGCCGGTCACCACAATCTCGAACTGGTCGGCGGCGGCCATCAGGGCACCGGGACGGATGGCGAAATGCCCGATGGGGATCCCCGGCATGTTGTGCATCCCGTACACCTCTTGAATGCCGAAGCGGTCGATCATCCCGTCCTGCACCATCTCGCGCCCGCCACCGCCGCCTTCTTCGGCGGGCTGGAAGATCACGATGGCGGTGCCGTCGAAATTCCGCGTCTCGGCCAGATACTTCGCGGCCCCCAGCAGCATGGCGGTGTGCCCGTCATGGCCGCAGGCGTGCATCTTGCCGGGCACGGTAGACGCATAGGCTACCCCGGTCTGTTCGTGGATGGGCAGCGCGTCCATATCGGCGCGCAGGCCAATCACGCGGCCAGCGCTGTCGGTCTTGCCCTTGATCACGCCGACCACGCCGGTGCGTCCGATACCTGTCACCACCTCGTCACAGCCGAAATCGCGCAACAGGTCCGCGACCTTTCCTGCGGTGCGATGCACGTCGAACAGCAGTTCGGGATGCTCGTGAAAGTCGCGCCGCCAGGCGGTGATCTCGGGCAGCAGTTCGGCGAAACGGTTCTTGACGGGCATGGCGTTCTCCTTTTCGGTCGGGTCATGGTGGCCCCAGCAGGGGCGAAGGGCAAGCCCCGGCTACAGCGATGGCCCCGGCGCGATGGGGCTGCCATCGGTAAAGCGCGACAGGCGGAACCGTGTCAGATCGTGGCCGATGGGGGTGCCGGTCACAAGGTCCGCGACCACGCGCCCGATGCCCGGGCCGATGCCAAAGCCGTGCCCGCTCATCCCCGTGGCGATGACCAGACCGGGAATGGTCGCGACGCGGTCGATCACGGGCACGACGTCGGGCATGGTGTCGATCATCCCGGCCCAAGACTTGCGCAACCGCGGCCGCCCCAAGCCGGGAAAGGCGCGGCCAAAGGCATCTTGCACCCGGCCAAGTGTGGCCATGTTCGGCGCGGGGTTCAGCACCCGCATCGCCTCGAATGGCGAGGGACGGTCGGCATCCCACCCGCGCGGGGTGCCCCAGGCATCGGGATAGCCCGCAGGGGCGCGGGCGCGGAACGTGGTACCGCGGAAATCCTTTTTCAGAACCGGCAGATAGGCCCCAAAGGTGCGAAAGGCGTCGCGTCCGACAAAGAAATCGTGCTCTCCGCCCGGCGCGATGGAATAGCCGCCATCGGCCCTGCGACGAAAGGCGAAATCATCGTCCGCCGCCGCACCGGGGTAGATTGCGGGCATCGGTTCGGTAGCCGCGACCGACGCCAGTACAGACAATTGCGGGATGGAAACGCCATTCGCGCGCAACAGCAACGCCGACCATGCCCCGCCCGCGACCACGACCTGATCACAGGCGATGCGGCCCTGTTCGGTGATCACACCGCAGATGCGCCCCGCCGCGATGTCCAGATTGCGGACGGCACAGCCTTCGATCACGGTCACACCGCGCGCGACCGCGCCCTGCACCAGCATCGGCACGGCAACCCAAGGCTCGGCCCGCGCATCCGACGCGGTAAACAACCCCGCCCGCCACCCCGCCACGGACCCCGGCAGATGCGCGGCAACCTCTGCCCCCGTCATCATGCGGGTATCGACGCCATTGGCCTGCGCGTGGGGCAACCATCCGGCAAAGCCTGCCACCTCGGCCTCGGTCTTGGCCAGATACATGACGCCGGTCTGACGAAACCCCAACGTCTCGCCGAATTCCGTCGACAAGCCCTGCCACAGACGCAGGCTTTCCACCATGATCGGCAGTTCGGCGGGATCGCGGCCCTGCTGGCGGATCCAGCCCCAGTTGCGGCTGGACTGTTCGCCCGCGATGCGCCCCTTTTCGCACAGCACAACGCGCTGCCCGCGTTCCGCCAGATGCCAGGCGGTCATCACGCCGACAATTCCGCCGCCGATCACCACCACATCGCAGGCGGCAGGCAGAGCGGACCGATAGCGCAGGGCGTCAGGCTCATAGGTAAAGGGGGCGTCACTCATGTTTCATCTTGGTCCAATTATCCCACGAGGGGTTTGCGAAGTGGGGTGCCCCCCACTTGGCAACCGGCGTCAGGCCGCCAGTTCGTCCAACAGCCGGTCCATGAAGGCCTGCCCTGCCGCGAATTCCGACAGCTCCAGCCATTCATCCACCTGATGCGCCTGCGCGATGTCGCCGGGGCCGCAAATCGCGGCGGACAGCCCGGCCTCCTGGAACTGGCCCGCTTCGGTGCCGTAGCTGACGACATGGGTCGCGTTGTCCCCGGTCAGGCGACGGGCCAGCGCCTCGGCCACGCCACCCGCTTCGGGGATCAGACCGGGCACGCTGAAGAACTGGTCAAGGATGATCTCTGCCTCGGGGCGGATCGCCTTCATCGCCGCCTCGATCCGACTGACCTCGGCGCGGAAGGCGGTTGCCCAATCCTCGACCGTCTCACCGGGAACGACGCGGAATTCGAACGAGAACCGGCAATCGCCCGCGGTGATGTTATGCGCGGTGCCGCCTTCGATCATGCCGACATGCAGGGTGGTAAAAGGCGGGTGAAAGATCGCGGCCAGCGGTGTGGCGGGCTTTCCCATGTTTTCGGCATTGCGCGCATTGGCCCACATGATGATCCGCGCTGCCTCCATGATGGCGCTGACACCTTCGGGCAGCAGCGACGAATGCACCTCGAACCCCTTCACATGCACCTTGAACCCGGTGCCGCCCTTGTGGCCGGTGACAACCTTCATCCGCGACGGCTCTCCGATCAGGGCGGCGCTGCCTTTGGGCAGCACCTTTGCCATGGCGGCGATCATCGGCGGGCCGCCGGTGCATCCGATTTCCTCGTCGTAGGACAACGCCAGTTGCAGCGGGCGTTTGACGCCACGGATCTGCGCCTGCACCAGCGCCCAGATCGCAAGCGCGTCGAATCCCTTCATGTCGCAGGTGCCGCGCCCATAAAGCCGCCCGTCGCGTTCGGTCACGACCCACGGGTCGGTGGCCCAATCCTGCCCGTCAACCGGCACGACATCGGTGTGGCCCGACAGCACCACGGCCCCTTCGACCCACGGGCCGACATGGGCGAACAGCGCGGCCTTGGTGCCGTCTTCGTGCCAGTGGCGGTGGGCGGTGATGCCGTGGCTGGCAAGATAACCTTCGACCCAGTCGATCAGGGGCAGGTTGCTGTCGCGGCTGACGGTGGGAAACGCGACCAGCCGGTCAAGGATGGCGCGGGGCGACAGGACGGTCGGGGGGGACATCGGTTTCTCCGGCTGGGAATTGGCGGCCACGTTGGCCGCAGCGCAGGGCCGGGTCAAGCCACAGCAGCATGACGCCGGGTCACCTTTCAGAAACGCCTTGCGGGATGGGCGAAAATCTCTAACACTGATTTCCATACAACCGGGTCAGCGCAGGCTGTCACTGGAAAAACAAAAAGAAAACAATGACCTGGGGGGTCTATATATGCCCGATGGGGCGTCACCTGTCCTTGATGTCAGGGGGCTCAAGACCGTGTTCCGCACCCGCGGGGGTGAGGTTCACGCCGTCAATTCCGTGAGCTTCCATTTGAAACCCGGCGAACTTTTGGGCGTCGTGGGCGAAAGCGGTTCTGGCAAGTCGGTCACGATGATGTCGTTGATCGGGCTGTTGCCATCGCCGCCCGCCGATGTGCGCGAAGGCACGGTGATGTTCGGCGGGCAAGACCTGCTGAAAATCAGCGCCGAGGATTTGCGCGCCGTGCGCGGTCAAAAGGTGGGGTTCGTGTTTCAGGACCCGATGACCAGTCTGAACCCCGTGTTCAACGTCGGCAGCCAGATCATGGAACCGCTGCGCACCCATATGGGCATGACCAAGGCGCAAGCGGCCAACCGCGCGGTCGAATTGCTGGAACTGGTGGGCATCCCGGATGCGCGCAAGCGTCTGACATCCTTTCCACACCAGTTTTCCGGCGGGATGCGGCAGCGGGTGATGATCGCCATCGCCCTTGCCTGCGACCCCGATGTTCTGATCGCGGACGAGCCGACCACAGCGCTGGACGTGACCATTCAGGCGCAGATTCTTGAGCTGGTGCGCGACCTGCGGCAAAAGCTGGGCATGGCGATTGTCTGGATCACCCACGATCTGGGGGTAATCGCGGGCATCGCGGACCGGGTGATGGTGATGTATGGCGGGCAGATCGTCGAACAGGCCCCGGTGAAAGAGCTGTTCGCCAATCCGCGCCACCCCTACACGCGGGCCTTGCTGAAGACGATCCCGTCACTGACCGGCCCGCGTGGCGACCGGCTGCAAGTGATCGAGGGGCAGCCCCCGATCCTGACCGCCGCCCCCGACGCCTGCCCGTTCCGCGCCCGCTGCCCGCATGCCTTTGCGCGCTGCCATGCCGAAAACCCGGTGCGGCGCGCTGTCGATGGCCGCCCCGTCGGACAGGGCCACGACGTTGCCTGTCACTGGACCCCGGAGGGTGTGGATGCTTGATGCGACCCCTGCCCCGCTGGTTCAGGTCCGCGACCTGCGGATGTATTTCCCGATCTACACCGGCCTGATCCGCCGCCACACCGGCGATGTGAAGGCGGTTGACGGCGTCAGCTTCGACATCTTCAAGGGCGAAACCCTTGGTCTTGTGGGCGAATCCGGTTGCGGCAAGTCGACCGTGGGCCGCGCGCTGTTGCGGCTGTATGAACTGACGTCCGGGTCGGTTGTGATCGACGGCGAAGATATCGCCACCCTGTCGCAGGAAAAGCTGCGCCAGAAACGGCCCACGATGCAGATGGTGTTTCAGGACCCGCAGGCCAGCCTGAACCCGCGCATGACCCTTGCCGCCATCATCGGCGAACCGCTGGATGAACACACCGACTGGTCGTCGCAGAAAAAGGCCGACCGGATTTATGAGTTGATGGATCAGGTCGGTCTGAACCGCCGCTTTGCCAACCGCTATCCGCATGAATTTTCGGGCGGGCAGCGCCAGCGGATCGGGATTGCGCGTGCCCTTGCGCTGAACCCGAAATTCATCGTCTGCGACGAACCGATTGCCGCGCTCGATGTGTCCATTCAGGCGCAGGTCGTGAACCTGCTGGAAGATTTGCAGGACCGGCTTGGCCTGACCTATCTGTTCATCAGCCACGATCTGTCGATGGTGCGCCATATCGCGGACCGGGTGGCGGTGATGTATCTGGGCCAGATCGCCGAATTGTCGCCGCGCGACGCGCTTTATGCCAATCCGCTGCACCCCTATGCGCAGGCGCTGCTGTCGGCGGTGCCCGAACCCGATCCGTCGCTGGAAAAGACCCGCAACCGGATCATCCTGCAAGGCGACGTTCCGTCGCCCGCCAATCCGCCGCAGGGGTGCAATTTCTGCACCCGCTGCCCCAAGGTGTTTGACCGTTGCCGCGTGGAAGAACCAAAGCTGACCGAGGTTGTGCCCGGCCGCTTTGTCGCCTGCCACCTTGTCACTCCCATAACCGCGACCGCCCGGCCAACGGACGGCATTGAGGCACAAGAGCATAACCAACAAGGAGAGAGCGTATGAAACTGAGAACTGCCCTATTGGGCGCTGCGGCAACGCTGGTGATGGCCCCCGCCGCCTTTGCCGAGCGTGGTGGCGATGGCAACGTCAAGGTCCTGTATTCGCAGGCCGTGTCGATCCTGAACCCCTATCTGTCGTCCGGCACCAAGGACGTCGAGGCTGGGTCGCTTGTGCTGGAGCCGCTGGCCGGCTTCAACGAAAAGGGCGAAGTGATCCCGCGCCTTGTCACCGAAGTCCCGAGCGTTGAAAACGGCGGCATTTCCGAGGACCTGACAACGATCACCTGGAAGCTGATCCCCGGTCTTCTGTGGTCGGACGGCACTGCCGTGACCGCCGATGACGCGGTCTTTACCTGGCAGTATTGCACCCATCCCGAAGGTGGATGCGCACAGGCCGCCCGCTACGAAGGTGTGGCCAACGTCGAGGCTGTCGATCCGCAGACTGTCAAGGTGACCTTTGCCGCGGCCAAGCCGAACCCGTTCACCGCCTTTGTCGGCGCCACCTCGCCCATCCTGCAAAAGGCCCAGTTCGAGGCCTGCGTCGGCGCGGCAGCACCCACCTGCACCGACCCGAACTCCAAACCCGTCGGGACCGGTCCCTTCATGGTCACGGACTTCAAGGTCAATGACGTGGTGGAATATGCCGCCAACCCGAATTATCGCGACCCGGCCAAGCCCGCTTTTGCCACGCTGACGCTGAAGGGCGGCGGCGATGCGGCGGGTGCAGCCCGCGCCGTCATGGAAACCGGCGAGTTCGATTACGCCTGGAACACCCAGATCAACCCCGAACTGCAGGCCCAGATGGAAGCCGGCGGCAAGGGCGTGTTCGTCAACGCCTTCGGCACGCTGGTCGAGCGGATCGAGATGAACATGACCGATCCCTCTGCCGACCTGCCCGAGGGCGAGCGGTCCACCGCCAAGCATCCGCACCCGATCCTGTCGGATCTGAACGTGCGCAAGGCCCTGTCGATGGCGATCGACCGTCAGTTGCTGGTCGATATCGGCTACGGCGCTGCGGGCCGTGCAACCTGCAATCTGGTGCCCGCGCCGGAAATCTATGCCTCGCCCAACACCGACTGCATCGCGCAGGACATGGAAGGCGCCAAGGCGCTGCTGGACGGCGCTGGCTGGACCGACAGCGACGGCGACGGCATCCGTGACAAGGACGGCAAGAAGTTCACCCTGCTGTACCAGACCTCTGTCAACCCTGTGCGTCAGGACTTTCAGGCGCTGATCAAGGGCTGGTGGAACGAGCTGGGCGTCGAGGTTGAGCTGAAAACCGTCGATGGCGGCGTGTTCTTTGGTGGCGACCCCGGTTCGCCCGACACCTTCCAGAAGTTCTATGCCGATGTCGAAATGTACGCCAACAACTTTGACGGCACCGACCCGGAACCCTACCTGGCGCAGTACACCTGCGACAAGGCTCCGCGCCCCGAAACCCAGTGGCAGGGCGAGAACATCAACCGCTTCTGCGATCCGGCCTATGACGAATTGGTCAAGCAACTGAGCGCGACCCGCGATCCGGCTGAACGTGGCGCACTGGCGATCCGCATGAACGAGATGCTGACCAAGGACAGCTATGTCATCGTTCCGCTGGTGGACCGTGGTCGTCTGTCGGCCCATTCCAACACGCTGGGCGGCGTGGTCCTGAACACATGGGACACCGAACTGTGGAACGCCTCTGACTGGTTCCGCGTCAAGTAAGCGGACATGACCCCGGCGCGGCGGCCTGTCATCGGGCCGCCGCGCCTTTTTCCTGCCTGTTCCCCTTTGACCGCCCGAGGCACCCCTGCATGTTGACCTACACCCTGCGACGGCTGCTGATGGCGATCCCGACGCTGCTGCTGATCAGCCTGCTGATCTTTTTCGTCGTCGATTTCGCCCCAGGTTCCCCCATGAGCCAGATCCCCCTGACCGTGCCGCCCGAGGTGCGCCTGAAGATGATCGAGGCACTGGGAGCGAACGAACCGGCGTTCTACCGTTACCTTCTTTGGCTGCGGCAGTTCTTTTGGGTCGAGCCCGCCTATTGGATGGATGCCCGCTTTGGCACCGATCTGGCCGGCGGGGCGCAGCGCATCTTGTCGTGGCAGTCGCGCAGCCCGGTGTTCGACCTGATCGGCCAGCGCCTGCCGCAAACCCTGACGGTGATTGGGTCGGCGTATGTGATCGGCGTGCTGATCGCGCTGCCCATCGGCATTTATTCCGCCTACCGGCAGTATTCGTGGTTCGACCAGATCGGCACCTTTGTTGCCATGGTCGGATTTTCGGTGCCGACGTTCTTTACCGGCGTTGTGCTGATCGTGATCTTTTCGGTCAATCTGGGCTGGTTCCCGTCGATCTATGACACCACCCTGCGGGTGACGGATTGGGCCAGTTTCCAAAAGCAGGTGATGCAGATGGCCATGCCGGTGACGGTGCTGGCGCTGTACAACGCCGCCCAGATCAGCCGCTACATGCGGTCGTCCATGCTGGACAATCTGGGGCAGGATTATGTGCGCACCGCCCGCGCCAAAGGGATGAAGGAAAGCGTCGTCGTGCTGAAGCATGTTCTGCGCAACAGCCTGATCCCGGTCGTGACGGTCATCGCACTTGGCATCCCCACCATCTTTGGCGGCGCGATCATCACCGAACAGGTGTTCAAGGTGAACGGGCTGGGGGCGGCGCTGATCAACGCCATCCACGCGTCGGACCTGCCCACCGTGCAGACGCTGACATTCATCTTTGCGGTGCTGATCGTGCTGTTCAACCTGATCGCTGATATCCTGTATGGCATTCTTGACCCGAGGATCCGCTATGACTGATGCGCCCATCCCCGCGCCCGCCGTCGCCGTGGTGGACAAGCCGCGCAACCAGTGGCGCGATGTCTGGGACCAGTTCCGCACCCACAAGGGGGCGATGGCCGGGATGATCGTGTTTGTCAGCCTGATCGCCTTTGTCACCCTTGGCCCGCTGGTCTGGACCAAGGACCCCACCTTCGTGAACCCGGATGCGGTTCAGATGTTCAAATCCCGCAACATGCCGCCAAGCTGGGCCAGCCCGTTGGGCACAGACCAGTTGGGTCGCGACATGCTGGCGCGGATGATGGCGGGGGGGCAGGTGTCCATCGCGGTCGGTCTGGTGGCGATGCTGCTGTCGATCTTTCTGGGCACCACCGTGGGGGTGCTGGCAGGCTATTTCCGGCGGCTCGATGGGCCGCTGATGCGGCTGACCGACCTGTTTCTGGCGCTGCCCTTGCTGCCCCTGCTGCTGGTGATGGTGATGCTGTTCCGCGACAGTCTGGCAGGCGTCTTCGGGGCCGAAGCGGGCACGTTCCTGCTGATCGTGTCCGCCATCGGCGTGACAAGCTGGATGCAGGCTGCCCGCATCGTGCGGGGCGAGGTGCTGGCGCTGAAGGAACGCGAATTCGTGCTGGCCGCCCGGTCCATCGGCACCCCGCCGCGCCGGATGGTGCTGCGCCATATCCTGCCCAACGTCGTGTCGCCGATCATGGTCGCGGCCACGCTTGGCATCGCATCGGCGATCATCACGGAAAGCGCGCTGTCCTTTCTGGGGCTTGGTTTTCCGCCCGATTTCCCGACCTGGGGACGGCTGCTGTTTGACGGCGTCGAATACATGCAGCTTTACCCCGAGCGAGTGATGTGGCCCGGCCTTGCGATTTCGCTGACGGTGCTGTCGGTCAACTACATCGGTGACGGTTTGCGCGACGCGCTTGATCCGCGGATCCGGGGTCGCTGATGGCGCGTATCAGTCAAAATGGTGGCGGATGCGCCGCACCATCAGCCAGACGCCCAGCAGGACGATGGGCGTCAGGATCGCCATCGTCACCGCGTGCGACAGGTGCAGCGCATGGGCAAAGGGTTCCAGCGCATAGGCGGCAAGGTTGACCGCATAATAGCTGATCGCCACGGTTGACAGCCCTTCGACGGTGCGTTGCAGGCGCAGTTGCAGATCGGCGCGGCGATCCATGCTTTCCAGCAGTTTCTGGTTCTGCGCGCTGCGTTCCACGTCCACGCGGGTGCGCAGCAATTCCGCCGCCCGCTGTGCGCGTTCCGCCATCGACCGCAGCCGCCCTTCGGCGGATTTCACGGTGCGCATGGCGGGGTCATAGCGGCGCATCATGAATTCGCCAAAGGTCTGTCGCCCGTTGATCCGCGCCTCGCGCAGCACCTCGATCCGCTGGTTCACAATCGCCTCGTAGGCGGATGTCGCGCCAAAACGAAAGGTGTACTGCACCGCAAGGCTTTCCAGTTCCGCCGAGATCGCCAACAACTCGTGCAGCGCGGATTCGGGCGAGCGTTCGGTGGTATCCAGGGCGGACACCAGTTCCGACAGTTTCGGGTCCAGCGCGTTCAGCCGCGCCGACAACTGGCGCGACCGCATCAGGCCCAGCATGGACATCGACCGGTAGGTTTCAATCTCGCACAGGCGCTGCACGATCCGGCCAATCCGGCGCGAGCCGGTGCCGGGGCGCACAAAGACGGCAAAGCGCATGTGCCCCGCCGGATCAATGCGGAAATCGCCCGCGACGATGGCCGCCCCATCCACCACGCGCGCGGCGGCAAGGCTTTCGGGCACGAACCAGTCTTCCAGCTTGTCCAGAATTTCGGCGTCATCCTCGGGCATGAATTCCACGCGGATCAGCACGGAACAGATGCGCCTGCCGGGGGCGGTGGCCAGCCAATCCTCGGGGAAAACCTCGGCCTCGGCGGGGTCAAACGCGCGGTCGGACACGCCCTTGGCAAAGGCGGAATAGGTCACGAATTCTGTGTGGCTTTCCCATTTCAGATCGGCCTTGCCGATGGCACCGGAAAAATGCGTGGCGTCAGGCTGCGGGTGGCTTGAGGCGTGCCGATCCAGCAATGCCAGCAGGTGCGCCCGGTCCGCGCCCCGGTCGCGGTTTGCGGCATCGACCGGCTCCTTGATCGCCACATAGACAGCGTGACACGGCGCTTCAAGCGATGGAAACGGCCGGGCGTGCAGTTCGTTCACAAGCGCATAGCGCAGGGGATGGTCGGAAATGGGGGGCATCGGGCACCTCTTTGCCCCTTGGTTAGGGTGCGCTTCGTCCCCGATCCAGAGATTTACCGGAATACGCGGGTATGCAAATGCTGTGTTGCAGAAAAGCAAAAAGGCCCCGGCGCGAACCGGGGCCTTCGGGTGGTGCACGCGATCCGATCAGTCGATCATCGGCAGCAGCGCATCCAGGGATTTCTTGGCGTCGCCATAGAACATCCGGGTGTTTTCCTTGAAGAACAGCGGGTTTTCGATCCCCGAATACCCGGTGCCCTGCCCGCGCTTGCTGACAAACACCTGTTTCGCCTTCCAGCATTCCAGCACCGGCATACCGGCGATGGGGCTGTTTGGGTCTTCCTGCGCGGCGGGGTTCACGATGTCGTTCGACCCGATGACGATGGCGACGTCCGTGGTGGGGAAATCCTCGTTGATCTCGTCCATCTCCAGCACGATGTCGTAAGGCACCTTCGCCTCGGCCAGCAGCACGTTCATGTGGCCCGGCAAGCGACCGGCGACGGGGTGGATGGCAAAACGCACGGTCTTGCCCTTGGCGCGCAGTTTGCGCGTCAGTTCGGACACCGATTGCTGCGCCTGCGCCACCGCCATGCCGTAGCCGGGGATGATGATGACCGAATCCGCGTCATTCAGCGCGGCAGCCACCCCTTCGGCGTCGATGGCGATCTGCTCCCCGGCGATTTCCATCGCAGGCCCGGTGGTGCCCCCAAAGCCGCCAAGGATCACGCTGATGAACGACCGGTTCATCGCCTTGCACATGATGTAGGACAGGATCGCACCGGACGAGCCGACCAGCGCCCCCGTGACGATCAGCAGGTCATTGCCAAGGGTAAAGCCGATGGCCGCCGCCGCCCAGCCGGAATAGCTGTTCAGCATCGACACGACGACCGGCATGTCCGCGCCGCCGATGCCCATGATCAGGTGATAGCCGATGAAAAAGGCCAGAAGCGTCATCCCGATCAGCGCGAACACACCGCCGCCGTTGAAATACACCACCAGCAACAGCAGCGACCCGATGGCCGCAGCGGCGTTCAACAGATGCCCGCCGGGCAACTTTTTCGCCTTGCCGTCCACCTTGCCAGCCAGCTTGCCAAAGGCAACGACCGACCCGGTAAAGGTGACCGCACCGATAAAGACGCCAAGGAACACCTCGACGCGCAAGATCGAGATTTCCACCCCGGTCTTGTGCGCCAGAACGGCGGCAAAGCCTGTCAGCGCCTCGCGCGCGACGGCATCCATCGCGGTGACACGGCCCAGTTCGATATCGGCGTTAAAGCCGATGAAAACCGCCGCCAGACCGACGAAGGAATGCAGCGCCGCAACCAGTTGCGGCATTTCCGTCATCTGCACACGCATGGCGACATACCAGCCCGCGACAGACCCCGCCGCGACCATGATCGCGATGACCCAGACGTTGCCCACATCGGGCGAAAAGATCGTGGCGAACACCGCCAGCGCCATACCGGCGATGCCATACCACACCGCGCGCTTGGCGCTTTCCTGCCCGGACAGACCGCCCAGCGACAGGATGAACAGAACAGCCGCCGCGATATAGGCAGCCGAGACGATACCAATGCTCATCATGGACTACCCCCCTCAGGACTTCTGGAACATGGCGAGCATCCGGCGCGTGACCAGAAACCCCCCCACGATGTTGATGGACGCGATCAGCACCGATATGGCGGCCAGCGCCACCACCAGCCAGTTGCCCGATCCGATCTGCAACAGCGCCCCCAGGATGACGATGCCGGAAATGGCGTTCGTCACCGCCATCAGCGGCGTGTGCAGGCTGTGGCTGACGTTCCAGATGACCTGAAAGCCGACAAAGCAGGCCAGCGCAAAGACGATGAAGTGCGACATGAAACTGGGCGGCGCGGCATAGCCGACCAGTGCCAGCAACAGCCCCGCGCCCACCAGCAGGCCAACCTGGCTGCGGGTTTGCGCCTTGAACACCGCCACCTCTTTGGCGCGGCGTTCTTCGGGGGTCAGTTCCTTGACCTTTTCCTTGGGCTTTGCGGCGGCAATCGCCGCGATTTTCGGGGGCGGCGGCGGGAAGGTGATCGCCCCTTGGTGCGCGACGGTGGCACCCCGGATCACGTCATCTTCCATGTTGTGGAAGATCACGCCGTCTTTCTTGGGCGTCAAATCCGTCAGCATGTGGCGGATGTTGGTGGAATAAAGCGTCGATGCCTGTGCCGCCATCCGGCTGGGGAAGTCGGTGTAGCCGACGATTGTGACGCCGTTCGCCGTGACGATCTTCTGATCGGGCACCGTCAGGTCGCAGTTGCCGCCGCGTTCGGCGGCCAGATCGACAATCACCGAACCCGGCTTCATCATCGCGACCATATCCTCGGTCCACAGTTTCGGCGCGGGCCGGCCGGGGATGAGGGCGGTGGTGATAACGATGTCCATCTGCGGCGCAAGTTCACGGAACTTGGCAAGCTGCTTTTCGCGGAACTCGGGGCTTGAAGGGGCGGCATAGCCCCCGGTGGCCGCACCATCCTGCTTGTCTTCGAATTCAAGGAACACAAACGACGCGCCCATCGATTCGATCTGTTCAGCCACCTCGGGGCGCACGTCGAACGCATGGACAATGGCCCCAAGCGAGACTGACGTTCCGATCGCGGCAAGACCAGCCACGCCTGCCCCCACGATCAGCACCTTGGCCGGGGGCACCTTGCCCGCAGCCGTCACCTGACCGGTGAAGAACCGGCCAAAGTTGCTGCCCGCCTCGATCACGGCGCGGTAGCCTGCGATATTGGCCATTGATGACAGCGCGTCCATCTTTTGCGCGCGGGAAATGCGCGGCACCATGTCCATGGCGATGGCGGTGGCACCCTTGGCCTTGACCTGTTCCAGCAGATCGGCGTTCTGGGCGGGCCAGAAAAAGCTGATCAGGGTCTGGCCGTCGCGCAGTAAGTCGGCCTCGGCCGGTTCCGGCCCGCGCACTTTGACCACCACATCGACGGCGTCAAACAGTGCGCGCGCGGATGGCAACACCTCGACCCCGGCGGCGGTATAGGTTGCGTCTGCAAACCCGGCCTTTGCGCCTGCGCCTGACTCGATCGCGCAGGTGTGCCCCAGCTTGATCAACTGCAATGCCGAATCCGGTGTCATCGCGACCCGGTTCTCGCCCTCGAATATCTCTTTCGGTGCCCCGATCTTCACGCTCTCTCCCCCGCTTGACGGACTGTCCGCCCCTGAACTGTTGACCGACGGGCCATGCGCCGCGCAACATTATTCCAATCCCAAATGCGGCTTTTCCATAGTCTTGCGGAAAATGCCAGACCCTTGTCGCAAATCCTACATCCAGCGTCGCACCCGTGCTGACCAGTCTACGAAGGCATCCCCGAACCCCGCGCGCAACCGGGCCTCTTCGGGCAGGATGAAGCGGCGGGTGATGATCCACGAGAACAGCGCCACCAGCGGCAGCGCGTGCAGCGCGTCCCACCACAGGACAGCGCCGGTCAGGATCAGCACATCCGCCAGATAGATCGGGTTGCGCGACACACCGAACACACCGCCCGTCACCAAGGCCTGCGGCTGGCGGTGCGGGATCACGGTGGTTCTGGCCCGCGACATGGTCAGGATCGCCACCATCATCAGCACGGCACCCGCAAGCGCAACGCCCGCGCCCAACACACGTGCTGCGCCCAGAACGGGCAGCGGGATCAGGCGATCCACAGCCCAAACCAGCGCCAGAAACAACGCCAACCAGACCGGGGGCAGATCGATCCATTTCATCGCAAAGACCCGTTTCGCCTCTTTGATCCCCCTTGTTTCGCCTGCCGCCCGGAATGACAAGACCCGGGTTCAGGTCCCGATAAATTTCAAGCTTGAAATTCATGCTTCCCGGTGTTGTATCACATCCACCAAACGGGCAGGCTGCCCGGGGAATGGAGTTGCCGATGACCACCGATTTCGCCGCCACCCGTGCGCTGTTCGACCTGCCCGCGGGCATGGTCTATCTGGACGGCAATTCGCTGGGCCCCCTGCCAAAGGCCGCCGCCACCAAAGTCGCCCATGCGGTGACCGAGGAATGGGGCAAGCTGCTGATCACCGGCTGGAACAAGGCCGGATGGATGGACCAGCCCGCCCGCGTCGGCGACCGGATCGCGCGGCTGATCGGGGCAGAGGCGGGCACGGTGGTGATGGGCGACACGCTGTCGATCAAGGTCTATCAGGCGCTGGCCTCGGCGCTGGAGATGAACCCTGATCGCCGGGTGATCCTGTCGGACACCGGCAACTTTCCGTCCGATCTTTATATGGCCGATGGGTTGGTGCGCACGCTGGGCAACGGCTATGCGCTGAAAACCGTGGCGCCCGAGGATGTGCTGGATGCCATTGACGACACCGTCGCCGTTACCCTGATCACCGAAGTGGATTACCGCACGGGCCGCAAGCACGACATGGCCGCCATCACTGCCCGCGCCCACGCGATGGGCGCCCTGACCGTCTGGGATCTGGCCCATTCGGCGGGTGCCTTTCCGGTGCATCTGGCACACTGCGGTGCGGATTTCGCGATTGGCTGCACCTATAAATACCTGAACTCCGGCCCCGGCGGCCCGGCCTTCATCTATGTGGCCCCGCGCCATGCCGATGTCGCGCGCCCCGCGCTTTCGGGCTGGCTGGGCCATGACGCGCCCTTCGCCTTTGATCTGGACTATCGCCCCGGTCGCGGGTCGGAACGGATGCGCGTCGGCACCCCGCCCGTGCTGCAACTTGCGGCGTTGGAGGCGGCGCTGGATGTCTGGGATCAGGTCGACATGGCCGATCTGCGCGCGCAATCGCTGCATCTGTCCGACCACTTCATCGCTGGCGTCGAAAGTGCCTGCCCGATGCTGACCCTTGCCACCCCCCGCGCCTACGACCAGCGCGGCAGTCAGGTCAGCTTTCGCCACCCCGAAGGCTATGCCATCATGCAGGCCCTGATCGCGCGCGGCGTGATCGGTGACTTCCGCGCCCCCGACATCCTGCGCTTTGGCCTGACCCCGCTGTTCATCGGCGCTGCCGACGTGGACAAGGCGGTGGCGACATTGGCCGAGATCATGGCCAATTCCCTGTGGGACCGCCCCGAATACAAGACCCGCGCGAAAGTCACCTGACATGACCGCGCGGGCTTTTTCTTCGCCCAAATACTCAAACCCGGCCAGCGCGGGGCACCGCCGTGCCTTGTGTGAACAGGCCACCCCACCCCTGTGCCGCCCCTCCGGTTGGGCGGCACTGTGGCGGCGCATGGGCAATCTGTCCGTCACGGCGGCAAGGCGCCCCCTCCCCCCAGCCTGATCACACGCACACGGGAGAACGACCATGACCAGCTACGACCCCGCCCATGACGGCGCCGAGATGTCCTTTGACGGGCGCATGTCCTATGGCGACTATCTGCACATCGACCGCATCCTGACATCGCAGCGCACCCTGACATCCGCGCATGACGAGATGCTGTTCATCATCCAGCACCAGACGTCCGAGTTGTGGATGAAACTGGCCTTGCACGAACTGGACGCCGCCCGGCAGGCCATTGCCGACGACCGCGCGCCGCAGGCGTTCAAGATGCTGGCCCGCATCGCCCGCATATTCGAGCAGTTGAACAACCAGTGGGACGTTCTGCGCACCATGACGCCGTCCGACTACACCCATTTCCGCAACGATCTGGGGCAATCGTCGGGGTTCCAGTCCTGGCAATACCGGCTGGTGGAATTTGCCGTCGGCAACCGCAACACGGCCATGCTGCGCCCCCATGCCCACCGTGCCGACATCACCGCCATGCTGGAACACGAACTGTCGCGCCCGTCGCTGTATGACGAGGCGCTGCGCCATCTCGCGCGGGCCGGTCTGCCCATCCCGCAAGAGGTGCTGACCCGCGATCTGCGCCAGCCTTGGGTCGCCAATGACGCGGTGCGTGCCGCGTGGGAAGTGGTCTACCGTGATCCCGCAACCCATTGGCAGGCGTACGAGCTGGCCGAAAAGCTGGTGGATTTCGAAGACTACTTCCGCCGCTGGCGGTTCAACCATGTCACCACCGTCGAACGGGTCATCGGCTTCAAGCGTGGTACGGGCGGCACCTCTGGTGTGTCCTATCTGCGACGGATGCTGGAGGTTGAGCTGTTCCCGGAACTTTGGCACCTGCGCACCACGCTCTAGCCTTTGACGATCCTTTGGCCTTGGGCTAGCGTGTTGGCGAAACGGGCCCGTCAACCGGGCTGCGATAAGGACATTGTAATGCGTATTCTTGCGACCTGGGCAGCAGGCGTTGCCCTTGCGCTGTCAGCCTGCACCCCCGATGCCGCCATGATCGAGGCCGGGTTGGCTAAGCCCCCCGAACCAAAGATCGAACAGGGGGTCTATGTCTCGGCCATGGACGGCGCGATCAAACTGCCCGCGATTCCGGTCGAAAAGGTGCCGGCAGAATTCCAGCGCCAGACGGTCTATTACGAAAGTGAACAGCCGGTTGGCACGATCATCATCAACCCGGCCGCCAAGCACCTGTATCTGATTACCTCCAAGAACAAGGCCCTGCGCTACGGCATCGCCGTGGGTGCCGCAGGCTTTGAATGGTCGGGCGAGGCGGTGATCACCGAACGCAAGCCCTGGCCCACCTGGACCCCGCCGCCCGAGATGATCGAGCGCAAGCCCGAACTGTCGAAATGGGAAAAGGGCCAACCGGGCGGTCTGACCAACCCGCTTGGCGCGCGCGCGCTGTATCTTACCACGAATGGTGTGGACTATGGCTATCGCATCCACGGCACGCCGGAATGGTTCTCGATCGGCAGAAACGCCTCGTCCGGCTGCATCCGCATGATCAATCAGGACATCATCGACCTGCATGACCGTGTCGCCCTTGGGGCTAAGGTTATCGTGCTGACCCGCGACGGCAAGATGCCCACGGGCCTGTCGTTGCCGCCGCCAAAGCCGAAAAAGGCCAAGCCGGTGGAACCTGCGCCCGTGCCCGCGGCAATGCCCAGCTTTGCGCCGCCCATCATCGGCGTGCCCCCGGCCTTGCAGGGCTGACAGAAACGGGGCGGGGATTTCCCCGCCCTTTGTTATTTCCCTACAACCACTTGTCGTAATCGCTGACCAGCAGATGGGTGGGGGCCACATCCTCTTCGATCTCGGCAAAGCGACCGATGGGCTGGACATAGATGTTGTCGGTCAGATCGTCGTTCACCGTCGACACCTCGCCGATCAGCACATCGCCGCCCTCGCCCCAAAAGGCGTGCCAGTCGCCGGGCATCAGCGTGACACTTTCGCCCGGCGCCAGCTTCAGCTTCATCCCCGGCGTGTAGGGCACGTCAATGCCGTCGCAGCGCACCATCCCGCCTCGGTCGGGCGCATAGCCGCCCCGGTCATCGGACCCGCACAGTTCGATCACCAGCGTGGCCCCGCCCCGGTTGATGATATCCTCGGCCTTCAGGAAATGGGTGTGCATCGGGCTCAGCTGATCCTGGCGCGAGATCAGCAGCTTTTCCGCATAGCACATGCCGCCGCCCCGCTTCAGATCGTCCAGCGAGCCGTTGCGCAGGGTGAACAGGAACAGCCCCATCTCGTCAAACCGTTCCTCGCCGAAATCGGTGATGTCCCAGCCCATGCGGCTGTCGACGATCGCCCGCGCCCGTGCCGCGTTGGCCTTGAACTCATCCGGGGTCCAATAGGCAAAGGGCGGCAGGACAAAGCCGTAGTGGCGGATCATCTCATCCGCGGCCCCCATGATGTCATTGATGCGCGACCGCTTCATTCGCCCCTCCCCGGACTGGTTTCGGGCAAGCTATAACGTTTCAGGAAAGGCCGACAAGCCCCGCTTCACCACCCGCCGCGTTCTTACGTCACGCGCTCAGCGCCACCGGGGCGGGCTGTCCGCGCGCGGCCCAGGCGGCGGCGGCCTGACCAAAGGCCACAAACAGCGGGCGTGACACCGGGTCCTGGCTTGCGTTCCATTCGGGGTGCCATTGCACAGACAAGGTGAACCCCGGCGCATCCTTGACATAGATCGCCTCGGGCGTGCCATCGGGTGCCTCGCCGTCGATCACGATGCGGCAACCGGCCCGCGCAATCCCCTGACCGTGCAGAGTGTTCGTCATCACCTCTTCGGCCCCCATCAGGCGATGGAAAACACCGCCCTTGGTGAACCTGACCGGATGGCGCAGCGCAAATTTCTCCTCGATCGTGCCGTCGGGTGGCATGCGGTGGTTCATCCGCCCCGGCAGATCGCGGATTTCGGGGTACAGCGTCCCGCCAAGGGCGACGTTCACCTCCTGGAATCCACGGCAGATGCCCAGAAAGGGCTGCCCGCGTTCCACGCAGGCCCGGATCAGCGGCAGGGTCACCGCATCGCGGTGCCGGTCAAAGGCCCCATGGGCGGGGGTTTCTTCTTCGCCATATTCGCTGGGATGCACATTGGGCCGCCCGCCGGTCAGAAGGAAACCGTCGCACAGGGCCAGCAATTCCTCCACCGACACAAAGCGCGGATCCGACGGGATGATCAGCGGCAGACACCCCGCGACCTCGGCCACGGCGTGCGAGTTCATGGTGCCCCCGGCATGCACCGGATAGCTTTCGTTCAGCAGGCTCATGTTGCCGATGATGCCGACAACGGGGCGGCGCAGGGCGGTGCAGGACATGGGTCAGGTACTCGCAGCTTCCGCGATCATCATAGCCCCCGCCCGCCCCGGCGTGAAGGGCGAAGCAGCACGCCCCCTGTGCATCACCGCACGAAATGCCCGTGTTTCGGGCGGTTTTCACCCCACTCCGCCCCGGATCGGGCGACTGCCAGCCTTTCGCTCACGTAAGGGTGACTTGCCTTCCCCCAACCGGAACCTGTGACCTTGCGCCCATATCAACGAAACCGGAGCTGATTATGAAGACCGTCCCCGCCCTGATCGCCGCTGTGACCCTTGCCATCGCCCTGCCGGCCCTTGCCGAAACGATGGACCATTCCGGCCACGCCATGACCGGTTCGGAATCCCCCGCCACCATCGCCTACATGGAGGCGAACGACCGGATGCACGGTGAAATGGCCGTCGACTATTCGGGCAACCCGGATGTCGATTTCATCCGCGGCATGATCCCCCACCATCAAGGTGCAGTCGACATGGCGCGCATCGTGCTGGAACACGGCACCGACCCCGAGGTGCGCAAACTTGCCGAAGCCGTGATCGCCGCGCAAGAGGCTGAAATCGCCTGGATGACCACCTGGCTGGAAAAGAACGCGAACTGACGTCCAATTCCTCTCTGTCCAAATATCCTGGGGGTCCGGGGGTGAAACCCCCGGCGGCCAAGGCCATGGGTCCGCACGCCCTGACCGGGGCGCGCGGGCCAAAATCCTTTCTTCATGGATTTTCGACCGCGGCCCCCACGACGCGCGCCGCTGCCGACAACGCGCCTGCCCCGTGAGGGATGCCAAGGCTGATCATCCCGGCCTCCATCACCGCCAACGCGCCCAACGTCATGTGGGCGTTCACATGGCCCATATGTGCGACGCGCAAAAAGCCGTGATAGGCAGGGTCGGTGGGTGCTGCCATGCCAAGCCCGATGCCAAGCGTCACGCCGCCTTGCGTCTCGGTCCAGGTGCGCAAGCGCGAGGCGTGGGGGGCACCGATCCGCGCCGCCGTCACTGACCGGCCCCGGTGAGCGGGGTCGACGACGTTCAGCCCGATGGCGGGGTTGCCCGCGCCCCAGGCATCGAACGCGGCCCAGACGGCCCCTGCCAGCACCTGATGGCGGTTCCACACCGAACGCAGGCCTTCTTCGTGCACAATCATCGTCAGCGCCTCGCGCAGGCCGAACAGGTGATGCGTGGGCGCGGTGCCGTTCCAGTATTGCCAGAACTCCCGCGCATCGGCGCGCGGGGTCCAGTCCCAATAGGGGGTGCGCAAATCGGATGCGGCACAGGCCGCCCGCGCCTTTTCGGAAAACCAAACGAAGCCGATGCCGGGCGGGGTCATCAACCCCTTCTGGCTGGCGGCGACGGTGACATCGACGCCCCAGGCGTCCATGTGGTATTCGTCGCACCCCATCGACGCGATGCAATCGACCGCCAGCAGCGCCGGATGCCCCACCGCATCCATCACCGCGCGCAGCGCCTGCACATCGGTGCGCACCGAACTGGCCGTATCGACATGCGTCGTCAGCACCGCCTTGTAGGCATGGGTCCTGTCCGCGCGCAGCGCAGCCTCGATGCGTGCGAAATCGACCGGGTCCGAGCGTCCGAAATCAAGGATATCCACCTCGACCCCCATCGCCCGCGCGCTTTCGGACCAGCCGATGCCAAAGCGCCCCGTGGCCAACACCAGCGCCTTGTCGCCCCGGCTGAACAGGTTGGCGTTCGCGGCCTCCCACACGCCATGGCCGTTGGCGATGAACAGGGCGACGTTCTGCACCGTTCCCGCCACCGCCCGCAGGTCGGGCCACAGCGTTTCCACCATCTCGGGCAGCGCGCCCTCATAGATATTGGGGGCGGCGCGGTGCATCGCGGCCAGCACCCGGTCGGGCATGGTCGAGGGGCCGGGGATTGCCAGATAGGGGCGACCGTTCGCAAGGCTCATCAGGCTCTCTCCGGTTGTGATCAGGCATGGCTATGCGCAGGCCCTTGCGGCGTCAACCACCCGCCCGACTTGCAGAGAGGCCGCCATCACGCTAGACGGTTGCCTTTGGGCCACCGCCCGCCGCCGTTCCAGCGAAAAGGCCCCTGCGCCCGTGCCTAAACCAACCGAGGCTGAGAAAAGCGACGACCCGCGCTATCGGTCTTCCCGGCTGTTCGCGCGGCTTTGGACGGGCTATCTGTCCCGGCACAAGGGGCTGATCGCGCTGGCTTTTGTCATCATGACGATTGATGGATCCACGCTGGGCCTGCTGTCCTGGATGCTGGAGCCGTTGTTTGACACCGTGTTTCAGCCCGGTGGCCAAGGCTCGTTGATGCTGGTCGGGATGGCGATCCTGTCGCTGTTCGTGTTGCGGGCGTTCACGTCGATCACATCGCGCGCGCTGATCGTGCTGGTGTCGCAGCGTAATGCCAGCCGGATGCAAACCGACATGCTGGCGCATATCCTGTCGATGGATGGCGCGTTCTTTCAGACCCATGCGCCCGGGTCGCTGATCGAACGGGTGCAGGGCGACACGCAAGCTGTGCAGGCGATCTGGGTCACGCTGCTGACCGGGCTTGGTCGCGACGTGGTGTCCCTGATCGGGCTTTTCGTCGTCGCGCTGTGGATCGACCCGATGTGGACGTTGTCGGCGCTGATCGGTGCGCCGCTGCTGATCCTGCCTGCGGCGGCCCTGCAACGCTATCTGCGGCGCAAGTCGCGGCAGGTGCGGGCGCAGGCCGGATTGCGCGCCACCCGGCTGGACGAGATCTTCCACGGCATTCAGGCGGTCAAGCTGAACCGGATGGAAAGCTATCAGACCGCCCGGTTTGAACGCATCCTGAAAATCATCGTCCGGGCCGAGGTGCGCGCCTCGACCGGCCGCGCGGTCATGCCCGCGATGGTGGACATCGTGACCGGCATCGGCTTTTTCGCCGTCCTGCTGCTGGGTGGGTCCGAAGTCGCCGCAGGCAACCGCACGGTCGGCGAATTCATGTCGTTCTTCACCGCAATGGCGCTGACGTTCCAACCGTTGCGCCGGTTGGGCGATCTGGCGGGCACATGGCAGATTGCGGCGGCCAGTCTGGAACGCATCTTTCGCATGTTCGACATGGCCCCCCGCATCAGCCGCCCCGCCACCAGTGCGGCGATGCCCGCCCCCGGTGCGCCGGACATCGTGCTGGACGATGTGCATTTCGCCTATCCCGGCGTGCCCGTGCTGAACGGCGTCAGCTTCACCGCAAAGGCCGGGCAGATGACCGCGATCGTTGGCCCCTCCGGTGCGGGCAAGACCACGGTCTTTCACCTGCTGACAGGCTTGCTGGACCCCGACACCGGGCAGGTTCGGATTGGCGGCGTCGATGCGCGGGGCCTTGCGCTGAATGATCAGCGCGGGCTCTTCGCCTCCGTCACGCAAGAGGCGGCGCTGTTTGACGAAACCTTGCGCGAAAACATCACCCTTGGCCGTGCGGGTGTGGACGAAGGGCGTCTCGCCGCCGTGCTGGACGCGGCCCGCTTGACCGATCTGGTGGCCTCCCTGCCCGATGGCATCAATACTGCCGTCGGGCCGCGCGGCTCGGCCCTGTCGGGGGGGCAGCGCCAGCGCGTCGCCATCGCCCGCGCGCTGCTGCATGACGCGCCCGTCCTGCTGCTGGACGAGGCGACATCGGCCCTTGATGCCCAATCCGAGGCGCTGGTGTCCGACGCGCTGGCGCGTCTGGCCACCGGGCGGACCACGCTTGTCATCGCCCACCGTCTGGCCACCGTGCGCGAGGCGGATCATATCGTCGTCCTCGATCAGGGTCAGGTCGCAGAACAGGGCCGCCACGACGACCTGTTGGCCAAGGGCGGCCTTTACGCCCAGCTTTACCGGTTGCAGTTCAAGGACTGACCTTTCCACTGGCGCGGTTCTGATCCTATATCTGGGACGCAGGATAAAAGGACGAAAGCCGATGGCGGAAACCGCACCCGACCGCGTGGTCTGGCAGATCGAAGGGCGTGACGCGCTGACTTTCCTGCAGGGCCTTGTCAGCAACGACGTGGCCCCGCTTGGCAAGGGGCCGGGTCTGGTCTGGGCGGCCCTTCTGACCCCGCAAGGCAAGTATCTGGCGGATTTCTTCATCGCGGCCCCACCGGGGGGCGGGATGCTGATCGACATCGCCGCCAGCATCGCCGCTACCACGCTGAAACGGCTGATGATGTACCGCCTGCGCGCCGATGTCCGCATCACACCGACAGACCTGTCCGTGACGCGCGGCCTTGGCACGGCACCGCAAGATGCCCTGCCCGATCCGCGCCATCCGGCATTGGGCTGGCGCGCCTATGGTCGGCCGGGCAATGCCCCTGTCATCGACTGGGACGCCATCCGCGTGGCCCATTGCATCCCCGAAACCGGGGTCGAGCTGATTCCCGACGACACCTATCTGCTTGAGGCCGGGTTTGACCGCCTGCATGGGGTGGATTTTCGCAAAGGCTGCTATGTCGGGCAGGAAGTCACCGCCCGGATGAAGCACAAGACAGAACTGCGCAAAGGTCTGATGCGGGTGCGCGTCGACGGCAGCGCCCCGGTGGGGACAGAGATCGTGGCGGATGGCAAACCGGCGGGCTGGCTGTTCACCCAATCGGGCGGGTTCGGCATCGCCTACTTGCGCTTTGACCGGGCCGAGGGCGCGATGCGCGCAGGCACCGCGCGCGTTTCGAAAGCCCCGCCTTACGAAAGCGATGCCATCGTAAAGCCGTAGGTGGCGCGAAAGTGGTCCTCCAGTGCGGCCACCACCGTGTCATTGCCCCCCGCCCGGTTATAGGCGCGCCACAGGCTGGGGCCGCCCTTGGTTTCGGGCAGGGCCTGCCCCTGCCCCACCACCGTCACCGGCACGCCCCGGCGCGCAAGATGCCAGCGCAGCCACAGATCATCGCCCGTGGGGGCGAGTCGCAGGGCGGTTTCGACATCCAGCACGTCATCGGGGAAATCGCTTTCCGCGTAAAGAACGCCGTCCTTGCCGATGGGCAGCATCAGCATCGGGGAATAGGTGCCGTCGACAGGCCGGAACCACTTGCCATAAGACGCCACCCGGCCCCGTTTCAGCGCGATGGGATGCGCTGTCCACGCGGCGACACCGCCCACAGCCGCCCGCGCGGCCACCAGCCGTGCCAGCCAGTCGGCGGGATAGATCGTGTCGTCATCCGCGGTGGCGACCAACCGGCCCGACCCACGGTTCGCCGTCAGCCACGGCAGGATCTTGCGATAAGGCCCGGTGTTGGGAACATAGCGCACCTCTAGCCGCGGGTCGCTGTGTTGCAGCGCCAGCAGGTCAGCGGGCAGATCGCCGATGCCATCATCCAGCAGGTGCGGCTCGGCCGACACATGCAGGATCACCCGCGCGGGCGGCAGCGATTGCCCAAGGATCGCGGCCAGCGTCAAATGCACAGAGCCGATCCGCGCCTTGATCGTGGTCAGACTGACATCGACACTTTGCGCCATACGCACACCCCACTTGTACAGAAGGCCGCCCACCGGGCGGCCCATCCTTGTGCAATCTGATCGACCCCGCGCCTAGACGCGCTCTGAATATTCCATCAACTCGGTATGGACCCAGATTTCCTCGTCCTGACCGACGAAGGGCGGGATCATGATCCGCACGCCGTTTTCCAGAATGGCGGGCTTGAAGCTGTTCGCCGCCGTCTGTCCCTTGGTCACGGGTTCGGTTTCGGTGATTCGGCACCGCACCTTTTGCGGCAGCGCCACGGACAAAGCCTCGTCGCCGTAATACTGCACAGTGGCGATCATGCCATCCTGAAGGAAGGGGCGGCGATCCCCCAAAAGATCAGCATCCAGTTCCGTTTGTTCGTAGGTTTCGTTGTCCATGAACACCAGGCGACCGTCGGTTTCGTACAGAAACTGCTGATCCTTGTTTTCCAGCCGGACCTGTTCGACCTTGTCTTCCGACCGGAAGCGTTCGTTCAGCTTGCGGCCATCGCGCAGGTTTTTCAGTTCCACCTGCGCAAAAGCCCCGCCTTTGCCGGGCTTTACGTGGTTAACCTTCACAGCGGCCCACAGGCCGCCGTCGTGGTCCAGCACATAGCCGGGGCGGATTTCGTTGCCGTTGATCTTGGGCATGACGTCATAACCTTGTCAAAAGGTTGAAGGGAATTTGTGCGCCCCTATATATCGCCCATGTGATGGGTTCAAGGCGACTAGATACGGTAGATTTGTGGAACGAGCCATGCTACAGACGCATAGCGGTCATTCCAAACGGGAAATACCGAATCGTGACCAAACGGTCATATTCGCCGGACGCCAGAAAAGACAAGAGCAAGAATAAAAGGACGACGAGATGGTCGATTTCGTTGACGGCACAGCATTTAACTACGAACAGGGGCAACGTGCCCGAAAATTGTTCGCTGCTGTGGTGTTGGCCGCTTTGGATGACGCCATTGCGGATGATAAGAAATATGGTAACGGGCCAGAGCAGATTGCGCGTTGGGCGCGGTCGCGCGACGGGCGCGAGGTACTGTCTTGCGCCGGGATCGACCCGAACGAACGGGTTGTGAAGGGTCTGATGGACTTTGTGTCCAAGGGTGTCCGCACCTCTGTCGCGCTGTCGCGCGAGGAAAGCGAACGCCGTCACGCGCTTGAGGCGGATCAAGCCGAAGCCGCCTGATCACCGCCCCTGCCAAATACCCGAAACGCGCCCCTTGGGGCGCGTTTTTGCATTGTCACATCATCTGATGGCGCGCCACCCTACGGGTGGCCAGATCATTCAAAGTCGCGAACAGCCAGCGCCCGCGCGATTTCAGCCCGCACCAGTTTGCGGACGTTGCGGGTGATCCGTTCACCCAAGGCGCCCTGCAGTTCTTCGCGGATGATGTCGCGCACCAAATCCTGCAACATTTCCGCGTCAAAGGCCAAAGCGTCGCCTTCGTCCAGCAAACCACTGGCAGCGTCATCGGCGTTGGAGGAAAGCTCTGCCATCACCTCGGCCTCGGCTGCATCGGCCCAGGCCTGCGACGCATCGTCCGCGGGGGCATCCATGGAGTCGGCAAACGGCGCTGCGGTTCCCGGTATATCGGATGCGGACAAGGGGTCCGGCGCGTCGAAAGCCTGCGGTTCCTCCAAAGTTTGCGGCGCGTCATAACCCTGCGGTTCATCGAAAGGTCCGGGCGTGGCAAAGGGTTCGGCAACCGTCCCAGCCACCTCTTCAACCGCAGGCGGGACGTCCGCAACCGACAGGTCGGTGGAAATCACTTCCTCTTGCGCCCATGCGGGTTCGGGGACCTCGTCCGTGTCGAACGCCAGCACCTCGGCGGTTTCGGTCGCGTCGACGTCGATGAAACCGGCCTCGTCCGCGCCGTCCCAGGCGGGCTGTGCCCAGCCCTGATCCCAACCGTTGTCGAACCCCGGCACCGGGTCACCCGTCGCCGACTCCCATTCCTGCGCCTGAAGATCGACAGCGGCCCCAAGCGACGCCACCAGCGAATCGACGTCACCCACCTCTGCCACGGCGGTTTCGGGGTTTGCTGTGCGATCAATCGCGCCGTGCCGCAGAAAGGTAGCCACGGCGGGCGCACCGTCATCCGGGGCGACCTCGTCAGCCTCTTCCGGCACCACGCGCAACGCGGGCGTCAGGATCAGCTTGCCCGATTGGGGTTTTGCTACCTCAACCTCGGGCGCGGGCACCTTTGGGGCAGCGGCGGGGCGAAGGTCTTCAGACACAAGGCGGCGGATGGAGGATAAGACATCCTCGATCTCCACGGAACTCATTGGTTCGGACATGGGTGCGCGTGACCTTTCGGCGGAGTATCAGGTAATACCGTAGCTTACCCGCACATGCCACGCGACACAAGAAATAGCCAAAGCCCTTGGATCAGTTGCCAATCTTGCCCAAGATGCGGTCCAGCTTTTTCCCTTGCGGGCTGGTGATCGGGGCATTCTTGACCGCGTTGTAATAGGTGGCGGGGTCATAGGTCGGGATGCCAAGGTTCAGATGGTCGACCGTCAACAGCCCCATCGCCGCCAGAAGCTGGTAGACGCCGACATATCGCTGCGCCTCGGCCTGAAGACGGGTGGCGCGGGCGTCCAGCAGTTCTTGCTCGGCATCAAGCACATCAAGCGTGGTGCGCGCACCCAGCGACGCCTCTTCGCGCACGCCGTCAAAGGCCGTCTGTGCTGCCGTCACCTGCAATTGTCCGGCCTCTATCGACGCCCCCGCGACCTGCACCGCCGACCACGCGTTGCCGACATCTTCGGCCACATTGATGGCCGTTTGCGCCAGATTGGCGCGCTGCGCCTCGCGTTGTGCGACGGCCTTGCGGTGCGATGAGGCAAGCGCACCGCCGGAATACAGGGTTTGGCTAAAGGTCAGCGTCACCGCCTCGGTTTCCGTATCGGTCGCGGTATTATAGCCAACCGAGGCTTCTGCCCCAAGGCGGGGTCGCATGTTCGCCTTGGTCGCCTCGACCCCCAGGTCGCTGACGGTGACCTGACGCTGCGCTTGGGCAATCGACGGATGGGTGCGCAAGGCAACCTGCCGCGCGGCTTCGGCGGACGCAGCGGTCTTGGGCAGCGGCGGCAGACCGGCCAGATTGCCCGGATAGGCCCCCGTAACGGCCTTGTAGCGTTCGCGCGCGACCATACGATCCCCTTCGGCCGCTGTCAGGCCAGACCGCGCGGAGGCAAGCCGCGCCTCGGCGATGGCGACATCGGTGCGAGTAACCTCGCCCACTTCGAACCGGTCTTGCGCCGCGCGCAGTTCTTGGGTGATCAGCCGCACGTTCGACTGACGCAGCGCTACGATTTCCGTGGTCAGCCGTACATCGACAAAGGCGGCCACAGCGCCCAGCAACACCTGCTGTTCCAGACCGCGCAACGCCTCACGCGTGGCAAGGACGGTTTCCTTTGCAATCTCGATCTGCAATTGCCGACGCCCGAAATCCAGCAGCGTCAGTTCGGCGACAAGGTTGAAGGTCGGGGTGAAACCGTCGTCACGCAACCGGCCCAATGACACGGGCGGCGTTGTGTTGGTGAAACGTTCGGCCACGGTGCTGGAATAGGCACCGCGCGCGACAAAGTTGACGACGGGGCGCAGGGCGGCGACGGCAACGGCCACATCTTCATCAGCGGCGCGCAACAGCGCCTCGTTCTGGTCAAGAAGCTGGCTGTTGGTATAGGCCGCCGCCAGCGCATCGGCCAGCGTCTCGGCCTGTGCGGGCAGAATACCAAGGATGACGATGGCCGCCGTTGCCAAAAACTTGCCCATAACCATCCACGCTCCTGTCAGCGGGCAAAACGGGATGCCCGCGAAATCCCGATTCCGGCGCGGCCCCCCGCGCCAAAACGCCTTTACAGAGTAAACCCGCGCTTGGCCGCAAAGCCGGGCAGCACCGGGGCCGTCGCATTGAACAGGAACCGCCACGTCACCACGCCGTCGATCTTGTAACCGACACGGGCCACGCCAAGCGCACCTTCCATGAAGACCGCGCCGATGCGCCCGCCTTCCTTCAGTTGCGCGAGCAACCCTTCCGGCACCATTTCGACGGCACCCTGAATGGTGATCACGTCGTAAGGCCCATGCTTGGCATCCCCAAGTGCCAGCGGGCCGACGATAACGGCGGCATTGTCCACGCCCTCGGCAGAAAGGGTGCGCTGCGCCTCGGACGCAAGGGTGTCATCCTCTTCGACGGCGACCACGGCATCGGCCAGACGCGCGATCACCGCCGTCGAATAGCCAAGCCCGCACCCCAGATCGAGAACCATCTCGGTCGGCTGCACATCCAGCGCATCCAGCATCTTGGCAAGCGTCCGCGCCTCGAGCACCACGCGACCGGGCGCGATCTCGACGTTTTCGCCGACATAGGCCGCTTCGCGTTTGGAGGCGGGAAGATAGACTTCGCGCGGAACGGTCAGCATTGCCTCGATGATGGGAAACTTGGTCACATCCGACGGGCGGACCTGCGTGTCGACCATCATTACGCGGCGGGTGGAAAATTCGCTCATGGCTAAACTCATCGGTCTAGTTTCCGTCCGATCCCTCTTGCCACATAACCCGGGTCGCGGCAACGCCCGATCCACCGGATCGTCACCTGTGCCATGCGCTTTTCCGTCGCGCGCCGAAAGATCGGGCGGCTGACATGTCAGGTCTTGCCAAAGCCGGGCAATGGCTGTTTCCCTGCCCCGGACCTGTCAGGGAGAGGACGATCCGATGAAACTGTTGCGGTTGGGCGAACCCGGGGCCGAAGTGCCCGCCATTCTGGCCGCTGATGGCAGCATCCGCAGCCTTGCCGGTATCGTGCCCGACATCGCCGGGGCGACACTGTCGCCGGACGGTCTGGCCCGGCTTGCAGCACTGGACCCCGCCACCCTGCCCGAACTGACGCCGGGCCGGATCGGGCCCTGTGTGGGGCACGTCGGCAAATTCATCTGCATCGGTCTGAACTATGCCGACCACGCTGCGGAATCGAACCTGCCGGTGCCGCCCGAGCCTGTGATCTTCCTGAAGGCCACCTCGGCCATCATCGGCCCCAATGACGATGTGCTGATCCCGCGAAAATCGGTCAAGACCGATTGGGAGGTAGAGCTTGGCGTGGTGATCGGCAGCCATGCGTCCTATGTGTCCGAGGCAGAGGCGATGGACCATGTCGCTGGCTATTGCGTCATCAACGACGTGTCCGAACGCGAATTCCAGATCGAACGCGCCGGCACCTGGGACAAGGGCAAGGGGTCCGACACCTTTGGCCCGATCGGCCCCTGGCTGGTGACAAAGGACGAGGTGCCCGATCCGCAGAACCTGTCGATGTGGCTGGAGGTGGACGGCCACCGCTATCAGAACGGATCGACCCGCACGATGGTCTATGGCGTGCGGCATCTGGTACATTACGTCAGCCAGTTCATGTCGCTGCAACCCGGCGACGTCATCTCGACCGGCACACCGCCCGGCGTCGGCATGGGCGTGAAACCGGTGGCCGTCTATCTGAAGGGCGGCGAGGTGATGCGGCTGGGCATTGAAGGTTTGGGCGAACAGCGCCAGCGCGTCGGTCACGCCTGACGGTCGGTCGATTTTTCTGCGAAAAATCAGGCGATCTTCTGGCGTTCTGCCTTGTCGCGCAGGTGAATTGAGTATTTGGGCGAAGAAAAAGCCAAGCGTTCTTCGCCCGTTTACACCGGGGCATGTGCAGAAGATCGGTCGCGGTCAGACGGCGCGGATCGCCGGGCGCGTGGTGGTGGACGTGCGCCCCAGTGCGCGTTTCACAGCCTGCGCGATGTCTTCGGCGCGCAGGCCCGCCTCGGCATACATCGCCGCGGGTGAGGCCTGATCGATGAAACGGTCGGGCAGCGTCAGGGTGCGGATGGCGCGACCTTTTTCCAGACCGCCGGAATTCGCCAGATAGTGCAACACCTGCGCACCAAATCCGCCCGCAGCCCCCTGTTCCAGCGTCAGCAGGGCGGCGTGGTGGGTCAAAAGCTGATCGATCAGCGCGGTGTCCAGCGGCTTGGCAAAGCGGGCATCGGCGACGGTGACGGTGATGCCGTCGTCGGCCAGCAAGTCGGCGGCCACCAAAGCCTCGGCCATATGGGCACCAAAGGACAGGATCGCGGCATCCGCGCCTTCGACCATCACACGGCCCTTGCCGATGGCCAGCGGCACACCGCGTTCGGGCAGTTCCACCCCGCGCCCTTCGCCGCGCGGATAGCGAAAGGCGATGGGCCCTTGGTCATGCACAACGGCGGTGGCGACCATGTGCACCAGATCCGCCTCGTCTGCGGCGGCCATGACGGTGAACCCCGGCAGGTTGGACAAAAAGCCCACGTCGAACGCCCCGGCATGGGTGGCCCCGTCCTGCCCGACCAACCCGGCGCGGTCGATGGCAAAGCGGACGGGCAGGCCTTGCAGCGCCACGTCATGCACGATCTGGTCATAGCCCCGTTGCAGAAAGGTCGAATAGATCGCGCAGAACGGCCGCAGGCCCGCCGCCGCCATTCCGGCGGCAAAGGTGACGCCGTGCTGTTCGGCGATGCCCACATCGAACACCCGGCCCGGAAAGCGCCGCGCCATGATGTCCAGCCCCGTGCCCGACGGCATGGCGGCTGTGATCGCCACGATATGCGGATCGCGCGACGCCTGGTCGGTCAGGGCATTGCCAAAGACCGAGGTATAGGCGGGGGCGTTGGATTTCGATTTCGCCTGTTCGCCCGTGGCCGGGTTGAATTTGCCCACGCCGTGATACTTGTCCGCCGCCGACTCCGCAGGGGCAAAGCCCTTGCCCTTGACCGTGACGGCGTGGATCAGCACCGGCCCTGTGGCGCGGGTGCGGGCGGCGCGCAGGGTGGCCAGCAGCGACGGCATGTCGTGCCCGTCAATCGGACCGATGTAGCTGAAGCCCAGTTCCTCGAACAAGGTGCCGCCGCCTGGCATGCCGGTGACCAGCGCCCGCGCCCGGCGCGCGCCGTCGCGCATCGGGCCGGGCAGCGCCGCCTCGAACCCGTCGGCCACCGCCTTCAGCGCGGCAAAGGGCGATCCGGCCGACAGGCCCAGCAGATATTTCGACATGGCGCCCACGGGGGGGGCAATGCTCATGTCGTTGTCGTTCAGGATGACGAACAGGCGTTTGTTCAGGTGGCCTGCATGGTTCATCGCCTCGTACGCCATGCCGGCGGTGATGGCACCGTCCCCGATCACGGCGATGGTGTCGCCCACAGGCATCCCCAGTTCGCGCCCCATGGCAAAGCCAAGTGCTGCGCTGATCGAGGTGGACGAATGGGCCGCGCCAAAGGGATCAAACCCGGATTCCGACCGTTTGGTGAACCCCGACAGCCCGCCCCCCTGCCGCAACGACCGCATCTGTTCGCGCCGCCCGGTCAAAATCTTGTGCGGATAGCATTGGTGGCCCACGTCCCAGATCAGCTTGTCCGCGGGCGCGTTGAACACAGCATGGATGGCGACGGTTAGTTCGACGACCCCCAGCGATGACCCCAGATGCCCGCCGGTTTCGGACACCACATTGATCACCTCTTGCCGCACCTCGGTGGCAAGGCGGCCCAATTCGGCATCAGACAGCGCCTTCAGGTCGGCGGGGCCGGTGACGCGGTCAAGCAGGGGGGAATGGGTCATGGCGGGCTCCTCCAAGGGCAAAAAAGTGCCGTGTGGGACTGACCACACGGCACCAGGTCCCTGTCGCCAACAGGAAGGGAACCGGGCTGTGGTTGCGCCCCGGATCCGGGCCGGCGTCTGGCCCGAATTGTCGGGGCCGGGCAGCGGCTGCCGCCCGGCCCCCGTTGCCTAGACCTGCGCGGTTTCCGCAGGCGTCTCGATCACAAAGCCATAAGGCGACGGCGCCTCTTTGCTGGCATCGGGCAGCAGTTGCGAGATGACCCAGATCACACCGAGGAATACCCCGATCACGACCACGAACACCGCGCCCCAACCTGCCCCCGCCAGCATCCGCCCCAGCACCCAGGTGCGCAGAGTGGATTCGCGGGTTTCTTCGAAGTACTTGTCAGACATGGCTTTCCCTCATTCCATCGGCGCGTAGCCGTGTTCCTGTGCCCAGACATACCAGTTGTCGACGACCGTGCCGGTCAGCAGGATGCCGATGCCGCCTGTCAGCGTGACAAGCACCGCAAACCACCAGGCCCAGCGATGGATACCTTCCATCGTGGCGTTGAACCCCATGGTCCAGCGCCAGAACAGGGCCGCGCGTTCCGATGCCGTGCCCCGGTCCACGATCTGTTCCAGTTCCCGGTCGCCACCAAAGCGGCTGACGGCCAGGATCGTCGCCCCGTGCATGGCGAACAGCAAGGCCGAGCCATAGAGGAATGCGATGGAAAGCGCGTGGAACGGATTGTAGAACAGGTTGCCGTAGGTCAGGCTGAAGTTGTTGGTCCAGTCCAGATGGCTGAAGATGCCATAGGGCACCGCCTCGGACCACGACCCCATCAGCACCGGCCGGATCAGACCCAGCACCAGGAACAACCAGATCGCCGAGGCAAAGGCCCAGGAGACGTGCTTGCCCATCCCAAGGGCCGTGGCCCGCAGGTAGGTGCGGACCCACCAGCTGATCACGCTGACCAGCAGGAAGAAGCTGGCGATCAGCCACAGCCCGCCTTCGCCCAAGGGGGCAAAGCCAAGGCCGTATTCGGCTGATGGCGGCTCCAGGCTGAACCAGAACAGGTCCCGCAGGAACACGCCCGGATGAAGACCTGCCTGATACCAGTACCAGGCCCCCACCAGCATGAACCAGATGGCCCCGGTGGCGACCGAGATAACGCCCATGGTGCCCAGATAGACCGGCCCCAACTGGGCGTTGCCAAGCCAGCCCGCAAGGGTTGAAAAGCTGGCCCCCTTGGTGCGGTTTGACAGCTCCACCCCCTCGACCAGTCCCATTTCGGGCGCGGCGCGGACCTGCACCTGGGTAAAAATGTTCTGATACTCAGCCATTTACGCCTCCTGCGATGTCGGCCCACCACGGCAGTTGCAGCCACCAATCCCACCAGACGACCCATTGATCAAACCAGATGGTGCCGGAAATCACGATGCAGACAGCGCTCCAGAACCCGGCGTTCAGGGCCAGCAACAGGCCGACCCGATGGATGCCCAGCGTGCCGACCGAATAGCCGATCAGGTCGCGGAAATAGGTGTCCTCGTGATCGGGGGTCCGCATTTCCTTGCCCTTTTCAGGGTTCGCCGCCGACAGGATCAGACCGCCATGCAGCGACAGCGCCAGCGCCGTCGTGAAGAAGAAGCTGACGGCGATCATATGGGCCGGATTGTAGTGAAAGTTGCCGTAGGTGTAGCCGGTGTTGGACACCCAATCGAGGTGCGTCCAGATGCCGTAGGGAAAGGCATAGCCCCATGATCCCATCAGCATCGGCCGGATGACGACCAGTGTGATATAGGCAAAGATCGCCACGCCAAAGGCTACCGGGACATGGAACCCCATGCCCAGCTTGCGGCAAATCTCGACCTCGCGCAGCGCCCAGGACACGAAGGCCCCGATCGCGCAGATCGTGATGATCTGCCACAGCCCGCCTTGCGCCAAAGGTGCAAAGCCCAGCCCATTCTCGACAGGCGGCGGGTTGATCGAGATCAGCCAGGGGTTCCAGGTTCCCTGCAGGGTCGCCCCGTACAGGATCAGCATGGTGCCCAAGGCGGCAAAAAAGAACGTCGTGACGCCAAAGAAGCCGACGTAGAAGGGGCCGACCCAGAAGTCGAACAGGTTCCCGCCGACAAGCGTGCCGCCCGGCACGCGGTATTTTCGTTCGAAGCTGAGCAGTGCCATGCTTCCCTCTCCGCTTGGCTCGGCGGTCCTTGTCGATGCGATGTCGCACCGTGGCCAGCCGGGGTGTCGGTGTTATGATTGGATCGTCGCGGGCGACCGGATGTCAGGCCGCCCGCAACTGGGGCAGTTCCGCTTATTCAGTTGCCGGAGCCACGTAGTTGTACTTCGCCGAAGCGATATCGAACCAGTTGTAGGCGGGCGTGGACAGCAGAACGAGGTGGATCATCGCCGCCAGCAGGAACAGGAACACGCCCTGTGCCACAAAGACGCGACGGGGATCGAAGATCAGCCAGATTTTATAGAATTTCGACATGTCTTGATCCTCCTCAGAACCACGGGCGCCAGATGTAGACTGCCAGATGCGCGACAACGGCAACGGCTGTGAACAGCCAGAGCCCGCTCATGTAGACAGAATGCAGTTCCTGCGCCTGCTCGTCGGTAAGACCTGTGAAACTCAGGTCGGATTTATCAGCCATCGTATCCTCCGAAGGGGTAGACTGACGCCGCATACCCTGCGGCTGGGCTCACGGTCGGGCGGAATGCCCTTCCGAGTTTCCACCGTCCCCCTTGGGGGGCGGCGAATGGGTGACGGGCCGGGCGCGACCCTTTTGGTTCCTGCCCCCGCCCGTTCAGGCCGGGGACGCGACTTTCGGCATCAGGGCCGAAAGATGGCGGGCGTGATCGCCCCGGCCTCGCGCCAAGCCCGCGCAAGCGGACCCATCGCGGGCAGGCGGCGGTCGGTGATCGTCTGAAAGACCCAGGCGACCAGTGAAAGCGGGATGGCGACCAGAAAGATGATCGCGAAATAAGCGTAGAACTCGATCCGCGGGGCGCGGGCCGGGTGGCCTTGGTGATGGCCTGCGCCATTGGCGGTATGATCGCTCATGCTGTGCCTCCCTTTGTTGGTTGGTTGGGGCCGCGCAGGGCCTCGACCGTTTCCCTGACGACGCGTTCGGCCCCTTGGTCCAACGCCAATTTCTCGGCGGCGTCGCGCAGGGTCCGTGCGGCGGAAATGCGGGTCAGGATCGGGTGTTCCGATACGATCCGGTCCAGTTCTGCCTGCGCATCGACATCCCAAGGGAAGTCGCGGCGCAGGGTGGTGGGGGTCGCTGCGGCACTGTCCATGTCGGTGCCCAGCGGCAGGATGTGGAACAGCGCCTCGAACAGGCCGTTGCACACTTCCTGCAAAATCCAGACGCAGCCCGCATAGCCCATGAAGGGCGTGCCCGTGTGCCGCCGGATGGCAGCGCCGGGAAAGCTGGCGGCGATGAAACTGGGGGCCGGGCCGTGCCCGCCCTTCAGTTCTGCAAGATACATCTTCTCGTTGATCGACCCCATCACGATCAGCGGGCGGTGCTGTTTCATCAGCGCGCGCACCTGTTCGTTGTTGGTCTTTGACCCGGCAACCCGCGCCACCGCAAAGGCACAAGGCAGGCCCAGATCGGTTTCCAGATAGGCCCGCACGCCGCGCGCATAAGTCTCGTTGGCGACGATGGCAAAGTTTGCCGTGCCAAAGAAATCCTGCGTGACCGACCGCCACAGATCCCACACCGGTTTCAGCGTCGAATGCTTTTCCCGCGCGATAAAGGGTTCGGGGTCCAGCCCCAGCAGTTCCCCCAGCTTGCGCAGGAATTTCGTTGTGGAATCAAGGCCGACGGGCGCTTGCAGATAGGGTTTACCCAAGACCTCGGCCAGACCGCGGCCGAATTCGCGGTACATCACCACGTTCACGTCCGCATCGACCAAATGGCGCATTTCGGCCAGATGCGCGCCCAGTGGCAGGACCATGTTGATCTCGGCCCCGATGCCTTCGACCAGACGGCGGATTTCGTGCAGGTCGGACGCCATGTTGAAGACGCCGTACATTGGGCCAAGGATGTTGACCCGCGGTTTGGCACCTTCGGGACGCTTGCCCTCGGGGGGCATCCGGCCCTTGGTCATGCCGAATTCGGTGAAGATCCAGGTCATCGCCCGATCGGCACACTGCCACTGATCCTCGTCGATGGTGCGGGGCAGAAAACGCTGGATGTTGGTGCCCATCGGCGTGACGCCGCCGCCAATCATTTCGGCGATGGACCCGGTGACGACCACCGCAGGCAGTGCCGGATCAAGCGTTTTCCACGCGCGCCGCATCGCGCCTTCGGTGCCTTCGCGACCCAGTTCCTCTTCGCCCAAACCCGTGACAACGATGGGCAATTCATGCGGCGGCAGACCGTCGGTGTAATGCAGAACGGATGTCACAGGCAGGTTTTCACAGCCCACCGGGCCGTCGATCACGACTTGCAGACCCTTGACGGCGCAAAAGGCGTAGATCGCGCCCCAATAGCCGCCGGCCCGGTCATGGTCCTGAATCAGCATGACGCCACCCCGCGACCGGATTTGTGCGCCTGAAAACAGCCCATCACATCATCTCCTCGGCCTTGGCGGCCTTGGCAGCTTTGTCGAGCTTTTTCTGATGCTGCGCGCGGAAGTCGGGGCGCAGGTTCGGCGCGCCTTCCCAGATGCCCGCGGTGTCGCCGGTGCCGACGCCTTCGAAGAAATCCTTCATGCCGTCCATGCGCGCCTTGTTGGCGATGGCGGCATTCACAACCTCTTGCAGCGACCCTGCCCCTGCGATGCCCATCAGGGGGCGCGCGGAAATCAGGTTCGTGAAGTATAGTGCTGGAATCGCAAGCTCTTTTGCCTTTTGCACCACGGGAGTCGTGCCGATGGCCAGATCGGGACGGAACGCCTCCATCGCCATGCAGTCGTCTTGCAGGCTGGCGCGGTATTTCACCGCCACACCCTTTTGCTCCAACCACAGGCGGTCCGCCTCGGACCACTGGTTCTTGGCGCAGGCGGTGCCGACATAGACCACTTCCGCCCCGCTTTCGATCAGCAGGCGCGCGACCAGCAGTTCCGAACCTTCGTATCCGCTCAGCGTGATGCGACCGTTGACGCGGTTGCCCGCAAGCGCCGCCTTGATGGCGGGCAAAAAGGCGTTCTGGGCAGCGGCAATCTTTGCCGGTTCAACGTTGTAGGCGTCGCCAATCGCGGCCAGCCAATCGGCGGTGCCATCATGGCCCACGGGGGCGGAACCAACGATCTTGCGCCCGGCCGACTGGAATTCGCGGATGGCGGCGGTGTAAAAGGGATGGATCGCCGCCGCCACGCCACAATCAAGTGCTGCATACAACTCGCGCCATTCGCGGCACGGCACCACGGGACCGGCCGCAAGGCCCATCGGGGCCAGCATTGCGCCGATCATCATCGGGTCGGCGGGGAACATCTCGCCCAGCAGGGCAACGGCCGGGCGGTCAGACCGCGCGGCAAGGGGCTTTGCCACGGGTCCCGCTTCGATCTCGGCGCGGGCGTATTTCAGCATGGCACCGGCCAGAACGTCCTTGGCCTCGGCGTGGGTGGGCACACCGAAACCGGGAACGTCGATGCCGACGATCCGCACCCCGTTGATTTCGTTTGGCAACAGTTTCAGCGGCACCCCGCTGGCTGTGGGCACGCACAGGTTGGTGATCACCACCGCGTCATATCGTTCGGGATCGGCCAGTTCATGCACCGCATCGCGGATGTCCTCGAACAGCTTTCCCGTCACAAGGGATTCCGAATTGAACGGAACATATCCCACCGACCGCCGCGCCCCGTAGAAATGCGACACGAAGGTCAGCCCGTAGACGCAGCACGCAGACCCCGACAGCACCGTCGCCACCCGCCGCATCCGCAGCCCGACGCGCAACGACCCGAAGGCAGGGCACATGCTTTGCGGTTTGTCGTGCGGGCCTTGCGGATAATCGGCGGCATATTGGTCAAGGATGTCGGAATTGCCCGCCGCCCGCGCCGCCGCCGCCATCTCGGCCGCCCCGGCATGACAGCCCATGCCATCCGCGATCACAGGTGCGGCGTCGCCCGGAATCCCAATGGATACAGGGGTTTGTGCTGCAGTGTCATAGCGGATTTCGCCGGTCATTTCCGGCCCCCCAGCGCCCGCAGCGCCGCTTCCAATTTCGCAAGGGCGTCCAGATCACACATCGTCGTAGACCACTTCGAGCGATTTCATCGGCGCTGCATTCTTGCCGCGCATGTCCAGATCGGTGGCGGGGGTCAGCACAAAGTCGGCCCCTGTCGCCTCGGCGCTGAACAGGCCAAGCAGGCCGTCTTGCGTCAGCGGTTTCGGGCGCACGGGCGGGGCGATTGCCACCGCATCGCCAAGGGCCGCGAACAGGCCGCCCCACTGGCTTTCATACGATCCGACGATCTGATAGTTCGCGGATTTCTTGCGCAGGTCATCGTCCTGCGGGATGGCCGCCAGCACCGGAATGCCGACCACTTCGGCAAATGCCGCAGCCTCGCCCGTGCCATCGTCCTTGTTGATCACAAGGCCCGCGATGCCGACATTGCCGCCCAGTTTGCGGAAGTATTCCACGGCGGAGCAGACGTTGTTGGCGACATACAGGCTTTGCAGGTCGTTCGACGCGACCAGGATCACCTTTTGCGCCATGTCGCGGGCAATCGGCAGACCAAACCCGCCGCAAACCACGTCGCCCAGAAAATCGAGCAGCACATAGTCGAAGTCCCAGTCGTGGAACCCCAGCTTTTCCAGCAACTCAAACCCGTGGATGATGCCACGCCCACCGCAACCGCGCCCGACCTCTGGTCCGCCCAATTCCATCGCGAACACGCCGCCGCGTTTAAAGCAGACGTCCCCGATCTTCACCTCTTCCCCCGCCAGTTTCTTGCGGGTGGAGGTTTCGATGATCGTGGGGCAGGCCTTGCCGCCGAACAACAGGCTGGTGGTGTCGGACTTGGGGTCGCAGCCGATCAGCAGCACGCGCTTGCCCATCTCGGCCATCATATGGCTCAGGTTCGCAAGGGTGAAGGATTTGCCGATGCCGCCCTTGCCATAGATCGCAATGATCTGGGTTTTCTTGGTCGGCTCGCCTTGCGGGATTTCCAGCGTCGGCTCTTCGGCCGCCTCGTCCCGCAGGCGGGCGTCAAAGTCCTTGAGGTTCGGAATATCGAGGGTCATGCGTGACCTTTCCAATCGAGGATCATCTTCAGGCAGGATGCGTCGGTAAAGGCCGTGTGATAGGCCGCCGTTGCATCCGCCGCCGGACGGGTGTGGGTGATCAGGCCTGCCAGCGACAAAGCGCCGCTTTCAATCAGGGCGCGGGTCGCGGTCAGGTCTTCGGGTGTCCATTCGGACGCGATGCGGATGCGCGCCTCTTTCATGAAGGCGGGCGGAAAGGCAAAGGCGACGGGTTCGGTGTAGAACCCGGCCAGAACAACTTCACCGCCCTTGGCAAGGCGCTGGATCAACTGATCCAGCAACCCCTTGGCCCCGCTCGCATCATAGACGGCGCGGTAATTGCGGCGGGTATCGTCGGCGGGGTCGATGACGGCATAGTCAAACTCACCCGTGCGGCGCTGCGGATCGGTTTCCCAGACCGTCGGCGCAGGCGCACCGGCGGCGATGGTCAGGCGCGCCAGCAACCGGCCCAGCGTGCCGTGGCCCACAATCAGATCGGGAAGTGCTGTGTTGAACCCCGCCAGCGCATGGCGCGCGGTGGCCGCCAAGGCCAGCAGCGCACCGCTGGCCCCCATGCCGGGGTCGATCCGGGCGACGCGGGCGGCAGAGGTGACCAGATGCCGGGAGGCGCCGCCGAACAGGCCGCGCACATCGCCCTCAAAGCAGTTGGCACCGGGGACAAAGACATGATCGCCGGGCCTGAACCCCGAACCGGGGGCTGCCTCGACCACTTCGCCCGCGGCTTCGTACCCCGGAACAAGCGGATATCCCATGCCGGGAAAGGGCGGCATCGTGCCGGACCAGAACAGTTTTTCCGTGCCGGTCGAAATGCCGGAATGACCGATCTCGACCACCAGATCGCCGTCGGCAGGGCGCACAAGGCCAAGGCTTTGTAGCCCCAGCTCTTTCGGTCCTGACAGGATCACAGCGGTCGTTCGCACGGTTTCTTCCCCCTTTTGCCCGGCCCATCCCGTCCCGGATACGGGAGTCGGTGTGGGCATCTCGGCTTAACTGTAAGTTTAGACTTACACACGGCAGTGTCAATTTAATTAGACACTTTTTTACACAGATGCCTCCGAAGGGCGCATTCCGGTGACGGCGCTGGTGACGAAAGACCGGAATCCGGGGTGGATTTTGACCCCTACAAACCCTGCAAGCCTTAGAAATTCCGCGATTTCCGCCGCAGACCGTGTGCGCCCGGTGCCCATGGCAAGAGTGTAAAGCGCAAAGTACACATCGGTGGCGGGATCGGGGCGGGTGCCCCCTGACATCGGTTCGGAAATGACGATTCGGCCGCCCGGCGGCAGCGCGTCGAACGCCGCATGCAGCAGGCGCGCGACGGTGGCGTCCTGATGGTCATAAAGAACGCGGATCAGGCTGATCGCATCTGCACCGCGCGGCAGCGGATCATCGCGGAAAGACCCCGGCACGACCGTCGTCCGTTCCGACAGACCCGCCGCTGCAAAGCGCGCATGTGCGCCCGGCACCACGGCGGGTAGGTCAAACAAGGTCATTCTGAGTGCCGGATGCGCCTGCCCGACCGCCGTCAGGAATGCCCCCGTGCCGCCACCCACATCCATCAGATGCGACACCGATGTCAGGTTGACCAGTCGCAGCGTATCAGCCGCGACCAACCCTTGGCTGTCCGCCATCAAGGCCGAATAATGCGCCGTCACACCCGGATCGGTGGCCCCGCCCGCGCCAAAGACATAGGGCCAGAACTGCGCCAGTTCGGGCTGCGTCTCACCTTTCAGAAAGGCCAAGGGATCGGCCAGATCGCGGTAGAGAACGGGATGATGCCGCACCATCGATTCCAGCCCAGGCACGGCCAGAAACGCAGCCCCACGGGGGGCAAGGTGCCACAGGTCGCCGTCCCGCCGCAGCAGTTTCAGCGCGGCCCCCGCCTGACACAGGACTGCCATCCGGTCGGTCGGAATGCCATCCGGTGCCGCCAGCGCCGCAGTGGTCAGCGGACCATCGGCCAGCCGGTGCAGAACGCGCGCCTCGACCAGCGCCAGCAGCGCCTGACTTTGGACAAAGCCGGAAACGATGTCGAACAGCGCCTGCCCTTCGGCCCGCGCAATGTGCTTCAGCCCCGGAATACGCGCGGCAAAGGCATGAAATCGAGGGGAAAGGGCCAAACGCGTCAGCAGACCCAACCGCTTGGCGACGGGCTGGGCGTGGCCCGAAACGGCCGTCACCTCTAACCCCGGTCAGCGGCGGCAAGATCGACTTGCGTCATCTTTTCGGCGGTCCGGCGCACCATTTCGGCCAGCCGCGCCTCGCCCGGGCAAGACGGGATCGACGCGATGGCCCCGCCCAGAATATCCTTCAGATAGCGCACAGCCCCTTGCACGCCCATATCCGCCACGGCCGAGGGGCGACCGTGCGCCGCGTCCTGGCCTGCGGGCTTGCCCATGCTGTCGGACGATTCCAGCGCGTCACGCAGATCATCCGCCACCTGAAACGCCTCGCCAATCCGGGCACCCAGTTCTTCCCAGGGTTCCGCCTCTTGTCCCGCCGCGATGGCCCCCATCTGGGTCGCAGCGATGAACAGCGCGCCGGTTTTTGCGCGGTGATAGGCCGACAGGTTCACCTGTGCCTCACTCTCCCATCCCTGGCCTGCGCAGATGCCCATCGGCATCCCCGACCGCTGCGCCAGCGCGGACACCAGGTGCACCGCGCGCATCGGCGTGTCACCCGCCGCGCGGGCCAGAATGTCAAAGGCAAGGATGATAAGGCTGTCACCTGTCAGCACGGCCAAGGGTTCGCCATGCGCGCGGTGGACGGATGGCTTGCCGCGCCGGATATCGGCGTCGTCAAAGCAGGGCAGATCGTCATGCACAAGGCTGGCGCAATGCACCAGCTCCAGCGCGGCCGCAGCGGCATTCGACAGACCGGGCCGGTCATCGCCACAGGCCAAGGCCACGGACAAAAGGATCGTGGGCCGGATGCGCGCGCCGCCCGGCGTCACGGCATAGTCAAGTGCCTGCGCCAATCGGGATGGCGCCTCGCCCATCCGGCCCTGTCCAATGGAAATGGCTGCGGAAACCGCCGATTCGATCCGTGCTTCCAGTGCCATGACTGTCCCCTTGCCGCTCGTCTGGCCCAAGTCTTGCACCTTCATCGGCAATGTGTAAACTAAATCTTACACATCGGTGTAATTCTGACTGGACAGAGGCCGCACCGCCGCCCATTCTGTCGGCATGATACAAGGCAAGGGCACAGGTCCGGGCGGCGGCAGGGTTGTCGTGATCGGGGCCGGGATGGGCGGGCTGGCCGCTGCGATCCGGCTGGCCGCGTCGGACGTGCCCGTCACGGTGATCGACATGGCGGCAGGACCGGGCGGCAAGATGCGCACCCTGCCGTCAGAGGCGGGGCCGGTCGATGCGGGGCCGACGGTCCTGACCCTGCGCGCCACGTTCGATGCGCTGTTCGCGCTGGCGGGGCAGCGGTTGGACGATCATCTGACCCTGCTGCCGCAGCCCGTGCTTGCGCGGCACTGGTGGCCGGATGGCAGCACGCTTGATCTGGTGCCGGACCGCGCGGCCAATGCGACGGCGATCAGCGCCTTTGCCGGGCAGGACGAGGCGCGCGCCTTCCTGCGCTTTGATGCCTTGGCACAGGCCCTTTATTCCGCGTTTGAAACCCCGGTGATGCAGGCGGCCCGCCCCGACGCGGGCGCAATCGCTCGGGCGGCGCTGCGCGACCCGCGCCTGTGGCCCGCCTTGCTGCCGGGGATGACGTTGACGCGCCTGTTGCGCCGCCACTTTCGCGACCCGCGCCTGATCCAGCTGTTCGGGCGCTATGCCACCTATGTGGGCGGTCGGCCCGACCATTCCCCCGCCGTGCTGGCACTGATCTGGCGGGCCGAGGCGGCGGGCGTCTGGGCCGTGCAGGGGGGGATGCACCGGCTGGCGCTGGCGCTGGAGCAGGTGGCGCGCAGTCAGGGCGTGGTGTTTCAGTATGACACCCCGGCAGCCCGCATCCTGCGCCAGGGCGGGCATGTCACCGGCGTGCAGACGGCGGATGGCAGGACGCACCCGTGTGATGCGGTGGTGTTCAACGGTGATCCCGCCGCCCTGACCTCGGGGCTGATGGGTGACGCCGCACAGGCCGCCGTGCCCGCCACATCCGCCACGCCACGCAGCCTGTCGGCATGGGTCTGGGCCTTCGCCGCCACGCCCACGGGGCCGCGCGCAGGCGACCTGGTGCATCACAACCTGTTCTTCACCGACGACTCATTGGCCGAATTCGGTCCCATCGGTGCCGGGAACATGCCAACCGCGCCGACACTTTACATCTGCGCTGAAGACCGCGCCGCCGGCCCCGCCCAAGGGGTGGAGCGGTTCGAGATCATCGTGAACGGCCCCGCAGGCCACCCTGACGACCCTGACGAGGAACGCCAATGCCGCACCCGCACCTTCGACCGGCTGGCCCGGATGGGGTTGACCTTCGATCCCCTGCCGCTGCCACACACCCTGACCACACCGGCGATGCTGGGGCGGCTGTTTCCTGGATCGCAGGGGGCAATCTACGGGCGCAGCCCCGAGGGGTTGATGGCAGCCTTTCAACGACCGGGCGCGCGGACGGCGCTGCCGGGGCTGTATCTGGCGGGGGGCGGCGCGCATCCGGGGGCGGGGGTGCCGATGGCGGCGCTGTCCGGCCAGCACGCGGCCGAGGCGATACTGGCGGACCGAACTTTGGCATCGACGTCAGCCCCGACGGCTATGCCTGGTGGTATGTCGATGGCGTCTCGGATGACGGGACGCGCGCGGTCTCGGTGATCGGGTTCATCGGATCGGTGTTCTCGCCCTGGTATGCGTGGACCGGGCGGCGCGACCCGCAGGATCATTGTTGCATCAACGTCGCCACGTATGGACCCGGCGCGCGGTTCACCATGACCGACCGGGGCCGCCCTGCCCTGCGCCAAAGTGCCGATACGCTGACCATTGGCCCCAGCCGGATGCACTGGACCGGAAGCCAGCTGATCATCGACATAAACGAGATCGGATCGCTGCCGATGGTCACCCCGGTGCGCGGGCGGATCACATTGACGCCCGCCGCGGTGACCGGGGTCGAGGTGGCGCTGCACCCCCGCCACACCTGGCGCCCCTTTGCCCCCACCGCCCGGATCGAGGTGGATCTGACCCAAGGCCACCGTTGGCAGGGACACGGCTATTTCGACGCCAATTTCGGCACGGCAGCGTTGGAGGCGGATTTCCGGTTCTGGACATGGGGACGCTATCCGCTGCCCGATCGCGCGGTGTGTTTTTATGACGCCACGCGGGCGGATGGGTCCAAGCTGGCGCTGGGAATCGGGATCGACCACGCAGGAAACGTGCAAGTGATCGACCCGCCCCCCCTGACGCCATTTCGCCGCAGCCTGTGGGCGGTGCGCCGCGAAACCCGTGCCGATCCGGGCGTCGTGCCGCGTCAGGTGCTGCCCATGCTCGACGCGCCGTTCTACGCCCGGTCGCTGGTGCAGACGCAGATCGACGGACAGATCAGCACCGGCGTCCACGAGGCGCTGGACCTGACGCGCTTTCGCAACCCGCTGCTGAAGCCGATGCTGGCTGTCCGGGTGCCCCGTCGGCGCGGATGGGATTTTGCCGATTGACCGGCTGCACGATCTTTCTGCGAAAAATCAGGCGTAAACCATTAAATTTCCGCCGAAACTTCGGTCAGCGGTTCAGCACCCAGACCGACCGGTTCAACGCCCCCGCCACGCTGACCCAGATCAGATAGGGCACGAACAGCAGCCCCGCGATCAGGTCATGCTGGAAAAAGGCGACCATCGTTGCCGCCACCGCCAGCCACAACAGCCCCAGCACCACCAACCCCGCCCCCATCCGCCGCAGCCCAAAGAACACCGGCGTCCACAGCGTGTTCAGCGCAATTTGCATCGACCAGAACGCCAGCGCCTGCCCGGTTCCGGGCAGTGCCGCCACCCGCGCGGCGGCGATGGAAATGCTCAGGTACAGCACGGTCCAGGCCACGGGAAACAGCCAGTCCGGCGGTGTCCAGCGTGGCTTTTGCAGATCGCGATACCAATCCCCGGGCTGAAACAGCGCGCCGGTGGCGGCAGCGGCGGCGCAGGCGGCCAGATAGGTGAAGAACAAGGTCAGTTGCATAAGCGCCGCTCCGTTTCGGTTTTCAGCGACTTAGCACGTCCTTTGGTTCCACGCTTGGCCGAACTTCAGGCCAGGCCACGATCCCGCGCCTCAAGCTGGGCCAGAACAGACAACAGCGCATCGCTGCGACCGGGGTGCGCCTTTGGCCGGGCGGCGGCGGTGACCAGAAAGGCCACTTCGGGCACCGGGCTTGCGTGCAGCACCGACGGGCGCGGCGTCACCACTGATGCGCCCGACCGCGCCAGCGCCAGCGCCAACCAGCCGAGTTTGCGTGCAGGCCCGGTGTGCGCGCGGCGGGTGATGCTGTCGCACCCAGCACGGCGCACCTGGTGGCCGATACCGTCATAGATGTGGCGCGCGGCAAAGATGCCGGGGCGACAGGCCAGCGGCAGCGCGGGCACACCCGCCTCGGCCCGCGCATAAAGACGGCCCGCCTGATCCAGCAGGCGGCGCGTGGCGCGGCGGATACCGGGCAGCGGGGCGGGGCTGGCCAGAAAGGCCGCCGCGTCCACACCTTCGTCGTCCAGCCAATCGCGCGGCAGGTACAGGCGGCCCGCGCGGGCGTCTTCGCCCACATCGCGGGCGATGTTGGTCAGTTGCATCGCCAGACCCAGATCGCAGGCCCGCGCCAGCGCATCGGCATCGCGCACCCGCATCAGGACGCACATCATCGCCCCCACGGCCGCCGCCACCCGCGCGGCATAGTCCAGCACGCCCGACAGATCGTCATAGCGCCGCCCCACCGCATCCCAGGCAAAGCCTTCCAGCAGCGCATCGGGCAGGGCGCGGGGCATGTCGAACCCTTCGACCACGGCGGCAAAGGCGCGGTCGGCAGCGGCGTTGCGCGGGCGGCCCAGATAAACCAGATCCAGCCGGTCGCGCAGATGCAGCACAGCCCCGGCCTTGTCGCTGCCTTCGTCAACCGCGTCATCCGACATCCGGCAGAACGCATATAGCGCCAGCGACGGATCGCGCACCGCCGGGGGCAACAATCGGGACGCCGCATGAAACGACAAGGACCCGGTGCGGATCGCCGCACGGCAGGCCGCCATGTCGGTGGGCGCGATCATTCGGCGGCCATCCGCAAAGGTGCCGCCGGGGCCAAGCGCGGCGCATCGGGAACAAGCATGCCCAACACCTCGGCCGTGCCGATCACGCCGGGCAGGCCTGCGCCGGGATGGGTGCCCGCCCCTGCCAGATACAAGCCCGGCAGTTCTTCGGACACGTTGTGCGGACGGAACCACGCCGATTGCAGGATACGTGGTTCAATCGAAAAGCCCGCGCCATAGGGCGACAGATAGCGGTCGCGAAAGGTGTCGGGGGTGAAGACCAGACTTTCGGTGATATGGTCGCGGAACCCCGGCATCAGGCGATCATCGATCATCTGCGCCATCTTTTCGCGGTACTTCGGCTCCTCTGTGGTCCAGTCCACGCCGTTGTCGTGCCCCAGATGCGGCACTGGCGACAGGGCGTAAAAGGTGTCGCCGCCTTCGGGGGCAACCGATGGATCGGTGACACTGGGGCGGTGGATGTACAGGCTCATGTCATCGGCCAGCTTGCCGCGGATGAAGATGTCCTTGATGTGATCCTTGTAGCGCGGCCCCACGACGATGGAATGGTGGCCCACGTCAGGCCACATCCCCTTGGTGCCCTTGGTGCCGAAATACCAGACATACAGGCCCATCGACCAGCGTGTGCGTTTCAGGCGCGACGGGTTCCAGCGTTTCTTGGGCGCATTGCGCAGCAGACGGTCATAGGTGTGCCCCGCGTCGGCGTTCGACACGACCAGCGCTGCGGGGATCACCTCACCACCCACCAGCCGCACCCCGGCGGCGCGGCCTTGGGCGATCACCACCTCGTCCACTTCGGTGTTGTGGATCACCTCGCCGCCTTGCGAGGCGATGACCTTCACCATCGCATCGGCAATCGCCTGCACGCCCCCCATGGCGTAATGCACGCCGAAGGCCTTTTCCAGATGACTGACAAGGATATACATCGACGTCACGTTGAACGGATCACCGCCGATGAACAGCGGGTGGAACGACAGCGCGAACCGCAGGCGCGGATCGCTTACCCTGCGCGCGGCATGGGCATAGACCGACCGGTCGGCCCGCATCATCGCGAATTTCGGCAGGACCTTGATCAGATCAAGCAGCTTGTGCATCGGGCGCTTGCCAAGGTCTTCGTAGCCGAACCAATAGCGCGCCTCGCTGTCTTGCAGGAAGCGGGCATAGCCTTTGGCATCGGCGGGGGACAGGCGCGCCACCTCGGCCTTCATCGCGGCATCGTCCTGCCGGGCGGTAAAGGTCGATCCATCCGCCCAGCGGATTTCATAGAACGGGTCCAATGGTGCCAGCGTCACGTCACGGTCAAAGTCGCGCCCGCAGGCCGACCACAGATCGCGCAGCCCCTGCGGCACGGTCACGATCGTCGGACCCAGATCAAAGCGGTGCCCGCCCATGGTGATGGACGATCCGCGCCCGCCTGCGCGGTCCAGCCGGTCAATCACCGTGACACGCCACCCCTTGGCCCCCAACCGCATGGCCGAGGCGAGCCCCCCCAACCCCGCACCGATGACGATGGCACGATCTTGGGCATGATCTGATGTGTCGGGGCGGTTGGCTTGTGCATGAGTCATGAGGGAATGATAGACTGTCTAGTTAGATTTACAATATCGGCGTTCAAATGGCTGAAATTCGGTTTTACGCTTCCCCTTCGGCGCAAGAACTGTAAGATCAGGTTTACACTTTACCGTCGGAGGGCGCGCCATTCCCATCACCACCCTGACCCTGTTCCGCTTTGACGGGCTGCCCGCGCGGCTGTGGGTCGTGGGCCAGATGGCGCTGGCGCGGCTGACCTTGCGCCGCGAACCCGATGCCCTGTTCTGGAAACTGTGCGGGTCCGGCACGGGCGAAGGGTTCACGCCGAAACCGAACTGGGGCGTCTGGGCGATTCTGGCCGTCTGGCCGGACGAGGCGACGGCGCGCGCGCGCATCACGGCAAACCCGGTCTGGCAGCGGTGGCGGTCCCATGCGCGCGAAAGCTGGACGGTCTATCTGGATGCGCTGTCGGCGCGTGGGGTCTGGGCGGGGGTGAATCCGTTCGGGGAAGGGCTCGTGGGCGGCAACGGCCCCTTGGCCGTGCTGACGCGGGCCACGGTCAAACCCAGCCGCGCCATGCGCTTTTGGAACCGGGTGCCGGATATATCGGCGGCCATCGGGGCCGATCCCAACGTCACCTTCAAGATCGGGATTGGCGAGGTGCCGCTGCTGCATCAGGTGACCTTCTCGATCTGGCCCGATACGGACAGCATGGCCGCCTTTGCCCGTGGCGATTGCCCGCATGGCCGCGCCATCCGCGCCGTGCGGGACGGCAACTGGTTCCGCGAAGAGCTGTACGCCCGGTTCCGGGTGATCGGGTCCGAGGGGCGCTGGAACGGGGCCAACCCCTTGGTTCCCGCCCCATGATCCCGTCCCGCCCCGATTTTTCTGCGAAAAATCACGCCCCTCGGGCCACGCTGAATTTTCGCAGAAAATTCGTATCCACCCCTGCCAGCGGACTTTGACATGAGACAGCCATTTCCCTTTACCGCCATCGTCGGACAAGAGGCGATGAAACAGGCGATGGTGCTGACGGCCATCGATCCCGGCATCGGCGGCGTGTTGGTCTTTGGTGACCGGGGCACCGGCAAATCCACAGCGGTCCGCGCACTTGCCGCGCTGTTGCCCCCGATCGACGTGGTCGAAGGCTGCCCGGTGAATTCGGCCCATCCGTCGCAATGCCCGGACTGGGCGGGCGTTACCGGCACCCGCATCGTCAGCCGCCCGACCCCGGTCATCGACCTGCCCCTGGGCGTGACCGAGGATCGCGTCGTCGGCGCGCTGGACATCGAACGCGCCCTGACGCGCGGTGAAAAGGCCTTTGAACCCGGCCTTCTGGCCCGCGCCAACCGCGGCTATCTCTATATCGATGAGGTCAACTTGCTGGAGGATCACATCGTCGATCTGTTGCTGGACGTCGCCCAATCCGGCGAAAACGTGGTGGAGCGTGAGGGGCTGTCGATCCGCCATCCCGCCCGCTTTGTCCTTGTCGGGTCCGGCAACCCCGAAGAAGGCGAGTTGCGGCCCCAACTGCTGGACCGGTTCGGCCTGTCGGTGGAGGTGACATCCCCCCGTGACGTCGACACCCGGGTCGAGGTGATCCGCCGCCGGGATGCCTATGAAAACGGCCATGACGCCTTCATGCGCAAATGGCGGCCCAAGGATGCCGCCTTGCGCAAACAGATCCTCGCCGCCCGCGCCGCGCTGCCGGGGCTGAAGACGCCGAACACCGTGCTGCACGATTGCGCGGCCCTGTGCATCGCCATCGGATCGGACGGGTTGCGCGGAGAGTTGACGCTGCTGCGCGCCGCCCGCGCGCTGGCCGCCTTCGATGGCGCGGCATCGGTCACCCGCGCCCAACTGCGCGCCGTCGCCCCCACCGCCCTAAGCCACCGTTTGCGCCGCGATCCGCTGGACGAGGCCGGATCGACCGCCCGCGTCACCCGCGCCGTGGCCGAGGTGTTGCCCTGACCGACCGTCCCGATCCATGGGCGCGCGCCATCGCCGCCCTGACGCTGCTGGCAATCGATCCAGCGGGGTTGAAGGGTCTGTGGCTGCGCGCACGGGCGGGCCCAGTGCGCGATCAGGTGGTATCGGCGCTGGATACCCTGCCCTTTCCCCAACGCCGCCTGCATCCGGGTGTGGGCGATGACGCGCTGTTCGGCGGGCTTGATCTGACGGCGACCCTTGCATCGGGTCGGCCCGTGCTGACGGCGGGCTTGCTGGACGCGCCAGCCACTTTGGTGCTGACGATGGCGGAACGCTGTCCGCCCGGCCTTGCCGCGCGGCTGGCGCGCAGTCTGGACGACCCGCGCCACACCCTTATTGGCTTGGACGAAGGGGCGGAGCCGGAGGAGGTACTGCCCGCCGCATTGGTTGACCGGCTGGCCCTGTTTCTGGACCTGACCGATCAGCAATGGGATGAAAGCGCCCCGCTGACGCTGGACGAGGGCACCATCGCCGTCGCCCGCGCGCGGCTTGCCGAAGTTGTGACGCCAGCGAGCGCCGTCGACAGCCTGACCCGCGTGGCGGCGCGGCTTGGCATCGCGTCCTTGCGCGCGCCGGTGTTGGCGCTGGCGGCCGCGCGCGCCTCGGCGGCGTGGTCGACGCACGACACGGTGGGTGATGAGGATCTGCGACTGGCGGTCGATCTGGTCTATGGCCACCGCGCCCTGCCGCAGACGGAGGTGCCGCAGGACGACCCCGCCCCACCGCCCGAAGATCAGCCACCGGACCAACCCCCCGATCCGCCCACATCCGACGGGTTGGATATCCCCGACGATCTGCTGGTCGAGGCCGCCCGCGCCGCCCTGCCGCCCGATCTGTTGCAGGCGTTGGCCGCAGGGCGTGCCGCGCGCGCGTCCAAGGGGGCCAGCGGCACGGGCGCGGAACGTGGCGGCAACCGGCGCGGACGCCCCCTGCCCTCGCGCCCCGGTCGGTTGGGATCGGGCGCGCGGATCGACCTTGTCGCCACCCTGCGCGCCGCTGCCCCCTGGCAACCCTTGCGCCGCAAACAGGCGGACCGGCCCGATGCCGTGCTGCTGGTGCGGGCCGGGGATATCCGGCTGAAGCGGTTTCGCGAAACCTCCGACCGTGTGCTGATCTTTGCCGTCGATGCGTCTGGGTCGGCAGCTTTCGCCAGACTGGCCGAGGCGAAAGGCGCGATCGAGCTGCTGTTGGCACAGGCCTATGCGCGGCGCGATCATGTGGCGCTGCTGGCGTTTCGCGGGCGCGATGCGGAACTGATCCTGCCGCCCACCCGCTCGCTGGTGCAAACCAAGCGCCGCCTTGCGGGCCTGCCGGGTGGGGGGGGCACACCGCTGGCGCATGGGTTGCGGCTGGCGATGGCAACGGCGGCACAGGCGCGCGCGCGGGGGCTGACCCCCACCATCGCCCTGTTGACCGACGGGCGCGGCAATATCGCGCTGGACGGCAGCGCCAACCGCGCCATGGCCGAAGACGACGCGCAGCGCCTTGCCCGCGCCATTCGTGCCACCGGGTTTCCAGCGCTGGTGATCGACACCGCCAACCGCCCGCAACCCGCGCTGCGCCAGTTGGCCGCCAGCATGGATGCGCCCTATATCGCCCTGCCGCGCGCCGATGCGCATCGTTTGTCCGCCGTGCTGGGTCAGGCGTTGGAGGGGTGATGGACCTGTCGCAGATGCCCCCCGACTGGCCCCACCGAGATGCAGGCAAACGCATCCGCAGCCGCCCCCATGACTGGTGGGTGATCGATACGGGCACCGGGCCAACCCTCGTGCTGCTGCACGGCGCAGGCGGATCGGGTCACAGCTTTCGCCACCTGATCCCGCTGCTGTCGCCGCACTATCGCCTGATCGTGCCCGACCTGCCTGGACAGGGCTTTACAAGGCCCGGAAGCCGCAGCCGCTTTGGTCTGGATACGATGGCCGAGGATCTGGTGACCCTGTGCACCGCGATGGAAATCGAGCCTGTCGCCGTCATCGGCCATTCCGCAGGGGCCGCCATTGCGCTGCGGATGGCAGAATTTTTGCCGTTACGGGCGGTTGTCGGCATCAACGCCGCATTGTCCACCTTTGACGGGGTGGCCGGGGTGATGTTCCCGATGCTGGCGCGAGTGTTGGCGGTGACGCCCTTCATCCCGCATGTCGTGGCGCGGTTGTGGGGCAAGCCTGCGACGGTGAACAAGCTGCTGGCGTCGAACGGATCGCCGCTGGATGCAGCAGGACAGGCGCAATATCTGACCTTGGTGCGCGATCCGGGGCATGTAGACGGCACGCTTGGCATGATGGCGCAGTGGAAGCTGGATGATCTGACCGCCCGCCTGCCGCAATCGCGGACCCCGACACTGTTGATCGCGGCGAGCGGGGATACCGCCGTGCCCGCCCGCGTGTCGCGCGACATGGCGGCGCGGATGCCGACCGCCCGCTATGCGGAAATCGCAGGCTTCGGCCATCTGGTGCAGGAAGAGGCGGCAGAGACAGTGGCAGACCTGATCCTGCCGTTTCTGGCAGAATACACTGGCCCCTAACGGGTGGCGGCAACCCGTGCGCCAAAGATGCGGTCCATGTGATCGGACAGATAGATCCGCAACCAGGGTGTGAACCGGTCAGGATTGCGCAACACCTCGGCCGACAGGTCATAAAGATCGACCCAGCGCGTGGCGGCAACCTCGTCCGGGTCGGGCGACAGGCGCAGACCCGGCCCCGCCGGGGCCACAAAGATATCGACCAACTCGTGTTCAGTCAGCCCCGCCCCCACGTTGGCGCGGTATTCCACCCGGTCAACAAAGGCGGGAAACAGCCCGGTGATGCCCAATTCCTCGCGCAGGCGGCGTACGGCACAGGCGGCGGGGTCTTCGTCCCAGCGCGGATGGGTGCAGCAGGTGTTCGCCCAAAGTCCGGGCGTGTGGTATTTCGACAGCGCCCGCTGCTGGATCAACACGCGCGGGCCATCGGTCACGAACACCGACACCGCCTTGTGGCGCAGGCCACGGCGATGCACCTCCATCTTGCCGACCGGTTGCAGGCGGCCGTCGATCCAGGCGGGGATCATCTCTTCGGTCAGCGTATCGGGCAGGGTTTCGGCCACGGGATTACGTCCAGACGGGCGACACCAGCCGCAGCAGATGCGCCAGGTTCTTCAACCCGATCTTCAGATGCGCAAGCGGTCGCGCGTTGACCAGCCGTTTGTTCATATAGGCCTCGAATGTCAGTTTCTGGACGTCAACGTCATGGCACAGGCTGACAAAGCGTTCGCGACGTTCGTCCGATTTGTAATAGGCATCCTGCATCGACCGTAGAACCCGAAATACCGTGCCATGTTCCTTCATGAACAGCTTTCGTGCGATGCGTAAATCCGACGCACGCCCCGAGGCAAGGGCCGCCTGCGCCGCCGTCGCCGCAACGCGGCCCCCGGCCATGGCGTAGAAAATCCCCTCGCCCGACGAGGGCGCCACCACGCCCGCCGCGTCCCCTGCCAGCACCACATCGCGGCCGTTGTCCCAGCGGTCCAGCGGTTTCAGCGGGATCGGCGCGCCTTCGCGGCGGATGGTTTCGCAGCCCGCAAGGCCGCTTGCCGCCCGCAGATCGGCAGTGGCCTGTTTCAGATCGACCCCGTCCAGACCCGTGCCCATACCCACCGACGCCTGCGCGCCATGCGGGAACACCCAGCCGTAAAAGTCGGGCGAGATGCGGCCATCATAGATCACATCACAGCGCAGCGGGTTGTAATTTGCGTTGGCGGGCGGGGCCTTGATGATCTCGTGGTAGGCGATGACATAGGGAATGGTGTCGCCGCCGGGTACTTCGGCGCGTGCCACGGCAGACCGCGCGCCATCCGCGCCGATCACCAGCCGTGCCCGCGCACGGCGTTCGGCCCCGCTGGTCTTGTCGCGCCAGATGACATGCGTCCCGCCCGCATCGCGTTCGATGCGCAGCCAGGTGCCGGTCAACCGGTCGGCCCCGGCCTTTGCCGCACGCACCCGCAGGAATTCATCGAAATGTTCGCGGTCCACCATGCCGACAAAGCCACCCTCGATCGGGATGTCCACGTGCCGCCCGGTGGGCGAGATCATGCGCGCGGTGCGAATCTTGGCCACGATCATCTCATCGGGAATGGCGAAATCCGCGATGGCGCGCGGCGGGATCGCGCCGCCGCAAGGCTTGATCCGGCCAGCGCGATCCAGCAGGGCCACGCGGTATCCGGCGCGGGCCAGATCTTCGGCGGCTGTAGCCCCCGACGGCCCGCCCCCCACGACGAAAACGTCATACTCCATGGCCTATTCCCCCGGAACAAGATGTGTGGTGGGCAGACGGCGGGACCCGCCGTCGATGACCCGCGCGGCCAGTGCGGCAGCGGTGATGAACAGCGCCGCCTCGACCAGAAAGACAAACCCGAATGCGGTGCCCGCATCCGCCCACAGGCGCAAAAGATCGACCGACGCCGCGCCGAGCAACCCGCCAAATCCCGCCGCCAGCGCCTGTGCCGCGCCCCACAGGCCCATGCGTGTGCCTTCGCGGGTTGACCGCCCCTCGCCCGCAAGCGCCATCATTGACCCGATGGCCGCCACCGCGAACATGCCGTTGAAAAAGCCCAGTGCCACGACCGAAGGCATCAGAAACCCGGTGCCCGCCACGGCGCACAGCGATGCCGCCGATCCGATGCACCCCGCCATGACCCAGGTGCGCAGCGACCCGATTCGCAAGCCCGTGGCCGCAATACCGACCGCCAGCATTCCGACAAAGACGCCACCGTTCTGCGCGCCCGACAGTTGCGTCGATTGCCCCGGTGTCAGGCCAAAGACCAGCCCGGCATAGGGTTCCAGGATCAGTTCCTGCATAAAATAGGCGGTCATCGACAGAAAGATGAACAGCGTAAAAGTACGGGCGCGCGGTTCAGCCCAGACCTCTGCCATGCCGATGCGGAAAGGGACCGCTTCGGTTTCGCGCACCGCGACCACCCGCGCCTCGATCCCGCGCACGGCAAGGGCTGTCAGGACAACCGCCCCCAGCGTGACGATGCCGACGATCCGCAGCAGCAGCGCAGGTGTGTAGGGGTCAAGGAACGCGCCGACTGTTCCCGCCGTCACCGCGATGCCGAAAATCATCATCAGCCAGGTGATCGTCGCCGCCGCCGCGCGACGTTGCGGATGGGTCGCCGTCGCCAGCAGCGCCAGCAACGACGTGCCCGACGCGCCCACGCCGACACCGATCAGCGCATAGGCCAGCACCGACACCGCCAGTCCCGCCAAACCCGGCAGGATCACCACGCCCACGGCGGCAAGAAACGCCCCCAGCGCCAAGATGGCCATGCCACCGATGATGAACACCGTCCGGTTCCCCTTGGTGTCGGACCGATAGCCCCAATTGGGCCGGGTGATCTGGATGCCGTAATGCAGCGCCACCAGCAGCCCCGGCAGCACCGCAGGCAGGGCCAGTTCAACCACCATGAGCCGGTTCAGCGTCGATGTGGTCAGCACCACCACCGCGCCAAGGCACATCTGCACCAGCCCAAGACGGGCGATCTGGACCCAACTCAACGTCATGGCAGCGTCTCCAACGACCGCAGCGCAAAGGCGGAAATCATCATGCCGGTGACATACAGAACGACGCCCGTGCCGTTGTACCAGGGGGCCTTGCCCTTTGGGTCACGGAACAGCACGCGCATCGCGGCTAACTGCACCAGCAGCACCAATGTCACACCAAGCGCGTGGTAAGGCCGCCCCCAGATCAGCAGCAGCGCGATCACCAACGCCTGCGCCAGCGCCATCACCGTGCAGGCGATCCGTGCAGCCACCTCTGGCCCCAGCACCACCGGCAGGGATCGGACGCCGTGTTGGCGATCGCCTTCCAATGCCTTGAAATCGTTCAATGTCATGATGCCATGCGCGCCAAAGGCATATAGCGCCGCGATCAACACAATCTCGGCCCGCGGCGCTGTGCCCAACAGGACGGCAGCCCCGGTGAACCAGGGCAACCCTTCGTAGGACAGGGCCACCAGCCCCGGTCCCCACCAGCCCGACCGTTTCAGCCGCACGGGTTCGGCCGAATAGGCCCAGGCGGCGATCACGCCCACCACCGTGGCGGCAAAGCCCCAGGGGCCAAGCAGCCATCCCAGCCCAAGCGACAGCACCGTCATCGCCAGTGCGATCCACAGCCCCCAGCGCCCCGGTATCCGGCCCGACGGGATCGGGCGATCCGGTTCGTTCACCGCATCGACATGCCGGTCGCACCAGTCGTTCGCGGCCTGGCTCATGCCGCAGACGATAGGCCCCGCCAGCACCATGCCCAACAGCACCATCCCCCAGTTGCCCGACAGCGCCACCCCGGCGGATACCGATCCGCACAGATAGGCCCAGACGGGCGGAAACCAGGTGATCGGCTTGATCAGCCGCAGCATGGCTGCGGGCTGCGGATAGCGGCGCGGGCGTATGGTCAGACTGACATCCATACTGTCAACTAAACATGACAATCCAGAGTCGGGCAAGCGCGATGTGTAAGATTGTTCTGACAGCTTTTGTTTCGGCCGATCCCAGCCGCCTGCCGGTGCTGACCGGGCGCGCAAATTTCTTGCTTCAAGAAATCTCGCCCGGCGACCGGCGCAGGACAAAGGTGCAGCACTCGGCCCCGGTGGCGGCGCAGGTGGTTTCGGTGACGGTGGCACCCGGCCAGACCAACCGGGTGAACAGCCGCTCGAACACCGCTGCGTGCCAGTGGCATTGGGGATGCGCCGCAACATGCCCCGCAATCAGCGGGTTGCCCGTCACCTGAAAGGTCAGGGGCCGGTGCGACACCACGCGAAAGGCGCCCGACCCGGCAAAGGTCCAGGCGTGGCGGGCGATTGCCGATGTCAGAAGCCGGGCGCCAAAGGCGGACGGCAGGATGCGGATCAAGATACGCGCCGCGCGCGGGATGCGATGGGTCAGGATGTAATCGCCCGTGGCCAGCCCCGCCAGACGCAAAAGGGCGTCGGCATCGTCCGGCAAAAGCTGGCGCAGCGCGCCATGCACGGCGGCAGCGTCAGTTTCGGGGATCATGCCAGAGTCCGGCGCAGGCGGCAGAATGCCCGCCCGCGCCAGAACCGCATCACGGACCGTCCGCCCCTGGGTGCGGTCAAGCACGGCCACCAACTGGGTTATCGCGTTCGGCCCGATCCGTGCGACAACGGGGGAATGTCCGCCGTCCATCCGCCTATTCCGCCGGTTCCTGCATCTGTTCGCGCCCTGCCCCACAGGCGCGGACCTCGGCACCGCCGGGCATCTTGAACTCGGCGTTACGCTCTGCCGCGCGGGCCTTGCCTTGGGCACGCACCGCTTCGCGCCGTTCGGCGGCACGGGCCGCCTTGTCGGCGTTGGCGTCCCAGTCGGCCATCTGCGCCTCGCCGATCGTGCGGGTGGCGTCAAAGTGAAAATCCACGGATTTCTTGGTCTGCGGCCCCCAATATCCGGCCTTGCCCAGATCATAGAAAGTGCGCCCCACCCCGGCCTTGAGAAACGCCTTGAGGCAGCCCAGCAGATAGCGCCGCCGGAACCCGGTGCCGCGCCACGGGTAATGGAACAGCGCCTTGCGCATGTAGAACCGGCGGTAATTCTTCATCACCCCATCCAGCAATTCCCCCCGCGTCAGGGCAGCGGGCTTCATGATCGGGGTGACAAAGTTGTATTTGGCGTAATCGAACACCTCGACCTTGTCGCGGATTTCCTGAAACAGCGGGGTGAAGGGCCAGGGCGTATACATCGCCCAATTGGCCAGATCCGGTTGCCAGTCCCAAGCCATCTGAAAGGTTTCTTCCAGCGTTTCCTTGGTTTCGTTGTCCAGACCGACAATGAACTGCGCCTCGACAAAAATGTCCGCCTCGCGCAGCAGACGGATCGCTTCTTTGTTTTCGGCGACGGTGGTTTCCTTGTTGAACATGTCCAGCTTCAGCTGCGCCGCAGCCTCGGTTCCCAGACTGACATGCACCAGCCCGGCCTTGCGGTAGAATTTCAGCAGGTCGCGGTCGCGATAGATATCGGTGACGCGGGTGTTGATGCCCCACTTGATGCGGTCAGGCAGGCCACGGTCGATCAGTTCCTGACAGAATTCGACGAATTTCTTCTTGTTGATGGTGGGTTCCTCGTCGGCAAGAATGAAGAACCCGACGCCGTGGTCGTTCACCAGACGCTCAATCTCGTCCACCACCTTTTTCGGTTCGCGCACGCGGTAATCGCGCCAGAATTTCCATTGCGAACAGAAGGAACAGGTGAACGGACAGCCGCGCGCCATGTTGGAGATGGCGACCTTCACGCCCAAGGGCACGTAGATATACTTGTCCCACTCCAATATCGACCAATCGGGATCGATCCCGTCCAGGTTCTTGACCGTGCTTGCCGCTTGGGTCGCGACAATCTCGGCCCCGTCGGCAAAGGCCAGGCCCTTGATCTTGCGCCGGTCCTGCGGATAGCGGCCTTGTTCCACCGCCTGCATCAGCGCGACCATGATCTCTTCGCCCTCGCCCCGGACGATCACGTCAATCCAGGGGGCTTCTTCCAGCACTTGCCGGAACATGAAGGTGCCGTGGATGCCGCCCAGCACCCGCAGCGCGTTTGGCGCAACCTCTTGTGCGATGCGCAGCACCTCTTCGGCTTCGTAGATCGCCGGGGTGATGGCGGTGGTGCCCACGACATCGGGGCCAAGGGCAGCCAGACGGGCGCGCAGGTCGTCGGCCCCGATGTGGTTGGTCATGGCATCGATGAAATGGATGTCATCAAACCCCGCCGCGCGCAGCGACCCGGCCAGATAGGCCACCCAGGCGGGCGGCCAGTTCCCGGCAATTTCGGCACCGCCCGAATGATAGTTGGGATGGACAAACACGATGCGCATGACACGATGCCCCTTCAATGTGTCACAAAAAGTTGACACTTTTTACGGGATCAGCCTTGATCTATGTCAACATTCTCTTACGATTTGACTGCTATCAATATGACAGTTTCGCGGTTAACGAGTGCAGGGCCGCAGACGCGGCCCTTTTTTCATCTTAAATTCAGGGATTTGGCGCGAGACCAACAGCGGGGGTCAATCGTCGCTTTTGTTGATCAGCCCGTATTTGCGCAGCTTCACATACAGCGACTGGCGCGACAGGCTTAACATTTCGGCGGCAGCGACGCGGTTGTTGCGTGTCAGTTCCAGCGCGGTTTCGATGCACATCTTTTCGATCACATCGGTGGTTTCCGCCACGATATCCTTCAGCGTGGACGACCCCACCAACTCCATCACGTTACGCACACCATCATCGGGTTGCCCAAAGGTCGGGCGGCGCAGGGATTCGGCGCGGCTGGCATCTCGGACGACCAGCACCAGAATCGGATTGGGCCGGTCGTTCAGCCAGGTCGCCGAAATCTCGACCGCGATCTGTCCCATGAAATCTGTCGTCAGGCGCGTCGCATACATCCGCAACTGCCCTGTCCGCTTGACGTTGTCGAGCAACACCCGCAGATCGACCGCCCCGCGCGCCAGAAAATCCGTCAGCGACCGGCCCCGGATCGCGGCCATGTTGGCGCTGTCGGTCAGGTTCAGGAACGCCTCGTTCGCGGCACGGATCATGCCTTCGGCATCGGCGAAAACGATCCCGTCCACCCCTTCGTGATACAGGCGCGACAGGTTTTCGGCCAGCTCATCGGTGGAATTGGCGGCCGAGTCTGCGGCATCCAGTTGGCACATCAGCAACCGCTCGCCCGCCGCCCGGAAAACGGTGGGCGTGACCAGAACCCGCTTTTGCGACCGCCGCGCTGTCAGTTCGATCGGGGCAGAACTTTCGGCAACCGCCAGATTGGACATGCTTTCCAGAAACTCGCCGCGTCTGCGGCCTTCGAATTCCTGCGCGATGGCGGCACCGACCAGATCAACCCGCTGACCGCCCAGCAATTGCGCCGCCGCCGGGTTCAGATCCGAAATCCGCCCCGACGACATCGACACGATCACCACCGGATCGCGCGACACTTCCATCAGCACGCGATAGCGGGTGTCCATCTCGCGCTGGGTTTCATAATCCCGCTCCAGCGCAAGCTGCGCCGCGACAAGCTGCTGCTGCACCTCGGCGATGGGGCGCAGATCGCGGCCCAGCATCAGGATCGATTCGTCCCCCCCGATCCGGTGCAGCGTATAACGGACGGGAAATTCCCAGCGCTGCTGATCGGCGTGGTTCAGTTCCAGCGACAACGGCCCCTTGGCCCGCGTGGACGACGTGCGCAGATCGTCCAGCCGCGAATTCAGCTTGCGCAGGCTTTCTTCGGTCAGCACATCCTTCAGGTTGCTGCCTTCCCAGTCGGTCAGCTGCCCGAAACTGCGGTGATGAGGATTGACCAGAACCGAAATGATCCGCCGTGTGGGCGACACCAGCAAACAGATGTCCGCCGCCGCAGCAAGGATGTCGCCCAAAAGATCGGGCGCTATCAGCGGAAGCTTTCCGCCATTCAAAAGATGTCGTCCGTCGGTTGTCACGGCGCTTCCGCTTTCTTGCGCCCGCCCGATGCGCGGGCAAAGCGAGGTTCAGGGGTCAGGCCGGTTCGAGCATGGCAGCCTGACGCTCCGACAAACCCAAGGCACTTAACGCCCGGTCGATGTCGTTGGTTGCGGCATCTGCACCGGTCAAGTCCACTATTGTGTCACACCGCTCCAGCAGGGCGCCGCCAACAACGACGGACATCCGGCCGCCAGAAGCATGCCTGATGGTTTCCACAAGTTTACGACAAGTTTCAAGCTTGTCTTCGCAAGCGATCGATATAAGTGCACCGTCAAAACGTCTTGCCGCCAGCAAACTGACCAATTCTGCGACATCGGGCGCAATGCGCAGGCACACCGACAGACCCAGCCGCCGCAACCGCCCCGCCAGAACCATCGCGCCCAGCGAATGCTGTTCCCCATGCGGCAGGATCAGCAACAGCGTCGGGCCGACGGCGGTGCCGCTGGCATCGGCGGCCCATTGCACCCCGATTTCGCGCAAGATCGCCTGAAGTCGCGACACGCCCATCGTCACCTGGGCAAAGCTGGCACAGTCCTGCATCCACGCCTCTCCCAGACGGCGGGCGACCTCGGGGATGTAATGATCCGCCAGCATCGTGGCGGACACGCGCGCGCGCTTCAATTCCGGCTTCAACGTCTCGAAACTTGCAAAGTCGCCGCTGGACACAGCGGCCAGCAGACGATCAACCAGATCGTCGCGCAGGGTGCCGTCGGGGCTGACATCGCGCGCCACCAACCGCGCCACAACCTCGGCTGCGAACTGCGACACACCCCCCGCTGCCCCGCTGGCGCGACGAACCGTTCCGTTTTGCATATCAAAGTGCATGACCCGGCTCCGCAGGTCCCGGCGCACGCAGACAGCGTCGCGCCCACACAAGTCGGACCCTGCCGACTACTGTCCGACACCACGGAAGAATTGTCAAAGCAAATTGACAGTTTGCGGACCAAAGAACCACCCCACCGCACAAAAAAGACTGAAATTACACCGAAAAATCCTGTTTTTACTGGAATTATGCACATCCTGTCGCGATTTGAGCGCCGAAAGTGTAAACCACAATAGTGTAAGTTTCAGTTGACACTTTCCCGCTGAACGCTAACCTTTCCGTAACGACCTGCCCAAAGGAAAGGCATAAACGGATGCGTCAGCCCCCGCAAAAGGCACCGCGCAAGCGGCTTTACACCGAAGAGGAACGCGCACGCCGCGATGCCTCGGTGTGGACGCTGGTGCAGGGTCTGCTGGCGCCGGCGCAGTTTCTGGCCTTTGGAATCTCGCTCGTGCTGGTGCTGCGGTTTCTGGCGACAGGGGATGGATACGCGGCGGCCACCCTGTCCGTTCTGGTCAAGACCGCCTTTCTTTGCGTGATCATGGTGACAGGCGCGATTTGGGAAAAAGTCGTGTTTGGCCAATACCTTTTCGCCCCCGCCTTCTTTTGGGAAGACGTGTTCAGCTTTGCCGTGATCGGGCTGCACAGCGCCTATGTGGTGGCGCTGTATACCGGCAGCCTTGCCCCGGGCGGGCTGATGGTTCTGGCCCTTGCGGCCTATCTTGCCTACGTCATCAACGCCGGACAGTTCCTGTGGAAACTGCGCCTTGCCCGTCTGGATGCGGGGGTGGCGGCATGAGCCTCGACCTGCCCGCACGCGGCTGCCGCGACACCCCGGTCCTCAAGGAACGCGGCCAACGCGAGGTGTTTTGCGGGTTGACGGGAATCATCTGGCTGCACCGCAAGATGCAGGACGCCTTTTTCCTTGTCGTTGGCAGCCGCACCTGCGCGCACCTGCTGCAAGCGGCCGCTGGCGTGATGATCTTTGCCGAACCACGCTTTGGAACGGCGATTCTGGAAGAAAAGGATCTGGCGGGTCTGGCGGATGCCAATACCGAACTTGACCGCGAGGTCGCGCGCCTGCTGGCCCGCCGCCCCGACATCCGGCAGTTGTTCCTGGTCGGGTCCTGCCCGTCCGAGGTGATCAAGCTGGACCTGTCCCGCGCCGCCGAACGGCTGTCAGGGCTGCACGCGCCACATGTGCGGGTCTACAACTACTCCGGTTCCGGGATCGAGACGACCTTTACCCAAGGCGAGGATGCCTGCCTTGCCGCGATGGTGCCGACGCTGGCTGACACGCAGGCGCGCGAATTGCTGGTGGTGGGTGCGTTGCCCGACGTGGTCGAGGATCAAGCGCTGGCGCTGCTGCAGGCGATGGGGATCGGTCCGGTGCGGATGCTGCCTGCCCGCCGTGCAGGCGGTTTGCCCGCCATCGGGCCAAACACCGTCTTTGCCCTGACCCAGCCATTCCTGGGCGACACCCATGCCGAACTGATCCGTCGCGGCGCGCGGCATCTGCCCGCCCCGTTTCCGTTTGGCGAAGAAGGCACGACCGCTTGGCTGCGCGTGGTGGCCGATGAATTCGGTGTGCCGCGCGAATTGTTCGACGCTGTCACTGCAGCCCCACGCGCCCGCGCGGCCAAGGCGGTTGCGGCCCATCGTGCCACGCTTGATGGCAAGTCGGTGTTCTTTTTCCCCGACAGCCAGCTTGAAATCCCGCTGGCCCGGTTTCTTGCCCGCGAATGCGGCATGATCCCGTTGGAGGTGGGCACCCCCTATCTGCACGACGCGCTGGTGGGTCCCGACCTTGACCTTCTGCCCGAAGGCCCGGTGATCAGCGAAGGACAGGACGTCGATCGCCAGCTTGACCGCCAGCGCGCGGCCAACCCTGACCTGACGATCTGCGGCCTTGGTCTTGCCAACCCGCTGGAGGCGCAGGGTTTCACCACCAAATGGGCAATCGAACTGGTCTTTACCCCGGTGCATTTCTACGAACAGGCGGGCGATCTGGCGGGTCTGTTCAGCCGCCCCCTGCGCCGCCGCGCGCTGTTGCAACAGGGGGCCGCAGAATGACGCCGTCTTTCACCCGGCCTTTCACCTGGCAGCAATTATCCTCGGGGGTCTGGGGGCAGACAGCCCCCGGCAGCAAGCCATGAAGCTGACCCTTTGGACATACGAAGGCCCGCCCCATGTGGGGGCCATGCGTGTCGCGACCGGCATGAAAGGGCTGCATTACGTGCTCCACGCCCCGCAGGGCGACACCTATGCCGATCTTCTGTTCACCATGATCGAACGCCGCGGCGCGCGGCCCCCGGTCACCTACACCACCTTTCAGGCCCGCGATCTGGGGGCCGACACCGCCAATCTGTTCAAATCCGCCGTCAAGGATGCCCACGACAGGTTCCAGCCCGAGGCGATGATCGTTGGCGCATCCTGCACGGCAGAACTGATTCAGGACGATCCCGGCGGTCTGGCCGAGGCGTTGGGTCTGCCCTGCCCGGTCATCGCGCTCGACTTGCCATCCTATCAGCGCAAGGAAAACTTTGGCGCGGACGAGACGTTCCTGCAATTGGTGCGCGCGTTGGCGCGGCCCATGCCCCGCAGCGCTGGCATCACCTGCAACCTGCTGGGCGCGACCGGGCTGGGATTTCGCCACCGCGACGATGTGGTCGAGGTGACGAAACTGCTGGGCCTGATGGGGATCGCCGTCAATGTGGCGGCCCCGATGGGCGCACGGCCCTCGGACATCGCGCGGATGGGTCAGGCGCATTTCAACGTGCTGCTGTACCCGGAAACCGGCGAAAGTGCCGCGCGCTATTGCGAAAAGACCTTTGGGCAGCCCTACACCAAGGTGGTTCCCATCGGCGTCGGTGCCACCCGCGATTTCCTGCACGAGGTGGCCGCGATAACCGGCCTGTCGGCGCAGGTGGATGAAACCGGCCTGCGCCTGCCGTGGTGGTCCGCGTCGGTGGACAGCACCTATCTGACCGGCAAGCGCGTCTTCATCTTTGGCGACGCCACCCATGTCACCGCCGCCGCCCGCATCGCCGCCACCGAAATCGGGTTCGAGGTGGTGGGGATGGGCTGCTACAACCGCGAATTCGCCCGCCCCCTGCGCGCGGCCGCCAAATCGTACGGGCTGGAGGCGCTGATCACCGACGACTACCTTGACGTTGAAGAGGCGATTGCCCGGCTGCAACCTGAACTGATCCTTGGCACCCAGATGGAACGCCACATCGGCAAGCGTCTGGGCATCCCCTGCGCCGTCATTTCGAGCCCCGTGCATGTGCAGGATTTCCCCGCCCGCTATTCGCCGCAGATGGGGTTCGAAGGCGCGAACGTGATCTTTGACACCTGGATTCATCCGCTGGTGATGGGGCTGGAAGAACACCTGCTGACCATGTTCCGCGAAGACTTCGAGTTTCACGATGCCGCAGGCCCCAGCCACCACGGCGCCAAGGCCGTGGCGCGGGACGACAGCGCCGACGGCCCTGCCGACCCGGCGGCAGCGGGGACTTCCCCCCCCCGCACCCCCGAGGGACATTTGGACCAAGGCGAAACAGCAGCGGCGTCGGTTCCGGTGGTGACGCCTGACGGCGACATCGTCTGGCTGCCCGATGCCGAACGCGAGCTGAAGAAGATCCCCTTCTTTGTGCGCGGCAAGGCCAAGCGGAACACGGAAAAATACGCCGCCGACAAGGGCGTTGCCGCGATTTCCATCGAAACGCTGTATGAGGCAAAGGCACATTATGCGCGATGATGGCACCCTGACACGCGCGAAGATGCCGGGGGCGCTGCCCTACCGCTTTGTCGTCATCACGCTGGACGCCCATGCCGCCGGCCCCGCAGCCCGCATTGCGCCCCGGCTGGTCAAGGATTTCCCGGGGATCGAGGTTTCGGTCCATGCCGCCGCCGAATGGGCCGAAAACCCGGCCGCGCTTGCCCGTGCCAAACGGGCGGTCGACAGTGCTGACATTGTCGTGGCGAACCTGCTGTTCATCGAGGAACACATCACCGCCATCCTGCCCGAACTGACCGCCGCACGCGACCGCGCCGATGCGTTCATCGGGGTCATCGCCGATCCCGCCATCGTCAAGTTGACGAAGATGGGCGATCTGGACATGTCCAAGCCCGCCTCGGGCGCGATGGCCCTGATCAAAAAGCTGCGCGGATCGAAAGAGCCTTCGGCCGCGTCGGGCGAAAAGCAGATGAAGATGCTGCGCCGCCTGCCGAAAATCCTGCGTTTCCTGCCCGGCAAGGCGCAGGACCTGCGGGCGTGGTTCCTGTCGATGCAATATTGGCTGGGCGGGTCGGACGACAATCTGGAACAGATGATCCGATTTCTGGTGTCGCGCTATTCGGCCCGGCGCGACTGGAACGGCCTGCCGTCCAAGGCCCCCGTCGATTACCCGGATGTGGGCCTGTATCACCCCCGGCTGAAGGCGCGCATCACCACCGATCTGCGCGACATGCCGCGCCCACCAGGTGCCACGGCGACCGTCGGGCTGCTGATGTTGCGCAGCTATATCCTTGCGTCCGACACCGCGCATTACGATGCAGTGATCGCCGCGTTCGAGGCGCGCGGTCTGGCCGTGTTGCCCGCCTTTGCGGGCGGTCTGGACGGCCGACCGGCGATTGACGCCTATTTCGCCGGTCGGGTCGATGCGATGGTGTCGCTGACGGGGTTCAGCCTTGTGGGCGGCCCCGCCTATAACGACAGCCCCGCCGCTGTCGCGGCCCTTTCGGGGCTGGATGTGCCCTATGTCGCCGCGCATCCGCTGGAGTTTCAGACGCTGGGACAGTGGGGGGCATCGAAGGGCGGGCTTGGCCCGGTCGAAACCACCATGCTGATCGCCCTGCCGGAAATTGATGGCGCGACCAACCCCACCGTCTACGCGGGCCGCCATGACGACACCGGCTGCAACGGTTGCGCCCGCCACTGCCGCGCGGCAACGACCGTCAGCCTTGAAACCCGCGCCATGGCCCCTTGCCCCGAACGGATCGAGGCGCTGGCGGACAAGGTGCAGCGTCTTGCGGTTCTGCGCCGCGCGCAGAACGCCGACCGCCGTGTGGCGATCGTGCTCTATGGCTTTCCGCCGAACGCGGGGGCGGCGGGAACCGCCGCTTACCTGGGCGTTTTCGAAAGCCTGCTGAACACGTTGAACGCGATGAAATCTTCAGGCTATGACGTCACGCCCCCGGCATCGGTCGATGACCTGCGCGAGGCGGTTCTGGGCGGGTCTGCCGCGATGTATGGCCAGCCCGCCAATGTGGCGGCCATCGTTCCTGCGTCCGACATCGTCGCGAAAACGCCCTGGCTGAAGGATATCGAAGCCGTGTGGGGGGCCGCACCGGGCCGGGTGCAGACTGACGGGCGCGGCGTCTTTGTGCTGGGTCGTCAGTTTGGCAATGTCTTTGTCGGCTTGCAGCCCCTGTTCGGCTACGAAGGCGATCCGATGCGCCTGCTGTTCGAACACGGCTTTGCACCCACCCATGCCTTCACCACCTTTTACCGATGGATGCGCGAGGATTTCCGCGCCGATGTGCTGCTGCATTTCGGGATGCACGGCGCACTGGAATTCATGCCCGGTAAACAGGCCGGTGTGGGCGAAGGATGCTGGCCCGACCGTCTGATCGGCAATCTGCCGAACATCTATCTTTACGCCTCGAACAACCCGTCCGAGGCGACGCTGGCCAAGCGGCGGTCGAACGCGATCACCGTTACCCACATGACGCCGCCGCTGGCGCAGTCGGGGCTGTACAAGGGTCTGGCCGATCTGAAGGACTCGCTCTCGCGCTGGCGGGCGTCTGCCCCCGATGCGCCGGAACGCGCCGATCTTGCCGCGCTGATCACCGAACAGGCCAAGGCCGTGGACATGGGCGGCGTCGCCCCCGATGCGCTGTGGGTCAAACTGCTGGAAACCGAAGGCGCGCTGATCACCGACGGGCTGCATGTGCTGGGCCGCCCGATGTCGGATGCCGCGCGTGCCGAATACCTGACATTGATCGACGCGGACGCCGAAACGGTGGCGCGGATCGATGCGGAATTGCAGAATGACAGCGAAATCCCCGCCCTGCTGCGCGCGTTGGGGGGGCATTTCATCGCCCCTGTGCCGGGGGGCGATCTGATCCGCAGCCCCGACATCCTGCCCACGGGCCGCAATATCCATGCGTTCGATCCCTTCCGCATGCCCACCGCATTCGCGCTGCAAGACGGGGCCGCGCAGGCCGACCGGCTGCTGGCCGCCCATGCCCGTCTGCCGCGCACGGTGGCACTGGTGCTGTGGGGATCGGACAATATCAAATCCGACGGCGGGCCGATTGCGCAGGCGCTGGCACTGATGGGGGCGAAACCCCGGTTCGATCATTATGGCCGCCTGTCGGGGGCCGATCTGATCCCGCTGGCCGAGTTGGGCCGTCCGCGCATCGACGTGGTGATGACGCTGTCGGGCATCTTCCGCGACCTGTTGCCCCTGCAAACCCGCATGCTGGCCGAGGCCGCGTGGAAAGCCGCAACGGCGGACGAACCACTGGCGCAGAACTTCATCCGCGCCCATGCGCTGGCCTATGCCGAAGAGATGGGCGTCGATATGGACGTGGCGGCCTTGCGCGTCTTTTCCAACGCCGAGGGGGCCTATGGGTCGAACGTGAACGTGCTGGTCGGCAGTTCCGCCTTTGGGGACGAGGATGAGTTGGCCGATGCGTATGAGGCGCGAAAATCCTTTGCCTATGGCCGCACGGGCAAGCCGGTGCAGAACGCACGGCTGCTGCAAAAGGCGCTGAAGGATGTCGATCTGGCCTATCAGAACCTTGAATCGGTGGAACTGGGTGTCACGTCCGTTGACCACTACTTTGACACGCTGGGCGGGATTGCCCGCGCGGTGAAACGGGCGCGCGGCGGGGCGGAAACGCCGGTTTACATCGGCGACCAGACCCGCGGCGCGGGCCAGGTGCGCACCTTGCGCGACCAGATCGCGCTGGAAACCCGGTCGCGCAGCCTGAACCCCAAGTTCTACGAGGGGCTGTTGCGCCACGGTGCCGAAGGCGTGCGCCAGATTGAGGCGCATGTCACCAACACCATGGGCTGGTCCGCCACCGCCGAGGCGGTCGATCCTTGGGTCTATCAGCGCCTGTCCGAAACATTCGTGCTGGACGAGGCGATGCGCCGTCGTCTGGCCAACCTGAACCCCCAAGCCTCGGCCCGTCTGGCGGGGCGGCTGCTTGAGGCGAGCGAGCGGAACTACTGGCAACCCGACGAAAGCACGCTGGCCGCCCTGCAAGGGGCTGCGGACGAGCTGGAAGACCGGTTGGAAGGGATTGCTGCGGAATGACGATGACCATCTCAGCCAAAATCCTGTCGTGCAGCGGGGGGCCAGCCCTCCGTACCCCCCGGGATATTTCTCCCAAGATGAAAGAGGCAATGTGATGAGCCCGAGAGACGAGATACCGAACCTGCGTGGCCTTGATGGCGACGGGTCGGTTCAGGTGCATCTGGACGCCGACACCAAGATCGAAGGGGCAAAGGTCTTTTCCGTCTATGGCAAGGGCGGGATCGGGAAATCGACCACGTCCAGCAACCTGTCGGCGGCGTTTTCCATGATGGGCAAGCGGGTGTTGCAGATCGGCTGTGACCCCAAGCATGACAGCACCTTTACCCTGACGGGCCGGTTGCAGGCGACCGTGATCGACATCCTGAAAGAGGTGGACTTTCACGCCGAGGAACTGCGCCCCGAGGATTATGTTGCCGTAGGCTTTAACGGCGTGAAATGCGTCGAGGCGGGCGGCCCGCCCGCCGGCACCGGTTGCGGCGGCTATGTCGTGGGGCAGACGGTCAAGCTGCTGAAACAGCACCACCTATTGGAAGACACCGATGTGGTGATCTTTGACGTGCTGGGCGATGTGGTCTGCGGTGGCTTTGCCGCCCCCTTGCAGCACGCGGACCGCGCGGTGATCGTGACGGCGAATGACTTTGACAGCATCTATGCGATGAACCGGATCATCGCGGCGGTGCAGGCGAAATCCAGCAATTACAAGGTGCAACTGGCCGGGTGCGTCGCCAACCGCAGCCGCGAGACGGACGAGGTTGACCGCTACTGCGCCCGCGTCGGGTTCAACCGTCTGGCCCATATGCCCGATATCGACGCCATCCGCCGGTCTCGCCTGAAGAAAAAGACCCTGTTCGAGATGGACGATGCCGAAGACGTGGTGATGGCGCGGTCCGAATACATGAAGCTGGCAGATACGCTGTGGCGCAGTGTGCAGGGTGCGGGATCGACCCCTGCCCCGTTGCCCGATCGGGAAATCTTTGAATTGCTGGGGTTCGATTGATCCATGGCCGACTACGCCGCCACATTGACCCGGGTCGAGGATTACTTTGACCGCAGCGCCACCAAGGTGTGGGAGCGTCTGACCTCGGACGCGCCGGTCAGCCGTATCCGCCAGACCGTGCGCGCCGGCCGTGACCGGATGCGGGGCGTCATGCTGGACCGCCTGCCCACCGATCTGCGCGGCGCGCGTATTCTGGACGCGGGCTGTGGCACCGGCGTGATGACGGCGGAACTGGCGGCGCGCGGCGCGGATGTGGTGGCCGTCGACATCTCGCCCCAGTTGGTGGGAATTGCCGAACAGCGGCTGGATGCGGGCCTGCGCGACCGGGTGCGGTTCGTGGCGGGCGACATGACGGACGCGGGGCTTGGGTCGTTCGACCATGTACTGGCGATGGACAGCCTGATCTACTACACCGCCCCCGACATCGCCGCGATCCTGTCGCGGCTGGGGCAGCGCACTGCGGGCAGCATCGTCTTTACCGTGGCCCCGCGCACGCCATTTCTGATGGCGTTCTTTGGAATGGGAAAGCTGTTCCCGCGCGCCGACAGGTCGCCGGTGATGATCCCGCACGCCTTTGATGCGCTGGCGCGCGCCACGGGGCCGGGGCTGACCCGCGTCAACCGCGTGTCAGCCGGCTTTTACATCAGCGAATGTCTGGAGTTCCGGCCATGATCCTGAAGAAAAAGCATATCCAGGGCCTGCCCACATCGTGGATGCCCTTTGCCGATGCCGCGTCCGACGGCCTGCCGCTGGCGCAACTGCTGCGCCTGTCGCTGTTTCAGGTGTCGGTCGGGATGGCCACGGTGCTGCTGCTGGGCACGCTGAACCGGGTGATGATCGTCGAGCTGTCGGTGCCCGCGATGGTTGTGGCGGCGATGATCGCCATACCGGTGCTGGTGGCCCCGTTTCGCGCCCTGCTGGGCCACCGCAGCGACACGCACCGGTCGGCCATCGGGTGGAAGCGGATCCCCTATCTGTGGTTCGGCAGCCTGTGGCAGATGGGCGGCCTTGCCGTCATGCCCTTCGCGCTGATCGTGCTGTCGGGCGACCAGATCCGCGGTCCCGCCTGGGCGGGAGAGGTGTTGGCGGCACTGGCCTTTCTGATGACCGGGCTTGGCCTGCACATGACGCAGACGGCGGGCCTTGCGCTGGCGTCCGACCGCGCCAGTGACGAGACGCGGCCCCGCGTGGTGGCGTTGCTTTATGTGATGTTTCTGGCGGGGATGGCCGTGTCAGCGGTGGTCGTGGGCTTTCTTCTGCGCGACTTTGATCCGATCACACTGGTGCGCGTGGTGCAGGGCTGTGGCGTGGCCACAATGGTTCTGAACATGGTCGCGCTGTGGAAGCAGGAAAAGGTCCGCCCGATGTCAAAGGCCGAACGCGACGCGCCGCGTCCGCGCTTTGCCGATGCCTGGGGCGATCTGCTGGCGGGCGGTACGGCGGGGCGTTTGCTGGGCGTGGTCGTGCTGGGCACGCTGGCCTTCAACATGCAGGATGTGCTGCTGGAACCCTATGGCGGTGAGATCCTTGGCCTTTCGGTCAGTGCGACAACGACGCTGACCGCGATGTACGCGGTGGGTGCCTTGGCAGGGTTCCTGCTGGCGGGGCGCTGGCTGGCGCGGGGGCTGGACCCCTACCGCATGGCCGCGCGCGGGCTGCTGGTGGGGATCGCCGCCTTTTCCGGCATCATCTTTGCCGCACCGCTGCACAGCACGGTAATCTTTTTCGCAGGCGCGGGTGGCATCGGCCTTGGGGCCGGGCTGTTCGCCGTGTCCACCCTGACGGCTGCGATGACCATGCCCGTGCGCGGGCAGGCCGGCGCGGGGCTGGCGCTTGGCGCTTGGGGGGCCGCACAGGCCACGGCGGCGGGCCTGTCGATCTTTGTCGGTGGCGCCTTGCGCGACGGCGTCGGTCATCTCGCCACATCCGGCGCGCTGGGACCGGGGCTGACAGATGCCTCGCTTGGTTATTCCTTTGTCTACCACACTGAAATCGGGCTGCTTTTCGCAACCCTCGTCGCGCTTGGGCCACTGGTCCGGGTCGGCATTCTGCAACCGAAACCCGAAAAATCCGACGCGGCCTTTGGCATCGTCGAATTCCCCACCTGACACCGGAGGACCCGCAAAATGGTTGGTGTGACTTTCTTTGGCAACTTCGACATGGCATCGCTTGCCATCTGGCTGTTCTGGGGCTTCTTCGCCCTGCTGGTCTATTATCTGCAGACCGAGAACATGCGTGAAGGCTATCCCCTTGAAACCGAGGATGGCCTGCCCGCCGCGAACCAAGGCCTGTTCGCAGTGCCAAGCCCCAAAACCTTTCGCCTGCCGCATGGCAAGGGCGAGGTGATCATGCCTTCGGCCGCGAACGAGGCGGCGCATCGGCGGACCGACCTTGCACTGGCCCGCACGGCCGTGTCCGAAGGTTTTCCCCACGCCCCCACCGGCAATGCGATGGCCGATGGTGTCGGCCCCGCATCCTGGGCCCCGCGCCGGGACGAACCGGAACTGGACGGTCACGGACACGCCAAGATCGTGCCGATGGGCCAGCTTGCCGGGTTCGCCGTCAGCGCGGGCCGCGATCCGCGTGGCCTGCCGGTGCAGGCGGGTGATCTGGAAGTGGTGGGCCGCATCAGCGACATGTGGGTAGATGCGTCCGAACAGCTGGTCCGCTATCTGGAAGTTGATCTGAACGACGGCGGCAAACGGCTGGTGCCGATGACGCTGGCGCGCATCTGGCCTGACCGGGTTCGGGTCAGTGCCATCACGTCCGATCTGTTTGCGGGTATTCCGCAGACGAAGTCGCTGACAACGGTCACAAAACTCGAGGAAGACAAGATTTCGGGCTATGTCGCGGGCGGCTGGCTTTATGCCGCCGGAAAGCGCAAGCGCGGCTTCTGAACGAAAGGGGGTGGCCCGCGCCCGGGCCATCCCGTCTCGCCATTCAGATAGGGGGTCTGCCATGTCAGACCATGACGATTTCGCCTTTGAGCCGGTGCCGGGCCTGCCCGCCACGTTGCCGATGGGTGAAGAAATGCTGTGGCAGGGTCGTCCCGCCACACTTGCGCTGGCGCGCGAGGCATTCGGATTGAACTGGGTCGGGGCCTATATGGCGCTGATCGTGATCTGGCGGGCCGGAACCGGCCTAGCCGAAGGCGGGGTGCCGATGGCGCTCGCCTATGGACTGCCCTATCTGGCACTGGCTGCGGCGGCGGTGATGGTTGTGCTGCTGCTGGCCTGGGCACAGGCGCGCGGAACGGTTTACACCATCACCACCGCGCGTGTGGTGATGCGGGTCGGGGCGGCTCTGTCGGTGACGTTCAACATCCCCTTCACCCAGGTGGCGGCGGCGAACCTTGATCTGCGCAAGCGCGGCACGGGCACCATCGCGCTGCAAACCAAGGGCGATGTGCGGTTGGCCTATCTGGCGCTGTGGCCGCACGCCCGGCCTTGGCATCTGAAACATCCCCAACCGGCGCTGCGCTGCATCCCCGATGCGGCCACGGTCGCGCGGATCGTGGCAGAGGCCGCCGAAACCCGGCTGGCGATGCCGGTCGTCACCCGCACTGCGCCAACATCCGGCGCAGTCGCGGCAGAATGACGGGGGATGACATGACCCATTCCCCCCCCCACGTTCACAACCCGTCCCAGAATCGCGAGCGCGAAATGATCCCGCGCACGCTGCTGTGGGGCATGCTGGCGCTGGCATTGTCCACGTTGGCACTGGTCACAATCTCTGTCCTGACGGACCGCCCCCATGTGGGCGTGCCGCAGGCGGCGGCCGTGGTCAGCAAGACCTCGGTCATACTGGAAGGACTTTCGGCGCAGGCTGTGGTGGTCAGGCGTCCCGATGGTTCCGTGTTGATGGACCTGCCACATGGCGGTTTCATCACCGTCATCCAGTCCGGCATGGCGCGCAATCGCCTTGTCAAAGGTGTGCAGGGAAACCCGCCCATCGACATCGTCAAATATGACAACGGCCGCCTTGTGGCCGAAGACCCCGCAACCGGGTGGAGCGCGGAATTGTACGCGTTCGGACAGGACAACAAGGCCGCATTCGAACGGCTGCTGTCACAATGACAAATAAAGGGAACCAAATCATGGGACTTTTCACCAAAGCTACGGAACAGGTGCCTTGCACCGTCGAGGTCAGCCACCGGTTCGAAAGCCTTCACGCCCACGTCCGCTTCAACAACGGTGCCGTCGTCTATCCGGGGGACGAGGTGCTGGTGCACGGCACCCCCGTCATGGCCGCCTACGGCGAAGTGATCATCGAAGACCGCACCGCCACCATCACCCGCGCCAGCCTGCTGGAACGGCTGTGGACCAAGGCGACCGGCGATTTCGAATTCATGGAACTGTGCGAATTTTCCTTCTCGGACGAGGTGACGCTATGAACGCCATACCGCAAGACCTGCACGAGATCGACGCAGCCCCCGACACAACGGCGATGGCCACGGAAACCACGCTGCTGAACCCGCGCTTTTACACCACCGACTTTGACGAGATGGACCGCATCGACGTGACGCCGGTGCGCGAAGAGTGGGACAAGCTGATCGCGCAGATGAAATCGGACCCCAACAAGGGCCATTTCAAGAAGACCGCCGACTGGGACGCGGTGGACTGGAAGGCAATGGACCCTGCCCTGCGGGTCGAGTTGATCGATTTTCTGGTCTCGTCCTGCACCGCCGAATTTTCGGGCTGCGTGCTGTACAAGGAAATGAAACGCCGTGGCAGCAACAAGGACATCTGCGAGCTGTTCAGCTACATGTCCCGCGACGAGGCACGCCATGCCGGTTTCATCAACGACGCCCTGCGCGAGGCGGGGGTTGCGGTGAACCTGGGCTTTCTGACCAAGGCCAAGAAGTACACCTACTTCCGGCCCAAGTTCATCTACTACGCCACCTACCTGTCGGAAAAGATCGGCTATGCCCGCTACATCACCATCTTCCGCCACCTGGAGGCGCATCCCGAACACCGCATCCACCCGATCTTCAAGTGGTTCCGTGAATGGTGCAACGACGAGTTCCGCCATGGCGAGGCCTTCGCCCTGCTGATGCGGACCGATCCGAAACTGACCAGCGGCATCAACAAGTACTGGATCAGGTTCTTTCTGACGGCGGTCTATTCCACAATGTGGGTGCGCGACCATGCCCGCGTGGATTTCCACAAGGCGCTGGGGATCGACATCGACTGGTATGACCAAGAGGTGTATCGCAAGACCTCCGCCATCGCGCGGCAGATCTTTCCGGTGGAAATCGACATCGACCATCCGCGCTGGCTGCCCGGCCTGCGCCGGATGGATGCCGCGATGCGCGACATGGACCGTGCCAAGAAGGCGGGCGGGCTGTCGGGCCGCGTCGCCCATCTGGCCGCATCCGCCCGCGCGCTGACGGCCTTTGTGGGCCTTTATCTTATTCCGGTCAAAACCAACACGCCGCCCGCATCCGTGCGGATGGAACCGGTGTATTGACTGGCACACACCATATCGCCGCTTCGGCGGTGATTGTGGCGGGGGGATGGGCGCGTCCCCCTACCCGGTGCGGCACCCCCCGTCATGGGGGGTGCCGCGCATGACAAATCCATGGATTGCTGCGCTGTCGGCCCTGTTCCTGTGGTGGTTTTCCACCGGCATCATCCTTTGGCGGGTAAAGCACGCCGACAACGACGGGCGCGATGCGCATCTGTGGTCGGTGATTCTGGGCCTGCCGCTGCTGATGGCAGGCGTGGGCGGGATCATGGCGACGCTGAACGATGCGTCGGCCTATGGGGCCTATGTCGCCTTCCTGTCGGCGCTGGCGATCTGGGCCTGGATCGAGCTTGCCTTTCTGTCGGGCATCATCACCGGCCCCAACCGCGCGCCCTGCCCCGCCCAGTCCGGCCAGTGGGACCGGTTCGTGCGCGCCTGCGGCACCATCGCCTGGCACGAGTTGTTGTTGCTGGCCACGGTCGTCGCACTGGCCCGCATCAGCCTTGGGGCCGAGAATATCTTTGGCCTGTGGACCTTTGTCATTCTGTTCTTTGCCCGTATCTCGGCCAAGTTGAACCTGTTCTTTGGCGTCCCGCGCATCCATACCGAATTCCTGCCGCGCCCGCTTGCGCATCTGCCCAGCCATTTCCACCATGCGCCGATGAACTGGGTGTTCCCGGTGTCGATCACCGCCCTGTCCTTTGCCAGCGCCTGCTGGCTGGAACGGGTCTGGACCGCCACGACCGACGGGCAGCTTGTCGGCTTTACCCTGCTGGCAGCGCTGACCCTGCTGGCGCTGCTGGAACATTGGTTCATGGTGCTGCCTTTACCAGATGAAAAGCTTTGGCGCTGGATGATGCCCGCGCCGCGCCCTGTTGCCGCCACGACGCCCACCCCCGCGACACGACACGATCAGTAAGAAAGTGACCAAGATGGACTTTGACGCCCTTTTCCAAGGCCAGATCGACACGCTGAAGGCCGAAGGCAACTACCGCGTCTTTGCGGATCTGGAACGGCGCTGCGGATCGTTTCCGCGCGCGGCCAACCATCGCGACGGCACGGTGCGCGATGTCACGGTGTGGTGTTCGAACGACTATCTGGGCATGGGCCAGAACCCGGATGTGGTCGCGGCGATGGTCGATGCGGTGCAGACCTGCGGCACGGGGGCGGGCGGCACGCGCAACATATCGGGCACCAACCACCACCACCTGATCCTTGAATCCGAACTGGCCGACTTGCACGGCAAGGAATCGGCGCTGCTGTTTTCCAGCGGCTATGTGTCGAACTGGGCAGCGCTTTCCACCCTTGGCGCGCGCATCCCGAATGCGGTGATCCTGTCGGACGAAAAGAACCACGCCTCGATGATCGAAGGCATCCGCCATTCCCGCGCCGACAAGGTGCTGTGGCGACACAACGACTGGCGCGATCTGGACCGCAAGCTGAACGCCGTAGGCGACCGGCCCAAGATTGTGGCGTTCGAATCCGTCTATTCGATGGACGGCGACATTTCCCCCATCCGCGAAATTGTCGAGGTGTGCGAAGCGCATGGCGCTTTGTCCTATATCGACGAGGTTCATGCCGTGGGCATGTATGGCCCACGCGGCGGCGGCGTGTCGGAACGTGAAGGGCTGGCGCATCGCATCAGCTTGATCGAGGGCACGCTGGGCAAGGCGTTCGGCTGCTTTGGCGGCTATGTCACCGGATCGGCGGCGCTATGCGATTTCATCCGCAGCTTTTCCAGCGGGTTCATCTTCACCACCGCCCTGCCCCCCGCTGTGGCGGCGGCGGCAACGGCCTCCATCCGACATCTGAAGGACAGCGGTGCCGAACGTGCCGCGCAGGCCGACCGCGTGGCGCGCCTGCGCGCGAAACTGGACCGGGCGGGTATCCCGCATATGGCCAATGACAGCCACATCATCCCGGTGATGATCGGCGATCCGGTGAAATGTCGGATGATTTCCGACATCCTGATGGACGATTGGGGCGTCTATGTGCAGCCGATCAACTATCCCACCGTGCCCAAGGGCACCGAACGGCTGCGCATCACGCCCGGCCCCTTGCATTCGGACGCCGATATCGACCATCTGGTGACCGCTCTGTCTGCCCTGTGGCGGCGCTGTGCGCTGGCCCATGCCGTTGCCTGATCACGCGGACTTGTCAGCACGGCAGTTCGCACCAGTTTACACTAGCCAAGACCTTCCGGAGGAACCTGAATGAAACTGATCCTGACAACCCTTGCCTTTGCCGCCCTGTCCGCCGCCCCGGCCCTTGCCGCTGGTGACGCTGCTGCCGGTGAGGCGATCTTCAAGCAGTGCCAGACCTGCCACGTCGTCGCCAACGAGGCGGGCGAAGTGCTGGCTGGCAAGAACGCCAAGACCGGCCCGAACCTGTATGGCGTCGTGGGCCGCGTGGCCGGAACTTACCCCGATTTCAAATACGGCGACTCGATCATCGCATTGGGGGCCATGCCCTATGTCTGGACCGAGGATGACATCGCCGTCTACGTGCAGGACCCGGCCGCGTTCCTGAAGGAAAAGACCGGCGATTCCAAAGCGAAATCGAAGATGAGCTTCAAGGTGAAAAGGCCCGAGGATGCCGCGAACGTGGCCGCCTATATCGCCTCGCTCGCCCCCGCACCGGCGGCCGAGGGCGAGGCTGCACCTGCCGCGACCAACTGATCGGTCGCACACCGCAGGTCGGAATATTTTTCGGCACTGAACAAAGGTCGCCCTTTTCGGGCGGCCTTTTTTACACCGACACCGCCTGACGCAAGACATCCTGCGACAGGTCGGACTTGGCCCCCGACAGCGCCACCTGCCCGCGTTTCAGCACATAGAACTGATCCGCCAGACCATAGGCAAAGTCGAAATACTGCTCTACCAACACAATCGCCATGTCGCCCTTGCCGCGCAGGTAGTCGATCACCCGGCCGATCTGCTGGATGATGTTGGGCTGAATGCCTTCGGTCGGTTCATCAAGCAACAACACGCGCGGCTTCATGATCATCGCCCGCGCGATGGCAAGCTGCTGTTGCTGCCCACCCGACAGATCGCCGCCCCGCCGCCCCGCCATGTCCTTCAGCACCGGGAACAGATCGTAGATCTCGTCCGGGATACGATGTTGCGATTTTGGCAACAATGCAAAGGCGGTTTCCATGTTCTCCGTCACCGTCAGCAACGGAAAGATCATCCGCCCCTGCGGCACCACGGCCAGCCCACGCTGTGCCATGCCCTGCGGCGGCACCCGCGGCACCTCTTCGCCGCCCAGAATGATCTTGCCACCCGATCGCGGGTGCGTGCCTGCCAGCGCCTTGAGCAGGCTTGTCTTGCCCACTCCGTTGGTGCCCATCACACAGGTGACCTGCCCCGCCCTTGCCACCATGTCGATGTCATACAGGATCTGCGACCCGCCGTAATGCAGGGTAAGGCCTTGGGTTTCCAGCATCATCCGCGCCCCAGATAGACTTCGATCACCTGCCGGTTCTGCGTGACGTGGTCCAGCGACCCTTCGGCCAGCACAGACCCTTCGTGCAGCACCGTCACCTTGCAGTTCAGGCGGCGCACAAACTCCATATCGTGTTCGACGACCACAACCGCGCGGGTTTTCGCCATGTCGACAAGAAGCCGCGTCGTGTGTTCCCGTTCGGCCAAGGTCATGCCCGCTGCCGGTTCATCGACCAGCAGCAGGCGCGGTTCCTGCGCCAGCAACATGCCGATCTCCAACCATTGTTTCTGTCCGTGCGACAATTCCCCAGATTTGCGCGGCAAATGGTCGGCAAGCCCCACCTCTTCGGCCAGCGCCTGCACACGGGCGCGATGGGCAGCGGTTTCGGTCCAGACCAGAACGCGCCACGGGCTGCGATGCGCCTTCAGCGCCATGGTCAGGTTTTCTGCGACCGTCTGATCCTCGAACACCGTGGGGCGTTGGAACTTGCGTCCCACACCCGCGCGGGCAATCTGCGCTTCGGTCAGCGACAGCAAGGATACCGAGCGTTCGCCAAAGCTGACCGTGCCCTGATCTGGCCGCGTCTTGCCCGTCACGATATCCATGAAGGTGGTCTTGCCCGCCCCATTGGGACCAATGATGGCGCGCAATTCCGCCGGGCCGATGCTGAAGGACAGATTGTTGATGGCGCGAAAGCCATCAAAACTGACCGACACGCCCGATACTTCCAGAAGGGCGGTCATTCCAGCGCCTCGCGTTCCATCAGGGCACCATCGTCGGGGCCAAGGGGGGCACCCTTGCGGTCAGGGCTGCGCCGGCCCTGCCACAGATCGAACAGCCCGCCGATGCCCTTTGGCGCAAACAGGGTGACGGCGACAAAGGACAGGCCCAGCAGCACCAGCCACCAGTCCACCCATTTGATCGTGTAAAATCCCAGTGGCACATCCGGCGCGCGCCCGCCGGTGAACCAGCTTGACAGCAGCGACACAAAGGCTGCCCCGATCACCGCGCCATAGAGCCTCCCGCGCCCGCCGATGGCAACCCAGACCGCCAGATAGATCGACGCGATGGGGGCCAGTTCCGCTGGGTTGATGATGCCCGCTTGCGGATAATACAGCGCCCCCGCGATGGCCGCGATGATGGCGGTCAGGGTAAAAATGAACAGCTTGTACCCCTCGACCGAATAGCCAAGGAAACGCACCCGCTGTTCGTCGTCGCGAATGGCGCGGATGACCGACCCGAATTTGCCCGAAACGACCCAGGCCAGCACCACATAGGCCAGCCCCAGCGCCAGTGCCGACCCCCAGAAGAACCAGACCGACAGCCGGTCCTGCGACACATCCCCCAGCCCCGGAATGTTCTGCAACCCCGACAGCCCGTTATTGCCGCGCAGGCCGGAATCGTTCTGGAACAGGTACAAGGCCAGCGCCAGCGTCATCGCCTGCGTCAGGATCGACAGATACACCCCCGTCACGCGCGACCGGAACGCAAGCCAGCCGAACACCCCGGCCAGCACCCCCGGAACCGCAACGACCAGCACCAGCTGCGCCGTCAGGCTGTGGGCAAAGGCCCAGACAGGGGGGAATTCCGACGCCCCGACGACGCCGAAGATCTGGGTGGCGATGCCCTGGCGGATTTCGTCCGGCGTGGCGGGCAGCACGCCCTGCGCCAAAGCGGTCACAACGATTTCTTCGGTGCGGGCATACATCAGCCACATGCCGATCATATAGCCGCCGATACCGAAAAAGGCGAAATGACCCAGCGACAGGATGCCCGCATAGCCCCAGATCAGGTCCATCGCCAAGGCGATCAGACACAGGCACAGCGTCTTGCCCAGCGTCTTGACAAAGGACGTGGACAGGAAGGCCACGCCATAGGCCTCGGACAGCAGCGTCACCGCGAGGGTGAACAGAGCCAGCACCAGCAGAAAGATCAGGACAGAGGGGTTTTTCGCCAGAAATCCTTGGGTCATGTCATGCCTTTGCCCCAGGCACCGGGGGCTTTGCGCCCCCGGCCCCCTGCGGGATAATTGGTGCCAGATGAACGCAGCATCGCGTCAATCCCCCGCCGCCCGACCTTTGAGGGCGATGATCCCCCGCGGGCGGAACTGGATGAACAGGATGATGAACAGGATCATGTAAGTCTGCGCCGCCAGCGTGTTTGACGGGTTCAACCACTCGATCCCCTTTTGCAGCACGCCGATCAGGGCAGCCCCTGCCAGCGTGCCCCAGATGTTGCCAACGCCGCCCACGACCACGGTCATGAAGCTTTGGACTATGTAATCAGACCCGAGTTCCGACGTGACCTTGGCGAAGAGGCCGATGGCCACGCCCGCGATGCCCGCGATGCCGGAGCCCAAGCCGAAGGTCAGCATGTTGATGCGGTCGGGGTTGATCCCCATGGATGCGGCCATCGACGGGTTTTGCGTCACCGCACGCACCTCGAGCCCCAGCCTTGTGCGCTTCATCAGCCACAGGAAGAACACCAGGAACAGCATGGCCATCACAAAGATCGCGATGCGGATGTAGCTGATCGCCACCACGTCGTTGAACACCAGCGCCCCATCCAGCCACGCGGGCGAGGTCAGGGGGCGGGCCTGGGTGCCGAACACCGTCTTGGCCAGTTGTTGCAGCGCGATGGAAATGCCAAACGTCGCCAGCAGGGTTTCCAGCGGGCGCTTGTACAGGTGGCGGATGACCAGCCGTTCCATCGCCACCCCAGCGGCAAAGGTGACGGCAAAGGCCAAGGGCAGCGCCACGAGGATCGACAGAGTGTAATTGGTGATCACCTGCTGGACGACATAGCCCGTGTAGGCCCCCATCATGATGAATTCGCCATGCGCCATGTTGATGACGCGCATGACGCCAAAGGTAATGGCAAGCCCGATGGCGGCCAGAAAGTAGATCGACGCCAGCGAGATCGCGTCGAGCGCAAGGTCGGCAGCCTGCATCGCGCCCAGCTTGAATTCGATGGCATCAAGCGCGGCCTGTGCGGCGGTGGTGACGGCGGCGTCAGGTTCGGCGTAAAGATCGACAAATCGGTGGGCGGCGACGGCCGCTGATACCTCGTCATCCGTGGCGGCAAGGGAGACGGTGCCTGCCTGTTCAAGCGCGGTATAGGCGCGGTCGCGGGCGGCTTGGGTGTTCAGGTTGGCCAAGGGAACGCCGCCCACCATGCCACCCACCAGATTGGCCGCCAATGCGGCGCGGGCATCTGCAATGGTCAGGCGCGCAGGGGCCATGTCTGCCGCGACCAGCACGTCATACGCCTCTGCCTCGGTCAGGTCGCGGCCGGGGATCAGGTCGCGCGCAAGGTTCGCGTCTGCGGGCAGGTCGCCCGCAACCGCCAGCCGGGTCGTGGCAAGGATCGGGTTCAGCGCGCCACGCAAGTCAAGCCCCAGATCGCCGCCAAAGCTTTGGATGGCGGCCACGCGGGCGGCACTGTCGGGATCAAAGCGCAGGGTCAACAGCCGTTCCAACCGTTCCTTTTGCGCCAGCAAGTCGGCATCCGTCTCGTCCCGGATCGACGCGCGCAAGGGGGCCAGATGGTCGGCGGACGGGTCACGCGCGATGGATGTCAACGCGTCGGCCCTTGTGCCCCTGTCGGGGTCGGACAGGGTGAACTGCACCAACGCCGTGGCAATCAGCCCGCGCACGCCAGCGTTCGGTTTCAATTCGGTGATGTCCGTCTTGGCGGCCGTTCCGGCGTCCGCGCCGGTCAGATCGCGCAAAGCCCAGCCATCAGCGGCAGCGGTGATCAGAAAGAATGTCCCATCTGCCTTGCGCAGACCCAACCCCTTGTTGGCCCAGGCAGACAAAAAGGAGGCGGCGGCAGGATCACCGCTGGCAGCAAGGGCGGCGATGACGGGGCCGATGGTGGTGCGCGACGGCTTTTCGATCTGTGCGCGGTTGTCGGCCACGATCTGCGGCAAGGTCTGGCCCGCCGTCTGTGCCTGCCCCAGCCCCGGCAGGGACACGACCAATGCTGCAATCAGGGAAATCAGGAAGCGGCGCATCGGGACCTGCGGTCAGAAGGGGAAACGGGGCCGCAGGTCGCGGCCCCGCAGCAAGGATCAGTAGTTCGACTTAATCTGGACGCAGGTCTTGGTTTCGGTGTTGTACATCCCGCAATCCAAGGCCGCCCAATCAGAGTCGAGCACCGCCGATTCCGGCAGGAAGTCGGTCCAGGCGTCGCCCGGCACCGGTTCGGTCTGCGACACGATGTCAAACTGACCATCGGCGCGGATCTCACCGATCAGAACCGGCTTGGTCAGGTGATGGTTCGGCAGCATCTTGGCCACGCCGCCGGTCAGGTTTGGCACTTCAAGCCCGTACATCGCCTTGCGCACCGCATCGACGTCTGTCGTGCCCGCCGCTTCGACCGCTTTGACCCACATATTGAAGCCGATGACATGTGCCTCCATCGGGTCGTTGGTCACGCGGTCTTCACCGGCAAAGGCCTTCCACTTGGCGATGAATTCGGCATTGGCCGGATCTTCGGCGGACTGGAAGTAGTTCCATGCGGCCAGATGGCCGACAAGATTCGACGTATCCAGACCCGACAGTTCCTCTTCCCCGACGGAAAAGGCGACGACCGGCAGATCGTCTGCCGACACACCCGCAGCCGCCAGTTCCTTGTAGAAACCGATGTTCGCATCGCCGTTGATGGTGGAGATCACACCCACCTTCTTGCCGTCGGCACCCAGTGCCACGACGTCGGCCACGATCTTGGACCAGTCGGAATGGCCAAAGGGGGTGTAGTTCACAAAGATGTCTTCCTTGGCGACGCCCTTGCCCAGCAGATACGCCTCAAGGATATTGTTCGTGGTGCGCGGATAGACATAGTCAGTGCCCAGCAGGGCGAATTTCTCGACCCCCAGCTCTTCCAGGAAGTAATCGGTCGCGGGGATGGCCTGCTGGTTTGGCGCGGCCCCGGTGTAGAAGACGTTCTTGGACGATTCCTCGCCCTCGTACTGCACCGGGTAGAACAGCAGACCGTTCAGTTCCTCGATCACCGGCAGCACGGACTTGCGGCTGACAGAGGTCCAGCAGCCGAACATCACATCGACGTTGGACACGGTCAGCAATTCGCGCGCCTTTTCGGCGAACAGCGGCCAGTCGGACGCGGGGTCTACCACCACCGCCTCAAGCTGTTGACCAAGCAGACCACCCTTGGCGTTCTGTTCTTCGATCAGCATCAGCATGGTGTCTTTCAGCGTGGTTTCTGAAATCGCCATCGTGCCTGACAGCGAATGCAGCACGCCGACCTTGATCGTTTCCTGCGCGGCAGCCGCGCCCGCCACGGACAGGCCCATGGCACCGCCCAGCAGCAATCCCTTTATCCCGTTCATCCGGTAATCCCCTTAATCGAGGCCGCACGAAGCTGCCCTTCCCATTCAGGGGAAGCGGCACTATCTTCGGTTGGCAACTTCGGTTGCACCCCGTGCGGTGGTGACGGACTTCCACATCAGATCGCCACCGCACATCTTTCCCTCGCCACGCCCGAAGGCGCTGCAGGCAAAGAAGACAAGGTTCGCCGCGCTGCGGCAACGAAACGGCCTTGGAGTCCTTAAAGTGGACTCTCAAACAGGGGATTTGGCATAAATTTTATGCAAAGCTATCCGGTTCGCCAGCATTATGGGCAATGGATGGGTTATGCGCTGCCGACTCGGGTGGCGATCCGCGTGTGCGTGACGCGCTGTCAGACCCAAGGGCCGCCCGACGCTGTCAGTCTTGCCTGTATTCGGAAATTCCGTAGTGATAAGGCCGAAGAAATGCTCCGTGACCTTCGCGCCCAGGTGTCCCTGTATGATTGACGATGTCCCCGCCGTTACGCAGCCCCTCGTGACCTTTGCGGTGATGGCCTACGCGCAAGAGGCAATGGTTCAAGAGGCCATCGACGCGGCCTTTGCCCAGACCTACAGCCCGCTGGAAATTCTGTTGTCGGATGACCATTCGCCCGACGGCACCTTTCAGATCATGCAGGCGGCGGCACAGTCCTATCGCGGGCCGCACCGGGTGGTGCTGAACCGGAATGCCACGAACCTTGGGCTGATCGGCCACGTCAACCGGCTGTTCGAATTGGCGACGGGCGATCTGATCATCTACAACGCGGGCGATGATGTGTCGGTGCCCGACCGGACGGCCAAGATCGTGGCGCTGCAATCCCTGACCCAGACGCGGCTTGTCCATTCCAACGTCACGGACATCTGCCCGGACGGCACGGAACTGCGCACGCGGCAAAGGGACCGCCACACCCAGCTTGCCGCCAAGTCGCTGGCCGAGGTGGCGACGACCAGGAACAACGGCATTGGTGCCGCCTTTGCATGGCACAAGGATCTGTACCGCGCCTTTGGACCGATCACCGAAACCGCCGCGATCGAGGATCGGGTGCTGTATTTCCGCGCCCGGCTTTTGGGCGATGTGGGATATATCGACGAACCCCTTGTGCGCTATCGACGCGGTATCGGATTGTCGTTCACCACGGTGTCCGGCCCGGACGGCGAACGAAAGTCGCTGCTGCGCGACATCGCCACCTTTCGCCAGCGCATCGCCGATTGCACCGTTGCCGCGTCCGTTCCCGACCGAGCACAGTTGCTGGACGGGTTGCGCAAAAAACTGAACCGGCGGCTGCGCGAACTGGACAGTCTGACGGCGGTCCCTGCCCCCGAACCGCCCGGTTCAATGGGCACCGGCGAAGCTGCTCTGCGCGCCACGACGCCGGTCTTTGTCAACTCTTTCAATCAGCCGACCTATCTGCGCGACATGATCGGCTGGTTCAGAACGAACGGGTTCTACACCGTCACCGTTCTGGACAACGCATCGGCATCTGCCGAATTGCTGGATTACTACGCCACAAACGATTTCCTTGCTGCGGCGCGCGTTGTGCATCTGGGCACCAACATGGGGCCAAGACGGGCCGTTGCGCATGTGCGCAAGACGTTGTGTCCGGGGCAGCCCTTCGTTTTTTCGGACCCAGACCTTGCGCTGCCAGACCCCGCCCCCGACTTCCTGACGCGGATGTTCGCCCTGGCCACCAGATACGACCGGCGCAAGGTGGGGCTGGCGCTCGATCTTTCGGACGCGGAAAAGTTCAACACCGACAAGATCGTGATCAAGGGCGCGGAATGGTCAGCCGCCGCGTGGGAAGACCGCTATTGGAAAACCGCGTTGGAAGCGGACGTCTATGACGCCCCCGTTGACACGACGTTCTTCCTTGAGGTGCCACCCGCCCAACCAACGCCCGGCAGGCTGCGCGAAGAACGCCTGCCCGCCCTGCGCGTGGCAGGGACTGGTTTCACCGCAAAGCACCGCCCTTGGTATATCGACGACGGTCTGCCCGACGCTGAACGCGCGTTCTATCGCGCGTCAGCCTCGCGCCTGGCATCGTGGAGCAAGACCGCAGACTGACCAAGATCCTAGCGCAGGACCAAGCCGCCCTCACGCTCCAGAAAGGCGACGATTTCGGGCACGCCCTGACCCTGCCGCAGGCGTGCCATGACGAAAGGACGGGCCCCCCGCGCCCTTTGGGTATCCGCCTCAAGCAAGGCGACATCGACGCCGACATAAGGCGCAAGGTCGGTCTTGTTGACCACCAGCAGATCAGACCGTGTCACCCCCGGCCCGCGTTTGCGCGGAATGTCCTGCCCGGCGGCGGTGTCGATGACATAGATCGACAGGTCGGCCAATTCGGGGCTGAAGGTCGCGGCAAGATTGTCGCCGCCGGACTCGATCAGGATCAGATCAAGGTCGGGATGAACTGCGCGCAGATCGGCCACGGCGGCCAGATTGATGCTGGCATCCTCGCGGATCGCGGTATGCGGGCAGCCCCCGGTTTCCACCCCGCGGATACGGTCCTGGGGCAGAACCTGCGCGCGCATCAGATATTCGGCATCCTCGCGCGTGTAGATGTCGTTGGTGATGACGGCCATTGAGCACCGCTGCGCCAGCGCGCGGCACAGATGTTCTGTCAACGTCGTCTTGCCCACGCCCACCGGACCACCGATGCCGACGCGCAGGGGACCATGTTTGGTCATGTCTTGAAGATCCTTACATCGAGTGTTTCGTGACGCATCGCCGCCAGATCGGCCCCAAGGGCCGCGCTTTGCAGATCATCCGGCGTCGCATCCACCAGATCGCGGGCCAGCCCGTCCACCACCGGATGCAGCGCCGACAGAACCGCCTGACCCGCATCCTGCCCCAAGGGGACAAAGCGCACCGCCGCCGACACAAGGTTCGACGCAAAGGCGTGCAGATAGAGCGCCAGCACTTGCGCAGGCGGCAGATCAAGTGTCGACGCCGCCTGTCCCACCGCCACCGGCAGGGGGCGCGCGGGCAAGTCGCGCCCCGTCAGCGCCGACACCGCGCGGGCAAAGGCGGCACCCTGTTCCACCGTTTCGGACAGGCGTTCCGCCGATGGCTGCAAGGCGCGGGCCAGTGCCGACAGCGCGTCATGGTCAGCCCCGCCGCGCAGGGACAGGGCCAGCAATACGGCATCCTGCCGCCCTGCCCCGAATTTCAGAACATCCGCCAGCCAGCGGCGCAGGCTGTCACCATCCGACACCGCGCCATCGGTGATCACCTGTTCCAACCCGTGCGAATAGGCATAGCCCCCGGTCGGAAACGCCGGTGACAACCATTGCACCAGCGTCAGCAGCGCAGGCGTGGTCATTCAGGTTCGGCCTCGGTGTCGTCGTCGGGGTGCACATGCGACGAATGATGGTGGACATGGACATGCTCGGCCACCGGTTCATGCAGCGGCGCGTGGTCGTGACCCATGGTGCGGCCATGGCCATAAGCCCCGCCTTCGGGCGCAAAGGGCGCGATATCGGCAGCCACCGTGGCGCCCAATTGACGCAACATCGCCTCCAGCACATGGTCATCACGGATCAGCAGGCGGTCATGCTCGATCTGGCAGGGGGTGTGGCGGTTGCCGATGTGCCAGGCCAGACGCGGCAGATCGCCCGTCACCACCAGCACGCGCTCCTGTGCGGGCACCACCTCGATCAGCCGCCCATCGTCCAGCACAAAGCAATCGCCGGGACCGACGCTGACAGTTTCGGCCAGATCAACGACAAAGCCTTCGTCGTCTTCGGTCACCAGCCGTTTGCGGCGCAAAAACCGTTCGTCATAGCCAAGGGTGACAAACCCATGACGCTTGTCCCCCGGCTTTGGGTGAACGATTGCATGGGCGGGGGGAAGATCGGTCATGGCGAAACCTTGCTTATAGGGTGGGTCGCAGCGGCCCAAGGGCGGAACATAGCACCTCGGGATGCGTTCGGGAAACACCGGCTGCCGCATCATTGCCGTAAATCCGGGGTCACACTGATGCGACAGAAACGCGCCGTTAACGCATGCCGGTCCAGGCTGGACCAAGACAAAGCCCGGCACCACGCCACAGGAGAACGCATGATCCGCCGCCCCAACCCCATCGACGAACTGGCCGAAGTGCGCGCCGAAATTGCCCGCCTGCAACAGCGCGAAGCCGCGCTTGAGGCGGCGTTCATCCGTCAGCCGAACCTTGGCACCATCGGTGCGGCCCACCGGGTCGAGGTGACCGAAGTGCAGACGCCCGTGTTTGATCCCACACTTTTGCCCGACCGGATTCGGACTGATCCGGCGTTCTGGCGCGACCAGACCAGCGTGCAGGTCACCTGCGCGCCGATTCCGGCCAAGCCAAAGACGCTGCGCCCCGGCTGGCCGATCAACCGGCGGAATGAGGCGGGTTTGCGGGCGGTGCATTAGTCAGAACAGGAAATACCGCTGCGCAAGGGGCAGCTCTGACGCAGGCTCGCAGGTCAAAAGAACGCCGTCGGCGCGCACCTCGTAGGTTTCGGGGTGAACCTCGATCTGCGGGGTCGCGTCGTTCAGCACCATGTCCGACTTGCCGATGCCCCGGCAGCCCTGAACCGCCAGCACATCTTTGGCCAGACCCAGACGCCCGCGCACATCATCGTCCAATGCGGCCTGACTGACAAAAATCGCGGCATTGCGTTCGACGCTGCGGCCAAAGGCCCCGAACATCGGACGGGTGAACACCGGCTGCGGTGTGGGGATCGACGCGTTCGGATCGCCCATCTGCGCCACCACGATGCAGCCGCCCATCAGTACCATGTCGGGCTTTGCGCCGAAAAATGCAGGCGACCACAGCACCAGATCGGCGCGCTTTCCCACGGAGATGCTGCCGATGTGCTGCGACAGCCCATGCGCGATGGCCGGGTTGATGGTGTATTTCGCGATGTAGCGGCGCACGCGGAAATTGTCGTTGTCGCCGGTTTCTTCGGCCAGTCGCCCCCTTTGCTGGCGCATCTTGTGGGCGGTCTGCCAGGTGCGGGTGATCACCTCGCCCACGCGGCCCATCGCCTGACTGTCGGAGCTGATCACCGAAAACGCACCCATATCGTGCAGGATATCCTCGGCCGCGATGGTTTCACGCCGGATGCGGCTTTCGGCAAAGGCCACATCCTCGGGAACCCGGCGATCCAGATGATGACAGACCATCAGCATATCAAGGTGTTCCTCGATGGTGTTGACGGTGTAGGGCATGGTCGGATTGGTCGAAGACGGGATCACGTTCTGGCTGCTGACAACCTTGATAATGTCGGGCGCATGGCCGCCCCCCGCGCCTTCGGTGTGAAAGGCGTGGATCGTGCGGCCCTTGATCGCGGCCAGTGTGTTTTCGACAAAACCGGATTCGTTCAGCGTGTCGGTGTGGATCATCACCTGCACATCCATCGCCTCCGCCACCGTCAGGCAGCAGTCGATGGCGGCAGGGGTGGTGCCCCAATCCTCGTGCAATTTCAATGCGGCGGCCCCCGCGCGCACCTGTTCCTCCAACGCGGCGGGCAGCGACGCATTGCCCTTGCCCGCAAGGATCAGGTTCATCGGAAAGGCGTCAAAGCTTTGCAGCATCCGCCCGATGTGCCACGGCCCCGGCGTGCAGGTGGTGGCAAGCGTGCCATGTGCAGGCCCGGTGCCGCCGCCCAGCATGGTGGTCAGCCCCGAATGCAGCGCGTCGTCGATCTGCTGGGGGCAGATGAAATGGATATGCGCGTCCATCCCGCCTGCGGTCAGAATCCGCCCCTCGCCCGCGATGATCTCGGTGCCCGGCCCGATGATCACATCGACGCCCGGCTGGGTGTCGGGGTTCCCCGCCTTGCCGATTCTGGCGATCCGCCCGTCGCGCAGGCCCACATCGGCCTTGTAGATGCCGGTGTGGTCCACGATCAGCGCATTGGTGATGACGGTGTCCATCGCCCCCTGCGCCCGCGTGATCTGCGATTGGCCCATGCCGTCGCGGATGACCTTGCCACCGCCGAACTTCACCTCTTCGCCGTAAGTTGTCAGGTCGCGTTCCACCTGGATGATCAGATCGGTATCGCCCAGCCGCACCCTGTCGCCGGTGGTGGGGCCATACATATCGGCATAGGCCGCGCGGGGGATGGAAAAGGGCATTGTCGCTCCGTCAACAAAAGATCAGGTCTTGGACCGGTTACGTTTCTTCGCGACGGGCGCGGGCGTTTTCGGCATCCACCACAGCCCTAATTCCATCGCGCGCACCATCATCAGGCGCTGCACCTCGATCAGGCCCATGGTCGTCTGGATCGACATCTGCATCATCTGCACGGGGGAAAACGGGGGCATGGCGGTTTCTCCTGTCATAGATCGCCCATCACGGCAGCGTTGAAGCCATAGACCCGGCGCAGGCCACCAAAGGGGACCAGTGTCACTGTGCGCGATTGGCCGGGTTCGAACCGCACGGCGGTGCCTGCGGGGATGTCCAGCCGCAGCCCGCGCGCGGCGGCGCGGTCAAAGGCCAGACCGGGGTTTGTTTCGGCAAAATGGTAGTGGCTGCCCACCTGCACGGGCCGGTCGCCGGTGTTGGCGACCATCAACACAACGGCCACGGCCCCGTCGTTCAGCACGATATCACCGGGGGCGGTGAACACTTCACCGGGGATCATTTCTTGAACCGGGCCAGAACCAGCCCGCCCACCACGCCGAACAGCGCAGCCATCCCCCAGCCGAATTCGATGCCGTGGGGGTGATGATGCAGACCGTCATGGGCCAGTGCCGGGCTGGCAACGATCACGAACAACGGGGCGAGGATGCGGGTCATGGGACGGGCCTTTCAACGGATGGGATGGTGGACGGTGACAAGCTTGGTGCCATCGGGAAAGGTCGCCTCGACCTGAACCGAGTGGATCATTTGGGGAATGCCCGACATGCACTGATCAGCGGTGATGACGCCTGCACCCGCCTCCATCAGATCGGCGACGGTGCGGCCGTCGCGCGCGCCTTCGACGACAAAGTCGGTGATCAGGGCTATCGCCTCGGGGTGGTTCAGCTTGACGCCGCGCGCCAGCCGGTTGCGGGCCACCATGGCGGCAAGGCTGATCAGCAGCTTGTCTTTTTCGCGGGGGGTCAGGTTCATCGCAGTCTCCCTAAATCTGCCAGACGCGCGGCAGCGGTGCGCGGCGCAGCACGGCCAGCGCCCGCGCGATCTGGCGGTGCAGGGGCCAGCCATCGGCGGCCTGCATCCGCAGTGTCAATTTCCCATCAAAGGCCGAGGCGGCGGCGATCACGCCCCCTTCATCCAGCACATCGCGCAGCGGTGCCAGCGCATCGGCAGCATCGGGCGACACCATCACCAGCGAGGCAAAAGCCCGCGCTCCATTCAGAACCGCAGGCCCTGCGGCCAGCGCCTCTGCCGTCAGCGCAAAGGGTTCGATGGCCAGCGGCATGCCGTCCCGAAGCACCTCGCGCCGGTCGCGAAAGGCCAGCGTGCGCACCGTCTCGCCCATGGCGGCGCGGCCCAGAACCACCGCCTCCAGCGCCAGACAGCCCGCGTTGCGGCCAAGCGTAATCGTGGTGCGGCGGTCAAGGGCGGAATGATCGAACAGAATCGTTTCCTGCGGCAGCCAGTCGATCCAGCCGCCGTGCCCCACCGTCAGATCGACGGTCACCCGCGCCACGCCTTGGTCCGCGCGATAGGCCCGTTCCGCCGTTTGCGTGGTGGCGATGGCACGGCACCCGTCGCCCAGATGGACGGCATAGGACAAGCGGTCCCCGCCCGTCAGCCCGCCAGAGGTGTTCAGGAAAACCACCTCGGGCACCAACCCCACGCGCGGCAGAATGGCCTTGGCCGATCCCTGCTGACGCAGACCCGTCAGCCGCAGGGTGCCCCCGGACAAGGCAAGGTCAACCCTCGCCTCGCCATGGCTGCGCTGCATCCGTTGAATGGGATCATGTACGGTCATCGCGCCCCCTTGTCCCGAACGGTGGCCGGACGACGCGCCACACTCAACGCGTCAGGGCGCACAGCGGCGGGGCAACGCGGCATGAACGACGCGTCCGCCCACTTATCTGGCGAAATGCCGAAATTTCAGGCATTTTCCAGATCGCCCCCTCTCCTGTTCCTCTCTGCCGAAATATCCCGGGGGTGCGGGGGCTGGCCCCCGCCGCGCTGTCAGTCGCGCAGAAAGTCGGTCAGGACGGCTTTGGTCCCGCGGGCACCAAGATCGGCCAGAAAGCCCGCAAAAGCTGTCGCCACACCCGGATGCTGGCCCACATCGCCATAGATGTCGGCCATGCCCAACCAGGCATTGGCGTCGCTGACAGCCGCGCGCGCGTTTGCTTGCAGGCGGTCCCAGTTCGGATCGTTCGGCGCGATCACGGCGCCGCTGTCGCTGACCCCGGCGCAATAGCGGCACCACAGGGCACTTTCCAGCACCAGCCCGCGCGGCAGATGCCCCGCCGCCAGATTGTCACGCATCGACGGAATGATGAACTTCGGCTGCCGGTTTGACCCATCCAGACACAGGCGGCGTTCGGTATCGGCAATCTCGGTATTGGCAAAGCGGCTGCGGATCGTCTCGTAATAGGCGGAAAGATCGGTGCCGGGCACGGGCGGGACAAAGGGAATGATCTCTTCCCGCTCCAGCTTGTCTAGAAAGCCCAGGATCAGCGGATCGGCCATCGCCTCGTGGACGTATTCGATGTCCACCAGCCCACCCGGATAGGCAATGATGGCGTGACCGCCGTTCAGGATGCGCAGCTTCATCGCCTCGAACGCGTGAACGTGGTCGGTGAAGGTGACGCCGACCTGCTCCAGCGGCGGGCGCCCCATCGGGAACCTGTCCTCCATCACCCATTGGCGGAACGGCTCGCACGTTACGGGAACGGGGTCGGCCAGCCCGAAACCCGCCGCAAGCGCGCGTTCCCGCGGGCCGGTGGCGGGGGTGATGCGGTCGACCATGCCGTTCGGAAAGGCGACATGGGCATCGACCCAGTCGGCAAGGCCCGGGTCCGACAGCCGGGCAAGCCCCGCAACGGCGGCCTGTGTCACGAGGCCGTTGCCGGGGATATTGTCGCAGGACATGACGGTAAAGGGCGCGATACCCCGCGCACGGCGCAAGCTCAGCGCGGCGAGGATGGCCCCGAAGGCGGTGACGGGCCGGTCGGGGTTGGCCGCATCGGCCACTATTTCGGCGGCTGCGGGGTCAAATCGGCCCGTGGCGGGGTCGATGAAATAGCCGCCTTCGGTGACGGTCAGCGATACGATGCGGATGGCGGGGTCCGCCATTGCGGCAATCAGGGCGGCGTTGTCGGGCTGCACCTCGATAAAGCCGATCATTGCCCCGATCCGCCGCGCGCGGTGGCCCGTTGGGTCAAGCTCGATCACTGTGGACAGACAATCCTGCGCCAGCAGCGCATCGCGCATTTTCGCGTCGCCCGCCCGCACCCCGGCCCCAAGGATCGCCCAATCCAGCCCGATCCCCTTGGCGAACAGGTCGTCCAGATAGACGGCCATATGCGCGCGGTGAAAATTGCCCAGACCGATGTGGACAATGCCAGGGGTCAGCTTGCTGCGGTCATAGGCGGGAAGGGCGACGGTCATGCAGATACCTCGGGGAACGTGGCCATGTCAGGCCAGCCAGTTGCCGCCATCGACCCCAAAGGTCTGGGCGACGATGTAATCAGCCTCGGACGTGGCAAGAAAGATCGCCATGCCTGCCAGATCGGCAGCAGTGCCCATCCGGCCAAAGGGCACAGCCTGCCCCACAAGGCGTTTCTTTTCACCGGGCGCGCGGCCTTCGTATTTGGCGAACAGCGCGTCCACCCCGTCCCAATGTTCGCCATCGACCACACCCGGGGCGATGGCGTTCACGTTGATGCCATGCGCAATCAGGTTGAGCCCGGCAGACTGGGTCAGGCTGATGACGGCGGCCTTGGTCGCGCAATAGACCGCAACCAGCGATTCCCCGCGCCGACCGGCCTGTGACGCCATGTTGATGATCTTGCCACCCTGACCGCGTGCAATCATGTGGCGCGCGGCGGCCTGCATGCAGAACAGGGTGCCCGCCACGTTCACGGCAAACAGCTTGTCATAGGTGGCGCGGGGGATGTCCACGATCGGGCAGGCATCAAACAGCGCCGCGTTGTTGATCAGGATGTCCAACTTGCCCATGACCGCAATCGCCTTGGCAAAGCCCGCGTCGATGCTGGCCTGATCGGTCACGTCCATCTGCACCGCATGTGCCTTTGGCCCAAGTTCGGCCACGGCGCGGTCAAGGGCGGCGGCGTTCACATCGGCAAGCGCCACCTCGGCCCCTTCGTCAATATAGGCGCGGGCGAATTCCAGTCCGATGCCGCGTGCCGATCCGGTGATCAGCGCGGCCTTTCCTGACAGTCTCATGCCAGTGCCTTTCCGTCAGCGCCAAAGCGGTGGATCTTGCCCGGTTGCGGGCCAAAGCTGATCCGGTCGCCGTGATGCACGTTCAGATCGCCGGTCGCCCGGACGGTCATGCTGCCCAACCCGTCTGCCGCCACCTTCAGGAAGGTGTCCGAGCCAAGGTGTTCGGACAGGGCAACCGTGCCGGACCAAGGCCCGTCGGCAGCGATGTCGATGTGTTCGGGGCGGATGCCAATGGTTGTGGCGCTGTGTTTCGCCGCCTCGGGCCCTTCGATCAGATTCATCCGCGGGCTGCCGATGAACCCCGCCACGAACAGGTTCTGCGGGCTACGGTACAGCTCCATCGGGCTGCCGACCTGTTCGACCCGGCCTGCGTTCAGCACGACGATCTTGTCGGCCATGGTCATCGCCTCGACCTGGTCATGGGTGACGTAGATCATCGTGGTTTTCAGCGTCTGATGCAGTTCGGTGATCTCTTGGCGCATGGTGACGCGCAGGCTGGCGTCAAGGTTCGACAGCGGCTCGTCGAACAGGAACGCCGCAGGCTCGCGCACGATGGCCCGGCCGATGGCGACACGCTGGCGCTGGCCGCCCGACAACTGGCCCGGTCTGCGGTCCAGATAGCTGGTCAGGTTCAGCACCTTGGCGGCGGCGTCGATCTTCCTGGCTTGCTCGGCCTCGGACATCCCGGCCATCTTCAGCGGAAAGGCGATGTTCTTGCGCACCGTCATGTGCGGGTACAGCGCATAGGACTGGAACACCATCGCCAGACCGCGCTTGGCGGGCGGCAGGCTGGTGGCATCCTTGCCATCAATGGCGATGACGCCACTTGTGGTGTCTTCCAGCCCCGCAATCAGGCGCAACAAGGTGGACTTGCCGCAGCCCGAGGGGCCGACAAAGACGACGAACTCGCCGTCCTGAATGTCAAGGTCCACGCCGGGAATGACATGCACATCGCCAAAGGACTTGCGGACTTGTTTCAGCGTGATCTGTCCCATGGTTCCCTCACTTCACCGCGCCAAAAGTCAGGCCGCGGACCAATTGTTTCTGGCTGAACCAGCCGACGATCAGGATCGGTGCGATGGCCATGGTGCTGGCGGCACTGAGTTTGGCGTAGAACAGGCCCTGCGGTGCCGAAAAGCTGGCGATGAAGGCCGACAGCGGGGCCGCGTTCACCGTGGTCAGGGTGATGGTCCAGAACGCCTCGTTCCACGCCAGAATGATGTTCAAAAGCATGGTCGAGGCGATGCCCGGAATGGCCATGGGCGTCAGGACATAAAGGATTTCATTGCGCAGACTGGCACCGTCCATGCGCGCCGCTTCAAGGATTTCGCCGGGAATTTCCTTGAAATAGGTGTACAGCATCCACACGATGATCGGCAGGTTCATCAGCATCAGCGCAAGGATAAGGCCGGTGCGGGTGTCAAACAGGCCGGTCCACAGGAACAACAGATACATCGGGATCAGAACGCCAACCGCAGGCATCATCTTGGTGGACAGCATCCACATCAGCAGATCCTTGGTGCGCTTGCCCGGCACAAAGGCCATGGACCACGCCGCAGGGATGGCGATGGCCAGTCCCAGCAGCGTCGATCCGACCGAGATCACGACCGAATTCCAGAAGAACCGCGGATAGTCCGACCGCGCCCAGACATCGGCATAATTCTCGAACGTCCAGTCGGCACCAAGGAATTCCGGGGGCGAGGCGACGGCGCTGGCTTCGGTCTTGAAGCTGGTCAGGATCGTCCAGAGAACCGGGAAAAAGATCAGCAGTCCCACGGCCCAGGCGGCGGCGGTGTAGGCGATCTTGCGTTGCGTGCTGACGGCGCGGGCCATGTGCGATCCTCCTCAGGCGTCCAGATGCTTGCCGATGCCGCGCATCAGGAAGATGGCGACGATATTGGCAAGGACCACGGCGATGATCCCCCCTGCGGCGGCACGACCGATGTCTTTGGCGATCAGCGCCTGCTTGTAGATCATGTAAGGCAATGTGGTGGACGAGTTGCCGGGCCCGCCTTGGGTCGTGGTGAAGATTTCACCGAAGATGCCCAGCAGAAAGATGGTCTGGATCAGGATCACCACGGTGATGGCCCGGCTCAGGTGCGGCAGGATCATGTAGCGGAACCGCGACAGCGCCGATGCGCCATCCATCTCGGCGGCCTCAAGCTGTTCGGAGGACATGGATTGCAGCGCAGTTAGCAGGATCAGCGTGGCAAAGGGCAGCCATTCCCAGGACACGATGAAGATGATCGACGCCATGGGATAGCTTTCCAGATACAGGATCGGTTCAGATCCGATCCCGCGCGACACCGCGGCCAAAAGACCGTTCTGCGGGTGCATGAACAGGTTTTCCCAGATCGAGGCGGCCACCGGCGGCATGACGAAAAACGGCGAGATCACAAGGATGCGCAGCGGCCCCTGCCCCCAGATCGGTTGATCGATCAACAGGGCGATCAGGGTGCCAAGGATCACCGTGATGGCCAGAACCCCACCCACCAGCAACAGCGTGTTGGTGATGGCGACCCAGAAATCCGGCGAATTCAGGAACCAGGTGTAGTTGCGGACCCCGGTCCAGCCGGTGCGGTCAGGCGACAGCAGCCGATACAGGCGGAACGAGAAATAAACGGTCATCGCCAGCGGCACGATCATCCAGATGAACAGCAGGATGACCGAGGGCGACACCATCAGGCGCGCGGCGGCACGGGTGCTTTGGGTGGACATGGCGAAGCTCTCCGTTGCGGCACAGGGAAAGGGTGCGGCGGGACCGACGGCAAGAAAGCGGTCTGGGCAGTTTGGTGGGACCGGCCCCGTGATGGGCCGGTCCCGTTGGACAGGGCAGATTACTTGATGTAACCGGCTGCCGTCATTTCTTCGGTCGCCAGCGCCTGCGCTGCGGCCAAGGCGTCGTCACCGGTGGACTGGCCAGCCAGCGCCGCCGAGAAGAGTTCACCCACCGACGTTGCAAGACCTGCAAACTCGGGGATCGCGACGAACTGCACGCCGACATACGGCACGGGTTTGACCGTCGGGTTGGTCGGGTCAGCCGCGTTGATGGAGTCGATCGTCATCTTTGCGAACGGAACCTTGGCATATTCCTCGTTGGAATAGAGCGAGGTCCGGGTTCCCGGAGGCACGTTGGCCCAGCCTTCCTTGGAAGCGACAAGGGCCAGATAGTCCTTGTTGGTCGCCCAGTTGATGAAAGTCTTGGCCGCGTCCTTGGCGTCCGACGATGCCGGGATCGCCAGCGACCATGCCCAGAGCCAGTTGCCGCGCTTGCCCAGACCATTGTCGGGGGCCAGGGCGAAACCAACCTTGTCAGCCACAGTCGAGTCTTTGCCGGTCACGAACGAAGCGGCGACGGTGGCATCGATCCACATGCCGCACTTGCCCTGATTGAACAGGGTCAGGTTTTCGTTGAAGCCGTTGTTCGATGCGCCGGGCGGGCCGTATTGCGTCATCAGGTTCAGGTAGAAGTCGAGCGTCGCCTTCCATTCGGGCTGATCAAACTGGGGAACCCAGTTTTCATCGAACCAGCGCGCGCCGAACGAGTTCGACATGGCGGTCAGGAAGGCCATGTTCTCGCCCCAGCCGGCCTTGCCGCGCAGGCAGACGCCGTACTGTTCGGCTTCCTTGTTGGTCATCGCGGCCGCGGCCTTTTCGATGTCCGCCCAGGTCGGCGCGTCCGGCATGGTCAGACCGGCAGCTTCCATCAGGTCCTTGCGGTACATGACCATCGAGCTTTCGCCATAGAAGGGCGAGGCCAGCAGGTTGCCATCCACCGTCAGGCCGCCGCGCATGGCGGGCAGAAGGTCGTCGATGTCATAGTCTGCGGGCAGGTCGTTCAGGCTTTCCAGCCAACCCTGCTTGCCCCAGATCGGCACTTCGTAGGTCCCGATGGTGACGACGTCGTACTGGCCACCGCCGGTCGCAATGTCGGTCGTCACGTTCTGGCGCAGAACGTTTTCTTCCAGCGTGACCCACTCGACAGTGATGTCGGGGTGCTTGGCGTTGAAATCGTCCATCAAGCCTTGCATGCGGATCATGTCGCCGTTGTTCACGGTGGCAACGGTGATCGTTTCGGCAAACGCGGCTGACGCAAGCGTAAGCGAAACCGTCGCGCCAAGCATGGCGCGGAGTGTCATTTTCATTGATATCCTCCCTGGCAAGCGACTGAGCATTTCATCGCCTGATGAGCAATTACCCACATTTGAGGGCATTTCGTCAAGCGCCTTTTTTGGGGTCATCGAAATTCGGATACTGCCAGAAAGTCGGGCAATCGGAAAATGGTCCGTGCAGGACGACAGCAGACGCTGGCCGGGACGAGACAGGGGTTACCCGTCAATCGCCCGGAAAATTCCCTGTCAGAAGCAGAGCTTACCCGAACAGGGCCGCACTCAACGCAAAGTGTCAGGCGATGCCCGCGCCGTTAACTTTCGCAGAGACATCGGCAAATGCCGGATCAGCCTTCGGCCAGAATCGCCCGGGCGCTGGCCTCGTCCGTGACAAGGCCGTTGATGATTCGTCCGCGCAGGGCGGCTGTGATCGCGGGCACTTTCGACGGGCCACCTGCCACGCCGATCACCGGGCGGTCCTGTCCGGGCACGACGCGCACGCCGCCGACGCGGCTGTTGGTGCCAAGGTCCAGATACCGGCCCTGCCGGTCGAACACCCAGCCCGCAACCTCGCCCGCCGCGCCGATCCTTTGCATCTCGCTCAATTCCGCGCGGGTCACGAACCCATCGGCCAGCAGCGGGGCATCGTCGCCCATCTGCCCCACACCCACAAAGGTGACATCCGCCGAACGGGCCAGTTCCACCACGCGCCGCACCGGACCCAGCGCCTGAAACGCCACGTTCTCGGCGGTATTTTCGGAAATGACGGGCACGGGCATCGGGTAATGCGGCGCGCGCACCTTGTCCGCGATCCGCATGATGACATCAAAGAATGACGCCGACCCGTCGGGCGCGATATTCCCGATCAACGACACCAGACGGTGCTGCGGTGCCTCCATCGTGCCGACCGCATCGACCATGCGGCGCAACGCTCGCCCGGTGCCAAGGGCGATGACCAACGGCTCTGTCATGCCCAAGAACCGCTCCAACTCGGCCGCCGCCGCAGGGGCAATGGCCTGAACCGCCTCGGAATTGGGGCCAAGGTCTGGGGCCACGCGACAGCGGGTCAGGTCAAACCGCGTGGTCAACGCCTGCTCCAACGCCAGACAGGCGCTGATGCGGTGTTCCAGCCGGACGTGGATCAGCCCTTCGGCCATCGACCGACTGACCAGACGCTGCGCCCGCTGGCGGCTGACGCCAAGTTCGCGTGCGATCTGATCCTGCGTCATGCCCGCGACATAGTACAACCACCCGGCCCGCGCGGCATCATCGCTTTGGCTTGGTTCGATGTCGGGGGGCAGGCTCATGTCACGTCTCGCAGTTCACAAAGGGCAACGGTGTCCGGCACGGGATCGGCGTCCAAAAAAAGATCGGGCCACGCGCGGCGCATTGCGGCGAAATCCGAATAGGTTTGATGGGCAGATGCGTCGTCAGGCGGGGTCAGGTCAAGACCCTGCAAATGGCTGCCCCCGATAAATCGCCACACCTCCATCCCCGCCGCCAGACCGGCGCGCACGCCGTTCAGGCTGTCTTCGATCACCACGCAGGCCGCAGGGTCCACCCCCATCCTCGCGGCGGCATGCAGGAACAGGTCCGGGGCAGGCTTGCCCCGCGCCACTTCGGACGCGGTAAAGGACCGCCCCTCGAACAGCGCGGCCAGACCGGTGATGTCCAATGATTGTTGCAACCGAAGCGGGCTGGACGATGTCGCCAGACAATAGGGCAGACGCAGCGATCTGATCGTCTGTTCGACCCCGGGCATCACCCGCAGGTCGCGCGCAAAGGCCGCAAGCAACCGGGCGCGGTAATCCGCCTCGAACCGGTCGGGCAAGGCAACGCCCCAGCGGTCGCGCACCTCTTTCAACACCGCCGGATAGCTGCGCCCCAGAAAATGGCGGCTGACAAAGGCCATGTCCATTTCCACGCCATAGCCCTTCAATTCCGCAATCAGCATCCGCGCGCTGATGACCTCGGAATCGATCAGCACCCCGTCGCAGTCGAATATGATCATTTCGATGCCCATGCGCGGCAGACTAGCGTCGGGGGCCGGAATGTCCACATCGCCCAAAGGGCGCGTAATGTCGCGTGACGGACGGGCCCGCTGCGGCCTATGCTGGAGGTCGAATGATCACGCAGCCACCGGGGCCAACAGTCGGGACCGTGCCATGCCATCGGGCCAATTCCTGATCACAGCAGCCATTATCGCCGCCGCGATTGCCGCCCTGTGGCTGGTGCCGCTGCCCGACACGGTGACGCGCACGACATCGCGCTGGATGGATCAGATCGGCAGCGTTTTCGACGGCATGGGCAGTGGGGGCGGTTTTCACATCGGTGGTCCCGGCCCGGTGCTGCCTGCAGGATTGTTGCGCCCGGTGGCGGGGGCGCCCTGACGTGTTCGCGCCGTGATCTGTGCGCGCCCTGATCTGTCCGCGCCTGTCCTATTCCCGCAACCGGAACCGCTGAATCTTGCCGGTCTGCGTCTTTGGCAGGGCGGCGACAAAGACGACGCGGCGGGGATACTTGTAGGGTGCGATCACCGATTTCACATGATCTTGCAACAGCTTGACCATCAGCGCATCACCGGTCTGGCCCGCTGTCAGCACGACATGCGCCTCGACCACCTGACCGCGTTCGGCGTCCGCTGCCCCGATCACCGCACATTCCAGCACCGCCGGATGCGACAACAGCGCGGCCTCCACCTCGGGTCCGGCAATGTTGTAGCCGGCGCTGATGATCATGTCGTCGGACCGCGCAGCAAAGTGGAAACGGCCCGCCTCGTCCTGCCAGAAGCTGTCGCCCGTCAGGTTCCAGCCATCGCGGACATAGGCCCTTTGCCGATCATCGGCCAGATAACGGCAGCCAGTCGGGCCGCGAACCGCAAGGCGGCCCACCTCGCCGCGCGGCAGGTCGTGCATCGCATCATCGACGATCCGCGCCTCGTATCCGGTGACGGGACGGCCTGTGCAACCCGGGTGGTGATCGTCAAAGCGGTTGGTCAGAAAGATGTGCAGCATCTCGGTCGCGCCGATCCCGTCCAACATCGGCTTGCCGGTGCGGTCGATCCAGTCCTGATAGACCGGCGCGGGCAGGGTTTCCCCTGCGCTGACCGCCGCGCGCAAGGATGACAGGTCCGCCCCTTCGGCCATCGCCTTCAGCATGACACGATAGGCAGTGGGCGCGGTAAAGCAAACGGTGGCGCGATAGGTCTGGATGATGTCGATCATATTCGCTGGTGTCGCCTGTTCCAGCAACGCCGCTGCCGCGCCAAAGCGCAAAGGGAACACCGCCAGCCCGCCCAGACCGAAGGTGAACGCCAAAGGCGGCGATCCGACGAACACATCGTCCGGCGTGACCTTCAACACCTCGGCCGCATAGCCATCCGCGATGATCAACAGGTCGCGGTGAAAATGCATGGTGGCCTTCGGTTCCCCGGTCGTGCCAGAGGTGAACCCCAGCAGCGCCACATCATCCCGACCCACCGGGGGGGCGGTGAACCTGACCGATTTGCCCAGCGCCACCCGGTCCAGTTCGGCATCGTGATTGGCGGTGCCGTCAAAGCCGACGATGGTTTTCAAATGGCGGGACGTCTTTCCGCATGTCACCAACTCTTCCATCAGGCGGGTGTCACACAAGGCGACCGTGATTTCGGCCTTGTCGACGATCTTGGTCAACTCTCCCGCGCGCAGCATCGGCATGGTGTTAACGACCACCGCCCCCGCCTTGGTCGCGGCCAGCCAGCAAGCCACCATCGCCGGGTTGTTGGCAGACCGGATCAGCACGCGATTTCCGGGCTTTACGCCGTAATCTTCGACCAAGGCATGGGCGATGCGGTTCGACCAGTCGGTCAGTTCCTTATAGGTCCGCTGCCGCCCGTTGCCGATCAGCGCCACGTTGTCGCCAAAGCCCCTTTCCACCATGCGGTCGGTCAGTTCAACCCCTGCGTTCAGCCAGTCGGGGTAATCGAACCCGGCCAGACGGATATCGGGCCAGTCAGCGTCTTCGGGCAGGTTGTCGCGGGTGAAGGTGTCGGTGTGTCCCGTTGGTCCCAGCATGGTCATTCCTCCGGCACGACTGCGGTTGCCTCGATCTCGACCAGCGCGCGGTCTTCGACCAGCGCCACCACCTGCACCAGGGCCATCGCCGGATAGTGCCGGCCGATGATCTCTTGATACGCCCGCCCGATGTCCTTCAGGCTGGCCAGATACAGCGCCTTGTCGGTGACATACCATGTCAGGCGCACCAGATGTTCGGGGCGCGCGCCGGCGCAGGCCAGCACCTCGACGATGCCGCGCAGGGCCTGCGCCGTCTGTTCGGCAAAATCGTCGGATGTGAACTCTTGCTGGCCGTTCCAGCCGACCATGCCGCTGGTGACCACCATCCGGCCCCGTGCCGCGACGCCGTTGGAATAGCCGATCGCCGCTTTCCACCCTTTGGGGTGAAGAAATTCATGTGGGGATGTCATGCGGCCTCCATGAAGGCGGTGAAACGGGTGCGGACGTCCTCGGGCCAGGGCGTGGGCCGCCCCGTCCCCGTGACCCAGACCAGCGTCAGATCGGCGGTCAGACGAAGTTCTTCATTGCAGCGCGCGGTCAGACGGAATCCGACCGACGACCCGCCCAGACGGGTAATCTCCAACGCCCAGTCGACACGGTCGCCCAGACGCGAGGGCCGTTTGAAATCACATTCCAGCCGCGCGGTGGGCACACCTGCCCCGTCCTGCATCATGCGGGCGTAGGGGTATGCGCCCACGTCGGCAAAGAAATTCTCGACCACCGAATTCGTCATCTCGAAATAGCGCGGATAAAAGACGATCCCCGCTGGGTCGCAGTGGTTGAATTCGACCGGAATGGTGCGGGTGTAGATCATCCCAGCACCGACCGGGCGATGATGATGCGCTGCACGTCGCTGGCCCCTTCGTAGATCCGCAAGGCGCGGATTTCGCGGTACAGGCTTTCCACGGCGAAGCCTTGCCGCACACCGTCGCCGCCGTGCAATTGCACCGCGGTGTCGATCACGCGCTGCGCCGCCTCGGTCGCATACAGTTTGGCCATCGCCGCCTCGCGCGTGATGCGGGGGGCACCCTGATCCTTGGCCCAGGCGGCGCGATAGACAAGCAAGGCCGCCGCATCGACCTGCAAGGCCATGTCGGCCAGATGCCCCTGCACCATCTGCAAATCGGCCAAAGGCGCCCCGCCGATGCGCCGCGCTTTGACGCGCGCCAACGCCTCGTCCAGCGCGCGGCGGGCAAAGCCCAGCGCCGCCGCCCCCACGGTCGCGCGGAACACATCCAGCACCGACATCGCCAGTTTGAACCCGTCGCCGGGCTGTCCGATCAACGCCGCATCGGGCAGATGCACGTCGGTCAACGCCAGATGGGCAAGGGGATGGGGGGCCATCACGTCGATACGGCCCACCACCGACAGCCCCGCCACATCGGCGGGCATCAGGAACGCGGACAGCCCCCGTGCGCCGGGTGCCTCGCCCGTGCGGGCGAAGATCACATAGACATCGGCAATTCCACCGTTGGAGATATAAGTCTTTTCGCCGTTCAGCACGAAGCCGCCCTGCACCCGCGTCGCGGTCGTCGCGGTCGCCGCCACATCGGAACCGGACCCCGGCTCGGTCAGGGCAAAGGCGGAAATCGCCGTCCCCGCCCGCGTGCGCACCAACCAGTCACGCTGTGCATCGCTGCCAAACAGGCTGACCGCGCCCATTCCCAACCCCTGCATCGCAAAGGCGAAATCGGCCAAACCGTCATGCCGGGCCAGCGTTTCACGGATCAGGCACAGCGTGCGGACGTCCAGCACCTCGCCCGCTGCGGCTCCCGAATGGCGCAACCAGCCGCCCTGCCCCAGTGCGGCCACCAAACCCCGGCAGGCCGCATCGACATCGCCGTGATCGACCGGCAGATGGGCGGCACACCAGTCCTCCAGCGCGGCCGCAAGATCGCGGTGGCGGTCCTCAAAAAACGGCCAATCCAGAAAACTGCGGTCCACCATGTTTCATCTGTTCCCAAAAATCCTCGGGGGTCCGGGGGCAGACAGCCCCCGGGGTTCAGTCACCGGCAAAGACGGGTTTTTCCTTGGCGACAAAGGCGCGATAGGCGCGTTCAAAGTCGCGGGTCTGCATGCAGATCGCCTGCGCCTGCGCCTCGGCCTCGATCGCCTGATCCAGCCCCATGTTCCATTCCTGGTTCAATTGGGTCTTGGTCACGCCATGCGCAAAGGTCGGCCCGGATGCCAGCCGTTCCGCCAGCGCGCGGGCGGCGCGGTCCAGATCGCCTGCATCCTGCAGGCTGTTCCAGAACCCCCAGCGTTCGCCCTCATCCGCCGACATGGTGCGCCCGGTGTACAACAGTTCCGCCGCGCGGCCCTGCCCGATGATGCGGGGCAGCATCGCGCAGGCCCCCATGTCGCAGCCTGCAAGCCCCACGCGGGTGAACAGGAACGCGCATTTCGCCTCCCGCGTCGCCAGCCGCAGGTCGGACGCCATCGCAAGGATCGCCCCCGCCCCGACGCAGATGCCATCGACAGCGGCGATGATCGGTTTGCCACAGGCCAGCATCGCCTTGACCAGATCGCCGGTCATCCGGGTAAAGGCGAGCAGGTCTTTCATCGGCAGGCCGATCAGCGGGCCGATGATGTCATGCACGTCGCCCCCGGAACAGAAGTTGCCGCCGTTTGAGGCAAAGATCACCACATCCACATCCGTGGCATGGGCCAGCGCGCGGAATGTGTCGCGCAGTTCGGCATAGCTTTCAAAGGTCAGCGGATTTTTCCGGTCGGGTCGGTTCAGGCGGATCGTGGCGATGCGCCCTGTCACGTTCCACAGAAAATGCTGCGGCGTCAGCCCTGCAAGTTCGGTCATTTCCCGCTTCCCATGCGTTTCAGAATCTCGGTCAGGTTGTCCAGATCGGCCTCGGACAGCCCGGCGAACAGACGGCTGACCTCGGCCTCGTGGTCGGCGGCCAGACCTTCGAACTGCGCCAACCCCTGCGGCGTCAGCGCGACGAACACCGTACGGCGGTCGGTTTCCGACCGGGTACGGCGCACCAGCCCGTCTTTTTCCAGCCGGTCCACCACCGTGGTGGCATTCCCGTTCGATACCAGCAACAGGCGCGACAACTCGGACATCGTCACGCCGTCCCGCCGCCGGTACAGCGCGGCCAGCACGTCAAACCGGGGCAAGGTCGTGTCATGGCGCTGGCGCAGAAATTCGCGCAGGTGCGATTCCGACAGGCGCGTCACGCCCAGCAGGCGGATCCACATCTTCAACCGGCGTTTGGAAAGGGGGTCAGGTGATCCGGTCATACCTCGCCCCCCGAAACAGACAGAGCGTGTCCATTGACCATCGCAGCGCCGCTTGACGCAAGGAACAGCACCGCCTCGGCCACCTCTTGCGGTGTGATCAATCGGGCCACCGGGTTGTCGGCGTATAGCATCGCTTCGGCGGCGGCATGGTCGATGCCCAGTCGCGCCACAAGGCCATCGGCCGCGCGACCGGCCAACGGGGTATCGACAAAGCCGGGGCAGACCGCGTTGCAGGTGATGCCCTTTTTCGCCACTTCCAGCGCGACCGACCGCACAAGGCCCAGAACTCCGTGCTTTGCAGCGGTGTAGGCCGCGACATTGGCACCGCCCTTCAGGCTGGCCGTCGATCCGATGGCAATCAGACGCCCGCCTGCCCCCATGCCCGGCAAGGCCGCGCGAAACGTCAGGAACACCCCGGTCAGTGTCACCGCCAGCGTCTGGTTCCACATCGCAAGCGTGGTGTTGCCCAGCCGTGCCGCCGTGCCTTCGCCCGCGTTTGCCACCACCACGTCAAAGGGCGCGTCAAACAGCGCATCCACCTGCGCCTCGTCCGTGACATCGGCCAGTCGGCAGATCATCCCTCGCGCGCCATCGGTTTCGATCAGCGGGTCCATCCGGCGTCCGGTGATGGTCACTTGGTCGCCCGCCTCGGCAAAGGCGCGCGCCACGGCCCGCCCGATACCGGACCCGCCCCCTGTGACCAGAACGCGCCGCCCCGCCATTGTCATGCCCGGATCACCTCGGCCGCGCGTTCGCGCAGGCGCTGCGCCTGATCCCGGCCGCGCAGATAGGGTAGCGGCCAATCGGTGCCCGCGTCGCCCACGGCCATTGCAGCATGCAGCGTCCAGTAGGGGTCGAAAAGGTGGGGCCGCGCAAGGCACACCAGATCGGCCCGCCCCGCGAGCAGGATTGAATTCACCTGATCGGGTTCGGTGATGTTGCCGACCGCCATGGTGGCAAGGTTCGCCTCGTTGCGGATGCGGTCGCTGAACGGGGTCTGGAACATGCGGCCATAGATCGGCTGCGCATCGGGTGTGGTCTGGCCTGCCGACACGTCGATGATATCCGCCCCGGCGTCGGCGAACATCTTGGCGATCTGCACCGCATCGGACGGCGTGACGCCATCCGACCCCACCCAATCGGTCGCGGAAATCCGCACCGACATCGGCTTTTCCTCGCCCCATGCCGCGCGCATGGCGGCAAACACCCTTAACGGATAGCGCATCCGGTTTTCCAGTGACCCGCCATACTCGTCCGTCCGAATGTTCGATTTTGGTGAGATAAAGCTGGAAATCAGATAGCCGTGGGCGGCATGAAGTTCGATCATGTCAAATCCGGCACGCCGCGCCATGTCGGTGGCCTGCACGAATTCGGCCAGAACCGCGTCCATGTCGGCGCGGTCCATCGCTTTTGGCATCTGATTTTCCGCTGTCCACGGCAGGGCAGACGGCGCAATGATCGGCCAGTTGCCGGTGGCCAAGGGTGCATCGCCGTTTTCCCACCCCAGTTGCGTTGATGCCTTGCGCCCGGCATGGCCGATCTGGCAACAGATCTTGGCCTGCGTCTCGGCATGGACGAAGTCGACCAGCCGCGTCCAGGCGGCCTCGTGTTCCGGTGCATACAGACCGGGGCAACCGGGCGAGATGCGGCCTTGGGCGGATGTGCAGGCCATTTCCGTGTAGACCAGCCCCGCCCCACCCTTGGCGCGTTCGGCGTAATGGACAAAGTGCCAGTCGGTCGGGCAGCCATCCACCGCGCGGTATTGCGCCATGGGCGACACGACGATCCGGTTGACCAGCGACATGTCGCGCAGGCGGAAGGGTGCAAACATCGGCATCCGCCCCTTTTGCTCGCCGGCGTTTTCGGCAAACCAGTCTTCGGCCGCGCGCAGCCATGCCGGATCGCGCAGACGCAGGTTTTCGTGGCCGATCCGCTGGCTGCGCGTCAGCAGCGAATAGGCGAACTGCTTGGGCGGCATGTCCAGATAACGTTCGACCTGTTCAAACCATTCCAGACTGTTGCGCGCCGCCGATTGCAGGCGCAGCACCTCGACCCGGCGTTCGTCCTGATAGCGTTCAAAGGCGGCTTCCAGCGTGGGTTCGCTATGCAGGTATTCCGCCAGCGCAATCGCGCTGTCAAAGGCCAGCCGCGACCCCGACCCGATGGAAAAGTGCCCCGTGGCCGCGGCATCGCCCATCAGCACGACGTTTTCATGATACCATTTGTTGCAGATCACCCGCGGGAAATTCATCCACACTGCCGACCCGCGCAGATGGTGCGCGTTCGACATCAGGTCATGCCCGCCCAAATGGGCGGCAAAGATGCGCTGGCATGCTTCGACCGTTTCCTCCTTGGAAAACCCGGCAAAGCCCCAGCGATCCCACGTCTCCTGCGTCATTTCGACGATGAATGTCGCGGTATTGTCGTCGAATTGATAGGCATGGGCCCAGACCCAACCGTGTTCGGTCTTCTCGAAGATGAAGGTAAAGGCGTCGTCGAACTTGGCATGCGTGCCCAGCCAGATGAATTTGCACAGGCGCATGTCGATGTCGGGCTGGAAGACATCCTGATATTCGCGCCGCACCGCCGAATTGATGCCGTCCGACGCCACCACCAGATCGTAATCGGCGCGATATTCCTCGGCTGATTTGAATTCAGTCTCGAACTGCAGATCGACGCCCAGCTCTCGCGCCCGCGCCTGTAGCAAGATCAACATCTGCTTGCGCCCGATGCCTGCGAACCCGTGCCCGCCCGATACGTTGCGGATGCCGTTATGCACGACGGCGATGTCGTCCCAATAAGCGAAATGGTCCCGGATGGCAGCGGTGCTTTGCGGATCGTTCTTTTCCATCCGCGCCAGCGCATCATCCGACAGCACGACCCCCCAGCCAAAGGTGTCGTTGGCACGGTTGCGTTCCAGCACCGTCACCTGATGCGACGGATCGCGCAACTTCATCGAGATCGCAAAGTACAGACCCGCAGGCCCGCCACCAAGACAGAGGACTTTCATGCCCGTTCCTTTTCAACGCGCAAAGGGCGCAGTTGTTGACATAGGCTGCCATCCGGCCAAAACAATTTCAAGCTTGAAATTTCTGCCTTGAAATTTTCCTGCCAGTGGGCATGATCCTGTCATGGACCTTTTGATCGAACAAAACCCCGGTTGGGTGCGCCTGACCCTGCACCGCCCCGAGGCGCGAAATGCGCTGAACACCGCCCTATTGGCACAGGTGGCGCAAGTCTTGACCGGCCTTGCCGCCGATCCCGCCTGCCGTGCCGTGCTGATCCACGGTGCGAACGGCCACTTTGCCGCCGGGGCGGACATCACCGAACTGGAATCGAAGACCAGCGCCGAAGGGGCCGCCGACCCGCGCAAGGGGTATTGGGCCGCAATCCGCGCCTTTCCCAAACCGCTGGTCGCCGCCGTCGATGGCTTTTGCCTTGGTGGCGGGTTCGAACTGGCGATGATGGCCGACTGCATGGTTCTTGGGGCCACCGCCCGCCTTGGCCTGCCGGAAACCAACCTTGGTCTGATCCCAGGTGCCGGCGGCACGCAGCGGCTGACCGCCCTTGCAGGCCGTGCGCGGGCCAGCCGAATGATCCTGACGGGCGAGATCATCGACGCCGCCACCGCCCATGACTGGGGCATCGCGGGGTGGCTGGCCGATGACAGCGCCCTGCCCGACGCCGAAGCGCTGACCGCACACCTTGCCCGCCGCGCCCCGCTTGCCCTGCAGGCGGCCAAACGGGCAATTGTTGCGGCGGACGAATCCGCGCTTGCCTTTGCGCTGGAACGCGCCGCCTTTGAATCCTTGCTCGATACCGCCGACAAGGCCGAAGGCATCCGCGCCTTTCGCACGCGCCGCCCGCCCGACTATCGAGGCGAATGACCATGGCCCAGACCATCGGCATCGTCGGGCTTGGCACCATGGGACTTGGCATCGCACAGGTCTATGCGCAGGCGGGGTTCACGGTGCTGGCCACCGACGCCCACGCCCCCACCTGTGACAGCGCGCATGACCGGCTGTCCGCCACACTGACCAAACGGGTCGAGGCGGGCAAATTGGCCGAACAGGACCGCGACGCCACCCTGTCGCGCCTGAACGTGGTGGCAAGCGTCGATGAATTGGCCCCCTGCGATTTGGTGATCGAGGCGATTGTTGAAAAGCTGGCCGCAAAACAGGCGCTGTTTGCGGGGGTGGAGCGGGTCGTGTCGCCGGGTGCTGTGCTTGCCACCAACACCTCCAGCCTGTCGGTCGCGGCGATTGCCAATGGTCTGGCGCATCCGGGCCGCCTATTGGGCCTGCATTTCTTCAACCCTGCCCCGGTGATGCGGTTGGTGGAACTGGTGGCGCATCCCGGCACCGATCCCGACGCCCTGACCCTTGCCCGAAGCGTCACCGAAGCCGCCGGAAAGACCGTGATCCAATGCCCCGACCGCCCTGGCTTCATCGTCAACCGCTGCGCTCGTCCCTATTACGGCGAGGCGCTGGCCCTGCTGGAAGACGGCCGCACCGCCCCCGATATTGACGCGGCCATGGTGGCGGCAGGCTATCCGATCGGCCCCTTTGCGCTGATTGACCTTATCGGCGCGGACATCAACCTTGCCGCCACCGAGGGGCTGCACGCCGCGATGGGCGGTCACCCGCGCTATCATGTGTTCGATGCGCTGCGCGCGCAGGTGGCCAGCGGTGCCCTTGGCCGCAAGGCGGGGCGCGGCTTCATCACCATCCCTGCCCCGCCCCCTGCCGATGCCGCCGCCATCGCCCTGCGGATCGAGGCTGCCCTGATCAACGAGGCCGCCTTTCTGCATGCCGACGGGGTGCCAAAGGCCGACATCGACACCGCGATGACGCTGGGCCTGAATTTCCCCCGTGGCCCGTTTGCCGCATTGGCCGCGCACGGCACGGCGCGCATCCTGTCCACGCTTGCGGCACTTGAAAGCGCGGCCCCGTCACATCTGAAAAGCCGCTACCTGCCCGCACCGGGATTGGACACCGCATGACCGACGCTTTCCTGTGCACCGCCCGCCGCACCCCGATTGGCCGCCACGGCGGCGCGCTGGCCATGGTGCGGCCCGACGACATGGCGGCGCATGTGATCGACGGTCTGTTGGACCTGCACCCTGAACTCGTGGTGGACGAGGTGATCTTTGGCTGCGCCAATCAGGCGGGCGAAGACAACCGCAACGTCGCCCGCATGGCGGTTCTGCTGTCGCGGCTTGGGCCGGACGTGCCCGCGCTGACGGTGAATCGGCTGTGCGCCAGCGGGCTGGACGCCGTGATCGCAGGCGCGCGCGCCATCCGGGACGGGGCCGATATCATCATCGCAGGCGGCGTCGAAAGCATGACCCGCGCGCCGTTTGTGCTGGCCAAGGGCGACAGCGCCTTTTCCCGCAAGGTCGACATGCACGACACCACCATCGGCTGGCGCTTTGTCAACGACCGGATCGCCGCCACCTATGGCATTGAATCGATGCCCGAAACGGCGGAAAATGTTGCGGCAGAGCATGGCATCGCGCGCGCTGATCAAGACGCCTTCGCCCTGCGGTCGCAGACCCGGTATGACGCCGCGTGGCACGCCTCTGACATTTTACCCGTCACCGTCAGGGGCCGCAAAGGCGACACCACCGTTACCGCCGACGAACACCCCCGTGCCACAACGCTGGACGCATTGGCCGCGCTGAAGGCCCCGTTTCGCGCCGATGGCACGGTCACGGCGGGCAATGCCGCCGGCATCAACGATGGCGCTGCGGGGATGATCCTTGCTTCTGCCGTTGGGGTGAAACGCTTCAGCCTGACACCGCTGGCCCGCGTGGGTGCTGCCGCCGCCGCAGGCGTCGCGCCGGGCGTGATGGGGATCGGCCCGGTCGCCGCCCTGCACCGCCTGACAGCCCGCACGGGGCGGATGGTCCCGGATTATGACGTGATCGAATTGAACGAAGCGTTTGCCGCCCAGGTGCTTGCCTGCACCCGCGCCTGGGGTTTGGCCGATGACGACGCGCGCGTGAACGCCTATGGCGGCGGCATCAGCATGGGCCACCCTTTGGGCATGTCGGGCGCGCGCATCGCCGCCACCGCCGCGCGCCGCCTGTCAGAAGGGGGCGGCAAGGCCGCACTTGCCACGCTGTGCGTTGGCGTAGGTCAGGGCGTGGCGCTGGAATTGCTGTCCGTCTGACCCGCGCCCCGCTTTCATCTTGGTGCAAATATCCTTGGCGCGCGCGCCGATCGGGGGGCGAGGTCCTTCACCATCACCCCCGCCGGTGCGTTGCCGCCACCCGCGCCACCTCTTCGTAGATGCCGGACAGCACGCCCAAAGTGCGCGCCGCCTCGTCCAGGCGGACGCCAAAGCCGGGCAGGTTGGCAATCGCCTCGATCAGCAGACGCCGCCGCAGCGCGCCATAATCGTCTGTCACACGGCGACCCGCCTCCGTCACCTCGTAAGTGACACCTGACCGCCCCGCCCCTTGGCGCACCACCAGCCCGGCCCCGATCAGCTTGCGCAGCGAATACTGGATATTCGGGACATCGTCGCGGTTCGTCAGCCGTGCCAGATCCTTGATCGATTTGGGGCGTTCGTTCATGCGGATGATGTGAAGGATGGCGTTTTCCGGCCCCGTCGCCGCCACATCGGCCACCGAGGCCAGACATTCCGACTGCCAGCGACCGAATCCCTCGAACGCGCGCATCAGGGCGAATTCAAGCTCGGTCGTCTGCACCTCGACCGGGCTTTGCGCCAGATGCCAGCGGTAATCCATCCGCGCCCCGGTTCCATCGTTTTGAGTTTGAACAGTTTTCCTGGCCATGCGCACCGCCCTTTGGTTTCCCCAGCATTGCTTGGCAAATGCAATTGACGCAATGCGATTTTACGATAGACTTTCAAACATAAAATATAACTAAACGCCGAACAGGGAATACAACATGACCACCAACCCGATGCTGTCGGGCGATCACTTTCGCCTGGGCACTTTCTCGTCCAACTGCTCGTCCGGCATGACGCCGACCAAGATCGCCGAACGCTGGGACAACAGCTGGGACAACAACCTGAAGCTGGGCCGGATGCTGGACGACGCGGGCATCGACTTCATGCTGCCCATCGCCCGCTGGATCGGTTACGGCGGCGAGACGGATTTTCACGGCGGCGTGCTGGAGACGATGACATGGGCCGCGGGCTTGCTGGCATCGACCAAGAACATCGCTGTCTTTGCCACCATCCACACAGCGGCGAACCATCCCGCCGTGGTTGCCAAGCAGATCGCCACCATCGACCAGATCGGCCATGGCCGTGCGGGGCTGAACATCGTGGCGGGCTGGAACAAGCCGGAATACGAAGCCTTGGGCCTGTCGCTGCCGGACGATCACGAAACCCGCTACGCCTATGCGCAGGAATGGTTCGATCTGGTGCGCAAGCTGTGGACATCGAAAGAGCATTTCGATTGGAATGGCACGTATTTCAAGGCCAAGGCCATCAAGGGCGACCCATCGCCCTTGCGCGGATCGGTGCCGATCATCAACGCCGCAGGCAGCCCGCAGGGCCGCGAATTCGCCACCGACAACGCCGATTTCCTGTTCACCCCGGCCATCGACCTTGACCGGTCACGAGGCGAGATTGCGGATCTGAAGGCGCAGGCAACGGCCAAGGGGCGCAAGATCAATGTGCTGACCTTTGCCCATGTCATCTGCCGCCCGACCGAGGCCGAGGCGCAGGCGTTCCTGAAACACACCGCCATCGACAACACCGATACGGATGCGGTCGATAATCTGGTGCGCCTGCAATTCGCCCATGCCCACAGCTTTCCGCACGACCTGCTGGCGCAGATCAAGCACCTGTTCGCCATGGGCCACGGCGGCTATCCCCTTGTCGGCACCCCCGATCAGGTGGCTGAAGGCATCCTGAAGCTGCACGCCGCAGGCTTTGCCGGGACCACCCTTTCCTTCGTGGACTATGTGGAAGAGTTCCCCTATTTCCGCGATACCGTGCTGCCAAAGCTGGCCGCCGCCGGAATTCGGTAAAGACTGGATTTCGGTAAAAGACTGGTATTCGCTGAAGGACTGAAGATGGAAACCGCCTCGCCCACCCCCAAGGAATTCCGCGATGCCATGCGTGCCTTTGTCGGCAATTGCAGCGTCATCACCGTGGGGACGGGCGAGGCGGCATCGGGCCTTGTCGTCACATCGGCCATATCCCTATCGGCTGAGCCGCCGCTGCTGCTGGCCTGTGTGAACCGGTCTTCGTCAAGCTGGCCGCTGTTGCAGGAATACGGCTGCTTTGGATGGTCATCGCTGGGGGCGGACCATCAGGCAGTGGCCGAGCGGTTTTCCGGCTTTGGCGGCGTCAAGGGGGCGGCGCGGTATGACGGGGCGGATTGGGTCAGGGCCGTCACCGGTGCACAACTGCTGGCCGACGCCCCGGCCGCGTTCGACTGCACCATCGAAGAGATGATCGACCGCGGCACCCATTCGATCCTGATCGGTCGGGTGCAAGCGGTGCGCACCACACCGGACAAGGGCGCGCTGATCTACTGGAACGGCTCCTACAAACGGCTTGACGCCTGACGCCGCCGGGGGCCTTGCCCCCGGACCCCCAGGATATTTAGAGAACAGATGAAGGGCAGGTCAGCGTGTGCGCCCTGTCACGCAAAACTCCGGATCGTCGCCACGGCCCCGTCCAGCGCCTTGCCCTCTTCGTCTTGCAGGGCGGCGTCGCGCAGGCGGCGGGACCAGAGGGGGGCGTCGTCGCGGTGGGCGATCAGGGCGATGGCGTCCAGCACCCGGTCGAACTTTGACAGGCCGCGTGCGTGGGTGTCGGAATAGCCCTTGACCAGACGGCGGCAGCGGATCACCTCGACCGCCAGATCATAGCTGGCGGGGCGATAGGACAGCGCGACCGAAAGCCAGCGGTCCAGATGCGCCATTTCCTGCGCGTGGCGCAGGGTGCGGCGGCGATACCCGCGCAGACCGCCCAACAGATAGAGCGTCAGGAACGATGACAGGCTGTCGGTGCGCAGACGCCGCCCCTTGTTGAACCACCGGTCCAGCCGCGCCATCCATATCGGATCGTCCTGCACCCTTTTCCCGATGCGCGCAGGCAGCATCCCGGCGATTTCTTCGGCCCTTGGGTGCATGAATTCGGTCAGGTGCAGAAGGTGCGCGTCCTTGACCCCCATCTCGGCCTTGATGCGGGCAAAGCGGGTGCCGCGGGTTTTCAGATCGGCGACGCGGATTACATCGTCATAGGCCATGGCATTGGCGATGTATTTCGCGGCCTGTGCGGTCAACGCGTAGCCCTGTGCCGGATCGTCGTGGCGCAAGACGGCGTCCAGCCGCGCCAGATAATCCGCGCCATAGGCAAGGTCCTGAAACCCCACCACCTTGCGCAGTCCGGGCAGCGCCAGTTCGGCCACGGCCGGCGGAAAGGCGTTTGCGCGGGCCGCCATCGCATCCCAGTCGCGGCGCATTCGCGCGGGACCCTGAACGTCGGGCATGACCTTGGACCGGGCCACCACAACCGGCGCCGGACCCTGTGCGGTATTCACCGCCGCTGCAAAGGCGCGCAGCGATCCTGTCACCCCTTTGCCCCCCTTGCGGATGGCATCCTCGAACGCCGCGCGGGCAAAGGGCAGCGCGCCCGAGCCCGCCAACGCCCCGAACAGGGATGCCGAAATCACCGAACCGTTGGTCACGGCCAGCGTATCGAAATCGGCCACGATGAAACGGCGCGCCGCCACCTCGGCCGCCGCCACCACCTCGGCGCTGGAGGCGATGCCATCGCCCGGCACGGTCTTTTCCGACACGGCCAAGGCGCGGTGGGACGAGGCGATCAGGGTCGTGCGATCCGGTGTGACAAAGCCACGAATGATGGCGCGCCCCGCCTCCATCATTTCGGCGGCGATCAGGATGTCGACATCGCCCGCCGCAGGCATCAGCGAAAACACCGGGGTTCCCGCAGCCGACGGGGGGGCCATTTCGATGTAATAGACCGTGGCCCCGGTGCGCTGTGCGACGCCTGCCACCGATGTGGCCTGACAGTGCCAGCCATTGGCGCGGGCCAGATCCTCGATCCACGCCGTCAACACACCACCGCCCTGCCCGCCCACGGCCATCACCGCCAGCTTGATGATCCCGCCAAGAGCAGGGTCGGGGCGGGGGGCAAAGCTGTCCTGTATCGTCATGCGGCACCTGTGAAATCGAGACGACGGGCGGCGCGGCGGGCCTGCAACCAGCCGATGATGCGGGCGCGCAGGGTGGCAAGACGCGCCTCCCACGGCCCCGGATTGTGGACGACATCGGCGCGATAGAAACTGGGGCACAGCACGGCGGCATCCGCCACCTCGCCACAGTTGCCGCAGCCGACGCAGGATTGGTCGATCGCCGCCACCGGATCATCGCGCAACGGATCGTCCAGTTTCTTCAGCGACAGGGACGGGCACCCCGACAGACGGATACAGGCGTGATCGCCGGTGCAGATGTCTTCGTCCACGCCGAACCGCGGGGCCTCTATCCGGCGGCCATCCTTGATCGCCTGCGCGCGCAGGGGCTTTTCCCGGCGCTGCTTGTTCAGCATGCATTCGCTGGAGGCGATGATGACCTTTGGGCCGGGGGTATCGGTCGTCAGCGCCTCGCGCAGGACGTCGCGCATTCGGGTGACGTCATAGGTGTGGTTCACCTCACGCACCCAGTCGATGCCGATGCCCTTCAGCGCCTTGGAGATCGGGTTTTTCGTGGCCTTGGTCGCGTTGTCGGCGCGCGACGACATCACATCCTGCCCGCCGGTGGCGGCGGAATAGTAGTTGTCCACGATCACCGCGACGCCGTCGGATTTGTTGAACGCCATGTTGGTGAAAGACGACGACAACCCGTTGTGCCAGAACCCGCCGTCACCGATGATGCTGACGGGGCGACGTTCCCCACCGCCGTCAAACGCGCCGTTCGCGGCAGGACCAAGGCCATAGCCCATGGTGGCCCCGCCAATTTCGAACGGCGGCAGGGATGCGAACAGGTGGCAACCGATATCCGCGCTGATCTGCAACTTGCCGGTTTCCTGCTGCACCAGCTTCATCGCTGCAAAGATGGGGCGTTCGGGACAGCCGGTGCAGAACCCCGGTGGGCGGATCGGCACGGTTTTGGTCAGGTCGGGAATGGCCGGGCGGTCGGCATTGGGCGCGCGCACCGTGGCGGCCAACAGGCCGGGGGCGGCAGCGCGCAGGAACGCGGTCACCCCGTCCAGCATCACCGCTCCGGTATATTCGCCCGCCATCGGCAACACGCCCTTGCCGTGCAGTTTCACGGTCGATCCCGCGCGGTACAGATAGGTCGACAGTTGCTGTTCGATGAATTCGGGCTGGCCTTCCTCGACCACAAGCAGGTGATCCTTGCCGCGTGCGAAATCCAGAAACTCGGACGACACCAGCGGATAGGTGACGTTCAGCACATAGAGCGGCACCTGACTGGCACCATACGCATTCGCCAGCCCCAGCCGCTGCAAAGCGCGGATAACGCCGTTGTACATGCCGCCCTGCATCACAATGCCGATTGGGGCATCGGCTGGGCCAAAGCGTTCGTTCAGCCCGTGGTCCAGAATGAACCGCTCTGCCGCAGGCCAGCGGTTTTTCACCTTGTCCTGTTCGTGCAGGTAGGACATCGGCGGCAACACGACGCGGGCAAAATCGGACCGGGGGTTCGACAAGGCATCCTTGACCGACAGCGTGGGCTTGCGGTTCGCCTTGGTGGCGAATGACCCCGTCACATGGCACGACCGGATGCGCACCATCAGCATGACCGGGGAATTCGACGCCTCGGACAGGGCGAAACCGTCGGCCACGGCCTTGGTGATCGACGGCAGGTTGGGGCGCGGGTCCAGCAGCCAGAACTGAGATTTCATCGCAAAGGCGTGGCTGCGTTCCTGCATGATGCTGGAGCCTTCGCCATAATCCTCGCCCACGATGATCAGGGCACCCCCCGTCACCCCGCTGGAGGCAAGGTTGGCCAGCGCGTCGGATGCGACATTGACCCCGACCGACCCCTTGAACGTCACCGCCCCCCGGATCGGGTAATGCACCGATGCGGCCAGCATGGCGGCGGCGGCGGCCTCGTTTGCATTCGCCTCGAACCGGACACCCAGTTCGGCCAGCAGGTCCTGCGCATCGGCCAGCACGTCCATCAGATGCGAGATGGGCGCCCCCTGATAGCCGCCGACATAGCCCACACCGTTTTCCAGCAGCGCCTTGGTGATGGCCAAGATCCCCTCGCCGGTGAAGGTGTCGCCCTCCCCCAGCCGCAGGTCTTCGATTTCCGCCTTGAACGACCGTTCTGCCATGTCAGATCTCGTGCTTTCGGATGTTGGCCAGCATCTTTTGCAAGGTGCCGACAAAGGCGCGTTGTTCGTCGTCTGGGATGCCGCGAAACATGCGGGCATAGCTTTCGGCCATATGCGGCCACAGCGTTTCAAACGCCGTGCGCCCCGCTTCGGTGATGAAGACACGCGTGGCACGGCTGTCGCCCGGATCGGTTTCGCGCCGGATCAGCGCCTCGGCGGCCAACTGGTCCAGGGCGCGGCTTAGGGTGGATTGTTCGACCACCGAAAACACCGCCAATTCGCGAATCAGCGGCCCTTCGATCACCGACAGCACCGCCAGCGCCCGCATCTTTGCCGTCGTCAGGCCAAGCGCCGCCATCTCTTCACGCAAGGACGCGTTGTAGCGCCCCATGATCCGGTTCATCAGATAGGGCGCATAATTGGTCAGGCCAATCTCACCCAGACGTGGCACGGGGTTCGGGGGGGTCTGGTCGTTCATGCGCCCAGCGCCTTTGCCGCAAGAAAGCCCGATCCGCCGCCCAGACCGGGGCCGGGGTGGGTTGATGCGCCGATGTGGTGCAGGCCGCGCGGACCCTTGTCCGAATGGGGAAACGGTCGCCAGATAAAGAATTGGTCAATGGAACAGGCCCCGCCGTAGGGGTCGCCCCCCACCAGATTGATGTTCATTGATTCAAGATCGGCGGGCGAATAGGCGCGGCGGGCCAGTTTGATGGTGGCGAAGTTGTTGATATGGCGGGCCAAGATCGCCTCGATCCGGTCAGCGAACGCCTCGCGCGTGATGTCGTCCCAAGTGCCGGTGGTAGGGATGATGCCCGCCGCGTCGCCCTTGATCATACGCGGCGCATCGGGGATTTGCAGCCACAGGATCGCCTTGCCATCGGGACAGCGCGACGGGTCCAACCGGTGCGGTTGACCAACGCAGATCGTGGGCGTGACGGGCAGCATCCCCCGCTCTGCCTCGTTCGCGGATTTGGAGACGGAGTCGATCCCCTCCGCCAGATGGATCAACGCCACATCGTCCAACCCCGGCGTCAGCCAGTCCGGTGCCGCATCCAGCGCATAGTGCAGTTGGAAATTCCCCCGGCCATGCCGGAATGCCGTGGCCGCCGTTCGTTCCTGCGGCAGATCACAGTCGCGCAGCAGTCGGTTCATCAATTGCCCCGGCGCGACAGAGGGCAGAACCGACACGCAGGCGACGTGTTCGCCGTTTGTCAGTTCCACCCCGGTCACACGACCATTCCGCACCGTGATCTTGTCGACATCCGCATTCACGCGGACGGTGCCGCCTTTTTCCTCGATCAGTTTGATAAAGGCCCCGACCGCAGCGCCCGCGCCGCCCTTGACGACAGGCGCACCCGCAGCCTCCAGCGCGAAGGCGACGACCTTGCCCATCTGCCCCGAATAGGTGCTTTCGGGTGTCAGCCCACAATGCAGCACCCATGGCGCATAGAGGGCCTGCACCAGCGGGCTTTGATACCCCGCCTCAAGCCAGCCGCGTGCAGGCGTCAGGGCCGTGCCGAACCACGCGGCCAGCCCGCGCACCCCGCGCTTTCGCGCCTGCCCGATCAGCAGGCGCAGCGTCGGCCATGACCAGAGCGCCCCCCCCAACAGCGAAAACAGAAAGGGCGCATCCGCCTCGATCCCGCCGACATCTGCCCCGTGCCGATCCCCGTCACCGCGGGCCAATGCGTTGAAGGCGGCCACGTTCCGCGCCCTGTCGGTGGTCAGAACCAGCGCCGATCCGTCGGGCCGCAGCACCGCCGTGGGATGGGCGGTGTTGCACAATTCGAACCCATGTCGCGCCAGATGCGGCCCGAGCGCGGCATAGGCAGGAGACGTCATGAACAAAACGAACGTTGCCGCCATCACGTCATGCGAAAACCCCGGCAGGGTGATCGCATCGGTCCGCATGCAGCCGCCGGGCACGCCTGCGCGTTCCAGCAGCAACACACGGTCGCCCTTCAGCGCCAGCATCGCCCCCGCGACAAGCGCGTTGATGCCGGTGCCGATGATGACGTGATCGGGGCGCATCGATCAGCCCTTTGGAACCAGCGCCAGCGCCCGGATCGGCGACCCTGTACCGCGTTCGATCTTCAGCGGGGCCGCGATCAGGATTGCACCTTTGGGGGGCAGCTTGTCCAGATTGGCAAGGCTGGCCAGACCATAGCGATTGGCCTTGTGCAGCAGGTTGTGCGCCGGGAACGGTGGCGTCATGCCCCCCGCCTGCCCCGCATCGGTGCCGATGCACTGGCTGCCCCAACCGGTGATGCCCTTGGACAAAAGGTAATCGATCACTTCGGCAGTCGGCCCCGGGGTGTGTGGGCCGGTCGCATCGGCGTTCAGGAACAAATCCTCATCATGGGAACGCTTGTCCCAATCGGACCGCAGCACGACCCATTCGCCCGCGCCAATCTCTCCATGCTTGGCTTCCCAGGCCCTGACGTGGTCGATGGTCAGCAGAAAATCCGGGTTTGCCCCGCATTCGGCCGAAAAATCCAGCACGTTGACCGGGGCCACCAAACGCTGCATCGGGATCGTGTCGGTGTAGCCGTCGGCATAGTCCTTGCCGGTGATCCAGTGATGCGGCGCGTCGAAATGCGTGCCGGAATGTTCGCCGACCTTCAGCCAGTTCCACGCCCAGAACGGGCCGTCCTGATCGTATTCGCTGATCCGGTGGATCTCGATCTTGGGGGTATCCTTGGCGAAATCGGGCGGCAATTTCAAAAGCGGCGTGTTCGGCCCCAGCGTGCCGGTGCAATCCACCACCTCGACCCCGCCCGAAAGCAGCATCGAGCCTAAATTTTCCAGAAGCGATGCAGAACTCATCTCCGTCTCCCTGTTGGTCTTTTGTGTCCGGCTGGCCGGAGCGTTGGTTTTGATTTCGATGAATCATGCTAGACAGATTTAAATGCATTTGCAAATATCCTTGCGTCAACGGCAGGGGGCCAGATGTCCGGCGAATTTGATGCGGTGCTGATCGGGGCAGGCCACAATACGCTGGCAGCGGCGCTGCATCTGGCGGCTAAAGGCTGGCGCGTCGGCGTGTTCGAACAGGCGGATACCCCCGGCGGTGCGGTCAAGACGGGCGAATACACCCTGCCCGGTTTTCGCCACGACTGGGGTGCGATGAACCTGTCGCTTTTCGCAGGATCGGCGTTTTTCAAGGCGTATGGCGGGGAACTGACCCGCCACGGCTGTGAATTCGTGCCCGTTGCCAACCCCTTTGCCAGCGTCTTTCCTGATGGCACTTGGGTGGGCGTCTCGACCGACCTTGCGCAGACCCGCGCGCGTATCGCCGCCCTGTCCGCGACGGATGCAGCGACATGGGATAATCTTGTCGCCGCCTTTGGATCGCAGGCACCGCAGCTGTTCGGCCTGCTGGGCAGCCCGATGCAAATACGTGCGCTGACATATTTCATGCTTAAAACGCTGCGCGCCAAGGGAATGTCCGGCACACTGGATCTGGCGCGGCTTCTGCTGTCATCGCCCCGCCAATGGCTGACCGAGACATTTCAGGACGCGCGGGTTCAGGCCATGCTCGGGGCCTGGGGGATGCATCTGGACTTTGCGCCCGATGTGGCGGGCGGGGCGATCTTTCCCTATCTGGAGGGGATGGCCGGACACGCCTTCGGCATGGTGATCGGCAGGAATGGCGCGGACACCATCATTACCGCGCTGATAGCGGCAATCCGCGCGCGGGGCGGTGTGGTGGGGTGCGGCACGGCGGTCGCAAAGATCGTTCACGCGGGGGGCAAGGCAACCGGCATTGAACTGGCGGATGGCCGCAGGATCACCGCCCGGCGGGCCGTTATCGCAGGCGTCGCCCCCAAGGCGCTGCCGCGCCTGACAGGCGGCACGACGCCTGCCTTTGACGGCGCGATGGCCCGGTTCGCGCACGCACCGGGCACGATGATGATCCACCTCGCGCTGTCGGGTCTGCCCGATTGGACGGCGGGCGACGGTCTGAAATCATTTGCCTATGTCCACATCGCCCCCAGTCTGGATCAGATGGCGCGCACCTATGCTCAGGCACAGGCAGGCCTGCTGCCCGATGAGCCGATCCTTGTCGTGGGCCAACCCACCACCGTCGATCCGGGTCGCGCGCCGGAAGGGATGCACACGCTGTGGGTGCAGGTGCGCATGGTTCCCGGCACCATTCTGGGCGATGCAAAGGGGGAAATCACGGGATCGGATTGGGAACAGGCGGCGGCCCCCATGGCCGACCGCGCGCTGGATATCCTGGAGCGTCACGCGCCGGGAACGCGCGCCAAAATTCTTGGTCAGAAAGTCGTTTCCCCGATGGACCTTGCGGCCGAAAACCCCAACCTTGTAGGCGGGGATCAGATCTGCGGGTCGCACCATCTGGCGCAGAACTTTCTTTTCCGCCCCGCCCGTGGCCACGCGGACGGATCGACGCCGATCAAGAATCTGCATCTGACCGGTGCCGCCGTTTGGCCGGGGGCCGGAACCGGGGCGGGACCGGGCTACCTGCTTGCCCGCCGACTTGGCGGAAACTGAACAAAACCAATAATATATCCAACCGGGAGAAACCAAAATGAACCTGAACCGACGCGCGCTGTTAAAGTTGTCTGCTGCCACCATGGCGCTGGGGGCGACGGGCCTGCCCGCCCGCGCCCAAGCCATTGACGAGTTGGTGATCGCCTATAACGTGACCCTGCCATCCTGGGACCCGACGGTGGGGCCAAGTGCCGTGAACCCGACGATTCAAGGGCTGTATCAGTCGGTCTTTGATCAGTTCATCCTGCAACGGCCCGACCTGAGCCCGGCCCCCGGCCTGCTGACCGAATGGGGTTGGAACGAGGATCGGACCAAGGTGACCATGACCGTGCGCGAAGGGGTGACATGGCACGACGGATCGCCCTTTACAGCCGAAGATGTCGCCTGGTCGCTGGAACGCGCCGCCAACCCCGAGACGGGGAACCCGATCAACTTTGTCTGGGGCACGCTGGGCAACTTTGCCGTCAACGGCAACACCGTCACCGCCGATGTGAAACAGTTCGATCCCACCATCTTCAAGTGGATGTATTTCCTGACCGGCTATGTGCTGCCAAAGGCCTATTACGAAAAGGTCGGCGCCGAAGGGTTTGAGGCGGCCCCCATCGGGACCGGCCCCTACATGGTGGAAAAGTTTGAACGCAACGCCTTTGTCCGGCTGAAGGCGAACGCGAATTACTGGGGCGGCAAGCCCGACTTTGACACGGTGACGATCAAGTTCGTGCCCGACGCCGCGTCGCGTGTGGCCGAGGTGGAATCGGGTAACGCCCATGTCACGCTGGAAATGCCTTACGAGGAATACGACCGTCTGAAATCCGGCGGTGCCTTGACCGGAACGGCGGCCCCGATTTCGGATATCGGCATGATCTTTTTGAACGACATCGACGTGATGCTTGATCCGAACGTGCGCATGGCCGCCGCCCATGCCATCGACAAACAACTGATCATCGACCGGTTGCTGTCGGGGTACGGGGTCAAGATCGACACGCTGCAAACCCCGGACTACGACGCCTATGACGCCAGCATCACCGTGCCGTATGACGAGGCAAAGGCGATTGAACTGCTGGCGGCCAGCGGCTACAGCGCCGAGAACCCGGTGAAATTCAAGATCCAGACCACCAAGGGCTTCAAGCCCAAGGATTACGAGATGATCCAGGCCATCGTCGGTCTGTGGCGCAAGGTCGGGATAGAGGCCGAGATCGAAGTCTATGAAATCGCAAAGCACTACGAGTTGCGGGCGGCTGATCAGCTTGCCCCCGCCGCGTTCTATAACTGGGGGAATTCGGTCGCTGATCCCACCACATCGACCGGCTTTGCGATGTTCGGACCGTCGCCCCATTCGGTCTGGGATGGCGAGGATCTGATCGGCATGATCGGCCCGCTGTGGGGCGAGGCGGACGAGACAAAGCGGATCGACGGCTGGAAAGCGGTGGACAAGTACATCGCCGACAACGCGCTGGTGATCCCGCTGCTGCAATACGTCCAACCCATCCTGCATGTGCCGGGCGTGGTTGTGACCCCGCACGCCTCTGGCTCGCTTTTGCCGCACCTGATGAAACGCGCCTGACGGCGTGATTCTTGCAGGCGCCGGGGGGCTTTGCGCCCCCCGGACCCCCCGCAGGATATTTGAACACAGGGGAAGGGGTCAGCCCCCTTGTCTGGACTGAATTCTGGGACATTCGGGCGTATGGCGATACTGCGGACCTTTCTGATGCGGCTGGCGACGACGGCGGTGACGCTGTTTGGCGTAGCGGTGATCGTCTTTGTCGTGATCCGCGTCGTTCCCGGAAACCCCATCGCGATGATGCTGCCGCCCGGTGCGACCGAAGACGATGTCGCGCGGCTGACGGCGCTGTACGGGTTGGACAAATCCATCTTTCAGCAGTTCCTGATCTGGGCCGGGGGCGTCTTGCAGGGGGATTTCGGCACCTCGATCACCACCCGCCAACCGGTTTTGGCGCTGGTGCTGGGGCGGTTGCCGGCCACGCTGGAACTGTCGGTGATGGCGCTGATGATGGCTGTGCTGATTGGCGGCTTTGCCGCGCTGACCGGCACGCGGTTGCGTGGCACGCGCACCGAAGGCGGCATTGACATTGCAAACGGCATGGCGCTGTCGGTGCCCGATTTCCTGTGGGGACTGGTGCTGATCCTGCTCTTTGGCGTGCTGATGCCGGTCTTTCACATCTCGGGCCGGGTGACACCATCGCTGGAATTGCCGTTCACCACCAACTTCTACCTGTTTGAAAGCGTGTTGCGCCTGCGGTTCGATCTGTGGGCCGATATCGTCAGCCATATGTTCATGCCAGCGCTTGCCTTGGCGATCCCGCTGGCGGCGATCATCGGGCAGTTGCTGAAGCAAAGCCTGAAAGAAACCATGCATCTGGACTATGTCACGCTCAGCCGGACCAAAGGCTATGGCGAAAACCATGTCATCCTGCGAGAGGCGCTGCCAAATGCGATCCTGCCGACGCTGACTTTGGTCGGCGTGCAGTTCACCTTTCTGATCGGCGGCACGGTCATCATCGAGCGGCTTTTTTCCTATGAAGGGCTTGGAAACATGGCGATTGACGCGGTGATCAACCGTGACCTGCCGTTGATCCAGGGGATCGTGATCCTGTTCGCGGTGATCTTTACGGCCGTCAATCTGGTGGTCGATCTGCTCTATGCCGCGCTGAATCCCCGGTTGCGGCATGCGTGACGGGCGGGGGGCGGTGCGACACCGCGCAGGCGCGCGGTTGTGGCTGTCGGCGGGGTGGCTGGTGTTGCTGACCGCGCTGGCGCTGCTGGCGCCGTGGATCGCGCCAAAAGACCCTCTGGCGCAGGATCTGTTTCTGGGCCGTTTGCCCCCTTTCTGGGAAAACGGGACCGAGCCGGGATACTGGCTGGGCACGGATTCGCTGGGGCGGGATGTTCTTAGCCGCATCCTGTTCGGCGCACGGGTAGCGCTGATCGTGGCGCTGGTGGCGGGCACCATAACCGGGATTGTGGGGGCCACGCTGGGGTTGGTTGCGGGCTATTACCGGGGGTGGGTGGATATCGTCATTTCCCGTTTCATCGACATCTGGATGGCCTTTCCGCCGGTGCTGTTTTCGATACTGCTGATTGCCGTGATCGGGCCAGGGCTGATGTCGATCATCATCGCCATCGTGGTGATCGACTGGACGCGCTTTGCCCGAGTTGTGCGGGCCGAGGCGATGGCGCAGGGGGCGATGGACTATGTCGCATCGGCCCGTGTCGCCGGACGGCGGCGGTTCGGCACGATGCTGGTCGAGATATTACCCAACGTCCTGCCCACCATCGTGGTGCTGTTGACGCTGGAGATGGGCATCGCCGTCATCGTCGAGGCGATCCTGTCCTTCGTGAACCTGTCGATCTCGACCGACGACCCAACCTGGGGCGGCATGATCGCCGAAGGGCGGACAAGCGTGCATCAGGCGTGGTGGGTGCTGGTGTTTCCGCTGATCACGCTGTTCCTGACGGTGCTGTCGTTTTCGCAATTGGGCGAAGGGTTGAAAGACCGCTTTGATCCGGTGCTAAGATGAGCTTTCTGTCCGTCCGCAACCTATCGGTGCGGCTGAAAGGCGGCGACAGGCTGTTGCGCCGCGTCAATCTGGATGTCGCGGCGGCCGAGGTGCGCGGTCTCGTCGGCGAAAGCGGGGCGGGCAAGTCGATGATTGGCAAGGCCATTCTGGGCATCCTGCCCCGGTCGGTCGAGGTGGTGTCGGGCCAGATCGTGCTGGACGGGGTGGATCTATTGACCCTGCCGCCGATGCTGCGGCGCAAACGGGTGGGGGCGCTTTGCGCGCTGATCCCGCAGGACCCGCTGACCGCGCTGAACCCGTCGCGGCGGATCGGGCCGCAGATCACCGACCGGCTGGTCGATATCCTGGGATGGGCGCGCACCCGCGCCGACGCCCGCGCACGCGACCTGCTGGCCGAGGTGCAGATTGAAGACCCCGACCGGGTGCTGCGATCCTATCCGCATGAATTGTCGGGCGGAATGCGGCAGCGGGTGCTGATTGCGTCGGCCTTTGCGGCAGAGCCAAAGCTGATCGTCGCGGACGAGCCGACAACGGCGCTGGATGTGACGGTGCAGAAACAGATCCTGCGCCTGATCGGGGACATGCAAGCCCGGCACGGCACGGCGTTGCTGTTCGTGACGCACGATCTGGGCGTGGTGTCAAAGGTGTGTCAAAACCTGTCGGTGCTTTATGCAGGGATGGTGGTCGAAGACACGGGCGTGCGCGACTTCTTTGCCGGTCCCGCACATCCCTATTCGCGCGCCTTGCTGGCCGCGACACCGAAATACACAGACCCCGAGGGCAGCCTGACGCCGGTGCCCGATGATGTGATCGCGGCGGTGCAGGCCGAGGTGGCAGCGGCGGATGGCAATCATGGCTGATCTTTATCGGGTGCGCGATCTGCGGCTGTCGCTGGCTGACATGACCCGCAAACCGCTGTTGGGGGCCGCCCCACGGCTGGAGATTCTGAAAGGGTTGAGCTTCACCATCCCCAAGGGCGCGGTGATGGGCATCGTCGGCGGGTCGGGGTCTGGCAAGTCGACACTGGGCCGGGCGCTGGTGCGGTTGATCGAGCCGTCGGCGGGCACGATCGAGTTCGACGGCACCGACATCACCCATATGGCCGAGGGTGACCTGCGCCCCCTGCGGCGACGGTTTCAGATGATCTTTCAAGACCCGATGTCATCGCTGAACCCGCGCCACAGGGTTGGCACCATCATCTCGGGGCCGCTGACGCTGCACGGGTTCGACGGCGTCGATGCGCGTGTAGTGCGCGCACTGGATCATGTCGGCCTGCCGCGCGGCTTTGCCCTGCGCTATCCGCATGAACTGTCGGGCGGGCAGCGTCAAAGGGTCGGCATCGCGCGGGCCATTGCGCTGGAGCCGGATTTCATTCTGGCCGATGAGATCGTGTCGGGGCTGGATGTTTCAAGCCAGGCGCAGGTTTTGAACCTGCTTGAAGGGTTGGTGCGGGAACTTGGTCTGACGCTGGCCTTCATCAGCCATGATCTGAGCGTGATCCGCCGCCTGTGTTCCCGCGTCATGGTGCTGCAACAAGGGGTGATCGTGGAGAACGCGCCCACCGCGCAGGTCTTTGCAGCACCTCAGGCCGCCTATACCCGCGAATTGCTGGACGCGATCCCGCTGCCGGATGTGGATCAGGTTTGGGTTTGATCCCGGGGCCGTCGATTCTTCTGCGAAAAATCGGGGGAAGGTGTGGTGTGCATGCCCATCGGTGCGGCCTTCATCGGCGGGTGGGGGTTTCACACCCCCACACCCCCGTGGGATATTTTTGGAAAGAGGAAGCAGGCGGGGTCAGAGTCCGGCTAGAAGAGCGTCAATCTCGGCCCTGGCGGGCATTGACGGTGCCGTGCCTGGGCGGGTGACAGAGATGCCAGCGGTGGCGCAGCCAAAGCGGACTGCGTCCACCACATCACGCCCTTCGGCAAGAGCGACGGCGAAACCACCGTTGAAGGCATCGCCTGCGCCGGTCGTTTCGACCACCGGGCCTGCGCTGATCACCGGAACATGGACCGACCGGGTGCGATCCCGGTACAAGGCGCCCTTGTCACCCAGTGTGATGATGCAGGCACCGACACCGCGCGCCAGCAGCGCATCGGCGGCGACCTCGGCTTGCGCAATCGTGGTCACTTGCAGGCCGGTCAGCGATTCCGTTTCCGTCTCGTTCGGGGTGACGTAATCGCACAAGGCAAGGATGTCATCGCCCAGAGTGGCGGCGGGGGCCGGGTTCAGAATGGTCTTCGCGCCCCCTGCCCGCGCGATTTCCAGCGCGCGCTTGGCCGCCGGGATCGGTTGTTCCAGTTGCGTGATGAACACCGATGCCCCGCCGATCAGGGCGGCGCGGTCTTCGATATCCTGCACCGAAATGCGGCCCGCAGCCCCCGGGGCCACGATGATCGCGTTATTGCCGGTGCTGTTTTCGATAAAGATATAGGCGGCACCGGTGTAGCTGTCGGCGTCTTCCGTCACAGACGGTTTCACCCCCGCCTTGGCCCATGTGGCGCGCGCGATGTCGGCGAAGGCATCGCGCCCCAGACGGGTGATGAAGGTCACATCGCCCCCGGCCATCGCCGCGGCAACAGATTGGTTCGACCCCTTGCCGCCCGGTCCAAGCACAAAGGACGTGCCAAGGATCGTCTCGCCCATCTTGGGCTGACGGTCGGCGCGATAGGCGGTGTCGGCGACAAAGACGCCCAGGATGACGATGCTCATCTATGCCTCCGGCGGGATCACGCCCTTGCGCAGTAGAAAACAGCCGTAGAACCGCCGCTCACCCGTCTGGATGACGGCATAGGCCTTGCGGGCCCGGTCGTAGAAATCGAACCGCTCGATCCCGATCATCGGGCGGGGGCGGCCTTCGGCGGCGTCAATCTCGGCCTGCACCTCGGCCTGAAGGGGTGGAATTTCCAGGGGCGCGCCCACCACCTCCATCCGGCCAGCGAAATCGTCGACAAAGGTATCGAGCGGGAACACCGAGAGGATGGCGTTCATCGCCTGCGCCGCCGTCAGGTTCTCCATCGTCAGCAAGTATCCAAGCTGGCTGTCCCGCGCCACGGAATCGGCGGGAAAGTTGGTGTCCGCGATCACCAGCAGGTCGCCATGCCCCATGGCGCGCAGCGCACCCAGCACCTCGGCGTTCAGCCGTGGGTCGATCCCTTTGAGCATGTCATCCCCCCTTGTTTCGGCGACCTGTGCCGCCGTCTTTGTGTGACCCTGCCAAGCGCCCCGGACAGGGTCAAGCCGGATCAGATGCGCGCGCCGCTGGCCTTGTCGAACAGGTGCACCGTTCTGGCATCCGGGGTCAGGGTGATGCTGTCGCCCGGACGGAACGCGACGCGGTCGCGGAACACGGCCACCAGTTCGCGCCCCTGGATACGGATGACCACATGCGTTTCGGACCCTGTGGGTTCGACCACCGCCACCGTGCCGGTGATGCCGTCGCCTGCCACCGACAGATGTTCGGGACGGATGCCGTAGATTACCTGCCGCCCTTCGTCCAGCGTGCGACCGGGTGGCAGGGGCAACGTCGCCCCGCCCGCCTGCACGGCCCCTGCCACCACCTGCCCCTCGATCATGTTCATCGACGGAGATCCGATGAAGGCCGCGACAAAGGTGTTGGCGGGGTTGTCATACAGGTCCAGCGGTGCGCCGACCTGTTCGATGCGCCCGCCCTGCATGACCACGATCCGGTCGGCCATGGTCATCGCCTCGATCTGGTCATGCGTCACGTAGACGGTCGTGGTTTTCAGCCGTTGGTGCAATTCGCGGATTTCGGTGCGCATCTGGACGCGCAGCTTGGCATCAAGGTTTGACAGCGGCTCGTCAAACAGGAACACCTGCGGGTCGCGCACGATGGCGCGGCCCATGGCGACGCGCTGGCGTTGGCCGCCCGAAAGCGCGCGGGGAAAGCGGTCCAGATAGGGGGTCAGGCCCAGCACCTCGGCCGCGCGTTCCACCTTGGCGCGGATGTCGTCCTTGGACATGCCCCGCATCTTCAGCGCAAAGCCCATGTTGGCCCCCACCGTCTTGTGCGGGTAAAGGGCGTAATTCTGGAACACCATGGCGATGTCACGTTCCGACGGCGGCAGGTTGTTGACCAGTCGCGGCCCGATGCGGATCGCGCCCGAGGTCACCTCTTCCAGCCCCGCGATCATCCGCAAAAGCGTGGACTTGCCGCAACCGGACGGGCCGACCAGCACGACGAATTCGCCGTCAGGAATGTCCAGATCAAGGCCGTGGACAACCTGCAAGCCCCCGTAAGTCTTTTTCAAATCGCGGATCGTGACCTCGGCCATTGGCCCCGTACCTCCTCAGTTGTGACAAGATTGGTAGCGGAGGGCTGCGGGCCTGTCCACGCACTAATCATACTAACATGTTAGAATCTTGACAGCCCGCATTCCCCTTGCGAAGCTGACGCCTGAGGAGTGCTGCCGCACGGGGTTGGGAGGCCCCTTTGATGCGTCTGGCCCGTCATGCGGCCAGCATCCGATATTGCGTCATGATCAACAACAAGACCGTTCGGGCACTTCGGGGCACCGGGCAGAATCCAGGGAGGAATCGTTGTGAAAGTCGAGATTTACGAAACCATGGTGCACAGCAGGCTTAGCCGCCGCCGCCTGTTGCAAGGGGCCACCGCCCTTGGTGCGATGACGGCGATGTCCGGCCCGATGGGCGCGTTCAAGCCTGCCTTTGCCGAATCCCATGGGGGGAATGTCCGCGCCGAAATCCTGAAGATTCCGGGCGTGGGTGCTGGCTCTCCGACCGATGCCGATTGGCAAAAGGTCGGCGAGATGTGCCTTGGCGGCACCAAGGCCACCGTGGCCGAGGGCGAATTTGCGGGCGTCGAGCTGACGTTCATGGGCCTGAACAACCAGAACCTGCACAACCTGCTGTTCCGCGGTTTCCTGAAATCGTGGGAAACCTATACAGGCGCCAAGATCAACTGGATCGACCTTGCGCAGGCCGACTATAACCCGCGCCTGCAACAGGCCATCGCGACCGGCACCGTCGATTTCGACATCATCGAAATGGGTGCCCCGTTCGAAGGCGACACCGCTGGCAAGGGCCTGCTGGACGAGATGCCGGACTGGGTCAAGGAATTGATCGAGATGGACGATTACGTCAGCTACCTCAAGGCCCCGGTCGGGACGTGGGATGGCAAAACCTACCGGATCACCGTTGACGGCGACTGCCACACCTTTGCCTATCGCAAGGATTACTTCACCGATCCGGCCATCACCGCGGCGACCGGCATGACCGAGCCGCCGACGACATGGCAGCAGGTGCAGGCGCTGAACAAGGCGCTGAAGGGCCAGATGGACCCGCTGACCGGAACCGAAGCCTATGGCTATCTCGACCCGCTGAAAGGTTGGGGCGGATTCGGGTTCTACTTCCTGGAAGACCGCGCGTCGGCCTATGCCAAACACCCGTCCGATCCGGCATGGCTGTTTGATCCCGACACGATGAAGCCGCGCGTCAACAACCCGGCCTGGGTGCAGGCCATTCAGGACGTGATGGACACCATGGGCGAACTGCCGCCCGACCAGATCAACGCCGATCCCGGCACCACGGCGTTTTCGCAGTTCCTTGCGGGCACCGGGTCGATGATCTGTTGGTGGGGGGATGTCGGGTCGAACGCGCGGACTTCGGATACCTCTGTGGTGGGCGATGTCGTCGGGTTCTCGATCAACCCCGGTTCGGACCGCGTCTACAACTCGGCCACTGCCGAATGGGAAACGCCCGAGACGCCGAACTTTGCCCCGAACATGGCCTATCTTGGCTGGGGCATCTATGTGACGAACCGCGTTTCGGCGGACGAGAAAAAGCGCAAGGCGGCCTGGTCTGCGGCGGCCCATCTGGGTGGCAAGGACCTGTCGCTGTGGACGGCGGCCTATCCGTCTGGCTTCCAGCCCTATCGCAACAGCCACTTCGACTATGCCGAATGGGAAGCGGCGGGCTATGACCGGGCCTTTGTCGAAGATTACCTCGGGTCCAACGCAGAGAGCTACAACCACCCGAACGCCGCAATCGAGCCGCGTATTCCCGGCATCTTCCAATACTATTCGGTGGCCGAGGACGAGTTGTCCAAGGGCTTTGCCGGACAGTACGGATCGGCGCAGGAAACCGCAGACGCGATTGCCGCCGCCTGGGAAAAGATCACCGACCAGATCGGCCGCGACAGCCAGATCGCGCTGTACAAGGCGTCGCTCGGGATGTGATCCGTGGGGTCGCGTTGCGCCCCGGAACAAGACCGGATGCGCCGGACATCATGTCCGGCGCATCCTTTACTGAAAAGGCGATCAGGTGAGCCAGGGCGATCTTCTTCATGTCGTGACGAACGACACAATTTCCGACCAGCGTCGTCTGTTCGGGCGGGGAATCATGTGGGGGTCCGCCGGGGTGATGGCGGTGGTGGCGGTGCTGCAAATCCTGCAGTCCACCGGGCATGGTGATTTCGGCTTTGCCAACTGGCGGCCCACCCTTTACGCCTACATCGGCTGGGCCGTGTGCCTGTGCTGGGGGCAGGTGCTGATCGGGGGCGAACACGGCAAGCGCAGCCTGTTCGTGCTGCCGGCCGCGCTGTTCGTCGTGTCGATGGTGGTGTTTCCGCTGCTGTTCGGCCTGATCATCGCCTTTTCAAGCTGGAACCTGTCCAGCCCGGACGGGCGGCAGTTCAACGGTCTGGACAATTTGCGCCAGATGTGGGGCGACCCGTTCTACTGGAACGCGCTGACCAACATGGTCTGGTATTCCCTTGCGATCATTGTCGAATATGCCATCGCCTTTGGTCTGGCGCTGCTGCTGAACGGCGAAATCCGGGCGCGCAAATTCTTTCGCGTGGCCTTTCTGTTGCCGCTGATGCTGTCGCCGGTGGCGGTCAGCTGGATGATCGGGAAATCCATGCTCGAGGCGCGGTTCGGCCCGATCTCACGGCTGGCGCGCCTGTTGGGATGGGACACGCCGTCGTTCTTTGGCACACCCGAAATCGCCCGCGCGACGATCATGATCATGGACGCCTGGACCTTCATCCCCTTCATGATGATCATGATCCTTGCCGGGCTTCAGGCCATCCCGAAAGAGCTGAACGAGGCGGCAAAGGTCGATGGGGCAAACGCATGGCGCAACTTCTGGGAAGTGACATTTCCCCTGATGCTGCCCGTGTCGGTCACGGCGATCCTGATCCGCATCATCTTCAAGCTGAAGCTGGCCGATGTGGTGATCAACGTCACCTCGGGCGGGCCCGGCGGGGCAACGGATACCGTCACCAGCTTTATCTTCCGCGAATACCGTGACCGGTCGAACGTGGGTTACGGCACGTTGCTGGCGATGGTCTATCTTGTGATCATCGTCATCGCCATGACCATCCTGATGAAACTGGCAGACCGCTATACAAGGCCCCGGACATGACCGACGCACAGATTTTTCGCGACGGCGAGGCGGACCGCGCCTTTCGCGCCAAGTGGTACATGGGGCGCGTGGCGATCTATGCCATCCTGATTTTCTGGGCGTTCATCTGCCTGTTTCCGATCTACTGGACGATCACCACCAGCTTCAAGATGGCCCCCAATGTGATGAAGGGCGCCCTGATCCCGTGGTGGGATTACGATCCGAAATGGCTGGGCTGGAAGTCACTTGGCCTGTCGCCCGACACCATCGGCACCGACAGCACCGTGCGGGCCGAGTTCATGAAGCGTTTCACCAATTCCGCCATCGTGTCGCTGGCATCCTCGACCCTTGCCGTGATCCTGGGGTCGCTGGCGGCCTATGGGCTTAGCCGGTTCAGCTATAAATTTGCCTGGATGCGGAATGCGGACATCAGTTTCTTTTTCCTCAGCCAGTTGATCCTGCCCCCCGTCGTTCTGGCCCTGCCGTTTCTGGTGCTCTACAAGGAACTGGCACTGCTTGACACGCGGATCGGGTTGATCCTGCTGTACACGCTGACCGTTCTGCCCATCGTCATCTGGATCATGCGCGATCAGTTCGGGTCCATCCCGACCGAGTTGGAAGAGGCGGCACTTGTCGATGGCCTGTCGATCTGGGGGGCGTTTCTGACGATCATCCTGCCCATCGCCCTGCCCGGCATGGTGGCGGCGTTCATCCTGAGCCTTGTCCTGACGTGGAACGAATATTTCTTTGCGGCGCTGCTGACATCCACGCATGCCAATACCCTGCCGGTGATGGTCGCCAGCCAGACCGGCAGTCAGGGGATATCGTGGTGGTCGATGGCCGCGCTGTCCTTTGCCGCGATCCTGCCGCTGATCATCATCGGCGTTGTGCTGGAGAGGTACATCATCAAGGGCATGGCTGCGGGGGCGGTGAAGTGACGGGCGGCGCTATGCGGGGCGGACAAAATCCTTCAGACAGATTCTGCCAGGGATTCTCTGAAAACCCTTGGTCCCCGCCCGCCCGGTTCGCCCCGTGCTGAAGGGCTTAGACCAGCGCCTGTCGGCCGAGATTGTGCATGTCCTGATGCTGATGGGGCATGGCGACGATCTGGTGATCTGCGATGTGAACCACCCCGCTGCGACCATTGCGGCAGAGACGACTTATGGCAGGCTGATTGACATGGCGGGATGCGACATTCCAGGCGCGGCACGGGCGATCCTGTCGCTGATGCCGCTGGACACCTTTGTCGATGCCCCCGTCAGCCGGATGCAGATGGTCGGCAACCCTGACGGAGTGGTGCCGGTCTTTACCCGAATGCAAGGCGTGATCGATGCCGCCGAAGGGCGCAGCGTCCCGATGATGGCGTTGGAGAGGTTCGCCTTTTACGCCGCCGCCAAGCGCAGCTTTGCCATCATCCGCACGGCCGACAGCGGGCCTTATGGCTGTTTCATCCTGAAAAAGGGCGTGATTGATCTGCCGCCGCTATAGCCCCAGTCGCAACCCCAGCACATCGCGCAGATGCGTCAGCGCGATTTGCACCCCAGCCTCTCCCATGTCCGCGGTGGCCTGCGGGGCGGTTTGCGTGAACCAGTGCCCACCGTCGCCCGCCCGGTCCATCGCCACCGTGTCGGGTGCCAGGGCCAGCATCAGCGCGGTTTCCCCAACCCCGGCGTGATCAAAGGGGAAATCGGCCCCTTTGGGAAACAGCGGGTGGATGCGGATCCAGTTGAACGGGTCCGTCCCAGCGGCCTGGGCGGCATAGTAATCCTGCATGTCGCCCTTGCCCCACCAACCGGGTCCGCGCGCCCCCTCCAGATGCCGAAAGATCGCGTTGCGCGCGGCAAGGCGGAACACAAGATCGGTGGGCATGCCTTGGGCAAAGTTTTCGGTCTGGTGATGGATGACGCCATGCAGGTTGCGAAAGCCGGTGTTCAGCAGCGCCGCGAACAGCCCTTCGGCAAAGGGCAGCAGCGCGCTTGCGTCGATGTGCAGCGTACCGGTGCCCGCAGCCCCCGCTACCGCATGGCTGGCCGCACCATAGGCAAAGGGCGGCAGCACGACGATGGCGTCGCCCAGACGTGCCAACGTTTCCGTCACGATCAGCGTATCCACCCCGGCGGGCAGGTGGCCGCCGTGATACTCCATCACACCGATGGGCAAGACCACCGGCGTATGTGCCGCGATGGCATCGGCAATCTGATGGGGGCGCATCCGGTCGAACTGCATGGGCTATGGGACCGCCAATTGATGGGCAATGTCGCGGGTCGTGGTATAAAGCGACTTCCACAGCGGATATTGCCGGGTATAGGCGGGTACCGGTTGCGGCGTGACGGTGCTGGCCACCGGATTCCATTCGGCAATCTCTTCCGGCATCGCCTTGCCCACGGCAATGGCTGCCAGAAAGGCATCGCCATAGCTGGCCCCGACCGTCTTTTCACAGACGATCTGCCCGATCCCCGCGATGTCAGACGTGGCCTGCATCCAGACCGGGTTCCTTGTCCCGCCCCCCACCGCCAACACGCGGTGCGGAATGGCGCCAAGATCGCGGTACGTCTCGATCACGTGGGCGGTGCCACAGGCGATGCCTTCCAGCACGGCGCGGAACAGATCGCCGCGCGTGTGGGTCAGGTCCAGCCCGAAAAACGCGCCCTTGGCGCCGGCGTCGTGGATCGGCGTGCGCTCGCCACTGAAATAGGGCAGGCACAAAAGACCCTTGGCCCCCTTCGGGCTGGCCCCGGCCAAGGCGGCAAGCGTCGTGAAATCCAGATCAGGGGCCAATTGATCGCGAAACCAGTGCGTCAGCGTGCCCGAAGTTGCCAGCCCCGCCATGGACGCATGCATCCCCGGAAACAACCACGGCGCATACCACAGGCGCGCATCGCGCACGGGGTCTGACGTGACCTGAATGATGAAGATGGTCGATCCATACATCATCATCATCTCGCCCGGGCGCTGCACGCCCACACTGACCGCCTCGGCCGCCGCATCGATGGTGCCGACGGTGACGGGGGTGCCGACGCGCAGGCCTGTTTCCGCCGCCGCTGCCGCCGTGACCGTGCCAGCGATATCGGTGGACCATGCCAGACGCGGCAGCTTGTCCAGCCCGATGATGTCGGGTGCCAGATCAGCGGTCCAGTCCAGCGCGTTCACATCGTAAAGCGGGCTGAAATTCGCCGCCGTGTAATGATCGATGACGTATTCGCCCGTCAACTTCCACGTCAGGTAGGTGGTCGAGGTCACCACCTTGGCCGTGCGGGCATACAGGTCCGGGTGGGTTTCCTTCAGCCACAGAATTTTTGGCCCCACCGACTGCGAGGTCAGCGCGTTGCCACAGGTCTGCAAGATCCGGTCGGCCCCGATGCGCGCAGACAGCGCGTCGATCTGGGTGCTGGCGCGGGTATCGACACCATAAAGAACGCCGTTCATCAGCGGTGCGCCCGACGCATCGACCGGCAACATGCAGGGCCCGATGGCAGAGGTGGCCACACAGGCGATATCGGCCGCATCGATGCCGGACTGTGCCAGCAACGCCTTGGTGATAAAGACGAAATCGCCCCACCAATCCGCGTCCGCGCGGTGTTCGGCCCAGCCGGGACGCGGCACCAGCATCTTGTGCGCGCGTGTTGCGGTGGCGACGATGGTCCCTGCCCCGTCCACCAATACGCCCTTGGATTCGAACGTGCCGATGTCGACGCCCAGCGTGTGGGTCATGCGTCCCCCCGGATCAGGTGAAAGCCGGGGCCGATCCGCACCAGCGCGGTTTCCAGCAGCGTCACCAGCCCCGCGACATCCGCCGGATCGACCACCTCCAACGACGAATGCGAATAGCGCATGGGGAAGCCCACATCGAGGCACGCCACCCCCTGTTCGCCCATGAACTGAATATAGCTGAGGTCCGTCAGCGCCCCGGTATGGGCAGAGCGTTGCAGGGACAGGCCCGCCGCTTCCGCCGCATCCTCCATCAGGCGCACCAGTGCGGGGTGCGGGATCACCCCGTTCAACGTGCCGCGCCCGTGAAAGCTGTAGAGACTGATGCCCGGCCCACCACCCAAGGTGACATCGCCCCGCTGGGTCATGTCGGGCGTGTCGCAGGCCAGCAACAGGTCGATCTGAAAGGCGATGTCAGGGGCGGCGGCGGTGGCCGCAGGCAACACGCCGCGCAGATTGTATTCCTCTTGCACCGACCAGACGAGGTGGACCGTCGGCCCCTCACCACGCTGCAACAGCCGTTCGGCCAACAGGATCAGTGCCGCGCACCCGGCGCGGTCATCCACAGTGGTGCCCGCGATGCGCCCTTCGGCCAGATCGAACGCCTGCGGGCGGTAGACGACCGGATCTCCGATGCGCACGCCCGCCGCCTCGGCCGCCGATCTGGACGAAAAGCCCGCATCGACGTACAGGTCGGCATAGGGCAGGACGCGGTATTTTTCATCGGGCGTTGTCGCGTGATGGCTTTTGTTGGCGATGACCCCGGCCAGATCGCCCCCGCGCGTGCAGATCAGCACGGCCTGACTGGCCAGCGCGCGTTCCGGCACCCCGCCCAGCCGTTCCAGCCGCAACAGACCCGAAGGTTCGATCTTGCGCAGGACAAAGCCAAGCTGATCCATATGGGTGAACACCAGCACCGACGGGGCCGCCGGGTCGCCTTCGATCGTGGCGGACAGGTTGCCCAGACGGTCGGTGCGGTGCGGCAATCCCAAGCGGTCCAGATGGGCCGCGATGGCGGCGCGGATGCGGTCTTCATGCCCCGACAGACCGGGGATCAGCATCAACTCGACAATCAGATCGCGGATCATCGCGCGATGCCCCGGATGGGACGCAGGACTGCGCCGGAGATTGAGTATTTGTGCAAAGAAAAAGCCATCAATACCCCCGTGCGGCCCGCACCCGGGCCATGAAATCGGCGGCGCGATCCGGGTCCACCGCGGCCCATGTGTCGCCATTGTGCTTTAGCGCGGACCCGACGATGCAGCCATCTGCGGCCCGCAACACATCGGCAATGGTGTCGTGCTTGACGCCTGTGTTGGCCAGAACCGGCGTGGTGGGCAGGACGCGTTTTACCGCCTCAAGATCGGTCATCTTCGCCGCCTCGCCCGTGATGGTGCCGGACACCAGCACCGCATCTGGGATGGACGAGAACACCGCCGACCGGGCGCGGTCGGGCAGGCTGCGCGGATCAAGGCTGCCTGCGAATTCGGCGGACACGTTGTAAAGCAGCGCCAGATCGCGCGCGCCCAGCCGGTGCTGATAGCGCTGCGCGGCCCCCGCATCAGGTGCCCAGACCCCCATGTCCGACGCATAGGTGCCGGTAAAGATCTCGCGCACAAAGGCGGCGCTGGTGGCGGTTGCCAGGGCGATAGAGGCCATCGGATCCCACAAAACGTTGACACCGAAGGGCACGGTGATCTCGGACCGCAGTCGCCCGATGACATAGGCCATCGTGGCGGTGGTGGCAGTGTCGACGCGCAATTCGTAGGGGCGGTCATTCTCGTTTCCGAACATCACCGCATCAAAGCCTGCGGTCTGCAACGCCACCAGATCGGCGCGGGCGGCGGTGAGGATGCCGTCGACGCCCGCCGCGCCATCGTGCAGCGGCGTGCCGGGCATGGCCCCAAGATGGACCATGGCGATCACGGGTTTGCGGTCCCCGAAAACCCTTTGGAAACGTGTCATGTCTGTCCCTCCATCTGGTCACGCTAAAGCGAAAGGGATTGGACCGGAAGGGGGATCATACTAGCATGTCAGCAAAACCGGTGGGGGGATACGGATGAAGACGCGGCTCTGGGACAGGCGGGGGAGTGGTGGCCTTTCGTTCACGGAACTGGGGTTTGGTGCGGCCCCCATCGGCAATCTATATCGCGCGATTTCCGACGATGAGGCGCAGGCGGTGCTGGATGCCGCATGGGCGGGCGGTGTGCGCTATTTCGACACCGCGCCGCTGTATGGGCTGGGGTTGAGCGAGACTCGCCTGAACCGCTTTTTGCGGGGCAAGCCGCGTGGGGAGTATGTGCTGTCGACCAAGATCGGGCGGTTGCTGCACGCCACCACGCCAGACAAACGCGACGGGTTCGGCAAATGGTTCGACGTCCCCGCCCGGAACGAGGAATTCGACTACAGCCATGATGGCGTGATGCGCAGCCTTGAATTCTCGTTGGAGCGCTTGGGGCTCGACCGGGTCGATATCCTGTACGCGCATGATCTGGACATCTTTACCCAAGGATCGCAAAGCGCGTTGGAGGCGCGGCTGGCCGAGTTCATGCAGGGCGGTTACCGCGCGCTGCTGTCGTTGCGCGATCAAGGCGTGATCGGGGCCTTTGGCGCCGGGATCAACGAATGGGAACCCTGTGCCTGGCTGATGGAGCGGGGGGATTTCGACGTCTTCCTGCTGGCCGGGGCCTACACGCTGCTGGAACAAGGCGCGCTGGACGGGTTCATGAACCCCGCCCTTGCGCGGGGTGTGGGGGTTGTGATCGGCGGGCCTTACAATTCGGGCATCCTTGCCACCGGGCCGCGACCTGGGGCGTTCTACAAATACGAACCGGCCCCGGATTGGGTGTTGCAAAAGGCAGGCAAGTTGCAAGCCGCATGCGCGCGACATGGCGTGCGTTTGGTGGACGCCGCATTCCAGTTCGCGCTGCGGCACCCGGCGGTGGTGTCGGTCATTCCCGGCGGGCAGGGTGTCGCGGAAATGGCCAGCAACCTTGCCGCAGCACAGGCAATGATCCCGCCCGCCCTGTGGGCGGACTTGAAGGTGGACGGGCTGCTGCACCCCGACGCGCCAGTGGAGTGATGCCCATGCATATCGACGCCCATCAGCATTTCTGGCAGCCCCTGCGCGGGGATTATGACTGGATGCCCGCCGACAACCCGGTGCTGTCACGGCCCTATGCCCCCGCCGATCTGTGGCCGCAGATGCAGGCTGCCGGAGTCGCGGGCACAATTCTGGTGCAGGCCGCGGCGACCGTGCACGAGACGGAATACATGATGGGCCTTGCCGATGCCACACCTTGGGTTCTGGGCGTGGTGGGCTGGGTGGATTTCGAAAACCCCGGCGATCTGGCGCATCTGAAGCGGCTGGCACGGCACCCAAAGTTCAAGGGCGTGCGTCCGATGATACAGGACATTGCGGATGACGACTGGATGCTGCGCGGCGATGTGCAATGGGCCTTTGACGCGCTGTCCGACCTTGGCCTGACGTTTGACGCGTTGGGCTTTCCACGCCATCTGCCGAATTTCCTGACCATCCTGACACGCTACCCTGACATGAGGGTGGTGGTGGACCACTGCATGAAACCGCAGATCCGGCTGAAATCGCAGGATCATTTCGCACTGTGGGCCGATGGCATGGCGCGCATTGCCGACCAAACCCGCGCCTGCTGCAAATTCTCGGCACTGATCACCGAGGATGACGCCGATTGGTCGGTGGAAAGTTTGCGCCCCTATGCCAACCATGTCCTGTCCGCCTTCGGGCCGGACCGGGTGATGTGGGGATCGGATTGGCCGGTGTGCCGCTTGCGCGGCGAATATGCCGACTGGCACGCGGCGGCATTGACGCTGACGGAAGGTCTTACGCCCGAAGAACACGCGCAGGTCTTTGGCGGCACGGCCGCGCGGTTCTACGGGGTTTAGGCCCCGTACAACGCCTGCGCCACGATCCGCATCGAGGCGGCGGCATCCTGTCGGGCGGTTGCTGCCGCCAGATCTGGATCATGGGTCAGTGCTTCGGCCACGGCGCGCAGGCGATCGGTCAGCCGGATGTTGGCGCGCGATTCCGCGACCGGATCAAGGCCCGCGTGATCGGGGAAGGTGTCGAAATAGATCACCCCGTCATAGCCTGCGCGATTCAGCGCCACGAACAACTCTACCGTCTGGATCGGATGCACGGTGCCCGCCATCAGCCCGTCGTCCCGCTTGCCATAGCCATCATTCAGATGCACCCCAAGGATGCGGCTGTGGCGCGCGGCCAGCATCGCCGCCTTGGCAGGCATTTCCCCGGCATAGAGCATATGCGCGAAATCCAGCGTGACGCCGGTGTTCGGGCGGTTCAGTTCCCCCAGTGCCAGCAGCGTTGTCGCCATGTCCGGCATCAGGGCAAAGGCGCGGGGTTCGTTCGGCTTGTATTCGATGGAAATGTCGATGCTGCGGTCATGGTCGCAGATCACGGCCAGCCCTTGCAGCGTGTCGTCCCACATCCGGGCGTAATCGCATTGAAAGCTGGTGTCGAACCCGTCCTGCCCCAGCCAGATCGTCAGCGTCTTGCCACCCATCGCCGCCAGCGCATCCATCCCGGCCCGGGTCACATCGATGGCGGCCTGCCGTACCCGTGCGTCCGGGTGGGTCAACGCACCCAGACGAAAGCCGGGATCGCTGTAGTAGCGCATCGCCAGACCATTCAACGCCATGCCCTGCACGCCCAACAGGTCGGCCAACTCGCTTGGAGAATGGGTCTCGAAATGATCGGGAAAGTTCAGATCGGCGGCGTCCAGCCCGCCCACCGATCCTGCGCGGGCGATCATGTCGGCGATGCCCGATTTTCCCGTCTTGAAGGCATTCAGGCGGGTGGCATAGCGCGGGCGGTTCGGGCGGTCTGTCATCGGGTTACTTTCTGACCTTGCGGTGTGCATGCGGCACGGAAAAGCCGCAAACTGCCGGTTGGATTGGCAAAAGCGGGATCACGTCGGATCGAACAGCTCGGGCCGGGTGCGTTCCAGCGGCTCAAGATAGGTCAAAAGCTGGCGCAGATGGTGGCGCACCGCATCGCGCGCTGCACTGGGATCGCGCGCCTCGAGTGCGGCAAGGATGGCACGGTGTTCGGACAGGGTGGCGTCGATCCGCCCCGGCACCGGCAGGATCAACTGACGCGCCCGGTTGACATGCAGCCAAGCGGTTTCGGACACCTGCGACAGCCTGCGAAACCCGGTGAAGGACAGCAGCAGTTCGTGCATCGCCGAATCCATCTGATAAAAGCCGGGAATATCCCCGTCCGCGACAAGTGCCGTCTGCACGGTGATGTTGCGGCGCAACTGCGTCAGTTGGTCATCGGTGATCGACTGCGCCACCCGTTCGATGGACGCAACCTCGATCGCTTCGCGCAAGAACGCCCCTTCGCGGATCTCCTCCATCGAAAAGCGGGCGACAAAGGTGCCCGCCTGCGGGATCACGTCCACCAGCCCTTCGCCCGCAAGACGCGCCACCGCATCGGCCACCGGGCTGCGCGACACGCCCAACGCGTCGCAGATTTCGGGCTTGCGCAAAATCTCGCCGGGGCGATAGGCAAGCGACAGGATCGCCTCGCGCAGGGTCTGATAGACCCGCTGGCCAAGCGACCCGGAAAACCGGTCGAGCGGCACAAGGCGCGCATTCCCGTTAGGGACTTGTGGGATGTGGTCCTCGGACTGTAACATGCTAACATGTTAGACGACACTGCCCCGCTGTCAAGGAAGCGCGGCGATAAGAGGGTTGCGCAAAATGACGGGACAGGCCGAAAGCATCATCCGGTTGCATGGTTCTGACAATGTGGTGATCGCGCTGGCGGATCTTGCCAAGGGGACCGTGCTGCCCGGATTGGATGCCCCCCTGCCCGCCCCGGTGCCGCGCGGCCACAAGATCGCGACAACGGCCATTCCCAAAGGGCAGGTCGTGCTGCGCTACGGCCAGATCATCGGGCAGGCGACCGACGACATTCCCGCCGGTGGCCATGTCCACAGCCACAACCTTGGCATGGGTCCGCACAGCGCCGACTATGCCATAGGGTCCGAAGCGCGCGCTCTGCCCCCGTTGGAACCCGCCACCTTCATGGGCTATCACCGCGCCGACGGGCAGGTGGGCACGCGCAACTATCTGGGCATCCTGACATCCGTCAATTGTTCGGGGTCCGTCGCGCGCTTTATTGCCGAGGCGGCCGAGAAAGACCCCGCCCTGCTGGCCATGCCCAATCTGGATGGCATCGTGCCCATCGTCCATTCCACCGGCTGCGGCATGTCAGGGGTGAACGAGGGGTATGACACCCTGATGCGCACGCTGAAAGGCTATGCCCGCAACCCGAACTTTGCCGGCATCCTGCTGGTGGGTCTGGGGTGCGAGGTGATGCAGGTGCCCGACCTTGTCGGTCAGGGCCGCCTGCGCCCGGATGGCAATTTCCGTTACATGACCATTCAGGGCACCGGAGGCACGCGGGCGACCATCGAAAAGGGCCTGTCCGTCCTGCGCGAAATGGCTGCCGTCGCGTCCCGGGTCGAGCGTGCGCCCGCCCCGGTGTCAAAGCTGGTGGTGGGGTTGCAATGCGGCGGGTCGGACGGCTATTCCGGCATTACGGCCAACCCGGCGCTGGGATATGCCAGCGATCTGCTGGTGCGCATGGGCGGCACAACGATCCTGTCCGAGACGCCCGAAATCTATGGTGCCGAACACCTGCTGACCCGCCGCGCCGTGTCGTCTGCGGTGGGCGAGACGCTGATCGACCGCATCCGCTGGTGGGAGGATTATACCGCCCGCAACGGCGGCGAGATGGACAACAACCCCAGCCCGGGCAACAAGAAGGGCGGACTGACCACCATCCTTGAAAAATCGCTGGGGGCCGTGGCCAAGGGGGGCACCGCGCCGCTGGCAGGGGTTTACAAGTTTGCCGAACCGATCACCACGCCCGGCTTTGTCTATATGGACAGCCCCGGCTATGATCCCTGTTCGGTGACGGGGCAGATCGCATCGGGGGCGACGCTGATCGTGTTTACCACGGGTCGCGGGTCGGTGTCGGGCTATAAGCCCAGCCCCTGCATCAAGCTGGCGACCAACACCGAAATGTACACCCGGATGGCCGAGGACATGGACATCAACTGCGGCGACATCCTGACCGACGGCATCAGCATCGAGGCGAAGGGGGCCGAGATTCTGCAAAAGATCATCGCCGTCGCCTCGGGCCAGCAAACGTTTTCCGAGGCGTTGGGATTTGGCGGGGCGGAGTTCGTGCCCTGGCAAATCGGCGCGGTGATGTGAAAGGACGGACCCTTTCGCGCGTGGCCCGAATTTTCTGCGAAAATTCTGTGGGGCGTCGAATTTTCGCAGAAAATGCGTGGCCAGGGTGCAAGGGCAGTCAGGAAATCGCCTGATTGCCCCATTGCTTTTCCCATATTCTTCCTGGCGTCCAATAGGGATTTACATTTCCGACTATTTCAGTAATCTATTATCAGTTCCCAGCCAGCCCCTGCGGTCAGCCCGGCGTCACCTTTGGCCTTTTGAGGTACCATGACCCGCGCCAACTTGCCCGAACGCCCCGCCCCCGTGTTGTCCCTGCCCGCGTTGACCGATCTGCTGCGTCAGGCGCTGGACGGGCTTTTGCCCACCGGCTTTGCGCTGGAAATCCTGCTTGACCGGGTGGAGGCGCGGCGATGAACATGCGCGCGGAACCCCTGACGCTGGCTGTGGTGCCGGAACATGACGCGCTGGACCTGACAGGTGCCAACGGTCAGGCGCGCATCGTGCTGCATGGGCAGGTCTACACCCTGCGCATCACGCGGGCGGGCAAGCTGATCCTGACCAAGTAGGGATCAGTGCGCGCCGCCCTTCCAGCGGCGGTGCGTCCACAGCCATTGGTCCATATGGGCGCGCACCTGCGCCTCAAGGCTGTCGTTCAGGCTTTGCGTCATCGCTTCGGGGGGGCCGTGGGGGATCGGGGCCTCGACGATCAGATCAAAGCCGCCGTCGGGGCGGCGGATGCCATAGGTCGGCACCACCAGCGCGTCATAGCGCAGCGCCAGTTGTGCTGCCGACAGCGCCGTCATCGCCTGATGCCCCATGAAGTTCAACGGCACGCCATCGGCCATGTGCTGATCCAGCACCAGACCGACCATGCCGCCCGATTTCAGAAAGCGGATCATGTCGGCCAGACCTTGCCGACCACGCGGAAACAGCGGTGTGCCGATGCGCGAAATGGCGGCGACGTAGTGATCGTTGAAAAAGCGGTTCTTCATCCGCTTGTACAACCCCCCCACTCGGTAGCCCTGCGCCAGCAGCTTGGCGCGCACCGCGTCATAGTTGCCGATGTGCCCGGTCACCAGCATCACCGGGCGACCGGCGGCATGGGCCGCAGCAAGGGCGGCGACACCGGGGCCGGTCAGCGGTTCGCGTGCCACGCGCGCGGCAAATTCGGGGCCGGAGTACAACTCGACAAAGGTCCGGCCCAGATTGGCGGGCACGGCGCGTTCCATCCGGGCGACCTCTGCCGGGGGCAGGTCGGGCAGGATCAGTGCAAGGTTTTCCCGGATGCGGGTGCGATAGCCGCCGATGGGGGCCACGATCCGCGACATAACCCAAGCCGACAAAGCGGTGCGCCTGTCCCAGGACAGCAGCATCAGCAGACCCAGAAAGGCGCGGATCAGGCGGTCGGTCAGAAAATGCCCGATCTTGCGCAGGGTCAGGCCCTTGCGCCGTTTGCTGCGCCGGGGTGTGCGCGGTCTGGGTGTGGGGTCCTTGGTCACGCCGCTGCGGGCCTTTGCTGTTTGCGCGCCGCGCGCGGGGGGGTGATGCAGATATAGCGGTCGGTGGTCAGCCCCACAAGGATGCCGACCAAAAGGCGGTGGGGCTTGCCCGCAGACTGGTGCAAGGTCAGGGTATCACACCTGACCGGAAGGCTGATGATGAACCGCATAGACCTTGTCCGCCCCGATGCGCCGCCCTTGGCCGGTTACGGGCCGTACCCCGTGGGGGTGAAAACCCGCGACTGGGCCGATTCCGGGCGGATCGACGTCATCGCGTCCGGTGATGGTCCGCTGCGGCGTGGAAACCGCCCCCTGCGGGCCGAGGTGTGGTATCCGGCAAAGGCAGACACTGTTCCGGTGACCGCCTATGTGACCGACCTGCGCGACGGGGCAACGCAGGCGGTACTGCAGGGCCGCGCCTGCCGGGATGCGGTTGCGGCACCCGGGGATTATCCGCTGGTGGTGATCTCGCACGGGTATCCCGGCAATCGCTTTCTGATGTCGCATCTGGGCGAAACCCTGGCCTCGCGCGGGTTCGTCGTCGTGGCGGTGGATCATGCCGACAGCACCTATGCGGACAAGGGCCCCATCGAATCGACGCTGGTGAACCGTCCGCTGGATGTGCGGTGCGTGATCGACCGGGTCGCGGCCGAAGGCTTGGCCAATACGGCCCGCGTCGGCGTGATCGGCTATTCGATGGGGGGATATGGCGCGCTGATCCTGGGCGGTGCGGGGCTGTCCGAGGCGGCCATGACGGGCGCGCGGGCCGATCTGATGGCGCAGCACCGGGCGGGCGTCGTGCAGGTTGACCCGCGTATCGCCTGCATCCTGCCCATCGGCCCCTGGGGCGGCGCGCGGGGTTTGTGGGACGCAGACGGACTGGCAGGCTTGTGCGTGCCCTGCCTGATGATCGCGGGCAGCGCGGATGACATCAGCGGTTATGCCGCGATGCGCGATCTGTTCGCAGGATCGGTGGGTGCTGCACGCTGGCTGTTGACCTTCCAGCTTGCCGGGCACAACGCAGGCGCGCCGATCCCCGCCCCGGCGGAAAGCTGGCTGCCGGTGGACACCTTGGATTTCGTGCCGTTCGAACATTATGCCGACCCGGTCTGGGACACGGTGCGGATGAACAACGTGACGCAACACTTTGCGGCGGCGTTTCTGGGCCTGCACCTGCGGGGCGACGCAGGCATGGCCGAACATCTGACCCCGGGCGAGCCGGGACCGGGCCTGACGCTAGAGGCGATGCACCCCTAGCTGCAGCTTCGGATCGCGCGTCGGGCGGCTTCGGTCAGGGCGGGGATGGTGGCGGACAGGATGGCGATGCGGTCAAACACCTCTGCATCAGCGGCAAGGGTCGCGCGCAGCGACGCGCCAAAGGCCTGACGCAATTCGGTGCCGATGTTGAACTTTGCCACCCCATAATCGCGCGCAAGACTGGCGCGGGCCGCAACCGCGATGCCCGATCCGCCATGGATCACCAAGGGCAGGCCGGGGCAGGCCGCGTGGATCGCGCGAAGGCGGGAAAGGTCCAGCGTCGCCTCGCCGGATGTCATCAGGTGGCTGTTGCCCACCGACACGGCCAGCGCGTCGATGCCCGTTTCGCGCCAGAAGCGGGCGGCCTGATCGGGGTCTGTCCCTTGCGATGACGCCCCGCCGTGATACCCGACAAAGCCAAGCTCTGCCTCGATGCTGACGCCTGCGGCGTGGGCCATGGCGGCGATGGCGGCGGTCTGGTCGATGTTGCGGTCCAGCGGCAGACGCGAGCCGTCGAACATGACGGACGTGAACCCGCAATCGATGGCACGGGCGCAGACATCCATCCCGTCGCCATGGTCCAGATGGGCCACGACCGGAACCGACGCACCTTCAGCCAGCGTGCGGAACATCGCGGCCAGCACCGGCAAGGGCGTATGCGCGCGGCAACCGGGGCCGGCCTGAAGGATGATGGGTGCGCCTTCCGCCTCGGCCGCGGCGACATAGGCGCGGGCATCCTCCCACCCCAGCACGACAAGGCCCGCGACCGCATGGCCTGCGGCGCGGGCGGGTGTCAGCACATCGGTCAGGGTGGCAAGGGTCATTTGAACTTGGCGATCATGTCCTTGATCCCGGGGATCGTTTCGATCTGGTCAGCGTGGCTGGGCTGGAAATATTGCACTAGCGAGCGTTGCGACAGCCCGCCCAGAATGGTGAAATAATACATCTCATACCCTGGCAGGACGGCGCAGGGGTGATAGCCCTTGTCGATGGCAATCGTCGATCCGTCAACGATGTGATAGGCATCGCCCGGCTTGCCGTCTTCGCGTTGCAGCATTTGCAAGCCTGACCCGTGGCTGGGGCGAAAGCGGAAATTATACGCCTCGTCATGGCGGGACTCGAGCGGCATGCGGTCAGTGTCGTGCTTGTGGCTGGGAAAGCCCGACCAGCCGCCCTGCCCCACGGTATACAGCTCGGACACCAGCAGACGGCCCACCCGCCCGTGGTATTTGGTGCCAAGGATGTGTTTGATCTTGCGATGGGTTTTCGTGTCGTCCGATCCGTATTGGACGGGGTCGATATCTGCGGCCCGGATGGCAAAGGCGGCAAAGACCTGATCGCATTTCGCGCCCGCGATGAACACCTCGGCCTGGTCCGACTGGCAGGTGATCGTGGCGGGCTGTCCGGTGGGGATATAAACGCCTTCGGGTTCGCCGTCCCAGACGTTTTCGCGCCGGGTGCCGATGGTGGCAAAGGTCTGGTCGCCCGTCGCCACGTCGATGGTGCCGGTGGCGGGGACGATGCAGGTTTCGTACCCTGCCACGTCGGACACAAAGCTTTCGCCCTTTGTCAGCTTGACGATGTTGAACCACACCAGCGGCACCAGCGGGTGGTCCGCGCCGATGATGGGGGCGTTTTGGTTGTCAAAGGGGGCGATGTGCATAACGGTTACCTGTTCATGAAGGCGTCGAGTGTCGCGCGGTCAGGGCTGGCCGGGGCGCAGCCGATGCCCGCCACGATGATGGCGGCGGTTGCCGCCCCCCGGCGGACGGCGTTGGGCAGGGTGTCGCCGGTGGCAAGACCGGACATCAGCCCGCCCATGAACCCGTCGCCCGCGCCCATTGGCTTTTGTGCTGTAACGGGAAAGATCGGGGTGGCAAAGCCGTAATCAGGGGTAAAGGTGTGGCACCCTTTGCCCCCGCGTTTGTAGACGGTGAAGGCGCAGGTTTGCGCCAGCGCGCGTGCATAGTCCGCGCCCTGATCATACCCCCCCGCCAGCAGGCCGAATTCGTCATCATTGCCGATCACGATATCGGCGGTTTCGGCAAGGCTGCGATACACCCGCCCGGCCTCGGCGTCCGATGCCCAGGAATAGGCGCGGTGGTCGATGTCCAGCACCACCAGCGCACCAGCGGCCCGTGCGCGTGCGGCGGCCAGTTGCGTGGCGCCGCGCGACGGCTCTGCCGCCAGTGCCGTTCCGGTGATGATCAGCGCCCCGATGGGGCCAAAGTCGATGGCGGCCACGTCTTCGGCACACAGCGCAAAGTCGGCGGCATTGTTGCGATACAGCACCGACGACGGCTGCGTCCGGGTTTCAACCACGGCAAGCGAGGTGCGGCTGCCCGCCCCATGCAGCGCGACATGGCCCGTGTCCACCCCATAGCGCGCCAGTTCGCCCAGACAGTAGCGCCCGACGGCATCATCGGATACACGGGTGATCAGATGTGAAGGCGATCCAAGACGGGCAAGCGCCACCGCGATGTTCCCCGCCGATCCACCGATGGCGGGAAAATAGGCGCGCGCCTCTTCGATGCGGGTGCCGGGGGGGTCGGCGTAGAGGTCCATACCTACGCGACCCAGCACGGCAAAGCGGTTCGCAGAAATCCTGTCCCACCAGCGCATGAATGGTCCCTTACCCGTTGACCTTTTGCCTAAGCATACGTTAACTGTTTTGCAACCGGTTTCAACCGGAAAACATATGAGGCGACATGCGCGATATCGGAATCGGAATTGTCGGCGGCGGATATATGGGCAAGGCCCACTCTGTTGCCATGGCTGCGGTGGGGGCCGTGTTCGACACCGCCCTGCGCCCCCGTCTGGAAATGATCTGCGCCGCATCGGATGTATCAGCGGAACGGTATCGCGCGGCTTACGGCTTTGCGCGGGCCTGTTCGGATTGGCGCGTTCTGGTCACCGATCCGGCGGTGCAGGCGGTTGTCATTGCCGCCCCGCAGGACATGCATCGCCCGATCGCCGAAGCAGCCTTTGCCGCCGGCAAGCCGGTTTTCTGCGAAAAACCACTGGGCGCGACTTTAGCGGACAGCCGCGCGATGGTCGCGGCGGCGATGGCTTCGGGCTGCGCCAATATGGTAGGGTTCAACTACATCCGCACGCCTGCGTCACAACTGGCGCGGCGGTTGGTGGCGGATGGCAGCATCGGCAAGGTGGTCTGGTTTCGCGGCGAGCATACCGAAGATTTCGACGCCGACGCCACCAAACCCGCCAGTTGGCGCAATTTTGGCGCGGCGAATGGCACGATGGGCGATCTTGCCCCGCATATGGTGAACGCGGCCCTTGCGCTGATCGGGCCGATCGGCAGCCTGATCGCCGACATTGAAACCGTTCACAAAACCCGCCCCGGTGCCGATGGTCCGGTCGCGGTGACCAATGACGATCAGGCGCAGATGATGTGCCGCTTTGCCAATGGTGCGATGGGGCATCTGTCGTTCAGCCGCGTCGCCCAAGGGCGCAAGATGGGCTATGCTTATGAAATCACCGGAACAACCGGGGCGATCCGGTTTGATCAGGAAGATCAGAATGCGCTGTGGCTGTACCGGGCCGACGATGCGCCCGGACTGCGTGGCTTTCGCAAGATATTGACCGGGCCGGAACACCCAGACTACCTGCCCTTCTGTCAGGGTCCGGGGCATGGCACGGGCTATCAGGACCAGATCATCATCGAGGCGCGCGATTTCCTGCGCGCCATCGAAACCGGGCAACCGGTCTGGCCCACATTCCACGACGGGATGGAGGTCAACCGCATCATCGCAGCCGCCCACGCCTCGCACGCCGCGCGGGGATGGGTGGATGTTACATCAGTCTAGGGGACACGAATGACCATCCGTATCGGCAATGCGCCCTGTTCATGGGGCGTGGAATTTGCGGACGACCCGCGCAATCCGACCTGGCGCAAGGTGCTGGCCGATTGCGCGGCGGCAGGCTACCGCGGGATCGAGCTTGGCCCCATCGGGTTCATGCCCGAAGACCCGGCCATTGTGGCCGAAGGGTTGGCCGAACATGACCTGACGCTGATCGGCGGCGTGGTGTTCCGCCCGTTCCATGACGCGTCCGCCTGGGACGAGGTGCGCGATGCCGCCCTGCGCACCTGCACCGCACTGGTCGCACATGGCGCGCAGCATCTGGTGCTGATCGATTCCATATCGCCCCGCCGCGCCCCGACCGCAGGTCGCGCCGCCGAGGCGGAACAGATGGACGCCGCCGAATGGGCGGGCTTTGTCGACCGGTTCCGCCAGATCGCGCAGATGGGCGTCGACCACGGCCTGACCGTGGGCATCCACGCCCACGCCGCAGGCTTCATCGACTTTGAGCCCGAGTTGGAGCGGTTGTTGGACGAAGTGGACGACAGCCTGCTGAAAATCTGCTTTGACACCGGGCATCATTCCTATGCCGGATACGACCCTGTGGCCTTTATGAAGCGCCACATCGACCGGATATCCTACATGCACTTCAAGGACATTGATCCTGCGGTCAAGGCGCGGGCGATTGCGTTGCGGACAGGGTTCTATGATGCCTGCGGTCAGGGCATCTTTTGCAACCTTGGCACCGGCGATGTCGATTTCGCCGCCGTTCGACAGGTCTTGCTGGATGCAGGGTTTTCTGGCTGGTGTACGGTCGAACAGGATTGCGATCCGGCGGGCGGCACGTCGCCCGTCAATGACGCGCGGGCAAACCGGGGCTATCTTGCCTCGATCGGGTTTTAGGGGACGGGTATGGCACGACTGAATTGGGGCATGATCGGCGGCGGCAAGGGCAGCCAGATCGGGCCTGCGCACCGGCTGGCGGCGGGCTTGGACGGGTATTTCACCTTTGCGGCGGGGGCGCTGGATCACGATCCGGCAGCGGGCCGGGTCTTTGCGCAGGATCTGGGCGTGGCATCCGACCGCGCCTATGGTGACTGGCGCGAGATGCTGGCGGGCGAATCCGCCCGCGCCGACCGGGTTGATCTGGTCACAGTGGCCACGCCGAATTCCACGCATTACGAAATCTCGAAGGCGTTCCTGAAGGCAGGGTTCAACGTGCTGTGCGAAAAGCCGATGACCGTCACCGTGGACGAGGCCGAAGATCTGGTCCGCACCGCCCGCGATGCGGGGCGCATCTGCGCGGTGAACTATGGCTATACCGGCTATGCGCTGGTGCGCCACATGCGGGCGATGGTGGCGCGGGGCGACATCGGCAAGGTGCGGCTTGTGGTCGCCGAATTCGCCCACGGCCATCACGCCAATGCCGCCGACATGGACAACCCGCGTGTGCGCTGGCGCTATGACCCCGCACAGGCGGGCGTTTCGGCGCAATTCGCCGATTGCGGCATCCACGCGATGCACATGGCCAGTTTCGTGACCGGGCAAGAGGTGGCGCGCCTGTCCGCCGATTTCGCAAGCTGCCTTGCGGGCCGCGTGCTGGAAGATGACGCGATGGTCAACTTTCGCATGGACGGCGGCACGGTCGGGCGGCTGTGGACATCGTCGGTCGCCATCGGGCGGCAGCACGGGTTGACCATTCAGGTCTTTGGCGAAACCGGCGGTTTGCGGTGGGCGCAGGAACAGCCGAACCAGTTGTACTACATGCCGCTTGGCGCGCGCCTGCAGGTGATCGAACGCGGCGAAGGCAACCTGTCGCCCGAGGCGGACCGCGCCTCGCGCGTGACGGTCGGCCACGCCGAGGGGATGCCGCTGGCCTTTGGCAACATCTACCGCGATCTGGCCGAGGCGTTGCTGGCGCAAAAGGCAGGTGTGGCGGTTGATCCGGCAGCGGACCTGTACCCCAAGGTCGAAGACGGGCTGCGGTCCATCGCGGCAATCCATGCGGCGGTGGCATCGGCGGCGGCGCAGGGCGAATGGGTGGACGCGCGCCCGCCTATGTTTCGCTGACACCCGGAACGGGGCGCAATGTGCCCCGTTCGACAATCCGGCAGGGGAAAAGCCGCGCTTCGGGCAGGCGGTCAGGGTCGTGCAGCATGGCCACGATCAGTTCCACCGCCGCATTGGTGATGGCGGCAAAGGGTTGATGGATCGTCGTCAGATCGACGTTCGACCAACTGGCGATTTCCATGTCGTTCAGGCCCATCACACCCAGATCGCCCGGCACTGACAGGCCCGCTTCCTGTGCTGCGGCCAGTGCGCCGATGGCAAGGACATCGTCGCCGCAGAAATAGGCCTGCGCGGGGTCGGCCCGCAAAAGGCGGGCCATTTCACTGCGGCCTGCGTCGAACGAAAACGCATCGGCAAAGCTGGAGGTGGCGGTCACACCCTTGTGCAACGCAGCCTCGGCCAGAAAGCCGCTTTTGCGGTCTTGCGTGGTCGTCGCCTGTTCGGGTCCACCCATGAACCCGATGTTCGTATATCCCCGCGCAATCAGTGTGGCCGCCGCCATGCGCCCGCAATGCAGGTTGTCGATGCCCACCACATGTACCTCGGGTGCGGCGGTGGCGCGGCCAAAGGCATGGACGACGGGGGTGCCCGCCCGTCGGAAGGCAAGGGCAAAGCCATCAGGCAAGGTGGATGATGCGACGATGACGCCATCGACGGAATACTGGCGCAGCAACTGCACCGATCTGGCGGGGTCGGTTTCGTCGGACAGGTTCACCAGCAGGGGGCGCAGGCCCTTTTCCTGCAAACCCCGGGTGAACAGGTCAAAGATGTGCAGGAACACCGGATTGCGAAAGTTGTTTGACACAAGGCCGATCATGCCGGTGGACCGCGTGGTCAGACTGCGGGCAAGGATGTTGGGCGAATAGCCCAAGGTCTTGGCCGCCTTTTCCACCTTGGCCCGGGTCTTGGCCGAAACGGATGCGCCTTCGGTAAAGGCGCGGCTGACGGCAGAGCGGGACACACCCGCCAGTTCGGCAACCTGTTTCAGTGTCGCGGACATACGCAGCGCAGCCTTACCATGATGACAATCGGCCTGCTTCTACAGGCTGGCACCGTCGGTGTCACCAGCGCGCTGCATCCGGTGTCACAATGGAACCGTCATGTTGTATACGTTTAAGGCGTGGGCAAGGTCGTGATCACCTCGCACGGCTTGCGGTTGTCCAGATAATTGGCCGCAAGCGCCCCTGACAGAACCGCCTGCCCGTCGGGGGCCATGTCAGCGGTCAGGGTATGGGTGCCGGTCATGCGGGCATATGGCACGTTCCAGTCGACCTGCGTGCCCAGCGGAACAGGCATGTCGGTCGGGTTCATCAGGATCACGTCATAGCCATTCACCTTGCAGGTCAGCGGCCCCAATGGCGCCTGCACCGGGGTTGCCTCTTCGGCGCACAGGGGCAAAGCCGCGACCATCAGCAGGGCGCACAGTGGTTTCATGGCGCGGGCGTGATCTGGACGCTGCCCAGCGCAATCGGGTCGGCGGGCAGATCCGTCTGCCCCGCCGGTGCGCCGCTGGTGGCCAGCATATGGGCGATGATGGCGGCGTAATCCTCTTCCGGCAAAAAGCCCGGATTGCTTTTTGGCATGGTCCAGCGGGTGTAGGAATACAGCACCCCAAGCGAGCGTCCGTCCCAGTTGCGCAGGAACTTGGCCCGCGCAAGCGGCGGGGCGGGCTGCATGTCCTGATCATCCGGCACACCGTTCAGGGACTTGCCGTGGCACAGGCCGCAGGGGCTGCCGACCACGGCCTTGCCGCGATCCGCTTGCGCTTGGGTGAACACGCCATCCCAGATCGTTTGAACGGGGGCGGGCGGATCAAGTGTGGCACGGGTGGCGGCCACCTCTGCCTCGGTCACGGCGGGGTGGGCATTGCCAAAGCTGGCGCGGACATAGGTGGCGATGGCCGCGATATCGGCGTCGGTCAGGGTGGGAAAGGGCGGCATGATGGCCACGCCCTGATGAATGTTCGTTACGATCAGTTCGGCATCAGCAAGGTTTTCATTGCCGGCAAGGCCGGGAAAGACATCGGTGGTGCCGGTGCCGTCCGTCTTGTGGCAGATGGCGCAGTTCGCCTTGTACAGGGCTTCGCCCGTCTGCGGTGCGGCGGGGTCGGCTGCGGTTTGGGCAAAGGCTGCGGGGGCGAACAGCAGGGCGGCGATCAGGGGGGCAGCGTTCATATTCGGCATTCCTTGCATGGTCACGCCCAGGTGTCGGCATCGCTGAAGGCGTGATCGATGTGCAGCGGCGCGTGCAGCGTGGCGGTATCCGTCACCTCGACCGTCTGGCGGTGGGCAAAGTACTGCTTGCCGGACACAAAGACGGTGTAGGTGCCTTGCGGCAGGTGCAGCGTCGCCCGGCCAGAGGCGTCGGTGAAGGCGCGGAACGGGTGGGCCACGACCTTGGCCCGGTCCACCGGCGCGCCGGTGGCCGCGTCCACCGCGATCACGGTCAGCGTGGCATCGGCGGCGGGGGTGACGGTCACGCGCAACGGCAAGGTGCGCGCGATGTGGGGCAAGGCGTGGTGGGGGGGCAGCGCCGTGATGGCCCAGTCCTGCACGCCGGGGATGGTGGGTGCTGTCAACGTGACCTGCGCGTGGCACAGGGCATCTGTACCGGGCCATGGCGCATCGCCCACGGTGCCGGCAGCGACTTGCGCGCCGGTCTGGTCCTGCACCACAAAGGGCCAGTGCGCCGACCCGCACCCGCAGGGGCATTTCAGCCCAAGCCGAAAGGTGAAATCGCGCCCCGCCTGCACGGCATCGGGCATATCCCACAACGTCAGGCCGATCGAATGGGCAAGAACGCGGGCGGTCAGGGTGGCTGTCCGGGGGGCCGCGTCCGACGGGAGCGGCACCAGCGCCACCTGCCACTGATGATCACCGGGCAAGGCCGGGGCATCCAGCGCGATGGTTGCGACGGGCAGGCCGTCGTCCCCCACCACCACAGGCGCGCGCCCAAGTTCGGTACCGGTCGCATCCGTCAGCACCACCCCAGCCCCGCCAAGCGCGCCGAAGGGGGCATCGACATGGATAACCATGGTCAGCGCCGCCCCGGCGTCCACCGGTTGCGGTGCAAGGTCGATCGTCAGAACGGGCGCGTCTGTGTCGGATTGCGTGGGCATGGGGGTCGTCCTGCAAACTGTTGGTATAACGCAGACTCGGCCCGGCAGGTTTCCCCGCCGGGCCGGATTTCCTGATGGTCAGCCAAGTTCGGCGGCAGCGTGGGTTCCGGCGATAAAGCCATGAACATGGCCCTTGCCCAACCCGTGCTTGTTGAAGCCGCCGACAGCCTCGCCCCCGGCATACAGGCCGGGGATCGGCTGGCCGTGCATGTCGATCACCTGCTGGCGGCCATTGACGCGCAGACCGCCATAGCTGTCATGCCAGATCACCATGATCGACAGGGCATAGAACGGCGGCTTGGCGATGGCATACATCGGCGCATCGACATGGCGGTCGAACTCGGGGTCAAGGTTGTTGGTCACATAGGTGTTCCAACTGACGATCGTGCTGTCCAGATAGCTGAGCGGCACGCGCTGGAACGGATGGCCCGCCTCGATCTTGCGGGTCAGTTCGGCAATCGTATCGGCCTTGAAGTAGTACCCGTTGCTTTCGTTGACAAAGGGATAGCGGATTTCCCACCCCGTGCGGTCCACCGCGTCCTGATCAAAGATCGCCCACAACGGCCCGGAATAGTAGTGCGGTGCCTTTGACCCTTCGTTGATGGCGATGGCGGCGTCCAGACCGTGATCGTAGTTATAGCTTTGCTTGATCCATTCCGCCGAACAGTTGCGCCAATCGCGCGGCTTATGCTCCAACCCCTGCCCCGGTGCGGCCCCGTCGCCGGGATACCGGTTGCCACCCGGACGCTTGGGAAGTCGCACCTCGTTGAAAAAGCGCTTGCCGACCTGATTGACGGCAATGAACTCTTCGAACCCTGCGTTCCCGACGCCAAGCCCGGATGACCCCCGGAACACGAATGTCGGGTGGCCCGGCATCATGTCGGTATAGGCGTCGCGGGTGCCAAGGCGCGTGGCGATGTGGAAGGTGGTCGGATAGGACAGGTTCTGCTGCATCCCGGCAAGGTTCGCCCCTACCTTGAGCGCGGCAATCATGGCCGATGCGTCCTGCCCGCCTGGGCCTTGCAGCGCCATGCCAGAGGTCGGAAAGGCCGGTTCGCGCATGGCGGGATAGAACATGCTGCGCACCTGTGGATGGCCCGCATGGCCGCCACTGGCAAGGATCACCGCCTTTTTCGCGCGGATGCTGACCGTCTCGCGCCGTTCATCGACGTTGCCGTTCTGCCAGAAGCTTTCCAGCCGTTCGCCGGTTTCCGGGTTGATACGCGGGGAATAGGTGCCCTTGATGCCCAGAATGCGGCCGCTGTCCGGGTCCTGCACCAGATCGGTGAACCGCCGGTTCAGCATGAACACGACGCCCTTTTCGCGCGCCGAAAATTCCAGCGGACGGGCCAGCGCCACGCCATTGCGCACCGCACCGGGGCCGACAAAGCTTTCGGCGTCTTCCATCTGCACCGGCGCAAAGGGGCTGGTGCGTTCGGGATGCACAAGGCCCGCATCTTCGCGGGTGATCGTGCCTGCCTTGATGTCGGTCACATCGCCCAGCATCAGGAAACAATAGGGCGCGCGCGCCCGGCTAAGCCCGCCGCCACCATGTGTGCCGCTGATCCGGGTAAAACGGATATAATTGTCCATCAGGAATTCGCGGGTGGGCGGGCAGTTTTCGGCCCAGGCCCGCATCAGTTCACGCTCGTTATAGCGGTAGGGGCTTTGTGCCTTGCCATCGACGACCGACCAGTCGGTCACGTCGGTGAACAGCAGATCGACACTGTCATCCAGTTCCGCCGGTTCTTCGGCGGGGGGCACGGTGATGAACCCTTCACGGTCGGCTTGCCCGGCCATGTCTCGTTTCTGGATCACGTCGCCGCCGCCCAGCGACAGGAACGAGCCGGAATGCAGCATCCGGCCACCCAGATCAAAGTTCTGATCGACCACCAGCACCGATGCGCCGGTGTCGCGGGCGCGGATCGCGGCGGTGATCCCGGCGCAGCCCCCGCCGGCGATGACGATGTCCGCCTCATAGTCCCAGGGCCCGCTTGTCGCCATCGGCACGTCCTGTTCGGCCAGCGCAATGGCCGGTGCGCCCAAGGTTGCGGCACCAACACCGACGGCGGCCCCTGCCTTGAAAAAATCGCGGCGGTTCAGGCCACTGTCGGCTTTTTCGGTTTCAGTATCCTTCTTGCCGGTCATCGTTCATCCCTCCCATCTGGAATCTGGCGTCTGAAATCTGGCCTTTCCACCCTTGACCAGCCCGGCCACAGGGCAGGCGGCAGCAGACGCCCGCACGGACCTGCCGTGGGGTGTTTCGCGTCTGACTGTCGCTGTCCCTTGCTGGGTGGGCCAAAAGCCCGGTCCCTGACCTGCCCGTCAATGCCACGCTGATGAACTTGGCGGATTGTCCCGTTAATCCGGCGACTTGCCGCGTTTTTCTGAAGCGGTATGCGAACGATACGGCCCTAACCTGGAACAAGGCTATGTGCGAACAAGCTGTGCTGTCCATTGCAGAATACTGAGGGCTGGCTTATGAAAAACTTAACGCTTGTTAAGCGCATAGGGGATTGGTGATGCACCTGACGCTGCGCCAGTTGCACTATTTCGTGGCCGTGATCGATGCGGGCAGCATGACCCGTGCCGCCGATGATCTGCACGTCGCACCCACCGCCCTGAGCCTGTCGATCAAAGCGATGGAGGATCATTTCAACATGCCCCTGCTGCACCGCCATTCGCGCGGGGTGGTGCCCACGGACGTGGGGCAGACGTTATACGGTCGGGCGCGCAAGATCCTTGGTCTGGTCGTGGAAACAGAGCGCGCAATTGCCCGTCAGGCAGGGATCGCAACGCGGCGCATCAGTCTGGGCGTGCCGCCCGCCATTGCACGAATGATCGGGGTGGACGCGCTGATGGGGGTGTCGCGTATGATGCCGGGGCTTAGCCTTCAGGTGTCTGAAGGCTGGACCACCGAATTGCAGCGCCGCCTGAACCGGGCAGAACTGGACGTGGTGTTGGGCTATGGCCTGGACCACAGCGACGGGATCGAGGTGGTCAACCTGATCTCTGACCCGTTCGTTTTTGCCGCATCCCCCCGCCTGCTTGCCCCCGGCGAGACGATCACATTGGCCGAGGTGCTGGCGACCGATCTGGTGTTCTACGGCGAAAAAAGCGTCGGCTGGCGCGCCACGACCGAGGCGGCGATGGCCCAAGGGGCCGTCATGGCATCGGAGCGACAGGTGGAATCCATCGACGTCTGGCGCGAATTGCTGTGCCGGGGGTTGGGGACCACCGTCACCTCCGTCAGCGCCATCGCAGAAGAGCTGGTTCGCGGCGATGTCGCGGTGCGAACCCTTTCGGACGCAACCATAGCGCGCATGATCGGCATCGCCATCCGGTCTGAAGTGCGGGCCGAACCCTGGGCCGAAGGGTTGATCCGGTTCCTGTCCGATCTGGTGAAAGACGCCCATCGCTAGGGCGTCACGCTGTGCCGGCGGCGCACCGATGCAGGGCGGCCGGGGATCGACAAGACCGCATCGTTGCGGGCGCGTTCCGCGATGACGCGCCCTTTGGATACCACCGCCAGCCGGTCCGGTCGCAGGCGGATCGCCTCGACTGGGTTGCCCGCATCCAGCACCACCAGGGATGCGATGGCCCCGACGTGCAGGCCGTAGTCGGGCAGGTTCAGCACGGCCGCACTTTCGGTCGTCACCATGTCGAAACAGCGCCGCATCTCTGCCGGGTGGGTCATCTGCGCAACATGCAGGCCCATGAAGGCCACATCCAGCATGTCCGCCGTGCCCAATGAATACCACGGGTCCAGCACGCAATCCTGCCCCCAGATCACGGGAATGCCTGCGGCCTGCATTTCCTTGACCCGCGTCAGGCCGCGCCGTTTGGGAAAGCTGTCGTGACGACCTTGCAGGGTGATGTTGATCAGCGGGTTCGGGATGGCCGCGACCCGCGCCTCGGCGATCAGGGGGATGAGTTTGGACACATAGTAATTGTCCATCGAATGCATCGACGTCAGGTGTGACCCCACGGCCCTGCCCTGCAACCCACAGCGCAGCACCTCGGCCGCAAGGGTTTCGATGTGGCGCGACATCGGATCATCGGTTTCGTCGCAGTGCAGGTCGATCATCAGGCCCCGGTTGGCGGCGATTTCGCACAGGTCGCGCACCGATGCCGCACCGTCCTGCATGGTGCGTTCGAAATGCGGGATGCCTCCCACGACATCCACGCCCATGTCCAGCGCGCGGATCGTGTTGGCGCGGGCGGTGGGGTCGCGGTACAGGCCGTCCTGCGGAAAGGCGCACAGTTGCAGGTCAATGTAGCCCTTGACCCGTTCTCGCACCGCCAGCATCGCCTGCACGCCCAAAAGGCGGTCATCGCAGGTATCGACATGGGTGCGGATGGCCAGCAGGCCCATGCTGGCCGCCCAATCGCAGTAATCGACGGCGCGGGTGATCATGTCGTCGATGGTGGCAATCTCTTTCAACTCGCCCCACAGCGCGATGCCTTCCAGCAGGGTGCCCGATGCGTTCACGCGCGGGGTGCCATAGGACAGCGTGGCATCCATGTGGAAATGCGGATCGATGAAGGGCGGGCTGACCAGATCGCCGGTGGCGTCGATCACGCGGGCGGCTTCGGCATCGATCCGGCCCATGGCGGCGATACGGTCGTCGGTGATGGCGATGTCGGCGGTGGTGCCATCGGGCAGAGTGCCGCCTTTGACGATCAGGTCGAACATTCAGCGTTCCCCCTTGTTGAAGGGTTGCATAAGCGCGGCAGGCACTTCGGCCCGGCGCGACATCAGGATAAGGGCAAGGATGGACAAGACATAGGGCAGCATCAGGAAGACCTGATAGGGAACAAGCGCCCCCATCGGCGTTTGTTGCAGCCGCACTTGCAGCGCATCAAAGGCCGCAAACAGCAGCGCGCCCAGCACGGCCTTGCCTGGCCGCCACGCGCCAAAGACCACGAGCGCGATGCAGATCCAGCCGCGCCCGTTGACCATTTCAAAGAAAAAGCTGGAGAATGCCGACAGCGTCAGGAACGCGCCCCCAACCGCCATCAGGCCCGATCCCACGATCACCGCCCCCATGCGCAACCCGGTGACCGACAGGCCCTGCGATGCGGCGGCGGCAGGATTTTCCCCCACCGCGCGCAAGGCCAGACCCAACGGCGTACGATACAGCACCAGTGCCGTCAGCGCGGCACAGGCAAAGGCGGCATAGGTCAGCGGCGTTTGCGCGAAAAGCGCGTCCCCCAGCCCCGGAATGTCGGACAGGCCGGGGATGCGCCATTCGGTGAACGGGTCGATCTTGGGCGGGCTTGTCACCTGTGGCAGGATCAGGCGATAGGCGAAATAGCTGGACGATGTGGCAAGCAGTGTTACGCCAAGGCCCACGACATGCTGGCTTAACCCAAAGGGCACGGTCAGAGTGGCGTGCAGCGCACCGAACAGCATGCCCGCCACCATCGCGGCCCCCACACCCCACCACAGCGGCGCGCCGAGATAGACCGCCATCCAGCCGGTGAAGGCCCCCGCGACCATGATCCCCTCGATCCCCAGGTTCAGGACACCGGCGCGTTCGCAGATCAATTCGCCCATCGTGGCAAAGATCAGCGGCGATGCGATGCGCACCGCGGCGGCCCAGAAACTGGCGGTCAGCAGGATGTCGAAGATCACGCTCATCCCCGCACCACCCGGTATCTGGTCAACAGGATTGCCAGCACCATGAACAGCAGCGCCACCGCCAGCAGGATGTCGGCGATATAGGTCGGCACGGCGGCGGCCCTGCTCATGCTGTCGGCACCCACGAAGATGCCAGCAACGAAGATGGCCGAGATGACGACGCCAAGGGGATGCAGCAGCGCCAGCATGGCCACGATGATGCCCGTGTAGCCAAACCCCGGCGACAGGTCGAGAGACAGGTGGCCCTTCAGCCCCGCCACCTCGGAATACCCGGCCAGCGCGGCAAGGCCCCCCGACAGCAGCGCCGTTTTCACCAGAACGGTGTTCACCGGGATGCCCGCAAATCGCGCGGCCTGCGGGTTCAGGCCGGTGGCGCGGATTTCATAGCCCAGCGTGGTGCGGGTCTGGGTCACCCAGACAGCGACGGCCGACAGAAGTGCCAGCCCAAAGCCCCAGTGCAGGCGCAGCCCTTCAGCGATGCGGGGCAGGCGCGCCTCTTTCAAAAGGGCGGTGGATTTGGGCCAGCCCATCCCCATCGGGTCTTTCATCGGGCCTTCCAGCAAATAGCTGACGAACAGCAACATGATGAAGTTGAACAGCAGCGTCGTCACCACCTCGTCCACGCCGAACCGGGTTTTCAGGATGACCGGACCCAGCAGCACCAACGCCCCCGCCAGCATAGCGGCCAAGGCCATCAGCGCCAGCAGGGGAACGGATGGCAAGTCAACCCCCCCGGTGCCCAGCAGCACGGTGACAATGGCCCCGGCGTAAAGCTGCGCCTCGGCCCCGATGTTCCACAGCTTGGCCCGAAAGGCGACGGCAATGGCAAGGCCGGTGAAAATCAGGGGCGTCGCCCTATTCAGGGTTTCAAGGGCGGCAAAGGTGCTGCCCGCAGCCCCTGTCAGGATCAGCCCCAGCGTGGCAAAGGGGTTCGCCCCGGCCAGCAGCGACAGCGCGGACGCGACGATGATTGTCAGTCCAAGTGCTGCCGCAGGATACCCCAATCGGCGGGCAAGCGTCGGGTTGGCGATGGGTTCAAGCCGCATGGTGAAACCCCTGCCCCGCCATCCACAGGCCCAGTTCCGCCGGGGTTTTCGCCCCGCGCGCAAAACCGGGCGACAGGCGGCCTTCGGATATGACGTGGATCACGTCGGATAACTGCATGATTTCATCCAGATCCTCGGAGATCAGCAGCACTGCGGCACCTGCATCGCGCGCGGCCAGCAGGCGGCCATGGACATAGGTGATTGCCCCGATGTCCAAGCCCCGCACGGGTTGATTGGCCAGGATGATGCGTGGCCCCGGTTCCAGCACGCGGCCAAGGATAAGCTTTTGCATGTTTCCGCCCGACAGGCTGCGGATGCGCGCCTCCGGCCCCGGGCAGCGCACATCGTAGGTCTGGATCACGCTTTGGGCAAAGGTGCGGGCGGCGCCGTGGTCCATCCAGCCTGCGCGGGAAAAGGGCGCGTCGGTGTAGCGTTCCAGAATGGCATTTTCGGTCAGGGTGAAATCGGCAATGGTGCCGGTCTTGTGCCGGTCTTCGGGGATGCGGGCGATGCCTGCGCGAACGGCGCTTCGCGGCGACCAGTGCGCCGGTTCAACGCCCGCCAGTTCCAACGTGCCACTTGCAGGCGTGATCAAGCCCGATATCAGATCGGACAGTGCCGCCTGCCCGTTGCCCGACACACCGGCAAGCCCGGTGATCTGGCCTGCCGTCAGGCCAAGCGACAAGGATTTAAGCCCCGGAGCAGCGCCAACGTTCGGCGTGGACACCGCGGTCAGCCGCAGCAGGACCGGGCCGGGTTGTGCAGGTTTCACCGCTGGCGGCACGATGTCCGCCCCCACCATCAGGGCGGCAAGCGCGTGGCGGTCGGTGCTATGCGTGTCGACCGTGCCCACCACCCGGCCATGGCGCAGCACGACGCAGCGGTCGGCAATCGCCATCACCTCGTGCAGCTTGTGGCTGATAAAGACGATGGACAGGCCGCGCGCAACGGCCTTTCGCAGCGTGGCAAACAGCGCGTCGGTTTCCTGCGGGGTCAGAACGGCGGTGGGTTCGTCCAGGATCAGGATGCGTGCGTCGCGATAGAGCGCCTTTAGAATCTCCACCCGCTGACGCTCGCCGACCGTCAGGCTGCCCACCTTGGCGCCAGGGTGCACCGACAGGCCAAAGTCGCGCGACAGATCCTCGATCCGGGTGCGGGCCTGACGCAGGCCAAGACTGCGCCGCCACAGCGACCCCGTGCCAAGCAGAATGTTTTCCGTGACCGTCAGGTTGTCGGCCAGCGTGAAGTGCTGATGCACCATGCCGATGCCCGCAGCCAATGCAGCGCGTGGGTTGCCGGGCGGCAAGGCCGTGCCAAAAGCGATGACGCTGCCCGCGTCGGCCAGATAATGACCGAACAGGATGTTCATCAGCGTGGTCTTGCCCGCGCCGTTTTCGCCCAAAAGGGCCACCACCTCGCCCTTGCGCAGGGTCAGGCTGACGGCGTCGTTGGCCACAAGCGCGCCAAAGCGTTTGGTGATCTGGTCAAGGCGCAGGACAATGTCCTGCGCCTCGGTCGTGGTTGGGGTCACGACGATTTCGGCTCTGCGTCGTCGATGGTGACGGTATGGGTGCCGGCCTTGATCGCTGCCTCGCGTTCGGCAACCAGCGTCATGGCGGCCTCGGGCACCTTGCCTTCGAAGGTGCCCAAGGGGGCCAGCGAACAGCCCCCGGCGGCCATGTAGGAATAGACGCCGTAGTTGTCGGCCTTGAACGCACCCGCCGCGATGGCATCCAGTGCCGCCGTCAGGGTCGGCTCGAAATGCCACAGCGCGGATGCCACCACCGTTTCGGGGTAATCAGCTTGCGTGTCGATGACGTTGCCGATGGCCAGAACGCCGCGTTCCTTGGCCGCGTCCGATACGCCAAAGCGTTCAGCGTAAAGAAGATCGACCCCGCCGTCGATCATGGCAAAGGCGGTTTCCTTGGCCTTGGGCGGATCGAACCACGACCCGATGAAGCTGACCTGAAACTTGATGTCTGGGTTCATCTCGCGCGCGCCCGCCATGAAGGCGTTCATCAGGCGGTTCACCTCGGGGATCGGAAAGCCGCCGACCATGCCGATATTGCCCTTGGTCAGCGATCCGGCAATGATGCCGGACAGATAGGATGCGTCCTGAATGTAATTGTCGAACACCGCCAGATTGGGCACCGCGTCATCCGGCATGAAGCTGGACCCCATCAGGAAGGCGACATCAGGATATTCCGCAGCGACTTCGCGCGCCTCGGCCTCGACCCCGAAAATCTCGCCCACGATCAGTTTCACGCCTGCTTCAGCGTATTCGCGCATGACGCGGGGATAGTCGGTGTTGGCGACGTTTTCAGTATAGGTATAGTCGACGCGCCCCGCGGCCTTTGCCGCTTCGGCCGCAAGATGGATGCGGCTGACCCATTGTTGTTCCACCGGAACGGTGTAGATCCCCGCCATCTTGATGACGTCCTGCCCCCAGACGCGGGCCGGCATCAAACCGCTTCCCAGAAGGATTGCCCCACCCCCTGCCAGCAGGCCACGGCGGGAAACGCTGAAACTTTTCATCATAGGACTCCCATCCCTGTTGTTTGCTCAGTTTCTTTTAACCAAGTGGTAAAACCCCACGCGATTCTTCCCAAGCGAAACTTGTGCCGGGGATGGGGCGGAAATGGGCAAATGCCCACAATAGTGGCAAGGACACCGCCTTTTGACGCCAGCGGAACGGGGGACGCACGCCTTGCGGCGGTTCCCGTCAGGCTGGCTTTGCGTCAGAGTCCGCGCTGCCGGGGATTTCCGTGGTGTCAGGGGCACCCGTGTCCTTGTGTGGGGCCACGGGGTCGCGCGCGGGTTTGCCAGTGCCTTTGGGGCTGCGGTTCTTTTCGGGAATGCGGGGTTCCTTGCGGGCCATGGGTCGTCCCTATCGGTTGGAAATCGCACAGTTTCGACAGCATAGGCTGTTGCGCGCCCGAAAGCATCCCGGCAGGTCATCGCTTATGACGCAAGGTTGCGGCAGCACGCGCTTGAACACGCCCGATCTGCAGGCCATCTGCAGCGACTGGTCCGTGTCGACATTTTCAAATCGACATTATGCACGTCAATGAGGCACGCCAATTGTCACCCAGTCAATATTTTCGGCTTATGCCTGAAGGCGACCGCAAAGATGCTTGCGCGAGTCCGTTATTTGACGTTCCTGTCGAACCGACACGCGCCGTGTCGTTCCACCGCAGACCTGCCAGGATGACCATGGGTTCAGATTACGATGGCCCGGCGCAGTCGCGCGCCTATCGCCTGCTGCGTGTCGGCAGTATCTTGTTGCCTTTGGTCGGCATCCTGCTGTGGGGTGTCACCTCGTACCGGGCCGAGGTGCGGCTGGCCCATGCCCATGCCGCCAGCAACGCGGAACTTGTGCAGCAATACGTGACCCGGCTGATTGAAACCCAGACCACGATTCATTCAGCCGCGCGCGAACGTGTCCGCCGCGAAGGGTTGGCGTTCCTTTCAAGCGAGGCGTTTCATCTGTTCCTGGCTGGTATCGAAGCGGATCAGCCGTCGATGCACGCCCTTGATGTGATGACCACAGACGGCAACTGGCTTGCATCAAGCAGCGTATTCCCGGTGCCTGCCCAACCCGGACAGGTCGAATTTCTGACGGCCATCGCCGGTGGGGCCGACCTTTTGGTGGACCGAATCCGGCTGGCCCCGAACAACGACGACGCTTTTGTCGTGGCAACGCCGCTGACCGTGGCAGGCGTCAAGACTGTGATCGTTTCCAGTTTGGCAGCCGACACGGTGGGATCCTTTCTGCGTAACGTCGCCGCCCGCCCCGGCGAGGCGGCGTCCCTGATGCGCGACGATGGCAAGCTGTTGATGCGCAACTTCGACGCGGAGCCGGTGATGCTGCCCGACACGGCCCCCGGCAGGACCGCGACGGCGGGCAAGGAATCTGGCCTGTTCACCACGATCGCCGTGACGGACGGGGTAGAGCGGACCTATGCCTTTACCCGCCTTGGCCCCCTGCCCCTGATCGCCAACTTTGGCGTGTCCACCCAAGGGATCACCACGAACTGGCTATGGAATATCGCCCCGGTCTGGGCGTTGTTCGCGGTGACGGGCCTTTTCTCGTTTCTGACGGCGGAACGCATGCGGCGCGGCCTGCTGACCCGGTTCGAAGCCGACAGCAACCGCAAACGTCTGGACGCGGCAGAGCGTCTGGCCGACGAACGCATCCGCCTGATGCGCGAAACCAACCACAGGGTGAAGAACAACCTGTCGCTGGTGGTGTCGCTGATCAACATGCAGGTGCGCGGGACAAAGGGCATCGACGCCGAAGCGTTGAAGGGCCGGATCAACGCCATCTCGCAGGTGCATGATCTGATGCACCAATCCGCCGATGGTGTAACGGTTGATTTCGGGGAAATCCTGAAGAAGGTCGCCGCCAGTCCCGCGCTGGTCCCGACCGAGCGTGGTCTGACCGTGGCGTTCGATGTGGCGCCCGGCATCATGCTTGGGCCGGATCGGACCACGCCATTGGCACTGATTGCGGCAGAACTTCTGACCAACGCGGTCAAGCACGCCTTTCCCGGCAACGCCAAGGGCACCATCCAAATTCGGCTTGCGCGTGATGCCGAGGCCGTCCTGTTTGAGGTCCTCGATGACGGCATCGGCTTTTCGGGCGACGGGGCGCGAAATTCCGGCAGCGCCATCGTCGATGCGCTGGTGCGCCAGATCGGCGGCACGGTCGAGAGGTGGTCGGATCACGGTGCCTGCATCCGCATCCGATTTGCGGCGGAACAGGCGGGCTGACGTGTTGTGCATCGGAACCGAGGCGGGGTTGGCGCGTTGACCGGGACTGATTGACCCCGGTCAGTCGATCCCCCGCAAAAGGACCGCGCACATGGGTATTATCTGGACCATCCTTATCGGCTTTCTGGCAGGCGTCATCGCCAAGTTCATCATGCCCGGCCCGAACGAACCGCAAGGTTTCATCCTGACCACGATCCTTGGCATCATTGGTGCCTTTGTCGCCTCGTATCTGGGGCAGGCAATGGGGTGGTACGGTCCCTACGAAGGCGCCGGACTGATCGGTGCGGCCATCGGTGCGATCATCGTGCTGGCCATCTGGGGCGCGATCAGCCGTCGCGCCTGACATCAAAGGAGACAGCCCTATGGCACGTTCACCCTCTCTCTTGGCCCTGCTGGGGCTTGCGGCCGTGGCGGGATATCAGAACCGCGACAAACTTGGCGCCATGGTCAACGAGGCCCGCCAACCCGGTGCAGAAACCAAAGGTGGCCTGACCGGCCTGCTCGGCGGCTTGTTCAATGCCACATCAGGGCCCGCATCAGGGGCGGGTCTCTCCGGCGGCATCAACGAACTTCTGGACCGGTTCCGCACGGCGGGCATCGGGCAAAAGGCGGACTCTTGGGTGTCTACCGATCGGAACGTCCCGCTTGAACCTGGCGACATCGAAAAGGTCATCGACACCGAAACGCTGGACGAACTGGTGCAGCAAACCGGCCTGAGCCGCGCCGAATTGTTGCAACGGCTTGGCACGGCACTGCCCGAAACCGTGGACCAATTCACACCCCAAGGCCGCATCCCCACCGAAGACGAGGCACGCGGGCTTTATTGATTCGTAAAGCCCGTAAAGCTTTGCTAACCGGGCCGAAAAGACAAACAATAGAGCAGGTTAACCGGGGCGGCTCTCCAGCAATGCGCGGAAAAGTGTCAAGTGTTGCTCTCCTGACGCCTGCCATGTGAATTGTTTTGCCCGCTTTTGACCCGCTTCACGTAGACGGCAACGCAAATTTGTATCGGTCGCGCATCGCAACAGCCCTTCGGCAATCGCCGAGGTGTCTTTTGGGTCGACCAGAACTGCGGCGTCGCCGGCGACTTCGCCGGCGCCCGTGCCCAGTGAAGTAACGACAGGCACACCTGATGCCATAGCCTCCAATACAGGCAGTCCGAAAGATTCTTCCAGTGATGGGAATAAGAACGCGTGTGCGTTCCGCATAAGATCCGGGACGTTGTGGCGCGATGTCGGCTCTGAGATGAGGTCACAACCCTCGGGCGGCAAGAGTTCTGGCGGATGTCCGACCGAAATCAGGCGGAAAGGAAGGCCGATCTGCTGCCTGACCATGGCATATGCGTCCATCATTCTTTCAAGGTTCTTGACACCTGAATATTGCGACAAGTGCAGAATGTACTCACCCTGCGCGTCCTGATGCACATCTGAAGGCAGGAAGAACTGCTCGGTTACGCCATGAGGGATAACGTGGATTTTCTCAGACGGTACGTGGAGCCGCCGCTGGATCTGCGCTGTCAAAGTATTGCTGACAGAGATGACGGCCGTGACCTTCTTTCTCATCCGCAACCAATCAGCGCGGATTTTCAGTCGCCAGACAAAATGCCCCAAACCTTGCCGAAGGCCCTGGCTGCGGATCATCGGCATGTCCGTCAAATATTGCAGACCGTGAAGTGTCACCACCGTCGGCAGCACAGACTGGAAGATTACCTTTGGTAACCGTCGGTTCCCCATGCCTGGTGCCCAGACAATATCAGTTCCTGGGGCGGCATCCGGGTCGTCATAACGACCCTCTGTGAACGTAACCCCTTGTTCTTGCATATATTCTTTAATATGTTTAAAGTAAATATCGATACTGCTCGGTCGATCTTCGCCCGGCTTTTCCAACGCGATATGTACTCTCATCTACACTTTTCCTCAGGCCCGGCGATTTTCGTTCCGTGCACTCTATGTCGCAATTTCCGAATATTCACGATCGTTACTGTAACTTGATCAATAATTGCCATAATCTTGCGTTGTAAATGGCTAAGTCAAAGAACTGAACGCACGGCGGCGCAGTCAGGACGGCGGCGGCGGCAAAGTCACCTGAGGGCAAACATAGTTTTCATGGCCGAGTTCCGAACTGACTTGCGCGTTCTTCGCAACCCACAGGCGTACGCGTCCTCAGGCAGTGTCAGGCACGCCATGATTGCCGTCCTTCTAGCAACATTACTTTTGCCCATACACCCATCCTTCGCGGGTTTGCGCATCGATCCGTATCGCATCCTGCTTCTTATCGCCATAGCACCACTTTGCTTTGGGGTTCTTTCAGGACGTGCCGGCAGAGCAAACTTTGTCGATGCAACGATGTTCGGATTCTCTGCTTGGATATTCATTACCTTGGTGTACCACCACGGTAACTCCAGAATTCCTTATGCTCTGATTTCTGCAGTGGAGCTACTCGGCGGCTATCTCGCAGGTCGGCTACTTGTGCGATCTGCAGAAGATTACAGAATCTTTCTCCGGTACTTTATGTGGTCGCTTTTGATCTTGATGCCTTTTGCATTCATCGAGCTTGTGACCGGTCACGTTCCAATTTCTGAGTTCTTCCAGCGTTTTGTCGAAGTGACGCCCAAAATCATTGATGAGCGTTTCAACCTTGTGCGCGCGCAGACAGTCTTTCCACACCCGATACTGTTCGGGGTATTCTGCACCGTTCCGTTCGCCAGTATTTATTTTTTGTCCAAGGGTCGCTTGTCGATGCTAGTCCGCTTGACGGTTGTTTGCCTCACCACTTTCACGTCGTTGTCTTCCGCTGCATTCCTGTCCATTTTGGCGCAAGGCGGCTTGATTCTTTGGGGCAAACTGACACGCGATCGCTGGTGGCTGCTGATCGGAATTGCAGGTTTCATCTTTCTATCACTGGAGATTTTGTCGAACCGTGGGCCGATCATCCTGCTGATCGAGAAATTCACATTAAGCCCCGAGACGGCTTGGTGGCGTGTGTATATATGGATATATGGGACACAAAACGTGCTGACCAATCCGATCATGGGCATCGGCTTGAACGATTGGGTACGCCCTTATTGGCTTGCAGACACAGTTGACAATTTCTGGCTAGTCATCGCTATGCGACATGGATTGCCAGCCTTCGTTTTTGTAGCTTTGGGGATTACTGTCCATATCACGCGCATGGTTCGCGCAAAATTGGCGACCGATGAACTCGTGCAGATTCGCAAGGGATACATGATCTCATTGGTTGGGCTTCTTCTAACGCTCTGCACTGTTCATGCTTGGGACGCTCTTACGGTTGTCGTTATGTTCATTATCGGGGCAGGAAGTTTTCTGTACCAAAAGCCGCAGATGGCCGTTGCTCTCACAAAAAATGCCGGTTCCGGGATTGGGCTGACACATGAGCTCAAGGGGCAGGCACCTGCGCAAGTCATCACACCTCCGTCCGACATTGAAGTGCCGGTGCGCAAGATCCTTCCATACAGCCGTTTTGCGGCGAACCGGACAAGGTCCGGCAACGACAGGCGGCCCCTTTGATGATCAGACTTTATTGCATGCTATTTGAGCTTTTGACCCGACACGAGCAGCAGCGTTTTTATCTCGTATTGGCCATGATCACATTAATGGGTCTGGCCGACATGGTGGGAGTCGCGTCTATCTTGCCCTTCCTAGCCGTTGTGGGCGATCCTGAACTGATCAGGTCGAATACGGTTCTTGCTTCTGTTTACAGCCAATTTGGATTTACCACGGACCAAGGATTCTTGACGTTTCTGGGTTGCGCCGTGTTCAGCATCGTCATGCTCGGTCTGCTCGTCAAAGTTGCTACGATTTACGCGATGGCCCGATTTACCCATATGAGGAACCATAGCATAAGCAGTCGATTGCTTGATGGATACCTGCGACAGCCCTACGCTTGGTTTTTGAACCGCAATAGCGCTGATCTGGGCCGAACACTTTTGTCAGATGTCGACCGCGTCGTCATCGAAGCTTTGCTGCCTGCGATGCGGATTATCGCATACGGTGTAAATCTTTTGTTTCTCGTTCTTCTTCTGGTGCTCGTGAAACCGTGGGTCGCCATGATCACGGCCTTTGCAGTGGGGTTGACCTACGGTGCGATATTCTTGATCGGGCGTCGCGCACTTGCACGGTTTGGAACGTCGCGTCTGGAGGCGAATTCCGAACGCTACTTGATTGCTCAGGAAGCCTTGGGCGGCATCAAGGACGTCAAGCTTATGGGGCTGGAACGCAGTTATGTTGGCCGATATGCGGCACCGTCGCTTGTCCTTGCCCGTAGCGCCAGCGCGGGCCAAGTCATTGCAGAAATGCCCCGCCACGTACTGGAAGCATTTGCTTTCGGTGGGATGATTGCGTTGATCCTTGTTCTTTTGGTGACTGGCACTGGGAATCTGCTCGACGTCCTGCCGACTCTAGGTCTTTTTGCTTTTGCTGGGTTACGAATGTTTCCAGCGGTGCAACAAATATATTTTGGCCTGACACTGATGCGGATGTGCGCACCGATGGTAGAAAGCGTTCACCGTGATGTCGTGCGCACCCGCGCGAACGAACTGCACCCAGATCCGAAGGATGACAAGGTACCGTTGCGACTTCGCAATCAACTGGAATTGCGCGACATATCATATAGTTATCCCGAGGCAAGAAGCGGCTCTCTTGAAGGGTTGAACCTGACGATTCCGGCACGTTCATCCGTGGGCATTGTTGGCGGAAGTGGTGCCGGCAAGACAACCGCCGTGGATTTGATCCTTGGACTTCTTTCGCCCGAAAGTGGGTCCATGGTTGTCGACGGAACTGCTGTTACATCAATTAATCTACGGGCCTGGCAAATGTCGATCGGTTATGTGCCACAGCAAATCTTTCTCGTGGACGATACAATATCGGCCAATATCGCATTTGGCTTGCCTGCAACGGAAATAGACCACACTGCGGTGGAACGGGCAGCCCGTGTCGCAAGCCTGCATGATTTCATTGTGAAAGATCTGCCCGACGGGTACGCGACGCATGTTGGAGAACGAGGTGTGCGCCTTTCAGGCGGGCAGCGTCAACGAATCGGCATCGCAAGGGCGCTTTATCACGATCCAGATGTCATTATTTTGGACGAGGCAACGTCGGCGCTCGACAATCTGACCGAGCGGGCCGTGATGGAGGCAGTCCAAGCCATCGGCCACCAAAAGACAATCATCATCGTTGCGCACCGATTGACGACGGTCCGCAGTTGCGACGTCATATTCATGCTCGACAAAGGTAAGGTCGTAGCCAAGGGCACTTTTGAAGAATTGTCCCGAGACAATGCCGCATTTAGGCAAATGACCGGGGCCTAGAAAGCTGGAAATTTCGCTATAGAGCTTTAGCAGTCAGATCCGTCGGCGGCAAATTGCCTAAGACGCCCTGCCCCACAACCTTGCGCTTCCCGCCCCAGTGGGGCCGTATTTCGGCCCGGTTGGCTGCGTATCCCTCGGGGCATGTTAACATAGATTTTTTAGTCCCCCGGATGCCTGCCGTCCCCACGTACCGGAGCCTTTGATGACCCTGCGAACGCCAAAACCCGCACCTCTGACCCGCGCCCTGCATCGATTTGCGCGCGGGGCCGAAGGGTCCATCTCGGTCGAATTCGTGATGTGGGTGCCGATTTTCGTGGCAATGCTGCTGCTGGGGGCGGATGCGTCGCTGGCCTATATGCGGCAATCGAACCTTTGGTACGTATCGCGCGAAACCGCGCGGATCGTGTCGCGGCACGGTTTCGACAAGACCGCCGCCGAGGCCTATGCCCGCAGCCATTCCACCTTCACCGGCTATACCCCCGATGTCGAAGTCACGATCGAGAATCAGGCCGTCACCGTCAAGATCGAGGCGCTGTCCGATCAGATCACCCCGTTCGGCATGCTGGACTTTGCCATCGGCGAGTCGATCGAGGTCAGCGTCACCTACATGATCGAACCGACATGACAAAACGCCCCCCCCTGTTCGGCCGCTTTGTCCGCGACGAAGACGGCGCCGGCACCATATTCGCGCTGATCCTGCTGATGGTCTGCACGGGGCTGATGGGGGTCGCGGTCGATTTCACCAACGCCTGGCGTCACCGCGAAATGCTGAAATCCACAGCCGACGTCGCGGCCCATGCGGGCATCATTGCGATGGCAAAGGGCGGCAACATTGGCACCGTCCGGTCGGCGGCAACCAATGCGATCGAATTGAACACGCCCGTCGACCAGTATGGCGACATCCTGCACGACGAGTTGGAGGATGTGCTGCCGCTGCATTATGACGCTGCCACCGGAATTCTGACCGATGTCGGGGAAATCAACGCCATTCGGGTCGTCGTGCAGCGCAGCGCTGATGTGGCGAACCCGGTGCCGACGTTCTTTCTGAAACTGGCGGGGATCAAAAGCTGGGACGTTGCAGCCGACAGCGTGGCAGTCGTCGATGCCACCCAGATGTGCAACAACAATGACGGTATCTTTGCCAAGGGCGGGATTGAGTTGCGCGCCAACACCAGCGTTGGCGCGGGCGGCTGCATCTACAGCCAGTCCGGCGTCTGGATGCCACAAATGACCACGTTCGACTCTGGCGCGCTGGTCGGGATGCCCGACCTTGTCGATTGCCGGGGAAAATGCGTCGATTATGCCAATCCCGGGGTCGAGGCGGCCGTGTTCGAGGCGAACCTGCTGATGCCCGATCTCGGCAATCTGATCGACGCGACCTTTGCCACCTTTGTCGATGCCAAGGTGACCACCGACGACGAGACGGCCTTTTTCGCCGACAAGCCCATGGCCGCTGACCTGTCACCGTTGGACGAGATTGGCATCAATACCATAGCGTTGCGCACCGGCAGCCTTGTGGCACTGACACCGGCATCCTGGGCCAAGCTGCGTTCTGTGCCGGCGGGGTTGGTCTATTTCGTGGATTGTGCGACCCAGGGCAAAGAGGCGACCAATGTCCTGACCCTGACGGACAGTGGGTCGGGGCACGCGATTGAAGGGGTCGCAATCCTGACGACCTGTGCGGTGCAATTCGACGGCACTGCCGATGTGCGCAACGCATTGATCATCTCCACAGCCAATGGTCCCAAGCCTGCGATAACGGCGGCGGATGGTGCGTTGATCGGCGATCCGACACTGGGCTGTTCCGGCGCGGACCGCAGCGTGATCATGGCCAAGGGCGATCTGATGGCCCCGTCGGATTTCGCCGGATCGAACGTCGCCTTTGTGGTGGACGGCGATATCACGCTGGCCGCGAATTCCACCGCGTCCGAGGTGGAAAGCACCGGATTAAGCCTGTTTGCCACCGGTGCGGTCAAGGTCGCCGCGGGACATTCCTTTCACGCCTGCGGGTTGCCACCCTATGCGCTGGTGCCCAAAATTTCGGTGATCCGCTTTGTGATGCCAACTTCCTTGGCACTGGCGTCCGGCTGATTGATGCAGGACAAGGCCGCGAGATTGCGCATCGACAATTAAGACGTAATAACTTTAGGGCGGGTTTCCCCTGCGAAAGATGTGCTGGAAGGTACGATGTCCCTAGCTGCCCCCTTGCCTGATGTATCCGTCATCATCGTGAACTGGAACACGCGCGATTTGCTGCGTGGCTGCCTGCAATCGGTGCTGGCCGAGACGAGGTCGTCGACCGAGGTTATCGTGATCGACAATGCCAGCGCTGATGGCAGCGCCGCGATGGTAACGGCGGAATTTCCGCAGGTCTTGGTGATCGCCAACACCGACAACAAGGGCTTTGCGGCGGCGAACAATCAGGGGTTGCGCATCGCGAAGGGGCGCAATCTTTTGCTGTTGAACCCCGACACGATCATTCTGGACGGCGCGATTGATCGGATGCTGGACTGGCTGGCGGATCATCCCGATGTGGGCGGGGCAGGCTGTCAGGTCTGGGAAACCCCGGACCGCATCCAGTTAACCTGCTTTGCCGACCCCGGCCCGCTGAACCTGACGATTATCCAGATGGGGCTGATGCGGCTGTCGCGCCTTGTGCCCGCCTTTGGCCATCCGTGGTACCTGAATTGGGACCGGCTGTCGGAAAAGGATGTGGATGTGGTGTCGGGCATGTTCCTGCTGGTGCCCCGCGCCGTGTTTGACGCGGTGGGACTGCTGGACGAAGATTTCTTTGTCTATGCCGAAGAGGCGGATTGGTGCCGCCGCATTCGCAAGGCCGGTTGGCGGGTTGTCTTTACCCCGGTGGCAAAGATCATCCATCTGGACGGGGGCGCGAAAAGCACCGTGCAGATCCGGCCGAAAATGCATGTGCAACTGCAAAAAAGCCTGCTGATCTATGTGCGCAAACACAACGGCGCGCTTGGTTATTGGGCGGTCAAGGGGTTGATGCTGGCCTCGTCCACCGCGCGGGCGATGGTCTTTGGTGCCGTGACCCTGCTGCGCGGAGATGATGTGAACCGCGCACGGGTGCGGCTGTCGCGCGCCTCGCTGCGCTATCTGCTGACGGGGCGGGCACCGCTGTGACGATAGGTGATATGGGGGTTTTCGCATGTGTGGCATAGCCGGCTGGATCGGACCGCCGGTCGGGCAAGACGTCGTTCAGGCGATGACCGATGCCATCCGGCATCGTGGCCCGGATGGGGAGGGCAACATCCAGATCCCCCTTGGCGACGAAGTGTTTGCCGGCCTTGGCCATCGGCGGCTGTCGATCATCGACCTTGCCACCGGCGCGCAGCCGATGGTCAGCGGGGATGGCCGCTTTACCATCGTCTTCAACGGCGAGATCTATAATTACATCGAGTTGCAGGATGAACTTCGCGCGAAGGGGGCGGTGTTTCGCACCCATTCCGACACAGAAGTGATCCTTGAGGCGTGGCGTTACTGGGGCGAAGCATGCCTGCCCCTGTTTCGCGGCATGTTCGCCTTTGCGCTGCATGATGCGACCGACAACAGCATCGTCGTGGCGCGCGATCCCTTTGGCAAAAAGCCGGTGTTCTATTCGGAATACGTCCAGGACGGGCGCAGGGGGCTGGTCTTCGGGTCCGAAATTCCGGCCCTTCTGGCGCATCCCGGTGTGCAGGCGCGGCTTGATGTGGATTCGCTTTATGATTACCTGTGCTGGCGCTATGTCCCTGCCCCGCATACGTTTTTCCAAGGCATCCGCAAGCTGGTTCCCGGTGGACTGATCCGCTGGAAGGATGGCGTCTGGACGGAAAGCCGCTATTGGCTGCCGCCCGAGGAATCCAGCGCACGCCATGTCGAAATTCCAGACGATCCGGTTGCGGGCTTTTTGTCGGTCTTTGACGACGCGGTGCGCCTGCGCCTGCGGGCAGACGTGCCGGTGGGCGCGTTCCTGTCGGGGGGCCTTGATTCGTCTGCCATCGTCGCCACGCTGGTGCATCTGGGTGCCTCCGAGGTGCGGACCTTTTCGGTTGGTTTTGGCGGGGATGCGGCGTCGGAACTGCCGCTTGCGGCGGAAACGGCCCGCGCCCTGGGTACGATCCACACGCCCGTGGTGCTGGACACGACCGAAATGACCGATCTGCTGCCGATGCTGTCGCGGCACCGCGCGGCCCCGATGTCGGAAACCGCTGACATGCCGATCTACATGATGTCTCGGGTCGCCGCACAGGACGTCAAGGTGGTGCTGTCGGGCGAAGGATCGGACGAGCTGTTTGCGGGCTACCCCAAGCATGTGGCCGAAATGTACATGGGCCGCCTTGCGCCGTCGGGGCTGATGGCGTTGGCGGGGCACGCGCTGGTGGCGGCATCTGCGCTGGCCCCCGCTGGCCCCGCCCGCCGCATGGGCATCGCGGGCCGGGCCTTGCGCGAACGCCGGTTCGAAGGTCGGATGGTGCGCTGGTTTGGCGCGCTGACCCCGGCAGAGCGGGACGCACTGTGGACCGGCCCCGCCACACATCGCGCGCCGGGTGGCATTCCGTTCCATGCCGCCCCCGGCGCATCATCCCTGCGCAAGGTGCTGCATTTTGACCAGACATCCTGGTTGCCCGACAATCTGCTGGAGAGGATGGATGCCATGACCATGGCCGCCTCGATCGAGGGACGCGCCCCGTTCATGGACGTGCGGCTTGCCGAATACGCGTCAAGCCTGCCGGACACATGGCGGATCAAGGGGCGGACCACAAAACGCATCGTGCGCGAGGCGCTGACCCCGCGCCTGCCGCCTGCGGTTCTGAACCGACCCAAAAACGGCTTTCGCCTGCCGGTCGGTGACTGGTTCAGGGGGCCGCTGCGGCCTGCATTCAACGATCTTGTGCTGGGGCCGGGGTCCATATCCGGCCCGTATCTGGATCAGGCGCGGGTGCGCCGGATTGCCGATGACCATGCCGCCGGGCGTCAGGACCACGCCAAGACGCTGTGGGCCCTGTTCGCGCTGGAAACCTTCTTGCGCGAATTCTTTTGAAAGGCCGCCATGTGCTGATTTCCGTCATCATCCCGCATTTCAACCAGCCCGACCACCTGCGCACTGGGCTGGAACGGTTGCGCGATCAAAAGGGCTGCACGGCAGAGGTTGAGGTGATCGTGGTCGACAACGGCTCTCGTGCGCTGCCAACCGAGATATGCGCCGCCTTTGGTGCGACCCTGCTGACCGAAGCGTCCCAAGGGCCGGGGCCAGCGCGCAACACGGGGGCGGCATCGGCGCGGGGGGATGTGCTGGCTTTCATCGACGCCGATTGCCACGCCCACCCCGATTGGCTGGCCACGATCCAGAGCGCGTTTCACGACCCCGCCACCCAGATCATCGGCGGCGATGTGCGGGTGGGCTATGCAGACCCGGGCCGACCCACGTTTCTGGAACCCTACGAGGCGATCTATTCCTACCGGAACGAGGAACACATTCGCGACGGGTTTTCAGGCACCGGCAATCTGGCCACACGGCCCACCGTTCTGGCGCATGTCGGCCCCTTTGCCGGGATCGGCGTGGCGGAAGACCGCGACTGGGGCCTGCGGGCGGGGGCACTGGGGTATGGCATCCGCTATGTTCCGGGGATGATCGTCTATCACCCGGCGCGCAAATCAATGTCCGAGCTGACGCAGAAGTGGGATCGCCACATCGCCCATGATTTTGCGCTGTTTCAGAAGAAACCGCTGGGTTGGCTGCGCTGGGTGGCGCGGGCCGTGGCCGTCGCCGGATCGCCGCTGTTCGAGGTTCCGACGATCCTGCGATCCAACCGGGTGACAGGTGCGCGCGAACGCGCTCTGGCCTTGGCCTGCCTGATCCGCATCCGCGCCTATCGCGGGGCGGCGATGATCCGGTTCATGGCGAACCGCACCGCCCACGCCGACCGCATCGACTGGCGGCGTTAATAGCCGTATTTGCCGCCGTAGCCTTCGCTTTTGTCCAGATAGCGGCACTTGTTCAACACCACGCCCATCACATTGCTGCGCGCGGCAAGATCCTGTTCGCAGCGGTCCACCTCGGGCACCGTGGAATGTTCCGCAGCGGCGACCAACAAGACCGCATCCATTGACCCGATCGATGCGATGGTGTCGTCCGTCACCAGCATTGGTGCCATGTCGAACAGCATCACCGTCGGCTGATACAGCGCCTCGATCCGGTCCAACGCATCGGAAAATTCGGGGCCGTGCAGCAGTTCGGCGGCATTTGCCGTCGCACCCCGGTTGGTGCCGAATGCCAGGTTCGCGCCAAAGCGCATCATGTGTTCGGACGCAGGCGCGCGGCCCGCCAGAACGTCGGCGAACAGATGACCCGAGGTGTCGCCCAGCACCCGCGCCATCGACGGGCGGCGCAGGTCCGCTTCGATCACCACCGTCCGCACGTCGCGCAGACGGGCCAGACTGAACGCAAGGTTCAGCGTCGTCATCGTCTTGCCGCAGGCCGCCCCCGGCGAGGTGATGGCAATCCTGCGCCAGCCATTTTCCTTGACCGCCTGCAACACCTTTGTCCGCATCAGATCGAACGGGCCAGCCGCTGCCCCACCGGGGTAAGACACGATGCGGTTGCGCTCCAGATGTTTGGCGTCAGGCGTAAAGGCGGGCAGCGCCTCCCATGCGGCGGCGTGTGACAGATCGGGCGCTGCGGCCAAAGCCTCGACCTGTCGGGCATGCGCGATGACCGCTCCTTGATGCTGATCCTGCCGCGAGGTGCGGGCTTTGCTGATGGCAGCCTGAATACGTTCCATGTCGGTATGTCGGTCCCTGTAATCCGTTCGGCTTGCCCTGCAAACGCGTCAGATCGACGGCAAGAAGCGTCCGATCAGCAAATCTAGCGGAAGATAATAAAGGTGAAGCATCAGAAGCACACCCGGAATGCCGATGGCCACGCCCAAAAACGCAAACGTGACCAAGGCGCGGCGCCGAAAAATCTCGGCCCGCGTGCGGATGAAGGGCACTGTGGCAAAGGGCGCGATCCCCAGACCGGTGGTCAGATCAACTGGCCGGTGAATGGTGCGGTTCGTCATCTCGATCAACAGCACAAGGCCCAGACCCAGCGCCAACCCCGCGAAGGTGCCCCCCGCCGCGATCAACGGGCGGTTCGGGCTGTCGGGATCACGCGGCACCACCGCTTGTTCGATCACGGTGATCCGCTGCCCTTTGGCCAGCGCCTCGATCCGGTCACCGGTCGCGGCCTGTGCAAGGCGGGTGACGGCTTCGTTATATTGAAGCTGCACGTTGTCATAGTCGCGCTGCAGCGAATCCAGCGCAATAGCGTTGCTGGGCGTCTGGTCGATGGTTTCCTGCAACGTCACTAGTTCCGCCTCGATCAGTTGTTTCTGTTCGGCGGCAAAGGCGATCTGGCCATCGATGTCGGCAAGCTGCAATTCGTAGGCCGTCATGCCGTCTGACCCCGGCGTCGCGTTGCGGGCGGCCTGATTTACCGCCTCTTCCATCGCGGCGACCTTGCCTTGCAGCACCTTCACTTGCGGGTTTTGCGGCGAATAGATGATGAGCGCACTGGACAGCTCTTCGCGCAGGCGGCGCAGCTGTTCTTCTTCGGGGGTGCGGGGCAAACCCGTTCCGTCGATCTGGCCCGTGCGTTCGTACAGGGCCACAAGACGGGTGCGGCGGTCGTTCAGGCTGGCCATCTCGCGGTCGATCTGCAGCAGGCGTTCCTGTTGCGAGGCCTGCCGGGTGCGGCGGTATTCCAGACTGTCTGGCAGCGCCTCTTTGTTGTTCAGCTTGAATTCAAGGATGCGCCCGCCCTGATAGGCCAGATCCTTGCCAAGCCGGTCCACCTCTTGCTGAAAGAACGCCAGCGTCTGGCTAGAGGTGGCGGTGCGCAGGGCCACGTTTTCCTGCAGGATCAGGGTGACAAAGTCATTCGTAACCTGCGCCGACAATTCGCCGGTCTGCGCGGCAAAGGACACCGACACGAACGCCGCGTCGGACGCCGCATCGGGCAGGGTGATTTCGGTCCGCCGACGCATATCCTCGACGATGTCATCGGGGTTCAGCGCGGGACGGCCTTCGTAAATGCGCAATCGCTGCGCCATATCCAGCAGGTTGGCGCGGGTCAGAAGACGTTGCTGGATGATCTGCAACGCCTCGGGCGCGCGGGTCTGGACGGTCGATGCCGCCATCTCGCCGGGGATTTGCGGCGATTCGACCAAAAGCCGCGCCTGCGCCTTGAAAACGGGGGGCAGAACCGCAGCCAAGGTTACCGACACGCCGGTCAGCGCCACCGCAACCAGAAGAAAGTAGTGCAGCCGCCGCATGAACCGCGAGATATAGAATTTGAGGTCGAAATTCATTCGGTGGTGACCTTTTGATAGGTGCTGCCGCCAGCAAAGAAGACGCCATCCTCCAAAACCTGTTCGACAATAACGCGCATGACGCGCCTGCGGTTGGCGTTGAAGGCATAGACCAACGCCAGATCGCACAGCTGGTTCACCAGCCGGGGCACGCCATGGGTCACTTCATGAATCAGGTCCGTTGCACTTTTGCTGAACAGATGCCGCTTGGCCCCTGCCAGCTTTAGCCTGTGCCCGATGTAGGCACGCGCGGTCGCATTATCCATGGGGGACAGGTGATAGTTCGACGAAATGCGCTGCGCGAACTGCGTCATGTCGGGGCGGCGCACGATGTCGCGCAATTCGGGCTGGCCCACCAGCACAAGCTGCAACAGCTCGTCCTTGTTGGCATTGATGTTGGTGAACATCCGCAATTCTTCAAGCGATTCGCGGCTCAGGTTCTGGGCCTCGTCGAAGATCAGGATCACGCGGTTGCCCTTGGCGTATTCCTCGATCAGGCAGGTCTGAAAGCGGGCGAACAGATCCACGTAGGATTCCTGCGGCGGGGCGGGCTGCGACAAGGACATCAACACCCAGCGCAACAATTCGCCCCGGTCGCCATGCGCGTTCGACACCAAGCCGATCTTGACGTCTTCGCCCACACTTTTCAGTAGGTGGTGCAGCAAGGTGGTCTTGCCCGTGCCCACCTCGCCCGTGATCAGCGTGATCGGCGCACGGGTCAAAAGCCCGTATTCCAGCATCGTGTAGGCACGCCGGTGCGCCTCGGACCAATAGAGGAACGAAGGGTCGGGCAGCAACGAAAACGGCCGCTCCGTCAGTCCAAAATGCTCTGTGTAGATGTCGAGGGAAGTACGCATCCGTCCTACTTGTCTGTTGTACCGCACCCGACATATTTACGGAGCAGTGGCACTGGCCAACACGTTCCGACCTAAAGCAGGCAAGCAATAGCCTGCAACCTAGTCGCGTTAATTATTCTTGCGCTTATGACACAGCGTTCTTGCAGATCAACACTGCAAATCGACGACAGTTGCGTTCGCGCTGCGACTCTCAAGACTAAGATCCGGAAATTGATTGCTGCTGCAACTGCATGCGAAGCAGGCGTTTCGCTGCCCTGCGTTCGACTCTCAGGCGCGCTTTTTCTTTCTTGGTTGGACGTGCCTTCACAAATTTTGGCCCGGGTGAGATCGGCGTCGTGACTGGATCAGTCGTCGTTTCGGTGGGCGTTGTATTCGTCGGAGAAGTGCCGTTTTCAGTGGTATCGGTTCCCGTCGACGGAACCGTCGTGGTCGGAGCTGGCGCCGCGCCGTCGATAGCACCACCGGAAGACGAGCTTCCGATTTCATAGGCACCTCGGTCCGGACCGGCCCCAAAGGGTCGGACGCCTCCGACAATATCAAGTGAAGGTGCGTGTAGCGCGTTTGCAGTGTCGATGAATCCACTGTCAATCTTGGGACGAAAATCAAATGCCGTCGGACTCTCGAAAACTGCAGACGGGTGGAAGACGACCGAATTGTCCGTGAAGACAACGTTGTCCTTTGCGCTTGAGTCCGAAAACCTCATGGCCACGTTGTTGGCGACCATCACATTGCTAGATGGTGTCCCATTCTTGTGGGCAAACACAGCAATCCAGGGGTAGTCCACGATCACGGCGCCGCTTTGCACGACGGTGTTATTCACAATTTGCGCGTTGCGCGCGCCATAGACTGCGATGCCATGATGGGCAGTTACGGCGATCACGTTGTTGCGGATGACGAGGTTATCGTAGAAGCCGTCAAACAGCCCGATGCCCTCCAACGAGCTTTTGAGAGGGTGGGACGGATCATGCGTCCATTCAAGGATCGTGTTTCCGTCCAGGGTAAGGCTGTCAACTTTACCTGTCGCCCCGGCCCAGGATTGGAAACCATCGTCGTGGTTTCCATCTACACGAAAGGAGTTCGCTACAAAGTTCCCGCGTATCGTGTTGAAGTCCATTGCCCGCAAAGCGTCGGCGGAAAAATCGACAACTCTGTTTCCGACAACTTCCGAATTTGGTCCGTTCGAAGAAATCCCAAACTTCACAGCAGTAAGAGTACAGTTCACCACCTTGCTGTTGGAACTGAAAAGTAGGATCCCATCGCGTGATCGCTGCACCCATTGCGATGCGGTCCACGACAACCGATCTTCGATGTGCTCGCGGCTTCGAATGTCCAGCCCATCAAAGACGACGTTGGACGACGTTGCATCTGACGTCACCAGAGTGGAGGGGTCGCTATCTTGTCCATAGACAGTAAGGTTGCGAAACGTCAGGCCTGACGCACCGTTGGCAACATTTATCTGGTCAACCTGCGCGGCTTGGGGCGTGACCGCTTCGATGACGACCGGCGTCGTGAACTTATAACCCGACACCTGAACGCGGCCGTGCTTTCCGTCCTTTAACTTCAAGATGTCGCCGGATGCGATTTTGCCGCTGGACAGGGCGGACCCGACCGAGTCCCATGGACATTCTTCCGTTCCAGCAGGCGGGCAGGTCTGGGTCGCGCCGATGGGGGCCACGTAATAGGTGGCGGCGCAGACCGGAAATGCGGAGAACAGGGTGATGCCAAGCGTGGCAGACAGGGCGTTGATTCGCATTTGTCTCTCCTCAATATGACTATGCCCACGATTTCGGGCCGATTGTTCACCAATATGAATTTAACGAAACGGCAGTGTCATGGCCGATATGGGGCGGGGCTGCGGCGGGCCTGACGTCCTTGGCAGTCTTTCGCGCAACCCAACATTGGCGTTTGGCGATTCGAGGCACCGGTGCGCCGCCCAGTTTTCGCATCAGACCACCGCCCCCACATTCGCGGCCAAATCATGGCGATGCCCCAAAAACACGCCAAAATACTGCCATATTTGTCTTTGTTCACTACCCGTCAACAATGCACAACCCTTGGTTGATCCGTCCGTTTCGATTCAAAGACTTACACGCAAAAGTCGGTTGCGGATCCGCATTCGTCAATGTTAATGAATATGGCGGAAACATGGCGATGTGCCACATTTTGACCACACGAAATTTACCCCCTGCTCACAGGGGAACACGGGGCAAGGCGGACTGGGGGGTCTGTTTTGCCAGTAGGGACCAAGGCGTGGGGACGCGGTCCAGCTTCACGAGTGCGCCACCGTTAAGCAAGTGAAAGAGACTGAAACATGACAGCTCATTACCCCGACCTGCGCCACAAACCCGTCGTCGAGCGAGAAGTCGCCCGCCCCGCATTTGGAAACGTCATCTACACCGCCCGGCTAAAGCGGGTTGTGGACATCACCCTTGTGCTGCTGTCCCTGCCCGTCGTGTTGCCGCTGATCCTTTTTATGGCCTTCCTCGTCTCGTTGGATGGTCACAAGCCGTTTTATGTTCAGGACAGGATCGGCCGGAACGGGCGCACCTTCAAATTCTGGAAACTGCGCACGATGGTGCATGACGCCGACGCGCGGCTGGCCAACTTTCTGGCGACGGATTCGCTGGGTCTGGCCGAGTGGACGGAAAACCAGAAACTGCGCTGCGACCCGCGTGTGACGCGGATCGGTGCGTTTCTGCGCAAGACATCGCTGGATGAATTGCCACAACTCTGGAACGTTTTGCGCGGCGACATGAGCATTGTCGGCCCACGTCCGATGATGCCGCAGCAGCGCAACCTGTATCCGGGCAATGCCTATTACCGAATGCGGCCAGGCATCACCGGCACGTGGCAGGTGTCGGATCGCAACAACTGTTCCTTCGCTGCCCGCGCGCAGTTTGACGACGATTATTTCCGGTCGGCCTCGTTTTTTGGCGACATTCGGATCATCGCTGCCACAGTTCGGGTCGTTTTCCGTGCGACTGGCTGCTGAAGCTGCCGGGAAAATCCATGCATCAGTACCGTCTGCGCCTGATTGCCGTTCTGCTTGCGTCCGCCCTTGCGTTGTCCGCCTGCGACAGCGCGGAAGAGCGGGCGCAACAACATTTTCTGTCCGCCATGCAATTGCTGGACGAAGGCGACGCCGACCGCGCGCTGGTCGAACTGCGCAACGTCTTTCAGCTGAACGGCATGCACCAGGAGGCGCGCCTGACCTATGCCCGCATCCAGCGGGAACGGGGCGACGAGGCCGAGGCGTACAGCCAGTACCTTTTGTCCGCCGAACAATACCCCGAGGTCGCGGAATCCCGGCTGGCACTGGCCGAAATGGCCATCTCGCGTCTGGACTGGGCCGAGGCCGAGCGCCATGGCCGCGAGGCGGTGAAGCTAAGCCCGGATGCCCCCCTGGCGCAGGCCATTGGCATGACGCTGGATTACCGCGCCGCGATCGAAGCCAAAGAGACTGCCGCGACCAAAGCCTCGGTTGATGCCGCCGCCGCCTTGCTGGCCGCACACAGCGACAGCCCGGGCGTCGCCGTTCTGGCACATCAAGTGCTGATCGATGCGCAGATGCGCGGGCCGAACCCGGCGGATGCCCTGCCCCAGCTTGACGCGGCTCTTGCCCTGCGGCCCGACCGGTTCGATTGGCAGATGATGCGCCTGCGGCTGGTGTTCGAGGCGGGAGACATCGCCACCGCCGGGGTGCATTTGCAGGAAATGGCAAAGCTGTTCCCCGCGAACGATCAGGTCCGCAGCCTGCTGATCGGCTGGTATGTCGATCAGGGCGATCTGGACGGGGCCGAGGCGGTGATGCGCGATCTGGTCACCCAGTCGGAAGAAAAGCTTGGGCCGCAGCTCGCCATCGTGGAATTCCTGCGCCAGACCAAGGGGCCAGAGGCGGCTCTGGCCGAAGTGGACCGCCTGATTGCCGAAAACCCCGGAGCGCCTGCCTACGTAGCGACACGCGCAACGATGGACTTTCAGGCAGGCCGCAAGGACGAAGCGATTGCCGCGATGACGGCCTTGGTCAAGGAGGCCCCCGATTCCCCCGCGGTGCGCGATATCCGCGTCGGCTTGGCAAAGATGCTGGTCGATACGGGAAACCCGGTCGGCGCGCGGTCCGAAATTGAAAAGGTGATCACCGCCGACCCGACCAACGTCGACGCGTTGAAGATGCGTGCGGTCTGGCTGATCGACGAAGACAAGCCGGGCGATGCCATCATTGATTTGCGTACCGCTTTTGATCAGGCACCGCGCGATGTCGATATCCTGACGCTGATGGGACAGGCGCATGAGCGTGACGGCGCGCGCGACCTAGCGGGCGAACGCTATGGTCTGGCTGTCGAAGTGTCGGGACGGGCCGCACCCGAATCGCTGCGCTATGCCGCGTTCCTGATGGAAGACGACCGTCATGAGGCGGCCGAATCTGTGCTGACCGACGCGCTGGCCACGTCCCCGCAGAATGCCCAACTGCTGATCGCCCTGTCAGATGTTCTGATTGTGCAGGATTCGTGGGACCGTGCCCGGGAAACCATCGCCCGTCTGCGCGCCCTGAACACGGACGAGGCCAGCACCGCGGCCGACCGTCTGGAAGGCAAAATCCTGCTGGCGCAGGGTCAGGTTGATGACACCATCACCTTCTTGCAGGGCATGATCGACGGCGGCGACACCGACGTTGCCGCCATCGCTGCCGTGATGCAATTGCAGGTGCGCGAAGGGCGGATGGACGCCGCCCGTGCCTATCTGGATGACCGTCTGGCGCTGCAACCCGATAGTCCCGATCTGATGCACCTTGATGCCAGTCTGCGCCTGACCATGGGCGAAACGGACCAGGCCGAGACACTCTACCGCAGCCTGATTTCGGCAAACCTGCAGGATGTCAGGGCAGTGCGCGCGCTGTTCGCGCTGCTGCGCACAGACGATGCCACCGGGGCCGAGGCGGTTCTGGATGCCGGTATCGCCGCGAACCCGACGTCGGTCGCGCTGCGCGTCACCAAGGCAACCGTGCTTGAAGGGCGCGGCGATTTCGACGGCGCCATTGCCCTGCTTGAAACGCTCTATGCCGAGAATACCGACAACATCGTTCTGGCCAACAACCTTGCCAGCCTGTTGACCACGCATCGCAGCGACTCCGCCTCGGTCGAGCGCGCCTTTGCCATCGCCCGCCGTCTGCGCGGCACGCAAGAGCCTGCGTTTCAGGACACCTATGGCTGGATCGAATATCTGCGTGGCAATTACAGCGATGCGGTGGCGGCCCTTGAACCGGCGGCTGCGGGTCTGCCGGATGATGCCTTGGTGCAACTGCATCTCGGCCTGACCTACGCCGCCCTGAATCGTACAGCCGACGCCCGCGCCACCCTGACCCGCGCGCTGGATCTGGCCGCGGACAGCCCCCTGCCCCAATTCGCGCAAGCGCGCCAAGTTCTGGAAGCCCTGCCCGCAAATTGATCCGATCAGCCGAACGGCACGACCCGGGTGCGCATCTTGCGACTGCGGAGAAACAGTGACGGTTTTGGAAAAAATAACGAATGGAACGCCAATTATCGCTTTTTACTTTCCCGCCTCTTATGCAGGACGTAAACTAACAATAATTGCGCCTGGTGACAAACATGGCAACAAAGACAGTGGGATGGACATGAAACACCTGATTTTTGCACTCGTTGGCCTGCTGGTCGCCGCCGTTCCGGCATTGGCGCAGGATGGATATCGCATCAAGGCGGGCGACGTCCTGCGGATCGAGGTTCTGGAAGACCCGAACCTGAACCGCAGCGCGCTTGTGCTGCCCGATGGCCGCATCTCGGTGCCGCTTGCCGGGGCTTTGCAAGCCGGGGGACGCACCATCGAAGAGGTGCAGGCTGACCTTGCCGCGCGTCTGGCCCCCAACTTTGCCGCCGCACCCAACGTCTTTATCGGCGTCGATCAGATCGCCAAACCCGCAGGCAGTGCCGGTGGTGTTGCCGCCACAGCCCGCGGAATCGAAGTTTACGTGATGGGCGAGGCGCTGAAACCCGGCAAGCTGAGTGTAAAACCCGGCACGACCATCCTGCAATTCCTGGCCGAAATGGGCGGGTTCACCAAGTTCGCCGCGACAAAGCGCATTCAGTTGCGCCGCACCGTCAAGGGCGAGGAAAAGGTTTACCTGCTGAACTATGACGCCATCACGCGCGGTGCCGCCAACACGCTGAAGGGTCGGATCGCCAATGGCGACGTCATCATCGTGCCCCAACGCCAATTGTTCGAGTGATCCCCAGTGCAGCGTGACCTGACCGCCCGTGCCGTTCTGATCGGCACCGCCGCCCTGATCCTGACCCCCCTTGCCGCCGCCGCGCAAGAGGGGGGCGGACTTCGCTTCACCTTGGGGATCGAAGAACGGATCGAGGCGATCCGAAACCCCGATCTCGACATTCCGGCCACCGGGACGACGACATCGGCCACCACGCGCCTGTCGTTCGGCATGGTGTCGGAAACCGCCATCCAGACGTTTTCGCTGAACGCCGCCGCGGGTGTGCGGATCGCCAACGAACCCGCCGATGGCACGACAACCGAACTTGAAGCACCAAGCCTGTCGGTGAACTATCAGCGTGCTGTATCGAATGCGGCCCTGACCTTCGGCATCAATTTTCGCCGCGACCGGATCGACACGCTGGACGCGTCGGATTTCCCTGATGATCTGCCCGACGATCTGGCCGATCTTGACGGAACCGGCACGCGCGAAGATCTGACTGCGCAGGCTAGTCTTGCCTGGGGCATGGATGCGCCGTTGGGGGTGACCCTGACCGCGACGGCGGGCAAGACCACCTACACCGATGCGTCCGATCCTGATCTGATCGACAACACCCGCTATGGCCTGACTGCCCTGACGCGCATGCGGTTTTCGCCGGTTCTGGATGGCACGGTTCTGCTGTCGCATTCGGTCGAAGACGAGGACGTTGTCGGTGGCGTGCGGACGGAAACGCAATCGCTGCGCTTTGGTCTGGATTACGCCCTGTCGCCTGCGGCGCAAATGAAGGCCTCGCTCGGCCTGTCGCAGTCGGACGAAAACGGTGTCGATTCGGATGGGATCAGCGCCAGCGCCGGCTATACGCAGGAACTGGCCAGCGGCCAGTTCGGGGCGGAAATCGGCGTTGTGAAGGGTGAGGATGACACCGCCCTGACCGGTCGGCTGGACTGGCGGCAAGACTTTGCCACCAGCCAGTTCAGCGCCAGCCTGCTGCGCGAGGCGTCAACAGACGCGACCGACATCACCACAACGGCCCGCGTCGGCTATGACTACGAGATCAACGATGTTTCGGGGTTGTCTCTTGGTGTGGCGCTGTCGCAGATTGACGAAGCGGGCGAAAACGCGGTGCAGCGCACCGACCTGACTGCCAGCTACCGCCGGGCCCTGACCGAAGACTGGAACATGGATTTCGGTGTCAATCACCGCATCCGGGACGAGGAAACGGTAGGAACCACATCGTCGCAGGCGATCTTCGTCGCCCTGCGGCGTGATTTCGAATGGTAGGGATGCAGCGGGGCCGTTAATCCAGCCCCGGCTCCCCACATCGCCATAAGGGTGTGCAATGTCCGTGTCGCAAGGTGGCCTTTCGGGGCGTGCACTGATCGGGGCGGTCAATCCGGCTGGTCTGTTCTGGTTTGCGCTGCTGATCGTGGCGGCGCTGCCGGTCTATTGGATCGGCCTTGCGTCGCTGGCGCGGGCGTGGGCGACGCCGGAATACAGCCACGGGCCACTGATCCCCATCATTTCGCTGTATCTGTTCCTGCGCGAGTTGCGCCGAACACCCCCTGCCCCGCCCGGCACCCTTGCCGACCGGCGCGCTGGCATCGGGTTGATTCTGTTCGCGCTGACCCTTGGCATCTTCGGCAATCTGGTCCGCATTCCCGATATCGTGACCTACGCGCTGATCCTGTGGGTGGGCGGCGTTGTGCTGACCGGGTTTGGCTGGACGCAGGGGCGGCGTCATTGGGCACCTGTCCTGCATCTGGTGTTCATGCTGCCGCTGCCGCAGTTCGTTTACTGGAAGCTGTCGATCTTTCTGCAATATCTGTCGTCTGAAATCGGCGTCTGGCTGGTGGCGCTTGTGGGCATCCCGGTGTTTCTCGAAGGCAATGTGATCGACCTTGGCGTCTACAAACTTCAGGTCGCCGAGGCCTGTTCGGGCCTGCGCTACCTGTTCCCGATCCTGTCGTTTTCGTACCTGTTCGCGATCCTCTATCGTGGGCCGATGTGGCACAAGGCGGTGCTTTTGCTGTCTGCGGCCCCATTGACCGTTCTGATGAATTCGGTCCGCATCGCGGTGATCGGCATTCTGGTCAACAGCTATGGGATCGAACAGGCCGAAGGATTTTTGCACTTTTTCGAAGGCTGGGTGATCTTTCTGGCCTGCGTCGCGATCCTGTTCGGGATGGCCGTGATCTTGCAACGCCTGACCCGCAACCCGGTGCCGCTGGCCGAGACCATCGACCTTGACATCGAAGGGTTTGGCCCGCAGGCCCGGCGCATCCTTGGCATCACCGCCTCGCGCGGGTTGGCGGCGGCGGCACTGCTGTCGGTCGTGGTCGGGCTGGCGTTTGTGCTGACCCCGTCCCCGGATCGGGTGATCCCCACCCGCGATCCCTTTGCCCTGTTTCCCCGCAATTTCGGCGACTGGTCCGGTGTGATCGAAAAGCTGGACCCCGAGGTCGAGCAGGTTCTGGGCGCAGACGATTACATCAACGCCATCTTTTTCCGCCCCGGCACGGACGAGGTCGTGAACCTGTTCTCGGCCTATTATGACCATCAGACCGAAGGGTCGGGCATCCACTCGCCCGAGGTGTGCCTGCCCGTCGGCGGGTGGGAGGTGTTCTCGATCACCGAACACCCCGTCGACATGACCGGTACGCCTTATGGTGCGTTCAACGTCAACCGAGCCGTGATCCAGAAGGGGCTGTCAAAGCAGCTTGTGTATTACTGGTTCGAACAGCGCGGCAAACGCATGACCGGCGATTATCAGGCCAAGGCCAGCGTGGTCTGGGACAGTCTGACGCGCGGGCGTACCGACGGGGCCTTGGTGCGCTTTGTCACCCCCATCCGTGTGGGCGAAACCGAAGCGGACACCGCCCAGCGGCTTGAAGCGTTCATGCGACTGGCGTTGCTGCGTCTGCCGCGTTTCATCCCGGAATAGCTTGTCAGTCCGGGGGCCAACCCCGATGGTGACGCCATGAGCCAGCATGACGTCCTATCCCTGTTGCGCAAACCGGCCCCGCCGGTACTGGCGCTGATCGTGCTGTGTGTGGGCATCGAACTTGCGTTGCAGGCGGCCGATCACGGGCTGATCGGGTCCACCTATTGGCGGCGCATGGCCTATGACAACGGGGCGTTTTGGGCCGGACTACTGCGGGGGTGGCGGCCCAACTTTGCGGCGCAACCAGCGACGATGTTCCTGACGCATGCCGTTCTGCACGCAGGGCTGTCACATCTGGCGGGCAACATGCTGGTGCTGCTGATGCTTGGCCGCGTCGTGGTGCAGCGCGCGGGGCAAGGGGCCTTTGTCTGGCTGTGCCTGATTTCTGCTGTTTCCGGCGGCGGCGCGTTCGGGCTGCTGACACAAAGCCCCGCCCCGATGGTGGGCACCTCGGGCATCCTGTTCGGTTTGGCGGGCACTTGGGTGGCATGGGAACGCCACGACCGCCGCGCAGACCGCCTGCCCCTGTGGCCACTGGCTGTCATGCTTGCGGGTTTGGCCGCCCTGAATGCCGCTTTCTACATCACATCAGCCGGGCAATTGGCGTGGGAGGCGCATGTCGGCGGCTTTGTCGCGGGCTGGATCTGGGGCGCACGGCACCCCGGACGGATCAGCGCTTTGTGAAAACCCGCTCGTATGCAGCCAAAAGCTGCGGCGCCGAATGGTCCCAACTCAGCCGCGACAGCACGCGGGCGCGTCCCAGACGGCCCATCTCTGCCCCCTTTTCCGGATTTTCAATCAACCAGGCGATCTTGGCCGCCAAATCCTCGGGGTCGTTCGCGTGGGCATAAAGCGACGCATCCCCTGCCGAGGCGCGCCCTTCGGTCAGGTCAAACTGCACCACCGGCTTTTCCAGCGTCATGTATTCCATGACCTTGTTCATGGTGGAAATGTCGTTCATCGCATTCTTTGGATCGGGCGACACGCCGATGTCGGCGGAATTCAGCACCGCCAGCAGCCCGTCGTCATACAAGGGGCCGGTAAAGGTGAAATGCGCGTCCAACCGGTGACGCGCCACGTCGGCCTTGACGGTGTCAAGCTGCGGGCCAAAGCCCACGATGGCGAAGTGCACGTCTCGATGGCCCAGCACGCGGATCAGGTGATCAGCGGCGGCCACCAGAAGATCCATCCCCTCTTGCTGGCCGATCACGCCGACGTACCCCACCAAAGTGGCCGCCCCTTTCTTGATGGCGGCGTCTGGCGGGGCGATCTTGAACTTTTCGATCTTGGGCGCAGAACGGACGACAAATACATCGTCAGGCCGCATCTTGCCCCGCGTCACCGCGATATTGCGAAAGCTTTCGTTGGTCGCAATCGACACATCCGCGGTGGCAAAGGTCATGCGTTCCCAGATCAGCATGATCCGGTACAACAGGCCGCGCTTGCCGAACTTGGCCTCGAACAACTCGGGGCAGACATCGTGGTGGTCAAACAGATAGCGAACCCCGCGCAGCCGATACCACAACGCCAGCAGAAAGATCAGATCGGGCGGGTTGCAGCCCTGAATGACATCAAACCCACGTTCGCGCCGCACGACCCGCGCAAGACGGAACCAGTGGCGCAGCGAATGAAGATATTCCTTTGCATAGGCGACGGCACCCGAATGCGCCTCGGTCGGTTCGGGATAGCGGTAGATGTGGACCCCGTCGATCACCTCATGCGGTTTGTCCCAGCCGCGCCCGGTCGGACAGATCACGCTGACCTGATATCCGGCGGCCACCAGTGTCGTCGCTTCCAGCCAGACGCGGCGGTCCAGCGGCACGGGAAGGTTTTCAACCACGATCAGAACGCGGCGGGCGGGGGAAAACGTTGGGGCCGTCATGCAAATGCTCCATGTCCAAGGGCCGTTGCGGCCTGTCAGACGAGGGGCCGTACGGCCCGGAAAACACACACCCGAACAGGGCACACCCACACCCGGTCAACCTGCGAAAATTCACCGCCCGACGCAACGCTTCCTTCCGGTCAACCAAGAAAAACCGCCACGACGGAAGAATTTATACGGAAAGACTGCACCGCATTAATTGTTTCCCAGTCGGGAACCATCCGCATCGTGGCGCGTTGATGGCCAACCCCGTTGACGGCCAGCTGATCGACCACGCAGCAGTCTGCTGAAGAAAAGAGTGATGAACACGAAGCCTGCCGTTCTGCCGGATGAGACTGCCGATACGCTGCGCGACATGTTGGATGCCGCGCCAGCGATGTTGTGGCTGGGCGATACGGACGGGCATTGCGTATTCCTGAACAGGGCGCAGCGCGAATTTTGGGGCGTCAAACACGCCGATCTGTCCGATTTTGACTGGGGCACGACCCTGCACCCGGACGACGGCGCGGTGCTGTACGGCCCTTATTCGCAGGCGATGCGGGACCATTCCTCGTTTGAGATCGCCGCCCGCTATCGCCGCGCCGATGGGGCGTGGCGGCTGATGAAGACAATTGCACGGCCACGGTTTGATGCGGGCGGGAAGTTTTTGGGCATGATAGGCGTCAATGCCGACATTACCGACGCGGTCCAGACTGAGGCCGCCTTGCGCCGGGCGGGCGAACAACTGGAAACAGCCCTTGGGGCTGCGGGCGACGTCGGCACATGGATTTGGGATCTGTCGCTGGACATCGTGCGGTGTGACCATCGCATGGCGCATATCTTCGGGCTTGGCGAGGCCGACCGCAATCAGGCCGTGCCGGTCGAGCGCCTGTTTGCCCGCATCCTTGATGAAGACCGCCCCCATGTGAGGGCCGCGATAGAGGCGGCTATTCAGGCCCGTCATCAGTATCGGTGCGAATTCCGCGTGATGGGTCCGCACGACACCTTCCGCTGGGTGATGTCGACCGGACGATGCGAGAGTGAGCCCGACGTCCCCGCACGGTTCTTTGCCGGGGTGACGATCGACATAACCGACCGCAAGGACAGCGAAGAGGCGACGGCAATGATGTCGCGCGAGCTGTCGCACCGCATCAAGAATGTCTTCACCGTCGTTCAGATGATGACCACTGTCGGCGCGCGCGAAGACCCCGCCGCAGCCCCGGCCCTGCACCGACTGGCCGAGCGGTTCATGGCGATGGACGCCGCCTATACCTGCGTCACGCCTGCCGAGGGCCGCGATGCGCCAAAGGCGGGCAGCGTCCACGCTTTGCTGGACCGGCTGTTCGCGCCCTATGTGACGGCGGGCGCGCCGCGCATCGGCGTCCACGGGCCCGATCTGCCGCTGCATCAGGATGCCGCAACGTCGCTTGCGCTGATCATGCACGAATTGGCCACCAACGCCGTGAAATACGGGGCCTTGGCGGGTGGCGGTTCGGTGACGGTCACCATCACACAGCACACCGACAGCACCTGCAGCTTTGACTGGGTGGAAATCGGCGGTCCCGCCCTTGCACAGGTGCCCAGTGTCGAGGGGTTCGGCTCTCGGCTGATCCGCAGTTCGGTCGCAAATCTGCATGCAAGCGTGTCGCAAGAGTGGCGCACCGACGGGTTGCGCTGGCGAATGGTCGTGCCGCAGGACCGGCTTTCGGTCCTTTTGGCAAAGTGATCGCATCAGGTCTGGCTGACGGTCGCCGGACCAGTCGCGGACTGATCTTTCAGCGCATGGCGCACCGCCTCGACCAGACCCGGCAGGGAATAGGGCTTGTGCAGCCACCCAACCGGATCGGCGGGGCCTGCGCGCCTGGCGCTATCGGCGTCGTGGTTGCCGGTCGTCAACAGCGATGGCAGGTCAAACTTGGCCCGGATTTCGATCGCGGCGTCGATGCCGTCACGTTTTGATCCCAGACGGATGTCCATCAGCACAAGGTCTGGGCGCTGTTCTTCGGCAAGACGCACCGCCTCTTCGTAGGTTGAGGCCACACCGACGACATCGAATCCCGCATCGCGCAACTCATCCTCTGCTGTCATGGAAATCAGGAACTCGTCCTCGACGATCAGTATCCTGGGTTGTGTCGTGCTATCCGTCATCGCGTGCCCCCTCCCCAAGGGTGATGCTGTGTTCGGTCGCGCCGTCAGGTGTCTGGACGACGCGAATGTCGGCACCGATCTGTCGGCGCAATCCTTCGATCAGGCGCAGACCGGACTGGCTGGTGGCCAATGGACCCGGCCCCAAATGATCCCGCAGAATGATCAACACCCGGCCTTGGTCGGCACTGACAAGGTCCAGCAGAATCTCCCCTTCGGCGCCCTGTTCAAGACCGACCCGCGCCATCAATATCTCGTTCACGATCAACGCCAGCGGCACCGCCTGATCAAGGTCAAGCGTGCATTCAACGGCGGTGCATCGCATCACCAGCGCGCGCCTTTCCAACGCGGTCGCTGCAACCTTTGCGCAGAAATCGCTGATGAAGTGACCAAAATCGGCCTGTCCGGCAGCACCGTCCAGCGACAGTTGCGCGTGCAGGGCGCTGATCGCCTCGACCCGTTCGATGGCGCACAGTGTGCCATTGCCAGTGTCGTCGCGCAGACGCAGGATGCTGAGGATGATCTGGAAATTGTTCTTCACCCGGTGGTTCAGTTCCTTCAACAGGCGGGTCTGGGTCCGCAGTGCCTGTCGCTGCTGGTTTTCCAGCATCTTGCGGTCAGTGATGTCAAAGACGGCGCCAAAGGTCCGCTCGCTGCCGTCGGCCAGCCGCCGCGTGGTGCCGCGTGACGCGACCCAGCGTGTGCCATCCCGCCCCATGACCCGGAATTCAGCCGATGTTTCGGCCCCTTGCCGCCCTGTATCGAACCGGGTGGCAAGGTTCGCCCGGTCCGCCGGATGGATTGCCGCGACATAATCATCCCAAGGGCGCGGGTCATCGGTCTGTGGCAGCCCGAACAGTTGGTTGGTGAAAGACGATCCCGTCACCATCTGCGAGTCGTGATCATGTTCCCATGTGCCGATGCCTGCGACATTCATGCTCAGGTTCAGCATTGCGGCAACACGTTCGCGTTCTGCGCCGTGGCGGTGATGGTCCGTCGCGTCAATGATAAAGCCATCCCAGACAAGTTCGCCCGTCTCTGCCCGGCGCGGCTTTGAAACGCTTCTCACCCAGCGGACAGAGCCGTCATCGCCGATTAGCCGCCCCTCGCCCTCGTATGTGGTCAGGGTTTCGGCGGCGTGTTCGAACCGCGCAACGACATCTGCAAAATCGTCGTCATGGATCATCTCGGAAATGTAATCCATCGTCATGGGGCCCGAAATCTTGTCGCTGGGGATGTTGAAGAGTTTGTCCCCGTTGCCGCTGAAATAGGGGTATTCGATCCGCCCGTCCGGGTGACTGATCCGGCGAAAGATGACTCCGGGGAAATTTTCGGCAATGTCGTTCAGACGGGTTGCGCTGTCGCGGGCAGCGTCCTCGGCCAGACGGCGGTCCGTGACATCGACACATGTGCCGATGTAGCCCGCCATGTCACCGCCCGCCAGGATGCGGGGACGGCCCGTGTGCTGCATCCACCGCCAATTGCCGTGACGGTCGCGCAGACGGTATTCGGCCACAACCGTCGCGGTCTGGTCTGACACGGCCATTACAGCATGATAGCCCGACAGATCATCGGGATGGACACCACGCTGCCAGCCGTCGCCCAGTTCCTGCACCAGCGACCGCCCGGTGTAATCAAGCCACGCCTGATTGAAATAGACCGCCGAATGATGGGCATCTGACAGCCACATCAAGACCGGTGCCGCATTCAGTGCAGCCAGGAATTCGGTGGTTTCAGGCAAAGCGGGCACCCATCACTCTGGCGGTTCAAAGGGCCAGCCAGCAACACGGGGCGGATGGATGGCCTTTGTAAACCATCAGACAATCGACTGGTTCCCCGGATCAGCGTGGAAAAACTCCGCTCAAAGGGAACCGGCGACACACGGGGTACGCGCGATCTGGCAAGGACCGCGCGCGCAGGTGAGGCAGCTTGCCGGATCGCGGACTCACGCCTTCCATGTGCGGTCCAGCACGTCGAACCAGTTGCGATGGCACAGCTTTTCCATCAGCGCGCCGTCATAGCCATGCTCGCGCATCGCCGCCTGCAACGCGGGTAGGCCCGCCACATCACCGATGCCCTGCGGCAAGGTGGCCCCGTCGAAATCGGACCCCATCCCGACGTGGTCTTCGCCAAGATGCGTGATCAGGTGGTCAAGGTGCCGCAGGACCGGGTCCCAGTCCATGTCGGGCGACTGCCTGCCATCGGGGCGCAGAAAGCTGGTGGCAAAGTTCAGGCCCACCATCCCGCGGCTTTCGCGGATGATGGCAAGTTGACGGTCGGTCAGGTTGCGTGTCGATGGCGTGATCGAATGAGCGTTCGAATGTGTGGCCACAAGGGGCGCGTCGGACAGGGCGGCCACCTCGTCAAAGCCGCGTTCGTTCAGGTGCGACAGGTCGATCATGATGCCAAGCTGGTTGCATTCCCGCACCAGGGCGCGGCCTGCATCGGTCAGCCCCGGCCCGGTGTCGGGATCGCCCGGAAAGCGGAAGGGAACACCGTGACCGAACACGGTCGGCCTGCTCCAAACCGGACCGATGGAGCGCAGGCCCATGCCGTGAAACAGGTGCAGCGCATCCAGATCGGGGCCGATCGCCTCGGCCCCTTCCATGTGCATGATGCCGGAAATCACCCCGCGCTTCAGGCAGTCGCGCAAGTCTGCGGTGGTGGTGCAGACCTTGAAATCATTTGGCGCGCTGCGCTCCATCCACAACAGATGGCCCGCCATGGCAAGCGCCACCGGCTGTGCGGCGGCGGCGTCGATCAGATCGGGCAATGGCAGATCGAACGGCGGGTTCTGCATCATCTTTTCGTAATCGGGCGCGTCATGGGCCATGGGCGACGGGATGTAGATGGCAAAGAAACCGCCTGCAAATCCGCCCGCCCGCATCCGGGGCAGGTCAAGATGGCCCTCGCCTTCGCCCTGCAACCACAGCTTTTCCCGGTTTGCGGGGTCGCGGTACAGGCGCAGAAGGAAATCGTTGTGACCATCGAACACGGGCAGAAAGTCAGACATGCGGGGCATCCTGCGGCTTTGGGCGATAGCCTTCGGACGCGGTCAGAAGGTCGCGGGTATAGGTTTCCTGCGCCGCGCGGGCCTGAAGGCTGGCGCGGGTCAGTTCTTCGACGGCCAATCCGTGCTGCATCACCATCAGTCGTTCGCACATATGGGCGACCACGGCCAGATCATGACTGACAAGGATATAGGTCAGCCCGCGTTCGCCGCGCAGACGGTCCAGCAAGTTCAACACCTCGGCCTGAATGGACGCGTCCAGCGCCGAAGTGGGTTCATCCAGCAGCAGGATACGCGGCTCCAGGATCAGGGCGCGGGCGATGGCGACGCGCTGGCGCTGCCCGCCCGACAACTGATGCGGATAGCGGAAGCGAAAGCCGTGGCCCAAGCCCACATCTGCCAACGCCTTTTCGATGCGCGTTTCGGCATCGGCAAAGCCATGGATCGCCAGCGGTTCGGACAACACCCGGTCCACCGTGTGGCGCGGGTGAAGCGAGGCGTAGGGGTCCTGAAACACCATCTGCGCGCGGCGGTAAAAGGCGGCGCTGCGCGGGGCGGTCAACACCTCGCCGTCGATGCGGATCTGGCCCGCGCTGGTGGGGGCAAGGCCGCAGATCGCGCGCAGGATGGTGGATTTGCCCGACCCGCTTTCGCCGACGATGCCATAGCTTTCGCCTTCGTTTACGGAAAACGATACGCCGCGCACGGCCCGGACGCGGTTGGCGCGGTTGCCAAAGGTGACTTCCAGATTGCTGACTTCGATCAACGGCATCAGCGTGCCCATTCCGCATCGCGTTGCAGGGTCGGCAGCGGACGGATGCCGCCTTCGATCCGGGGCAGGCATTTGTACAGCCCTTGGGTGTAGGGATGCTGGGCGTTGGCCAGTTCGGATGCCTTCACCTCTTCCACCACACGGCCCGAATACATCACCAGCACGCGGTCGCAGAACGAGCTGACAAGGCGCAGGTCGTGACTGATGAAGATCAGCCCCATGCCGCGATCCGTCACCAGCCGGTCAAGGATGCGCAGCACCTCGATCTGGACGGTCACATCCAGTGCGGATGTCGGCTCGTCCGCGATCAGCAGGTCGGGCTCGGTGATCAGCATCATCGCGATCATCGCCCGCTGGCCCATGCCGCCCGACAATTCGTGCGGATAGGCGCGAAAGACGCGGGCAGGGTCGCGGATCTGCACGGCGTCCAGCATGGCCATGGCGCGGTCCTTCGCCTCGGCCGGGGGTGACGTGCGGCGCGCCGCCTCGATCAACTGCTTGCCGATGGTCATCACCGGGTTGAGCGAGAATTTGGGGTCCTGCATGATCATCGACATGCGGATGCCACGCAGCGACCGCCACTTCGCCGGGGATGCGCCGCGCAGGTCGATCCCGTCGAATTCCAGCCGCTTGGCGGTGGCGACACCCGGCGCGGGCGTCAGGCCAAGGATGGCGCGTCCGGTCTGGCTTTTGCCCGATCCGCTTTCGCCAACGATGCCAAGGCGTTCGCGGCCAAGGGCGAAACTGACGCCGCGCACCACTTCGGACGGGCCCTGGCGGGTGGGATAGATGATGCGCAGGTCTTCGACGGTCAAAAGGTCGGTCATTTGCGGGCCTTTGGGTCAAGCACGTCACGCAAGCCGTCGCCCAGCAGGTTGAACCCAAGCGAGACGATGAAGATGGCGATGCCCGGCATCGTGGCGACCCACCAGTAATCAATCAGGAACCGCCGCCCGCCCGCGATCATGGCCCCCCACTCGGGTTGCGGGGGCTGCGCGCCAAGGCCCAGGAAGCCAAGGCCCGCCGCCGTCAGGATGATCCCCGCCATGTCCAGCGTGACGCGCACGATCACGGACGACAGGCACAGCGGCGTGACGTGGCCCCATAGGATGCGCAGGCTGGACGCACCTTGCAGGCGGGCGGCGGCGATGTAATCCGTTTCTCGGATCGTCAGGGTTTCGGCGCGGGCAAGGCGGGCATAGGGCGGCCAACTGGTGATGGCGATGGCGATGATGGCGTTCTCGATCCCCGGCCCAAGGGCAGAGACAAAGGCCAGCGCAAGGATCAGGCGGGGAAAGGCCAGAAAAATGTCGGTGATCCGCATCAGCACGACATCGACCATGCCGCCAAAGTAGCCCGCCGTGGTGCCCACGGCCAATCCGATGGGCGTGGCAATCAGGGCGACCAACGCCACCACCATCAGTGTCAGCCGCGCGCCGTGCAGCACGCGCGACAGGATATCGCGCGACAGATCGTCAGTGCCCATGGGATGCGCCAAGGACGGGGGCAACAGCCGCCCCTCGCGCAGATCGCCGCCCAGCAGCGGGTCATAGGGCGTCAGCAGCGGCGCAAAAATCGCCAGCAGCACCAGCGCCACGACGATGGTCAGCCCGACCATGGCCAGTCGGTTCGCCTTCAGCGCCAGCCATGTCCGATAAGCCTGCCCCCAGCGGGCCTGACTGCGCGATGCAGGCGTGTCGGTCAAAAGCCACGCGCGGCGGGTCAGGGACGGGGTCATGCTTCACCCCCCCGGCGGCGCACGCGAGGATCAAGCACGGTATACAGAAGGTCCGACAACAGGTTCAGCCCGATGAAGATCGCGCCAATCACCAGCGTGCCCCCCAGAACCGCATTCATGTCGGCCACTTGCAGGCTGTTGGTCAGATACAGGCCAAGGCCGGGCCAGGCGAACACGGTTTCGGTCAGCACCGACCCTTCCAGCAGACCCGCGTAGGACAAGGCAACCACCGTCACCAGCGGCACGGCTGCGTTGCGCAAGGCGTGAACCCAGATGATGCGCCATTCCGGCACGCCCTTGACGCGGGCGGTGACGATGTATTCCTGCGCCAGTTCCGCCAGCATGAAACTGCGGGTCATCCGGCTGATATAGGCCATCGAATAATACCCCAGCAGGGCGGCGGGCAGGATGATGTGGGAAAAGGCGTTCCCGAACGCCTCCCATTGCCCCTGCATGGCACTGTCCAGCAGCAGCAGGCCGGTGGCGGGGGTGATGTTATATTCATAGGCAATGTCGATGCGCCCCGGCCCTGCGATCCAGCCAAGCTGCGCGTAAAAGATCAACAGGCCGATCAGGCCCAGCCAGAATATCGGCGCCGAATAGCCCACAAGGCCAAGGACGCGCACGACCTGATCCACCAGCTTTCCCGCCTTGACCGCCGACAGTACACCCAGCGGGATGCCCGCCAGTGTTCCGATCAGGATCGCCACCGTCGCCAGTTCTAGCGTGGCCGGAAAAGCGCGGGCGATGTCCTGCACCACGGGTTTCTTGGTCAGGAAGGAATTGCCGAAATCGCCGGTCAGCACCTTTTGGATGTAGATCAGGAATTGCTCATACAGGGGTCGGTCCAGCCCCATTTCGATGAACATCTTGTCATAAGTCGATTTGCTGGCCCGGTCGCCCACGACCGCCAGGACCGGATCGACCGATATGACATGGCTGATCAGGAACGTGACCAGCAGCAGGCCCAGAAAGGTGACCCCCACCGTCAGCAGCAGTTTGACAAAGCGCCACAACAGGGACGGCCACCGTTGGAATGAAAGGGCGCTTTCGCGCCCTTCCGAAGTGGTGGTGTCGGTCATTCCTTGGTCACGCCCCGGAACGAGTTGTCGTTGAACGACGGGCCGATGATGTAGCCCTTGACGTTGGCCCGCACGGCCGCAACCTCGGTTTCCTGGAACATGATCACGAAGGGCGAGGTTTTCTGATGCTCTTCCTGCAATTCGCGGTACATGGCCGCACGCTTTTCGCCATCCGTTTCCAGAACGGCGGCGTCAGCCTTGGCGGTCATTTCCGGGATGTCCCAGGCGTTGCGCCATGCCAGCGGCTTGGCAGCAGCCTCGTCGCTGTTGTCGGGGTTGCGGGCAAAGGTCGCGTTGGTGTGGGGGTCCTGATAATCCGGGCCCCAGTTGCCGATGTAGATGTCGTGGGTCCGGGCGCGGTACTTTTCAAGCGTCTGGCCACCGTCGCCGGGGATGATTTCCAGCGTGATCCCGGCCTGCGCCATCGTCTGTTGCACGGCTTGGGCAATCGCAGTCACGTCAGGCGTGTTGCGGGTGTCCATGGTGACAGTAAAGCCATCCGGCAGACCCGCCGCCGCCAGCAGTTCCTTGGCCTTTTCGACATTCAGGCTGTAGGGGTTGCTGTCCAACTCCCCAAGAAAGCCCTTGGGCAGGAAGGTCTGGTGCACGTCCATCTTGCCCTTGACGATGGTGTCGGCGATGGCCTGATAATCGACCAGCCATTTCATCGCCTCGCGCACTTCGGGCTTGGACAGGAACTCGTTCTTCTGGTTCAGCGCCAGATAGAAGATCGTGCCCTTGACGCCGGACTGGATCTGGATGTCGGGGTTGGTGGAGAGGGCCGAAATCTCTTCGGGGAGCAGATCACGGGCCACGTCGATGTCGCCCTTTTCCAGCAGCAGGCGCTGGGTCGCGGCTTCGGGAATGTGGCGATAGATCGCGCGGGCCATCGCAGGCTTCTCGCCAGAATAATTGTCGTTGCGCTCCATCACGACGGATTCGTTGGCACGCCATTCGCGGATCGAATAGGCACCCGATCCGGCATAATTGGTTTTCAGCCAGTTATAGCCGTAATCGCCGTCCACCTCGTTTTCCATGACAAGGTCTTTGTCCACGACCATCGCGACGGTCGAGGTCAGGCAATACAGAAGGAACGTCGGCGCATAGGCCTGATCCATGGTGAAATCAAAGCTGTAATCGCCGGTCTGCTTGACCATCTCTTCGACGTTGTCGGGCGTCAGGCCGAACTGGCCCAGGATAAAGGCGGGCGACTTGTCCAGCTTGACGGCGCGGACAAGGCTGAACACCACGTCATCGGCCATGATGTCATTGCCGGATGCGAATTTCTTGCCCTGTTTGACGGTAAAGCTCATGGTTTTGCCGTCTTCGGACATGGTCCATGTGTCAGCGATGACGCCAAAGATCTTGGACACATCGGTGATGTCATAGCCGATGATCGGCTCGTAGCTGTTGCCGAGAATTTCCGACGCGGAAAATTCAAACACCTCGGCCGGGTCAAGGCTGATCATGTCATCCAGAGTCCATGCCTGAATGAAGGTATCAGCGGGCGTTTCGGCCCATGTGGGCGCGGTCGTCGTCAGGCAGAGCGCGGCCACCGCCGCCGCTGCAAGCAGCTTTGTTCTCAGAAACATGCGTAACTCCCTGTTTTCGATTTTTGTTTTTGTGGAACGAAAATTCCGGCACCGATCTTGCGCGCTATAGGGACAAGGTGTTCCCTTGACGTGCGCGAAGTCAAGCGCGCCGATGCGTGAATGCAGGGCAAGGCTGTTCGTTTCCATGCGGACGAAAATAATCGGGCAAACAGAAAACGGTCGGACACGGCAGGGAAACACGGGATGGCACATCTGGACAGGGCCCGCGCGGGGCGATTGATGCAGGCGGCGGGGCTGGACGCGGTGATCCTGTTGTCGCCGGAAAGTTTTTCCCATGCGACAGGCGCACCGGCGGGGGTTGCCACGATGTGGCGGCGGGCGGGGGCCGTGGCCGCGCTGGTGCCCGCCGATCCGGGCGTGCCGGAACTGGCGGTGGCCAGCGATCTTTTTGCGCCTGCGTTCAGAAGGGCCAGCGCCATAGCGGATCTGCGCGAAAGCCCGATCTGGGTGGAAACCGCCAATCTGCACGGCGGCAGGGTCGATTGGGGACAGCGCGCACCGGGTTTTGCCCGCCCCACAACCTTTGAGGACGCGATCTGCTGGCGGCATCTGGCTGGGGGAATGGCCGAGCGGGGCCTGTCGCGCGTGGGTGTAGAGTTGGCAGCGATTTCCGCGCGCGACTGGCCGGGGATGGCTGCGGTCCTGCCCGGTCTGGTCGATGCGACCGAACTGGTCGCGCGGTTGAAAATGGTGAAATCGCCGTCCGAGATCACGCTGTTGCGGCGGGCCGCGCATCTTGCCGAAACGGGGATCAGCGCGGTTCGCGACGCCATCGCCCCCGGCATCAGCCGTGACGATCTGGCCGCCGTCTGGGCCAGCGCCATTGCCGCCCACCGGAGCGACGCACCGCTGTCGGGCGCGTGGGAGTACATCTCGGTCGGGCCGGACCCCTGGGGCGGCAATGCCGTGGCGCGCAAGGGTGATCTGGTCAAGGTCGATGTCGGCTGCGTCATGGAGGGCTACACCTCTGATACCGGGCGCACCTTTTGCCTTGGCCCCCCGGATGCGCACCAGACCCGCCTGTTTGATGCGCTGGCCGCCGGGTTCGCGGCAGGGTCGGCCCTGCTGACCCCCGGCACCCCCATGGCCGAGGTGCATCGCGCCACGCAAGCCGCGATCCGCGCCGCAGGCTTTCCCGAATTCAGCCGTGGCCACTTTGGTCACGGACTGGGCGCATCGCTTGGCAGCGAGGAATGGCCGTTTTTCGCCGCAGACAGCCCCGTCACGCTGGAGCCCGGCATGGTGCTGGCATTCGAGACGCCGTGGTATGTCACGGGCCTGGGCGGCCTGATCCTCGAAAACCAGTACCTCATCACCGAAACCGGGGCGGATTGCATGAATACGCTACCGACGGGGATGATCGGCGTTGGCTGACCGCTTGCGATTGATTGCGGTAACATGTTTACCTGTCGCGCGATAACCGGGGGGCAACGGGCAATGGACGCAAATCGTCGGATGGTGACATTTGGATTGGCGGCGGCGTTTGCGCTGCCGTCTGTCGCGGCAACCGCTGCTCCGGCAGACCCCGGTCCGGTGCTGCACACCTGGTATCGGCTGATCCTGGAACTGGTGCGCCACACGCCGACCTATTCGCCCCCCGTCGCCAGCCGCGCCTTTGCCTATCTGGGCATCACCGCGTTCGAGGTGGTGGCAGCAGGAAACCCGGCATTGCGCAGCCTTGCGGGGCAGGTGAACGGCCTGACGCCCCTGCCCGCGCCCGCAGCATCCGGCCCGCAGGACAGGGCCGTCGTGATGCAGGCGGCCATGGCCGCCGCAGCCCACGCCTTTTTCGGCAACACCGGCCCCACAGGCCAGCGCGCCATGACCGCGATGGAGGGTAAGCTGCGCGCACAGGCGGTCGCAGGCGTGCCCGCCGATGTGGTGCAACGGTCCGAAGCGCAGGGTCAGGCCATCGCCGCCCATATCCTGAACTGGTCGCTGGATGATGGCGGCCACGTCGTCGAGAACATGGGCTTTCCGCACAGCTACACGCCGCAGGACGGCCCCGAACACTGGGTGCCCACCAGCCTTGTGCGCCAACAGCAGGCCCCGCTTTTGCCCCAATGGGGCACCAACCGCCCCTTTGCCATGCCCACGGCGGATGCCTGCCCCCTGCCCCCGCCACCCGACTACAGCGAAGACCCGGGATCGCCCTTCTACAAAGAAGCACGAGAGGTGTATGACGTCACCCGCACCCTGACCGACGAGCAGCGCCTGATCGCGCGGTTCTGGTCGGACGATCCGATGCTGTCCCCTACGCCCCCCGGTCACTGGATATCCATCGCCTGGGGCATCATCGAACGCGATGCCCTGCCGGTGGAGGTCAGCGCCGTCCTGATGGCCCGCCTTGGCGTCGCCATCGCCGACAGCTTCATCGCCTGCTGGCAATCGAAGTTCGCATACGACCTGCTGCGCCCCGTCACCTATATCCGCCGCGTGATCGACCCTGCGTGGACCCCGATGCTGATCACCCCGCCCTTTCCCGAATATCCCAGCGGCCACAGCACCCAATCGGGGGCGGCGGCGACGGTGCTGACTGCGGCTTTTGGCACAGATTTCGCCTTCGAGGACGCAACCCATGTCGATGACGGCCTGCCCGTCCGCGCCTATCCCGACTTCTGGACCGCCGCGCAAGAGGCGGGGATTTCCCGCCTGTACGGCGGCATCCATTTTCGCGCCGCCATCGAACGCGGGCTGGATCAGGGCCGTTGCGTCGGTGCCCATGCCGCAGCCTTGATGACGGGGGTCTGACAGATGCGCACCCTTTTGTTGCTGGCAGCCCTTGTTCCCTGCACCGCCACCGCGCAAAGCTTTGTCGAGGAGACCACCCCCTCTGGCATCGCCTCTGTCTATGAAGGTGATTGGGAATATATGGTGGGCGGTGGTGCCGCCGCCTTTGACTGTGACGCGAACGGTTTTCCCGATCTGCTGCTGGCGGGCGGTGCGAAGCCGGCCACCTTCTACCGCAACCAATCCACACAAGGCGGCCCGCTGTCCTTTGCCGCCACCCCCAGCGGGCTGGAGCTTGACGCCGTCCTTGGTGCCTATCCGCTTGATATCGACAGCGACGGGATCACCGACATCGCCCTGCTGCGCCTTGGCGAAAATCTGGTGATGCGCGGCCTGGGCGACTGCCGGTTTGAACGCGCGAACGAGGCGTGGGGGTTTGACGGCGGCGATGCCTGGTCCGCCGCCTTTGCCGCCACATGGGAAGGCGGGGCACCCTGGCCCAGCCTGGCCATCGGCAATTACGTCGACCGCAAGGAAGAGGCGTTCCCCTGGGGATCGTGCACCGACAACTGGCTGCACCGGGGGGCGGTGACAGGCTTTGCCCCGCCCCTCCCCCTGACGCCCAGCTTTTGCGCGCTGTCGATGCTGTTCACTGACTGGAACCGCTCGGGCACGCCCAGCCTGCGGGTGTCGAACGACCGCGAATATTACAAGGGCGGGCAGGAACAGATGTGGCGCATCGATCCCGGCCAGCCACCTGCGCTGTTTACCGAAACCGACGGTTGGGCCCGTCTGCGCATCTGGGGCATGGGCATCGCCAGCACCGATCTGAACGCCGACGGCTTTCCTGAATATTTCCTGACCAGCATGGCAGACAACAAGCTGCAAACCCTTGCAGCACCGGATCTGGCCCCGAAACCCGTCTACAGCGACGTCGCCTTTGCCAAAGGGGTGACCGCGCATATGCCCTACACGGGCGGCGAGACGCGGCCCAGCACCGCCTGGCACGCGCAGTTCGAAGATGTCGACAACGACGGCCTGACCGACCTGTTCGTGGTCAAGGGCAATGTGGCCCAAATGCCCGACTTTGCGCAGCGTGACCCCAACAACCTGCTGATGCAAAGCCCGGACGGCAGTTTTGTCGAAAAGGGCGATGTGGCGGGCGTGGCAAGTCTGTCCATCGGGCGCGGCGGGGCCGTCACCGATTTCAATCTGGACGGGCTGCTGGACATCGTGGTCGTCAACCGCTGGGAAACGGCGCAAATCTGGCGCAACACCACACAAGCCCCGGGCAACTGGCTGCAAATCCGGCTGGATCAGCCCAGCCCCAACCGTGACGCCATCGGCGCCTGGATCGAGGTGCGGCGCGGCGATGTCGTGGCCCGGCGCGAAATCACCTCGGGCGGGGGTCATGCCAGCGGGCAGTTGGGTTGGTGGCACTTTGGCCTTGGCGATGCGACCGGGGCAGAGGTCCGGGTGATCTGGCCAGACGGCACGGCTGGGGATTGGGTCGCCGTGGCCGCCAACAGTTTTCAGATCGCACGGCGCGACGGTGTAGCGGTTTGGCACCCCTGATGCTGCACCACCTCTCGCTGCCCGTGGCCGATCTGGCGCGGGCGCGCGCGGTCTATGACCCGGCGCTTGCGGCCCTAGGATACGGATGCGTCTTTGCCGATGCAACCTTTGTCGGATACGGCGAAACAGGGGGCGACGATCAGTTCGCCCTTGCCCTGCGCCAACCTGCCCTCGCCGCTGGCCCCGGCTTTCATCTTGCCTTTCGCGCCCCGTCGCGTGGGGCGGTGGACCGGTTCCATGCCGCAGCACTTCAGGGCGGTGCGCGTGACAATGGCGCACCGGGCCTGCGCCCTGCCTATGGTCCCACCTATTATGCCGCGTTCATCATTGATGCTGACGGTCACCGGATCGAGGCGGTTCACACCTGACCCAACCTGAACCTAATCCGCATTCCTCTTCCCGCAAATATCCCACGGGGGGTGCGGGGGGTGTGAAACCCCCCGTTCTGCGCCCGAAACAGCCAACGCGCTTACCCCGGATGCGCCCCGATACTGTAGGCGGTCGAAAACACTTTTCCCGCGCGGAACACCTGCGCTGTGGGCACGCCTTGGGTTGAAATGGGGTTCTGACCGGCGCTGATCGTGGTGCCCAGGTCAAAGGCGGAACAGACCGGTTCCACCCCCAGCGCCAGGTGGCGGCCATTCCACGGAAAGCCTTGCCGCCCCCGGTTCGACAGCCACAGCATCAGACTGGGAAAATGCTCCCTGTCCCATGCCAGTTCCGCAAACCAGCCGTCGTGGTGCAGCCGCACCCGGCCCGACGCGCCGATGACCTGCACCAGTTCCTCGGTCGCGCTCGGCAAGGGCAGGCGCGTGGCGTCGATCTGCCCGCCAGCCGTCAGCGGAATGCCGTCCAGACCGGGAACCTGCCGGGCGGGGGCAAAGGCCGAAACGCCCGGTTCGGCCTGACACGGAAAGGTCAGCACCCCCTGACAGGGGCCGACATCCAGCCGCACAGTACCGCGTGCATAAGGCAGGCGAAAGACCGGGTGCAGGCCGATGGGCAGGGTGCAGTCGGCACGCGGATGGATGATCAACGTCAGATGGATCAGGCACGCGTCGGGGTCGGGGCGGATATGACGCTCCACCCGCCGGATCGGGTGATCGGGCGGGTAATCCAGCGCCAGCCGCAACTCTCCGTCCGGTGCCGCCAGCCAATCCCAATTCAGGTTGCTGCTGGGGCCGTGCGGGTGGTCTGTCGCGCCTTCGGGCAGCAACTCCGCCCAGTCGCCTTGCAAGGGCAAGACACGCGGTGCGCCAAAGGGCACGCAGGGCCATTCCCCGCGCAACCGTTGCAGGATGCCGGGCAAGGCATCCGAGCCACCCTCATCCGCCCAAGGGGCAACATGCAGGGGCGAAACGGTCGGACCGTCGGGCAGATGAAATTCCACCGGGCCAAGCATCGCGCCCAACCGCTGCACCGTCAGCCGCCCCCGCGGCCAGACCAGATCGCGCTGATCGCTCATCCCAATGCGCCCGCCCCGTGGCGCAAGATCACCGGCACCACCAGATCCTCTTCGTCGATCAGATGCCGGTTCAGCAACCCCTCCAACCCTGCCAGATCGCGGGCGAAGGTGCCTGCCGCCGTTTGCATCGCGTGGCGGTCATCCAACCGTGTCAGAACGCCGTTGGCCGATGTGACGAACCCCTCAAGGTGCAGATCCAGCGCGTGGTGATCGCTGTCCAGCAAATCAAACCCCGCCGCGATGCGGGATTCAAGCGCGGACAGGGCGGGAAAGTAATGCGCATCCTCGATCTGGTGATGCCCTTGCAGATCGCCCACGAACTGCCCGCCCAACCGCGACAGGCGCGACGCAAAGACCCTTGGATCGGCGTTGCGGTCCAGAAACTGCGCCGTCTCGGCCTGCATCAGGCCCATCAGGCGGCGAAAGGCCAGATGCCGATCCAGCCAGAACCGCACCAGCCCGTCGAAATTTGCGTCCAGTGGCCAGCCCACACGGGGATAGTCGTGCAGCAAGACCTGCAGCGCGTCGGGCAGGCTGTCCCGCACCTCTAATGTCATCTCGTATTCCATTCCGTTTGTCTGACGCAGGATCGCGGGCACGTCCAGCGCGGGGAACGCATGCTGCGCGCTTCGTTTCGTGCTAAGATGGCCACGCAGCCGCTGCCTTGGCTGCCAAGCCGTCGGATTTTGGCGGTGCATCGGTGCCTTTCGGCCTGCATGCGACCCAAAGGCAGAAAGCAGACCGGACGGACCACCACATCAGGAGGGATCGACCATGTCATTCTATCTGTACCAGATCGCCTACAGCCCAGAGGCCATAAAGGCGCTTGTCACACACCCCACCGACCGTCGTGCCGCCGCGTCGGCCCTGGTCGAGGGGTTGGGGGGCAAGTTGCACCACATGTTCTTTGCCTTTGGCAAATATGACGTGATTTGCCTGATCGAAGGCCCCGACGACAAGATGATGGCCGCAGGCGCGATGGCGGTCGCCGCGTCGGGCACAGTCTCGGCCGCCTCCACGACCAAGCTGATGACGATGGAAGAGGCGGCCGAAGCCATGCGCATGGCTGGCAAGATCACCGGCTATCGCCCGCCGATGGCCTGATCAACGCCCCCTGCCCCGGTCGGTGGCGGCAGGGGGCACACCGTCAATCTTGGGATGAAATACCAGCAGGGATGCCTTTACTCGGCCCCTGATCGCACTAAGCGGCCGGAACGGCAGCCGAAGGGGGGGTAATTCCGCCACCTTGCCCGCTGTATTCCCCAAAATCGGACGGATTTCCCGTTTTCACGAGTCTGTCATGTTTCATCTTGTTTTGCGTCCGCTCGTGTCGCTTGATATGGGACGGAGTCGTCGGTTTCGGGGAGAGCGGAACGAACGGCAAGGGGGGACGCAACGTGGAAGACGCAGGCAGGCAGCGCCTTCGCTTTGACAGCGGGGTCTATGATCGGGCACATGCCGAAGTGGGCATGATCTCGGAACGGTTGCCGCGCGCGGCAGTCGCCGATCTTGCGCAAGAGGTGGTCGCCCGTCTGGCGGCCCGTGCGCGCGCCCGGCCGGATATTCAGGTACGATTGTCAGACGACGACATCGATGCCCTCAGCCACGCGCTGATCGCGGATGACAAGGACGCCGGTGCCCGGATGATCGCCACAGCCCTGGATCAGGGTGTTCCGGTCGAAACGCTGTATCTGGGCCACCTTGCCCCCGCCGCCCAACGGTTGGGCGAGTGGTGGGAAAAAGACGATGTCAGCTATTCCGTCGTCATGCTGGCCGCCGCCCGCATCTATGCGATCATGTTGGGCCTGCGCCGCAGCATGACCACACCCTACGGTGCAGGCAAGCGCGCCGCTGTCTTTGCGTCGGTTCCGGGCGACACCCATACGCTGGGGGTCATCATGGCGTCCGACCTGCTGCGCAACAAGGGATGGGACATCGACCTGAAGGTCGGGCGCACCCATGAGGCGCTGGTGGAAGAACTGGTCCACTCGGACCGGATGGTGATCGGGCTGTCGGCGGGCAGCAAACGGTCGTTCCTGCCGCTGATCCGTCTGATTGTCGCTCTGCGTGTCAGCAAGCCGGGGGTTCGGATCATGGTCAGCGGGCAGATCGCGGCCATGGACCTTGACCTTGTCGGTGCCGCCGGGGCCGATGCGTCGGCCGCAGGTTTTGACGACGCCCTGTCCGAGATGGAGCGTTTGGCCGCCCTGACCTAGCGACGGTCCGTCCGCAGCATCGGCAGCAGGCCAAAACCGATCTGCCCGGCCAGACCGATCTGTTCGGGCAGGCGGGCATAAAGCGCCAGATGTTCCGAAAAGCTGCGCCCCGCCAGCAGCGCCGAAAGCGCGACCTCGGCCCACATCAGCAACCCAAAGGCAAAGGCCCCTGCAACGGCGGCCTGCCCCAAGGTCAAAGGGGGACGCGCCTGTATCCGGCCAAGGATGACCCACGCGATGGTCAGCAGGATCGGCACCTCGATCAGCACCGCCCAGAACGGGCCGATGCGCGGGACGATGAACAGGGTCCGCAGGGTGCCAAAGGCGAAAGCGACGGCAAAAACCGCGCCAAAGTAGATCAAGCCGGATTTCAGCGCCTGTCCCATACGTGCAGGCTACGCCGGTGCGGATCGCTGCGCGCTGACCTGGATCAATCAGCCTGCCATGGCCCAGCCGGACCGGATGTGGCGGAACCCGTCGCGGTAAACCGCCTGCGGTGATTCCGCGAAATCCCGCCAGACTTTGGTCGCCGCCGCAAGGTCGGGCAGGCCGCGCCCGAACGCCTCGATCGTGAGCCAACCGTCATAGCCTGAGGCGCGCAGCGCCTGAAACGTTTCGTCCCACGGGATGTTGCCCCGACCCGGAACACCCCGGTCATTTTCAGAAATGTGGACATGCGCGATATTGCGGTGATGCCGGGTAAAGGCGCTGATCGGGTCGGCTTCTTCGATATTGGCGTGAAAGGTGTCGTACATCGCCCGGATGTTCGGATGATCGATGGCGTCGATGTGGTCCGACAACGCCTGCATGGTGTTCAGAAGATAGCACTCAAAGCGGTTCAGCGCCTCTAGCGCCACTGTCACGCCGCGCGTTGCCGCATGATCGCCAATGGCGCGTTGTGACTGGATGGAGCGGTCGATTTCCTGACCTGTCGGACCACTGCCGGTGAAATGCCCCAACGTGGAATGCAGCGGCCCGGCAAGACGGTTTGCGCCCAGCGCCTGCGTGCAGTCGATGACGTGGCGCATATAGGCCAGCCCCGCCGCGCGGGCGGCGTCATCCCCGATCAGGTTCATCGCCGGATCACCCATGGCGGAAACGGCGGTGCGTTGCAGGCCGATCCGGTCCAGCAGATCGCCCAGACGCGCGTAGTGATCGATATCACCGGTGAAAATCGGCACCTCGACCCCGTCAAACCCGGTGGCCTTGATATCGCGCAGCAAGGGCTCGTGTTCGGGTGTGACGTGCGTGGTCCACAAAAACATGCACATGCCGATTTTCATCCGACGATCCCCCAGTTGCCTGATCTGCCATCCTTTCGCCTGTTGGCGCGGACGTCAACGAGTCAATCGACGTTTGGTATTACCAAAAAAGGACGACAGGGCAATGTCACAGGGCGATCAAAGGATGGGGAAAATACCTTTTACTCTATCAAAACAGATATTTAAATCAATTTCTGCGGACCTTTTTCAGCGATCTTGCGAAACGGACCTCTTTCCGCTAACTGTTGATCAGGAAAATCTGGTCCAGCCAGAAAACGCGCCACACGGGGCAGGACTGTCGGGCCATCGCATGAAAAACAGGGGGAATTGATGCATCTTTCCACTCATAACTGGATGCGGGCCGAACCGCTGGCGGTCACCCTGCGGCGCATCAAGAAGTACGGCTATGAAAGCATCGAAATCTCGGGCGAGCCTGCGCAATATGACGTCAAGGAAACCCGCGCCCTGTTAAAGGAACACGGCATCCGCTGCTGGGGTGCCGTCACCCTGACGCTGGGAGAGCGGAACCTTGCCGCCAAAGATGAAGGCCAGCGCGCCCGGTCGGTCGATTACGTCAAGTCGGTCCTGACCATGGTATCGGAACTGGAGGGCGAGATCATCACCCTGGTGCCTGCGACCGTCGGCAAGGTCGTGCCCGATGCGACCGAGGAAGAAGAATGGAAATGGGTGGTCGATGCCACCAGGGAATGCTTCGCCCATGCGCAAAAGGTAGGTGTGCGCGTCGCCATCGAGCCGTTGAACCGGTTCGAGACGTATTTCTTCAACCGCGCGGCGCAGGCGCTGGCGCTGGCCGATGCCGTGCACCCCGATTGCGGGGTGTGCCTTGATGCCTATCACCTGAACATGGAGGAATCGAACATCTACGACGCGATCCGTCTTGCGGGAAAGCGGCTGTTCGATTTCCACGTCGCGGACAACAACCGCTTTGCGGCGGGTCTGGGCCATCTGGATTGGGCCCGGATCGTCGCCACCCTGCGCGAGGTGGGCTATGACGGCGCGCTGACGAACGAATTCGTGGCCCCCGTCGACCGCACCCCCGCCGCGATCTACCCGCATATGGTGGAACGCAATCCCGTCGACATCTCGCCCGAGCAGTTGAAGTTCATCCAGGATCACGGATCAAGCCTGCTGACCGAGGCTTTTTATGACGATCAGATGCGGATCACCGCCGAAACGCTGTTGCCGCTGATCCGCTAGGCCCGTCCCGCCCCCGGCGCACGGTCGCGCCGGGGCCGATTGTGTCAGGAGGACCGGATGCGGATCAAGTCAGTTCAGGCGTGGTGGGTCAGTATCCCGATCGAGGCGGCGCGCCAGCACCGCAGCGATTTTGGCACTTTGACCACGTTCGACGCGGCGATTCTGCGGATCGAAACCACATCGGGTCTGGTGGGCTGGGGCGAAGGCAAGAACGCGGCCGGCAGCGCGGGGCAATATGCGGCGCTGGTGCATCTGCTGAACCACGAGGTGGCCCCCCAGTTGATCGGGCGCAATGCGGGCGACATCACTGCGATCTGGGAAATGCTGTACAACGGCGTGCGTGCGGACTCTGCCGCAGCATCCGGTCATTCGATGCCCGGCCTGTCGCGGCGCGGCCTGACGGTGGCCGCGATTTCCGCCGTTGATATTGCCCTTTGGGACATTCTGGGCAAGCACCTGAACCAACCCGTCTGGCAACTGCTGGGCGGGCGCAAGGCGGACCGGCTGCCTGCCTATGCCTCGGGTGGGTGGGCGGATGCGGCCGGGATCGGGGCGCAACTGCAATCCTACATCGACATGGGCGGCTTTCGCGCCGTCAAGATGCGGGTGGGGGTGATGGACGGCGCGCCGCATGTGTCGGCGGCACGGGTCAGGGCCGCGCGCGCGGCCCTTGGCCCCGGGGTCGAGATTGCGGTTGACGCGCACGGCACCTATTCCGTCGCCGACGCCAAGCGCTTTGCCCATATGGTGCGGGACTGCGACCTTGCCTGGTTCGAAGAACCGGTGACAGGCGACGACAAGCCCGGCATGGCCGAGGTCCGCGCCGCCACCTGCGTGCCGATTTCGGCCGGGGAATCCGAAACCACGCGCTATGATTTCCGCGATCTGATCGCGGCGCGGGCGGTCGACATCCTGCAACCCGATCCGGCCTTTTGCGGCGGGATCACCGAAGGGATGCGGATTGCCGCCATGGCGCTTGCGCACAATCTGCGGTTTGCGCCGCATCTGTGGGCCGGGGCACCGTGTTTCTTTGCGGGCCTGCATCTGTGCGCTGCCAGCCCTGCCAGTTTCACGATCGAATATTCCTGCGGCGCAAACCCGATGATCCACGACCTGATCGAGGGCCGCGTTGTCGCAGCAGACGGCATGGTGGCCATCCCGGATGGACCGGGCCTTGGATTTTCGATATCCGAGGCGTTTGTTGGTGCCCATGCAAGGACAAGGTGAAGATGTCGGAAAAGAACCTGCTTCCTGACCTTGCGGCCTATCTTTACGCCTCGTCGCATCAGGACAGCGGGCGCACCCCGTCGGAACGCGAACTGGCCGAACATTTCGGCGTCAGCCGGGGGCAGATCCGCGAGACGCTGGCGATCCTTGAGGCGATGCGCATCGTCGAGCGCCGCGCGAAATCGGGCATCTACCTGACCACGCGCACCGTCTCGGTCGAGGCGTTGGCGCTGTTTGCCAAGGCGGGCCTGCCGCTGGACCCGATCCGCATCTACGAGGCGGTGGAGCTGCGCAAGATCCACGAGATCAAGGCGGCAGAACTGGCCAGCGCACGGGCAACGGACGAAAACTTTGCCCGCCTGCGCGAAATTCTGGACCGGTCCGAACAGCGGCTGGCGCGGGGGGAATTGTTGGCGGACGAAGACCGTGATTTCCATCTGGAGATTGTGCGCGCCACACAAAACAGCGTGTTTTATCAGGTGTGCAGCGTCTATTACGCCATGGGCGAACGCCGCCTGCCGATCTATTTTGGCGACCGCGACCGCTGCATCAAATCGAACGCCGAACACATCCAGATCTATGAGGCGCTGGTGCGCCGCGATGCCAATCTGGCCCAAGCGTTGATGAGCGCGCATTTGCAGGGGGCCGAAAGCTATTGGAAGGGCCTGATCACGGGCAACAGGGCCGAGGAATGATCTTTTCCACCCATCCCCTGCACCCCGATGTGACAGCGCGGTTGATGGCGCGGGGGAAGTACGTCGTTGCCTCCAGCCCCACGGCGGCGGCGATCATGTCCGAAGGCACGGGGGCCGAGGTGATTATCGTGCGTGCGCCTGTGCCTGTGGATTACTTCGGTGCGGCCAAGGCGTTGCGCGCCGCCGTGCGCCACGGCGCTGGCTTGGACATGATCCCGGTCGATGCCGCCACGGCGGCGGGGGTGCTGGTGGCGAATGTGCCGGGGGCCAATGCGACCACGGTGGCCGAACATGTGATCTTTTCCGCAATTGCCCTGCGCCGCCAGTTCCGCCGGATGGACGCCGCCCTGCGCCGCGATGGCTGGGCGGCGGGGCGGGCGTTTTCGGACCACGGGCGCGATATGGGCGGGGCGACGCTTGGGATACTCGGCTTTGGCAATGTGGGCCGTGCCCTGCACCGGGTGGCTGTGGCGATGGGGATGGACGTCATCGCCAGCACTCCGCGCGCGGATAGCCTGCCCGACGGGGTGGCACCGGTGACGCTGGACGGTCTGGTGGCAAAGTCGGACGTTCTGGCGCTGTGCTGCCCGCTGAACGATGCGACGCGCGGGGTGATTTCCGCCGCGCGGATCGGCAGGATGAAGCGCGATGCCGTTCTGATCAACGTTTCGCGCGGGCCGGTGGTGGATCAGGCCGCGCTGACCGATGCCCTGCGCGCGGGGCGGATACTCGGGGCGGCGCTGGACGTGTTCGACACCCAGCCCTTGCCGATGGATGACCCGTTGTTCGGCATGGACAACGTGATCCTGACGCCGCACATGGCGGGGATCACCGAAGACAGCATGTTGCGCATGGGCACCGGCGCGGCGGACGAGGTGTTTCGGATACTGGACGGCGGATTGCCGCTGAACCTGTGCAATCCCGCCGTGCTGCCCACGTATCGCGCGCGGTTCTGACGCCTATCCGCCGTGACGCAAGGCCCGGCCTGTGCCTGCGTCAAAGGCCACCACCCGCGCGGGGTTCCAGCCAAAGTGCACCGTCTGATCCTTGGCCACAGCCAGGTTGACCGGCACGGTGGCGCGCAACTGATGCCCACCTGCCATCATCGTCACGATCTTTTCGACGCCGTGGTTTTCCACATCGACCACCTGCGCCCGCGCGGGGCCGCCCGGTTCGATGTGCAGGTCTTCGGGCCTGATGCCAAAGATCAGCGCCCGCCCGTCACCGCCCCCCGCATAGGCCAGCGACAGACCGCCCGACACCAGCGCATGTCCGCCCTGCGCCTGCCCAGGTAACAGGTTCATCGCGGGGGTGCCGACGGCGCGGGCGACAAAGGTGTTGCAGGGGTTGGTGTAAATCTCGTGCGGGGTGCCGACCTGCACGAGACGGCCCTTGTTCAGAACGCCGATCCGGTCGCCCATCGACATCGCCTCGACCTGATCATGGGTGACGAACAGGAAAGTCTCGCCCAGATTCATTTGCAGGTCTTTCAATTCCGCCCGCAGCGCCTCGCGCAGTTTGGCGTCAAGCGCGGACAGGGGTTCGTCCATCAGGAACACCTGCGGATTGCGCACAATGGCGCGCCCGATGGACACGCGCTGCATCTCGCCCCCCGACAGCCGGTCGGTCTTGCGGTCCAGCAGGTGTTCGATCCGCAGGGTGCGGGCAACCCGGGCGATGCGGGCGTCCATTTCTGCCTGCGGCGTCTGTCGGATCGGGGATTTCAGCGGGAATTCAAGGTTTTGCCGCACGGTATAGCGCGGATAAAGCGAATATTGCTGCAAGACCAGCGCCACATCGCGTTCCGCAGCCCCCCAGCCCGTTACATCCTTCCCGTCGATGAAAACTTGCCCCGCCGTCGGCTTGTCCAGACCTGCGATCAGGCGCAACGTCGTGGTCTTGCCCGCCCCGGTTTCGCCCAGCAGCACAAAGAATTGACCGTCGGCAATATCCAGACTGACATCATCCAGCGCCTTTACCGCGCCATAGGCCTTTGTCACGCCGCGAAGTTCGATATGCGCCATCAGACTGTGACCCCCAGGGATTGGCCGGTGGCCGTGTCGAACAGATGCAACCGCTGTGCATCCAGCCGCAGCCACACCGGCGTGCCCGGCTTTGCCACCACGCCCGACCGTGTCCGCACGCGCAGCAGCGCCGGGCCAAGGCGCACGTCCACGATGTCATGCGACCCAAGGGGTTCGATGATATGCGCGTCGGCCGGGGTAAAGCCCGGCTCTGGCGTCAGCGACAGCTCGATCGCCTCGGGCCGGATGCCCAGCGACAGGGGGCCGGATTGGCGGACCTGATCGGTCAGCACGGGCGGCACGTCAAAGCCGTGGTCGGTGCCGACAGGGGTGATGCGTCCGGCGGACAAGGTGACATCGACCACGTTCATCACCGGTGATCCCACGAATTGCGCGACAAACAAGTTGACCGGGTTGGCGTAGACCTGTTCGGGTGTGCCCACCTGTTGCAGCACACCGGCGTGCATGACGACGATGCGGTCGGCCAGCGCCATCGCCTCGATCTGGTCATGCGTTACATAGATGGTGGTCGATCCCTGTTCGACATGCAGGCGTTTCAACTCTACCCGCATTTCTTCACGCAACTTGGCATCAAGGCTGCCGATGGGTTCGTCCATCAGCATCGCCTTTGGATTGCGCACCAGCGCACGGCCGATGGCGACACGCTGCAAATCCCCCCCCGACAGCGCCGAAGGGCGACGCCCCAGCAGCGCGCCGATCTGCAACACGTCCGCCACACGGCGCACGGTCTGATCGACCTGCGACTTGGGCGTGCCCACGGCGCGCAGCGGAAAGGCCATGTTTTCATAGACCGTCAGATGCGGATAAAGCGCAAAGGATTGAAACACGAAAGCCACATCCCGCGCCTCGGGCTTCAGCATGTGAACCGGGGTGCCGCCGATCAGAATCTGGCCCGAGTCAATGGTTTCCAACCCGGCAATGGCGCGCAAGGTCGTGGTCTTGCCGCATCCGGATTGGCCCAGAAACACCACGAATTCGCGGTCTTGCACCGTCAGGTTGACGTTGTTGATGACATGGACCGGGCCGAAATGCTTGTCGATGCCGCGCAGTTCGATCTGGGTCATTCAGCACCCCCGGTGTCCGGGGCGGGAATTTTCGTCGTTACCATGAAGGATACAAGGCCGATCAAAATGATGGTCACGCCATAGCGGTGCAGCACCTCGATCCACGGCTGGCACAGGGCGATGATGCCAAAGATCATCAGGGTCTGCGCTGCGGGGATCAGCAGGCGCTGGTTCAGGTGGCGAAAGCTTTTCATTTGCGGATCGCTCCGAACGACATGCCGCGCAGCAGGTGGTTGCGCAGAAGGAAGGTGAAGATCGCGACCGGCAGCAGGAACAGAAAGGTTCCGGCGGCAATCACGGTCCAGTCGGGCAGGCCCGATCCGACCTGAGACGGGATAAAAGGCGGGGCCGTCTGCGCCTTGCGGTTGGTCATGATCAGCGCAAAAGCGTATTCGTTCCAGGCGGTGATGAAACAGAACACCGCCGTGGCCGCGATGCCGGTTGCCGCCTCGGGCAGGACGATCTTGAAGAAAGCCTGCATCCGCGTATAGCCGTCCACCAACGCCGCATCTTCGTATTCTTTCGGTATTTCGTCGATGAACCCCTTCATCAGCCAGACCGAGAAGGACAGGTTGAACGCGGTATAGAGGATGATCAGCCCAAGGTGCGTGTCGTTCAGCCCGACCACGCGGTACATCAGGAACATCGGGATCGCGACGACGACGGGCGGCAGCATCCGGGTGGACAGGATGAAGAACAGCCAGTCATCCTCGCCGGGAACCCGGAACCGGGAAAAGCCATAGGCGGTGATCGTGCCCATCGACACCGCCAGCACGGTCGATGTGATGGCGACGATCAGGCTGTTCAGAAAGCGCGATGGATAGCCCGAGGGCTGAACCTCGCCCTTGCCGGACCGCACGACCTTTTCACCGCCGTCAAACACCATCTGTTCCCACCAAGGGGCGGCGGCGTAGTCTTCGTCCGACGGCGGGCTGCGCAACTGGCTGCGCTTGGTCATCAGCTTTACGAAGGGGGAAATCTCAGGCTCGAAGAACACGGTGGGCGGCACGGTTGTCGCCAGATTGCGCGGCTTGAAGGCGGTCGCAGTGATCCACAGGATCGGCGCCAGAAACAACAGCAACACCACCATCAGCGTGACGATAGAGAGACGGTGGCGGATGACCTCGGCCCTTGTGCGAACGGCGGCCATGGTCAACGTTCCTTTACTTTGTTCAGATATTTCACATAGATATTGGTGATCGCCAGCACCATGATCAGCACGATATAGGCCAGCGCGCAGCTTAGGCCGGTCTGCCATTCCTGAAACGCCATCTTGTAGAGACGGATCGAAATCACCTCGGTCGTGGGTTGGCTGGCAAGGATGTAGGCAAGGTCAAAAGTCTTGAACGCCTCCATCGTGCGAAAGATGATTGCGATCATCAGGATGGGGGCGACCAGCGGCAGGGTGATGCGAAAGAACGTGTACATCCCCGACGCGCGGTCAATCGCCGCCGCCTCGTACAGGTGCTTTGGCACGGCAGACAGCCCGGCCAGCGACAGCAGCATGACAAAGGGCGACCACATCCAGATATCGGCCAGCGCAATCGCATAAAGCGCCATGTCCGGGTCGGCCAGCCATTCGAAATTGCCCAAGCCGAAGGCGTAGTTGATGACGCCAAAGTTGGGATCATAGAGCAGCTTCCAGAACAGCCCGACCACCGCCATCGACAGCATCATGGGCAGCAGCAACAGCGTGGTCAGCAGGCCCTTGAACGGGATGTCGCGATTCAGCAGCATCGCCACGCCAAAACCCACGATCACCTGCCCGGTGACCGAAACGATGACGTATTTGGCGGTGATGGTGAAATTCTTCCAGATGAACGGATCGGCCAGCAGGGTGCGGTAATTGTCCAACCCCACAAAATTCGCCGGCGCATTGGTCGAGGCGCGAAAGTCGGTGAACGAATAGCCCAGCGAATAGAGCAGCGGGAAGATGTTGAAAACGATCAGGAAAATGATCGTCGGGATGATGAAAAGGTTGCGGATCGCAAGGTCGCTAAGTCCGCGCGCACGGTGGGCGTGGTGGGTCTGGCTTGGCAAGGGGGCCTCCGCGCCGCAGCAGGTCAGGGCGGGGGGCGCGGACGCCCCCCACGTTTCGCAAGGTTACTGGCCGCGCCCGTATTTGGCGAAGGTCGCCTTCCAGTCGGCGGCCAGCGCATCCAGCACCTCTTGTGCAGTGCCTTCACCGCCGACGATGTGCGGATAGATGCGGTTGTTCAACTGCCCCAGCAGTTCGGCGAATTCCGGCACCGCCCAGAAGTCCTTGACGATGAACATCGTCTGATAGAACGCCTCGTTGTAGGGGGTCGCGTTGCGGAATTCTTCGGATTCAAGCACCTTTGCCGATGCCGTATAGCCGCCCAGTTCGGCCCAGCGTTTTTGGGTTTCGTCCTTGATGAACCATTCCAGGAACTTGAAGCTTTCTTCCTGATTCTCGCTGTAGGACACGATGGAAATGCCCTGCCCGCCAAGGGCGGCATAGCGGTCGCCATAAGGGCCGGCCGGGTTGGCGAAAAAGCCGGTGTTGGCGGCGTGGGGATTGGTCGCCTCGTTCAGCAGGGCCGGGAAAAAGGCGAAATAGTTCATCGACATCGCGGCCAGACCTTCGGTGATGGCCTGATTGTTTTCGACAAAGAACGTCTTGGCCCAGCCGGGGGGCGTAAAGCCATAAAGTTCGCGGTAGGCGGTCAACGCCTCGACCGCTTTGGGGCCGTTGATGATGCCGTCAACCTCGTAGGTTTCCATGTTCCCCAACTCGCCGCCAAAGCTGAACAGCGCGTTTTCGAACCCCATCGCCATCGCGTCATAAGAGTTGTCGGTGTAGATCGCGATGCCATACCGGTTCTGATCGGGGCGGTGGAAGAATTCCGCGATGTCGCGCAACTGCTTCCAGTCGGTGGGCGGGGCAAGATCATAGCCGTACTTGGCCTTGAACGCCTCCATCTCGGCGGGATCTTCGAACCAGTCCTTGCGATAAGACCAGCCCACGGCATCGCCCTCGGCGGGGATCGCCCAGTACTTGCCGGAATTTCCGGGGTATTCGGCATAGTATTTGACCGTGGCGGGGGCCATGATCTCGCCGACCTTGTTGGCATTGAAGAACTCGGTCAGGTCGACGTAATGTCCGGCCTCGGATGCGGCACCCAGCCACTGGCTGTCACCCACGATCATGTCATAGGCGCTGCCTTGGGCGTTGAATTCGGTAAAGGCCTTGGTCTGGAAATCCGCCCATGGCGTGGTTTCGACAGTGACGGCAACGCCCGTCTCCGCCTCGTATTCGTTGACCAGTTCCTGAAGGTAGTTTGCCGGGTCCCATTCGGCCCAAAAGATGGTCAGTTCCTGGGCATAGGCCCCAGAGGTGGACGCGACGCTTAGTCCGATACCGGCGAACAGGCCGGCAAATTTCCCGCGCATAATGGTTCCTCCCTTTCATGCACTTCTCTGACGAGACCACGCGGGCATTCTGCGGGCCGCTTTGGTCGGGCACTACACAACTGGTATTACCAACACAGAAACTCCGTCAAGAGGCAATCTGGCCAGCGCAACCCACCGCCACACGCTGATTTCCCTGTCGTTTACCGGCTAAACATCTGTATGGATACGGTTTTTGCAAGCGGACCTGTCAATTGACCGCTGCGCTTTGCCTGCCCTGGACAAGAAGGCTTGAAAAGCTGGTCCAACCAGTTACCCTGTCTCTGGCCAAGCCACGATGGTCGGGCCAGCGCATCCCAAAGGGCAGCATCATGGCGCGCATCCACGTTGTCGCAACCGCCGACACCAAGGCAGAAGAGCTGCGTTTTCTGGCCGAACGGATCGTGGCGGCGGGGGCGCAGGTCTGCACTGTCGATGTGGGCACACAGGACGGTGCCGGATGGACCGATGTCGCGGCGGTAGATGTGGCGCGTCATCATCCCGACGGGGCGGGGGCCGTTCTGGGCGGCACCGACCGGGGCACGGCGGTGGCCGAAATGGGCCGGGCCTTTGCCCGGTTCATCGTGGCACAGGATGTGGCGGCGGTGATCGGCATCGGCGGCGGCGGCGGCACGTCGATCATCAGCGCCGGGATGCGGGCGCTGCCCTACGGGGTGCCAAAGATCATCGTATCGACCCTCGCCTCGGGGGATACGGCGCCGTATGTGGGGATTTCCGACCTGATCCTGATGCCTGCGGTCACCGATCTGGCCGGGCTGAACCGCATCAGCCGCGTCGTGCTGCACAACGCGGCCCATGCCATCACAGGCATGGCACTGCACCCGGCCCCTGCCGCGCAGGGAAAGCCCGCGCTTGGACTGACAATGTTCGGTGTCACCACCCCTTGCGTCACCGCAATCACGGCGGCGTTGAAGGACAGCTACGACTGCATGGTTTTCCACGCCACCGGCACCGGCGGGCGCACGATGGAAAAGCTGGCGGATTCAGGGTTGCTGACAGGCTTTGTCGACATCACCACCACAGAAGTCGCGGATATGCTGTTCGGCGGTGTGTTGCCCTGCACGCCTGACCGGCTTGGGGCGGTGGCACGCACACGGCTGCCTTGGGTGGGATCGGTCGGCGCGCTGGACATGATCAATTTCGGTGCCCCCCACACGGTGCCCGACAAATACGCGGGCCGTCTGTTCTATCACCACAACCCGCAGGTCACGCTGATGCGCACCACGGCCACGGAATCCGCCGCAATCGGCGTCTGGATCGCGGGGCGGCTGAACCAGTGTCAGGGCCCGGTGCGCCTGCTGCTGCCCGAAGGCGGGATTTCCATGCTCGACGCCCCCGGCCAGCCCTTTCACGATCCGGCCGCCGATCACGCCCTGTTTGCCGCGCTAGAAAACGGGGTGGAGCGGACGGCGGACCGGCAGATCGAACGCCTGCCCCATCACATCAACGATCCGGCCTTTGCCGCCGCCTGCGTTGCCGCCTTTCGCGCCCTGACCTGAGGTATCCATGCCCGCCATTCCCCGCGCCGACATCCTTAAACGCCTGCACGGCCTTGTGGCCGCAGGCATCCCCATCATCGGCGGGGGGGCGGGCACCGGCCTGTCGGCCAAGTCGGAAGAGGCGGGCGGGATCGACCTGATCGTAATCTACAACTCGGGCCGCTACCGCATGGCCGGGCGGGGGTCGGCCTCGGGGTTGCTGGCTTACGGCAACGCGAACGAGATCGTCAAGGAAATGGCGGTCGAGGTGCTGCCCGTGGTCCGTCACACCCCCGTGCTGGCCGGGGTGAACGGCACCGACCCCTTCATCCTGATGGGGCCGTTTCTGGCAGAACTGAAGACGATGGGGTTTTCCGGCGTGCAGAATTTCCCCACCATCGGCCTGTTCGATGGCCGGATGCGCCAAAGTTTCGAAGAAACCGGCATGGGCTACGGGCTTGAGGTGGACATGATCGCCGCCGCCCACGCGATGGACCTGTTGACGACACCTTATGTCTTTACCCCAGACGAGGCGGTGGCGATGACACGCGTCGGGGCCGATATCATCGTGGCGCATATGGGGGTGACGACGGGTGGCGCCATCGGGGCGACATCGGCCAACAGCCTTGACGATTGTGTGGGGCAGATCGACGCCATCGCCGCCGCCGCCCGCGCGGTGCGACAGGACGTGCTGGTGCTGTGTCACGGCGGCCCGATCTCCATGCCGGAAGATGCCGCCCACATCCTTGCCCAGTGCGCCACCTGTCACGGGTTTTACGGGGCCAGCAGCATGGAACGCCTGCCCGTCGAACGCGCCATCGCCGACCAGACCCGCGCCTTCAAGGCGCTGCCCATCAAAAAGGGATAGCCATGTCACCCTATTTCGTCCGCCCCGAACAGGTTTCCGCCTTTGGCTTTGACTGGGGCCAGCTTGCCCTGACCGTCGGGCCAGAGGTGAATGGCGCGCAACGGTTTTCGGGGGGGCTGGTGACGGTGGCACCCGGCGGTGGACACAGCCGCCACAACCATCCGGGGGCCGAGGAAATCATTCTGGTCATAAGCGGCACTGGCCAGCAGATGGTCGAAGACGAAGACGGCACGCCGATCACCGAAACGGTCGGTCCCGGCTGCACGGTCTATGTTCCCGAAAGCCGCTATCATTCCACCCTGAACACCGGGGCGGGGCCGATGACCCTGTTTGTCGTCTATTCCCCCGCCGGGCCGGAACTTGCCTTGCGCGATCTGCCGGATTTCCGGCTGTTGCCGCCGGGGGGCTGACCGCGTCGCCCTTTCATTTTGGCAAGAATATCCTTGGGGGTGACGCGCTGCGGTGGGGGGCGGAAAGCCACCCGCGACGGGGCGGGGTCAGTCAACCCGAAACACCTTGTCGCGCACCGTGGCCCCGCGCACCAGCGCCAGACGTCCCTTTGCGATGCCAAGTGCGTGGGCCAGCGCCTCGATCACCGCGGCATTGGCGCGGCCATCCTCGGGCACGGCGGTGACGCCGATGTGGATCACGTCGCCGTCCAGTTCCACCCCCGGCCTGCGGCTGCGTGGCGTGACCTTGACCGCGATCAGCGCCCCTGCCAGGCCCAGATGCGCAAGCGCGCCTTTTTCCATGGTCGACCCCCTTTCTCTGGCCATGCACCCTGCCCCCACCTTAAGCTTGTGACAAGCAAAAGGGGGGTCCCATGACCACGGCGTTTTACACGGACGAGCGGTGCTTTTGGCACGGGGGCGGCAACTATGCCCTGACCCTGCCGGTGGGCGGTCTGGTGCAGCCCGGCGGTGGGCTGCCCGAAAACCCCGAAACCAAGCGCCGCCTGAAAAACCTGATCGAGGTGACGGGCCTGATGTCCGATCTGTCCCTGCGCAGCGCGCCCCCTGCCACGACCACCGACCTGAGCCGCGTGCATCCGGCCAGCTATCTGGACGCGTTCAAGGCGCTGTCAGATGCGGGCGGGGGCGAATTGGGCCTGCGTACCCCCTTTGGCAAAGGCGGGTTCGAGATTGCGGCCCTGTCTGCCGGTCTGGCGATCCGGGCGTTGCGCGATGTGCTGACGGGGGATGTGACCAACGCCTATGCCCTGTCGCGCCCGCCGGGGCATCATTGCCTGCCCGACTGGCCCAACGGCTTTTGCCTGCTGGCCAATATCGCCATCGCCATCCGTGCCGCACAGGCCGAAGGGCTGGCCCGTCGCATCGCCGTGGTCGATTGGGACGTGCATCACGGCAACGGGACCGAAGCGATCTTTTACGACGACCCCGAGGTTCTGACGATCAGCCTGCATCAGGACCGCAACTATCCGCTGGACACGGGCGCTGCCACCGACCGTGGCCGGGGCGCAGGTCTTGGCGCGAACATCAACATCCCCCTGCCCCCCGGCACCGGGCACAGCGGCTATCTGGCCGCGATGGACCGGTTCGTGCTGCCTGCGCTGCACCGCTTTGCACCCGACGCGATTGTTGTCGCCTGCGGCTACGATGCGGCGGCGCTTGATCCGCTTGGCCGGATGCTGGCCACCGCCGCCACCTTTCGCGCCATGACGGCGCGCGTGAAACAAGCCGCCGAATCCCTGTGCGATGGCCGGTTGGTGCTGGTCCACGAGGGGGGCTATTCCGAGGTGTACGTTCCCTTTTGCGGCCATGCCGTGATTGAGGAATTGTCAGGCTCGGCCATCACCGCACCCGATCCGCTGGCCGAAACGCTGGCAAAGCGCCAGCCTGACGCCCGGTTCGATGCCTTTCTGACCGCATGGCTGGATGACGTCGGGCGCGCCCTGACTGCGCCCCCCGCTTGACGCCCCCGCACCTTTCCCCGACACCTGCACCAAAGCAGGAGAGACCGATGCCCGCCCATCCCGACATGCTTGCCTTTCTGTCCACCCGCCAGTCCTATCCGGCCAAGGTGATGACCCCGCCCGTTCCGTCCCGCGAGGGGTTGATGGACATCCTGACCGCCGCCACCCGCGTGCCCGACCACGGCAAGCTGGAACCCTGGCGGCTGGTGGTGATCGAAAGGCCCGCGATGCGACGCTTGGCCGATCTGGCCGAGGCGCGGGCGAATGAATTGGGCGGCGACGCCGAAAAGATCGGCAAGGGGCGCGGGCAATATGACCTTGGTCATCTGGCCGTCGCGGTGATTTCATCGCCTAGGCCGTCAGAAAAGATCCCCCAGATCGAACAGGTACTGTCCGCCGGTGCGCTGTGCATGAACATCCTGACAGCGGCCACAGCGGCGGGTTGGGGCGCGAACTGGCTGACGGGCTGGCCCGCGCATGATACGGCCTTTGCGGCGGCGGCCTTTGGCTGCGGCCCCGGCGAAACCGTGGCAGGCATCATCCACATCGCGACCAAGGTAGCGCCCATGCCGGACCGCCCACGCCCCGACCTGTCAAAACTGATCACCTGGGCTGCCGCGTGATCTGGCGCGCCTTTCTTGCAGCGTTGTCGCAATGGGACGATGCGCGGTTTCGCCGGGTGGTCTGGATCGGCGTCGCCCTGTCACTGGCGCTGCTGGTGGCGGTTTATGCCGCGTTTCTGACGCTGATCCAATGGATCACGCCTGACACCGTCGACATTCCGCTGGTCGGGCCGGTGGGCGGACTTGATACATTGCTCAGCGTGGGGTCTGCCCTTCTGATGCTGGGGCTGTCGGTGTTTCTGATGGTGCCGGTCGCATCCGCCTTTACCGGGCTGTTTCTGGAAGATGTCGCACAGGCGGTGGAGGATCGGCATTATCCCGCCCTGCCCCCGGTGCCGCGCGTCACATGGATCGAAGGAGTGATCGCGTCGGTCAATTTCTTTGGGCTGATCGTTCTGGCCAACACGCTGGCGCTGGCGCTTTATCCCTTTGCGGGGCCGTTCATTCCGGTCGTGTTCTGGGCGGTGAACGGTTATCTGCTGGGGCGCGAATATTTCACCCTTGTCGCGATGCGCCGCCTTGGCCGTGCCGGGGCAAAGGCGCTTTATGCCGCACATCGCGGCAAGGTCTGGCTGGCGGGCACGCTGATGGCGGCACCGCTGTCGATCCCGCTGGTCAATCTGGTGATTCCGGTTCTGGGGGTGGCGACATTCACCCATCTTGTGCATCGCCTGAACCCGCAATCCCGCGACGCAAGCTAACCCACATCGCCCGGCGGAGGTGTGGGATTGAGTATTTGGACGAAGAAAAACCAGCTTTTTCTTTGCACAAATACTCAAACCCGGCTGGTGCCGGACGCGCGCGCGGGTCAGTCGCTGGTCGGCACCGGGCCCATGCGGTCCATCCAGTCGAAATCCCGCACCGAAATTGCGCCCGACAGGATGATCCCCGACAAGATGGCCCATATGACGGTAGCCACGACGGTGGTGATCTTTGCCTTGCGCGCGACGATGTTGCCGGCGGGAGCGCTTTTCGGGGTGCCCGGCACAACGGCGCCCGCATCGCCCTGACTGACAAACCGCAGCGGCAGGACGATGAAGAACACCATGAACCAGGTGACCGAATACAGGACGATGGCGGCGGTGATGGTCATCAGACCTGCTCCAGTTCCACAAGGCAGCCGTTAAAGTCTTTGGGGTGCAGGAACAGCACCGGCTTGCCGTGGGCGCCGATCTTCGGCTCTCCACCCCCCAGAACGCGGGCCCCTGCGGCCTGCAGGCGGTCGCGCGCGGCCAGAATGTCGTCCACCTCATAGCAGATGTGATGGATACCGCCTGCGGGGTTCTTTTCGAGAAAGCCGGTGATGGGGGAAGCATCGCCCAAGGGATAGAGAAGTTCGATCTTGGTGTTCGGCAGTTCGATGAACACGACCGTCACGCCGTGATCGGGCTCATCCTGCGGCGCGCCGACCTTTGCGCCCAGCGTGTCTGCGTATTGACGGATCGCCGCGTGCAGATCCGGCACGGCGATTGCGACATGGTTCAGGCGACCGATCATGGATTTCCTCGCGGATAAGATGGTGGGGTTATGGGGGGCGCGGGGGCGGCAGGCAAGGGTAGCAGGGCGAACACGGCGCTGCTTTTGGTCGCAGGCGTTAACCCCGCCTTCATCAGTTGCGTGTCCTTCTGTCGTCGTCCACAGCAGAAAGCCCCCTGTCATGCCCCTGCCGTCCCCCCTTCCGCCGAACGCTGGCGCATTGCCCTTTTTTGGCCTGACCGTTCTGGCCGTCGAAGACAGCCGGTTCTTTTCCGAATGTCTGCGCCTGATGTGCAGGCGTCTTGGTGCGCGCTTGCGCCGGGCCGATACCTTGGGCGCGGCCCGCCTGCACCTGCGCACCTATCGGCCCGATGCGCTGTTGGTCGATCTGGGTCTGCCCGATGGCCGCGGGGAAGCGTTGATTGCCGAACTGGCGAACGATCCGCGCAGGCCGTCGGTGATCCTTGCCATCAGCGGCGATGCAGAGGGGCACCGGTCCGCGATTGCCGCCGGGGCGGATGGGTTCCTGACCAAGCCGCTGCGCAATCTGGATGCGCTGCGGGCCGCCCTGCAGGCGCATCTGCCCGACCGCGTTGCCCCCGTGACATCGGGAACCGAGGCGGATCCAGCCGACCCGATGGCGTTGAAGGACGATCTGTCCCATGCCGCCGATCTGCTGGCAAGCGATCCCGATCCCAGCGCGCGGCGCTATCTGGCGTCATTCTTGGCCGGTGTGTCTATGCAATCGGGCGACCGCGCGCTTGAGGCGGTGGCACGCGACGCAGGTAAAAGCGGCGACCTTGCCAGCCTTGCGCGACTGGTGACCGCGCGTCTGGGGGCAAGCGCCATCCTCTAAAGTGTGGGATCGGAACTCGCCCGCACAAGGCCTGTCAGATCGGACAGCCGTTCGCGCTGCTGTCCGGCGGCGTCAAAGTTCGCGGGCGACAGCCAGGCGGCATAGGCCTCGCGCAGGGCGGGCCATTCGCTGTCGATGATCGAAAACCAAGCGGTGTCGCGGTTGCGGCCCTTGACCACCGACATTTGCCGAAAGACGCCTTCATAGCTGAAGCCCAACCGCTGGGCCGCACGGCGCGACGGCACATTCAGCGCGTCGCATTTCCATTCATACCGGCGATAGCCCGCCGAAAATGCCCAATCCATCAGCAGAAACATCGCCTCGGTCGCACCACGCCTGCGTTGCAGGGCGGGTGACAGGCAGATGTGCCCCACCTCGATTGACCCCGCGGCGGGCGTGATGCGCAGATAGCTTGCTACCCCGACGGCATGGCCAGTGTCCGCATCGCGCAAGGCCCAGAACAGGGGATCAGTACCGGCTGTCGCCTCTTTCACCCAGCGGTGATAGCCTGCGGAACTGGCAAACGGGCCGTAGGGCAGATAATCCCACAAGGGATCGTGCCCGGCAAAGGACTGGTGCAGATCGGCGGCGTGGGCATCCGGGTCAAGCCGTTCAAGCCGGATATACGCACCCTCCATCGCCCGCCCGTCAGGCGGCGGCGGCGGTGTCCAGTTGGGTACGGGAAATCCGAACCGTGCGGTTGACATGGGGCGTTCTCCTGCACCGAAACCCAGATTTTTGCCGTTATGGCCCGAGGGCAGCGGAATTGGCAACGGGCTGTGGGGGTTGGTCTGCGGTTGGCGGCTTCATTCGAACGAAAATCCGGGCGGATAGGCGTGGAAGCCGTCGAAATCGGCCTTGCCCAAAGGCACCCCTGCGGCGCGCAAGGACGCATACCCCATCGTCAGGTGGAAAAAGAAATTCGGCAAGCCGTAAAGATACAGGAAATCAGGTGCAGTCTGTTCCAGCACCGCCTCGCCCGCGCGGTGGGTGATGATGCGGTCGTTGGCCCCCAGAAACTCATCGGGCCGCATCGCCCCCAGCACCGCGCGCACCACGGCCAGTCGCGGGGCCAGCGCACCGGGAAAATCCGGCACCTCGCGCCCCGCCAGCGGGCAGGCGATGCGCAAGGCGAACCCCGCCGCCGTGCCGAACTGCTGTGCCGCCGGAAAGGCATCGGCAATGCGCGTGCCCATCACCTGTGGTCCGGCCGCATCGACCATGGCCGTCACCCGCCCCAGATAGTGCCGGAAGACCGGCACCGTGGCCGCATAAAGCGGCGGCATTTCGGCTGGGGTCCGCATGAACTGGCCACCTTTCCTGATCGCGTTCATAAATGTGACAGACCCGAACGACCGAGGCCAGCCTTCGGTATTGCGCCAAGCTTAGAATAGCGACAACTGGTCGCCCGCGCGCGGGGGGGGTGCGAACAGATCGCAGCGCAGCGGGGTTGCCTGTTCCTTAAGACCCAGACGCGCCACGGCAAGTTTGAACCTCTTGCCGATCAATTCGGAATAGGCCCCTTCGCCGCGCATGCGTTTGCCCCAATTGGGATCATACTCCTTGCCGCCATGTGCCTCGCGCAGACGCGCCATGACCTTGGCGGCCCGGCCAGGCTGATGGGTGGCCAGCCAGTCCTGCACCAATGGCGACACCTCAAGCGGCAGGCGGAGCATGATCCAGCTTGCGGTTTGCGCGCCTGCATCGCGCGCGGCCGACAGGATCGGTTCCAGCTCGTGATCGGTCAGGCCGGGGATGACGGGGGCCACCATGACGCGGACAGGGATGCCCGCCTCCGTCAGCCGCCGGATGATTGCCAGACGGCGGGCGGGGGCGGCGGCGCGCGGCTCCATCGACCGGCTCAGGCGCGCATCCAGTGTCGTGACCGACACGCCCACGCGCGCCAGACCCTTGGCCGCCATCGGGGCCAACAGGTCGATGTCACGCTCGATCAGCGTGCCCTTGGTCGTGAGGGCGACAGGGTGGTGAAAGGCCGACAGAACCGCCAGCACGTCACGCATGATGCGGTGGTCCGCCTCGATCGGTTGGTAGGGGTCGGTGTTGGTGCCAATGGCGATGGGCGCCGGGGCGTAGCGTTTGGCGCGCAGTTCGGTTTCCAGCACTGCCGCAATGCCGGGGCGAGCGATCAGCCGGGTTTCAAAGTCCAGACCCGGCGACAGGTTCAGATAGGCGTGGGTGGGCCGCGCAAAGCAATAGATGCATCCGTGTTCGCAACCCCGGTAAGGGTTTATCGACCGGTCGAACGGCAGATCGGGCGAGCGGTTGAACGTCAGCGCCGACCGGGGGCGTTCAAGGCGCACCTCGGTGCGGACAAGGCGCGCGTCCTCAACAATGTCCCAGCCGTCATCGGCGGCGACGGTCACGCGCGGTTCAAACCGGCCCGTGTCATTCGTGTCCGTGCCACGCGCCCGAACCCTGCGGCCCGGCAAAAGGAAGCGGTCGGAATTCTGCATTTCAGCAAATTAGAACATTAAGAGAACACGCGCCAGCCTATTCGTCACCGGCGACCCCTTGCTGTCGGCTTTCATCCGGGGCATGTCGTAATCCGAAAAGTGCTTGTGTCGCTTTGGCCCCATGCACATCCTCAGCAGATACCCTACGGGAGCGCCGCCATGGCCGACGAAGACGAAATCATCCTTTCCGAACTGTCTGATGACGAGCTTGTGCTGCAAATGCACGACGACCTTTACGACGGTCTGAAGGAAGAGATCGAAGAGTCGGTCAATATCCTGATCGCACGCGGTTGGGCCCCCTATGACGTGCTGACCAAGGCACTTGTCGCGGGCATGACCATCGTCGGTGCCGACTTCCGCGACGGCATCCTGTTCGTGCCCGAGGTGTTGCTGGCCGCCAACGCGATGAAGGCGGGGATGTTCATCCTCAAGCCGCTTCTTGTGTCAACCGGCGCGCCCCGCATGGGCAAGATGGTGATCGGCACCGTCAAGGGCGACATCCACGACATCGGCAAGAACCTTGTCGCGATGATGATGGAAGGTGCTGGGTTCGAGGTGCTGGATCTGGGCATCAACAACTCGGTCGAGAAATACCTTGAGGCGTTGGAGCGCGAGCAGCCCGATATCCTTGGCATGTCGGCCCTGCTGACCACGACCATGCCCTACATGAAGGTTGTGATCGACACGATGAAGGAAAAGGGCCTGCGCGAAGACTACATCGTGCTGGTCGGCGGCGCGCCGCTGAACGAGGAATTCGGCCGCGCCATCGGGGCCGATGCCTATTGCCGCGATGCTGCTGTCGCGGTGGAAACCGCCAAGCAATTCGTCGCGCGCAAGCACAACCAGCTGTCCGCGTGATCCACAGCAGATGACCATCCGGCCCCGCGGCATCGTGCCTGCGGGGCCTTTTCTTTGCCAGCCCTTGGAATCGCGGGCAATAAGCGCCAGATTGATGGGAAAGGAGCTGCCAATGCCCGTCCCCTATTTCCTGACCCTGATCCTGTTCGTCATCGCCGCCGCAGGGGCCACGCTGGGCCTTGCCGTCTGGGCGGACCTGCCGCTTGTGGCAATCGGCTTTGCCGCCTTGGCCGGAAGCCTGTTCCTTGGCCTGCGGCAATGGCGCTGACGCTGGACGATGACCTTTTGACGGTTGACGGCCTTGCCCTTACTGCGGCGGGCCGGGTGTTACTGATTGCCTGCGGTGCGCTGGCACATGAAATTCTGGCACTGAAACGGGCGAACGGGTGGGATCACATCGACCTGCAATGTCTGCCCGCGAACCTGCACCTGTGGCCCGACCGTATTCCGGCGGCGGTCGAGGCGGCCGTGGCCGAACACCGGGACGATTACAGTTCGGTGTTCATTGTCTATGCCGATTGCGGCACGGGCGGGTTGTTGCAGGAAAAGTGCAAGGAACTGGGCGTAGAGATGGTCGCAGGACCGCATTGCTATTCGTTTTTTGAAGGCAACGCCGCCTTTGCCGCCAAGGCAGAGGATGAATTCACCGCCTTTTACCTGACAGATTTTCTGGTGCGCCAGTTCGATGCCTTTGTCTGGCGGCCCATGGGTCTGGATCGGCACCCGGAATTGAGGGACATGTATTTCGGCAATTACACCAAACTGGTCTATCAGGCGCAGACCAATGACGCCACGCTGGACGCCAAGGCCGCCGATTGCGCTGCGCGGCTTGGGTTGGCCTACGAGCGTCGGTTTACCGGCTACGGTGATTTGGCGACCGTGCTGGACCGCGTTGCCGGGGCCTGAAAGGCGCAAAAATCTTTGAGCGAGGATTTGACGCAGCTTTGCCCTGCTGGCCAAGCGACGCACTGCCCGCTAGGGTTTGGCCATGACCGGACCTGATGATTTCCCCCGCGCCTTTGCCACTGCCTTTGGGGCGCAGGATGCGCCTGCGATTGCCGCGATGATGGCGGATGACGCAGAGTTTCTGACCCTGACCGGGCAATATGCCGAAGGTCGGGACGAAATTGCCGTTGCCTTGGGTGGGGAATTTGCGGGCACGTTGCGCGCGGCACGTCTGGTGACGGGCAAACTGCGGCTGCGCGCCCTTGGCCCAGGCGCATCGGTTCTGTCACAGCGGTTTATCCTGACCGGGGCGCTGGACGAAGGGGGTCAGGACCTGCCCCGCTGCGGGATCGTGCTGTCTGCCGTTCTGGTTGCCACGGTGACAGGCTGGAAGGCGATGACCGCCAGCCTGTCAGTGGTGTCGGATCACAAGATGTGACGCTGACGGAACAGCCCGCCCTGAATCTGGCGCTGGCGGTTTTCCAGATCAACACGGCTGATCGAGGCATTGAGGTAGGCCAATTCCAGTTCCTCGACGCTGGGGATGCGGAAGGACCGGACGAAGGATTTCACGGACTCGAACATTTCAAACTCCTGTCTTTGTTGATCCAAAGATAGGATGCCGCAGCGCAGCATTGTAGTCATGCATTAATGCAACCCGTCATGCGCCCTGCGCATAGCTACGTCAGCAGCGCCCGCGCCGCCTGACGTGCCGCCTCGGTCACGGTATCGCCTGCCAGCATCCGTGCGATCTCTTCGATCCGCGCGCCCGCATCAAGTGGGGTGACCGTTGACAGGGTCATGTCGGCCACGACGCGCTTTTCCACCCGCCAATGCGCGCCCCCCAGTGCTGCCACCTGCGGCGAATGGGTGACGACCAGAACCTGTGCCGCCCCCGCCAGCGCCTTTAGCCTGCGCCCCACAGCATCGGCGGTGGCCCCGCCAACGCCGCGGTCGATCTCGTCAAAGATCAGGGTCAGGCCGGGGGTGTCGCCGGTCAGGCAGACTTTCAGCGCCAGCAGGAACCGCGACAATTCTCCCCCCGACGCGATGCGGTTCAGCGGTCCTGACGGTGCGCCGGGGTTGGTGGCGACGGTAAAGGTGACGGCGTCCACGCCTTCAGGGCCGGGTTCGCCGGGCGACACCTCGGTCGAAAAGACTGCGCGTTCCATTTTCAAGGGCGCGAGCTCCGCCGCCATCGCCTGATCCAAACGCCCGGCCGCCTTGCGCCGGGCCAGGCTTAGGGCGGCCGCTGCGCGACGGTAATCCGCCTCGGCCTCGCCCACGGCGCGGATCAGGGCGGCAATCCCAGCCTCGCCACTGTCCAGCGCAGACAGGCGGGCGCGCAGGGTTTCGGCAAAATCGCCCAAGTCATCGGCCAGCACGCCATGTTTTCGGGCCAAGGCACGGATGGCGAACAGGCGTTCTTCGATCTGTTCCAGTTCGACTGGATTGAAGTTCAACGCACGCAGACACTCTTCAACGCCCTGCTGCGCCTCGCCCAGTTCGATCAGGGTGCGGTTCAGGGCAGACAGCGCCCCCTCCAACCGGCCATCCGCGCGGTCGGCTGCCCCTTCAAGCCAGCGCATCGCGTCGCGCAGAACGGATTCGGCCCCGTCTTCGGACAGGGCCTGATGGGCGCGGGTGATGTCGGCACGGATGCGTTCGGCCCCCTGCATCATCCGGCGGCGCGCGTCCAAGGTCGCCTCTTCGCCGAGGTCGGGAGCCAACTTGTCCAGTTCGGCCACCGCATGCCGCAGGTAATCTTCTTCGGTGCGGGCGGCGGCAAGGGCGGTTTCGGCCTGCGTCAAACGGGTGCGGGCCTGACTTTGCGCGCGCCACGCGGCCCGGATCGCCGTCATGTCCAGTGCGGCAAAGCTGTCCAGCAATTGCCGATGCCCGCGCGGGTTCAGCAAACCCCGGTCGTCGTGCTGGCCGTGGAGTTCCACCAGCGTGTCCGACAGGGCGCGCAGCACCTCGCCCGACACGCGGCGGTCATTGACCCAGGCGGTCTTGCGGCCATCGACGGTGTTGACGCGGCGCAGGATCAGTTCGTCTTCTGCCTCGATCCCCGCCTCGGCCAGAACGGCACGGGCGGCGTGATCGGGTGTCAGATCGAAGGCGGCGATCACCTCGCCCTGATCGGCCCCGGCGCGCACCAGTTCAGCACGGCCCCGCCAACCCAGCACGAACCCCAGCGCGTCCAGCAGGATCGACTTGCCCGCCCCGGTTTCGCCCGTCAGCACATTCAGGCCGGGACGAAATTCAAGGCTGAGCCGGTCGATGATCAGGACATCGCGGATATCAAGCGTGCGAAGCATGGTCCGCCCCGGGTGCGACGTGCACTTACAACCACTCGCCCCGGACCATCTGGCGATACACCGTCCGCAGCCAGCCTTCGCCCTTGGCCTCGGGCGCAAGGCCACGGCCTTTCAGCAAGCGGAAGCTGTCGTCATAGAACGGGCTGGACTGATAGTTGTAGCCCAGGATCGCGGCAGAGGTCTGCGCCTCGTCCGTCAGGCCAAGCGCAAGATAGGCCTCGGTCAGGCGGTGCAATGCTTCGGCGGTGTGGGTGGTGGTCTGGAAATCCTGCACCACGACGCGGAAACGGTTTATCGCGGCAGTAAAGTTGCCGCGTTTCAGGTAGTAGCGCCCGATTTCCATTTCCTTGCCAGCCAGATGGTCAAAGGCCAGTTCGAATTTCAGCATGGCAGAGCGGGAATATTCGCTGTCGGGGTATTTCTCGATCACCTCGCGCATGCCTTGCAGCGCCTGAAAGGTCAGGCCCTGATCGCGGCCGACTTCGTCGATCTGGTCATAATAGGACAGCGCCATCAGATAGGACGCATAGGGCGCATCCTCGTCCCCCGGATAGAAATCAAGGAATCGCTGGGCGGCGGCGCGGGCCTCTTCGTAGTCTTTCGCCTTGTGGTGGCTGAAGGCCTGCATGATCAGCGCGCGTTTGGCCCATTCGGAATAGGGATAAAGACGCTCTACCTCTTGGAAGTAGCGGATCGCGGTGGCGGGTTTGGCTTGTGCCTCAAGCTCCACCTCGCCCTGCTTGTAGATTTCCTCGGCGGTGTAGCTGTCAAGGGGTCGGTCCTGCTGACCACCCCCGCAAGCTGCCAGCGTCGACACAAGAAGCGCCATCCCTGCGAACCGCGCGCCCGATTTACCGACTGCCATCTTCCGCCTACCCCACGCCATGCCTTTCGGACAGCGGCACTTGGCGCCCGCGTCCGATCTTCTTTGATCTGTCCTAGCACAGAAAAATCCGGGGCGCAAAACGGCTTTCGCGCCGAATGTGGTCTGTCACAAGCGGGCGGGAAGATCAGCCTTGATCACGCCGACACCCGGCAGCTTGCATCCGGTCTGTTCTTCGACATCGACCATGCAAAAGGCATCCGGCTGCGCAAAAAGCGCGCGCAGCAGGCTGTTTGTCAGCGCGTGACCCGCGCGGATGCCGGTGTAGCGACCCAGGATCGGTCCACCGGCCAGCGACAAATCGCCCAAGGCATCCAGCATCTTGTGACGCACGGGTTCGTCGGCATGGCGCAGACCGCCCGGCGACAGGACGCGGTCCCCTTCGAACACCACGGCATTGTGAAGCGTACCCCCCAGCGCCAGACCATTGGCGCGCATCGCGTCCACGTCGGCCTGACGGCAAAAGGTGCGGCTGTCGGACAATTCGCGAACGAACGCCCCGTTGGCAAGGTTCAGACGCTTGCTTTGCTGCCCGATGGCAGCGTCGGCAAAGTCGATGCGAAAGTCGATTTCCAGCATGTCGGACGGTTCCAGCCGGGCAATGGCCTGACCATCCCGCACTTCGACCGTGTCCAGAATCTTGATAGCCCGCACCTGCGCGGACTGCGACCGGAACCCGCGCGCGATGAAACCTTCGACAAAGGGCATCGCAGAGCCGTCAAGGATCGGCACTTCGGGTCCGTCAATCTCGATCAGCGCGTTGTGGATCGCACAGCCTGCAAGCGCTGCCATGATGTGTTCGATCGTCGAAACCGACACGCCCGCATCGTTGGCCACCAGCGTGCACAGCTTGGACGGCACAACCGCATCCCAACGCGCCGGGATCAGCGCATCGCCCGTGGCCACATCCATGCGGCGGAACCAGATCCCGTAATCCGCCGAGGCGGGTCTGACCACCATCCGGACCATGCGGCCGGAATGCAGGCCAAGGCCGGTGAATGTCGCTGCGGATTTTAACGTGTTTTGCACAGGGCTTCCTGATGGCGGCGAAGGTCTTTTTGCACCGATCTTTGTCTTTTGGCGCAGCCTTTAGGTAAATCCGCACGAGGCTGGAAACAATTCACGCTTTGTAACCAAGTGTGACAGGTTTGAAACAGGCCAGAACCGACTGATATAAAAAGAAAAAACCCGAACTTACGCCCGGGTTCTTTTGGCCTTGGTTACAGGGCTGTCAGTTGGCCTGACGGCGCAGGAAGGCGGGAATCTCGATCCGTTCCTGATCCGCGCTCATTTCCTGTTCGTCGTCATAGGCGGTCACCGGGGGTTGCTGGCGCGCCGGTTGCGGGGCCATCGCGTCGGCCTGACCACCGGACATGCGGTTGATCAGCGACCCGATGCCAAAGCGGGGGCGCGGTTCGGCGGCAGGCTTCGGCGCAGGGGCAGCGGCGGCGGGGCGCTGCTGCTGCATCGCAGCGGCGCGGGCGGCATGCTGGGCCGGGGCCTTGGTGACAGCGGCCTGAAGCCGGGCCAGCGCCTCGGGCGACGGGGTGCCGGGTGCGCGCGGACGCGGGGCGACAAAGCTGGCCGCGTCCTGATCATGGGCTGCGGCCATAGCGCGCGGCTGCGGTGCGGGCTGCGGACGATAGGCCGGGGGCGGCAGATCATCTGCACCCATGGTTTCGTAGTCGTCCTGATCCTGATCGGGCGCATCGAACAGGCTGGGGGCCTGTGCCGCGACCGGCTGCGGTTCGGGTGCGGGTTGCGTTGACAGAGTCAGTGGAACCTCGCGGCGCGGCTCGGCGGCAACGGGCTGTTGCAGGGGCTGCGCCATCGGCCGACGGGTCGGCGTGTCGGCCATGTTGGCCTTGCTGGCGTCGATGCCGGTGGCAACGACCGAAACCCGGATCGCCCCCTCCATCGAGGTGTCCAAGGTCGAACCGACGATGATGTTCGCGTCAGGATCGACCTTTTCACGGATGATATTCGCGGCCTCGTCCAGTTCGAACAGGGTCAGATCATAGCCGCCGGTGATATTGATCAGCACGCCGCGCGCACCGTTCAGGCTGATTTCGTCCAGCAGCGGGTTGGCGATGGCCTTTTCGGCGGCCTGCACGGCGCGGTCTTCGCCCGTGGCTTCGCCGGTGCCCATCATGGCCTTGCCCATTTCGTCCATCACGGCGCGAACGTCGGCGAAATCAAGGTTGATCAGGCCGGGGCGCACCATCAGGTCGGTCACGCCCTTGACGCCCTGATACAGCACGTCGTCGGCCATGGCGAAAGCTTCGGTAAAGGTGGTGCGTTCGTTGGCAAGACGGAACAGGTTCTGGTTCGGGATGATGATCAGCGTATCGACGACCTTTTGCAGCGCCTCGATGCCTTCCTCAGCCTGACGCATCCGCTTGTTGCCTTCGAACTGGAAGGGCTTGGTCACAACACCGACGGTCAGCACACCCAACTCACGTGCGGCCTGCGCGATGATCGGGGCAGCGCCGGTGCCGGTGCCGCCACCCATTCCGGCGGTGATAAAGCACATGTGCGCCCCGGCCAGATGGTCAACGATTTCCTCGATCGTTTCTTCAGCCGCCATGGCCCCTACAGTCGGGCGTGCGCCTGCACCCAGACCTTCGGTCGCGCGCACACCCATCTGGATGCGGGCGTTGGCCCGGCTTTGCTGCAACGCCTGGGCGTCGGTGTTCGCGACCACGAACTCCACCCCCTCAAGCTGTTTGTCGATCATGTTGTTGACGGCGTTGCCACCGGCCCCGCCCACACCAAAGACGGTGATGCGCGGCTTCAGCTCTTCACGCTGCGAGGTCATCATGAGATTCAGTGCCATTGCCACTCCGCCTGATTTTCGTTGTGCCGTCTGTTGCCGATCGGCTTGCTTTCGCGCCTGTCCCGGGCGCAGGAATCCGAAATTATCCACGATTCTATCCACAGTGTGCCGTCAGGTCACGAAAAAAAGCGCCAATCCCCACAAAATATAGGGATAGACCGCAAGAAATCAGCGGGATTTCGCCGTTACCGCAGGATGTTGCGGTTACCAGTTGTCCTTGAACCATTTGAACGCCCGTTTCAGGGAGCGCGCAGGGTAGCGCTCGCTTGGGATGTCGAAGTCCCACCACTCGTCTTGCGGGTGGGCGGCGAACAGACACAACCCCACGGCGCTGGCAAAAGCGGACCCGGTGGCGGCCTGAGGCAGACCTTGCACCCGCAGCGGGCGGCCAAGGCGTACGCGCTGTCCCAGAATGCGCGCGGCCAGACCGTCCAGCCCAGGAATCTGGCTGGCTCCCCCCGTCAGCACGATCTGCTGGCTGGGCAGATGTTCGAAACCTGCGGCATCCAGACGGGCGCGGGCCTCTTCCAATATTTCCTCGACGCGCGGGCGCATGATGCCGATCAGTTCGGTGCGGCTGATCTGGCGGCGGTCCTTTTCCCAATCGCCGCTTTCACCGCCCGTTTCGATCATCTCGCGGTCGTCCATGCCTGTGGCGTAGACGCCGCCATGCTTGGTCTTGATCTTCTCGGCCACGGACACCGGGATTTGCAGCCCTTTCGAAATGTCCGACGTGACGTGATCCCCGCCCATCCGCACAGAATCCGCATAGATCATGTGCTTTTTGATAAAGATCGAAATGCCCGTCGACCCGCCGCCCATGTCGATACAGGCAGCACCCAGTTCCTGTTCATCCTCGACCAGGCTTGAGATGCCCGAGACATAGGCAGACGACGCGATCCCGGCCAGTTCCAGATCGCAGCGCTTGATGCAATAAAGCAGGTTCTGCACGACCGACCCTTCGACCGACAAAAGGTGCATGTCGCAGGCCAGACGGTTGCCGATCTGCCCGCGTGGATCTCCCAAACCCGTGCGGTGATCCAGCGCGAAGTTCACGGGTTGCGCGTGCAGCACCTCGCGCCCGCCGCCGATGTCGGGGACGTCACAGGCAGCCAGCACGCGGGCGACGTCCTGTTCGGTGACGACGCTGTCCTGCAATTCCCATTCGCCCGCAAGACCATAGCTGCGCGGTTCCGCGCCCGAAAAGCAGGCGATGACGTGATCGACGCGGACATTGGCCATCTTTTGCGCCGCCTGAACGGCGGTGCGGATGGCGCGTTCGGTTTCGTTCATCACTGCGATTTCGCCAAAGACGACCCCGCGCGACCGGGTGGTAGCGGCACCGATCACCCGAAACTGCGACTGCCCCGCCATAGGCCCCACGCCGTCCACCTCGCGCAGGCGTTCGGGGCCGTCAAAGCGCAGCACGAGGCAGGCGATTTTCGACGTGCCCACATCCAGAATGGCGATGACACCGCGCTGCATGGCGGCGCGGCGCATGTTCCGCATGGCGCGTTGGGACTGGTAAAGGTCGGTCATAAATCGCTCCCGCTCGTGTCGATGCCCAGAGATTTGCGGTGTTCGTTCAGCGCATATGGCGCCAGCCGCAGCACGGGTCTTGTGTCATTTCGCAAATCAACCGTCAGCAGGTCGCGCGCCAGCAGATCTTCGGCCTTGTCGAGGGCGATCAGCCGCTCCAGCGCGGCAACGGCGTTCCCGGCGGGCAAAAGGATCTTTTGGTTGCGGTCCAGGATCAGGTCCCACCGCCGTTCGCCCATCCGCACCATCCCCCGCAGACGCGGCAGGATCGGTTGGGCGGCGGCCAAAATCTCAATCGCTTCGGTCGTGGCGGTATCGGCCCCTTCACCTGCCACCAGCGGCAGATCGGGACGGTCGGCACGAGACGACAGCCCGGCCACGCGGTGGCCTGTGCTGTCCAGAAGTTCAATGGCATCGCCATTGCGCCAGACCACGACGGGCACCCGTTCGGTGATCAGCACCTGAAGCACACCGCCCGACCGCACGCGCAGTTCGGCCTTTGCCACAGCGTCCAGTTGCTCCACCCGCCCCCGCGCGGCATCGAGATCAAGATCGAACGAGCTGTCGGGCAGTTTCAGCCCCAACCGCGCGCGGATCGCTTCGGCCAGTTCCGGCGACGCGCCTTCGACCGACACAAGGCTGACCATGAATTCGGGGCGATGTTCGAATTTCTCGCGCAGATCGCCAAAGCCCTGGGCAAAGGCGGCGCGGCGGGCGTCGTCGTGCAGATAAAGGCCGACCATCATGGTGACGGCAAAAGCCGGCAACCCTACACGGAACAGCACCCGGAACAGCGGCGTCAGCCACAGACGCTGCATCCGGTAGGCCCAGCGGCTGGGGGCGGGGTCACGTCGACCGGCGGCGCGGGCGTATACGGGATAGCGCTGGCCTATCTGTTGCATGACGCGTCCCTTACGATCCAGTCGCACAACTGTGGAAAGGGGATGCCAACATGCCCCGCCTGTTCGGGCGACAGTGACGTGGGGGTCATGCCAGGTTGGGTGTTCGTCTCAAGCAGGATCAATCCGGCGAGCCCGCGCGTATCGTCCCAGCGAAAATCGGTGCGGCTCAGTCCCCGGCAGCCAAGCGCCAGATGCGCGCGCAGCGCATAGTCAAGACATGCCGCTGTGATATCGTGCGGCAGATCGGCGGGCACGATGTGACGCGACCCGCCGGGTTTGTATTTGGCGTCAAAGTCATACCAGCCGTCGGTCACAATGTCGGTCACACACAAGGCGCGGTCGCCCATAACGGTGACGGTCATCTCGCGCCCCGGCGCATAGGTTTCGACCATCACCGTCTGCGGCATCGTGTCGGCCAGACGCGGCGCATTGGCACCCTCGCGCACGATATAGACGCCGACCGACGATCCTTCATTGTTCGGCTTGACGACATAAGGCGGCGGCAGCACATGGCCTGCGGCCACCTGATCGGCAGTGGCCAGCATGGACGTCACGATGGGCAGACCGGCGGCGGCATAGACCTCTTTCGCCTTGGCCTTGTCCATCGCAAGCGCCGAGGCAAGCACGCCGGAATGCGTATAGGGAATGCGCAGCCATTCCAGAATGCCCTGCACACAGCCATCTTCGCCCCAGCGGCCATGCAAGGCGTTGAAGCAGACGTCGGGTTTGATCTCGACAAGTCTTTGCGGCAGGTCGTGGTCACAATCGACCGCAACCACATCCTGATATCCCGCCTCCCGAAGGGCCTGGGCACATGCGTGCCCCGAGACAAGCGACACCTCTCGCTCTGCGGAAAGGCCACCCATCAACACCGCCACCCGGGGGGCTGTTCTGTTGGAACCGCCCGCCATGTCTTGTCCGCCTCAACCGGCCTATGCTGGCCGTTTTTTCTTGTTATTTTGCCGCCGGTTCACCGACGCGCATAATTTCCCACTCTAGCGTGATCCCGCTGTGTTGGAAAACCCTTTTTCGCACGTCTTCGCCCAAACCTTCCAGATCGGCGGCCGTCGCCCCACCCGTATTGATAAGGAAGTTGGAATGCATCTGCGACATCTGCGCCCCGCCCCGGCGCGCGCCGCGCATCCCGGCATCGTCGATCACCTTCCACGCCTTCAGCTCATGCGTATCGTCGGTCCGACCGGTGCTGGAATGCCCCGCCGGATTGCGGAAGGTGGACCCGGCTGACCGTTCGCGCGTCGGCTGGCTGGCATCCCGGCGGGCGATCTGGTCGGCCATCTTTTCCTCCAGCGCCGCAGGATCGGCGGTGCCTGCGCGAAAGGTGGCAGAGGTGATGATCCAGCCTTCGGGCAGGGTCGATTGTCGATAGCGCAAGCTCAGATCGGCGGCAGGAATGGTGGTGATGTCGCCCGCGCGGGTCACGGCCTGCACCTCGATCAGATGGTCCGCAACGTAGGTGCCGTAACAGCCTGCGTTCATCCGCACCGCCCCGCCGATGGCACCGGGGATGGTGCGCAGAAAGGACAGATCCAGCCCCGCCTCGGCCGCCCGCCGTGCGACATGGGCATCGAGCGCCGCAGCCCCCGCCGTCACCCGGTCGCCCGACACGTCAATCGCGTTGAACCCGCGCCCCAGCCGGATCACCACAGCGCGCAATCCGCCATCGCGCACGATCAGGTTGCTGCCGACACCCATCGGAAACACCGTCACGCCGGGGTCGATGTCGCGCAAAAATTGCGCCAGATCGCCGTCGTCCGCTGGTTGGAACAGCCAGTCGGCAGGACCGCCCACACGCAGCCACGTCAGATCGGCCAAAGGGCGGTCCGGCGTCAGGGTGCCGCGCACCCGTGGCGGGATCATTCGGCAGGCTCCTCGGGGCGGGTCTTGCGGGCGATCCAGCGGAACAGGAACAGCACCGGCCAGCGCAGCACAGACACCCCAGCGGCCAGAACCAACATACCGATGAAGGGGCCGTTCTGATAGGTCACCCAGCCCAGCAGGGGAATTCCCACCGCGATCAGGACATAGGCCGCGGGCCAGTGGATGCGGTTGGGCAGCATGGCCGCAACTGTCGCCAGAACCGCCCATAGACAGGCCAGTGTCAATGAAACCGTCATGTCCCCTGCCCCCGTCCGAATGTGCGGCGCGCGACATGGGCCAAGGGTCTGCGGAACATCGAAACAAAGGCGAAAAGACCCAAAGCCGCCCAGATCCAGCCGTTTTGCCAGCCGATGAAGCCGATCAGCACAGGGGCCGCCACCAGCAGCACCAGCCCCGGCAGCCTTTGCCCCCGCATCGGCAGCATCGCGACAATCGCCGCCGCAATTACCCAAAGACAGCCAAGGATCAACGACCCGCTCATGCAGCGCCCCGCAGCCCGGACGAATTTTCGGCGAAAATTCGGGGGGTGGCGATCATGCAGCCGCCTCCATCAACCGCGCGGGCAGATTGTTGGCCCAGGCGGAAATCGTGCCTGCGCCCAGACAGACGACCATATCACCGGGACGGGCCTGTTCACGCACCAGACGGGCAAGCTCTGCCTCGTCCAGCAGGGCGCGGGCGTGGCGATGGCCGTGGGCGATCAGCCCTGCGACCAGATCATCGCGGCTGGCACCGGGGATGGGGTCTTCACCCGCCGCATAGATATCGGCGATGGCCACGACGTCCGCCTCGTTGAAGCAGGTGCAGAATTCCTCGAACAGGGAATGCAGGCGTGTATAGCGGTGCGGCTGATGCACCGCGATCACCCGCGCGCCGGGGTTGCCCGCAATCGCCTGACGGGCCGCGCGCAGGACGGCGGCGATTTCCACCGGATGATGGCCGTAGTCATCGATGATGGTGACGCCGTTCACCTCGGCCACCTTGGTGAAGCGGCGGTTGACACCGCCAAAGGCCGCCAACGCCTGGCGGATTTCATCCTTTTTCATCCCAAGGTGCCGCGCCACCGCAATGGCCGCCAGTGCGTTCGACACGTTGTGATCGCCGGGCATCGGCAGGGTGCAGCCTTCGATCACGCCGCCCTGCCCTTCGCCTTGCAGCGCCACGTCGAACTGCGCCACCCCGGCCTTGTAGGTCAGGTTGATCGCCCGCACATCGGCCTGCGCGTTAAAGCCAAAGGTGACGATGCGCCGGTCGGTGATCCGCCCCACCAGCGCCTGAACCTCGGCGTGGTCGGTGCAGCAGACGGCAAGGCCGTAGAACGGCACGTTCGAGACGAAATCGAAGAACCCTTTGCGCAGTGCGTCAAAGCTGCCCCAGTGTTCCATGTGTTCGGGGTCGATGTTGGTGACGATCGCGATGGTCGCGGGCAGGCGGTTGAAGGAACCGTCGCTTTCATCCGCCTCGACCACCATCCATTCGCCCGCACCGGCGCGGGCGTTCGATCCATAGGCGTGGATGACGCCCCCGTTGATCACGGTCGGATCAAACCCGCCCTTGTCCAGCAGGGTCGCGACCATCGTCGTCGTCGTGGTCTTGCCATGCGTGCCCGCGATGGCGATGTTCGATTTCAGCCGCATCAGTTCGGCCAGCATCTCGGCCCGGCGCACCACAGGCAGCTTGCGGCGGCGCGCTTCTTCCAGTTCGGGATTGCCCTTCTTGATCGCGGATGACACCACGACCACGGCGGCATCCCCGATGTTTTCGGCGCGTTGCCCTTCGAACACCACAGCCCCCAGCGTCACCAGACGGTCGGTGATCTTTGACGCCTTTGCGTCCGACCCCTGCACACGGTAGCCAAGCGTCATCAACACTTCGGCGATGCCGGACATGCCGATGCCGCCGATGCCGACAAAGTGGATGGGGCCCAGTTCACCGGGCAATTTCGTTGCGGCGTTCATCCTGCGGTATCCTTCGTCAATCCCTCGACCAGTGCCACAAGACGCTCTGTCGCGTCGGGCTTGCCCTGCTGCAGCGCATTGCGCGCCATGCGAAGTGCCGCGTCGGGCTGGTCCAATACCGCGCCCATGTGCAAGGCGAGCGTGTCGGGGTCAAGCGCTGATTCCGGGATCAGGATTGCCGCATCCGCGTCAACCAGCCCGCGCGCGTTGGCAGTCTGATGATCTCCGGTGGCTGCGGCATAGGGGATCAGGATTGACGGGCGGCCGATCACGCTGATGTCCGCGACCGATGACGCGCCTGAACGTGAGATGACGATTTGCGCCTCGGACAGGCGACGCGGGATGTCGGTGAAAAAGGGCTGAACGTCCGCCATCACGCCCGCGTCGGCGTAGGCGTCCATGACACGGTCGGCGTCTTCGGCCCGGGCCTGATGGTCGATGCGCAAGTTGCGGCGGATGGGTTCAGGCAGCAGCGCCACGGCGGCGGGCACCACGTCCGACAGGATGCGCGCGCCCTGACTGCCGCCGATCACCAGCACGGCCATCGGATAGTCGCCGGGTGGGATATAGGGCGATGCGGCGCGGTCCAGCACCGATCCGCGCACCGGATTTCCGACATCGTGCCCGGTCACCCCGGCGGGCAGGGCCGTGGGCCAGGTGCCGCAAGCCACCGCATCAACACGCGGGGCAAAGACCGTGTTGACGCGCCCCAGCACGCCGTTCTGTTCGTGGATCATGCGCGGCCTGCGCAAGATCCATGCCGCCGCCAGTGCGGGGATCGTCGGATAGCCGCCAAACCCCACGACCACCGCCGGTTTGTCGCGCAGCATGGCCACCACTGCGCCGACTATGCCGCCCGCGATGCGCAGCGGCACCAGCGCGCGCGCCAAAGGGCCACCGCGCGCAAAGGTGGCCGATGCCACCTGCTCCACCTGCACCACATGCGGAAAGCCGCCCGTGTACCGCGCGCCCCGTGCGTCCGTTGACAGCTTGACCCGCCAGCCCTTGCGCACCATCGCCTCGGCCAGGGCCTGCGCGGGGAACATGTGTCCTCCCGTTCCGCCTGCCGCGATCAAAAGCAGCGGTGCGGTCATCAGCGCCCCCGCTTGTGGAAGATGTCGCCGATCTGCCCCTGCGGCCGGATGCGCGTCATGGCAAGCAGCGCGCCCACGGTGATGCCTGCGGCAATGACCGACGACCCGCCATAGCTGACAAAGGGCAGCGTCATTCCCTTGGCCGGCAACAGCCGCACCGCGACGCCCATGTTGATCATCGCCTGTACCCCAAGGATGCAGGCAAGCCCCGTCCCCGCCAGCCGGATGAAGGGATCACGCTCTTTCATCAGGCGGAACAGGGACCGCACCACGACCGTGGCATAAAGCGCGATGATGACGGCCACCAGAACCAGCCCGTATTCCTCGGCGGCGACGGCGATGATGAAGTCGGTGTGTGCATCGGGCAACGACCATTTCACCTGCCCCTCGCCCACGCCGACGCCGAAAAACCCGCCCTCCTGGATGGCGTTGGTGGCATAGCCGATCTGGGTGCGCGGATCGATGTCCGGCGTCAGAAAGCCGTCGATCCGGCGGGCAAAGTGTTCTGACCCCTCGTATGCGACAAAGCCGCCAAAGACGACGACGCCCACCACCGCCACGATCAGAACCATCGGCGCTCCGGCCACGAAATAGATCACACCCCAGGAAAACAGCACCAGCAGCGCCTGACCAAAGTCGGGTTGCATCGCCAGCAGGCCCGCGATCAGCATGGCGATGGCAAAGGAAACCGTCTTTCCCGGGGGGCCGTTCAGATCAAAACTTGCAGCCATCAACCACGCCGTCAGGATCACGAAGCCCGGCTTCAGGAACTCGGACGGCTGAACCGAGGCAAAGCCAAAGCTGAACCAGCGCACCGCCCCCTTTCCAAAGTCGGTGCCAAAGAACGGCAACAACGCCAGCGCAACCATCGCCAGCGCAAAGCCCAGCACACCGATCCGCCGCACCATTTCGGGCGTCATCATCGAGGTTGCGAACATCGCGATCAGCGCAAGGCCGCCAAAGAACGCCTGCCGCTGGACGTAATAAAACGGCTCCAGCCCGTTGCGGCTGGCCAGCGGCACCGATGCCGCAAGGCCCAGCAACAGCCCGATGCCGAACAAGATCATGATCGACGTCATCGACCATTTGTCGATCGTCCGCCACCAACGGGGAAGAACCGGTTCCGTTACCCGTGAGGGCATGGAGCCATAGACCATTTCAGTCATGGAACACGTCCGCCTGCTGTCGCCTAAAGTGCCGCGAGATACTGCCGATTGCCCGTTTGCCGGGTCTGACAAAAAGTGTAGCGAAGATTGCCTGCCATGGCTAGGGCAAACGCAAACCGACACGGCCTGAAACCGGTGGGGTCAGCCCTGTTCCATCATCCGCGCGCGCCGGTCCAGACTGGCCTGCGGCCAATGGACCTTGCGATCATAGAACGCCTCTGCCGCAGGGATGGACGGGTCCAGAACAACCCAAGGCAGCTTGGTCGTGGTGAAGATATGGATATCGGGCGGGCAATCGGCGGGCCGGTCCAGTGTGCCCACGCGGACAAAGGCAATCTTGCGCCCGGCACCGGCATAATGGCTGAACACCGCGACGCGACAGGATGGGCAGCGGGCGATTTCCTGGCCCTTGCCGGACTTTGACGGTGTCATCACCCGATCAACCAAGCCTGCGACGGTCAGGCTAGCGGTTTCAATCATGGCGTTAAGCGCAAAGGCGCTGCCGGTTTCACGCTGGCACCAGGTGCAGTGGCAAGCATGGGTAAACAGGGGGCGTTCCGTCAACACATAGCGGACCGCGCCGCAGGTGCATCCCCCTTGCATCCTAGTCGCCCAAGGCCATGACGCAGGCCATGAAATCGTCGCCCCGCTTTTCAAAGTTCGGATACTGATCGAAACTGGCCGCCGCCGGGGCCAGCAGCACCACATCGCCCGGCTCTGCCTCGGCGGCCGCGCGGGCCACGGCGCGGTCCATCGTTTCGCTGATTTCATGCGGGGTGGCGCTCAGTTCCAGCGCAAAGTCCCGCGCCGAATGGCCGATCAGATAGGCCTTGGCGACCGATCCAAGGAACGGCTGCAAGGCGGCAATTCCCCCCTCTTTGCCCAATCCCCCCGCGATCCAGCGGATGCGGGGAAAGGCCTGCAACGCCTTGGCGGCGGAATCGACATTGGTCGCCTTGGAATCGTTGATGAAGCGCACGCCGTTCCGTTCGGCCACCAACTGGCTGCGATGGGGCAATCCGGCAAAGGAATGAAACGCCTGCTCGATCACCTTCGGCCCGATGCCAAGCGTGCGGCAGGCAGCATATGCGGCGCAGGCATTCTGGTGGTTATGCGCACCTGGCAAACCCTTGACCTCGCGCAGGTCGATGCTGGCCACTTGTCGGCCTTTGCGCCATTCGGCCAAAAACCCCTTGCGCGCAAAGACCGACCAGCCGAACCCTTCCAGCTTTTGGCCCGAAGAGATGCGGATCACCCGATCATCCGCCGCCCCTTCGGACAGTTGGTTGGCCAGAAACCGCCCTTCCACCTCGTCCACGCCGATCACGGCGCGGTCGGGGCCGCCTTCGGCGAACAGCCGCCGCTTGGCCGCAAAATAGCCGCCCATGCCGTTGTGACGGTCCAGATGATCGGGTGACAGGTTGGTGAACACCGCCACATCCGGCGTCAACGCGCGGGCAAGGTCGGTCTGATAGCTGGACAGTTCCAGCACCACCACCTCGCCATCCGTCGCAGGGTCGATGTCCAGCACGCCGCGACCGATGTTTCCCGCCATCTGCGTCGGTCGGCCCGCCGCTTCCAGGATGTGGTGGATCAGCGCCGTCGTGGTGGATTTCCCGTTAGACCCGGTCACGCAGACAACGCGCGGGGTAGTGTCAAAGCCGTCCCAATCCTCGACCGCAAAGCTGCGGAAGAACAGGCCGATGTCGTTGTCGATGGGCACCCCGGCCTCAAGCGCGCGGGCGATCACTTTGTTGGGCGCAGGATAAAGATGCGGGATGCCGGGGCTGACGATCAGCGCCGCCACCCCGTCAAACGCACCGGCCTTCATCGGATCGGTGCAGACGAACCCTTCGGTTGCGGCCGTGTCGCGGGCGTCGGCGCTGTCGTCCCACAACAGCAACTCTGCTCCGCCCATCCGCAACGCCCGCGCCGTGGCCAGACCGGATCGACCCAAGCCCAGCACGGCCACGGTGGCCCCTTCGTATCCCTTGACCGGAATCATCCACGTCTCCCTGATGTGGCGCAGACAATGCCCCCAAGCCGGGGGTCGCCGCAAGCGGGGGAAGGTGTGCCCAAAGCTGCCACACGGAATCACCGCACGGTCCGACCGGGAAGTGGGCACCCGGATCGTTCCAAACGGTCTGAGCGGACCGTATGGGTTTACTTTCTCATTCTGGTTTCTCGTGGTCGGTTGGCCCGACGGTCGCATGTTACAGATGGCCCGCACTTTGGGTCCGTGATGGACAGAGGCATGCCTGACCGTCCGTACGACGATCGGTGCCGCGACCGGTTCATCCACAACCTTTGGCTTTGACAGCCGGGTTGCTATTCAACCAAAGGCAGCGTAAGATGCCTTAGCGGGTCTTCTTGACTGGCTGCATTTGGGACTGCTGGTCCTGAAGAGGAAAAACCCAATGAAAATTCGCTCAATGTCCGCGCTTGTCGCGGGGTCGATGCTATTTGCATCCGGCCTTGCCCACGCTCAGACCGCAACCGGCGAAATGGGTGTTTCTGCCCAAGTGACCAGAACCTGCACGCTGTCCGCCGCGCCCCTGGCCTTTGGCAACCTTAGTGTGGAGGCGGTCAACAACGCCTCTGCCGTTGTGACGCTGGTGTGCAATGGCACATCCACCGTGACAACCATTCTGGTTGGAATGGGGGCCAATGCGGAGCCGCCCACGACCCAGCGGAACATGGCGTCAGGCAGTGATCTTGTCCCCTATACCCTGCATGTGCTTGAGGCGGGCGGCGCGGACATCGCAACCGCTGGCGCTGTCACATTGGTGCGCGAGGGAACGACCAACACCTACAGCGTGACGCTGTACGGCAAGGTTCAGCCCAGCACGGCCTATCAGATGGGAAGCTACAGCGACACGGTCGTGCTGACCGCCGCTTACACAGGGCCATGAAGCCGCAGAAGGACGAAGTCATGTCAGGATTTGCTCGATTCCGGATTGCTGCCACCGTTCTTGGCGTCTCGCTGGGCCTGTGCGGGGCCGCCATCGCCAATGACTTCACAGTGTCGCCCACATCCATCAGGGTCGCGCCGGGTCAGCAGGTGGCAACCTTGACCGTCAAGGCAGGGGGGCCCGGCGCAAGCCTTGGGCAGGTCCGCGTGATGCGCTGGTTCCGGGACGGCGGTCAGAACAAGCTGACGGCGACGCGCGATGTCGTGGCCAGTCCGCCCGCCTTGCGGATGGCACCGAACCAGGAACTGACGATCCGGCTGGTGCGCACTCTCAAGACCCAAGCCCGGACGGACGAATGTTACCGCGTGTTGGTGGACCAGTTGCCGGGTCAAAGCCAGCAGGGTCAAGTGGTCAAGTTCACGGTGCGCCACTCCGTTCCGGTCTGTTTTGGCCCGCCGGGCTGATCATGGTGGGTCCGGCGGCTGCGTGTTCCTGATCGACCGCCGGACGCAGAACAGGGGGCACTCTTGGACCACCGGCCACCCGTAATCGCGATTTCCATCGGTCTGTGCCTTGGCGCATGGGGGTGTGTCGCGGTGGTCGCTGCGCAAACGTCCGTTGATCCGGCGGCCTCCTTTGACACGGCCTCGTCCTACGATCCCGACAGGGACGAGGCACTTTTTCTGCTGGTCATGATCAACGGGCGTGACATCGGCCTGATTGCGGAATTCGCCTTGTCGCCCGACACGCAGCGCATGATGGCGCGCCGCGACGAGTTGGACGGGATCGGCATTGCCGCCCCGCGCGCCCTTGGTCAAACCGTGTATCTGGATCAGATCCCCGGGCTGACCTTTGTCTATGACGCGCCGTCCCAGACCCTTCACATCACGGCACAAGGCCCGGCGCTGATCCCGGTCGAGTTGTCGGCAGTTCCGGCCCGCGACATCCCGGATGCGCAAACCGGGGTCGGTCTGGTTCTGAACTATCGGGTGACGGCCAATCTGGGGGACAACGTCCTTGTTGACGGGTTCCGGGCCAAGGACGTTTTTGCCACGCTTGACCTGCGGGCCTTTTCGCCGATCGGGGTGCTGACCACCACAGGAACGGTCAGTTCTGGCTTGGACAACTTCGGCGCTGCCGACTTTCGCCGGCATGACACGTACTTCACGGCTTCCAGCCCCAGCCGGATGTTGACCCTGACGGCGGGGGATTTCACGACATCTGGTCCAGCGTGGGTTCGGCCCGTGCGGCTTGGCGGGATTCAGATCCGGCGCGATTTTTCGCTGCGCGATGATGTCGTGACCAGTCCCCTGCTGTCTTTTTCCGCATCTCCTGCCGTCCCATCCAGCATTGACGTCTATATCGACAATGTCCGCGCCTATTCTGGCGCGGTTGGTGCGGGGCCGTTCAACCTGTCGAACGTGCCGATGATCACCAGCGGCGGCGAGGCCACCTTTGTTCTTCGGGACGCCGGGGGAAATGAAACGACGACGGTGGTCCCCTTCTTTGCGACGCAAAACCTGTTGGCCAAGGGGATGCTGGACTTTTCCATCGAGGCCGGGCGAACCCGGTTGTCTTATGACACGGGACAGTCAGCCTACGGCCAGGACACCGCCGCCGCGGCAAGTCTGCGCTACGGGGTTTCTGACCGCCTGACCGTCGAGGGGCATGCGGAATACCTTGATGATCTGAGAATGGCAGGCGTCGGGGTTCATGCGGTCCTGTTCAACCGCGCCGAGGTCAGCCTGGCAGGCGGCAAGAGCATGGACGGCCCGGCCACCGGCAGCTTTGTTTTCGGTGCCATCCGCACAGAGGCGGGCGGTATCGGCATCCGCTTCAGCACGCGGCGGACTTTTGGCGATTACCGCGATCTGGCAAATGCCACACAATTGCAGGGGCCGGATGATCACCTTGCGACCCCGTCTGTCCCGTTCTTCGGTTCCGTGACGGCGGTGGATGCGCTGGCGCTCAGCTTCCCTGTCTTTGCCGATGGTGGCCGACTTGGGCTGAACCTGATCAACTCTGAACGGGACGACGTGCAGAACACCATCCTGTCTGCGACATACTCGCGCCCTGCGCTGGAAGCGGGGTCGTTTCGGATCAACGGATTTAAGGACTTTACAGGTGATGGCGGCTTTGGCCTTGGGGTTGGCCTGTCAATTCCACTGGGCGGTGCGCGTCATGCCAACGCCGAAGTGCAGCGCGACGGGAACGGACGCACCGACCTTGTTGCCAGCCTGTCGAAGTCGGCAGATCGCAAGTTCGGAAGCTTCGGCTACAGGGTCAATCTTTCGCGCCAGAACCGCAGCCTGGCCGCCACGTATCAGACCGCATATGGCCGGGCCGATGTGGCGTTGCGCGACAACAACCAAGGTGCCAGCGCCAGCGCCACGTTCGACGGGGCACTTGTTCTGGCGGGGGGTGGGCTGTTTGCCACCAATCGGATCCATGACGGGTTTGCCGTGGTTGACGTCGGCAGTGCGGATGTGCCGGTCAGCCTGAACAACCGCCAGGTTGCTCGCACAGGACCCATGGTCAAGGCCCTGGTGCCGGACCTGCGGTCCTACCGGCTGAACAGGATCTCCATCAACCCGCTTGACCTGCCGCTTGATGCCAACATCGGGGCCACCGCCATGACCGTGGTCACCGCCCGCCGATCTGGCGTGTCGCTGGATTTCGGCGGCAAGCCCAAGGCGGCCGCATTGGTGGTGTTACGGGATGCCGCTGGGGCATTCCTTCCGATCGGGGCCGAGGTCCGGCTGCAAGGATCGTCCGACGCATTCGTCGTCGGCTATGACGGCGAGGTCTGGATCACCGGCCTTGGCCCACGCAACCGGATCAGCGCGAAAACCACGCAGGCAGACTGCGTGGCCGAATTTGGCTATGTGAAGCAATCCGATGAGCAGGATTATATCGAGGGAGTCACATGCAGATGATGACGCGATTGATCGTTTTGACGGCGGCCCTTTCTGCCATGTTCTGCATCCCGTCGGCCGCGCGGGCGGCCCTGATGTGCGAGGCTGATCTCGTCTCGCTGGATTTCGGGCAGATTTCAGTGCGTGACGGCATGCCCGAACAGACCAGCGGCCCGGTGACCATCACCTGCTCTGGCGGGGTGCCGGACAGCACCGCAATCGCCTGCGTGTTGATCGGGGCGGGCAGCGGCGGAAGCGGGCCGGGACAGACGCCGCGCTACATGACCGGGGGTGGCACGGCATCGCTTGACTATCAGTTGACCGCCCAGAACACGCTGTCTGGCGGGGGCACCACATGGCAGACAGTCGGCTTTTCCCTGCCGCTGGACGCAACCGGCAGTGCCACGATTGCGCCCACGATCTACGCCGAAGTCACGTCGATCGGCGCGCAGGCCATCGTCGGGTCATATTCGTCCAGCTTTGCATCCGGGGGCGACGTCCAACTGGCCTTTGGCGAAACGGCGTGCAGCCAGTATGGCACGGCCAGTTCCTTTGACGTTCGCGCAAGCGTCGCGGCAAGCTGCACCGTCAACGTGTCGGACATGGATTTCGGCATCATAGATGACGCCCTGATCGCACCGGTGGACCAGACCGCCACCATTACCGTCACATGCACCAATGCGTCGTCTTACACGGTGGGTCTGGATATGGGCGGCCAACCCGTCGGCGTCGGGCCAGCGGCACGACGGATGACCAATGGGGGCAATCTGCTTGCCTATGGTCTTTATCATGACGCAGCAGGGACCACGGGCTGGGGGCTTGACGCGGCAAATGTCGCAACGGGCGTCGGCACAGGCGGAAATCAGACATTGACCATTTATGGACGCATTTTTCCGGACCAGATCGCGGTGGTCGGAACGTATGCGGATACCGTCGTGGTGGTTGTGAACTACTGACACGGGAAAGGACCGATGCGGACCGCACGAAGACTACGCGTCGGCGTGAATGATGCAGCTTCCTGACGGTGAAAACCGGTGCCGCGACCGCCACGCGGAACGCAACCGTTCCGGCGCGCCGGACAAGGCTCGCGCCGGCCCTGCTGGCTTTACCGCACCTTCAGCGTGGCAAGTCCCACCAGCGCAAGGATCAGGCTGATGATCCAGAAGCGGATGACGATCTGCGGCTCGGCCCAGCCCTTTTTCTCGAAATGGTGGTGGATCGGGGCCATCAGGAACACGCGGCGTCCGGTGCGTTTGAAATACAGCACCTGAATGATGACCGACATCGCCTCGACCACGAACAGGCCGCCGACGATGGCCAGTACGATCTCGTGCTTGGTGCAGACCGCAATCGCCCCCAGCGCGCCGCCCAGCGCAAGCGACCCGGTGTCGCCCATGAACACCGCCGCAGGGGGTGCGTTGTACCACAGAAAGCCTAGTCCCCCACCGAACAGGGCGGCGGTAAAGATCAGCAACTCACCCGTGTTGGGCACATAGTGGACGCCCAGATAATCGGTAAAGTCCACCCGACCCACGGCATAGGCGATGACCCCCAGAGTTCCTGCGGCAATCATCACCGGCATGATGGCCAGCCCGTCCAACCCGTCGGTCAGGTTCACTGCATTGGCCGACCCCACGATCACGATCATGCCGAAGGGCACGAACAGAAAGCCAAGGTTGATCAGCATGTCCTTGACGAAGGGCAACGCCAGCTGGTTCGTCAGGTCGACAGGGTGAAACCGCGCCGCCGCATAGGCGGCCAGCGCTGAAATCACCAGACCCGACAGGAATCGCACCCGGCTCGACACGCCCTTGGTGTTTTGTTTGGTGACCTTGGCATAGTCGTCGGCAAACCCGATCAGACCAAAGGCCAGCGTTACCAGCACCACGATCCAGACATACGGATTGTCCAGCCGCGCCCAAAGCAGGGTGGAAAACAGCAACGCCGACAGGATCAGAAGCCCGCCCATGGTGGGGGTGCCTGCCTTGACGAAATGGCTTTGCGGGCCGTCGTCGCGGATCGGCTGACCCTTGCCTTGCTTGCGGCGCAACAGGTCGATCAGCGGCCGTCCGAAGATGAACCCGAACACCAGCGCCGTGACAAAGGCGCCACCGGCGCGAAAGGTGATGTAGCGGAACAGGTTGAAGACGTCGCCCCCGTCCGAGAAGGCCGTCAGCCAGTAAAACATTCACTCTGCCCCTTGTTTTCTTGTTGCGTCCGCCTGCCCCAATTTGCGCAGCGCGTCAACGACAAGGCTTACCTTTGACCCCTTGGAGCCTTTGACCAGCACGATATCCCCTGCGTCAACCAGGGACCGCGCGCGTTTGGCAAGGTCGGTCGGCGTCTCGGACCACTCGCCCCGCTGCGCGCGCGGCAGGGCCTGCCACAGCGCGCGCATCCGGGGACCGACGCAATGGATCGTGTCCACGGCCGACAGGCCCGGATGGCGCGCAATGGCCTGATGCAGCACGGTTTCCTGCGGACCAAGTTCCAGCATGTCGCCCAGAACTGCGATGCGGCGCCCCGTACCGATGCTGCCGATACCATCCTGCGGGCGGGTTGCGATCAGCATGTCAAGGCTGGCCCCCATCGACGCAGGGTTGGCGTTGAAGGCGTCGTCGATCAGGTCAAAGCCGTTTTCATCGACAATGTCGGTGATGATCTTCTCGCGGGTGCCGCGCCCGGTGGGCGGTGTCCACAGGCCGATGTCGCAGGCGGCGATGGCTGGATCGCAGCCAAGCGCCTGCGCCACCGCCAGCGTGGCAAGCGCGTTTGCGGCAAAGTGCCTGCCGGGCGACATCACCTTGTACAGCAAGGTGTTTCCGGCGTGGCTGGCCTGTACCACGGTGGCGTCACCCGACAATTGCACCGACAAAAGCCGCCAATCTGCCCCCGGTGACGCCCCGAACAACACCTTGCGCGCCCCGACGGCATTGGCCTTGGCAGTCAGGATCGGCGTCGTGTCCAGATCGGCGGGCAGAACGGCCACGCCGCCCGGCAAAAGCCCGTCCATGATCGCGGCCTTTTCATGGGCGATGCCTTCGACATTCTCGAACGCCTCAAGATGCGCGGGGGCCACTATGGTGATCAGCGCCACATGCAGCCGCGACAGGCGGGCAAGCGGGGCGATTTCGCCGGGGTGGTTCATGCCGATCTCGATTACGGCAAAGTCGGTGTCGGCGGGCATCCGGGCCAGCGTCAGCGGCACGCCCCAATGGTTGTTGTAGCTGGCTTCGGCGGCATGAACCCGGCCCTGCCCGCCCAGAACCGCGCGCAGCATTTCCTTGGTGGATGTCTTGCCGACCGATCCGGTGACACCGACGACACGCGCGTTCGTCCGCGCCCGTGCCGCCGCCCCTAGCGCGCCAAGACCGGCCAGAACCTCGGGCACGATCAGCAGGGGCGCATCATCCCGCACACCTGCGGGGATGCGGCTGACCAGCGCCGCCGCCGCGCCCTTGGTCAAAGCCTGCGCCACAAAATCATGCCCGTCGCGCACGTCGGACAGCGCCACGAACAGATCGCCGGGGATAAGGGTGCGGGTGTCGATCGACACGCCCGTAGCCTGCCAGTCACGGGTGCTGCGCCCCTCTGTGGCGGCAGCGGCATCGGTCGAGGTCCACAAGACACCCATCAAATCACCCCATCAAGTGCGGCAACCGCAACGCTGGCCTGCTCCACGTCGTCAAACGGATAGACGTCGCCCGCGATGACCTGACCAGTTTCGTGCCCCTTGCCCGCGACCAGCAACGCATCGCCGGGGCCAAGGGCATCGACGCCGCGCAAGATCGCCTCGGCCCGGTCGCCCACCTCGTTCGCGTCTGGGCAGGCTTGCAATATTTCTGCACGGATGGTGGCAGGATCTTCGCTGCGGGGGTTGTCGTCTGTCACATATAGAACATCGGCATTGGCACGGGCCGCCTGCCCCATCAGCGGGCGCTTGGTGCGGTCGCGGTCGCCGCCTGCGCCAAAGACGATGACGATCCGCCCCATGACATGCGGGCGCAAGGCGCGCAGGGCGGTTTCGATGGCATCGGGCGTATGGGCGTAATCGACGAAGACCGCAGCCCCGTTGGTGCGGGTTGCCGCCAGTTGCATCCGCCCGCGCACGCCTGTCAGCGTGGGCAGCACCGGAAACACGCGGGCCGGATCTTCGCCTGCCGCAATCACAAGTCCCGCTGCAAGAGCGACGTTTTCAGCCTGAAACCCGCCGATCAGGTTCAGGCGCACCTGATGCGGCTGTCCCTGCCACTGGAACCGCACATCCTGCCCGGTCGCATCATAGCGCTGGCCCAGCAGACGCAAATCGCAGCCTTCGGCATGGCCCACCGTCAAAAGTCGTTGCCCGCGCGCGCGCGCCACGGCAACCACATCCGACCCGCGCGGATCGTTCATGTTGACGACGGCCACGCCTTCGGACGGCAAAACGCGCGAGAACAGGCCCATCTTTGCGTCGAAATAGGACTGCATCGTGCCGTGATAATCGAGATGATCCTGTGTGAAATTGGTGAAACCGGCGGCAACCAGACGCACACCGTCCATCCGACGCTGATCAAGGCCGTGGCTTGACGCCTCCATCGCAGCGTGGGTGACGCCTGCGGCAGCGGCGTCCGACAGCATCCGGTGCAGGGTGATCGCGTCCGGCGTGGTGTGGCTGGAGGCGGCGGCCCATGCGCCCTCGACCCCGGTGGTGCCTATGTTGATCGCGGCGTGGTCCAGCGCCATCCAGATTTGCCGGGTAAAGGTGGCGACAGACGTCTTGCCGTTGGTGCCGGTCACGGCAACCATGGTTTCGGGTTGCGCGCCGAACCACAGCGCCGCCGCACCGGCCAGCGCCCCGCGCGCATCTTCGGCCACGATCAGCGCGGCGTCAGACCCGGCCAGCGCCTCTGCCGCCAGCCGCGCCCCGGCCCCGTCAGTCAGAATCGCCGCAGCCCCCATGCGCAGCGCAGGCCCGATGAATTCGGCCCCTTGCATCCGCGCGCCCGGCAGGGCCGCAAACAGCATCCCGTCCCTAACGGCGCGGCTGTCCACCGTGATGCCGGTCAGCACGGGGTCACGCCCGCCGCGTGCGGTCAGGCCGAGTTGCGATACTGTGCTTGCCCGATCCGCCATTGCCCTGCCTGTCCGCGTTCAGTTCGAGACGGCTGTTAGCCCATCAAGGGGGGTGGGTTCAACCTGTGGCCGCAATCCCAGCAGCGGTGCCGTCCGCCGGATGATTTCGGCAGCGACAGGAACGGAGGTCCAGCCAGCGGTGCGGCGCGGCTCTGAGCCAGAGGTTTCGACCGGTTCATCCAGCGTTACCACCAGCACATATTGCGGATCGTTGGCGGGGAAGGTGCTGGCAAAGGTGTTCACAACCTTGTCTTCGTCATACCCGCCGGTCCGGCTGGGTTTTTCCGCCGTGCCCGTCTTGCCCGCGACCTGATAGCCCGGCACCTCGCCCAAGGATGCGGTGCCGTGGGTTACAACCCCGCGCAGCATCGACACGGCCTGCATCGCCACATCCTGCGACATCAGGCGCGCGCCATTTTGCGGCACACCCCCATGCAGCAGGGTCGGCGTCACCTTGGTGCCGCCGTTGGCAATGGCCGCATAGGCCTGGGCCAGATGCATCGGGCTGGCCGATATGCCGTGGCCGTAGGATGTGGTGATCGTGGTGATGTCGGGCCATTTCTTTGGCACGATGGGCTTTGCGCCCGGTGCCTCGACCAGTTCAATCGGCGTGGGATCGTAAAAGCCCAAGGATTGCAGAAATGCCTGCTGGCGTTCGGCGCCCACCATCAGCGCGATATTCGCCGTGCCGACGTTCGACGATTTGACGATCACATTTTCGACCGACAGCAGGGGGCCGTAATTCTTGCCCTGAAATTCCTTGATCGTGAACTTGCCCCAACGGCGGGGGGCGTTGGCGTCCACCATGGTTTGCGGGTTCACAAGACCAAGGTTCAGCGCATTGGCGACGGTGAAAATCTTGAAGGTGGACCCCAGTTCGTACACGCCCTGCACCGCGCGGTTGAACAGCGGGCTGTCGCCCGGCTCGCCGCTGGTGGGGTTGTTGGGACGGTCGTTCGGATCAAAGGCGGGAAGCGAGGCAAGGCTGATGATTTCGCCCGTATGCACATCCATCAGAACGGCGGCGGCCCCTTTGGCGTTCATCATCGCCATGCCGGTGCCAAGGATTTCCTCGACGGCCGCCTGAATGGTCAAGTCGATGGACAGTTCGAGCGGGGTGCCCGCCTGTGCCGGATCGCGCAGCCGCAGATCAAGCGCCTTTTCGATGCCAGCCGTGCCGATGACTTCGGCAGAGTCCACCCCCTCGGCCCCGAAGCTGGCCCCGCCCAGCACATGCGCGGCCAAGGGGCCGTTGGGATAAAGGCGCACTTCGCGCGGGCCGAACAACAGGCCCGGATCGCCGATGTCATGCACAAGCTGCATCTGTTCAGGGCTTAAGACCTTGCGTATCCACAGGAAACTGCGACCGTCGGTAAAGCGCTTTTCCAGCAGCCCCGCGTCCAGTTCAGGAAAGATTGCCGCCAGTTCGCGCGCCACGCGGGCGGGATCGACCATGTCCTTTGGCTGCGCATAAAGCGCATGGGTCAGCATGTTCGTGGCCAGAATTCGGCCATTTCGGTCGGTGATGTCCGCACGCTGCGCCATGATTTCGGCGCCCGGCGCGGCGGATCGCGGTTCGGTCGGTTCGGTGGCGGCCAAAAGCCCCATCCGAGCGCCGATGGTGGTAAAGGCCATCGCGAATCCAAGCCCCAGCATCAAAAGCCGCACCTCGGCGCGGGCGCGGCCCTTGTCACGGATCGCTTCGTGCCGCAGGCGCAGGTTTTCACGCTCGATGCTGTCGGGGTTTTCGCCCTTGGCACGGGCGGACAGGATGCGCGCCAAAGGGCGCAAGGGGGTGCGTGTCACGGGAATGGCTCCTGGTCTGAGGTGCCGATGGTGTCGACGGGACCCGTTATGTCGGGCAGCTCCGGGCCTTCGGGGAACAGCACCGCAGCCGGATAGGTGACCTGCGCCGCCGACCCGAATTGTGCAGGCTCCAAGGGCAAAAGGCCAAGCCGGTCAAAGTTCAGCGTGGTCAGTTCGCGCAGGCGGTCGGGGCGGTTCAGATACGCCCATTCTGCGCGTTGCAGGGCCAGCGCCTCACGCAAGGACGCGATGTCGTCTTGCAGGCGCGACATGTCCTTCAGCGCGGCCTGAGTCGCATAGTTTTCGCGGTAGGCCCAAAAGGCCAGGCCCATGACGGCAAGAAAAGTCAGGACATACAGCACAGGGCGCATCAGCGGCGTCCTTTCTTGTGTATCTGCGGCACGCCAAGATCGGCAGGGTCAAGGGGTTTGGCGGGCGCATCGGTGCGGCGTGCGACCCGCAACTTGGCAGACCGGGCGCGGAAATTCTGCTCCAGCTCGGCGTCATCGGGGGCGACGGCGCGGCGGGTGATCAGTTCGAACCGGGCGGTCTGTTCGGTCTTGGCCGGGGCATAACGGTTGGCGTTCGATTCCGCCCCCGATGCCAGTTGCAGGAACCGCTTCACGATCCGGTCTTCCAGACTGTGAAAGGTCACGACCGCCAGCTTGCCACCGGGTTTCAGCGCGCGTTCGGCGGCCATCAACCCTTCGGCCAGTTCGGTAAATTCTGTGTTCACCGCGATGCGGATCGCCTGAAAACTGCGCGTCGCGGGGTGACTTTGGCCCGGTTTCGGGCGCGGCAGGCATTTCGCCACGATGTCCGCCAGCCGAAGGGTGCTGGTGATGGGCGCAATCGCACGCTGCTCGATAATCGCATGGGCTATGCGGCGCGAGGCGCGTTCTTCGCCATAGTGATACAGGATATCGGCCAGCACCGTTTCATCGGCATTGTTCACCAGATCGGCGGCGCTGTCGCCCTGCTGGCTCATGCGCATGTCAAGCGGGCCGTCGCGCATGAAGGAAAAACCGCGTTCGGCCTGATCCAGTTGCATCGACGACACGCCAAGGTCCAGCACCACGCCGTCCAGCGGTTCCCCCGCCAGCGTATCAAGCTGTGAAAAGGTGCCCGCAACCAACCGCAGACGGTCGCCATAGTCGCCCGCCCAAGGAGCGGCCATCGTCAGGGCCAGCGGATCGCGGTCAACCCCGATCACCACGTCGGCCCCCGCCGCCAGCAGACCGCGCGCATAGCCGCCCGCGCCGAATGTGCCGTCCAGCCAGACGCCCCTGACAGGGGCCACGGCGGCAAGCAAAGGGCGCAAAAGCACCGGGATATGGGGGGTGCGTCCGATGTGCGGATCGCGCGGGTCCACGGGTCAGGTTCCGGTGGAGGCGTCGCCCAACAGCGACAGGATATCTACGCCATCGGCAAGCGTGGCCAGATCCGCCTCGGCAGAGCGCAGGATGTCGGCATCATAGGTGTCGCGCTTCCAGATCTGGAAGGTATCAAGGACACCGGCGAAAACCGCCTCGGCCCCTTTGGACAGATCATCGGCCCCGATGGCGATCTTGTCGCGCACCTTGGGCGGCAGGACGACGCGGCCATCCTCGTCCACCTCGACCGTCTGCGACAGGGTGATCATGTTGCGTTCAAGCAAACGGCGGTTGGCCGATCCGACCGGCAACTTGCGGATGCGCGCCTCAAGAACGGCCGCTTCGGCGATGGAATAACATTCGACGTATTGCCGCCGGTCGTCGCCATAGATCATCACGATACGGGGGCGGGGATTGGGCGCACCGGCAGCCGCAGGGTCGCCAGCTTCCAGAATGCGGCGAAAGGCTGCCGGGATAGAGACCCGCGCCTTGCCGTCCACCTTTTGGGTGAACTCGCCTCTGAACGCCTCGGACATGGGCCTCGCGGCTCCTTTACTAACTTCGGTGTGCCCGGAAATGGAACGGCGGATCGAGCTGCTGCCACTGCTCGATCCGCCGCCTGTCCCATCGCTGGGCGTCCAGCTACGCGCGCCACCTGGGGGAGATGTCTGCTCGCGCTCGCGCCGGATCTCGGTCTTCGATGAAAGCGGGGTGCCTGTATGAGCCTGCCAGTTCGCCTGTTCGGGGTCTTTATGCCGCCCCTAGCCGTTACTGCCCGTTCGCATCGTGTAAGATAGGGATGCCATGGGAATTCATGGGTGGCAACGGAAAAGTTTGGGCAGAACTGAGTATATGTAGTGGGCCGACGGGGCAAAAAGCAGCATCTGGTGGCATAACGAAGGGGTAAATTGCAACAGCTAGACGTTAATACCAATCAACAACGCTATATCTAGTAGAACCGCACCGCCCCGCTTTTTCCCGCCTTTTCCCAAGAAAAATTTCGCCCGCCTTTCGACAACTGCCGCCATCCATCAGTCTGGGTGAAGAACTGCGCCGCGAAACGGCAAAAATCCGGGGTTTCCCCCGGATTTCCCATCCATTCCCAGTTACGTGATTCGTGCGTGATCTGCGCGTTACGCCATCCCGCCCGCCACCAGACGGTGGGCAAGCCGGGCATAGGCGTCGGCAATCGGCCCGGTGCCCGCCGCTATCGGCGTGCCCGCGTCGCCCGCCAACCGCACATCCAGCGACAGCGGGATTTCCCCAAGGAACGGCAGACCCAGCTTTTCCGCCTCGGCCGCGACACCACCGTGACCGAAGATATGCGCCTCGTGTCCGCAGTTGGGGCAGATGTATGTGGACATGTTTTCGATCAGGCCAAGAACAGGCGTCTTCAGCTTGACGAACATATCAAGCGCCTTGCGCGCATCCAGCAGCGCCACGTCCTGCGGCGTCGACACCACGATCGCCCCGGTCAGCTGCGTGCGCTGGCACAGGGTCAACTGGATATCGCCCGTTCCGGGCGGCAGATCGACGATCAGCACATCCAGCTTGCCCCAGTCCACCTGCGTCAGCAGTTGCTGCAACGCGCCCATGATCATCGGGCCGCGCCAGATCACAGCCTCGTCTTCTTTCAGCATCAGGCCAATGCTCATCATCGTGACGCCGTGGGCGTGCAGGGGTTCGATGATCTTGCCGTCGGGGCTGGCGGGGCGCTTTGAGACGCCCATCATGCGCGGCTGGCTGGGGCCGTATATATCGGCATCCAGCAACCCGACCCGCCGCCCCTGCCGCGCCAAAGCCACGGCAAGATTGGAACTGACGGTGGATTTGCCCACCCCGCCCTTGCCGCTGGCCACTGCGATGATGCGGTCGATCCCGGACAGTTTTTGCGGACCGCCCTGCTGCGGGGTCGGGTGTTGCCCGATCTTCAGGCTGGGCGGCGGCGCCTTGGCCGCAGGACCATGCGCCGTCATCACCACCTGCACCGACGCGACACCCGGCAGCGCCTTGATCGCAACTTCGGCTGCCGCCTGCGCGGGGGCCAGGGCGCGGGCCTGATCGGGGGTCGCGGCCTCGATCACAAAGCGCACCGCAGGCCCGTCAACCATCAGTGCACGAATCAGATCGCGCGACACCAGATCGCCGCCATCGGGTGTCGCAACCCGCGCCAACACCGCCATGACATCATCGCGCGTGACCATTGGCGTTTCTCCTTTGCCCAAACCTGCGGCAAACGTCGTGATCTTTGCAGCAAAGGGCAAGAGCGTGTTTACCGTTTGCTCAAAAATGTCGCGAACCTTATGAATTTTATGTAATTTTTGTGATTGCTAGCCATGCGGATGCTGCATGGCAGCATTGCACACAGTCTGCATTGTGCATCTGCAGCAATTGCCCCATGTTTACGGTAACAGCGCAACAGAACGCTCTAAGCGCCAAACGAAATAACCTGAGGCTTGAGAATATTATGGCTTATGTGAACACCTCCCGCGCCGCGTCCTTTGGTCTTGCCGACCGTTTCGCAGCAGCCCTACAGTCGGTCAAAGCCGCGATGTCCCGCCGTGCCATCTATACCCAGACTGTCCGCGAGTTGAACGCCCTGTCGCCGCGCGAGCTGGCCGATCTTGGGATTGCCCTCAGCCAGATCAGCGAAATCGCCCACGAGGCGGCTTACGGCAAATAAGGTTTCTTGTCCGGTTCTGCACCTCCTCCCGCAGGGCCCATGGCAAAAGCGACGGCGCTTCTCCTCCTCCCTGGCGTCGTCGCACTTTCTTCCCGGAAAGCATTTGCTTTCCACACGATGTACGAAAGGCCCACCTCCTCCCGGGCTGATCGGCAAAGGCGACGACCCCCTCCTCCTCCCTGGGGTCGTCGCCACCGAAATTCCGGAAAGCACCCGCTTTCCACACGGCGTACGAAAGGCCCACCTCCTCCCGGGCTGATCGGCAAAGGCGACGACCCCCTCCTCCTCCCTGGGGTCGTCGCCACCGAAATTCCGGAAAGCACCCGCTTTCCACACGGCGTACGAAAGGCCCACCTCCTCCCGGGCTGATCGGCAAAGGCGACGACCCCCTCCTCCTCCCTGGGGTCGTCGCCACCGAAATTCGGGAAAGCATCGCTTTCCACACGATGTACGAAAGGCCCACCTCCTCCCGGGCTGATCGTCTCTGCGGCGACCCCATCTCCTCCCTCCCTGGGGTCGCCGCCATTTCCCCAATCCAGCTTGCAAGTCGCCGCCCCGCCGGGAATAGTCCGCGCAGATCAAAGGTCGGGTCATGCGCGCATCCCTGTTTTCAGCCGCCTTTGTGGCGGCGCTTGTCGGTTATGGATCGACCATTGCCTTGGTGTTGTCGGCGGCGGCGGCCTTGGGTGCCACACCGGCACAGACCACAATCTGGGTCGTCACGATTTGCTTTGCCAAGGCGGCGGGGTCGGCCATCCTGTCCGCTTGGGCGCGGGTGCCGGTGGTGCTGGCCTGGTCAACGCCGGGTGCGGCGCTGATCGCCGCCACGACGGGCATCACCATGGCCCAAGGGGTCGCGGCCTTTTTACTGGCCGGGGTGCTGATCGCGCTGACCGGGGCCATTCGCCCGCTGGGTGCCATCGTTGCGCGCATCCCGGACGCCATAGCTGCGGGCATGTTGGCGGGGGTGTTGCTGCCGTTCTGCCTGAAGGGGGCAACCTCCGCCCAGGCGGACCCCGCGCTGATCCTGCCGATGGTCGCGGTCTTTGCCCTTGTCCGCCTGAAAAATCCGGCACTGGCCGTTCTGGCAGCCCTGACGACCGGGGTTGCGCTGGCCTTTGGCACCGGGGCGGCCACCCTGCCCGCTTGGTCCGCCCCGCTGCCCCTGCCCGTTCTGATCGTGCCCGCGTTCGATCTGCCCACCCTGTTGGGGCTGGGCCTGCCGCTGTATCTGGTCACCATGGCGTCGCAGAACCTGCCCGGCTTTGCCACCCTGCGCGCGCACGGATTTGCGCCGCCGGTGCGTGCGGCCTTGGGCGTCACGGGGCTGATTTCAGCCGTCACCGCGCTGTTTGGGGCGCATACGGTGAACATGGCGGCGATCACGGCGGCAATCTGCATGGGCGACGATGTCCACCCCGACCGCAGCCAACGCTGGAAGGTCGGGTTGGCCTATGCGGGCGTCTGGGTAGTGCTTGGCCTGTCGGGGCCGCTGCTGATTGCCGTGCTTGCGGCCCTGCCCCCCGCGTTGATGACGGCGCTGGTCGCGCTGGCGCTGCTGGGGCCACTGATGGGCGCGCTGACCGGGGCCGTCGCCGTGCCCGACCAGAGATTTGCCGCCATATTGACGCTGGCCGTCACCGGATCGGGTGTTGCCGCCTTTGGCATTGGTGCGGCCTTCTGGGGTCTGATCGCGGGACTGGTGATCTTTGCTTCAGAAAAGCTGCGCCAAAGGCTTTGATCAGCAAACGCCCGCATCCTTGGCAAGGATGACCGCCTGCGTGCGGTTGTTTGCGCCGATCTTGCGGTAAAGCGTGCGGACATGCAGCTTGACCGTGGGTTCCATCAGCGCCAGCAGACGGGCGATTTCCTTGTTCGATTTGCCAAGACACAAACCGTTCAGAACCTGCATTTCACGAGAGCTGAGAAGCCTCGTCAACTTGTTGGACGGCGTGGGCGGGGCGGCGGTGGTCATGAAATCGACCGGCGCATATTTTTCGCCCATCGCCATGAAGCGAACCGCATTGGCCATGCTGTTGGCCCCCAGGGTTTTGGGCAAAAAGCCGATTGCCCCCAGACCAAGTGCCGCCTCGACCACGTCACGCGGGGCAGAGCCGGACATCAACGCCACCTGACGGGCGTTCGGTTCGGCCAACAGGGCCTTCAACCCCTCCAGACCGTTCATTCCGGGCATCGTCAGGTCAAGCAGCACCAGATCAAAGGGACCGTTGGCGCGGACCACCTCGATCGCGTGGTCCTTGTCGCGCGCCCATTCGGCGTGCATGTCATTCATCCCGTTCAGAAAAAGGACAATCGTCACGCGGACGAGATCATGGTCATCGGCAATAAGCATTCGCATGGACATACTCGCTTAAACAGTTGGAATACCTTTCGTATAACTGTCTTATCTTTTGATGTGGGGTCGCTTACGGATGAAATCACCCATACTAACGTCACAACGCCAGACTGTTCGCCGGGTTTACCCCGTCCTTAATTAACCAAAGCAGAGATTTCGGCTACACGGGACTTGACTGTGTCGGGATCGCCCCGTGATTCCACGTTCAAGCGCAGCAGGGGTTCTGTGTTGGACGCCCGCAGGTTCAGCCGCCAGCCGTCAAAACACAGGCCCAGCCCGTCCATATCATCACGCTCCGATGCCAAAGGGGCATAGTGCTGTTCGATCCGGGCAATCGCCGCCTGCGTGTCGCGCACCCGAAAGTTGATCTCGCCGGACGAGGGAAAGGCCGACTTGCGTTCAGCCAGCACGTCGGCCAGCGACCGGCCCCGGCGCGACAACAGGTCAAGGATCATCAGCCAAGGGATCATGCCGCTGTCGCAGGCCATAAAATCGCGGAAATAGTGATGTGCGGACATCTCGCCGCCATAGACTGCATCCGTGTCGCGCATCACCTGCTTGATGAAGGCGTGGCCGACGCGGGCCTGCACGGAAACGCCGCCGCCCGTGGCCACGATGTCGCGGGTGTTCCAGATCACGCGCGGGTCATGCACAATGCGCGCCCCCGGTTCCCTGCTCAGGAACACTTCGGCCAGCAGGCCCACAACGTATTCGCCGGGCACGAAGGCACCGGTGTGGTCAAACAGAAAACAGCGGTCAAAGTCGCCATCCCAGGCCACGCCCAGATCGGCCCCTGCGCGCAGGACCGCATCCGAGGTGACGGGCTGGTTCTCGGGCAGCAACGGGTTCGGGATGCCGTTGGGAAAGGTTCCGTCCGGGTCGTGGTGCATCCGCACGAAACGGACAGGTGCATTGCGCAGCGCCAGTTCGGCAGCGATCGCGTCAAACGTCGGCCCGGCGGCACCGTTGCCTGCGTTCACCAGAACGGTCATCGGGGACAAGGCCGCGACGTCGACAAAGGACAGGACACGCTGCACATAGGCGCTGCGCACAGCCGAAGCGTCGTGCTGTCCGGCGCTGCGGTTGGGTGCGGCAAAGCGTTGCGATTGGGCAAGGTCGCGGATCGCGCCCAGGCCCGTTTCGGGGTGCAGCGGCGCAGAGCCGGGGCCGACCATCTTCATCCCGTTGTAGTCCATCGGGTTGTGGGATGCGGTGACACAGATCCCACCGCCCGCGCCCAGATGGGTGGTGGCGAAATACATCTCTTCGGTGCCTGACAGCCCGAGGTTCAGCACATCCGCCCCCCCCGCCAGCAGCCCTTGTGCCACCGCATCCGACAGGGATTGGGACGAGGCGCGGCAGTCGCGCCCCAGCACCACGGATGCGGCACCCATCACTTCGGCAAACGCACGTCCGATCCGGTAGGCCACGCCTTCGTCCAGATCGACCCCAAGACGGCCCCGGACATCATAGGCTTTGAAACATGTCAGCGGCGTCATGGCGGGTGATCCTTGGTCGGTGGTCGGTTGCTGTCAGCTATCCTGTGCGCGGCGTGCCGGTCAAACGTTCCGCTCGGTCAGGCGGGTGCCCATTTGGTCAGGCCGCGTGACCTGCGCGGGTTCGGGCGCCATACGGCCGGGTTGTGGCGGGACAGCAGGTTCGCGTGGCATCTGAAGATGGACCAACGCGGAAAAGGAAACCCCATGTCCAAGATCATCCCCATCATCCTGTGCGGCGGCTCGGGCACGCGGCTGTGGCCGTTGTCGCGCAAAAGCTTTCCCAAACAGTTCGCACCGCTTGCCGGGGAACACACCCTGTTGCAGGCGGCGGTCTTGCGGATGGCGGGTCCGGGGTTTGGCGCGCCCGTGCTGGTGACGGGACATGCGTTCCGCTTTGTCGTCGCCGACCAATTGGCCGCCATCGGGCGCGCCGCACGGGCCATTCTGGTAGAGCCAAGCGCGCGCAACACCGCCCCGGCCATTCTGGCGGCCGCCCTGCATGTTCAGGCGACCGATCCGAACGCCCTTTTGCTGATTGCACCGTCGGATCATGTGGTCGCTGACCCGGTCGCCTTTCGCGCCGCCGTCCACGCGGGAAGCGTTGCCGCACGGGCCGGGCGGATCGTGACCTTTGGGGTTCGCCCGGATCGGGCGGAAACCGGCTATGGCTGGCTGGAACTGGCGGATCGGCCCGGCACGAACGCACCGCGCGTCATGGGCCTGCGCCGCTTTGTCGAAAAACCGGACGGGGGGCGGGCACAAGGGATGCTCGACGCGGGGAACTTTCTGTGGAACGCCGGCATCTTCCTTGCGTCCGCCGCGACGCTGATCAAGGCGTTCGGTGACTGTGTCCCGAACATGGTTCAGGCCGTGTCACAGGCGTTGGAAACAGCCAGCCCGGATTTGGGATTTCTGTGCCTTGCCGCCGACCCTTGGGCGCGGGCAGACAATATTTCAATTGATTATGCCGTGATGGAACGGGTTGGCAATTTATGCGTGGTGCCATTTTCCGCTGGCTGGTCGGATCTGGGCAGCTGGGACGCCATCTGGCGCGAGGCCGTCCCCGACAGTGCGGGCATGGTGGAATCCGGCGCGGTGACGGCGATCGGCTGCACCGGCAGCCTGCTGCGCAACGATGCGCCACAGACCGAACTTGTCGCCATCGGCCTGACCGACATCGTAGCCGTCAGCATGGCCGATACCGTGCTGATCGCCCACCGGTCCTGCACGCAGGAAATCGGCGCCGCTGTCGCCGTGCTGAAACAGAAAGGCGCCCGACAGGCAGAGCGTTTTCCGCAGGAACACCGGCCTTGGGGCAAGATCGAAACCCTGGTTCCCGAGGCAGGGTTGGAAATCCGCCGCCTGCATCTGCACCCCGGTGCGTCGCTGACCACGCAGACGCATGGGTTGCGGTCCGAACACTGGATCGTCCTGTCAGGCACGGCGCGCGTGACCCTGGACGGGAAGACACAGAAGCTGGGCCAGAACGAATCGATCTGTGTGCCACCCGGCATGCGTCACCGGCTGGAAAATCCGGGCGTCGATCCGCTGATCCTGATCGAGGTGCAGACAGGCACCGCGACCGGCGAAGCGGATGTGACGCGCCACATCGAAGCGGGCAGCGATCCGGCGTCGCGGCTGACGGACGTCGCCTGATTGGTCCGGCCCAACCTAGCCGAAAGGTGAGGATGGCGCGGAAAGGATTAACCAAAGGTATCCCCCCGCGTCACCCGACAGACCGCCCGCGCATGACACGCGGCGGGTGGTTTCCTGCATAACACCCCCAACCTGAGACAAGGTATGTAACGATGACCCAGACCGCACGACATTCCGCCGTTCCCGCCAGCCAGCCCGTCCATGAAACCCGCCCCTGGGGCGCGTTCTGGAGTCTGGATCGCGGCCCCGCACATCAGGTCAAGCGCATCGAGGTGCGGCCGGGTGGCCGACTGTCCTTGCAATATCACCATCACCGGGCCGAACGCTGGGTCGTGATTGCCGGTCTGGCCACGATCACCGTCGGCGATGCGGTCTTGCAGGTGGCCCCCGGCGGAGCGGTCGAGATTCCGCTGGGCGCGCTGCACCGGCTGGAAAACCTGACCGACGCGCCGGTCGAGATCATCGAGGTGCAACTGGGCAGCTACCTGGGCGAAGACGACATCGTGCGTTTGGATGACGTCTACAACCGCCCCGCCACCGACGCGCCGATCTGATCCCCTGTGGCGACCGTGCAGACCCTTTCCGCGCCTGGCGCGACGGCGGATGCCTGGTCGAATGACGGCGTGCCCTTGTTGCTGGTGGCACTGGCCTGCGCGCTGCTGTTTCATGGCGGGCTGCTGCCCTTTACCCACGAAAACACTTATGACGCCTTCATCCACATGTTCTTTGGCGACCACTATTACCGGTCCTGGTTCGACCCGTGGGAGCCGCGCTGGTACACCGGGTTTCTGACCACATCCTACCCGCCGGGCACGCATATGGCCATCGGCGCGCTGATGCACGTCATGTCGCTGCGCGCCGCCTTTGTGACCGTGCAGTTGTTTGGCCTGCTGCTGCTGACGGTCGGAGTCTTCCGGTTCTCGTTGCTGTGGGTGGCACCGCGTGCGGCGGGGTTTGCCTCCATCGCGCTGGTGATATCGTCCTCGATATCCGAGACCATCCACATCTTCGGCCAGCTGCCGACGATCTTTTCCTTGGGCGTGTTCCTGAACGGGTTGCCGTATGTCTATCGTTGGATCGTCATCGGGCGTTGGGCGAATTTTCTGCTGGCGGTGCTGTTCGGCGCGGCGACCACGGCGGCGCACCATGTGACCACGCTGTTCGGCACGATCCTGTTCATCGTGCCCTTGGGTCTGCATTGCCTGCGCGCCGTGGCGGAACTGAACCCGCTGCCCCCGCGCGCGGCCCCGGCGACAGGTCTGCGCGGCGCGTTTCGGCGTCCGGCCCGCCCGTTCGCGCGCCCGGCGGCGTGGTTGCGCCGGTTCGTGTCGCCCGTGGCGCGCGGGCTGTTGCTGGCCGTGCTGCTGGTCGCGGGCATCGTCGTGACGATCCTGCCCTATTGGATCTGGTCGGTGAATGATCCGATCACGCAGGTTCCGATCCCGCATGGCAGCCGCGAAAGCTTTATTGCGCGGCCGGACATGGGACTTGTGTTCTTTCTGATCCCATGGGGCCTGTCGCTGCTGTTTCTGCCCTATGCCTGGTACAAGGGTCTGACGTCGCGTCTGTGGCCGTTGGCGGCATCCCTGGCGCTGTGTTTTGTGTTGGGCACGGGGGGCACGACGCCCATTTCGCGCGCCATATTGCGCGGGGCCTTCGACATCCTGACGCTGGACCGATTCACCTTTTGGGGCAGCATTCTGATCCTGCCGTTCCTGGGGCAGATGATCGACGCGCTGGTGCAGGGGCGGTCGGGCAAGCTGATCGCGGCGGCCTTTGGGCGCGGGACGCAAATCCTTGTGCTGACAGGGATATTCACCGCGATGGTCGTGCTGGCGGTGTCCATCGCCATCATGCCGACGTCAAAGCCGACACAGCCCGAATTCATCGATCCCGAACCCATCGTCCAGTTCATGTCGTCCGATGACCACGATCAGTGGCGCTATCTGACCCTGGGATTTGGCGATCAGTTCGCCTACCTGTCCGCCCGGATGGAGGCGCAGTCGATCGACGGCAATTACCATTCAGCCCGCCGCCTGCCCGAGTTGATGCGCTTTTCGGTGGAGCGTCTGGAGAACGCGAAATATCTCGGTGTGCCGGGCTTGGGCTCGCTGCAGCAGTTCCTGACCAATGCCGATACCTATCACCTGAAATACGTCTTCTCGAACGACGCCTTTTACGACCCGCTGCTGCATTTTTCGGGCTGGACGCGGCTGATCCGGTTGCAGAACGGGATTGTCGTCTGGGAAAAGCCCGAAGTTGACCCCTTGCCCCTGCTGCAACCCCGGCGTGACATCTCGCAGGGGCAGCGGTTGATGTGGGGGCTGTTGCCCCCGACGATGCTGCTGTCGGCCTTTGCTGTGCTGATCGGGGCGGCGCTGCGTCGCAGCCTGATCGGGACGCGGCCCGAATACCGCCCGCTGACCGAACCGCTGGACGGGTTCGGCAACCCGGCCCGCGTGCGGCGGATCGTCAGCGTGCTGGCAATCCTGCTGGTCCTTGGGGTCACCACTCTGGGGGCACTTCTGTGGCAGGAACGGACCCGGCCCGCCACCGCCGAAGAGGTGATCACCGCCTATTTCACCGATCTGGATTTTCGCCGGTTCGGCCCGGCCTATGACCGGCTTGACCCCGAAACGCGCGACAGCCCGGACGATGTCCTGTTTCAACTGCGGTGGCAGGGCGGGCTGATTGCGTCCTATGGCAAGTTGCTGTCGGTCAAGACCAACGCAGAGCGGAAATCGCCGTCCATGATCGACTGGACCGTGACACTGGATTGGCTGACCGCGCTGGACACGCGTGTGCAGGTCCTGGCAGTGAGCACCGTTCTGCGCGACGGGCAATGGTACATCGTTCCCACCCATCTGCGTCAGGTGCAGGCCCCCCTGCGCATCCTGACCGAAGAAAGGGTCAACTGGGCCGTGCCGGGCCGCAGGCAGGCGCGCCCCGACACCGACCTGCACCGGGACCAGATCGACCGGCCCAAGGTGACCGTGCCCGCCGCCCGTCTGGTGCAACGGGGGGGGCAAGTTGTTCCTTGTGGGGTCTGTCACCAACATCGACGTGGTGCCCGCAGCCATCAGCCTGACCGGGGAATTGCGCGGGATCACAGGAAACCGCCTGATGCGCCAAGGTCTGGGAACGGTGGGCGGGGAACGGCTGCGCGGGGGCGAAACGTCCGGCTTCGCGATCCCCTTCGCCGGGGTCCTGTCGTTGACCGAGGCGGCAAAGATCACCGGCTTTGACCCGACGCTGTACATTCCGCCCGAACTGCCAGAGCTGCCCGCCATTGCCGCACTTGACGCGCGGGCATTGGTCGGCACTTCGGATGTCTATCGCGGCGTCTCGTTGAACGGGGCACGGATAAAGGCCGCGCAAGACGGCCTGATCCTGACCGGACTGGCCGTGAACACCGGCACCGAAACCGCCTCGGTCGTCCGCCTGACAGCCTTGTTGTATGGTCCCGATGGACGGCCCTTGTGGGCCGACGCCGGGTTTGTCGACATCAACATATACCCCGGCCAAAGCGCGCCGTTTTCCATGCCGTTGCCGCATGCATCCGAAATCACCGTGCTGGCCGAGGTGTCCGCAGGTGACATCACCGTCAACGGATCGGGCCAGCCCGTCACCCCGCCCATCGACCCTGGGGTGGCATCCATCCCCCTGAACGGCCTGGGCGGCTATTCCGACCTGCGCCTGTCCATTTCGAGCATGACCCATGACCCGCAATTCTGACGTTCCCTGCCTGGCCGTCTTCACCCTTCTCGGGTGTCTTGGCGCGCCGGTCTGTGCTGCCACCGAAAGCGTCACCGACGCCTTCGGCATCTTTCGGTCGGCAAGTCCGACCGAACCCCTTCGCGCAAACTGGGCCGGCCTGCGCGAAGTTCTTGCCCCCATGGGTGCCCGCGCCGAGACGATAGCGCCCGGCCCGGTCGAGACGATCCTGCTGCAACTGGGTGGCAAAAGCCTGTCCGCAGGCGGCCCACCCGCCGAATCTGCGGCGCTGTTGTTTGACGCCGCAGGCAACTGCGTGGCGGACGATACGCCCGTCGCCCTGACGGCGGGCACCACCGATCCGCGTGTGGTGGCCACGCAGAACGGCATCGCATCGCGGCTGATTTCCCCGGGTCGGGCGGCAGGGTTGTTTCATGCGGGTGCGGCGTCAGGCAACCGGCAGGGACCGCGCGCCGAATATCAGATCGTGTCCAACGTCACCTCGATCACCCCGCAGATCATACCGCAAACCGAACCCGCCCTGCCTGAAACCATGACAACCCTTGCCCTGCCGATGCTGCTGGATCGTGATGGCAACGCGGTGGAAGACGGCATCGGCCTGACCCTGCTTGCCACCCATGCGGACGGCAGTTTCTCACTCGTGCCTGCCGTGACGACCGGCGGGCGGGCAGAGGCGCGTATCCTGACGCGCAATCTGCCGCAGCAGGGGGCTGTCACCGCCGCACTGACAGGCCACAGGTCGGGTGCGCAGCCATTCCGCGTGGCGATGCTGCAACCGGTTGGCCTGCCCGAAGTTGTGGCGCGGGCGTTGGACGACGCGGTCGCCCATGACATCCGCATCGGGCCGTTTCTGACACAGGCCGGCCATCTGCTGAACGACGGGGCCGACATCGCCGTGACACTGACAACCTCCAGCGGCCGGCAATTGCGAACCGACGGCTGGCTGGCAGATGGCATGTTCCGCACCGTGCAACCCATCGTTCGGGATGATTTCCCGCTGGACCTGACAGTGACCACCTCTTTGGGCACCGTATCGCTGACCGTTGCCCAACCTGGGGCGGGCCGATGACCCGCCCGGTCCCGCGTGACAATCGGGCGCTGACGCGGATTGCCTTGTCGGTCGGGCTGGCGCTTTTGCTGTTGACGGTGTCCGCGATTTCGGCGGCCACCCTGCTGGCCAAGGCAAGCGAACGATCCGTCACCTATCGCTTTTTCGACGAGGCGCTGTCTGACCTGCCCGAAACCCCCAGCGCTGTCGTGTGGGACGCCCCCGCACGCAGGCTGGGTCGCCCATTGACGGATGCGGACCGTGATCAGTTGGGCCGTACCATGACGATGGGCTGGCAGGCCTTGGCAAGCACTTTGGCCACGGGCGTGACGGCCTATCTGCCGGACCATTTTTCTGGTGTCGCGCTGGAACGGTCCGAATTGGCGGCACAAGACCGGGACGCGCGCATGGTTGTGCTGCACAGTCGGTTGTCCCCGGTCTATCACCATCGCGACGGGTCCATCGTGCAACTGCGATCCGAGGCGCTGACAGTGCGATTTTTGCTGGATGATGCGGGCCAACTGGACGAATTCCGTCTGACGCAAGACCAGACGCTGACGCTTTTGATGAAGGAAACCAAGGGCTGGCGACTGTTCGGACATGTTCGCAACGCGGTTAAGGCGCTGCCGCCGATCGCACCCGTGGCCCCGAAGCCCGGACTTCTGGTGGGCATAAACTATTATCCAAGTGCGAGTCCCTGGATCAGATTCTGGCCCGATTTCGACGCTGATATCGTGGCCCGTGACCTGTCCACCATCAAGGGGATGGGGGCCACGTCGATACGCATTTTTCTGCAACGCGCCCCGTTTCTGGACCCCGCCACACGCGGCAAAGCGGTTGGTGATCTGATCACCCTGCTGCAGCTGGCGGCTGACAGGGATCTGACCGTCATCCCGACTTTGTTCGACATGAAACCCAGCTATGAACCCGCAACCTGGGCGACGGATGTGCTGTATCTGCAAACCGTGCTACCCCCATTGGCCGCCGCGCCCAACGTCGCGTTTGTGGACCTGAAAAACGAACCCGACATTGACTTTGAACGGGCCGGTTCTGGCACGGTCGAGGCGTGGTTGCGCACGATGCTGGGGGCAGCACAGCTGATCGCGCCCGACCTGCCCTATACGGTCGGATGGGCGCGGGCGGCGTCAGCACCGGTGATGTCCGATGCGCTGAACGTCATCAGCTACCATGATTATCAGGATATCGACGGATCGCGTGATCGGTTGGCTGCGGTCCGCTTGATTGCGGCAGGAAAGCCGGTTTACGTGACCGAGATCGGGTCCAGCTCCTGGTCAGGGCTGCCGATGGCCTTGCCGGGATCGAACACCGCGCAGGCGACCGAGGTCGAAAACCGTCTGACCGCCCTGCGGGGTGCCGACGGGGTGTTTGTCTGGACCCTGCACGACTTTCCCCAGGTGGATGTCAAGGCTGTCGGACGGTCGCCTTGGGTAAAGCGCCTGCAATCGAACTTCGGCCTGATCGCCGCGGACGGAACCGAAAAACCCATCGCGGCTGTGCTGCGCCGGGCCAAAACCTTGTTGATGGAGACGACACCATGAAAATTGCCTTGATCAGCGCCTTTCCCCCCGGAACCCGGTCGCTGGGCGAATATGGCTATCATCTTGCCCTTGCCCTTGCCGCCGACCCGGCAGTGACCGAGGTGGTCGTGCTGGCCGATCTGCTGACCGAAGCTCTGGCGGAACTGGAACTGCCGCCGGGGGTCCGGGTGCGCCGGGTGTGGGGGTTCAATGACCCTCGCGCGCTGCCCGCAATTCTGTCCGCGCTGCGGCAAGAGCGGGTGGCCGGTGCCATCTACAACCTGCAGGTGGCCAGTTTTGGCGACCGCGAGGTGCCGGCGGCCCTTGGCCTGTTGGCGCCTTTGGCCAGTCGGCTGATGGGAATTCGCAGCGGGATCATCGCGCACAATATCATCGCCGGGGTCGATCTTGAACAGACCAACCTGAAGGGCCAGCCGATGCGGCAGATGGTGGTGCGCGCAGCGGGACGTGTGATCACCCGCGCGATGTGCGGGGCCACCTACATGACGGTGACCCTGCGATCCTATGCACAGGTTTTGCAGACACACTATCCGCGTGCCGATGTCACACTTGTCCCGCATGGCACCTTTGACGTCGGGGCCGACGATTGGGTCCCGCAGGCGGATCGGCCCGCCCGGATCGTCACGATGGGCAAGTTCGGCACGTACAAGCGTCTGGAAACACTGCTGGCCGCCTTTGACGTGCTGCGCGCCGATCCGCGCCACCACGCGGCGCAGCTGGTCATCGGGGGAACCGACCATCCGGTTACCCCGGGCTACATGGCAGGCGTCGCCGCGACCCGCAGGGATGATCCGGGCGTGACCTTTGCGGGCTACATCCCCGAAGACGGCGTCGGCGCGTTCTTCCGGCAGGGACGGGTCTGCGCTTTTGACTATGAATCGACCACCGGCAGTTCGGGCGTGCTGCATCAGGCCGCAAGCCACGGCGCGGTTCCCGTCTTTCCGCATATCGGTGATTTCATCGACGTCACCCGTGACGAGGGGTTGTCCGGCGTGAACTATGCGCCCGGCGACGTGGCGGGTCTGGCTGCTGCCCTGGACGCGGTGCTGTCCGATCCCGCCGGGGCCGAAACAGTGGCGCGGGCGAACCACGCAAGCGCGATGGATATGCCGTTGTCGCGCGTGGCGGCCTTTCACGTAGCGCGTTTAAAACAAGGCGCGGGTCCGGCAACCCTGTCCGGAAGGATTGTTCCGCCTACCCTTCAGCACCGGCCCTGATCCATTCACGGCAAGTCTGGCCCGCAGGGGGTTCGACCTCACCCTGTGGGCCAAAGGCTGACCAACCTTGCCCCGCCATTCGCCTTTGGGGTCCGCGACTCTGCCGCAGGGAAACCGCAGAAACGGCACATTCAGCAATCGTCCCGAAGGTGCTTCATGCGATCCCCCCAGCTATTCAGATCCGATGTCATAACCCCGTCTTCCGCAGGTCGCGACACCTTGCCCGCCACGATTGTCGTCCCTTGCTACAACGAGTCCAGCCGTCTGGACATCAACCACTTTTCGGATTTCCTGTCGCGCAACGCCCATCTGCGGGTGTTGTTCGTCAATGACGGCAGCAAGGACACAACGCAGTCCTTGCTGGAAACGATGGTGCAGCGGCATCCGTCGCAGGCCCGCCTGATCGCCTTGCCCGTCAATTCGGGCAAGGCTGAGGCCGTCCGTCAGGGCCTGCTTGCCGCTTTTGCAGATGGGGCAGAGCTTGCGGGGTATTGGGATGCCGATCTGGCGACGCCTTTGGACGCGATCGCCGATTTTGTCGCCGTCGCGCAGCGTTTTCCGCAGGTCGAGGTGATCTTCGGATCACGCCGCCAGATGCTGGGCCACCGGATCGAACGCAGCCTGCACCGGCGCCTTGTCTCGCGCATCTGTGCGCAGATGGCCCGGTTCGCCGTTGGTTTGCCCGTCGCAGATACGCAATGTGGGGCCAAGTTCTTGCGGCGCGGCCCGGCCGTGGATGCAGCCATCGCAGCACCGTTCTCGGCTGGATGGTTGTTCGACGTCGAATTGTTCACCCGCATCGCTTCCGGGTTGGCCGCGCCTCAGCGGTCGTTCTACGAATTGCCCTTGGCAGAATGGACCGAGATTCCGGGATCGAAGGTCACGGGTCGCGCCATCATGCGCAGCGGCGTGCAGATGCTGCGCCTTGTCGCGCGCCGGCACGTGGGCGCCCCCCTGACGCCACGGACCGGCACAAGATGACCGCTTCCCCCCTTTCGGCGACGGGGATTTCCCTCAGCCCGCTGCGGCGCGCGGCGCTGATCGCCGCCATATTCAATCCGGCGACGGTCATCTTTCTGTCGTCGAATGTCGCGAATGCAGGCAACCTTGTGTTCAACATGCTGTTTAGCCGCTGGTTGGGGCCCGAACAGTATGGCGACCTGGCGGTGATCCTGACGCTGAAGTTGTCGGTGCTTGCGGTGCTGAATGCCGTGCAGATGGCCGTGACCCAGACACTCGCCACCCGACGGGATGCGGACACAGGCGCGGGCGGCGTGAACCGCCTGAACCGCGTGCTTTTTGTGGCGCTGGTGTTGCTGTTGCCCCTGGCCCTGCCTGCCGCGATGACCGATGCGGTCACGCACGGTCTGGGTCTTGGGTCGGCCACACTGTTGCCCGTCCTGATTTTCGCCCTGCCGGTGACGGCCCCGCTGTGCGTGGGGCGCGGCGTGGCGCAGGGGCAACTGTCGGTGCGGCGTCTGGTGCTGTCGGCTAATCTGGAGATGGCCGTCCGGTTAGGGGGCAGCATCGTCCTGTGGCAGGCGGGATTTGGGTTGCATGGCGTCGTCGCGGCAGTTGCGGCATCGCTGTTGGCCGGGTGGTTGCCGCTGCGCGCCCAGATGCAGGTCAGATCCGACACCCCGCAGGATTGGGCTGTTGCGCGGGGCATCGCGGTAACGGCGCTGCCGTTTGCCGTCTTGCAGGTCGCACAGGTGGCGCTGCTGGATGGTGACATCCTGGCCGCGCAATCCCTGCTTGCCCCACAGGATGCGGGGCTGCTGGCGGGACTGGCGCTGATGCAGCGCATCCTGTTCTTTTCATGCTTTGGATTGTCCGTCGTCTTGCTGCCGACCGTTGCCGCCGCCGTGGCGCAGGGGCGGTCGGCCATCCGGCCCGGATTGCCGGTTGCGGTGCTGTTTGTGGCGGTCAGTACGGCGGCGCTGCTTGCGGCAGGGTTTGCACCTGTTGCAACCGTCAGCCTGGTCGCGGGCAGCGGATTTGCCGATGTGGCACCCCTGCTGCTGATGGCGACGGGGTCGGCAGTCGCCTTTACCTTCAGCTATCTTGCCGCCACGTTTCTGATGGCCTTGCAGTCACGGCAGGGGATCGGGGTTGTCGCCGCCTGTGTGCCGGTGTTGTTCGCCGCATTGTTTGCCAGCAGGGACCCATCAGGACAGGCCACATTGGCGGGGATCGTCGGCACCAAACTGGCCGTCCAAAGCGGGCTTGCCCTTGTGTTGGCCGCCCTTGTCCTGCGTCGGATCAGCCGATCAGCATGATCACCCAGACCCCGCCGAAGGCAAAGGCCGTCATCGTCACCGCAGCACTTGCGATGTCTTTGGCGGCCTTTGCCAATGGATGACGCGCCGTCGAGGTATGATCCACGGCACGCTCGATCGCCGAGTTGATCAGCTCTGCCACAATCACCAACAGTCCAAAGCCGAAGACAAGCGCCCTGCCCGTGGCGGGCATGTCCACGACGGCAAGGGCGGTCAGTGAAGCGGCGTTGACGGCCACCCACTGGCGCAGACTTTTGTCGTTGCGCCAGGCGTCCGCCCAGCCCTCAACCGACCAGCCGAACGTGCATTGCCAACGGCGAATTTCTGCAACAACGGACGTCATCATGGCTGGCTTTGTTCCTTTGGATCAAGGGCGGCTTCGGACACCCGGGTCGGGCAGTCGGGCTTTGGGGTAATCCGGGCCAGATCAGCCGCCGTCAGCCGGTCGGTGTAAATGCCCGCAATCCCGCGCCCCAGCAGACAGGCAACACGATCGGGGTCGTTCAGGGTGTGGGCATAGCTGGACAGACCGTTTGCATCGCGCAGACGGCGGGGCAGATCGCCACTCAATGCGCGGTCTTCGGACATGGTCACGGCAAACAGCGGCAGGGTGGCGGTTTCTGCCAGAACCTCATCGTCGGTGCCGCCGTAGCGGTACAGGGTCAGGATCACGTCCTGAAACCCCAGCTTCCGAATTTCGACCACCTCGGCCGGGGTGTAGGCCTGCGGGATGAAACCGGCGATCAGGTCGGGGTGAAGCCGCGCGATCTGTTCCAGCGCGGGCAGGTTGTCCTCTTTGATATCGGTCACGATGCGCTTGGTCGGATGGGCGCGCATCCAGTCCGCCAGCCGCTCCAGATCGCAATTGCGTGGCAGTCCGGACGGATCATTGTCCAGCCGCGCGCGAAAGGCCGCCAGCGTCAGGGGTGGCGACAGGTCGTTGCCAAAGCGGGCGGTAAAGCTGTCCTGCCAATCGTGGATGCAGACCAAAGCGCCGTCTGATGTCCAGTTCAGGTCAATTTCAAACAGATCGTAGCGACCCAGATTGGCATTCAGCGCATCCAGCGAATCGGTCACAGACGCGCCGTTGAACGTGCCCGCACCATGCGCGACGGGGGGCAAGGCCCCTTCGGCCCCTGCGGCCGATCCCAAGGTGATGGATTCGACATAGGCGATCAACCGACGGGTGTCGGGTCCTTGCAGCTGCGCCGGGCACAGGGTCGCGGTGGTCGCAAAGTTCAGGGCCAGCGTCAGGGGCACGCCCTGCGGCAGGTTTGCTGCGGGAATGACAAAGGGCGTGCCCGCGCCGAACCGGCCCCCTGCCACCACGCGCCCTTCGTGGGTCACGGTCAGATCGACCCCGGGCTGCGCGAACGCAAGACCTGTCAACGTCAGTGTCGCATCGGTTTGGCCTGAGGGCAGCATCAGGGTCAGATCCGCCGTCTCGGCACCGATCCAGCGCCCCATGGATTCGGCCTGCCACCAGCCGTTCCCCAAGCCCAGCTTGTTGGTCCTGTCCCCCAAAGTCAGCCGTTCGCCCGCCAGAAGAGGCCCGGAAAGGCGCGGCTCGGTTCCTTTGGCAACGGCTGCGACCGGGGTGGTGCAGATGACCGCATCGGCCGTGGCGGCCCGGGCCGGACCAGCTGCGGGTCGGGCCGGTGCGGGGGGTGATATGCCGTCGCGCGGTGGCACTGACAGGGTCACCCCCTGAAGCATCAGGCCAAGCGCACGCCGGTCCTGTGCCGTTCCTTCGGTCAGTGGACAACGCAAGGCAAAGTCGGGCAGGCGCAACGACAGCGTCACAGGCACGCCGCGCGGCAAAGCTGACACGTCGACCCTGATCGGCGCGCTTTCGCCAGCAGCGCCATCGAAAAGCAGGGTGTCACCATACGCAAGCTGGACCCGGGCAGTCGCGGTCCGGTACGCCCGTGTATCCAGCCGCATCGTCAGGCCATCGGCATCGGGAAGGATCACGGTGATGTCCGCGCGCGCAGCCCCCATCCAGCGCCCTGCGGGTTCGGCGTTCCACCATCCCTTGCCGAATTGCATCACAGACCCATCGGCCCCCATCGGAACAGGGCCGATGGGCAGCGCGGCGGACACCACACCGGTTGCCGCACCATCGGCCAGAAGGCAGGATGCGTCGGGCTGCACGGGTTTCGTTTGCGACGGTGTCTGCAGGGCCGAAACTGCTGCGGGGATAACCTTTTCGATGGCAGGGGACGCCTCGCCCACTGTCTGGGACGACGGGGTGGGCGGGGCAATCTCGGCTTTGACCGTTGCGATTGGGGGGGGTGCCACCCGCTCTGGCACGGGCGGGGCATCCAGCAGGGGCGTGGCCGAAGGCACAAGATGGACGGACAGAAAGGTTTCGGGCTTGCCAGTGAATTCCCGCACCTCCCCGCCGTTGGGCAAGACAGCGGTGTAGGGCGCGCGGGGCTGGATGTCCGCCAGAACGGGCAGGTTCAAACCCTCGACCACGCGGCCAAGGATGCGGGGATCGGCGTCGCAGATCACGCTGTCATGTCCGATCACCGCAAAGGCGGAATACACCGCGCCCTGTGCCGCCATGACCCGGGCAAACGGCGTGATCTTCGGCAAAAGCAGATCCGGCGTGGCCTTTTCGGGTGGATCGCAGGTGTCAACCTGACCCAGCACGGACCATCCGCCATCGGGCCGCAAACCCGCCAGCGTCAGCCCCCGCGAAAGCTGGATATCCTCTCCTCCCGTCACGCTGTCCGAGGTTTGACGCCGGATATAGCTGGGTTGCCGATTGTATCCCGTCGACTTCAGCACGCTGCCCACGCCTTGCTGCCCCGGCACATGAAACGCCACCTCTTGCATAAGGCTGCCCTCGTCCACCCGCATGGCGCGGATCAGGTCCTTGTGGGCGGTTTCCGTGGCTGCGTCGGGGTCGGTGCCAAATAAATCCAAAAGGGCGTCACCTCGCAGGAAACGGGACTTGGGAAGGTCCTGAACCATCAGGCCGGGACTTCCCAGAACACCGCCCAAAAGGCAGGTCTGCGCACTGCCCGTGACCTGTTGCGCCTGAACAAACGGGGCCATGTCGGCGCAGCGGTCGACCATCACCAATGGGGTGCCGATGGGCAGGGCATCCAGTTCGGTTGCAAGGGTGCGGATGGAACCGGGGTCTTCGATCATCACCTTTTCAACTGACCCCGCCGGGTCAAGCGTCAACAGCAGCGGCGTGCGAAAGGCGTGTTCGTTGATCTGGATCTGTGCGCCTTCGACGTTGACATAAAGACCGCCGTCCACCTGCGGAAAGGCCCACAGCCTGTCATAGACCGACTGGAACCCTTTCAGGTAATCGCTGTGCAACTCTGCCGTTTGACCTGCGGGGCGACCTTCCGCCTCGTCCAGGGTCGGTGCATCGCCCAGCAGATTTACCCCAAAGCCGAGTTTTGGCGCATCAAACCCCAACAGCGACAACAGGGTTGCCCCGATGTCCAGCGTCGTGGCGCTACGGTCGATGGCGCGGGGGGCAGGCTGATCCGGGTCATATACGAAAAACAGGTTGGTGCGCGGTCCGGTTGACAGGCGCGATGTGGCGGCGTTGACCATAGCCAGATGGTCGGACGCCACGGCAATCACCGTGTTTGCGGCCAAGGGGCTGTCTTTCAGCGCGCGCACAAAGGCACCGGCCAGCCGGTCCGCACATTGCGCCGATGTCAGCATCTTGTTGCTGCCATCCTCATACGACAGGTCGGCACAAGCCCGGTTGGTGTCGGCATGGCCGACCGGGTGGTGGGTATCCAGCGTCAGCATGGTAAAGGCGAACGGCCCGTCCGCTGCCGCCAGCTCATCGATCCTGGCACGCGCAAGGTCGAACAGCGTATCGTCCTGCACCCCCCACGGGCCCAGATAGGCAGGGTCCGGCAGTCTGCTGCGCAACGCCTCCAGCCCAGTCACATCATCATAGCCGTGCGAGGTGTAAAAACTGCCCTTTCCCGCGAATTCGATTGACGATCCCCCCATGTAGGCGGTGCGATAGCCGGCCTCTTTCAGCACGTCGCCCAGACATGTGGCCCCCGCCAGAAAACTGGACACCTGCATGGAGTTTTCCGCCCCTGACAACAACAGGGGCACCCCGCACTGGCCCGCTACCATGCCACCGATGGTAAAGCTGGCGCCGATGGTCTGGCCCATGTTCGTGAAATGCAACGCGCCCGCTTCAAGCGCGGGCAGTTCGGTCATCAGTCCGGGAAAGCGGCCCGGGTCGAAATACGTCCGCTCCACACTTTCGAGGTAAATCAGGATCAGGTTCTTCGGCTGCGGGGGCGGAGTCAGGGTACCCGGTTCGGCAAACCCTTCCGTGCGCTGTTCAATCAGCAGCGCGCCGCCCAGATAGCGGGTCAGGTCGCGCAGCATCGGGTTGAACCCAACCGACAGCAGGATCAGGCCAAGGGCAACCGTGTCGGCCCAACGGTTGCGGTAATACAGCAAAGGCCGCAGGTGACGGACAAGCCACCGCAACGCCAGCCCCAAGACGACCAATCCGGCAAGGCTGCCGCCGATCAGGGGATAATACTGGCTGACATCTCCGCCTTCCAAACCCGTCTGAAGGTGATAGAACACCGCGTCGTTCAGCCCCGCGCCGGTGATGGCGTTGATCCCTTGCCAGGTGACATACAACAGGGCGTTCAGGCCGGTCAGACCGACCAGCACAAAACGCAACGCAGACCAACTGCCATAGGCGCGGTAAAGCCAAAGCGATGCGGCTGTCAGCACTGCAAGGAAAAGAGCGGTCATGGAAATCTGGCCCGAAATTATGGTGGTCGGGCCGTTGTAGCCAGATTTCCCGCGACGCGTGCGCGCACACCCGGTCAGTTGGGGCAATCCGAATGGTCAGCCGGGGCCATCACGGCGGGCGTGCAAAAGTGTGCCTGACCGTGGGCGCCACCCGGATGCGGTCGGCCAGATTCCCGGAGGTGAAGGTGCGTCAGAACGGGATGTCGTCGGCCTGATCTGCGGGCACCACAAAGCGTGCGACGATCTTTTTCACCCCGGCCTTGTCGAATTCAACATCCAGCTTGTCCCCTTCGATGCCGATGACCGCACCATAGCCGAACTTGGTGTGAAACACCCGGTCCCCCAGCGTGTAGGACGATATGGCCGACAGGTCGATCGTCACCCCCCGCGCCTCGCGCGGTTGCGACACGGGGCGCGTGGCCGCCCGGTCCTGCATCCGCCGCCATCCGGGCGAGTTATAGACATCCGCCTTGGTCGCGCGGTCCTCGATGCTGGACGCACCATAGCTTGCCGCAGCCCCAAAGCCGCCGCCATAGAGGCCGGGGGGCGTCAGCACCTCGACATGGTTGGCGGGCAATTCGTCAATGAAACGGCTGGGAAGCTGGCTTTGCCACTGGCCATAGACCCGGCGGTTCGATGCAAAGGAAATGGTGCACAGCTTTTCGGCCCGCGTGATGCCGACATAGGCCAGACGGCGTTCCTCCTCCAACCCTTTCAGGCCCGATTCGTCCATGCTGCGCTGGCTGGGAAACAGGCCATCTTCCCACCCCGGCAGAAAGACCACCGGGAACTCCAGCCCCTTGGCCGCGTGCAGGGTCATGATGCTGACCTTTTCGACGGCCTCTTCGGTTTCGTTGTCCATGATCAGCGCGACGTGTTCCAGAAACCCTTGCAGGTTGTCGAACAATTCCAGCGCCTTGACCAGTTCCTTCAGGTTTTCCAACCGCCCCGGTGCCTCGGGCGTCTTGTCGTTTTGCCACATCTCGGTGTAGCCGGATTCTTCAAGTATCGTTTCGGCCAGCTCGATATGGTTGTGGTCGCGCAAGGTGACGGCGTGCCAGCGGTCCACGCCTTCGACAAAAGCGCGCAACTGTCCGGCCCCCTTGCCGCCGATGCCGCCCTGCGCCAGCAATTCGCGCGCGCCGTCCAGCAGTGACACGCCTGATGCGCGGGCGGTGCGCTGGATGTCGGCTTGCGCCTTGTCACCAAGGCCGCGCTTGGGGGTGTTGACCACGCGTTCAAAGGCCAGATCGTCCGTCGGGCTGACCGCCAGCCGGAAATAGGCCATGGCGTCCCGCACTTCGAGCCGTTCATAGAACCGGGGGCCGCCGATCACGCGATACGGCAGGCCGATGGTCAGAAACCGATCCTCGAACGCGCGCATCTGATGGCTGGCGCGCACCAGAATCGCCATGTCGTCCAGCGATGCCTGCATCCCGCGCGTGCCACGTTGCAGCCCTTCGACCTCGTCGCCGATCCAGCGCGCCTCTTCCTCGCCGTCCCAGTGGCCGATCAGGCGGACCTTTTCGCCAGCGGTTTCTTCGGTCCAAAGGGTCTTGCCCAGGCGGCCCGCGTTGCCCGCGATGATGCCCGATGCGGCGGCAAGGATATGCGGGGTGGACCGATAGTTCTGTTCCAGTCGCACCACGACCGCGCCGGGGAATTCCTTTTCGAAACGCAGGATGTTGCCCACCTCGGCCCCGCGCCAGCCATAGATCGACTGGTCATCATCACCCACGCAGCAGATGTTGCGATGCCCTTGCGCCAACAGCCGCAGCCACAGGTATTGGGCCACGTTGGTGTCTTGGTATTCGTCCACAAGGATGTATTTGAACCAGCGCTGATACTGCGCCAGCACATCGGGGTGGGCCTGAAAGATCGTGACCACATGCAGCAGCAGATCGCCAAAGTCAGTGGCGTTCAGGGTGCGCAGACGCTCTTGATATTGTTCATAAAGTTCGGTGCCGCGATTGGCGTAACCCGACGCCTCGGCCGAAGGGACGCGGGCGGGGGTAAGTGCGCGGTTCTTCCAGCCGTCGATCATTCCCGCCAGCATCCGCGCGGGCCAGCGCTTTTCGTCGATATTGGCGGCAACGAGCAACTGTTTCAGCAGGCGCAACTGATCCTCAGTGTCCAGAATGGTGAAGTTCGACTTCAGCCCCGCCAGTTCGGCATGGCGGCGCAGGATCTTCACCGACAGCGAATGGAAGGTGCCCATCCAGGGCATCCCCTCGGCCACCTGACCCAGCAGGCGGGCCACGCGGTCCTTCATCTCGCGCGCGGCCTTGTTGGTGAAGGTCACGGCCAGAATTTCATTCGGCTGGGCGCGGCCCATGCGCAACAGATGCACGATGCGTGCCGTCAGCGCCTTGGTCTTACCCGTCCCAGCCCCCGCCAGCATCAGGACCGGGCCATCCAGCGCTTCGACCGCCGCGCGTTGGGCGGGGTTCAGGTCATCCAGATAGGGGGCGGGGCGCGCGGCCACCGCACGCTGCGACAGGGGGATTGCCGCGGCCTCAAACGCTTCGCTGTCGTCCATTCCGATCATCCCATCACCTTAGCGGTGTTGCGCGGGAAGGGGAAGAAGTGTTCTTCTATTGTTCCAACCACACCCCACCCGCCTGCAAATCTTTGCCTGACCTGATTGCGAACCGTCACGATTCCGTCGCAAATCATACTTCCGAGACCGCTTCCGCCCCTTGCGCTGCACCGCAGCACGAATACAGTGCCTTGCGTTCGCGCTAGATCCGCCTGCCCCCCCTTGTGCCGCTTCCGGAGACATGCCCATGACCGAGTTCCGCAAAATCCTTGTCGCCAACCGGGGCGAGATCGCCATTCGCGTCATGCGCGCCGCGAATGAGATGGGCAAGAAGACCGTTGCTGTCTATGCAGAAGAAGACAAACTTTCGCTGCACCGGTTCAAGGCGGACGAGGCGTATCGGATCGGTGAAGGCATGTCTCCCGTGGGCGCGTATCTGTCGATCCCCGAGATCATCCGCGTGGCGCGGATGTCGGGCGCAGATGCGATCCACCCCGGTTACGGGCTGCTGTCGGAAAACCCCGATTTTGTCGAAGCCTGCGAAGAGGCGGGCATCACCTTTATCGGTCCCAAGGCCGAAACCATGCGCGCGCTGGGGGACAAGGCCTCCGCCCGCCGCGTGGCGATGGCCGCGGGCGTGCCGGTGATCCCTGCAACGGATGTGCTGGGCGACGATCTGGACCTGACCAAGAAGCAGGCGGCCGAAGTGGGCTATCCCCTGATGCTCAAGGCGTCATGGGGCGGCGGCGGGCGGGGGATGCGCCCGATCAACGGTCCCGACGAACTGGCCGACAAGGTGCGCGAAGGCCGGCGCGAGGCCGAGGCCGCCTTTGGCAACGGCGAGGGGTATCTGGAAAAGATGATCCTGCGCGCCCGCCACGTCGAGGTGCAGATCCTCGGCGACAAGCATGGCAATATCTACCACCTCTATGAACGCGATTGCACCGTGCAGCGCCGCAACCAAAAGGTCGTCGAACGCGCGCCCGCCCCCTATCTGACCGACGCCCAACGGGCCGAGGTCTGCGATCTGGGCCGCCGTATCTGCGCGCATGTCGGCTATGAATGTGCGGGCACGGTCGAATTCCTGATGGATATGGACAGCCAGCAGTTTTACTTCATCGAAGTGAACCCGCGCGTGCAGGTCGAACACACCGTCACCGAAGAGGTGACAGGCATCGACATCGTGCAATCCCAGATCCGCATCGCCGAAGGCAAGACGCTTGCCGAAGCGACGGGTGTGGCGCGGCAGGAAGACATCCACCTGTCCGGCCACGCCGTGCAGTGCCGGGTGACGACCGAAGATCCGCAGAACAATTTCATCCCCGACTATGGTCGCCTGACGGCCTATCGCTCGGCCACCGGCATGGGCATCCGTCTGGACGGCGGCACCGCCTATGCGGGGGGGGTGATCACCCGCTATTACGATTCGCTGCTGGTCAAGGTCACGGCCTGGGCACAGACGCCGGAAAAGGCCATCGCCCGGATGGACCGCGCCTTGCGCGAATTCCGCATCCGTGGGGTTTCGACGAACATCGATTTCGTCATCAACCTGTTGAAACATCCGACGTTTCTGGACAACACCTATACCACCAAGTTCATCGACACGACGCCCGCGCTGTTCCAGTTCAAGAAACGCCGCGACCGCGCGACCAAGATCCTGACCTATATCGCCGACATCACCGTGAACGGTCACCCCGAAACCGCGGGCCGCCCCAAGCCGCCGGCCGAGGTGAAGACGCCAAAAGCGCCGCCCGCGCTGACGGATCCGGCGATGGGCACCCGCAACCTGCTGGAGCAAAAGGGCCCGCAGGCCGTGGCCGACTGGATGAAGCAGCAGAAAAAAGTGCTGATCACCGACACCACCATGCGGGACGGGCACCAATCCCTGCTTGCCACCCGGATGCGGTCCATCGACATGATACGCGTCGCCCCCACCTATGCCGCCAACCTGCCGCAACTGTTCAGCGTCGAATGCTGGGGCGGGGCCACCTTTGATGTGGCGTACCGCTTCTTGCAGGAATGCCCGTGGCAACGCCTGCGCGACTTGCGCGCGGCCATGCCGAACGTGATGACGCAAATGCTGCTGCGCGGATCGAACGGGGTGGGCTATACCAACTATCCCGACAACGTGGTGCAGGCCTTTGTCAAGCAGGCGGCGACCACAGGTGTCGATGTGTTCCGCGTGTTCGACAGTCTGAACTGGGTCGAAAACATGCGCGTCGCGATGGATGCCGTGATCGAGGCGAACAAGGTCTGCGAAGGCGCGATCTGCTACACCGGCGACATCCTTGATCCGGCCCGCGCGAAGTATGACCTGAAATACTACGTCTCGCGCGGCAAGGAATTGCGGGATGCGGGCGCCCATGTCCTGGGCCTGAAGGACATGGCGGGTCTGTTGAAACCGTCCGGCGCGCGGTTGCTGATCAAGGCGCTGAAGCAAGAGGTGGGCCTTCCCATCCACTTTCATACGCATGATACGTCCGGGGCCGCCGCGGCCACCATCATCGCCGCCTGCGACGCCGGGGTGGATGCTGTCGATGCCGCGATGGATGCGTTCTCGGGCGGCACGTCGCAACCCTGCCTTGGCTCGATCGTCGAAGCGCTGCGCCATACTGAACGCGACACGGGCCTGGACATCGCGGCGATCCGTCAGTTGTCGAACTATTGGGAACAGGTGCGCAACCAATACGCGGCGTTCGAATCCGGCATGCCCGCGCCTGCGTCCGAGGTCTATCTGCACGAAATGCCCGGCGGGCAGTTCACCAACCTGAAGGCGCAGGCGCGGTCACTGGGGCTGGAAGAACGCTGGCACGAGGTGGCACAGGCCTATGCCGACGCCAACCAGATGTTCGGTGATATCGTCAAGGTCACGCCATCGTCCAAGGTGGTGGGCGACATGGCCCTGATGATGGTGGCCCAAGGTCTGACCCGCGCACAGGTCGAAGACCCCGGCGTTGACGTGGCCTTCCCTGACTCGGTCGTCGACATGCTGAAGGGCAATCTTGGCCACCCGCACGGCGGCTGGCCCGAGGGGATTCAGAAAAAGGTGCTGAAAGGGGAAACACCCCTGACCGAACGCCCCGGTGCGTCGCTGCCGCCCGTCGATCTGGAAGAGGCGCGCGCCAAGCTGTCCGCCGAACTGCTGGGGCTGACGATCGATGACGAAGACCTGAACGCGTATCTCATGTATCCAAAGGTGTTTCTGGATTACATGGGCCGCCATCGCATCTACGGCCCGGTGCGCGCCCTGCCGACCAAGACGTTCTTCTACGGCATGGAACCGGGCGAAGAGATCACCGCCGAAATCGACCCCGGCAAGACGCTGGAGTTGCGTCTGCAAGCCGTGGGCGAGACGACCGAAGACGGCGAGGCGAAGGTGTTCTTTGAATTGAACGGCCAGCCGCGTGTGATCCGTGTGCCGAACCGTGCGGTCAAGGCCAAGGCCGCCGCGCGGCCCAAGGCGATGGAAGGCAACCCCGCCCATGTCGGCGCACCTATGCCCGGCTCTGTCGCCAGCGTGGCGGTGACACTGGGACAAAAGGTCCATGCGGGCGATCTCTTGCTGACGATCGAGGCGATGAAGATGGAAACCGGCCTGCACGCCGACCGCGCTGCCGTGGTCAAGGCGCTGCACGTCCAGCCCGGCAGCCAGATCGACGCCAAGGATTTGCTCGTGGAATTGGAATAGCGCGACCCACGAACTTTCTGCGAAAGATCCCGTCCGGCATCACTGTCGCAGGGCGCGAATGCGCCTTGCCCTTCAAAGTATTTGGACACGGAAAAAGCAGGATTTTCTTCGTCCAAATACTCAATTACCCCGCGGCGCAAAGGCTTTGACGTCGATCATGTGCCCGATTTTTCGGAGAAAAATCGACCCCCTCAGCGTTTCTTGACGAACTCAGTCAGGATCACGATGCGCTGGCCTTCGACGCGGCCTTCGATCTGGGCGGCGTTGTCGGCCACCAGCGCGATGCCGCGCACGGCGGTGCCGCGTTTGGCGGTGAAATTGGCACCCTTGACCACCAGATCCTTGATCAGGACGACCGTATCGCCCGCCGCAAGGCGTTCGCCGTTGCTGTCGCGATGGTCGACCGTTGCCAGCGTTTCGGTCCAACCCGCAACCTCGGGCGACAGGGTCATGCCGTCGCGCGCCTCGGTTGCCCAAGCCTGGTCCAGCGTTCCCAGTTTGCGCCAGACCGCCAGTTGCACCGCGGGCACCTCAGACCAGGCAGCGCCTTCCAGACAGCGCCAGTGATTGGCGTCGGTCAGATCGCCGTCCCGGCACAGCGCGCACAGCAACACCTCCCCTGCGGGCGACACATCCACCGCGCCCAGCGCATTGCTGGTCCCGCAAAATTCACAAACCCCGCCTGCGCGTTTCATCAGATCGGCATCAGCCATATCGTCGCCTCCTGTCGTTGCGCCTGCCCTACGCGCATCATGGGGCAAAGACAAAGGGACAAGACGCGCAAATTTTTCCACCCGATCCGCCTTTTCCCCCTTGCAGGCTGGCCACGGCTTTTATAGATCACCGCCAGTCCAGACGGTGCGGGCGTAGCTCAGGGGTAGAGCATAACCTTGCCAAGGTTAGGGTCGTGAGTTCGAATCTCATCGCCCGCTCCAATTGGACCAGCCACACGGGCGCCTTCGGGCGCCCGTTCGCGTTTGCGGCCCCCCGCCATCGATAAGCACGGGTGATTTCCCGCTTGCGCCGCTGTCTGCCCAAGGCTATCAGGCGGCCATGGAGTGCGGGCGTAGCTCAGGGGTAGAGCATAACCTTGCCAAGGTTAGGGTCGTGAGTTCGAATCTCATCGCCCGCTCCAGTTGACCAGACGGGCGCCTTTGTGCGCCCGTTGGCATTTATGGCCTCCGCATTTCTGCGCATCCGTGCCGACATCCGCCGAAGGCAACGTTTGTTTTGCGAATAATTCGCAAGTGGGTTGACTTTGCGAACCATTCGCACATCTATAAGGGATGAACAGGCAATCCGTCTTTGTGACCCCGATGCTGACCCCAAAGCTCAATCGTCGTTCCCTGCTTGGACTTATGGTTGCCGCCCCGCTTCTGCCGGGCCGCGCGTTTGCCGCCTCCCCTGCCATCGTCGCCACCACCGGCATGATCGCCGATGCCGCCCGTCGTCTGACCGGGTTGGAGGTGACCGCCCTGATGGGGCCGGGCATGGACCCGCACGGGTATCGCCCGACGCGGGGGGATATCCTTGCCCTCAGCCGGGCCGACCTGATCCTGTGGCATGGCCTGAACCTTGAGGCGCAGTTCACAGATGTCATGGAGGAATTGGCGCAGAAAAAGCCGGTTCACGCCGTGGCCGAGGTGTTGCCCGCCGACCTGTTGCGGTCGGACCCGATCTATCCCGACCGCCCCGATCCGCACGTCTGGATGGACCCCGCCTTGTGGGGTCAGGTCGTGGTACGGATCGAAGCCGTGCTGGCCGAAAGCGGCCTGCCGCCCGATCCGGCAACCGCTGCGGCCTATCGCGCCGCAATCGCCGCCCTTGACGCCTATTCGCGCAAGATTTTGGCCACCATCCCGCCCGAACAGCGCATCCTTGTCACCGCACATGACGCCTTCAACTACTTTGGCCGCGCTTATGAGTTCGAGGTAGAGGGCATCCAGGGCATCTCGACCGAATCCGAGGCGGGCCTGGCCCGGGTGGGAGAGTTGGTGAACATGCTGGTCGCGCGCAAGGTGGGCGCGGTCTTTGTGGAAAGCTCGGTCTCGGACCGGTCGATCCGCGCCCTGATCGAAGGCGCTGCGGCGCAGGGCCACACGGTTGTGGTCGGGGGCGAGTTGTTCAGTGACGCGATGGGGCCGGATGGCAGCTATGAAGGCACCTATCTGGGGATGATTGACCACAACGTCACCACCATCGCCCGCGCCTTGGGCGGGCAAGCGCCCGACCGTGGCATGTCGGGCCAGTTGAAGGCGGACGTCTGATGGTGCCCGCCACCCCCCTGAAAGCCGGTGACGCGCTGACGGTCACCGGATTGACCGTCGCTTATGGTGCCATCGCCCTGCAGGATGTGGCGGTGCGTTTTCAACGCGGGCTGATGACGGCCATCGTCGGGCCGAACGGGGCTGGCAAGTCAACGCTGCTGAAGGCGGTGCTTGGCATGGTCCCGCGCGTTGCGGGCGAGGTGCGGGTCTTCGGTGAACCCATCGCACAGGCGCTGCCGCGCATCGCCTATGTGCCACAACGCGCCTCGGTCGATTGGGATTTCCCGGCCCGCGCGCTGGATGTGGTGCTGATGGGCATGTATCGCCAGACCGGTCTTCTGGGCCGTATCGGGGCTGCACAGAAGGCGCAGGCGATGGACTGTCTGACCCGCGTCGGCATGCAGGATTATGCCCACCGCCAGATCGGGGCACTGTCGGGCGGTCAGCAGCAGCGGGTGTTCCTTGCCCGCGCCTTGGCGCAGAATGCGGAATTGTATCTGCTGGACGAACCCTTTGCCGGGGTGGATGCCGCCACGGAATCCGCCATCATTGGGGTTCTGAAGACCTTGCGCGACGATGGGCGCACCATCATCGCCGTGCATCACGACCTTGCCACCGTGCCCGCCTATTTCGACCGCGTGCTGTTGCTGAACCGCCGGGTGATCGTCGAAGGCCCGGTTGCCACAACATTTCGCGCGGGCCCGCTGGCCGAGACATACGGCAGCGCCCTGCCCACAGCCATTCCGGCCTAGGGATGTGGGACGCCCTGCTATTGCAATCGGGCTATAACGCGGCCCTAGTTTCCATCGGGGCTGCGCTTTTGGGCATTGCCGCCGGGGCGGTGGGCGCGTTTGTAAACCTGCGCCGCCGCGCGCTGGTGTCGGATGCCATGGCCCACGCTACCCTGCCCGGGGTGGGGCTGGCGTTTCTGGTGATGGTCGCCTTTGGCGGCGAAGGGCGCAATCTGGCGGGCTTGCTGACCGGGGCGGCGCTGTCGGCGGCGCTGGGTCTGTGGGCGGTGCAGCGCCTGTCGCGCACCCGCCTGCCCGAAGACACGGCCATCGGGGCCGTGCTGTCCACCTTTTACGGGGCTGGCGTCGTGATCCTGACGGTCGTGCAGGAATTGAACGCCGGCCGCCCGGCGGGGTTGGAGGGGTTTCTTCTGGGATCGACTGCCGGGATGCTGCGGGCGGATGCGATGCTGATCGCCGGGGGCGGTGCCACGGTTCTGCTAGCCCTGTGGTTGCTGCGCCGCCCCCTGACCATGGTCGCCTTTGACGCGCCCCATGCCCGGATGATGGGTGTCAGCCCGACCTGGACCGATGCAGCACTGATGCTGCTGACGCTGGGGGTGGTGTTGCTGGGGCTGCGAGTTGTCGGTCTGATCCTGATCGTGGCGCTGCTGATTACACCCGCCACCGCCGCGCGGATGTGGACGAACCGCGCCGGTATGGTGGCGGTGATCGCGGGCGGGATCGGTGCTGTTTGCGGCTATATTGGTGCTGCGACATCCTCTGCCGTGCCCGATTTGCCGACCGGCCCGGTCATTGTGGTGCTGGCCTTTGCGGCCTTTGTGCTGTCGGCGCTGTTCGCGCCCAACCGGGGGATGATTGCCCGGGCATTGTCGCGGCTGCGCCTGCGACGCAAACTGGGGGCCGCGCATGGGATCTGAATTCGTCGCCCTGACCCTGCCGCCCCTGATCATTGCCACGCTCGCCGCCCTTGCCTGCGCACTGCCCGGCAATTTTCTGATCCTGCGGCGTCAGGCCATGCTGGGCGATGCGATGGCGCATGTGGTGCTGCCCGGTATCGTGGCCGCATTCCTGCTGACGGGGTCGGCCAGCACGCCGGTGATGCTGGCGGGGGCAATGGCCGCTGCCGCCTTATCATCCGCGATGATCGAAGGCATCCGGCGCTTTGCCGGGGTGGAAACCGGGGCCGCGATGGGGGTGACTTTCACCACCATGTTCGCGGCTGGGGTTCTGCTGCTAGAGATGTCGCACGCATCAGGGGTGCATCTGGACGTGGAGCACGCGCTGTATGGCAATCTGGAAAGCCTGATCTGGTTTGACGCCACCGGCTGGGCATCCCTGCTGGACCCTACAGCCCTGCGCGGGTTGCCGCCGCAGATTGCGGGCTTGGGGATGGTCACGGCCCTTGTGGCGGGCGCGGTGTTCCTGTTCTGGCGGCCCCTGACGATTGCGACGTTTGACGAAAGCTTTGCCGCAACCGCCGGTATTCCGGTGAGACTGCTGTCGGCGGGTCTGGTGGGGCTGACCGCCCTTGCCGCCGTTGCCGCCTTTTCCGCCGTCGGGTCGATCCTGACCATCGCCATGCTGATCTGCCCGCCCGCCACGGCACGTCTGCTGACCGACGATCTGCGCGCGCAGGTGGTGCTGTCGATGGTCTTTGCCACTCTGTCCGCCATTGGGGGCACGCTGATCGCAGGCTATGTGCCGCCGCTGATCGGGATGCCCGGCACGGTCAGCGCATCGGGGATGATTGCTGTGACATCAGGCGTTATGCTGGCGCTTGCCACCTTTGCGCCGCGCCGTGGGCTGACAACCCCGCAGGCGTAACCCTTTCCAAGGCCCCCGCAGCACCCTATAAGGCCCGCATCCCAACCCCGGAGCAGCCATGCGCAAGGCCGACCTTATCCGCAAGACCGCCGAGACCGACATCTCGGTCAGCCTGAACCTTGATGGCACCGGGGCCTATGACAACCACACCGGGGTCGGCTTTTTCGATCACATGCTGGACCAGTTGGCGCGTCACTCACTGATCGACATCACCCTGCACGCGCGCGGCGATCTTCACATCGACGATCACCACACGGTCGAGGATTGCGGCATCGCGCTTGGTCAGGCGTTGGCCCGCGCCTTGGGCGACAAGAAGGGCATCCGCCGTTACGGCAGTTTCTTGCTGGCGATGGATGATGCGCAGGTGCGCTGCGCGCTGGATCTGTCGGCGCGTCCCTATCTTGTGTGGAATGTCCCCTTTCCCACGCAAAAGATCGGCACCTTCGACACTGAACTTGTGCGTGAATTCTTTCAGGCTCTGGCTACGCATGGCGGCATCACCCTGCACGTCGATCTGCTGCACGGGCTGAACAGCCACCACATCGCCGAGGCCGCGTTCAAATCCGTCGCCCGCGCCCTGCGCGAAGCGGTAGAGGCTGACCCCCGCATGGCGGGCGTCCTGCCATCCACCAAGGGCGCGCTGTGACAGCGCGGCCCGGATGGCGGGGGGCCCCATGCTGACCGTCCTTGTGGATTACGACAGCGGCAACCTGCATTCCGCCGAAAAGGCGTTTCAGCGCATGGCGGCCGAGGTGGGGGGCGGCGATGTCATCGTCACCTCGCGCCCCGAAGACGTGGCCCGCGCGGACCGCATCGTGTTGCCCGGTGACGGCGCATTCCCGGCCTGCCGCCGCAGTCTGGGCGATTTCGGCGGGCTGTTCGAAGCGATCGAAGAGGCGGTGACTGCGCGGGCCAAGCCATTCCTTGGCATCTGTGTCGGGATGCAGATGCTGGCGACATGGGGGCGCGAATATCAGGATACCCAGGGCTTTGACTGGATCGGTGGCGAGGTGGTGCGGATCGCCCCGTCTGACCTTGCGCTGAAGGTGCCGCACATGGGCTGGAACGATCTGGTGATCGACCGCGCACATCCGGTGCTGGACGGCATTGCGACCGGCGATCACGCCTATTTCGTGCATTCCTACCATTTCAAGGTGGCCGATCCCGCCCACCTTCTGGCCCATGTCGATTACGCAGGTCCGATCACCGCCATCGTCGGCAAGGAGAATGTGATCGGCACCCAGTTCCACCCCGAAAAGTCCCAAGCCACCGGCCTGCGCCTGATCGGGAATTTCCTGCGCTGGAAGCCGTAGGTCCATTGGCGTCTTGTTGCGCCAAAAACTACGGACAGCTTGAACGGCAGACAGCGGGAAACGATCCTTTCGGACCCTTCATCCCCCGCCTGTGCCGCAGCGCAGGCAGCGTCGGAACCCCGCCGCTACTGCCGCGTCAGGGGTGGCGAACACCTGCACGTTTCGCCGCAATGGTGCGCGGGACGCACAACCGAACCGACACACCACGCCTGTGGTCGCGACCGCATAGACGCCGGGATGCGCCTTGCGCCCGACCAGTGCCGCCCATTCCGCCTCATCCGGTTCCCGCATCGCTTCCCCATGGCAAAGGCGCAAGGACCACCCCTGCGCCCCTACCCTGCACGGCAGGCGGGCAAGGGTCGACCCGTTCCTTGCGCCTATTTCACACGGCGCTTATTTCACCCGGCTCCAGGTGCCGCCGTCACGGCAAATGCCCATGACGCAGCCCTTGATCGCCAGCCCGTCGCCCGACAATGTCATCTTGGAATTGTAGGTCTTGTCCCGATCCGGCGACCAGACCTTGCCGCCAGCGTATGACCCGTCACCCTGGGCCTCCATATCCCAGATGATCTGTTTGCCGATGTTCGGGCTGGCCAGATCCTTGCCTGCGGCATCAAAGGCGCGCACCAGCACGCCGCAGAACGCAGGGCCGCAGGGTGCGACCTCGATATGCCCGAAATGGCCGTTGTCATCAGGCTTGGTCTTCCAGATCCCTTCAACCGGGTCGGCAGCAAAGGCTGCCCCGGCAAAGGCCAGACTGGCGCCCACGGCAAGTGCTGCAATCTTCATGGGTGATCCTCCCAGATACGTATCCCTGAGGCGATCCTGACAGACGCGCCGCACCTTTCAACCCTGACGTTGGGTCGCGTCCCCCTTGCCCTTGGCCCGCCCCCATGCCAAGCAGCCGCAAACCAACGCCGGGGCTGACCATGATCCTATATCCCGCCATTGATCTGAAAGACGGCCAGTGTGTGCGCCTGCTGCGGGGCGAGATGTCGGCGGCCACCGTTTTCGGCGACGATCCCGCCGCCCAAGCCGCCAAGTTTCAGGACGCAGGGTGCGAATGGCTGCATCTGGTCGACCTGAACGGCGCGTTTGCCGGCACCCCCGTGAACGCCGCCGCAGTGAAGGCTATCCTGGCCCGCGTGACCGTTCCCACCCAGTTGGGCGGCGGCATCCGGGACATGGCGACGATTGCGATGTGGCTGGAAAAGGGTCTGTCGCGGGTGATCCTTGGCACGGTTGCGGTCGAAGACCCGGCCCTTGTGCGGCAGGCGGCACAGGCCTTTCCGGGGCAGGTCGCCGTCGGCATCGATGCGCGCAAGGGGTTTGTCGCGACAAAGGGCTGGGCCACGGACACCGACGTACAGGCCACCGATCTGGCCCGCTCGTTCGAAGATGCGGGCGTTGCGGCCATCATCTACACCGACATTGACCGCGACGGGGCGATGCAGGGCCCAAACATCGCCGCGACAGAGGCGCTGGCCCGTGCGGTCAGCATCCCCGTCATCGCGTCCGGCGGGGTATCGTCGCTGGCGGACCTGATCGCCTTGCGCGACACCGGGGTCATCGCCGGGGCCATCTCGGGCCGCGCGCTGTATGATGGGGCGATTGATCTGGGTCAGGCCCTGGCCGCCCTGCGCGGCTGATGGCCTTTCACCTTGGAAAAATATCCAATGGACAATGGCGGAACGGGCGACGGGGCCGACAGCCCCTTTCGTCGCCCCGCCCCGCGCGCTAAGGTCTGGCCATGCTGAAAACCCGCATCATCCCCTGTCTGGACGTGGCCGATGGCCGGGTCGTCAAAGGCATCAACTTTGTCGATCTGCGGGATGCGGGCGACCCGGTCGAGGCGGCGCGCGCCTATGATGCGGCGGGCGCGGACGAGCTGTGTTTTCTCGACATCCACGCCACGCATGAAAACCGTGGCACAATGTTCGATCTGGTCACCCGCACGGCCGAACAATGCTTCATGCCGCTGACGGTTGGTGGCGGTGTGCGCACACCCGAAGATGTGCGCGCCCTGCTGCTGGCCGGGGCGGACAAGGTCAGCTTCAATTCCGCCGCCGTGGCCGACCCTGATGTGGTGGCCCGCGCCGCCGACAGGTTCGGGTCGCAATGCATCGTCGTTGCCATCGATGCAAAAACCGTCAGCCCCGGCAAGTGGGAGATTTTCACCCACGGGGGCCGCAAATCCACGGGCATCGACGCCGTTGAATTCGCTCGCACCGTGGCCGCCAAAGGCGCGGGCGAGATCCTGTTGACCAGCATGGACCGCGACGGCACGCGCGCCGGGTTCAACCTGCCGCTGACGCGCGCCGTAGTCGATGCGGTGGGCATTCCCGTCATCGCATCAGGCGGCGTCGGCACCCTGGATCATCTGGTCGAAGGCGTCACCATTGGCGGCGCGTCGGCGGTTCTGGCGGCCTCGATCTTCCACTTTGGCGAATTCACCATTGCCGAGGCAAAGGCCCACATGGCCGCCGCAGGCATCCCTATGAGGCTGTGATGACCGACACGCTGCACCGTCTGGCCGCCACCATCGCCGCCCGCAAGGGGGCCGATCCGGACACGTCCTGGACGGCCAAGCTGCTGGCCAAAGGCCCCGAGAAATGCGCCGAGAAATTTGGCGAAGAAGCGGTCGAGGCGATCATCGAAGCGGTCAAGGGCGACCGTGACCGCCTGACATCCGAAGCGGCGGATGTGCTGTTTCACCTGCTGGTGATGCTGGCCGCGCGCGATGTTACCCTGGCCGATGTGCTGGCCGAACTGGACCGCCGCGAGGGGATGTCAGGCATTGCGGAAAAAGCATCGCGCAGCTGATCACGCGCGCAAGGGATTACAGACCCAGCCGCGGAATTTCGATGGCCGGGCAGCGGTTTTGAACCACCGTCAATCCCTTTGCCCTTGCTCGGTCGGCGGCGGCATCATCGCGCACGCCTAGCTGTGTCCAGATCACCGACAGGCCGGGCAGGACTGCCAGCGCCTCGTCCACCACGGCACCCACCTCTTCTGACCGGCGAAAGATGTCGACCATGTCGACGGGTTCGGAAACGTCGGACAGCGATGCCCGCACCACCTCGCCCAGCGCGGTTTGCCCGGCCTGTCCGGGGTTCACCGGGATCACGCGATAGCCACGCCGTTTCAGAAACGCCGCAACCCCGTGACTGGGGCGATCCGGCTTTGGCGACCAGCCGACAAGGGCGATTGTCTTTACGCGGTTCAGCACATCGCGGATCGTGGCGTCGTCTTGCATGGCATCCTCAAAGAAAAAGGCGCCCGAACCAAAAGGCCGGGCGCCAGTCGCGGAACGAGGGACAGTGAAAGAGATGCGGGGGTTCCAGACCCGCCTCTCTGCTGTGACATAGAAACCCCGCCGGGAAATAAAAGTTCCCATCCCGGAAACGTGATCGCAAATTTCGCGAAAATTCTACCGGACGGATGCCGCATAAAGCCCAACCGCAGCGGCATTCGACACGTTCAGCGACCCGAATTCCCCGGTAAAGGGAATTCGCGCAATGATATCACAGGTTTCGCGCGTGCGGTCCCGCAGGCCCGGCCCTTCGGCCCCCAGAACGATGCCCACGGCCCGACTGCCCACCTGTTCCATCGCGGTTGCCAGATCAACGGACCCGTCGCCATCAAGACCGACAAGGACATAGCCCATCTCTTTCAGAGCAAGCATGGCATCGCCCAGATTTGTGACGCGCAGATAGGGCTGGCGTTCCAGCGCACCGCTGGCGGTTTTGGCCAGCGCGCCGGTTTCGGGGGCGGAATGGTGGCGCGGCGCGATCACGGCGCGGGCACCGAACACTTCGGCCGACCGCAGGACGGCACCGACATTGTGGGGGTCGGTCACGCGGTCGAGCAGCACCACCAGCGGCGCACCGGCACCGGAAATGCACACCTCGTCCAGCTTGCCCCAGTTCAAGGGGCGCACTTCCATGGCGGCACCCTGATGCACCGACCCTTCGTCGATGGGCACATCAAACCGGCGCGGATCGACGACCTCGGGTTCCATCCCGGATGCGGCGACTGCCTGCTCCAGCTTGTCCAGCGCGTTCTTGGTCAGCACCAACCGCAGCTTTTCGCGGGCGGGATTCATCAGGGCATCGCGCACTGCATGCAGGCCGAACAGCCAGACGGTTTCTTTCGCCTCGGCCCGGCGGTTGCGTTCCTTGTCGACGATCCACGTCGGTTTCTTGGTTCCCGTCATCGCCTGACACTCCGCTTTTTCTGGCCCCGGACCATGCCCTTGGGCAGCCCCGACACGCAAGCTGAAATCCCCCGCTTTTGCGCCTTGACGCCCCCCATGCCCTCCGATATTCCCCCGCCAGCGTCGGGCGACGAGCTGCAAGGTGCGGCAGCGGACTGTAACTCCGCCGGGGAGACCCACGCCTGGTTCGATTCCAGGGTCGCCCACCATTCCTTTTTGGCAGGAAGGTGACGATGTCCGACGCAAGTTTCCGCTTTACCCATGCGATCACGCGGCGGCCCGCCGCATCCATCACCGATGGCCTGCGCGCCGTCGATACCGGCACCCCCGATCTGGCGCGGATGCAGGCGCATCACGCCGACTACATCGCAGCGCTGCGGTCAACCGGGGCTGTGGTGATCGAACTGGACGCATTGGATGCCTATCCTGATTCCGTCTTTGTCGAAGACACCGCCCTGTGCCTGCCGCAGGGGGCGATCATCATGCACCCCGGCGCCCCATCGCGTCTGGGCGAGGCGGCAGAGATGGCCCCGCATCTGGCCGCCCTTTATGACCGCGTGGCGACCATCACCGATGGTCACATCGAAGGCGGCGACATTCTGGTGACCGGGCAAGAGGTTCTGGTGGGCCGGTCCGCCCGCACCGATGCGACCGGGATCGCGGCCTTTCGTTCAATCGTCTCCGATTGGGGCCATACGCTGCGCGAGGTATTCACCCCGCCCGGTGTGCTGCACTTCAAGACCGATTGTTCGCTGCTGGACGGCGACACCATCCTTGCCACCCCGCGCCTTGCTGCATCCGGCTGTTTTGACGGCTACCGCATCATCCACACCGCCGAGGGCGAAGAGGCGGCGGCGAACGCGATCCGTTTCAACGATCTGGTGATCATGGCGGCAGGCTTTCCCGCCACGCGCGACCGGCTGCGGGCGGCAGGCTACCGGGTGCAGGAAATCGGCAATTCCGAATGTGCAAAGCTGGACGGCGGCATGTCCTGCCTGAGCTTGCGATTTTCGCCCGGCGGGTGACGGGGCATTCTGCACTGGCATTCCGCCGGCTGGCCTGCGTAGATGCCCGGTATTGACCGTAACACAGTGCCCTGATGACCGATTTCAACATTCTTGCCATCGGCCAGTCCGGTCGCCTGCAATACGAGGCGGTGTTGCTGGCGGCATCGCTGCGCGCGACCAATCCGGGATTTGTGGGCAAGCTGTTTATTGCCGTGCCACAGCCCGGGCCGTTGTGGCCGGACGATCCGCGCATCACCGACCCTGACACGCTGGCGCTGCTGGCCGATCTTGGGGCAACGATCCTGCCATTCCAGTCGCGCATGTTCGGCGCGTCCTACCCCTATGGCAACAAGATCGAGGCGCTGGCGGCGCTGCCCGACGCGCCGTTCCTGTTTCTGGACACCGACACGCTGGTGACAGGTCCCTTGTCCGATCTGGACATCGATTTTGCCCGTCCAGCCGCGTCGATGCGGCGTGAAGGAACGTGGCCCACGCAGGAACTCTATGGGCCGGGGTTCGGGGCAATCTGGAAATCGCTGTATGATCTGTTCGGGCTGGATTTTGCATCCAGTCTTGATCTGACGCAGCCCGATGAACATTGGCGGCGCTATCTCTATTTCAACGCGGGCTGGTTCTTGCACCAAAGCCCGCAGCGCTTTGGCGAACTGTTCGCGCGCTTTGCCAGAACCATCCGCGACACCCCCCCACCAGAACTGGTGTGTCAGACGATGGACCCCTGGCTGGATCAGATCGCCCTGCCCTTGGTCATCCATGCGCTGGGTGGCGGGCGACCGGGGCCGGGGTTGGCGGGACTGGATGGGGATGTCACCTGCCACTGGCGCACGTTGCCGCTGCTTTATGCGCGGGAAAGCGACCGCGTGGTTCAGGTGCTGGAAGAGATCACCGCACCCAAGGCAGTCAAGCGAGTGCTGCGGAATTACCCGGTGTTCAAGCGCATGATCTATCAGGGCAAGGGTCAGCAGGTGCGCGCCCTGTTCGACCGCGCCGCCCTGCCACGGCACGAACGGGTGATCCGAAATACCATCAAGCGCGCAGGTCTTTGGGAACGCTAGATGTGCTTCGTCCGCGCACGCAAGGTTTCGGCCGAATGGCGCACGACATCCGCGATCTGCATCAGTTGCTTGGCCAGAGGGCTGGTCTTGCGCCAGACCATGCCGATGGTGCGCGACGGCTGAGTTCCGCCAAAGCGCGCAATCGACACCGCCGCGGATTGCGTTTCCACCGCGACGGCCATTTCCGGGATCAGCGTCACACCGATCCCTGCCCCCACCATCTGCACCAGCGTGGTCAGCGAACTGCCCGCCAACACCTCGCGCGGTAGAGACGTCTGCATATTGCAGAACGACAGCGCCTGATCGCGGAAACAGTGGCCTTCTTCCAGCAGCAGCAACCGCATCTCGCGCAGCATCTCGGGCCCCGGAACGGGCTTTGTCGCATCTTCACCGGGGCGAACCAGCACGAAATCTTCAGCAAACAGCGCGACTTCGGTCAGCGATGGTTCAGACACCGGCAGGGCCACGATGGCGGTATCGAGCCGCCCTTCAGCCAGTTCCTGCAACAGTTTGGGCGTCACGGTTTCGCGCACATGGATTTCAAGGCTGGCGTTCATCTGCGTCAGGTTGCCGATGATCGTCGGCAGCAGATAGGGCGCGATGGTCGGAATGACTCCGATCCGCAACCGCCCCACCAGCCGGTCCTGCGAGGCGCGGGCAAGGTCGGTCAACTCGTCCACGGACCGCAGGATTTCGCGGGCGCGCAGGGCGAATTCCTCGCCAAAGTTGGTCAGCCGCACCTGACGCGCGCCGCGTTCGAACAGGTCGGTGCCCAGCGCATCCTCCAACTCGCGGATCTGCATTGACAGCGCGGGCTGCGAGATGGCGCAGGTTTCCGCCGCACGTCCGAAATGGCCGTGGCGGGCCAAGGCCTCGACGTAGCGAAGCTGTTTGAAGGTCAAGTTGATCATAAGCATACCTTATAGTCGCAATCAGCAAATACCACTTAAACTAATAAGCGGAATTTGATAGACCCAGCGCAACACAGCGCGACGCACTATAAGCCCGGGCCATGGACCACGCGCGAGGGGCCGCACCACGCGGTCATTCGGCAACGCAGACAGAATCGGAGATGACAGATGGACGGAAACAATGTCGGCGCGGGCAAATGCCCGGTGATGCATGGGGCGGCCCGCAACACGACTTTTGCCGCGCGGTCCAACCGGGACTGGTGGCCGAACCAGTTGAACCTGCGTATCCTGCACCAGAATGCGCCCGCGTCGAACCCGATGGGTCCGGCCTTCAACTATGCCGAAGAATTCAAGAAACTGGATCTTGAGGCGCTGAAGCAAGACCTGACCGCGCTGATGACCGATTCGCAGGACTGGTGGCCGGCCGATTGGGGCCATTACGGGCCGCTGTTCATCCGCATGGCGTGGCACAGCGCAGGCACCTATCGCACCGGCGACGGACGCGGGGGGGCGGGGTCGGGCACACAGCGCTTTGCCCCGCTGAACAGCTGGCCCGACAACGGCAACCTCGACAAGGCACGCCGCCTGCTGTGGCCGATCAAGCAGAAATACGGCAACGCCATTTCCTGGGCCGACCTGATGATCCTGGCGGGCAACGTCGCGCTTGATTCGATGGGCTTCAAGACGTTCGGTTTCGGCGGCGGGCGCGCCGATGTCTGGGAGCCGGAAGAAGACATCTACTGGGGCAACGAAGACACCTGGCTGGGCGATACGCGCTATACGGGCGAGCGTCAGCTTGAAAACCCACTGGCTGCCGTGCAAATGGGCCTGATCTACGTCAACCCGGAAGGGCCGAACGGCAACCCGGACCCGGTCGCATCGGGCCGTGACATCCGTGAAACCTTTGCCCGCATGGCGATGAACGACGAAGAAACCGTCGCCCTTGTGGCGGGCGGCCACACCTTTGGCAAAACCCATGGCGCGGGCGACGCGGCCCTTGTTGGCCCTTCCCCCGAAGGCGCAAGCATCGAAGAGCAGGGCCTTGGCTGGAAGAACGTCTTTGGCTCTGGCAAGGGTATCCACACCATTACCAGCGGCATCGAAGGCGCGTGGAAGCCGAACCCGACGACATGGGACAACGGCTATTTCGACACGCTGTTCGGCCATGAATGGGAATTGGTGAAAAGCCCGGCAGGCGCAAGCCAGTGGCGCGCGATGAACGTGGCACCGGAAAACATGATCCCCGATGCACATGATCCGTCGATCACCCATGCGCCGATGATGACGACTGCCGACCTTGCGATGCGGTTCGACCCGATCTATGGCCCGATCTCGCGCCGGTTCCACCAGAACCCGGACGAATTCGCCAAGGCTTTTGCTCTGGCCTGGTTCAAGCTGACCCACCGCGACATGGGGCCAAAGGCGCTGTATCTGGGGGCGGATGTCCCGGCAGAAGACCTGATCTGGCAGGATCCCGTTCCGGCGCGCGATCACGACCTGATCGACGCGCAGGACATCGCGGCGCTGAAATCGCGTATCCTGACGTCGGGCCTGTCGATCCCGCATCTGGTGTCGGCGGCCTGGGCATCGGCCTCGACCTTCCGTGGGTCGGACAAGCGGGGCGGGGCCAATGGCGCGCGCATCCGCCTTGCGCCGCAAAAGGACTGGGCGGTGAACCAACCTGCGCAACTGGCAAGCGTCCTGGCCACGCTGGACGGCATCCAGCAGGCGTTCAACGCGGCGCAGTCGGGCACCAAACGGGTGTCGATGGCCGATCTGATCGTGCTGGCGGGCAGCGCTGCAGTGGAACAGGCGGCAAAAAACGCAGGCCATGACGTGCAGGTGCCCTTTACCCCCGGCCGCACCGACGCCACGCAAGACCAGACCGATGTCGAAAGCTTTGCCGTGATGGAGCCAGAGGCGGACGGTTTCCGCAACTACATGAAGGCCGACTACACCGTGTCCGCCGAAGAGTTGCTGGTGGACCGCGCGCAGCTTCTGACCCTGTCAGCCCCGGAAATGACCGTGCTTGTCGGCGGTCTGCGGGTGCTGGATGCCAACACCGCCCAATCGCAGCATGGCGTGTTCACCAAGCGTCCGGGTGCGTTGACGACCGACTTTTTCGTCAACCTGCTGGACATGGGCACGGCCTGGGCAGCGGCGTCGGACAACGCTTTGGTGTTCGAAGGGCGCGACCGGGCGACGGGTGCGCTGAAGTGGACGGGAACCCGGGTCGATCTGATCTTCGGATCAAACTCGCAACTGCGCGCGCTGGCCGAAGTTTATGCCTGCAACGGCAACGAAGGCGCATTCGTGCGCGATTTCGTCGCCGCCTGGACCAAGGTGATGAACGCGGACCGCTTTGATTTGGTCTGACCCACAGTAAAAAAGCGGACGCGGCTGTGATCCAGCCGCGTCCGTTTGCGTTCACATCTGCAACACCGGCCACAAGGATGCCACCAACAGCACTGCCATGGTCCAGTTGAACACGGTCAGGCGGGTGGGGTTGGTCAGGATGCGGCGCAACTCCTGCCCGATGGCGGTCCAGACGCTGACCGATGGCAGGTTGACGCTGGCAAAGACAACCGCAACCAAGGCAAGGGCCGTCAGGCTGCGGTCCGGCAGATAGACCGATGTCGCGGTCAGGGCCATTGCCCATGCCTTTGGGTTGACCCATTGAAACGCCGCCGCTTGAAGGAATGTCATCGGCTGGCCCTTTGCGGCCCCTTCTTTCGGGGCGCTGGCATGGGCGATCTTCCACGCAAGCCACAGCATGTAGGCGGCACTTGCGACCTTCAGCGCGAGCCCCAGCGGCGGAATTGTCAAGAATATCCCCGCCACGCCAACGCCGACCAGAAACACCATCAGCGCATGGCCCAGACTGATGCCCAGCATATGCGGGACCGTCAGGCGAAAGCCGAAATTTGCCCCCGATGCCATCAGCATCAGATTATTGGGCCCCGGCGTGACCGAGGTGACAAAGGCAAAAGCGATCAGGGACAGCAGCGCATCATGGGTCATGGTCGCAGCATTGCTGAAAATCGCCGACACGGATTGCAAAATTGTTCCAAAACCGGCAGTCTTTGCAACAAATGACGAAGATAGACGATATCAACGCAAGAATTATCCGAATTCTGACCAAGGACGGGCGGATCAGCAACCTTGATCTGGCCGACCGGGTGGGGCTGTCGCCATCGGCCTGTCTGCGCCGGGTGCAGGAGCTGGAACGGGCGGGGGTCATCACTGGCTACCGCGCCGTGCTGGACCCCGGCAAGATGGGCATCGGCTTTCTGGCCTATGTGACGGTCGCGCTGAACGCCCACACCAAATCCGCGCATGAGGCGTTTGAACGTGCCATCGCCCGCGCGCCTGCGGTGCGCGAGTGTCACAACATCACCGGAACGGTGGAATACCTGCTGCGTGTGGAAACGGCGGACCTTGCCGCCTACAAGCATTTCCACACCGAGGTGTTGGGCGTGCTGCCGCAGGTCCATGCGATCACCACCTTTGTCGTGATGGGATCTCCCAAGGACGACCGCGCCTGAACGCTGCCGCCCCCTTCACAGCCCGCCGCCCTTCCCCTAGGCTTGCCCGCAATCAAACCCTGGGAGGGACGACATGACCGACGAACGCACACTCGGCTTTGACACGCTGCAAATCCATGCGGGCACCGCCCCCGATCCGGCGACGGGCGCGCGGCAGGTGCCGATCTACCAGACCACGGCCTATGTGTTCCGCGATGCCGACCACGCGGCGAAATTGTTCAACCTGCAAGAGGTGGGGTATATTTACTCGCGCCTGACCAACCCGACCGTTTCGGCACTGGCCAACCGGGTCTGTGCGCTGGAAGGCGGGGCCGGGGCGATCTGCTGTTCATCCGGCCATGCGGCCCAGATCATGGCGCTGTTTCCGCTGATGGGGCCGGGGTGCAATGTGGTGGCGTCCACCCGACTTTATGGCGGCACGATCCAGCAGTTTTCCAACACCATTCGCAAATTTGGCTGGTCGGCCAAGTTCGTCGATTTCGACGATCTTGCAGCGCTAGAGGCGGCGTGTGACGACAACACCCGCGCGATCTTCTGTGAAAGCATCGCCAACCCCGGCGGATACATCACCGATCTGGATGCGGTGGCGGGTGTCGCCGACAAGGTCGGACTGCCGCTGATCGTGGACAACACATCTGCCACCCCCTACCTGTGCCGCCCGATTGAACATGGCGCGACGCTGGTCGTTCATTCGGCCACGAAATACCTGACCGGGAACGGCACCGTTACCGGCGGGGTCGTGGTGGATTCGGGCAAGTTCGACTGGTCGGCGTCGGGCAAGTTCCCGTCGCTGTCCGAACCCGAACCCGCCTATCACGGGCTGACGTTCCATGCGGCACTTGGGGGAATGGCGTTCACCTTCCACTCCATCGCCGTTGGCCTGCGGGATCTGGGCATGACGATGAACCCGCAAGGCGCGCATTACACGCTGATGGGGATCGAAACCCTGTCGCTGCGCATGGAACGCCATGTCGAAAACGCGATGAAGGTGGCCGAATGGCTGGAACGTGATCCGCGGGTCGAGGCTGTCACCTATGCCGGGCTGAAATCGTCGCCCTACAATGACCGCGTGGCGCGCATCTGCCCGAAAGGCGCGGGCGGGCTGTTCACATTCGCCGTCAAGGGTGGGTACGAGGCCTGTGTCAAGCTGGTCGATAACCTGAAGCTGTTCAGCCATGTCGCGAACCTTGGCGATACCCGGTCGCTGGTGATCCATTCGGCATCCACCACCCACCGCCAACTGTCCGAGGCGCAGCAAATCGCCGCCGGGGCCGGGCCGAACGTGGTGCGCCTGTCCATCGGGATCGAGGATGTGGCCGACATCATCGCCGATCTGGATCAGGCGCTGGCGGCGGCAACCGCCTGAGGCTTTGGGCGTTCCTTGCGCGAACCGCAGGGAACGCCCGACGATGCGGGGTCAGTCCTGGGTGATTTCAAACACCATCGTCACATTGGCGGTCACCCCCACCTCGCCCCCTGCCACGGGAACGGACGCGGCGGCGTCCGCCTCCATCCGGTACATCGGTTGCGGGGGCGCGTAACCGCCGCCTTCGGTGATGCTGATCACCCGGCCAAGCTGTGCCCCCGCAGCGCCGACCAGCAGCGTCGCACGCGCGCGCGCGTCCTGAACCGCTTCGGTCCGGGCCGCGTCCATCGCGGGGCGCGGATCGGCAAGGCCAAACGTGATCCCGTTCAGTGTGTTCGCACCATCGGTCACAACCGCATCCAGCACCTCGCCCAATCCGTCCAGCTTGCGCACACGGACGTTCAGGATGTTGGCCGCGACATAGCCCGTTATCTTTGGCGGATCGCCGTTGTCATAGCCCTGCCAGTTCGGGTTCAGCGACAGGTTCGACGTTTGCAGATCGCGCGCTTCGATCCCGGCGGCGCGCAAGCGGTCCAGCACGGCCTGCAAGGCGGCGCTGTTGGCATCCATCGCCTCGGCGGCTGTGGTGCCTTGGGTGGTGACACCGATGGAAATGGTGGCGATGTCGGGGGCGGATTCCGACACGCCCTCGCCTGTCACGGTGATTGTGGACGCCTGATCCTCGGCCATGGCGGCAAAGGCAACGGGCATCGACAAGGCAACGCCAAGACAAAGGGTTGAAATCATACGCATGGGGAAACCTCCTGATGGGATAGGTGACTGTTCTTCCTGTCAGACGCAGCCCGCAAGACAATCCTTGGGTCTTTTTCTTTCATTCGGCAAAAAGCTGCTGTAGGAGGGCATAATGCGTCCGGAGCGCATTCCCGCCTTGCCGGATCATGTGCTAGACCCGCGCAATGAAACCAAGTTTTGCCCTGAACCTGACGGACGATGGCATAACCTTGCTGCACCGCACCAAGCGGGGCTGGCACGAGGTGGGCGCCACCGCCTTTGACACCCCCGATCTGGACAGTGCGGTGGACGCCATGCGTCTGGCCGCGATGGAGGCGTCGCCAAAAGGCGTCTCGACCAAGATCGTGATTCCCAATTCGCAAATCCTGTACACCGAGGTGGACGCCCCCGGACCGGATGCCGACAGCCGCCGCGATCAGATCCGCGCCGCCCTTGAAGGGCGCACGCCCTATGACGTTGATGACCTTGTGTTCGATCATTCGGGCAAGGGTCGCAGCGTGCTGGTGGCCGTCGTCGCCAAAGAGACTTTGGCCGAGGCCGAGGCGTTCGCCGTTCAGCACGGGCTGAACCCGCTGTCCTTTGTCGCAATTCCCGATGACGGTGCCTTTAAGGGCGAGCCGTGGTTCGGTCCCACCGCCCATGCGGCGGCCGCACTGGCTGACGGCGAAAAGGTGGACCGCGACGCGGACCCTGTCCGTCTGCCGAATGCACCCGTGCAGGCCGTGGCGGAAACGGTGGAACCTGAACCGCAGCCGGAACCGGACCCCCAGCCGGAACCTGAACCGCAGCCGGAACCTGAACCCGCGCCGCTGCCGGAACCCGTGCCGGAAACGGAACCAAAGCCGGATGTCACGCCGGAACCGGCACCCGAGTATCAGCCAGAGCCGGAGAATATCCCATTTCCGGAACCGACGGAAATTCCGCTTCACACGCCCGAACCCGTCGGCATCCCGCTTGACGAACCCGAGCCGGACACGACCCCGGAACCGATGCCGATCCCGGCACCCGACCCGATGCCCGATCCGATGCCCGACCCCGTCGACGTGCCTGCCTATGATCCGATCGAGCCGCCGGTGTTTTCCTATGCCCCGCCACCGCTGACGGTGCAAACGTCCCCCGCGACCCTTGTCGCGGACGAGGCACCGATGGCCATTGACGTGCCCGACGACCTGCCTGTTGCCGAACCGCAAGCGCGATCCTTGGGTGTGACGGAACCCGGCCTGCCGGACGATGATCTGCCACCGATGCCGTCCGGTCCCATCCTGATGGCCTTTGCCAGCCGCCGGTCGGGCGATGCCCCCCCCCGTGCCATCGGCGGGGCCAGCAAGGCCGCCCTGTCCGATCCGATCCCGGCGCTGAAAACCGGGGCAGAGCGGCCCGTCGCCGCGCGCCCTGCGCCAAAGCTGGGATACGAAACCCCCGGTGCGCGCCCGCCTACGCCGACCCAAGGGCGCGACATGAACAGCCCCGGCGAAAAGCGCAGTTTCGGGGGTTTGGTCACCTCGACCACCATTCCCGGCGGCAAAAAGAAAAAGCCGGTGCCGATGCTGCCGGTCGGACAGGCGTCCGGCGGAATGGCGCGGCCTGACGCCGCCGTTGCCGCATCCCTGTCGCCCAAACCGGCGATGCGGTCGGGCAAGCCTGCAGGCGGTCCCGCAGGGAACGTCTTTGGCAGCCGCCCGGTTCCGCAACGGGGCAAGCCGCGCTATCTGGGGCTGATCCTGACGGGGCTTTTGCTGCTGATGCTGGCCATCGCGGCGGCCCTGTCGTCGTTCTACCTGTCGTCCAACACCGAAAGCGTCGCGCCCTTGGTGAATGACACCGAGGTGTCGGCAGACGTGCCTGCCCCGGATGACGAAATGTTGGCCGACATGCAGGCGTCCGACGACGTCGCCGCCATCGACGTGCCCGATCCGGTGGATGCCGACCCCGTCCTTCCCGCAGCCGAAGCCGACCCCGTTGTCGCCGCAGCGCCTGACCCCGCGCCGTCCGAACAGGTGGTCGCGAACCCTGCCCCGGCCACCCCTGTGACCGAACCGCAGGACGAGATTTTTCTGGCCAGCACGGATATGCCACCCGCATCGGTGGACGCCCTTGCCCTGCCTGTGCCCGAGGCGCGCGGCGATCCGCAGCCCGCCGCCCCCCTGCCCCCGCCGCCCTTTGGCACGGTGTATCAGTTTGACGCAGACGGCCTCATCCGTCCGACGCCCGACGGGATCATCACGCCCGAGGGCGTTCTTCTTGTTGCGGGCACCCCGCCGCTGACCCCGCCGCAGCGTCCCGCCGGTCTGGCGCCTGCCGTTGCCGCGCCGCCTGCCCCCGCCCTGCCCGTCGACGGGGCCCCGGTTGATGCCGCCCCCTTCCCGTCCGACCCCGCACTTGCGGGCGCGCGGCCCCAGGCCCGCCCCGCAGGGCTGGCCCCGGCAACGGACCCGGCCGCTGATCCCGCAAGGGCAGAGGATGACGCGTCAGTCGCGCCAGCGGTGGACAGCCGCTTTGCCGATGTTCGCCCCCTGCGCCGCCCCGGTGCCGTCACCGCCGCTGCCGCCGCCGAACCGTCGGCCAGCAAGGCAGGGGTGCAGACCGCCAGCCTTGCAGCGCCATTGATTGCCCTTCAGGGCGAGGCGACGAAATATGCGATTGAAGTATCGCGCCGCCCCGCTGCCCGCCCCGCCGACATGGCCCGCGCGGTCGAGGCGGCGGTTGCCGCCGCCGTCCGCCAGCCAGAGCCAGAGCCTGAGGCGCAGCAGACCACCGAGGTGGCCCCTGAAAACGAGCCGGAACTGACACAAGCCTCTGCTGCGCCTGCAATCCCGACCCGAGCCAATGTCGCCAAGCAGGCCACGGTCGCGAATGCGATCAACCTGTCAAAGCTCAACCTGATCGGCGTTTACGGCACGCAGTCCGAACGCTATGCCTTGGTCCGACAGGCCAATGGCCGCTACGTCAAGGTTCGCCCCGGCGACCGGCTGGATGGCGGCAAGGTCGCGGGCATATCGGCCACCGAACTCAGCTATGAAAAGCGCGGTCGCATGGTCGTGCTGGCGCTGCCGCGCGGCTGATCTTTTCGCAAGTGTGTTTTGCCTGAACCGCCGGTTGCGCAGGACGCAAAAGCTGTTTTACTTCTGACATCGTCACCATGCAGATTAGCAGGCTGATCCCTGCCGGGCTGAAAGGGCCGTGATGGAAAGTTTCCTGCTTCAGGCCAGCATCTATCTGGGCGCCGCCGTTCTGGTGGTGCCGCTGTCGGTGCGACTGGGGTTGGGGTCGGTGCTGGGCTATCTGGCGGCGGGTATTCTTGTCGGTCCGGGTCTGGGCCTTGCTGGGGCCGAGACGGCGGATTTGCAGCACTTTGCCGAATTCGGCGTGGTTCTGATGCTGTTCCTGATCGGGCTGGAGCTGGAGCCGCGCACCCTGTGGGACATGCGGCACAAGCTGCTGGGGCTGGGCGGTCTTCAGGTGGCGGTGACGACACTGGCACTGGCAGGCGGGGCAATCTGGGTGATGGGCCTGCCCTGGCAGGTCGCGCTGACGCTGGGGATGGTGCTGTCGCTGTCATCCACAGCCATCGTGCTGCAAACGCTGGCGGAAAAGAACCTGATGCGCACCCAAGGCGGGCGCAGCGCGTTTTCGGTGCTTCTGACGCAGGATATCGCTGTCGTGCCGATGCTGGCGCTGATCCCGCTTCTGGCCGTGCAATCCCTGCTGCCCGAAGCGGCGCAGTTTGGTGTGACCGACCCCACCGCCACCACTGATCACGCTGTCGAAGGCGCGGCAGAACCGTTGTTGACGCTGGTTGAACAATTGCCGAACTGGGCGGTGACGGGGCTGACGCTGGCCATCGTGGCGGGCATCGTGCTGGGCGGCCACTTTCTAAGCCGCCCGGTGTTCCGCTTTGTCCACGCCTCGCGCCTGCCGGAAATGTCCACGTTCATTTCGCTGCTGATGGTGTTGGGGATTGCCTTCCTGATGATGCTGGTCGGCCTTTCGCCAGCACTTGGCACCTTCGTGGCGGGGGTCGTGCTGGCCAACTCGGAATTCCGGCATCAGATCGAGGCGGATATCAAACCCTTCAAGGGCATTCTGCTGGGCCTGTTCTTCATGACCGTCGGTGTCGGCATCGACACCCTGACGCTGGTCGAGCGGCCCTTCATGGTGCTGGGCCTGACGCTGGGGCTGATTGCGATCAAGGCCGCGGTCCTGCTGGCGCTGACGTTTCTGTTCCGCATCCGGGGCAAGGATCGGTGGCTGTTCACGCTGGGTCTGGCGCAGGCGGGCGAGTTCGGCTTTGTGCTGGTCAGTTTCGCGCGCCAGCAAGGGATTTTTGGTGGCGATCAGGGCCAGTTGACGCTGCTGGTGATCAGCCTGTCGATGCTGCTGACGCCCGCGCTGTTCATAGGCTATGACCGTCTGGCACGGCTGCTGCGCGCCCGCGCGCCGGAGCAGGCCCCCGACGACATCAACGAAAAAGGCCGTGTGATCATCGCGGGCATCGGCCGGTTCGGGCAGGTTGTCAACCGGCTGATCAGGATGAGCGGTCTTTCCACCGTGGTGCTGGATGCCGACATGGCCACGATCGAAACCATGCGCCGCTTTGGCGTCAAAGGGTTCTTTGGCGATCCGTCGCGGCCGGAATTGCTGGAAGCCGCCGGTCTGGCGCAGGCCGAGGTGCTGGTTGTGGCCGTCGATGACCGCGACAATGCCACCAAGATCGTCGCCTATGCGCGCAAGCAGCGGCCAGAGTTGCATATCGTCGCCCGTGCCCGTGACCGGGTGCATGTGTATGAACTGTTCAAAGCCGGGGCCGATGACATCGTGCGCGAAACCTTTGACAGCTCTGTCCGGGCGGGGCGATATGTCCTCGAAAACATGGGGTTCACCGAATACGAGGCGGCGAAACTCAGCCAGACCTATTTCAAGGTGGATCGCGGGGCGATGCGCGATCTGGCCGAATTGTGGATACCGGGGCAGCCCATCCACCTGAACGAGGCCTATATCGAACGCGCCAAGCAACTGGATCGCGATCTGGAAACCGCCCTGATCGAAGAGTTGGACGAGGCGCGCCCGAAACCCGAAGCGGCCGAATGATCACCCGCGCAGCAGGGCCAACGCCTCGGCGTGGATATGCGTGTTCGCTGCGGCCAGAATCCGCCCGCCGTCCGGGCAGGGGTTCCCGTCCCAGTCGGTGACAATGCCACCCGCGGCTTCGATCACCGCGATGGGGGCCTGCACGTCATAGGCCTGAAGTCCCGCCTCGATCACCAGATCGATCTGGCCCGCCGCGATCAGCGCATAGGCGTAACAATCGGTGCCGTAGCGCACCAGACGCGCCTTGGGGGCGACGCGGAGAAACGCTGCCCCTTCCTCCGGCGTGCCGACTTCGGGAAAGGTGGTCATCAGGATCGCGTCGGACAATGGGCGCGCCGGGCGGCAGCGCAGGGGTTTGGTGCCCATCGGACCCGTCACCAAAGCGCGGCCAAGTCCGCCTTCGAACCGCTCGCGGATATAGGGTTGGTCGATCAGGCCATAGATCGGGCCGGTCGCATCCCGGACAGATATCAGCACCCCCCAGGTCGGCGTGCCCGACAGATATCCGCGCGTGCCGTCGATCGGGTCCAGCACCCATGTCAGACCGGACGTGCCGGTGACAGGGGCAAACTCTTCGCCCAGGATACCGTCGTCGGGGCGGCGTCGCGCCAGAATTGCGCGCATCCGTTCCTCGGACAGCTTGTCGGCGACGGTCACCGGATCAAAGCGTTCGGTTTCCTTGGTGTCGGCGGTCAGGCCATCGCTGCGGAAATGCAGCAAGGTCGCCACGCGCGCGGCGTCGGCCAGTTCGGCGGCCGTGTCGAGGATATCGGCGATCTGTGCTGCGTTCAGTGACGTCATCTTGGCCCCCGGTCACCCCTGTTCCCCCCGGCGCTAACCGCAGAAGGGAACCGGGTCAAGCAGGTGGTCAGGCGGCGTCGCTTAGAACGCGGGCAAGGTCGAACAACCGGCGGCGCTGCGCTTCGGGAATGGCGTAGTACGACCGCACCAGTTCCAGCGCCTCTTTGTCGGCCATGATGTCGCCTTGGGTGGTGGCGCGGGCCGCTTCGCGCGCGTCATCCAGCCCTTCGAAGAAAAAGCCAATGGTGACACCCAGCGCGTCCGAAATGTCCCACAGGCGCGATGCGCTGACGCGGTTCATGCCGGTTTCGTATTTCTGGATTTGCTGGAACTTGATCCCCACCTTGTCGGCAAGCTGCTGCTGGGTCATGCCCACCATCCAGCGGCGGTGGCGAATGCGTTTTCCAACATGGGCGTCAACCGGGTGCTTCATCAAATCTCTCCGTTTTTTCTTCCTGTCCGTTATCAGATTACAAGCAATTTTCGTGCCAAATTTGCTATCAGAACGAAAATCTCTGAAAATTCTTGCCCGACCGTCAAAACCTGTCTTTTTAGATATGTCGGATCGGATAGGTTAACCTAAGTTGCCATCCGAAAGTAGGTAGTCACCCCAGACGGGCCAAGGGCGGACCCCGCTCTCCCTATGCGAGTAAGGCATTTTGCAATGCAATTTGCAACTTTTTTGCGCTGCGCTTTGCGAAATGCGACCAAAATTGGGCTGTCGCTGCGCTTCGCCGGTCGTTACATCGGTTCCAAACACGCTATGGGGGAAAGACAGCGATGCGCGCTTGGATGATCGAGGCCTTGGGAACACCCGCCGTATTGCGCGATCTGCCGCTGCCAGAACCCGGAAAGGGTGAAGCACGGGTAAAGATCGCCGCCTGCGGGTTGAACTTTGCCGACCTGCTGATGGCGGACGGTCATTATCAGACAAAGCCGGCCTTGCCCTTTGTGCCCGGCCTTGAATTGGCGGGAACGGTTGATGCGCTGGGGCCTGACACCATCGGTCCCGCAATTGGAACGCGGGTTGCCTGCTATGCCGGGACGGGCGGTCTGGCGCAGGCCGGATGCTTTCCCGCCGCAACTTTGATCCCCCTGCCCGATGACATGGGATTTGACCACGCCGCCGCCTTCCAGATCGCCTACGGCACCAGCCACCTTGCACTGGATCACAAGGCCCGCCTGCAAAAGAACGAGACGTTGCTGGTACTGGGCGCCGCCGGGGGCGTGGGTCTGACCGCCGTCGAAATCGGCAAGCGGATGGGCGCGCGCGTGATCGCTTGCGCACGCGGAACTGACAAGCTGGACATTGCGCGGGCGGCGGGCGCGGATGTGGTGATTGACAGCGACACCCCCGACCTGAAGGCCACGCTCAAGGCGCTGGGGGGCGTCGATGTTGTCTATGACCCCGTCGGTGGCCCGGCCTTTGATGCGGCCCTGCGCGCGACCCGGCCCGAGGGGCGGCTGTTGTGCATCGGTTTTGCCTCGGGTCAGGTGCCGCAGGTGCCTGCAAACCTGCTTTTGGTCAAGAACCTGACCGTCATCGGCCTGTGGTGGGGCGGCTATGCGGCCTTTGCCCCAAAGGTGCTGACCGACAGCATGGCCACGCTGTTTGCCTGGTACAGAGCCGGGGGACTGTGCCCCCACATCAGCCACATCCTGCCGTTCGAGGATTTGCCCAAAGGGTTGGACCTGATGCGCAGCCGCAAGGCGACGGGCAAGGTGGTGATCCGGGTTCAGCAGCAGTAGGCGGTCCGCAACTCCTGCATCAGCATCTGCGCCGCCTCGCCCTTCAGGGTGGGGGCGGCGTACATGCAGATCCGCACCTGCCCCAATGCGGGCAAGGCGTTGCGCGATTCGATCGGCACCGTTCCCGGTGGCATCGCATCCCGCAGACGGGCCGACACGGCAAGGTCGGCGGCAACCGTCGCCTCGATCGCCTGCTCGTTCTCGCTTTCGATGGCCATTTCCCACGGGATACCGGCGGCATCCAGTGCGGCCAGCGCTTGGGGACGGAAGATGCAACTGTCCTTGAACCCCAACCGCAACGGCAGCTTTTGCCACGCCTGCCCGTCCGCCGCACCGATCCAGATCAGATCGCGGGATGACATTTCCTCGCCCCCCGGACCGGGGCGGTCTTCGGTCGTGACGATCACATCCAACGCGCCCTTGGCAAAGGCATCTTTCAGCAGCAGCGTGAACGACGACACAAGGTTGATGCGCACCCGCGGATACTGCGCCGCCAGACGCTTCAATATCCCCGGGATCGCCGGATAGACAATGTCATGCGGCACGCCAAGGCGCAGTTCCCCTTCGTGCGTGTGACCGGTCAGCCGGGACAGCGCTTCGTCGTTCAGGGCCAGCATCTTGCGCGCGAAGCCCAACAATTGCTCGCCCTCGGGCGTCAGGGTCAGCTTTCGGGCGGCGCGGGCGAAGAGGCCAAGGTTCAGCCCATCTTCCAGCCGCTTCAATTGCATCGACACTGCCGATTGCGTCAGGTTCAGCAACCCCGCCGCGCGGGTAACGCCGCCTGCATCGGCAACGGCCACGAAAGACCGCAGCGCGGTAAGGTCCATGGTGCGAGACATATCACATCTCCTGATGATCATCCGAACAATCATTCATTTTACGAATGCATCACGATCTGGCAATACCCTTCATACGCTGATGCAAAAATTGTTTCACATCAACGAACGGAATGAACAAAAGGAACCCTGCCATGTCTGCCCTGCTTCGCCGCATCGCCCTGCCCCGCACCGCCGGCGCCCGCGCGCCCGTCGTGTTCCGCCTTTTGTCGTTGCTTGACCTGCGCCGCCAGCGGGCCCATCTGGCGCGACTGGACAACCACGCCTTGCGCGACATCGGCCTGACCCGTGCCGATGCCGCCGATGAAGCGGCCCGCCCGGTTTGGGACGTGCCGCACAACTGGCGCGTCTGACACGAAAAACCGGCATCCGACATGTCGATTTTCGTCCGAAATCCTTGAAAAGCGCTGTGGCCTACCCGATATTCGATCCATCGGCTGTGCAGCGTGCTATGCTGCCGCCAACAGGGACACAATCGGAGGCTATTCCATGGCTGACTATCAGACGATCCGCACGGCCAGCGTAGGCGCTGGCGTCCGGATTGACCAAGGGCTGCGCGCCCATATGAACAAGGTCTACGGGCTGATGTCCGTCGGCATGCTGATCACCGGCGGCGTCGCCTGGGCGGTCGGCACGAACGAGGCGATGCTGAACGCCATCTTCGCCACCCCGCTGAAATGGGTGGTGATGTTCGCACCGCTGATCATGGTCTTTGCCTTTGGCGCGCTGATCAATCGGCTGTCCTATGCGGCGGCTCAACTGTTCTTCTACGTCTACGCCGCGCTGATGGGCCTGTCGCTCAGCTTCATCTTCGCTGTCTATACAGGCGCGTCGATTGCGCAGACCTTCCTGGTGACGTCGATCGCCTTCGCCAGCCTGTCGCTGTATGGTTACACGACCAAGAAAGACCTCAGCGGTCTGGGCACCTTCCTGATGATGGGCCTTGTGGGTCTGATCGTCGCGTCGCTGGTCAACCTGTTCCTGGCCTCGTCCGCGCTGGCCTTTGCGGTGTCGGTCATCGGCGTTCTGATCTTTGCCGGTCTGACTGCCTATGACACGCAGTCGATCAAGAACGAATACATCGAACACGCTGCGCATGGCGATCAGGAATGGCTGGGCAAGTCGGCGATCATGGGTGCGTTGCGCCTGTACCTCGACTTCATCAACCTGTTCATGTTCCTGCTGCAGTTCATGGGCAACCGCGAGTGATCTGAACGCCTTCGCTTCGCAAGGGCCGGTCGAAAGACCGGCCCTTTTCGTTTGGTCCGCGCACGGGCGAACACAACCGACACGGCAAAGAAAAAGGCCGCCCCTTGGGGACGGCCTTTTGCATCGAAACGGACTGGCAGCGATCTTACTTGATCTTGCCTTCCTTGTATTCCACATGCTCGCGCTTGACGGGGTCATACTTCTTCACGACCATCTTTTCGGTCATGGTGCGGGCGTTCTTCTTGGTCACATAGAAGTGCCCGGTTCCCGCCGTCGAATTCAGACGGATCTTGATCGTCACCGGCTTCGCCATAGTCGTTTCTCCTAGATCGGGGAAACGCAATGCCCCCGCGAAAATCCTTGAAGCCCGCCTTTTACCCGCGCGGGGGGCAGAGTCAACAGCCAAACACCTGCGCGACCGATCTAATTCCCCCACACCGCACCAACGGCACGGACAACCACAGTGCTCTCGTGCGCTCTTCCTCTTCCCGAAAATATCCCACGGGGGTGCGGGGGTGTGAAACCCCCGCTGCGCGGCTGATCATGGCCGTTGCGGCCCCAGAAGAATGCAGATTGCGCGGATGGCCTGTAAGCCGGGTTCTGTCCGGGGGTTGCCCCCTTGGATGACCATTCCTCTGCCCCCGCCGTTACCGACGGGATCTAGCTGCCAACCCGGGCCTCTGGGCTGAAGCATCCCTGTGGTGGTCTCCGGCGAACCGGACCGAACCCACGCGAGGCCCCTATTCGGCATTGCTCCGGGTGGGGCTTGCCATGCCGTCCCTGTTACCAGGTCCGCGGTGGGCTCTTACCCCACCTTTTCACCATCGCCCTGCACGCAGGGCAGTCTGTTCTCTGTGGCGCTTTCCCTGGGGTTACCCCCGCCGGGCATTACCCGGCACCCTTGCTACATGGAGCCCGGACTTTCCTCGCACGGACCTTGCAGCCCGCACGCGGTCATCCAGCCATCCGCGCAACGGCGGGCTTACGCGCGCGGGGCCAAGGCGTCAACGCCAAAGGGAAAGCGGCGGGCCAGATCGACCGCCATCCCCGCATCCAGCCTGTCCAGCGGCCCCCGCGCCATCGGGCGAAACCGCAGGCGGAACGCGGTCAGCAGCGTATCTGGTGGCGCGTCAGGATAGCCAAAGGCGCGCAACGCCGGTGCAAATTCCGTCACATCAACCTGCGCAGGGTCAGGCCAGACAGACAGCCCCGCCAGCGCCAGCCTGCGCCAGTCGAACCGGGGTCCGGGGTCGCCCTTGCGGTCCGGGGCCATGTCGGAATGGGCAATCACCCCCTGCGGCGGGATCGACCAGCGCGCCATGATCCCCGCCAACACGTCCTGCAGGGCCATCATCTGCGGTTCGGGAAAGGGCTGCGCGCCGGTATTGGCAAGCTCCACCCCGATGGACGCGGAATTGACGTCCCGCACATCCCCCCAGGCCCCGGCCCCGGCGTGCCAGGCGCGCAACGCTTCGGGCACCAGCGCCTCGGCCGTGCCCGCCTCGGATATCAGCCAATGCGCCGACACCTCGGCCGCGGGGTCGCACAGGCGGTCACGCGCGGCGGCGCAAGTCGCCATCGCGGTGTAGTGCAGCACGATCAACCGGGGACGCGCCCCATCCCGCCTTTCCCCATAGTTGGGCGAGGCGGGAAAGGTCACTGCAGGGCGGCGCGGAACGGGCGGGGATCCCAGGCGCAGGCAAAGCCGTCGCCATCCGGGTCAAGCCCGCGACGATCCTTTTCCGGGCCACCATTGGCCAGGAACGCCTCTTGCGCCAGATCGGACGAGGTATAGCGCGCGCAGGCCACGTTCGGATCGGTAAAGCGCAGCGACGACCGGGAATGCATCTTGGTGCCCGGCGCGTGCTGGGTGGCCAGCGCGTAATCAACGATGTTCGGCCCGGATTCGCCTGACCGCTGCGGCAACGCCTCGGGCTGGATCACGGTGTATTGGGCGCGGTTGCGTTCGATCCGTGCCTTGTCGCTTTCGATGGTTTCGCGGGCCGACACGGCGGCAAAATCATTCTCGTCCGAAATGGTGCCAGTCCGGGGCTGCATCTCACCCGATTCGGCCTGAATTGTGGTGGGGGCATTGCCGCGCGGGCGGTTGGCGTCCAGCGTTCCCGCCTGCGTGCCGATCACCTGACCTTGCGTGGGATCAAGCGGCATCTGCCCCGAAAAGGCGGGCTGATTGGGCGCAACCGGGGTAGCCCCGGTCGCGCGATCAATGGCCGCAGAGGCGATGTCGGTCGAAAACCCCGTCGGTGCCTGCCCCAAGGGTGCGACGGGCTGTCCTGCGGGCATCCGCCCCGCGGACGCCTCGCGCTCGCGCATATAGCTGTTGTAGTCCTGAAATCCGGCGCCTGTGCCGGATTCCGGCACGACAGTGGAGCAGGCGGCCAGACCAAGGGCCACAGCAATCACGACGGGGGTACGCATTCTTCTGCCTCGGCGATGTTCTTTTAACGAGGGCCTTACCACCATTTTTGTGGCTTTGCCACAAAGCCTGCGGCCTTCTCCAGCACATAGGCGTGATTTAGCAACGCCCCCTCGTCCCATGGCCGCCCGATCAGTTGCAGACCCAGCGGCAACCCCGCGGCGTCCAGTCCCACCGGCACGGCAATGCCCGGCAGACCGGCCAGATTGACCGTCACCGTGAACACGTCGTTCAGATACATCTCGATCGGGTCAGCCGATGACATCTCGCCCAGACCAAAGGCCGCGGACGGTGTGGCGGGGGTCAGGATCGCATCAACGCCGTCGGCAAAGACCTGGTCGAAGTCGCGCTTGATCAAGGCGCGCACCTTGCGGGCGCGGTTGTAATAGGCGTCATAGAACCCCGCCGACAGCACATAGGTGCCGATCATCACGCGGCGCTGCACCTCGGGGCCAAAGCCTTCGGCGCGGGTCTTTTCGTACATCTCGGTGATGCCGTCGCCCTGCGCCAGCTTGGCCCGGTGGCCGTAGCGCACCCCGTCATAGCGGGCCAGATTGCTGGACGCTTCGGCCGGGGCAATGACGTAATAGGCGGGCAGCGCATATTTGGTGTGCGGCAGACTGATGTCGCGGATGATCGCACCTGCGTCCTTCATCATCGCGATGCCGGATTGCCACAGCGCCTCGATCTCGGGCGGCATGCCGTCCATGCGGTATTCGCGCGGAATACCGATCACCTTGCCGCGGATGTCGCCGGTCAGTGCCGCCTCGAAATCCGGGACCGGGATTTCGGCCGAGGTGCTGTCCTTGGCGTCATGCCCGGCCATCGCCTGCAGGAAGATCGCCGCATCCCGCACGGTCTTGGTCATCGGCCCCGCCTGATCCAGGCTGGAGGCAAATGCGACGATGCCCCAACGGCTGACCCTGCCATAGGTCGGCTTGATGCCGACGATGCCGGTAAAGGCGGCAGGCTGGCGGATTGATCCGCCGGTGTCGGTGCCGGTCGCGGCAAGGCACAGGTCGGCGGCAACGGCGGCGGCGGACCCGCCCGACGATCCGCCGGGGGTCAAGTTGCGGTCATCCACCTTCCACGGGTTGACCACATCGCCATAGCACGACGTCTCGTTCGAGCTGCCCATGGCGAATTCGTCCATGTTCAGCTTGCCCAGCATCACCGCGCCGGCATCGAACAGCCGGGTGGTGACGGTCGACTCGTATTCCGGGCGGAATCCTTTCAGGATGTTCGATGCGGCCTGCGACGGCACACCCTTGGTGCAGAACAGGTCCTTGATCCCCAGCGGAATGCCGCACAGCGACGGCGCATCGCCGACGGCCAGCCGCGCATCGGCGGCCCGCGCCTGATCCAGCGCGATATCGGGCGTCTTGTGGACAAAGGCGTTCAGCCCGTCGCCCGCATCAATCGCCGTCAGGCAGGCCATGGTCAGATCGACCGCCGTCAGATCACCCTTGCGCAGCGCGTCACGGGCGGCGGCGATGGTCAGTTCGTTCGCGTTCATTCCACCACCTTCGGCACGGCAAAGAACCCTTCACGGGCGTCGGGCGCATTCTTCAGGATCTGACTTTGGATATTGCCGTCCGTCACCACATCCGCCCGCCGCTTCAACCGCATCGGTGTGACCGATGTCATCGGCTCGATCCCGGTCACATCGACCTCGTTCAGCTGTTCCATAAAGGTCAGGATACCCGACAACTCGCCCGCAAGGGCGGGAAGGTCGGCCTCTTCAACCCGGATGCGGGCGAGTTTCGCCACACGCCGCGCGGTCTCGATGTCGATGGACATGGGGTCGCTCCGATGATCGTTTGGCCCCGTTTAGCGGGCGGCCCCAAGCGGTGCAAGCCTGTGGTGTTGCGCCTTGGGCGCGGCGGCGAAGCGGGGGGTTTCACACCCCCCGCACCCCCGTGGGATATTTTCGGGAAGAGGAAGGACAAAGGGCCGGATGGGGGGGCGTGCAATTGGCCGGGAATCCCGTAAGCTTGGGGGAAGCCACCAAGGGAGGAACGCGATGCAGATCACATGGTTCGGCCATTCCGGCTTTCGGATCGAGATCGAAGGGGCAGTGCTGCTGATCGACCCTTGGGTGTCTGGCAACCCGATCTTCCCCAGCGCGCGCAAGCCCGAAGCGGTTAAGGGGGCCACGCATATCCTGCAAACCCATGCCCATATGGACCATTCCGCCGACACGGTCGGCCTGGCCAAGGAACTGCACATCCCGCTGGTCGGCATCTATGATGTGATGAGCTGGTTTGAAAAGAAAGAGAACATCCAGACCATCGGCTTCAACAAGGGCGGCACGGTCGATCTGAACGGGGCCAAGGTGACGCTGGTGCATGCCACCCATTCGTCATCTATCGCAACCAAGGACGGTCCGATCTATGCAGGGTCCGAGGCGGGTTTCATGATCGCGGGCGAAGGCCATGTGATCTATGTATCCGGCGACACCGACATCATGGCGGATATGGAGTGGATGGGGGATTACCACAAACCCGACATCGGCATCCTCTGCGCGGGGGGCGTCTATACCATGGACATGGACCGCGCGGCCTATGCGGCAAAGCGCTATTTCAATTTCAAGACCGTGATCCCCTGCCATTATCGCACCTTTGGTGCCTTGGCGCAGGATGCCAGCGTGCTGACCGCCGCCCTGCCGGGCGTGCGCGTGATCGAGCCGCAGGTGCTGGAGCCGATCCGGTTCTAGCCGCGCTTTTGCGCGAAGAACTGCTTCAGCAGCGCCTCGGACGGGGCGGCGTTGATGGCGTCATACACCTCGGGTGCGTGGTGGCACTGGGGGTGGGTGAACACCCGTGCGCCGTGCGCGACACCGCCCGATTTCGGATCGGCCGCGCCATAATACAGCCGCGCGATGCGGGCTGCGGATATTGCCGCAGCACACATCGGGCAGGGTTCCAGCGTGACATAGAGATCGTGCCCCACCAGCCGTTCCGACCCCAATGCCGCGCAGGCGGCGCGAATCGCAAGCACCTCGGCATGGGCGGTCGGGTCGCACATCTGGCGCGTGCGGTTGCCTTCGCTTGCCACGATGGCACCCGCGGGGGATACGATCACCGCCCCCACCGGCACCTCTCCGCGCAGGGCGGCGGCCTGTGCCTCGATCAGGGCGGCGTCCATATATGATGTGAACCGGCTCATGCCCTAACAGTTGCCCGACCGGATGCGGACAAGCAACCTTGCCCCTGCGCCTTGGGTCAAATATCCTGCGGGGGTCCGGGGGATGAAAAACCCCCGGCGGCCGCCACCCCGCGCGGCGCGCGGCACGAAAGGCCCCCCATGTCAGATGCACCAAAGACCGGGCCGAAACCCGCAGCCAAACCCCGCGCCCCGAAACCTGCGGTGGCGAAGCCTTTGGGCGCTGAGTCCGAAAAGGGCGAACGCATCGCCAAGGTCTTGTCGCGTGCCGGCGTCGCCTCGCGCCGCGAGGCAGAGCGGATGATCGAACTGGGCGATGTGTCGGTGAACGGCAAGGTCATCGACAGCCCGGCGCTGAACGTCACGCCACAGGACCGCATCACGGTGCGGGGCGAACCGCTGGCGGCACCCGAACCCGCGCGGTTGTGGCTCTATTACAAGCCGGATGGTCTGGTCACCTCAGCCTCTGACGAAAAGGGTCGCGAAACGGTGTTTGATCGCCTGCCCGAGGATTTGCCCCGTGTCATGTCGATCGGCAGGCTTGACCTGAATTCCGAAGGGTTGCTGTTGCTGACCAATGATGGAGAGTTGAAACGGCGGCTGGAACTGCCCTCGACCGGCTGGCTGCGCAAGTACCGAGTGCGCGTCAAAGGCAATCCGACGGACGTAGATCTGGAACCCCTGCGCAAGGGCATCACGGTGGAGGGAGAGCGTTTTCAGCCGATGATGGTGACGCTGGACCGGCATCAGGGCGCGAACGCCTGGGTCACCGTGGCCCTGCGCGAAGGCAAGAACCGCGAGATCCGGCGGGCGATGACGGCCATCGGCGTGACGGTGAACCGGCTGATCCGTATCAGCTATGGCCCCTTCCGGCTGGGCGATCTGGAACCCGGTCAGGTTGAAGAGGTGAAGGGCCGCGTCCTGCGCGATCAGCTGGGCCAGACGGGCGACGAGGCCGAAGAAAAACCCGCGCGCAGCGGCGGGCGACCTGGTGCCACTGCGAAACCTGCGGGCGCGAAACCTGTCGGGGCGAAACCTGTCGGGGCGAAACCTGCGGGAACAACAACGGGGGCCAGACCTGCGGGCGCAAAGCCAGCGCATCCGCGCGCGGGGGGACCGAAAACCGCAGCACCGCACAATCCTCGCGGGGCGGCGAAGCTGGACGATTCCGATCCAACCAAGCGGGCCCGCCGCACCGGAAAGCCGCAACCATCGGGCGAATCGCGCAAAGGTGCGGGTGCCGCACAGGCCGGACGTCCCCCGCAGCGGCCCGGTGCCGGCGCACCCAAGGGCGGCCCCGCCAAACCCCGGCGCAGTTGACGGTTTGGCGCGGAACAAAGCCGCCGAAGCGGGTTTCGGGCCACTGGTCCTTGCGCAGGGCATCGCCTATAGTTCAAATGATGGGGTGAACGGCCAAACGGGGGGCACATGTCCGCAAAAGGACTACGGAACCTGTCCTTCTTCCTGCTTCTGGCGCTGATCATTTATGTCGCCGGAAACGGGGTGTCGTGATGGCGGAACGATTTGGTGGCAAATACAGCCCGAACACGCCTGCATCCGGCCCGGAAACCGGGCCCCCACCGCGCAACTCGTTTGACGGCAAACGGCCCGACCGTGCCGGGGGCCGCGTCAATGTGCTGTTTGTGGCGTCGCTGTTCCTGTTGATCCCGGCCTTTACCGGCGGGCCGGATGCGCTGTTGCGCGGCCTTGGTGCGACGGCGCTGCTTTTGCTGGCGTCGTGGCTGACGCGCGAGGGGGTGATCGCGCAGGATGCCTATGACGCGCGCCGGGTTGCCCGCCGCCCGGCCATTCCGCGCAAGATGTTTGGATCGGTGCTGATCGGCCTTGGGTTGGCACTTGGGGCGTCCATCAGCCAGCCGGGGCTGGTGATGCCGGTGCTTTTCGGGCTGGCGGGGGCCGCGCTGCACCTGTTCTCGTTCGGTCCCGACCCATTGGCCAACAAGGGGATGGAAGGCACCGACACCTTTCAGACCGACCGCGTCGCCCGCGCCGTGGACGAGGCGGAAAAGGTGCTGGCCGGGATGAAGGATGCGATCCTGCGCGCGCAGGACCGCCAGCTTGAAGGCCGGGTTGACCGTTTCACCGAAACCGCCCGCGCGATGTTCCGCACCATCGAAAACGATCCGCGCGACCTAACGGCAGCACGCAAGTATCTGTCGGTCTATCTGACGGGGGCCCGCGATGCGACGGTCAAGTTTGCAGACCACTATCGCGCCACCCGCGATGCGCAGGCCCGCACCGATTATGTCGGCCTGCTTGACGATCTTGAAAGCAATTTCACCGCCCGAACCCAGTTGCTTTTGACTGACAACCGCACCGACCTTGATGTCGAAATCGGGGTTCTGCGCGAAAGATTGCAGCGCGAAGGCTGACCCCTTCGCTTGGTCCAACCGGTGCCCGGAAAAAGACCGGCCCGAAACGTAAGAGAGTGTCCCGATGAGCACAACAATCCAAGAGGACGCCGCCAAGGCGCTTGCCGAAATCGAAAAGGTCACCGCCGTGGTCCTGCCGGAACCGGGAACGGCGATTGTTCCGCTCGAGGCTGCCCCTGCCCCGCAAGCGGAAGAAATCCGCAAACGGATGGCCGAGATCGATCTGTCCAACAGCCAGTCCATTATCAGCTTCGGGTCTGCGGCACAGGCCGAATTGCAGGTGATCAGTCAGGACATGCTGGCCGGGGTCAAGAACAAGGACGTCGGCCCCGCCGGTGACAGCCTGCGCGAGATTGTCAGCACCATCCGAGGTTTTTCCGGTGAAGAACTGGACGTGGACCGCAAACAAAGCTGGTGGGAACGCCTGACCGGATCGGCAGCCCCCCTTGCCCAATTCATCGCCCGCTACGAAGAGGTTCAGGGCCAGATCGACAAGATCACCGAAAACCTGTTGAAGCATGAACATGCGCTGCTGAAAGATGTCCGCTCTCTCGACATGCTGTATGAAAAGACGCTGCGGTTTTACGACGAACTGGCGATTTATATTTCGGCTGGTGTGGCCAAGCTGAACGAGACGGACACCACCCTGATCCCGGCAAAAGAAGCGCAGGTTGCGGCGGCCCCGACAGATGAGCAGGTGAAGATCGCCCAGGAACTGCGCGACCTGCGCTCTGCCCGCGACGATCTCGACCGGCGGGTGCACGATCTGCGGCTGACACGGCAGGTCACGATGCAAAGCCTGCCGTCGATAAGACTGGTTCAGGAAAACGATAAATCTTTGGTAACAAAGATCAACTCTACTCTGGTGAACACCGTGCCGCTGTGGGAAACCCAGCTTGCGCAGGCCGTGACGATCCAGCGCAGCAAGGAAGCCGCCGAAGCCGTACGCGAGGCGAACGATCTGACGAACGATCTGCTGAAATCCAACGCCGACAATCTGCGGCAGGCCAACCAGGTGGTGCGCGAAGAGATGGAGCGGGGCGTGTTCGACATCGAAGCGGTAAAGGCGGCGAACGCCACCCTGATCGCCACGATCGAAGACAGCCTGCGCATTGCCGATGAAGGCAAGACCCGCCGCGCTGCCGCAGAGGTCGACCTGATCAAGATGGAAAGCGAACTGCGCGACACGCTGTCGTCGGCTCGGTCCCGGGGCACCGGACTGGGTGCCGCGACGGGCGACGCGCTGAACGGTTGATGAAAAAGGGACGCTGACCTGCCGATGACCTTTCCCACTTTCTGGCGCGGCCTGCGTTCAACCCTTGTTGTGTTGCTGGCGGTTGGGCTTGGCGCCTGTGAACCCGTTCCAGTGTCCGGTCCTGCGGCGCGCCCCGCGCCCACGGGGCCGGATACGGGTGAGGTGCTGTCCGAAACACAGGCAAGCGCTGCCGCCCGCGCCTATTACGCCCGCATCCAGTCGCAGCTTTTGGCCCAAGGGCTGCTGCGCACCGATGGCGGCGGTCGGGACACGCCCTTTACCGACCGGATGCTGGCGGAAAACTTCATCCGCGTGGCGCTTTATGATGAATACACCCGCAGTGCTGGCGGCCCCGTGCAACGCACGACCGCCAGCCGTCTGCGCCGGTGGGATGCCCCGGTGCGTGTCGGCCTGCGCTTTGGGGCGTCGGTTCCGCGTGACCGTCAGGCCACAGACCGCGCGCGGATCGCATCCTATCTTGCGCGCCTGTCGCGGGTGACGGCGCATCCGATCCGGCTGGATGATGCGGCCCCGAACTTCTGGATCCACATCGTGTCCGAAGACGAACGCCGCGCGCTTGGCCCGCAGATCCGCGCCGCCCTGCCCGGCCTGACCGGGTCCGAGGTGGCGGGCATCACCGACATGCCACGGTCCACCTATTGTCTGGTCTATGCCATGTCCGAAGGATCGGGCAGCACCTATTCCCGCGCCTTTGCCGTGATCCGGTCCGAACACCCCGATCTTCTGCGCCTGTCCTGCCTGCACGAGGAAATTGCCCAAGGTCTGGGCCTTGCCAACGACAGCCCGACCGCGCGCCCGTCCATCTTCAACGACGACGAAGAATTCGCCCTGCTGACCACGCAGGATGAATTGATGTTGCGGATGCTCTACAACCCGGCCATGCGGCCCGGCATGACCGAAACCGAAGCGCGGCCCGTGGTGGAATCGCTTGCCTCGCGCCTGTTGGGGGGCGAAAGTTGAGGCGTCCCGCGTGTGACAAGACATGAGGTTAAAATGGTCTTCGATTTCCTGAAGGGCGAATTCATCGATGTCATCGACTGGACCGATGACACCCGTGATACGATGGTCTGGCGGTTTGAACGCCACGGCAATGCGATCAAATACGGGGCAAAGCTGACCGTCCGCGAAGGGCAGGCAGCGGTGTTCGTGCACGAAGGGCAACTGGCCGATGTGTTCGGGCCGGGGCTTTACATGCTTGAAACCAACAACATGCCGATCCTGACGACCTTGCAGCATTGGGATCACGGTTTCTCGTCGCCCTTCAAGTCCGAGGTGTATTTCATCAACACCACGCGCTTCAACGATCAGAAGTGGGGCACCAAGAACCCGATCATGTGCCGCGACCCCGAATTCGGGCCGGTGCGGTTGCGCGCCTTTGGCACCTATTCGATGCGCGTCAGTGATCCGGCCAAATTCATGCAGGAAATCGTCGGCACCGACGGCGAATTCACTGCGGACGAGGTCAGCTTTCAGATCCGCAACATCATCGTGCAGGAATTCAGCCGGGTGATTGCCGGGTCCGGCATCCCGGTGCTGGACATGGCCGCCAACACTGCCGATCTGGGCAAGCTGGTCACCACGGCCATTGCGCCGCTGGTCGCGAATTACGGCCTGTCCCTGCCTGAATTCTACATCGAGAACATCTCGTTGCCGGAAGAGGTGGAAAAGGCGCTGGACAAGCGCACCTCGGTCGGGATTGCGGGCGATCTGAACAAGTACATGCAGTATTCAGCGGCCGAGGCGATGGGAAACCCCGCCTCCGGTGCGGGATCGGCGATGTCGGCAGGCATCGGTGCCGCCATGGGCCTCGGGATGGCACAGACCATGGGGCCGTGGGGTGCCGCACCCCAGGGCCATGCAGCACCACCCCCGCCACCGCCCACCGCCACGGTCTGGCATGTGGCCGAAAACGGCGCGACGAAGGGGCCGTTTGCGCAGTCCGATCTGGCGCAGATGGTGGGCAGCGGGGCACTGACCCGCACGACCATGGTCTGGACCGCCGGGATGGACGGGTGGAAGCCCGCAGGCGAAACGCCCTTGTCCTCCCTGTTCGGACAAACGCCGCCACCGCCGCCGCCGGGGGTGTAAACCGGTGCCACGCGACGAACAGCATTGGCCGTGCGAACAGTGCGGGGCCGATCTGCGCTTTGTGCCGGGGGCGACGGAGCTGCGCTGCGATCATTGCGGCCATGTCCAGACCATCCCTGATGCGCCCGAGGCGCGGCCCCGCGCCCTTGGGGAAATTGATCTGGCCGATGGTCTGGCCAACGACCTTGCCCCCGCCCAGATGGAAGAGGTCCGCACCACCCCCTGCCCGTCCTGCGGCGCGCTGGTGGAATTCACCGGCGCCACCCACGCCACCGAATGCCCGTTCTGCGCGACCCCTGTCGTCACCGGCACCGGCAGTGAACGCAAGATAAAGCCGCAGGCGGTGATCCCCTTTGTCCTTGATCAGGAACAGGGACGTGCGGCCATGACGAAATGGCTGGGCCGTCTGTGGTTCGCGCCGAACGGCCTGCAGGAATACGCCCGCAAAGGTCGCGCGTTGAACGGCATCTATGTGCCCTACTGGACCTTTGATGCGGCCACCCGGTCACGCTATCGCGGGCAGCGTGGGGACTACTATTACGAAACCCGCACTGTCACCGTGAACGTCAACGGCAAATCTGAACAGCGTCAGCAACAGGTGCGCCACACGCGGTGGACCGCTGCCTCGGGCTGGGTCAGCCGCCGGTTCGACGATGTGCTGGTGCTGGCCAGCCAAAGCCTGCCGCGCAAATACACCGACGCCCTGGCCCCATGGGATCTTGGCGCGCTGGTGCCCTACCGGGCCGACTTTCTGGCCGGTTTCAGTGCCGAGGGGTATACGATCCCGCTTGCCGATGGCTATGCCACCGGCCAACAGGTGATGGACGGCGTGATCCGCGACGACGTGCGCCATGACATCGGCGGCGACGAACAGCGGATCGACCATCTTGACACCGCCTATAGTGACGAGACGTTCAAACACATCCTGTTGCCCGTGTGGATGGCTGCCTACAAATATGGCGGCAAGACCTACCGCTTTGTCGTGAACGGACAAACGGGCCGGGTGCAGGGCGAACGCCCCTACAGCAAATGGAAAATCGCCTTCGCCGTCCTGTTGGCGCTGATCGTTCTGGCAGTGGTTTTCTACGTCAATCAGACGTCGTGACGCTGCCCCTTCCTCTTCCCGAAAATATCCTCGGGGGGAGGCCGCAAGGCCGTGGGGGGCAGAAAGCCCCCCGGCGCGTCAACAGCGACCGGGGCGGTTGACTCTGCCCACCGCCCGCCCGATAGAAACGCCCACCCGACCGGAGTGGCCTGATGACCGACCTGACCCGCATCCTGACCGAGGCGCATATCCCGGAACTGCCAAAGCCCTATTATGGCAAGGTTCGCGATTGCTATGACCTGCCCCCCACGCCAGACCATCCCGAAGGGCGACGCATCCTGATTTCGTCGGACCGCATTTCGGCCTTTGACCGCATCCTGGCGGCAATCCCCTACAAGGGGCAGGTGTTGACCCAGACCGCGCGCTATTGGTTTGAACACACCGCCGACATCTGTGCCAACCACGTGATCGAATACCCCGACCCGAATGTGGTGATCGGCAAGCGGCTGACCATCCTGCCGGTGGAAATCGTCGTGCGCGGCTATCTGGCGGGCAGCACCGGCACCTCGATCCTGACGCTGTACAAACAGGGCCAGCGCGACATGTACGGCCACACCCTGCCCGATGGGATGCGCGACAATCAGGCGCTGCCGCAGCCGATCATCACGCCCACGTCAAAGGCGTTCGACGGCGGCCACGACGAACCCCTGACGGCGGCAGACATCGTGGTACAGGGCCTGCTGACCCAGGCGCAATGGGACGAGGTTTCGGCCAAGGCGCTGGCGCTTTTTGCCCGGGGTCAGGCAATGGCTGCGGCGCGCGGGCTGATCCTTGTGGACACCAAATACGAATTCGGCACCGACTTGGCGGGTAACATCCTGCTGGCCGATGAAATCCACACGCCGGATTCCAGCCGCTACTGGATCGCGTCGGGCTATGACACCGCCCTACGCGACGGCACGCGTCCGCCCAGTTTCGACAAGGATGTGATCCGGTCCTGGGTTGTGGAACGCTGCGATCCTTATGTCGATCCGATCCCGGTCATTCCCGCAGGCATCATCGAACACACCGCCCGCGTCTATATCGAGGCGTTCGAGGAAATCACCGGGCAGACCTTTGTGCCGGACACCAGCAATGACACCCCCCTCGCGCGCATCCGGGCCAATCTGGCCCCCTATTTCGGTTTGTGACCGCCCGCGCGACGCAAGGGTCGCGCGAAGTCCGTCGGCGAAATGTTTGCGCTAACATGACAGACATTGCTATATTCCCCTGACCCAAAAGGAGATGGCCGATGATTCTGAGCTGTGGCGAAGCGCTGATCGACATGCTGCCCCGCACCACCACGTTGGGAGAGCCGGCATTCGCCCCCTACGCAGGGGGTGCGGTGTTCAACACGGCCATCGCACTGGGCAGGCTGGGCGCGCCTGCCGGGTTCTTTTCGGGCCTGTCCACCGACATGCTGGGCGAGGTTCTGAACGACACGCTTGAAGCGTCGAAGGTCGACACATCGTTCTGCGCAAGGTCGGGCCGTCCGACGACCGTGGCCTTTGTCAAACTGGTCAACGGTCAGGCGACCTATGCCTTCTACGATGAAAACACCGCCGGGCGGTTGTTGGCCATCACCGACCTGCCCGCCCTGCCGGATGATGTGACCACGCTGTTCTTTGGCGGCATCAGTCTGGTGAACGACCCCGCCGCCAGCACGTACGAAGCGTTGCAGGCGCGCGAATCTGCGGCACGGGTGACCATGATCGACCCGAACATCCGCCCCGGTTTCATCGCCGGACAGGAAGACGCCTACCGCGCCCGCATTGGCCGGATGATTGCGCGCGCCGATATCGTCAAGCTGTCGGATGAAGACCTGCACTGGCTGACGGGGGACGGCGATCTGGTGACACTGGCGCGCGGCATCCTTGCACAGGGGCCAAAGGTCGTGTTCCTGACCGAGGGCGCCAAGGGCGCGCGGGCGGTCACCGCCACGCAAGACCGCTTTGTCGCCGCCACCCCCGTCACGGTCGCAGATACGGTTGGCGCGGGTGACACCTTCAACGCGGGCGCGCTGGCGGCCCTGCATCAGGCGGGTGCATTGACCAAGGCCGCACTGTCCGCACTGCCCGATGCGACGCTGGACGCCGCCCTGTCGCTGGGCACCCGCGCCGCCGCGATCACTGTCAGCCGTCCCGGTGCAAATCCCCCGTGGGCGCACGAGCTGTGAGGGCGGTCCTTCAACGGGTCAGCCGCGCCTCTGTCACTATTGACGGGGCGGTGACCGGCCAGATTGGCCCCGGCCTGCTGATCCTGATCTGCGCGATGGAGGGGGATACCGACGCGCAGGCCGACGCCATGGCCGAAAAGATCGCCAAGTTGCGGATATTCAAGGACGGGTTGGGCAAGATGAACCTGTCTGTGCGCGACATCGGCGGTGCAGCGCTGGTTGTGTCGCAATTCACCCTTGCCGCCGATCTGCGTGGCAACCGCCCCGGTTTTTCCACCGCCGCCAAGCCAGAGGAAGGCAAGCGCCTGTATGACTATTTCTCGGCCCGGCTGGCCGCGACGGGCATCCCGGTGGCCAACGGCATCTTTGGGGCCGACATGGATGTCAGCCTGAACAACGACGGCCCTGTGACGATCTGGCTTGAAATGTAGCTACTGGAACGGATTGGCGTCCGGTGCCTGAATGACATCGCCACAGTCAATCAGCGCGCCGATCGACGCGGATGACCCGGCCAGCGAATAGTCCTGCACGTCTTCGCCGTCGTCATTGCGCAGATAAAGCCGTGATCCATTGGCCACCTCGACCACAAAGCGCACGGAATCGTCGTTATCGGGCAGATCGAACAGGACCGAGTTTTCATAAAGTTCGGCCTCGGTCAGGGTCCAGGGCGTGCGGCGGTCAACTTGCACCTCCAGATCGGCCGTGCCGTTGTCGAATTGCCAACCCGCCGAATAGAACTGGATGCGCAATGTGCTGTCCTCGAACGACCATAGCGAAAAGCTTTCGCTGCCGTCGTCGTTCGATACCTGCGCCATGCAGCCATAGGTGCCATCGTCAAAGCCCACAACCTCGACCACCCAATGCTTGGCGGTGAACAAGGTTTCCGACACCGGGTCGGCCTGCACCGGGCCAGCCATCAACAGGGCGAATGCGCCCAATACAGTCAAACACCGCATCAAATCCCCCGTAAATCAAAATGACTTGCAGGCAGATTGGTCAGGCCGCGCGATTCCCGCAAGCGCGATGGATCATTCCGCCCATTCCCACGGCCGAGTAAAGCTGCCCAGCAGGTGCGCCACCTTTTCTTCGTCCACCGTTCCGGTACGGGCGATGCGGGCGACAAGGCCACGTTTCTTGTCCTCGGCCACCTCGGCCACATGGGCAGAAATTCCCGCCTCGGCCAAAGCGGCGTCATAAATGCGGGTGATCGCCAGGCGGCGCAGATCGGGCTTGAAGGTCTTGCCGACGGCGGTTTTCGGAATTTCGGGGACGATCTCGATATACTTCGGCACGGCGGCGCGTTCGTGGATATGGGCCTGCGCATAGGCGGTCAGGTCGGCCACACCGATGGTCGCCCCCTTGATCAATTCGACATAGGCGCAAGGCACCTCGCCCGCGTGGATGTCGGGCTGGCCGATGGCACCGACAAAGGCCACTGCCTCGTGCCCCATCAGCGCCTCTTCGATCACGGCGGGATCGATGTTGTGCCCGCCCCGGATGATCAGGTCTTTCGCGCGGCCCGTGATGAACAGATAGCCCTCGGCATCCAGCCGCCCCAGATCGCCGGTGCGCAGGAACCGGTCATCCGCGAACAGGTCGCGGTTCTTTTCCACCTCGGTATAGGTCGCGCCTTCATAGACGCCGGGATTCGAGACGCAGATTTCGCCCACCTCGTCCACGGCGCAATCGCGATACCCGCCCCCCGGCATCGGCATCAGGATGCGCACGTCGGTGTGGGGGAAAGGCAATCCGACCGATCCGATCTTTTTCGCCCCTTCGGGCGGGTTGATCGACACAAGGCAGGTGCATTCCGTCAGCCCGTATCCTTCGACGATCTGCACGCCGGTGGCCTTTTCAAACCGGGCAAACAGTTCGACCGGCAGCGGGGCCGACCCCGAAAACGCGCTGCGCAAGGACGAGACATCCGCATCGATGGGCCGCTGCATCAGGGCTGCAAGCGCGGTGGGCACGGTGATCAGGTAGGTGATCTTCCACCGCTCGATCAGTTTCCAAAGGTTGTCGAACACCCCTTCGCCGCGATAGCCCGCCGGCGTGGGAAAGACGACATGCGCGCCAGACGCGATCATCGACATCAGGATCGGATAGGCCGCAAAGACGTGGAACAACGGCAGCGGGCACATCACCACGTCGGTTTCCTTGAACAGCAGGCGTGCCCCAAGCCAGCCGTTATAGACCATGCCATTGATCCGGTGTTGCGCCACCTTTGGCATACCGGTCGTCCCGCCGGTGTGGAAATAGGCCGAAACGCGGTTATGCGTGCTGTCGGCAAAGGTCAACCTGTCCGCGGGTTGACGGGCCAGTTCGGCGGCAAAGTTTTTGACATTGGCCGTATGGGAAACCGGGTTTTTTGGCCGGATCAGCGGCACGATCCAGCTTTTCGGCGGCGTCAGGTAGCGGACCAGATCCACCTCAAGCACGGTCTTGACCGATGGCGCATGGCGCACCGCTTCGGCCACCTTTTGCGGCAGGTCGGTCTTTGGAAAGGCTTTCAGCGTGACGATAACCTTGGCCCCGGTTTCGCGCAGGATGGCGCTGATCTGCTCGGCCTCAAGCAACGGGTTGATCGGGTTGACGATCCCCGCCGACGCCCCACCCAGCAGCGTCACCGCCGCCTCAAGACAATTCGGCAGGACATAGGCCACCACGTCCTGCTCGCCGATGCCAAGGCTGCGGAACAGGTTCGCGGCCTGCGTTACCTGCGCGTGCAGGTCGTTCCATGTCAGGGTGACGGCCTTGTCCTTTGGCCCCGACAGGATCTGATAGCTGATCGCCGGGCGCGGGCCGTGCGCCGTGCGGGCACGGCTGACATAGTCATGCATGGACCGGGCCACGTCCCGCGCGGCCCATGGCTGTTCGCCCTCGATCACTTTCAAATCCGCCAGATTTGCAAAGCTGCCCATGCCGAAACCCCTCCCTCTGCCCAAACCGCAACGCCCCTTCGTTGTCCCCCCGAAGGTTGCAGTCTGGCGAAGATGCGGGGAAAGGACGGTTCGGGCAAGAAAAAGCGTCGCACCCAACGCAACGTCAAACGGCGCGTCGGGCGGATGCTGCAAAACGGGTGTCAAAGACCGGCGCGCCGGTGCCCTGGCGGATCACCGGGCGGCGAAGTAGCGGTCTGCCTCAAGATAGCCCGCCAGTCGCCCCGCAGCACACCAATCGCGTTCCAGGCCTATATCGCCGACCAGCACGACGCGGTCCCCCGGCACCTTGCCCAAGGCGGCCCGCAGCACGGCCCCGGCCTGACCGAAGGATGCAAGGGCGTTCGGTGCGGGATGGCTTTCGTCAATCAGACCGCAGCCCGCCTGCATCACCTGTGCGGGCGTCAACGGAATTGTTGCCAGCGCCAGCCGCCCGCAGTTCGCCAGACCGGACAGCTTTTCCACCCTGTCAACGGGCAGCACCGGGCGCGGCGACAGCAACCGCAGCGCGTTCGACGAAAACAGAAACGCCACCACGTCATGCCCGGTCTGCGCCCGCACCCCGGCATAGGTGCGATAGTCCAGCCCCAGCTCAGCTGCCCGTTTCACGCGCAGGCGCACCAACTCGATCGGCAAGGTCGGCACAAGGGCGGCGCGCGCCTTTGTCCAGCAATGCCGCCGCCAACTGGTGCCAGCCGCCAGCGACGGGCCACCGTTGTGGCCGATGGTCACTGGCCCCACTCGCGCAGGCGGGCGACGTAGCGGGCCATCGTGTCAATCTCCAGATTGACCGGATCCCCAAGCTTTACCCCGCCCCAGGTCGTGACCTTTTGGGTATGCGGGATGAAGTTGATGCCGAAATCGGTGCCCTCCACCTCGTTCACCGTCAGCGAGGTGCCGTTCAACGCGACCGACCCTTTGGGCGCGATAAAGCCCGCCAGATGATGCGGCGCGCGAAAGGTTACGCGCAGGGAATCGCCTTCGGGGCGCAGGGCAACCACCGTTGCCAGACCATCGACATGGCCCGAGACGATATGGCCGCCCAATTCATCGCCGACCTTCAGCGCCCGTTCCAGATTGACGCGGGTGCCGGGGGTCCATGTGGACAGATTGGTCTTGCTGACCGTTTCGGCGCTGATGTCCACATCGAACCAGTTGCGCGGTGCCGTTCCCGTGGCAACCACGGTCAGGCAGACGCCTTCGCAGGCAATCGACGCGCCGATGTCTATTCCGGAGACGTCATAGCCAGTGCCGATACGGGCGCGCAGGTCGCCGCGATGTTCGACCTCCAGCACCTCGCCGATGTCGGTGACGATCCCCGTGAACATGGCCCCTCCTGCGTTTGCTGAGCTGAGAGGTAGCCCCGCCATACCGTGCGTGCAAGACCCGGCGATGTTTGCCCCACTTTCGCCCCGGTTGGGCGTAAGATAGAAATCTGTAACGATTTCCGCTTTGCCAATGCCGCTGCCATTGTTTGGCACCGGCTGGGTGGCGGCCCCAGGGGTGGGAAAAGCAATGCGAGTGTCAGGTGAAACCCGTCGGTTTCTGTTTCTTCAAGGGCCGCATGGCCCCTATTTCCACAGTCTGGGCAAGATGTTGTGCGCCGCCGGTGCGCAGGTCTGGCGCGTGGGGTTCAACAGTGGCGACCGTGCATTCTGGCCCGATGCGGCAAGCTACATCCCCTGGCACGGTGCCACAGGTGCGTGGCCGGAAGAGATTGCGCGCCTGCTGACCGATCTTTCTATCACCGATATCGTGCTTTATGGCGACACCCGCCCTGTCCACGCCGCCGCCGTGCAGGCCGGGCAGTCGGCGGGCATCCGGGTGCATGTGTTCGAAGAGGGTTATCTGCGCCCCTATTGGGTCACCTATGAACGGGGCGGGTCGAACGGCCATTCGCGCCTGATGGACCTGACGCTGTCGCAGATGCAGGCGGCGCTGACGCACTCAGACACCGACCTGCCCGACGCCCCGGCCCGCTGGGGTGACATGCGCCAGCATATCTTTTGGGGGGCGCTGTATCACTGGTTCGTCTTTACCGGTTATCGCGCCTATCCTGCCTATCGCCCGCACCGGTCGCTGACCGTCTGGCAAGAGGCAAAGCTGCACCTGCGCCGATTGCTGCTGCAACCCCTGCACCGCTGGGAACGGATCGCCGCCACCTTGCGCATCCGCAATGGCGGCTATCCCTATCATCTGGTTTTGCTGCAACTGGAGCATGACGCCAGTTTTCGGATGCATTCGCCGTTCACGACCATGGCCGAGTTTCTGGAACTGGTCATCGACGGCTTTGCCAAGGGCGCGTCCAGACATCACCATCTGGTGTTCAAGGCCCATCCGCTGGAAGATGGCCGCGTTCCCCTGAAACACGACATCCTGCGCATTGCGTCGGCGCATGGCGTTGCGGACCGCGTGCATTTCGTGCGCGGCGGCAAGTTGGCGCAACTGCTGAACCATGCGCGGTCGGCGGTCACGGTGAATTCGACCGCAGGGCAACAGGTGCTGTGGCGCGGCCTTCCTCTCCGGGCGTTCGGGCAGGCGGTCTATGCCAAGCCCGAGTTTGTTTCGACCCAAACCCTGCCCGAATTCTTTGCGCGGCCCACCCGCCCCGACAGCCGTGCCTATCGCGATTTTCGCCGCTATCTGCTGGAAACATCGCAAATCGCGGGCGGCTTTTATTCCGCGCGCGGACGGCGCGAATTGCTGCGGCAGGTGGCCGACATGATGCTGGCCCCCGAAGATCCCTATGATGCGCTTGGGTCGGGCAACGCGTCTCCTCGGCAACAGTTGCGCCTTGTGACCTGACGGGAAAAGACGCTGCTTCCCAAAATGCCCATAGCTTTGTAGGGTTACAGGCAAAACTTGAGGCAGAACTCCATCAAAGGAGCCCGAGCAGTGAGAATGTTAGTAACGAAAGGGGCCAAATGGTTGGCCCTTGTCGCGCTTGTTGCGACCCTTGGGGCCTGCGGCCTGCCGCGCAGCGGTCCCAACAAGGCAGAAATTTTCAAGGGCTCGGTGCTGAAGGAAGGCGATGCCTTTGTCGTTTCCGTGAACAGCCGCGTCACGCGGGCCACGGCGGTGATCCCGGCATTCGGCTTTGGCAGCGGCTTTCGCAATGCAGGGCTGATCGGTTCCGATACCATCGCGCCCGGCGACACCCTTAGCCTGACAGTTTACGAAAACGTCAAGGATGACCCGCTTTTGGGCAATACCGGCCAGCGCGTTTCGTCGCTGAACGAGGTGCAGGTGGATGGCCAAGGCTATATCTTTGTCCCCTACGCCGGTCGGATAAAGGCAGCGGGCCAGACCCCGGACGGCCTGCGTCAGGCGGTGACGCGCAAGCTTGACACGCAGACACCCGATCCGCAGGTTCTGGTGCAGCGGGTGGCCGGTGACGGATCGACAGTGATCGTGTCAGGCGGCGTCGGTGCGCAGGGTGTCTATGAAATCCAACCCCCGACTCGGACCCTGGCCGCGATGGTCGCCCGCGCGGGCGGCGTGTCGCTGAAACCCGAAGTTGCGATCATCCGCGTCACACGTGGCGGGCAAACCGGGAAGGTCTGGCTGCAAGACTTGTATGAACATCCCAACCTAGATATCGCGCTGCGCCCCGGCGATCAGATAACCGTCGAAGAGGATACGCGCGCCTTTGTCGCCATGGGTGCCACAGGTGCCCAGAACCGCATCCCGTTCGAGACGCAGACCCTGTCCGCGATCGAGGCGTTGGCCATCGTGGGCGGTCTGAACACCAGTCTGGCCGATCCGACCGGCGTCTTTGTTTTCCGCAATGAACCGGCCGAAATCGCCAATGCCGTGCTGGGGCGCAGCGATCTGATCGGCGATCAGCGCATGATCTATGTGCTGGACCTGACCGCCCCCACCGGCATGTTCGAAGCACGCGATTTCGTCGTGCGCGACGGCGACACGGTCTATGTGACCGAAGCGCCCTATGTGCAGTGGACCAAGACAATCGGCGCGATCACAGGAACGGCAGGGGCCGCCAACTCGTTGGCTGGCACGGCATCCGGGCTGTAAGTGGCCCGCGCGACCGATACAATCACAGCCGCCGGGTCGATTCCCCGGCGGCTGTTTTATTTCAACGGCGGTTTTGCAACCCCGCGCCTGCGCCGCATCCTTGCGCTGTCGGGCCACACGCTGCACCTTGGACTGCCCGGTCCGGACGATGGCGTGGTTGTCTGGGGCAAGTCACCCACCGCGCATCGGGGCGAAGCGGTCGCCGCCCGGCGCGCCGTGCCACTTATCCGGGTGGAGGATGCCTTCCTACGTTCTGTCCGTCCGGGACGGATGGGGGATGCGCCGCTTGGCCTGCTGATCGACCCGGCCGGGGTGCATTTTGACCCGAGCAGCCCATCGCGGATCGAACAAATCTTGGCGTCGGACCCGTTGGACAATTCACACATTCTGATGCGCGCGCGGGACGGAATTGCGCGGTTACAAGTTAGTGACTTGTCCAAATACAATATTCACCATGCCGAACCGCCCAAACCCGGCTATGTGCTGGTGATCGATCAGACGCGCGGCGATGCATCGTTGGGCGGGGCATCGGACGCCCCCTTCCGCGAGATGCTGGTGCTGGCGCAAGAGGAAAACCCCGGTCAGCGCATCGTCATCAAGACACATCCCGAAACCGCTGCCGGTCTGCGCAGCGGGCATTACGGGCCTGAGGATGCATCCCCCCGCGTCGCACTGTGCACGAGGCTCGTGTCGCCGTGGTTGATGCTGCAGGGTGCCGTTGCGGTCTACACCCTGTCGTCGCAGCTTGGGTTCGAGGCGATCTTGGCCGGGCACCGACCGCATGTCTTTGGTCAGCCATTCTATGCCGGGTGGGGCCTGAGCCACGACCGGCAACCGATACCGCGCCGCCGCCGCATCCTGACACGGGCGCAACTGTTCGCGGGGGCGATGATCCTTGCGCCGACATGGTACGACCCCTGCCGCGACCGTCTGTGCAGTTTTGAAGAGGCGGTTGATCAGCTTGAGGCCGAAACTCGCGCCTGGCGCGAAGATCGCGCGGGCCATGTCGCCCTTGGCATGCGGCTGTGGAAACGGGGCCGCCTTCAGGCCGTCTTTGGTGGCAAGCTGACGTTCCAGAACGATCCCGCCCGCGCAATTGCCACAGCGCAGGGGTCCGGGCGTGGCCTGCTGGTCTGGGCGGGGAAAGAGCCGCCCGATCTGCCACCCGATCTGCCCGTCCGGCGGGTCGAGGATGGGCTGCTGCGATCGCGCGGTCTGGGGGCGAACTTGATCCCGCCCGTGTCGCTGGTGACCGATGATCTGGGCATCTACTACGATCCCACGCGCCCGAGCCGGTTGGAATCGCTGATACTGTCGCCGCTGCCCGCTGCGGCCCGGTTGCGGGCGGAACGGCTGCGTGACAGGCTGATCGCGCTTGGCCTGACCAAGTACAACATCGGCAGCGCCTGCCCTGCCCTGCCGCCCGGTCGCCCGCGCGTGCTGGTGCCGGGTCAGGTCGAGGATGACGCGTCCATCCGCCTTGGAGCCGGGGAAGTTTGCACGAACCGCGCCCTGGTGCAGGCGGCGCGCGACGCCAACCGCGCCGCCACGCTGATCTACAAACCCCATCCTGACGTTGTGGCGGGCCTGCGCCCCGGTGCGATAGACGCGGCCGATCTGGCCGATGTGATCATCACCGATGCCGACCCTGCCGCGCTGATCGACCAGATTGACGAAGTCTGGACCATGACTTCTGCGCTGGGGTTCGAGGCGCTGTTGCGTGGCAAGCCCGTCACCTGTCTGGGCGCGCCGTTTTATGCGGGCTGGGGATTGACGCGCGATCTTGGCCCCGTGCCGCAGCGCCGCCTGCGCCAAGCGAACGGTGCGTTGCAACCCAGGCCGGACCTGATCCAGTTGGTGCATGCGGTGCTGATCGCCTATCCGCGCTATTTCGATCCGGTCAGCCGCAGACCCTGCCCGCCCGAAGTGGCCGTGGATCGGCTGGCGTCAGGCCCTTTGCCGCATCCGGGCATCGCCAACCGCCTGTTGGCAAAGTTGCAGGGCAGTCTCGCCAGCTATCCAGGGCTGTGGCGTCGGTAACTATTTCTTTTTCGGCCCGCCGCCGCCACCGTTGCTGCCGCCGTTGCCACCAGACGAACCATTGCCACCGGAAGAACCGTTGCCGCCTGATGTGGTGGTCGTGCCGCCTGATGTGGTGGTCGTGCCGCCTGATGTGGTGGTCGTGCCGCCTGATGTGGTGCTGGTGTCACCGCCCGTCGTGCCGCCAGATGTCGTGCCCCCACCGGACGCGCTGCCGCCGCCGGACGTGCCGCCACCCGTCGTGCTGCCGCCGCTGGTGGTCGTGACCGCAGGGTTTGTCAATTTGCCGGATGCAGTCGATGAATAGAAACTGGTGCTGACGCTTGACACGTCGTTGACACCCCCGGCCATCAACACCATCGCGCCGCCGCCGGCACCGATGATGCCCCCCAGCAGCAACAGATATTCCGTCAGGGAAAGGCCGCTTTCGTCGTCCAGAAACGTCTTCAGGTTCATGTCAAATTCCTTTCCGCCAAAGGGTGCGCCATGAAATGGTGTCACCATCTCATTATTTCAGCTTGGCGAAAAGTCATATTCGTTAATGTTGGTGACCGCACGACCGGATAGTGACGAAAAGCGTGCGAATCCGGGGCGCGGATCGCACGCTTTCGGTGGTTTCAGCCGGATCTCAGGTCAGTAGATGTAACGGATCTGATCCGTCCAGAATCGTTCCATCCGGCGCAGGGCACGGTTGATGTCGTCCATGCTTTCCGCCGTCACGACGCCGCGTTTTGACAGCGTTTCTGCCTGTCGCGCGAACAGATCCGACAGGGTGGTGCGCAGTTTGCGCCCCTTTTCGGTCAACCGGACCCGCACCGACCGTCGGTCCACATCGGACCGCTGATGGTGCATATAGCCCAGATCAACCAGTTTTTTCAGGTTATAGCTGACATTGCTGCCCTGATAGTAACCGCGGGTTTTCAACTCGCCCGCCGTCACCTCGTTTTCACCGATGTTGAACAGCAGCAGGGCCTGCACGGAATTGATCTCAAGTATGGAAAGCCGCTCGAACTCGTCCTTTATGACGTCGAGCAGCAGCCGGTGCAGCCGTTCCATTAGGGAAAGGCTGTCAAGGTAACCGGCAAGGAACGCTTTCTGCGAGCCGTCGAGGATTGGGGCCTGAAGGGTCATGTTTCTCTCCGTCGAACGTCTGACGAAGCCGACAGTGCGCCAAAAGGCCAAACAATCGGTAAACTCGACTCAGGTTTTCGGCATCAGCCTTTGGCGCGCATAGGTGCCGATCTGCGCCAGCAGCGGGGCCAAGGGTGCGGGCGGGGGCGTCTGGCCGATGATCCAGGCCATCAGATCCTGATCATTCTCGGCCAGCAATTCCTCGTATGTCTCCAGGGTGGTGGCATCCAGACCCGCCAGATGCACGTCGGACCATGGCCCAAGCACAAGATCCATCTCTTTGGTGCCGCGCCGCCAACTGCGCATCGACATCCGCTTCAGGCGCGCCTCTGCCGTCTCTGTCATGGCCACCCCGATCGTGCTTGAACCGTTCCGGGCGGCACCCTAAGACAGGCAGCGACCAGTTTCCACCCGCTTTGCAAAGGGATTTTCACCCATGGCCTTCCTGTCCGACACGCTTGCCCGGGTGAAACCTTCGCCCACCATCGCCGTCACCCAAAAGGCGGCCGAACTGAAGGCGGCCGGAAAGGACGTGATCGGCCTTGGCGCCGGCGAGCCGGACTTTGACACGCCGCAAAACATCAAGGACGCGGCCAAGCGTGCGATCGACGCCGGGCGGACCAAATACACCGCCGTGGACGGCATCCCCGAGTTGAAAGCCGCGATCTGCGCCAAGTTCCTGCGCGAAAACGGCCTGACCTACACCTCGGCCCAAGTCACCGTGGGTACCGGCGGCAAGCAGATCCTGTACAACGCGCTGATGGCGACCTGCAATCCGGGCGACGAGGTGATCATCCCCGCGCCCTATTGGGTCAGCTATCCCGACATGGTTCTGCTGGCGGGCGGCACCCCGGTTCCGGTGGTGGCGGGGATTGAAACGCAGTTCAAACTGACCCCCGAACAGCTTGAGGCGGCGATCACCCCAAAGACGAAGTGGTTCATCTTCAACTCGCCCTCAAATCCGACCGGGGCGGGCTACACGCGGGCAGAGCTGCGCGCGCTGTGTGATGTGTTGCTGCGCCATCCGCATGTCTGGATCATGACCGATGACATGTATGAACATCTTGTGTTCGACGATTTCGAATTCTGCACCCCGGCGCAGGTGGAACCGGCCATGTATGACCGCACCCTGACCTGCAATGGCGTGTCGAAATCCTATGCCATGACCGGCTGGCGCATCGGTTATGCCGCAGGTCCGGTCGCGCTGATCAAGGCCATGGGCACGGTCCAGTCGCAATCCACGTCAAACCCCTGTTCGGTGTCGCAATACGCAGCGCTTGAGGCGTTGACCGGCCCGCAGGAGTTTCTCGCCAGCAACCGCGCGATCTTTCAGCGCCGCCGCGATCTGGTGGTGTCGATGCTGAATCAGGCCAAGGGCATCACCTGCCCGACGCCAGAGGGCGCGTTCTACGTCTATCCCGACATTTCGGGCTGCATCGGCAAGGCGACCCCCGGCGGCACCGTCATCACCAGCGACGAGGTGTTTGCGACGGCTTTGCTGGAAGAAACCGGTGTCGCAGTGGTTTTCGGGGCTGCCTTCGGACTTTCCCCGAACTTCCGTGTCAGCTACGCTACGGCAGATGCGGTTTTGCAGGACGCCTGCGCCCGTATCCAAAAGTTTTGTGCGGTGCTTGTGTAAGGAACCAGTGTATGGCGGGCGATCTGCCGGAGTATTATTTCCGTATTCGTGAAACCGGGGCTGCCGTTTTTCGTGTCGATACCGAAAACCGTCAGCGCCGGATCGAGATGGAAGAGATCGCCGTCGTCAACGTCCGCAATGGCAATATAAAGCCGCATGGGGATCGTGCGCTGTCGGGGCAGGATAAATCCGTCATCAAGGACTGGATGGAGGCCCGGCTTGCCCTGCTGGCGCAGCGCGACATAGACGATATCCACCGGGCCGTCGATTACATGAACATCACCACCCAATGGGTGCAATCCAAGGCGACCGAGGATCAGCTTGATCAGGTCACCGATGCGCTGTTGCTGGCGATGCACGATCTGCGGTCGGTTCTGGTGCGGCGCAAGGCGGACCGGCTGATGAAGGGGCAGAAGGCCGCGGAATGATCAGACCCGTGGCGCGCGCGCCCAGAACCTCCACATCAGCAGCACCGCCGCCACCATCAGACCGCTGACCAGCCCCATCCAGATGCCAACCCCGCCAAGCCCAAAGCGGAAGCCCAGAAGATAGCCGGTCGGAAGGCCGACGATCCAATAGCTGACCGCCGCAATCACCATCGGAACGCGCGTGTCGCGGATGCCGCGAAGCAGACCCAGCGCCATGACCTGCATCGCATCCGCCATCTGAAACGCTGCCGCCAACGCCAGCAGAACGATGCCAAAGGCGATGATTTCGGCTGATTGCGGTTTGGCACGGTCGACGAACAGCGCGATGATCGGCTCGGGCGTGGTCAGGAACAGCGCCACCATCGCCAGCCCAAACCCTGCCGACAGCAGAATGGCAACCGCTGCCCCCCGTCGCAGGGCCAGCGCATCGCCTGCCCCCTCGGCCCGGCCCGTCCGCACGGTGGCGGCGTTCGACAACCCCAGATGCACCATGAAGGCCAGTGCGGCCACCTCAAGTGCTATGCCATGGGCTGCCAGTTCGACCGTGCCGATCCAGCCCATCATCAGGGCTGATCCCTGAAACAACGCGCTTTCCGCCAGGCCAGTCACCCCGATGGGCCAGCCAAGGCGGAACACCCGCCGCATCGCCTGCCAATCGGGCCGCCAAAAGCGCTGGAACAACCGGTAGGGCCGCAATGCGGGCAACCAGCCAGCGTAGATCGCCAGCGCCACAAAAGTCAGCACCTGCGTCGTAAAAGATGCAATCGCGGCCCCGACAACGCCCAGTTCAGGCGCGCCGCCGTTGCCAAAGATCAGGAACCAGCACATCGCCGCATTCAGCACCACCGCCCCCAGTGTCACCCACAGCACGACCTGCGTCCGCTCCAACGCGGCGAGATAGCTTTTCAGCGCCATCACCAGCAGGGCCGGGATCATCCCCAATCCCGCCACCCGCAGGAAATCCTGACCCAATGCCGCGACATCCGGCTTTTGACCCAAGGCCAGCAGCAGATCGCCGGACCACCAGAACAACGGATATGAGACGACGCCAAACAGGATCGACAGCCACAGCCCCATGCGCGTGTCACGGCGCACCTGCGTTTCGTCCCCCTCGCCCAAGGCGCTGGCCACCAGCGGCATCACGGCCTGCGCAAACCCCGATCCAAGGATGAAGATCACAAAGAACGACGATGCCCCGATCACCACGGCGGCAAGTTCGGTGACGCCGTACCACCCCAGCATCACCGTGTCGGTGACATGCAGCGCCATCTGCGCCAGATGGCTGCCGATCAGCGGCAAACCCAATGCAAGCGTCGCCCGTGCATGGTCAATGTGGGAATGAACTTTGATCATGCGCCGGGCTTATCGAAGCCCCGGCCCGGCGGCAAGCCACCGCCCACGCCGCAGCGCAGCGCCGATCCTGATGGGCGGCTCGATTTTCAGCGAAAACTCAGATGCGGATCGAACCGATCTTCAAAAGCCCCCTGTCAACATTGCGGCAACCGACCACGCCGCGCGTCACCCGCCGGCGCGCCGCACTGCCGGGTGTGTCGCGCGGTCCAGTCGCGCTGACCCGCCGATCACCTGACTGGCGCGCCCGACGATCAGCGGGTCGGGTTCGCCGATCACGGACAAATCCTTTTCGGGATAATCAATCGTCGACAGGAAATGCCGCATGCAGTTCAGCCGCGCACGTTTCTTGTCATTCGATTTGACGATGACCCATGGCGCGTCGGCCGTGTCGGTGTAAAAGAACATCGCTTCTTTGGCCTCGGTATAGTCGTCCCACCTGTCCAGCGATGCCTTGTCGATGGGCGACAGTTTCCAGCGTTTAAGCGGATCGGTTTCCCGCGCCACAAACCGGGCGCGCTGTTCTTCGCGGGTGACGGAAAACCAGTATTTGTAAAGCCTTATGCCGGACCGGACCAGCATCCGCTCCATCTCGGGCGCTTGGCGCATGAATTCCAGATATTCGGCGGGGGTGCAAAAACCCATCACCCTTTCCACCCCGGCGCGGTTGTACCAACTGCGGTCGTAAAACACCATTTCGCCCGCCGTTGGCAGATGCGCGATGTAGCGTTGAAAGAACCATTCGCCCTTTTCCTTGTCCGACGGCTTGGTCAGGGCCACGATACGGGCATAGCGGGGGTTCAGATGTTCCATATAGCGCTTGATCGTGCCGCCCTTGCCTGCTGCATCGCGCCCCTCGAACAGGATGACGAACTTTTGCCCGGTGTCCTGTGCCCAGATCTGCACTTTCAGCAATTCGGCCTGAAGCCGCGCCTTTTCCGCCTCATACGTCAGACGTCCCATTGGGCGGGCGTAAGGATAGCGCCCCGATTCAAAGGCTTGCCGGATCGCGTCCGGGTCGACGGCGGGAAACAGCTTTGGTCCGTGCAGCGGCTCGATGGGGTGGGGTTCGGTCGGCTGTGCCTCGCTCAGTGTGGCACCAGCCGGCTGCGGCTCTGTAAGTGTGGTTTCGGTGACTGCTTGCTGTTCCATCCAAACCTCCCTGCATCTGACCCTAGAAAGTTTGGTCCCGGCACCTTTTGCGCGCATTGATCTTTATCAACCCACGCCCGCCCCTTTTCCTTGGGCAGCGGCGCGGCTAGGCTTTGCCATCTTTCTGGGATGGAGTGTCGTCATGCTGACCCTATACGGTGTCTATCGGTCCCGCGCGTCGCGGCCGCTGTGGTTGTTGCTGGAATGTGGAACAGAGTTCACCCATGTGCCGGTGATCCAGGCCTATCGGCTGAGCGACCCAAAGGCGCCCGATGCGCCCTTCAACACCACCTCACCCGAATTCACCGCCGTGAATCCGCAGGGTCAAATTCCCGCCATGGCAGAAAATGGCCTAACCCTGACCGAAAGCCTTGCCATCACGCTGTACATCGCGCGGCGGTATGGCGGAACGCTCGGCCCGCAATCGGACGCGGAAACCGCGCTGATGGAACAGTGGGCGCTGTTCGCCGCCACCTCGGTCGAGGGTCCGGCGCTTGAGATGTTCTATCCGCTGGCCTCCGGCAAGCCCTTGACCCCCGAGGAAGAGGCGACCATCGCCGTCGCCGCCGAAAAGCTGCGCCGTCCGTTGCGGCGGTTGCAAACGCACCTGTCAGACCACAGCCATATGGTGGGCGACCGCTTCAGCGCTGCCGACATCATGGTTGCCGAATGCCTGCGCTATGCCCAAGGGCACCCCACCCTGCTGGCGGAATTTCCCGCCGCGAAAGCATGGCTTGAGGCGTGCCAAGCCCGCCCCGCGTTTCAGACAATGTGGGCGCGCCGCATGGCAGAACCGGCGTAACGGCGGATCAAGTCAGGCGCGGCATCCGGGCGGGCCAGATTCGGGCGCGCTGGCCGGACGGGCGATGAACACGTCGCGGGAGGACGCCCCAGCCCGCGTCGACAACCGCCTGACCTATGGCATGATCGACGATGCCTATGATCTGGCCGCTGCCTATGCCATAGCCATCGCGCAATGACATTGCGTCAACGATGCCAACAAGCGGACCGCATCCGCGCCACCCAAAGCTTGCTGGATAAGGGCGAATTGCGGAATGGCTGCGCCGGCACACCTGACCCCACATCTTGCGCCTGATGGCCGCTTGATGGTCTAATCCCGGCCCAAAGCCGCACCCATAAGAATCGAGCATCCGATGGCGAATGACCTTCTGTCGACCGAAACCCAAGTCTATGACGCCTCGTCGATCGAGGTGCTTGAAGGGTTGGAACCGGTCCGCAAACGCCCCGGCATGTACATCGGCGGCACTGACGAACGCGCGCTGCATCACCTTGTGGCCGAAATCCTTGATAACTCGATGGACGAAGCGGTGGCCGGTCACGCCACCCGGATCGAGGTCGAACTGCACGCCGACAACGCCGTCACCATACGCGACAATGGCCGTGGCATCCCGATCGACCCCCATCCGAAATTCCCCGGCAAATCCGCGCTTGAGGTGATCTTGTGCACCCTGCACGCGGGCGGCAAGTTCAACGGCACCGCCTATTCCACCTCGGGCGGTCTGCACGGCGTCGGCGCATCCGTCGTCAACGCCCTGTCCGATGTGATGAAGGTCGAGGTGGCCCGCAACCGCGAACTTTATACCCAATCCTTTTCACGCGGCATCCCGCAGGGGCCGCTGGTCAAGGTCGGCCCCGCCCCCAACCGCCGCGGCACGCAGACGACATTCCACCCGGACGCCGAGATTTTCGGACATCTGACGTTCAAACCCGCCCGCATGATGAAGATGGTCCGGTCCAAGGCCTATCTTTTTTCGGGCGTCGAAATCCGCTGGAAAACCGCCGTCAACGATGGGGAAACCCCGCTTGAGGCGGTCTTTCACTTTCCGGGCGGTTTGGGCGATTATCTGACCGATCAGTTGCAGAAATCATCCACCTATGCCGACCGCCCGTTTGCGGGCAAAGTCAGCTTTCCCGAAAAATACAATGTTCCCGGTTCGGTGGAATGGGCGATCAACTGGACACCCGCCCGCGACGGGTTCATCCAGTCCTACTGCAATACCGTACCGACGCCCGAAGGCGGCACGCACGAATCTGGTTTCTGGTCAGCGATCCTGAAAGGCATCCGCGCCTATGGCGAATTGGTCAAGAACCGCAAGGCAGAATTGATCAGCCGCGATGACATGCTGGCGGGGGGCTGTGCGCTGATATCGGTGTTCATCCGCGAACCGCAATTCGTGGGCCAGACCAAGGACCGTCTGGCCACGGAAGAGGCCGCCCGCTATGTCGAAGGGGCCGTGCGCGACCACTTTGACAACTGGCTGGCCAATGACACCAAATCGGCGGGCGCGATCCTTGATTTTCTGGTGCTGCGCGCCGAGGAACGCCTGCGCCGCAGACAGGAAAAGGAAACCCAGCGCAAGACCGCCACCAAAAAGCTGCGCCTGCCGGGGAAATTGACCGACTGCACCTCAAAGACGCGCGAAGGCACCGAATTGTTCATCGTCGAAGGTGACAGCGCAGGCGGATCGGCCAAAGGCGCGCGCGACCGCGAAACACAGGCACTGTTGCCGCTGAAGGGTAAAATCCTGAACGTGCTGGGGGCCGCGTCGAACAAATTGAATGACAACAGCGAAATCCGCGATATCTGCGAGGCGTTGGGCGTGGGTATGGGCACGCGGTTCAAGGTCGATGATCTGCGCTATGATAAGATCATCATCATGACCGACGCCGATGTCGATGGCGCGCATATCGCCAGCCTGCTGATGACGTTCTTTTTCACCCAGATGCGCCCGATGATCGACAAGGGGCACCTGTATCTGGCCTGCCCGCCGCTGTATCGCCTGACCCAAGGCGCGCGCCGCCTGTATGTGGCCGACGACGTCGAGAAAGAGCTTTGGATGGCCAAGGGTCTGGGCGGCAAGGGTAAAATCGACGTGCAGCGGTTCAAGGGTCTGGGCGAGATGGACGCCAAAGACCTGAAGGACACCACGATGAACCCCCAGACCCGCAAACTGATCCGCGTGACCATCGACGAAGACGAACCCGGCCTGACCGGCGATCTGGTCGAACGCCTGATGGGCAAAAAGCCGGAACTGCGGTTCCAGTACATTCAGGAAAACGCTAAGTTTGTTGAGGAGTTGGATGTTTAAGGGGTTGATGTGCAAAGAACAGGAGAGGGTTTCTTGAACGTAGCGGCTGGCCCCGCTGGCGGGTTTTAAACAAAGGCTCTCTAATCAAGTGTCCGGCGGCCCCCTACTCCTGCAACGCCCTGATATGTTCCGCGATCTGGACCAGGCGCAGCGGGGTGGGGGTCAGGATGCCGTCGCCGCTGTCATAGGGCACGAGGTCCGAATCCAGCAGGGCGGCGAATTGCGGCATGACGGCGGCGTCGCTTTGCCCGCCGGTGTAGCCCCAGATCTTGGCCATGACCCGCGTCATCGGGAATGCCCCGTTATTGCGGGCAGAAAGGCGCGTCAGGTCGGCGGGGCGCTTGGCAAGGGTTGCGGCAACCTCGCCGTCGCCTTTGCCCCCCGCGCCGTGGCAGGCCGAACAGAAGGATATGAAATCGTCGGCCCCCGAGGGGGGTGCCTTGGGTTCTGTTGGCAGGCAGGCGGTCAGCGAAATCAGGGACATCGCAGCGACAGTGACGCGCAGCATGGCGATCCTCCGGGGTTTTGTTAACCTATGTTGAAGCACGTCACCTGATCTTGCGCAATGCGGCCAAACGCGATCTGTCAGACGACCCGCCCCTGATCCAGCCGCACCACCCGGTCCATCCGGGCGGCAAGGTCCATGTTGTGCGTGGCAATAAGCGCCGACAGCCCGGTTTCGCGCACGACCTGCATCAATACGGCAAAGACCTGATCCGATGTGGCGGGGTCCAGGTTGCCGGTGGGTTCATCGGCCAACAGCAGCTTTGGCCCGTTCGCCAGCGCGCGGCAAAAGGCGACGCGTTGCTGTTCGCCGCCCGACAGCGCCGCGGGGCGGTGCAGCGCGCGCGCGCCGATCCCCACACGGTCCAGCAATTCCTGCGCGCGGACGGTGGCCGCTGCCCTGGGCACACCATTGGCCAGTTGCGGCAGCACGATATTCTCCAGCGCCGAAAACTCGGGCAGCAGGTGATGGAACTGATAGATAAATCCGACGTCGTCGCGCCGCGCTTCGGTCCGGGCGCGGTCGGGCAAACCGCCCATGTCGCGCGGCCCATGCAGAACGCGGCCAGCGTCTGCGGTATCAAGCAGCCCTGCGATGTGCAGCAGCGTCGATTTGCCCGCACCCGACGGGGCCACCAGCGCCACCACCTCGCCCTTGGCGACCGACAGGGTCGCGCCGCGCAGCACCACCACCTCGGCCGGTTTGCCGCGATTGTAGGCTTTTTCGATGCCGTCCAGCGTCAGCGTGTCATTCATAGCGCAGCGCCTCGACCGGGTTCATCCGCGCGGCGCGGCGGGCGGGAAACAGGGTGACGATAAAGGACAGGCCCAGCGACAGCGCCACCGCTGACAGCACATCCACCATCTGCAATTTCGCGGGCAGCGCGTAGATGCCCCGGATCGACGGGTCCCAGACGCCACCGCCTGCGACATAGTTCACAAAGGAAAAGATCGGATCGATGTAGACGGCGAACAGGCACCCCAGCGCGACCCCTGCCGCCGTGCCGATCAGCCCTGTGGACGCGCCGCAGATGAAGAACACCCGCAGGACCGACCCTTCGGTCAGGCCCATTGTGCGCAGGATGCCGATGTCGCGGCCCTTGTTCTTGACCAGCATGATTAGCCCCGAGATGATATTCATCGCAGCGATCAGCACGAGGATGGACAGGATGACGAACATCACGTTGTCTTCGATATCCAGCGCGCGCAGGAAGGCACCCGCACTGTCGCGCCATGTCCAGACCATCGCCCTGTCCCCGGCGGCGGCCATGATGGCGGGGATCGTATCCTCCATCGCCTCGGGTCGGGTCACCATCACCTCAATCTCGTCGGCCATGCCTTCGCGGTTGAAGTAACTTTGCGCCTCGACGAACGGCATGTAGATGCGGGTGCGGTCGATGTCATAGCGACCGGCAGTAAAGACATAGACCACCTCGTAGGCGTTGACGCGGGGCGATGTGCCAAAGGCGGTTTTGACACCTGTGGGTGCCACGAGCCGCAGCCGATCCCCCACCGACACGCCCAGTTCCCGCGCAATGCCCGACCCGATGGCAATGCCATCCGCAAACATCTCGATATCGCCATAGGCATCCGCGCCTATCCCGACGCGGGGGATGGTTTTCAGATCATCGGGCGCAAGGCCGTAGACCTCGGCCCCGGCGCTGCCCTCGCCTGCGGTGACCATCACCTGCCCCCGGATCAGGGGGGCGGCGCGGGTCACACCATCGACGGCACGGATGCGCGCGGCCAAAGCGTCATACTCGGCAAAGCCCTTTTGCACCTGCCCGGTGTCGGTCACCTGCCCTGCCGAATAGACGGTGACATGGGCGTTGGCCCCTAGAATGGTATCGACAAACTCGGCCCGGAATCCGGCGCGCACCGCCAGCGTGGCGATCAGGGCAAAGACCGCCAGCGTGATGCCGACAAGGCTGATCCAGGTCATCACCGACACCCCACCTTCGGCACGGCGGGCGCGCAGATAGCGCCAGGCGATCATCCATTCAAAGGCGGCGAAGGGGCGGGTTCGGCGGGTCATCGGGGCGTCCTGCAAGGTTGCCGCACCCTGCCCGTGCCGGACGGAATGTCAAGCGTGGGGGCACCCTTTCACAGGTTCGTCAGCGCAAGGCCCACAGCAAACCCCGGCGCAGCATTTCGCGCGCTGGCCCGTGATTGATGACATCGGCCTGATGGCCCAGCGCGTTGTAATAGACCCGGCCCTGCCCCCAGCCCTTGGTAAAGGCCACGGGCATCGCGACCGGACCGTTGACCGAATGGGGGCCATCGACCACCGGGAAATCGCAGACAGCATGCACACGAACGGCTGGGTCGACGTGCAGGTAATACTGTTCTGTCACCACCTCAAAGTCGCCGATCCCCGCTACCAGCGGATCGTCCGACACCATGCGCACGCCGTAGGCCACCCCGTCATTGCCCGGATGCGCCACCCATTGCGCCCCGGTCATGAACTGCCAGACCACGTTGTCGCGAAAGGCATCGCACATGCCGCCGTGGCACCCGGCAAGCCCCGTTCCCGCCGCAACGGCAGCAGCAACGTTTTCGGCTTGTGCCTTTTCGATACTGCTCATGGTCCAGACCGGCACGATCAGATCAAAGGTGCCCAGCTCATCTGGGTCATCAAAGCAGGCCAGCGTGTCAGTTACGATGACCGCGACCCCTTCGGCGTGCAGCATGGCGGCGAAAAGGGTAGCCACCTTGTCAGGCTGATGCCCCGGCCATCCGCCCCATGTGATCAAGGCTTGCGCCATCTAAGCCACCCCCCGCGCGTTTAGCGGAAAGAAAAGCCCGACGCAGGCAGTCTGTCCAGAGATATCCGCGCGGGATGGATGGCACTGGGGAAGGTATGCCCTTCCCCGATCCCCATTCACACCCCTGCGTAAATCTGCGCGATCCGGTCGACCGCCGCCTCGGGCGTCATTTCTTCGGACACACCGGTCCGGCGCGAGGTGACCTCGACCACGCCATTGGCCAGACCGCGCGGGCCGACGGTGATGCGCCAGGGCAGGCCGATCAGGTCCATCGTGGCGAATTTGGCCCCGGCGCGTTCGTCGCGGTCGTCATAGAGCGGTTCCAACCCCCGGGCGAGCAGCGCTTTTTCCAGCCCCGCGCAGGCCGCATCCGCCGCCGCATCGCCCTGTTTCAGGTTTACAAGGCCGACCGGGAACGGTGTCACCCCTTCGGGCCAGATGATGCCCTTGTCGTCATGGCTGGCCTCGATGATCGCCCCCAGCAGACGGCTGACTCCGATGCCGTGGCTGCCCATTTCGACGGGCACGCGGCTGCCGTCGGGGGTCACCACCGTGGCCCCCATCGCGTCGGAATATTTGGTGCCGAAATAGAAGATCTGGCCCACCTCGATCCCGCGCGCTGAACGGCGGCGGTCTTCGGGGATGGCATCGAACAGGGCCGCATCGTGGGTTTCATCTGTGCGTGCATAAAGCGTGGTGAATTCCTTGCAGACCGCCGACACCGCATCGCGATCATCATAGTCGATCTCGCGGTTGCCAAGGCGCAGGTCGGTCACGGCGCTGTCGTAGAACACCTCGGATTCGCCCGTGGCGGCCAGCACCAGAAATTCATGCGTGTCATCGCCGCCGATGGGGCCCGAATCCGCGCGCATAGGAATGGCGGTCAGGCCCATGCGTTCATAGGTGCGCAGATAGCTGACCATGTGGCGGTTGTAGGCGTGCAGGGCGGCGGCCTTGTCGATGTCGAAGTTGTAGCCGTCCTTCATCAGGAATTCCCGCCCGCGCATCACGCCAAAGCGGGGGCGCATCTCGTCGCGGAACTTCCACTGGATGTGGTACAGCGTCAGCGGCAGGTCCTTGTAGCTGTTCACATGGCTGCGGAAGATGTCGGTGATCATCTCTTCGTTGGTGGGGCCATACAGCAATTCGCGCTTCTGCCGGTCGGTGATGCGCAGCATTTCCTGACCATAGTCGTCATAGCGACCGCTTTCCCGCCACAGGTCGGCCGGTTGAAGCGTGGGCATCAGCAACGGGATATGGCCCGCGCGCACCTGTTCTTCGTGGACGATCTGCTCGATCCGCTTCAGCACGCGGTATCCCAGCGGCAGCCAGGAATAGATGCCCGCCGCCTGCTGTTTGATCATACCCGCGCGCAGCATATAGCGGTGCGACACGATCTGCGCCTCGGCGGGGTTTTCCTTCAGGACGGGCAGGAAGTAACGGGTCAGACGCATGGGACGGCCTCGTGGGGGATCAGGGTTGCAGCGGTCTTACCGGGTTGGCCGAAACGTGGCAAGCAGGCGGGGCTGTCGGGGGCGTTTGCTCTGCACAACTGCCCCCCATGCCCCATCCCCCTTGCACCCCGGCGCGCCAAGGGCAATATCAGCGACTGAACCAAGGAGACGCCATGGCACTTCCGATCCGGGACCAAGCGAAATACTGGGGCATCGCGGCCCTGGTGTTTCTTGTGCTTCTTTGGGGTCTGGGCGATGTGATGCTGCCCTTTCTGGTGGGCGGTGCCATAGCCTATTTTCTTGACCCTATCGCGGACCGCTTGCAACGGGCCGGGCTTAGCCGGGTCGCAGCAACGGCGACCATCTCGCTGTTTGTGCTGCTACTCGCGATCCTGCTGGTGTTGGCCGTCATCCCGACGCTGATCCAGCAGTTGACGGCACTGGTGAACGCCGCCCCCGATATCGCGCAACGTCTGCAAGCCTTTCTGACCGAACGCTTTCCCGAACTGAACGACAGCACATCCACGATGCGGCAAACGCTGGCGCAGATTGCCGAAGGCATCCAATCACGCGGCGGGGAATTGGCGAATGGGCTGATATCTTCGGCGCTGAGCGTGATCAGCGCGGTCGTGTTCATCGTCGTAGTGCCGGTCGTTGCGTTTTATCTGCTGATGGATTGGGACCACATGGTCGCCCGCGCCGATGCGATGATCCCGCGCGACCATGTCGAAACCGTCCGCCGGCTGGGACGCGAGATTGATGGTGTGCTGGCAGGATTTGTGCGCGGGCAACTGACGGTCTGTCTGGCGCTTGGCACCTTCTATTCGGTCGCGCTGATGCTGGCGGGGCTGCAGTTCGGGCTTGTCGTGGGGGCGATTGCGGGCGCGATCACCTTTATCCCTTACGTCGGATCATTGGTGGGCGGCGCATTGGCCATCGGTCTGGCGCTGTTCCAGTTCTGGGGCGACTGGGTGTCGATCGGCATCATCGCCGCAATCTTTGCGGTGGGGCAGTTCTTCGAAGGCAATGTCCTGACACCGAAACTTGTGGGCAATTCGGTCGGGCTGCATCCGGTCTGGTTGCTGTTTGCGCTGTCGGCGTTCGGGTCTGTGTTCGGGTTTGTCGGCATGTTGGTCGCCGTGCCTGTCGCCGCCGCCATCGGTGTCTTTGCCCGCTTCGGGATCGAACAATATCAGGCAAGCCTGCTGTATCGGGGCGTCGAAGGGTCGAACCCGCCGTCGCTTGTGCAGGACAAGGACCGCGCGTGACGCGCCAACTGGCCTTTGACCTGCCCACGCGCGAAGGGTTTGGCCGCGACGATTTCTTCGTCTCGCCCGCAAATGCCACGGCTTTGGCGGCCCTTGATACATGGCGCGACTGGCCCGGCGGCAAGATGCTTCTGGTCGGCCCAAAGGGCAGCGGCAAGACCCACCTTGCCCACCTGTGGGCGGCCGAGGCGGGGGCAGCACTGATCCCCGGCACGGCATTGGCGCAGGCCGATCTGCCCGCGCTGTCGGCGCATGGCGCGGTCGCGGTCGAGGATGCCGAAAGCGTGGCAGGCGATCCGGGGGCCGAGGCTGCGTTCTTCCATCTGCACAACCTGGTCACGCAGGCGGGCGCAATGCTGGTCACCGCGACCACCCCGCCGCGCGATTGGGGGCTGACGCTGCCCGACCTTGCCAGCCGTCTGCAAGCGGCACCCCTGACGCGGCTTGATGCGCCGGATGACGCGCTGTTGTCCGCTGTTCTGATCAAGCTGTTTGCCGACCGCCAGATCACTGTGCCGCCCAGCCTGATCCCCTATCTGGTGCTGCGGATGGAACGGTCCATCGGCGCCGCGCGGGCGCTGGTGGCGGCCCTCGATGCCCGCGCGCTGGCCGAAGGGCGCGCAATCACCAAGGCGCTGGCCAGCGACGTTCTGGACAGCATGGGCGGCGAATGAAACACTGTCACAAAGCCGTCACGTTTTCCTCTGACAAGTGCGTGCCATGACCCAAGCAGATTTCCTCAAAGCGCCCTTCCCCGCCCCCGTCACCCTGCCCGAGGCCGAACGCACCGGCCCGCGCCGGTTCTTCAACCGCGAACTGAGCTGGCTTGCCTTCAACTGGCGTGTTCTGGACGAGGCGTCGAACCCGTCGGTGCCCTTGCTGGAACGTCTGCGGTTCCTGTCGATTTCGGCCACGAACCTGGACGAATTCTATACCGTGCGCGTGGCGGGTTTGCGGGCGTTGCAGCGCAACGGCAACGCGCTGTTGTCCGAAGATGGCCGCAGCCCCGGCGATCAACTGGCGCTGATCCACGCCGACGCGCGCCGCCTGATGCAGACACAACAGACGTGCTTCAACAAGCTGAAACGCGCGATGGAGGCCGAGGGGATCATCATCCTGACCCGGTCCAAACTGACCGCGCGTGACCTGCGGCATCTCGAAGACCACTTTCTGAACAAGGTGTTTCCGGTTCTGTCGCCCCTTGCCATCGACCCCGCACACCCTTTTCCCTTCATCCCCAACACCGGCTTTTCCCTTGCGCTGGAGTTGGAGCGGGAAAGCGACCATCGTTCCTTGCAGGCGCTGCTGCCCATCCCGCAACAAATCGCGCGCTTTGTCGCCCTGCCCGGCAAACCCGGCGAGAACCGGTTCTTGCCTTTGGAAGAACTGCTGCTGCTGCATCTGGGCATGTTGTTCCCCGGCTATACCGACAAGGGCCACTGCATCTTTCGCGTTCTGCGCGACAGTGATCTTGAGGTCGAGGACGAGGCCGAAGATCTCGTCCGCGAATTCGAGGTGGCCCTGAAACGACGCCGCCGGGGCGAGGTGATCCGCCTGAAGATGTCGGCAGGCGCGCCCGAAAACCTGCGCGACCTGATCAAGGAAGAACTGGGCGTCTCGGGCGATGAGGTGGTCGAGGTGCGGGGTCTTCTGGGCATCGCTGACCTGAAAGAGTTGGTGCTGAACAGCAGGGCCGATCTGCTGTGGCCGCCTTTTACCCCGCGCGTGCCTGAACGGGTACAGGACCACGACGGCGATCTGTTCGCCGCGATCAAACAGAAAGACATCCTGCTGCACCACCCGTACGAGACATTCGATCTGGTGATCCGCTTTCTGGAACAGGCCGCGCGCGATCCGAACGTGCTGGCAATCAAGCAGACGCTGTATCGCACCAGTTGGGACAGCCCCGTCGTCTCGGCCCTGTGCGAGGCGGCCGAGGCGGGCAAGTCCGTCACCGCACTGGTCGAACTGAAGGCGCGGTTCGACGAGGCCGCGAACATCCGCCAAAGCCGCCGTCTGGAACGGGCCGGCGCGCATGTGGTTTACGGGTTCATCCACTACAAGACCCACGCCAAGATCAGCACGGTCGTGCGGCGCGAAGGCGACGCGCTGGTGACCTATACCCATTACGGCACCGGAAACTATCATCCGATCACCGCACGAATTTACACCGATCTGTCGTTCTTTACCTGCGACGCGGCCCTTGGGCGGGATGCGACCAAGGTTTTCAATTACCTGTCGGGCTATGTGCAGCCCGTGGGCCTGGAAAATCTGGCCATCGCCCCCATCAGCCTGAAAACCCGCCTTCTGGACATGATCGCCGCCGAGGCGGATCACGCCCGCGCCGGACGTCCCGCCGAAATATGGGGCAAGGTGAATTCGGTGATCGAGCCAGAGGTGATCGACGCCTTTTATGCGGCCAGTCAGGCCGGGGTGAAGATCAGCCTGATCGTGCGCGGCATCTGCGGCCTGCGTCCCGGCGTGGCGGGGCTGTCCGAAAACATCCGGGTCAAATCCATCGTGGGGCGTTTTCTGGAACACAGCCGCATCATCTGTTTCGGCAACGGCCATGGCCTGCCGTCGAAAAAGGCGCGGGTGTTTCTGTCCTCCGCCGATTGGATGGGCCGCAACCTGACCCGCCGTGTGGAAACACTGGTCGAGGTGATGAACCCCACTGTCAAGGCGCAGATCGTCGGGCAGATCATGGCCGCCAACCTGGCGGACGAGGCGCAAAGCTGGATCTTGCATCCCGATGGCACGTATCAGCGTGAACTGGGGGCATCGGATGGCAAGCTGTTCAATTGCCACCGGTTCTTTATGGAAAACCCGTCGTTGTCAGGACGTGGTACGGCGGGGGCCAAGGATGTGCCGCGTCTGGCGGGCCTGCGCGACGAAGGTGTTCCGGCCTAGCTCAGGTGACGCATTGAACATCGCGCCCGGTACGGGCAAAGGTCAGTTTCAATCTCAGGGGGCCGCTGCCATGACCGCCGATACACTTCAGTCCTCGCCCGATGCAGGTGATGAAGATTGGGGGCCCTTTGGCCGCCCGCTGTTTGGCGATGCCTCGACCCGTGCGCTAAGCCGGGTCGGGGTGGTCGATGTGGGGTCGAACTCTGTCCGGATGGTGGTGTTTGACGGGGCCGCCCGGTCGCCTGCCTATTTCTACAACGAAAAGATCATGTGCGGCCTTGGCAAGGGCCTGCACGAAACCGGCCGCCTGAACCCCGAAGGGCGCAAACGGGCGCTGGCCGCGTTGAAACGCTTTGCCCTGCTGGCCGAAGGCATGGAAACCGGGCCCCTGACCGTCGTCGCCACCGCCGCCACGCGCGAGGCCGAGGATGGCCCCGAATTTCAGGCCGAGGTGCTGCGCGACACCGGCCTGAAGATGTGGGTGATCGACGGCGACGAAGAGGCGCGCCTGTCCGCCCAAGGCGTGCTGCTGGGCTGGCCCGAGGCATCGGGTATCGTCTGCGACATCGGCGGCAACTCGATGGAGTTGGCACGCATCGGCGGCGGCAAGGTCGGCAAACGCATTTCGGTGCCCTTGGGGCCGTTCCGTCTACAACAGGTGCAGGGCGGGCCGAAAAAGCGGCAGGCGCTGATCGACCGGGTGATCAAGACCGCACAGGACAAGATCAAATCCCAAGGCGAACGCATCTATCTGGTGGGCGGATCGTGGCGCGTCATCGCCCGTCTGGACATGGAGAGGCGGAATTATCCGCTGACTGTGCTGCACGAATACCGCATGACCACCGCCAGCCTGACCGACACACTGGACTGGATCGCCGCCAGCGATCTGGCCTTGTTGCGCGTCCGGACGGGCACCTCGCTCGAACGGATGGAACTGGTGCCGCTGGCCTGCGAGGTGCTGCGGGAGCTGATCCGCATCCTGAAGCCGTCCGAGATTGACGTGTCTGCCTACGGCATCCGCGAAGGGCTGCTGTTTGAACAAATGCCCGAAAAGCTGCGCGCCCGCGACCCGCTGATCGAAGCGGCGCGGATGGCCGAAATGACTTCCGCCCGCATCCCCGGATTTGGCCGCAAGCTGTTTGATTTCCTGCTGCCCCTGTTCAAGGACGCAGACAAGGACCGCCTGCGCCTGATGAAGGCCGCCTGTCTGTTGCATGACACGACATGGCGCGCGCATCCCGATTACCGGGCCGAGGTCTGCTTTGACAACGCCACCCGTGCCAACCTTGGCGGGCTGGATCATCCGGGCCGGGTGTTCCTGGGGTTGTCGCTCCTGCACCGCTATAAGAACAGCCGTGCCGGGTCGCGGTTGGAACCGCTGTTCCGCCTGCTGAGCGAGGCCGAAATTCAAGACGCCGAGGTGTTGGGCAAAGCCATGCGGTTCGGGGCCATGTTCTCGGTCGAAGACCCCGCAACCGCAGGGGCGCTGCGCTGGTTTCCGAAAAAGCGCGTGCTGGAATTGGCGCTGACGGAACGCGGGCTGTCCCTGTTCGGCGAGGTGGCGCAAGCACGCTTTGCGTCGCTGGCCCTGTCGATGAAGGCCACCACCCGCGTCGTGGCAAGCGTCTGATGCTGACATTCGACCATCTGGCCGTCAGTGCAGCCACTTTGGCCGAAGGCGTCGATGCGGTCGAGGCAGCGCTTGGGGTGCCCTTGGCACCGGGCGGGCAACACCCGCACATGGCCACGCGCAACCGGCTGCTGAACCTTGGGGATCTGTATCTTGAGGTGATCGCCACCGATCCCGCCGCCCCTGCCCCTGAATGGCCGCGCTGGTTTGATCTTGACCGTTTTCAAGGCCGCCCCCGCCTGACCAATTGGGTCGCCCGCTGCGACGATCTGGACGCCGAACTGGCCCTTGGCCCGGACGAAGTGGGCGTTCCGGTGTCGCTGTCGCGGGGTGATTTCCGCTGGCGCATGGCGGTGCCCGGCGATGGCTGCCTGCCGTTTGACGGTGGATACCCTGCGCTGATCCATTGGCAGGGCGAAGCGCACCCCGCCGCGCGCTTGCCCGATCAAGGCATGCGCCTGACACGGTTCGAGATCGCCCATCCACAGGCAGCAGACCTGCGCGCTGCCTTGGACGGGCGGATGACCGACGCCCGCGTTCAGATCGTGCAAGGCCCGGCAAAGGCGATGCGCGCTACGTTTGATACCCGCAACGGACCAAGGGTACTGGAATGATCCGCGACGCGACACAGACAGATGCGCCCGCCATCGCAGCGATCTGGAACCCCTATATCCGCGACACCGCCGTGACCTTCAACTTTGCCGAAAAGTCGCTGGAGGATGTGGCAGCACTGATCACCGACCGGCAGGCGGCGGGGTTTGCCTTTGTGTTGGCCGAAGAGGCAGGGCACGTCCTTGGCTTTGCGACCTATTCCCAGTTTCGGGGCGGGGTCGGCTATGCCCGCACCATGGAACACACGATCCTGCTTGGCCCCGATGCGCGCGGGCGCGGCGTGGGCCGTGCCTTGATGACGGCGATCGAGGACCACGCCCGTGCGGGTGGCGCGCACAGCCTGTTCGGCGGCGTCAGCGCCGAAAACCCCGAAGGCCGCGCCTTTCATGCTGCGCTGGGCTTTGCCGAGGTGGCGGTGCTGCGGCGCGTCGGTCACAAGTTCGGGCGTTGGATGGACCTTGTGCTGATGCAGAAATTCCTCTCCTGACTTCTGCTGTGCAGCACGGTATGCTTGCCCCCATGTCGATCTGGACCCGCATTGCCGACGCGCTGTCGGCCCTCGCCATGGGCGAGGGTCTGTCGGTTGTATTTGACCGTCTGCGTGGCAATCAGGACGGGGCGGCCCAGCTTTCGGTTGGCTTTACCATCGCGGTCATCGCGCTGGGGGCCAAGATGGCAAAGGCCGATGGTCAGGTCACGCGCGACGAGGTGTCTGCCTTTCGCCGCGTCTTTACCATCCCCGACGGGGAAGAGGCGAACGCGGCCCGGGTGTTCAATCTGGCGCGGCAGGATGTGGCCGGGTTCGATGCCTATGCCCACAAGATCGCGGCGATGTTTTCCAATGACCGGCAGGTGCTGATCGACCTGATGGACGGGCTGTTCCACATCGCCATTGCGGACGGGGCCTATCACCCCCGCGAAGAGGAATTCCTGCGCCATGTCGCGCAGATTTTCGGTCTGGACGACCGGTGCTATCGCGCCCTGCGCGCCCGCCACGTCGAAGGCGCACCGCGCGATCCCTATGACGTGCTGGGCGTCACGCCGAACACCCCCTTGGATGATGTGCGCGCCGCGTGGAAACAGGCCGTGCGCGACACCCACCCCGATCAGATGATGGCGCGCGGCGTCCCGGTTGAGGCGGTAAAGCTGGCGGAACAGCGGCTGATCGCCATCAATCAAGCGTGGGAAGAGATTTCCACCCGCCGGGCCGCCTGATGCCCGGCCCCTTGCGGCTGGCCACTTACAACGTCGAATGGTTCAACGCCCTGTTTGCCGATGACGGAACGGTGCTGAATGATGCGCAACCTTCGGCCCGGTGGCAGACCACACGCAGTCAGCAGCTGGTTGCCCTGCGCTCTGTGTTTCTGGGACTCGACGCCGATGGGGTCATGGTGATCGAGGCACCGAACACCGGATCAAAGCGCAAGACCGTCACCGCGCTGGAAAGCTTTGCCCGGTGGGCCGGTCTGCGGGCGCGCAAGGCGATCATCGGCTTTCCCAGTGAAACGGAACAGGAAATCGCCTTTCTGTTCGACCCCGACCGTCTGACCGTGCGGCACGATCCGCAAGGAAAACCCTCGGGACGGCACGGATCGCACGAGGCACCGCGCTTTGACAGTGTCTTTCGCTATGATCTTGATGCGGATGGGATTTCTGAACAAATCCGGTTTTCCAAGCCGCCCCTTGAACTGGCCGTCACAGCAGGCGGGGCGCAGTTTCGCCTGATCGGCGTGCATGCCAAATCGAAATCCCCCCACGGCAGCCGCAGCCCGGCCGAGATGAACCGCCTGTCCATCGACAACCGTCGCAAGCAGCTGGCGCAATGCCTGTGGCTGCGCCAGCGGGTCGAAGGTCATCTGGCCGCAGGGGACAGGCTGATCGTGATGGGTGATTTCAACGATGGTCCGGGATTGGACGAGTTTGAAAAGCTGTTCGGCCATTCCGGTGTGGAAATTGTGCTTGGCCCCGAGGCGGATCCCGCACTGCGCCTGTGCGACCCGCATGCCACCATGGCGCTGACCCGGCGTGTCGGCATCGTCCCGACAACCGCGCGATTCTACCTTGCCCCGCAGAAACGCTATTTCGAGGCGCTGCTGGATTTCGTCATGGTCTCGCCCGACATCTGCGCCACGGCGCCAGCATGGCGCATCTGGCATCCGTTCGACGACCCAGGCGTGACGGCGACACCGGGCCTGTCAGAGGCGATTTTGGCGGCTTCTGACCATTTTCCGGTCACGCTGGATCTGACGATTTGAAATTTCACACAAGAGCGCCCATGTTTACCGAATGGATATCCGCGCGCTGATCCTTGCCCTGCTGCTGACAACGCCTGCGCTGGCGCAGGATGCGCCTGCACCGCCCAGTCCCTTATCCCCCGAAGGCGGCCCCACGGACGATGGCCTTAGCCTGATGCAAGAGGGGGCAAAGCTGCTGTTCGAAGGGTTGATGCAGGAAATGGCCCCCGCCCTCGAAGGCATGGGCGACGCCCTGCAAGAGATGGAACCCGCAGTGCGCGACCTGTTGGCACTGATCGACGATATCCGGAACTATCAGGCCCCCGAAATGCTGCCCAATGGCGACATCATCATCCGCCGCAAACCGGACGCGCCGCTGCGCCCGCTTGAAGACGGCGAGATCGAGCTTTAGCGCACGCGGGGAGCCGAACAATTCTTCGTTCGAAAAAGTTTACGCGCCCTCCGCGCAGACGCCGCGCATCATCCCTTTGCTGCCCGGATCAGGGTCAGGATGTCCTTTGCCGCCTCGGGGATATTGGTGCCGGGGCCGAAGATCGCCTTGACGCCTGCGTCATACAGGAACTGGTAATCCTGCTGCGGAATCACGCCGCCGCAGATAACCAGAATGTCATCCGCCCCCGCCGCCTGTAACGCCTGCACCAGTTTCGGGGCCAGCGTCTTGTGCCCGGCCGCCTGGCTTGAGATGCCGATCACATGCACGTCGTTGTCGATGGCATCCTGCGCCGCCTCTTCGGGGGTCTGGAACAGCGGGCCTACGTCCACGTCAAAGCCGATGTCAGCAAAGGCGGTGGCGATGACCTTTGCGCCACGGTCGTGCCCGTCTTGGCCCATCTTGACCACCAGCATGCGCGGGCGGCGGCCTTCGGCTTCGGCAAAGGCTTCGACGTCGCGCTGGATCTGGGCAAAGCCCTGATCGCCCTCGTATGCGGCACCGTAGACCCCGGCCAGGGTCTTTACCTCGGCCCGGTGGCGGCCAAACACCTTTTCCATCGCCATGCTGATCTCTCCGACCGTTGCGCGGGCGCGGGCGGCGGTCACCGCCGCGTCCAGCAGGTTGCCGCCATGACCGGCGCGGAACTCGATATCTGCCAGCGCCGCCTGACAGGCGGCCTCGTCCCGCGCAGCGCGGATCTGGTTCAGCCGTGCGATTTGCGCATCGCGGACCTGTGCGTTGTCGATAGCGCGGAAATCAATGGGGTCTTCTTGCGTCAGTCGGTATTTGTTGACGCCGACGATCACCTCTTCGCCTCGGTCGATGGCGGCTTGCCGTTTGGCTGCCGATTCCTCGATCCGCAGTTTGGGCATACCGCTGGCAACCGCCTTTGTCATGCCGCCCATCGCCTCGACCTCTTCCATCAGGGCCCAGGCCTGTTCGGCCAGTTCCGCCGTCAGGCTTTCGACGTAATAGCTGCCGGCCAGCGGATCGATCACCTTGGTGATCCCGGTTTCCTCTTGCAGGATCAACTGGGTGTTGCGCGCGATGCGGGCGGCAAATTCGGTGGGCAGGGCAATCGCCTCGTCCAGCGCGTTGGTGTGCAGCGATTGCGTACCGCCCAAAACCGCCGCCAACGCCTCATAGGCGGTGCGCACGACGTTGTTGTAGGGGTCTTGCTCCTGCAAGCTGACGCCGCTGGTCTGGCAATGAGTGCGCAACATCAGGCTGCCCGTCTTTTTCGCGCCAAAGCCGGTCATGATGCGGTGCCACAGCAGGCGGGCGGCGCGCAGCTTTGCCGCTTCCATGAAGAAATTCATGCCGATGGCGAAAAAGAACGACAGCCGCCCGGCGAACGCATCGACATCCATCCCGCGCGCGATGGCCGTGCGCACATATTCGCGCCCGTCAGCCAGCGTGAAGGCCAGTTCCTGCACAAGGTTCGCGCCCGCCTCTTGCATGTGGTAGCCCGAGATCGAGATGGAGTTGAATTTAGGCATCTCGGCTGCGGTGTATTCGATGATGTCCGCGATGATCCGCATCGACGGTTCCGGCGGATAGACATAGGTGTTGCGCACCATGAATTCCTTCAGGATGTCGTTCTGGATCGTCCCCGAAAGATCGGCCCGCGACACGCCCTGTTCTTCGCCCGCCACGATGAAGCTGGCCAGAATCGGGATGACAGCCCCGTTCATCGTCATGGACACGCTGACCTTTTCCAGCGGGATGCCGTCGAACAGGATCTTCATGTCCTCGACGCTGTCGATGGCGACGCCCGCCTTGCCGACATCGCCATCCACGCGGGGGTGGTCGCTGTCATAGCCCCGGTGGGTGGCCAGATCAAAGGCGACCGACACGCCCTGCTGGCCTGCCGCCAAGGCCTTGCGATAAAAGGCGTTCGATTCCTCAGCCGTCGAAAACCCGGCGTATTGGCGGATGGTCCACGGTCGGCCCGCATACATCGTGGCGCGTACACCACGGGTAAACGGCGCAATGCCCGGCATCGTGTCCAGATGGTCCAGCCCTGCCGTGTCATCCGCCGTATACAGCGGCTTGACCGGAATGCCTTCCAGCGTGTTCCACGTCAGGCTGGCGGGATCGGCACCCTTCAGTTCCTTGGCGGCCAGTGCTTTCCAGGCATCCATCTTGTCAGACATGGGTCGTCCCTTTTTCATTCGTGGCGGGTGCAACAGGGCGACCCGGCAAAGCTTCTTGGGTTTCCGCCCCCCACGCCCTATATCTGGGGCAGAGGGAGACTGCATGAAACCGTTTCACATCCTTGTAATCGCGGCACTTCTGCCGCTGTCCGTTGCGGCGCAAGAGGCAGCCCCCATGGTCGCAACCGAGCCTGTGGCCATCGACGGCCCGACCGTTACCGAAACCGGCGGCGACGCCGCAGCCGTGGAAAAGCCCTTTGGCCCGGTGTCTGCGGCAGAGGTGGTCTTTGCCGATCTGCTGTACGTCAAGCGTCCAATTGTTGTCTTTGCCGACAGCCCGAACGATCCGAACTTTGTTCGGCAGATGGAATTGATCGGCAGGAACCTGTCCGCGCTTGAAGAGCGGGACGTGATCGTGCTGACCGATACCGATCCCGCCGCGCGCAGCGAAGTGCGCCTGAAATTGCGGCCCCGCGGGTTTTCGCTGGTGATCCTGGACAAGGATTTGAACCCGGTGATCCGCAAACCCCTGCCATGGGATGTGCGCGAGATTACAGCGGTCATCGACAAGATGCCGCTGCGGCGACAAGAGGTGCTGGAGCGCAACCCGGCAGGGCGGTGACAGGCATCCGTCCCACAGCACGCCCGCATGTTGCCGCCTTGGGTCATGTCATTCAAATTCCATGATGATTTCATCCACCTTCAGGCTGAACCCAGCGACGGCGGTGATCTTTTTCACCACGCCGCGACGTTCGGCCTTCAGGATGTTTTCCATCTTCATCGCTTCGACCGTGGCCAGCGCCTGACCTTCCTGCACCTCTTCGCCCTCTTCCACCGCGATCTTCACGATCATTCCGGGCATCGGGCACAGCAGGAAGCGCGACGTGTCGGGGGGCAGTTTTTCGGGCATCAGGTTGGCCAGTTCGGCCTGACGCGGCGTGCGGACGTGACATTTCAGATCGGCACCGCGCAACCGCACCCGGAACCCGCCCGAGATTTTGCCGACCTTCATCACCAAAGGATCGCCGTCGACCAACAGCCGCGCAAGGCTTTGCCCCGGCGTCCAGTCGGATGTGACGCGGTGGGATGATCCGTCGGCAAAGGTGACGGTCGATCCGTCCTTGTCGGCAGCGATGGTGACGGGGTGCGCCTCGCCCTGCAAGGTTACGACCCAGTCATCGCCCACCCGGCGCTGGTGGTTGTCCATCGTGCCGGTGATGCGCGTGCGGCGAATTTCGGCCACCCGGTTCATCGCGGCGGCCGAGGCGGCAACCCGGCGCAGCGTCTGCGCGTCCAGCGTGGCCCCCTGAAATCCGTCAGGGTATTCCTCGGCTATGAAGGCGGTGGTGATGTTGCCCGACACAAAGCGCGGATGGTCCATCACCGCCCCCACAAAGGGCAGATTGTGGCCGATGCCTTCAACCTCGAACGTGTCCAGCGCCAGACGCATTTCCTCGATCGCATCTGCGCGCGTCGGTCCCCAAGTGCACAGCTTGGCGATCATGGGGTCGTAATACATGCTTATTTCGCCCCCCTCGAACACGCCGGTGTCGTTGCGCACGATTCCGCCGCCAATCGTCTTGCCTTCGACGGGGGGGCGATAGCGCGTCAGACGGCCGATGGACGGCAGGAAATTGCGATAGGGGTCTTCGGCATACAGGCGGCTTTCCATCGCCCAGCCGTTGATCTTCAGATCGTCCTGTTTGAAAGGCAGCGCCTCGCCCGCAGCGACCCGGATCATCTGTTCCACCAGATCGACGCCGGTGATCAGCTCTGTCACCGGATGTTCGACCTGCAAACGCGTGTTCATTTCCAGGAAATAGAAATTGCGGTTGCCATCGACGATGAATTCCACCGTGCCCGCGCTGGTATACCCCACGGCACGGGCCAAGGCGCAGGCCTGTTCGCCCATCGCCTTGCGCGTGGCGGGATCAAGGAACGGCGACGGCGCCTCTTCGATGACCTTCTGGTTGCGGCGCTGAATCGAACATTCGCGTTCGTGCAGATAGACGCAATTGCCGTGCTGGTCGGCCAGAACCTGAATTTCGATGTGGCGGGGTTGGGTCACGAACTTTTCGATAAAGATGCGGTCATCACCAAAGCTGTTGGCCGCCTCGTTCTTGGACGACTGGAACCCCTCGCGCGCCTCTGCGTCGTCCCAGGCGATACGCATGCCCTTGCCGCCACCGCCTGCGGATGCCTTGATCATCACCGGATAGCCGATCTGGTTGGCGATCTTTACCGCCTCGTCCGCATCCGCAATCAGGCCCATGTGGCCCGGAACGGTGGACACGCCCGCCTCCATCGCGATCTTCTTGGAGGTGATCTTGTCGCCCATCGCCTCGATCGCGGGGCTGGGCGGGCCGATGAAAACCACGCCCTCTGCCTCCAACGCGGCGGCGAAATTCATGTTTTCCGACAGAAAACCGTAGCCCGGATGTACAGCCTCGGCCCCTGATTGGCGGACAGCCTGCATGATCTTGTCGATGACGATATAGGATTGGTTGGCAGGGGCCGGGCCGATATGCACCGCTTCGTCCGCCATCTTGACGTGCAGCGCGTTGCGGTCGGCGTCGGAATAGACGGCGACGGTCTTGATGCCCATGGCACGCGCCGATTTGATGACACGGCAAGCGATCTCGCCCCGGTTGGCGATCAGGATTTTCTTGAACACATCACGGCCCTTCCCTAGAGACGCGCCCAGCGGCGCGCGCAAATGACAAAGGCCACCCGGGCAGATGCCCGGATGGCCTTGGATGGAGAAACCAATCGCCCGAAGGCGGCGGTCAGATCAGTAGCAAACGCCCGCGTCGTCGGCCAAAGCCCCGGCACCCGCGCCGATGGCCGCACCGGTGAGTGCGTTTTCGTCCAGCACGTCCGCCAGGACTGCGCCGCCGATGGCACCAATGGCCGCGCGGCCTCCGTCGCCGGTGTTGCCGCAGTTGACGCCAGTGCCCGGTGCGCAGGCCGCAAGTGCGGCCCCGCCGAATGCCAGAAGGATGATTGTGTGAATGCGCATGCTGTGCTGCCTCGTTTCAGGGTTATTATTGCAGCAAACTTTATCGCAATCTGAGAGGCAGAAAAGAGAAAACCGCCATCTTCCTGTTCCAGCGCGTCCTCTTCGGCAAGAGTGCGCGCATCTTTCGAAGAAAAAGTCGGTCTGACCCACAGGGGGCCAGACCAAAGGAAAGGGTAAGAGGTCGCATCTTGACACAGGCCCGACGCAGGGACAGCGCCCGACCGTGCGATATCAGCATCATCCACGGCGGCCCGTCCTGCAAACGCCAATCCATCGCCGCGCAGCCCATGCGCAAGGCTTTGCCGGATCGGGGAACGGGCCTGCGGTTTCATGCCTATTCGTCCTCGTCGTCGTCGTCCCAGCCCTCGTCAAAGTCGAGGGGGGGCGCGTCGGCGGCAAAGACCGCCGGAAAGGCGGCTTCGGCGCGCTTGACGTCGATGCGCAGCAGCGCGTCATAGCTGGCAGGGTCAAACGGGTCTTCGGCGGGCACCACTTCGCGGCCAAACAGCCATGACAGGCGGCCCGCATCCAGATTGCCGCGTTCAAACGGTTCGTCGCCAAACTGGTTCCACAGGGCGGCCATAAAGCCTTCGTCGGCCTTGCGGTCGGCGTTTTTGCGGTCCTTGAACCGCTCGCGCTTGACCAGTTTCGTGGCGCCGCCTTTCATGTTGGCGCGCCGGATGGTGAATTGAAAATCGGTGCCGGGAAGGCGGCCGGGGAAGCCGCGGTGCTTCAGCATGACCTGATCCTTTCATTAAAGAAAGGCGAGACATGCAGCGAATGCGGCGCAAGGTCAAACGCCGTTGCGCAAGGCGGTAAGACAGGGGCGGACAGGGCCGGTAAGACCCGTATTGCCCGCCCCGTCAGATCACTTGTATTTGCCGGTGTACACGGGCTCTTGCGAGACCGGGGTATCGACGTAAACGACTTCTTCTTCCTTGGCAGCGCAGGCAGCCACAAAGGCGACCATGACCAGGGACAGAACGATACGGGTGCTCTTTGACATCCTCTACTCCTATGTTCTTGGAGGGTCGGTGCGGAAGAAATTCCCGCCCGCCCCCATTGCGAGGCATAGGCCGCTTGGGTTCGGCCTGATTGCACCATAGCCGATATCTTCGGCGATAGACATGCAGGCAAATCCAAGTTGTCGGCCTGTGGCGCTGCTACATCAGCATAGGCCTTGACGGCAAGGGGATTAAGGAGGGCAGAGGCGGGCATCAGAACATCTCCCACTGGCAGGTGCCATTCTCGATCCGGTAGGATTCAAAGAACTGCACCGCGTCGGGGGCCGCTTGACCAAAGGGGATGGCCCGGTCGGCAAAGGAAATGATGATCTGTTCAGGTGTGGGACCGAATTCCGCAATGCGCGGAAGAACATAGGCGTCACACAGGAATGCCATGTCGGCGACAGCTGTTTCAAAGGCGACAGCATCGGCAATCGCCGGGGCCAGAAAGCGGAACCGCAGCGTCAGGCCAACCGGCCCCGGCTCATTGTGGATCACATCCAGCAACGACACCATTTGCCCCGAAGGCACGTCGATTGCGGCATCGCTTCCCGGCGTCACCTCTTGTGCCAGCAAACCGCCGCCGCAGAACGCGGCAAAGGTCAGGGCACACAAAAAGACGGGGGGATTCATCGGCATCACAGCGGAATGTTGTCGTGTTTTTTCCATGGGTTGACCTGCTTTTTCGTGCGCAGGCTGGCGAAAGCGCGGGCAATCCGGCGGCGGGTCGAATGGGGCATGATCACCTCGTCGATAAAGCCCTTTTCGGCGGCAACGAACGGGTTGGCAAAGCGGTCTTCGTAGTCTTTGACCCGGCCCGCGATCTTGTCCTTGTCGCCCAGTTCGCTGCGATACAGGATTTCGACCGCGCCCTTTGCGCCCATCACGGCCACTTCGGCGGTGGGCCAGGCATAGTTGAAATCTCCGCGCAGGTGTTTGGACGACATCACGACATAGGCCCCGCCATAGGTCTTGCGGGTCAGGACCGTGACCTTTGGCACCGTCGCCTCGCCATAGGCGAACAACAGTTTGGCGCCGTGCTTGATGACGCCGCCATATTCCTGCGCTGTGCCGGGCAAAAAGCCGGGCACGTCAACCAGTGTCAGAATGGGAATTTCAAAGGCATCGCAAAAGCGCACGAAACGGGCGGCCTTGCGGCTGGCGTCGATGTCAAGGCACCCGGCCAGAACCATTGGCTGATTGGCCACAACACCCACAGACTGCCCCTCAAGGCGGATGAAACCGGTAATGATGTTGGCGGCGAAGTCCTTTTGAATCTCGAAAAAGTCGGCCTCGTCGGCCAGTTTCGTGATCAGTTCCTTCATGTCGTAGGGCTGGTTCGGGTTGTCGGGCACCAAGGTATCAAGGCTTGGCTCCAGCCGTGCCGGATCGTCAAAGAACGGTCGGACGGGGGCCTTTTCCCGATTGTTCAGCGGCAAAAAGTCGATCAGGCGGCGGGTTTCGGCAATCGCCTCGACATCGTTTTCAAAGGCGGCATCCGCCACCGAAGATTTGCGCGTGTGGGTCGATGCGCCACCCAGCTCTTCGGCGGTGACCTGTTCGTTGGTCACGGTTTTCACCACATCCGGCCCGGTGACGAACATATAGCTGCTGTCCTTGACCATGAAGATGAAGTCGGTCATCGCCGGGCTGTAGACCGCCCCGCCCGCGCAAGGCCCCATGATCAGGCTGATCTGCGGGACAACGCCACTGGCCAGGATGTTGCGCTGAAACACCTCGCCATAGGCCGCAAGCGACGACACGCCTTCCTGGATGCGGGCGCCGCCGGAATCGTTCATGCCGATCACGGGGGCACCATTCTGGATCGCCATGTCCATGATCTTGCAAATCTTTGCTGCGTGGGTTTCGGACACCGACCCGCCCAGCACCGTGAAATCCTGCGAAAAGACATAGACCATGCGGCCATTGACCGTGCCCCAGCCGGTGACCACGCCATCGCCGGGGTGGCGGTTGTCTTCCATCCCGAAATCGGTACAGCGGTGCTGCACGAACATGTCGAATTCTTCAAAGCTGCCTTCGTCCAGCAACAACTCGACCCGTTCGCGCGCTGTCAGCTTGCCCTTGGCGTGCTGCGCCTCTACCCGGCGGATGCCGCCGCCCGCGCGGGCAACCTCGCGGCGATCTTCAAGCTCTTGCAGGATGTCCTTCATGGCGCTTGCCCCCGTTCGGAATTGGCGTTCGGATTTGGCGCACCATAGCGATGCGGGGCCGTCAGACGAAGCGGAGTCTCGCATATTTGCAAATTATTGGCAGAGCGGCCCGCGTTAAATGCAAAGTCGCAAAGCATTGGTCTTGCGCGGCAGACCAGTTAAGTCAGTCACCGTCGGGGAACAGGGTTCTTCCGTCCCGCACATATCGGAGGTTTCATGCCCGCCCTGCCCGTTCCCGTGCTGACCATTGGCCTGCTGATCGCATCGAATATCTTTATGACCTTCGCCTGGTACGGGCATCTGAAATACAAGGCGGCCCCGCTTTTTGCGGTGATCCTGATCAGTTGGGGGATCGCGTTCTTTGAATACGTTCTGCAGGTTCCAGCGAACCGGATCGGACACAGCCATTTCAACGCGGCAGAGTTGAAAACCATCCAAGAGGTGATCACCCTGACGGTTTTCGCCATCTTTTCCGTGTTCTACCTGAAAGAACCGCTGGCATGGAACCACATGGTCGGCTTTGCCTTCATCGCGGCCGGGGCCTTTTTCATCTTTCACAAATGGGTGTGACACCAACACTGTGCAAAAACGCAACTGGACGGCCCCGCCGCACAGGCATAGCAGACAGTCCATGAAAACCACCCGATTTCTGGATCGCCAGACCCCGCCCCATATCGCCACGCTGATCCTGCTTGCGGGATTGTCAGCACTGACGATGAATATCTTTCTGCCCTCGTTGCCGGGGATGGCGGCCTACTTCGACGCGCCTTATGCGTTGATGCAATTGTCGGTCGCGCTGTATCTGGCGCTGAGCGCGGTGTTGCAGATCGTGATCGGCCCGATTTCCGACCGGTTCGGGCGCCGCAAGGTACTGCTGGGGTCGCTGGTGCTGTTCCTGATCGCGACCGTCGGCACGCTGCTGGCGCAGACGGCGACGACGTTTCTGGTGTTCCGCATGGCGCAGGCGGTGATTGCCGCTGGCATGGTCCTGTCCCGCGCCGTCGTGCGCGACATGGTCGCCGACGCCGAGGCCGCGTCGATGATCGGCTATGTCACCATGGGCATGTCCATCGTGCCGATGATCGGCCCCGTCATCGGCGGGATGCTGGACGAGGCATTTGGCTGGCACGCGAACTTTGCGCTGCTGCTGGCGTTGGGGCTGGTGGTTCTGGGGTTGGTCTGGGTCGATCTTGGGGAAACCGCGACCATCCGCAAGGTCAGCTTTGGCGATCAATTGCGCCAGTATCCCGCCCTGCTGCGGTCAAAGCGGTTCTGGGGCTATGTGCTGTGCGCCAGCTTTGCGTCGGGGGTCTTCTTTGCCTATCTGGGCGGCGCGCCCTATGTCGGGACCGAGGTGTTTGGCCTGACCTCTACCCATCTTGGTTTGCTGTTTGCCATCACCGCCGTCGGCTATGCGGCGGGCAACTTCGTGGCCGGGCGCTATTCGGTGCGGCTGGGGATGAACCGGATGGTTCTGCTTGGCTCGCTTGCCACGGTGGCAGGTCTGGCGGTGCTGACGGTGCTGACGGCGCTGGGATACCATTCGGCGACGCTGTTTTTTGGCCTGACGATCACGGTAGGCTTTGGCAACGGCATGACGCTGCCAAACGCCAATGCCGGGATGCTGTCGATCAAGCCCGAACTTGCAGGCACCGCGTCTGGCTTGGGCGGGGCCATCACCATCGGGGGCGGGGCGGCGCTGGCAGCGCTGGCTGGCGCGGTGCTTGGGCCGGGATCGTCTGAAATGCCGCTGATCCTGTTGATGCTGGCATCGTCCATCCTGTCGGTGGTGTCCATACTGGCGGTCATTCGTCGGGCGCGCACACTTGGCCTAAGCTCTTGACCGCACCGCTTTGCAAAGCCGATAACAGCTTTGCAAACACGGGGGAAGGACAATGGCGGCGCAAAAGCTGTATGCAGGGGCAAAGCTGCGTGAAATCCGCAGCCGTCTGTCGCTGACGCAAAAGGTCTTTGCTGACAAGCTGGGCGTGTCGCTGCCCTATCTGAACCAGATGGAAAACAACCACCGCCCGGTATCCGCGTCGGTCGTTCTGGCGCTGGCGCAGGAATTCGGTCTGGATGTCACCGAATTGACCGTAGGCGAAAGCGAACGCCTTGTGACCGACATGCGCGAGGCGCTGGCCGACCCCGTGTTCGCCAAGGCCGCCCCGCCGCTTGCCGACCTGCGTCTGGCCGCATCGAACGCCCCTGCCCTTGCGCGCGCCTTTCTGGACCTGCACCGCGCCTATCGCCAAACCCACGAACGGCTGGCATCGCTGGACGAGGCGTTGGGGCGTGACGACGCATCCTTGCGCGCATCGCCCTGGGAAGAGGTGCGGGATTTCTTTCATTATTGCGACAATTACATCGACGCAATCGACCGGGCAGCCGAACATTTCGCAATGCCCGCAGGGGTGCGCACGGATGCGAAAATCACCGCAATCGATGCGCTGGAACGGCGTGGCATCACCTTGACCTTTTCCGACACAGGCGGGATGCGGCAATACGATCCCGCCACCAAACGCCTGACCCTGTCGCCCCGCGTGGCCGAGGCGACGCAGCGTTTTCAGCTGCTGCTGCAAATTGCGCTGATCACGCAGAATGACCTGCTTGAGGCGACGCTGGACCTTGCCCGCTTCACCACACCCGAGGCGCGCGATATCGCCAAGATCGGCCTTGCCAACTATTTCGCCGGGGCCGCCCTACTGCCGTATCGCGCGTTTCAGGCGGCGGCGCTGGAAACCCGGCACGATCTGGAACGGCTGGCCGATCAGTTCGGCGCCAGCGTCGAACAGGTGGCGCACCGCCTGTCCACACTTCAACGCCCCGGCGCAAAGGGGATTCCGTTCTTCTTTGTGCGGGTCGATCAAGCGGGCACCATCACCAAACGCCATTCGGCCACGCGGCTGCAATTCGCGCGCTTTGGCGGGGCCTGCCCGCTGTGGAACGTCCACCGCGCGTTCGAAGCGCCGGGCCAGTTCCTGCGCCAATTGGCGGAAACGCCGGACGGGGTGAAATACCTGTGCCTGTCGCGCGACGTATCGAAACCCGGCGGCGCGTTTCTGGCCCCGGTGCGGCGCTACGCCATCGGTCTGGGGTGCGAGGTGCAGCACGCCAGCGCCATGGTCTATTCCGACGGCCTGGACCTGAAGGGGCGGTTTGAACCCATCGGCATTTCCTGTCGCATCTGCGAACGGGCCGATTGCCACCAGCGGTCGGTTCCCCCGTTGGAAAGACGCTTGCGGGTCGATCCTGACCGGCGCGGGCTGTTGCCCTACGAGATTGCGGATTGATCAGACGAACTGTTCGCCGATCAGGCGTTCTTCCAGCCCGTGCCCCGGATCGAACAGGATGCGGTGCTGCACCCCCGGTTCCGACCGCACCTCGACCGAAATGACATCGCGCACCGATCCGCGACTGTCTGCATCGGCCATGACCGGGCGTTTGTCTGCCTCAAGCACATCGAACCGCACGACGGCAGTTTTCGGCAACAACGCCCCGCGCCAGCGTCGGGGCCGGAACGCGGCCATCGCCGTCAGCGCAAGCACGTCAGACCCGATGGGCAGGATCGGCCCGTGGGCGGAATAGTTGTAGGCCGTCGATCCCGCCGGGGTGCAGACCAGCGCGCCGTCGCACACCAATTCCGGAAGGCGCACCCGTCCGTCGATGCTGACGCGCAGCTTGGCCGCCTGCGGGCCTGCGCGCAAAAGGCTGACCTCGTTGATGGCCAGCGCCTCCATTACTTCGCCCGTGCTGGACACCGCTTTCATCGCCAAGGGGTTCAGCACCGCCTCTTCGGCCGCTGACAGCCGTTCGGGCAGGTCGTCAATGGCATAGGCATTCATCAGAAAACCGATGGTGCCGCAGTTCATGCCGTAAACCGGCAGGCGCAGCTTTTGCGTCTCGTGCAGGGTTTGCAGCATGAACCCGTCGCCGCCAAGGGCCACGACCACATCCGCCTGTTCGACGTCGGTCTGGCCGTGGCGCGCGGTCAGAACCGCCAACGCCTCTTGGGCGGCGGGGGCTGTGCTGGCCCGAAAGGCGATGCTGGCAAAGGCCATCGGGCCTGCTCCTTGTGGTTCCGGGTGCAGTCTTGCGGGGCGCAACGCGCAACATCAAGCCCTGACACGCAGCGTTCCGATGCGCGCAAGCGTTTCCGATGGGACACATTATTTCGCACAGCCCCCGGTATGGGTCGTTTTCCTGCCTTTCCGCATGGCGTGGGTTGATCTAGATAGGCGGCGACCAGATGCCCCTTCCCGCCCAACAGGAGATGCCCATGAACGCCCCGCACCGCGATACCGGTTTCTTCACTGAACCCCTGTCCTCTCGCGATCCCGAACTGTTCGGCGCGATCACTTCGGAACTGGGCCGTCAGCGGCACGAGATCGAATTGATCGCCTCGGAAAACATCGTGTCCCGCGCCGTGATGGAAGCGCAGGGGTCGGTGATGACCAACAAATACGCCGAAGGTTATCCGGGCAAGCGCTACTATGGCGGGTGCGAATTCGTCGATGTGGCAGAAAACCTTGCCATTGCGCGGGCTTGCAAGCTGTTTGAGTGCAGCTTTGCCAATGTTCAGCCCAATTCAGGCTCGCAGGCCAATCAGGGCGTGTTTCAGGCGCTGATCCAACCGGGTGATACCATTTTGGGAATGTCGCTGGATGCAGGCGGCCACCTGACACACGGCGCCGCCCCCAACCAGTCGGGCAAATGGTTCCACGCGGTGCAATACGGTGTGCGCAAGCAGGATCTGGAACTTGACTATGATCAGGTCGAGGCGCTGGCGAAAGAGCATAACCCCAAGCTTATCATCGCCGGTGGCTCCGCCATTCCGCGCGTGATCGATTTCCCCCGGATGCGCGCGATTGCCGATTCGGTCGGCGCGTATCTTCTGGTCGACATGGCCCACTTTGCGGGTCTGGTGGCGGCGGGCCTGTATCCGTCGCCCTTCCCGCATGCCCATGTGGCGACCACGACCACGCACAAGACCCTGCGCGGCCCGCGTGGTGGCATGATCCTGACGAACGATGAAACCATCGCGAAAAAGGTGAACTCGGCCATATTCCCCGGCATTCAGGGCGGCCCGCTGATGCATGTGATCGCCGCCAAAGCCGTCGCCTTTGGCGAGGCGTTGGAGCCGTCGTTCAAAGGCTATCAGGCGCAGGTCATCAAGAACGCGCAGGCGCTGGCCGATCAGTTGATGAAGGGCGGGCTGGATATCGTCACGGGCGGCACCGATACGCACCTGATGCTGGTTGACCTGCGGCCCAAGGGCGTAAAGGGCAATGCCACGGAAAAGGCGCTTGGCCGGGCGCAGATCACCTGCAACAAGAACGGCATCCCGTTTGACACCGAAAAGCCCACGATCACCAGCGGCGTGCGCCTTGGCACCCCCGCAGGCACAACGCGCGGCTTTGGCGAGACTGAATTCCGCCTGATCGGTGACTGGATCGTCGAAGTTGTCGATGGCCTTGCCGCCAACGGCGAAACCGGCAACGCCGAGGTCGAGGCATCGGTCCGCGCCCGCGTCAACGAGCTGTGCCAACGCTTCCCGATCTATCCGGGGCTGTGATTTGATCGCCCCCGACCGGGGCACACGAACACTGGAGCGCGCGCTCGGGGATCGGGCGCGCGCCATCCTGCCCGCCCCTGTCGCCGAATTCGTGATGTTCGTGCTGAAACAGGGATGGGCCTGCCTGTTCGGCGGGGTGATGCTGGCGGCCATTCTGCTGACCCGCGCGATTTGGCAGAACGACTGGCAAATCTATCGTTACGACGCCCTGTTTGTCATTGCGATTGCGGCCCAATTCACCTTTCTGCGCTTGCGGCTGGAAACATGGGAAGAGGCGCGAGTGATCTTGCTGTTTCACCTGACCGGCACAGCGATGGAATGGTTCAAGGTCAATGCGGGATCATGGTCCTACCCAGAGCATGCCCTTTTAAAGGTGCTGGGGGTGCCGCTGTTTTCCGGTTTCATGTATGCCTCTGTCGGCAGCTACATGGCCCGCGTCATCCGCATCTTTGACATGCGCTTTGCCCCGTACCCGCCATTCTGGCTGACCCTGCTGCTTGCTGCGGCAATTTACGTGAACTTCTTTGCCCACCACTTCCTGCCCGACATCCGGGTTGTCCTGTTCGGGGCGACGATTTTGCTTTTCGCCCGCACCCGTGTCTGGTTTCGCGTTCACGATCGGAACCTGTGGATGCCGATGCCCCTTGCGGCCTTTCTGTCCAGCCTCGCCTTATGGGTGGCCGAGAATGTGGGAACCGCGACCGGAACCTGGCTTTATTCGGGACAGATGCCCGGACAGTGGGTGGGGTTCGGCAAGATCGGATCATGGTATCTGTTGCTGTATGTGGCGTTTGTCACCGTCAGTATCGTCACCCGAACGGCACTGGTCACAGCGCCCCTTGGCGCGGGCTCGCAGCGGGCCGCACCGATCTATCGCCCTGTCGACTAGCCACCAGTAATTCACAAAAACCCGCGCAGCTTCAGCACCGTCAGGGCCAGCAGGCCCACGACCAGCAGGCTGACCATGACCGAACTGACCATGCTGAGCGCAAGGCCGCGCTTGCGTTGGTCAGGGGCGATGCGTTCCAGATGCAGCACACAGCGGTGATAGGCGCGTGAGACGCCTACATCGTCAATACGGCGGGCCAGTTTCGGGTTTTCGGCCATCGCTGCCGCCTCGGCCACGGTGCGGGCGTCGGCGCGGATGGGGCGTGGCAGGAAACGCCCGCCCCTTCGCAGTTTGGCCGACAACCCGCGCCCACCGATGCCAAGCCGGTTTTGCATCAACGCAGCGATACGATCCGCCATCTGCGGCACTGGAACTACGGCCATAACGACTCCCGCCCTAATTGTGCGACCCTATGCGGGCAAACGGTCGGCTTCAACCTCTGGCAACGGGGTAGATGCGGCGGTATGAACGATCATGCTCAGCACCATTTTGCACCCCGCCACAACGCCATCCGGCACCCTGCCGCTTGTCATTGCCCATGGCCTGTTCGGCTCGGGGCGGAACTGGGGTGTGATCGCGCGTCGACTGGCAGACACGCGGGACGTGATCACCGTGGACATGCGCAACCACGGAACCAGCCCGCGCGACCCGGTGCATGGCTATCCTGAAATGGCGGCCGATCTGGCCGGGGTCATCGCGTCCGTTGGGGGCCGCGCTGATGTTCTGGGCCATTCGATGGGCGGCAAGGCCGCGATGCAACTGGCGCTGACGCAGGGTGATCTGATCCGGCGGTTGGTCGTCGCGGACATCGCCCCGGTGCCCTATACCCACGACCAGACCCGCCACATCGACGCCATGCGCGCGCTGAACCTGACAGGTCTGTCCACAAGGGCCGAGGCGGACCACCGCCTGTCTGCCCTGATCGACGACGCGGGACTGCGCGCGTTCTTTCTGCAATCGCTGGATCTGAAGACACATCCGCCGCACTGGCGGCTGAACCTGGATGTGCTTGAGGCCGAGATGCCGAAGATCGTCGGGTGGCCCGGAACGACGGGTCAGTTTCCAAGGCCCGCGCTGTTCCTGACCGGGGCGGACAGTCAATACGTCCAGCCGGAACACCGTGCAGTGATCAAGGATCTGTTCCCCGCCGCGCGTTTTGCCAAGATACCAGGCGCGGGGCACTGGCTGCACGCCGAAAAGCCCCGCGAATTTGAAGAAACCGTGCGCGTTTTTCTGGATGCCTGATCAGTCGGCGGGACGCTTCATCCGCACCAGCAGCCCGTCCTTCAGCCAGAACTGGTGCCAAAGGGCGGCCACCACATGCACTGCGATCAGGACCACAAAGGCGGGCTTTGCCAGTTCGTGCAGGTCGGCCACATCCTCGATCCCGCCGAACCATGCGATCATCCCGCTGATCGGGGCCAGAACCATCAGGGCATAAAGCGCCCAGTGTCCGGCGTGGGCGGCCAGATGCTGCAGGACACTGCCCGCAGGCAGCGCCGGCACGCCACGCCGCGCCCGTAGCGCCAGGCGCCAGACCGCAAAAGCCAGCACAAGAACACCCACCGCGATATGACTGACCGTCACCAGATCATAGCGCGCAGACCCGCCATCTTCGATGATGTCAAAGGCATCCTTGATCCCTTCGCCGAAAATCAGTTGCAGAACGATCAGACCGGCGACAATCCAGTGCAGGCGGATCTGGGTGGCGGAATAGCCTTTTGGGGCAGACATCGGGAACCTCGGTTTAGACCATGTGCCAGAAACGCTTGGCCGTTCGGTTTCCGTCGCAGGCCGCAGTAATAATTTCCAACGGAACGGAACCCGCCGCAAGTCTTGGCGTTCGCGTAAAGGCGCAGAGACATGCGCGGGGACAGCACCAAAGGTCAGCATGACATCCGCAGGGGACAAATTCCAACCGCACGCGCCTTTGCAGCACGGGCGGGCAGTGCCAGAGGCGGCTTTGTTCGACGTTGACGATATACGCCCAATCCGCGGTTTTCGCATACTGCTGTGGGCTTTGACCGCCCTGCCGCTGATGCTGTACGCCCTGTTGGGCCTATATCAAAGGCAAGAGGTGTTCCGTTCCGGCATGGCCGAGGTGCGTCAGACCGTCCGAATTCTGGAAGAACACGCCCTGCGCGTGTTCGAGGCGCAAGAACTGATCCTTGGCTCGGTCGATCGCAACATCGAGGGGATGAGCTGGGACGAGATCCGCCAATCGTCCGAAATCCATGACATCTTGAAACGCCTTGCGGATTCCAGCCCGCATGTCGACGGCATCTATCTGGTTCCCCCGGACGGGCGTACTGCCAACAGCGCCGACTTCTTTCCCTTTCCCGAGGTGGATGTCAGCGACCGGCGCTATTTCCAGACGCTGTCGCAGGTGGACGAGCTGCATTTTGGCGAAATGATCCTTGGTCGCACCAAGGGCACGGCAAACTTTAACGTCAGCCGTCGCAGGTCCCCACGCGATACCTTTGACGGGGTGATCCTTGTCACGGCCTCACTCAGCTATTTCACCGATTTCTGGCTGAACGCCACGTCTTACAAAGGCATTGCCGCCGGGTTGTTCCGCAAGGACGGGGCCATTCTGACCCGTATTCCGCAGATCGACAGCCTGACCGTTGACAGCAGGCTGCCGGAAACCTCGCCCTTGATGATGGCGATGCAGGTGTCGGACGACGGGGTGCAGCGCACGGTGTCCAGCATCGACGGAAAGCGGCGCGTCTACGGTCATTCGCGGATCGGTGCGACACCGATCTTTCTTGGGTTTGGAATCAACGAAACCGATCTGCTGGCGCAGTGGCGCACCAATATGATGCGCCATGGCAGCATCGCGTTGCTGGCAACGCTGCTGCTTGCACTGGCCGTTGGCACCGTGCTGCGGCAAAGCCGCGATCTGTCGCAAACGGCCCGGTCCTGGCGCAGGGTGGCCGAGAAGCTGCGGCTTGAGGTGGACCGCCGGGTGCAGGTCGAAGATGTGCTGACGGAAAAAGACCGTCTTCTGGCGCAACTGCGCGAAGCGACCGCGCAACGCAAGGCGATCCTTGACAACATGGGCGAAGGCGTTGCCGCCTTTGATGCCACGGGTAGACCGACCTACTGCAATGGGGCCGCGCGTTCCGTGTTGCGGCTGGGCGACGATGCCCTGCCCGATTTCGACACACTGGCCGCCAACAAAACCCTGGTCTGGCCCGATGGCGCGCCCTTGCAGCCGGACAACGGCATCGTCCACCGGCTGCTGCGCGGCGAGACGTTGCGCCCGCAGGAATTGCGCCTGACATTGGACGCCGATGCCGACCCCGTCTATTGCCGTTTTGTCGGTGCGCCGATCCGGGGCGACGATGGCCAGATCACCGGGGCTGTGGTCACCTTTTGGGACATCACCCAGCAAAAGCTGGATGAAAAGCGCCGCAACATGCTGGCGCGCGAACTCGATCACCGGGTGCGCAACATGCTGGCCTCGATCATGGCGATGGTGCGGATCGGCAGCACCGGCACATCGTCGCGGCAGGAGCTGGTTGAAACGCTTATGGGACGCATCCGCGCCATGGCCCGCACCCACGGCATCCTGGCCCAAAGCGGTTGGAGCGGGGTGCTGCTGTCGCAGGTCGTCGAGGACGAGGTCCACCCCTTTGCCAGCGCCGAACGCATCCGCATCGAAGAGGGCGAGCAGTTGCTGCTGTCGCCCAAGGATGCGGTCGATCTGGCGCTGGTGGTGCATGAACTGGCGACCAACGCCGTCAAGCACGGTGCATGGTCCCGCGCCGAAGGCCGGGTCGAGGTGGCATGGACCCGCGTTCCCGGCACCACCAACCGCGCCGTGCTGACTTGGCGCGAAACCGGCGGCCCCCCGGTGACAGAGCCGACGCATACAGGCTTTGGCACAACCCTGATCCGCAACGCCTTTCGAGATGCGCGGGCTGGCGTGTCCATGACCTATGATCCGGCGGGGCTGATCTGCGAAATCACCGTGCCGGTGCGGGCGCTGGTCTTGCCCAAGGCCCCCCCTGCGCCGAAACCTGCCCCGGCGCCGCAGGTTGACACACGCCCGCTGGCCGGGCTTCGCCTGATGGTGGCCGAAGACGAACCCATTGTGCAGATGGACATGATCGCCATCTTGCAAGAGGCCGGGGCGGATGTGGTCCTTGCCGCCTCAACCTTGACCGAGGCGCGCGAGGCCGCGATGCAAGTGGTCGTGGATGCGGCGCTGCTTGATGTGAACCTGAACGGTGAAAGCATCGGCACTGCCGCCGAAATGCTGCACGGTCGGGGCATCCCGATCGTCTTTACTACCGGCTACAGCGACATCCACCTGCTTGCCCCGGTTCTGCGCGGATTGCCGATGCTGCAAAAGCCGCTGTCGCCCCCTGACATCATCGCAAGATTGCAGCAGGTGACCAGTAAGCCCACGCAGGTCCGATAGTCCGCGCCCTCACAAGCGCAATGGGTCAGCCATAGGCCGCATCGGCCAGCGCCTTGACCGCATCGAACACGCCCGCCCCCGCCACAACAACGCGCCCTCCGTGGGCAATCGCATCATCGGCGTTCACAGGCTCGGCCAAGCCGCCCGCTTCCTGCACGATCAGGTGCCCCGCCAGAAAATCCCAAGCGTTCATATGTTCTTCGGCATAACCCAGAATCCGTCCTGTCGCGACATAGGCCAGCGACAGCCCGCCCGACCCGTTGCGCCAGAAGACTGTGCCCGCATCGGTGGCAAGGCCGACCAGTTTCTTGATCCCGTCGATATGGGTGCGCCCGGAAAACCCCACCCCCAGCGATCCGTCGCGAAGGCTGGTCTTGGCCGAACAGCGGATCGGCTTGTCATTGCAGAACGCCCCAGCGCCCAGTTGCGCGTGATGCAATTCGTTGTGCAACGGATCATGGATGACGCCGACCACCGTCTGTGCATCAAACACACAGGCCAGAATGACGCACCATTGAGGAATGCCGTTGATAAAGTTCGTCGTCCCGTCAATCGGGTCGATCACCCAGGTGAACCCGCTGGTGCCGGGTGCTGGCGCGCCCTCTTCGCCCACGATGGCATCTTCGGGAAAGGCTTGGGCCAGTTTCGCCCGCACCGCCAGTTCAACATTCCGGTCCGCCTCGGACACAAAGTCCTGATGACCTTTCACGTCGATCGTCAACTGATCCCAGGTGCGAAAATAGTCCACCGCCATCGCACCCACCTCGGTCGCGATGCGGCAGGCGGCGGCGTGACGGGCTGCAATCCGGGGTTTGGGCATGGCAGATCCTTCCAGGTTTCACCAGCAGCGTAGCAGCCGCAGGACCGGCAGGGAAAGGATCACTGTGAAAATTTCGCGCTGGTCGCCGACCTTTCGCCCGATCCGAATACGCCGCGTTGTTTGACCTGCAGTCCAAGCACCCCGGGTCACGGCAATCGGTATCAGACCTAAAAACCCAGTTGCCACACCTTTCAGGCGGGATCGTCATGCCCCCTGATCACCGCAAGGCATTTTCCATTCAGCAGACAGTATCAAAACAGATTGCCGGCACAAACCGGGGACGGGTCACGATATATTCCTGAAAGACGATGTCGGACAAGCCGACCTCAAAAGCGGGCTGATAGCCGACCGACGCCTCTAACAGCACAACTGTATCGCCATCGGCCATGGCGGGAATTCGGCTGCTGAACGCTGTCTCCTGCAATTGGGTGGTCGTCAGGACTGGGACGCGATTTTGCGGGGAATAGGACCAAAGCACCTCAAACCGCAGCGCCGCTGCATTGCGCGTGATCGACGACACCCGCAACGTCGTGTTCAAATCCTTTTCAATCAGGAAATCCATCACGGTCAGCAACCCATCCACATGCGGCCCCGAAATCGGATTCATCTCGCGCGAGATCATGTCGGCAATAGTGTAGGTTGCCTTCTGCACCGTGTTCTTTGTCGCATAAGCATCCCAATAGACCGACATCGCCAGATAGGCCCACACCAACATCGGCAAGACAATGACCGACTCCGCAATCACCGCACCACGTTCGCTGTTTTTAAACCGCATCCCCGTCGCCTCAGGTTGGTTCATTGACAAAGGCCGACAGTGCGATGATGCCAAAACCGCCCTGTCCATCTTGAGGCAGGCGCTGCCCGATGCCGATGGACGGAAACAACAGATCCTGCATCAGACAGACCCGCACCATCATGATGTCATTTTGCTGACCGACCTGAAGAACCGTGACAGGCTGAATATCCTCGGCCCGATCAACGCAGGCGACCGCGCTGGAAGGCAGGGTCCAACTGGACGTGTCCACCCTTTGCAATTCGATCATGATCGAATTTGCGCAATCAGGAAAGATCGTGGTCCGCGAACAGATTTCGGCTTTCAACAGGTGATGCGACGGAATGGGATAGTGACCCAGACGCAATTCACGCATCGTCTCGTCCAGGGCCTGTTCCAGAATGACCGCGCGTGTCATGATAAGCCCACTTTCAAAGGCGGCGGTAAAGATTGCCATCAGTATCGGCACAGCCAACACGAATTCCACGGCAACAGTGCCATCTTCGCTGTGCAAAGTGCGGGTCAGCCAATTCTTGATCCTTGATGATCGTTTCATTGGGTCAACCGCAACAGGCTGATGTTGCTGGCAATCGCGCGAAAGGCTGCCTGAATTTCCAATCCTGTCGTGTCGAAATAATGCGACGGCGATGAAACACAGCTTTCGATCTGCGCCCGCCCCAAAGAGGGCGCTTCAAACGCGATGCCGTAGATGATGATGCCGTTGTCCTTTGCCAGACCGCACACTTGCTGCAACTGGCTGTCCATGACCGTCGACGCGGTCTGCACGCGAATATCCTGCATCCAGTCGGTGTACTGCGCGTTGCGCCCCGCGCTGTCGGCCCCAAGCGCGCGGGCAAAAAGCTGCCAAGCCACCCAACTGACGCGCAAATTCGTCCAGACTTGCGGCCATGTTTGCCGCACTACCCCTGATCCGCTGTTCCACGCCGTGCTGCGCCATGTGCCCAGATGCGGCACCCAATACTTGCTGCTGCCGGATTTCGTTGCGTGATAAATGGAATAGTTTCCATCACCGCTGCTGCGATAGATATCAGACAGACCGACACGATAGGCGTCCCCAAGGCGTTCCTCGGTAAAATGTTCGCCGTCCGTCATCAAGACCACAACCTTCATCGCCTCGGAATCGGTGTAGTCAAATGGACGGCCCAAAAAAAAATGCTGGAATATGGCTGGCTGTGACAAATTCCGAAAACATGTCCCTCGATCCGGGATCAAGCAAGGCAAGGCTCCATTTCAGGCCCGCATTGATAGAAGTGGCCCCAATCGCCGTCAGATTCTGGATCTGATCCTGCAAAGTTGAAATATCGTGGCTGGGCAGGCGCACTACGTTGACCGCACTTGGCGGGCACCAGCGGTTCAGCGCGTTGGGCTTGGCGTAATTGCTGTCTGTCGCAGACACATATCCGTTTGTCTTGTTCGTCGTGGAATAGGTATCGACATGCCCGGTCATCGGCATGGGAAGGCTCCGGGACATGCCAGCGTCAGAATAAACATCAGACGGAAGATCAATGCAGTTCACATCCACAACACCATGTACATGTGTCGCGTTATACTTTTCACGCAGTACAGATCCCAAATTGACCTGCCCATTATAAGGCACCAAGGCGATTGATATACGTTCCTCAGGGTCACTGCTGATGATGGTGTCCACAAACTCGCGCGCGGCGGTTTTCAGATTGGCAAGCTTGGTCCCCTGCATCGAGCCCGAGACGTCCAGAACCAGAACAATCTCAACATTGGTGATCCGCTGTTCAGCAGTCGACGCCGTATTGGTCCGAAGTTGGTTTATCCCCATCATATGCATGAACTTGGTGTGCATCTCGGCCGTCGCCACTGCCTGAACATTGCGAAAGTTCAAACCTTCGGTGACGACAACGCTTGTCAGAAACTGATCCAGATCGGCCTTTGCGAAATAATCGTTGACCACATATTCCGGGTCCAGACCTTGGGTCAATGATGCGGCGGCCAATGTGGCGCGGTCCAGCGTTTGTTGCAGGCGTGTGCGGTTGGTTTCATAGCGCATCAGATCAACGGCAAGGCCACCCATCATCAGCATCAGCACAAACAACAGCAGCGCAAACCAGAAAACCCCGCCGTTCTGCTGCACCGCAAAGCGATGCAACGAATGTCGCCATAGATGCGATTGATTTGATTGATCCACGACCCAACCCTTTTCGCGCTTCAGGTGTCGGGGTATTGGTCAGAAACGTCGTTCCAACGCGACAGGATCATGACGGGATCATGGCCTTCGCCGGAGTTTTTAATCAGATCTTATTACAATCCGCGACATCACCCGACTGCGCTGCGCAGTCTGCAGTTGGGTCAGCAATCGCTTGGGAAACTGGTGGAGCAGATCGGGATCGAACCGACGACCTCGTCATTGCGAACGACGCGCTCTCCCAACTGAGCTACTGCCCCACGGACACGGTTTTTGGCGGATCGGGGGGCGCTTGTCAAGCAAGCCTGTCACGCCCCGACCTTGACGTTTTCACGCACAAAGGCCGCGATGTCGGCCGCTGGGCGCGCACCGGCAAGACGGGCAACCTCGCGCCCCCGGTGATATAGGATCAGCGCCGGGATGCCACGAATGCCTGCCCGCTGTGCAATAGCAGGGTGATCTTCAGTGTTCAGCTTGGCCAGTCGCACATGGGGAGCCAAGGTCTTGGCCGCCTTGGCAAATTCGGGGGCCATCTGGCGGCAGGGGCCGCACCACGGTGCCCAATAATCGACCAGCAGGGGCAAGTCATCGCCGCGAGTCGCCTTGTCATGGGCGGCGGCGTCAAACTGCATCACGCGCCCGTCGTCCAACGGATCACCGCATGAGCCGCATTTCGGCCCAAGGGCCAGACGGTCGATCGGCACCCGGTTCATTTGCCCGCAGGTCGCGCAAGCCAGCTTTACCGCATCCGCCATTGGTCACCCCCAATCATATTCTCAATATCATATGTGATGACAAACCCCACCCTGCAAGTGGCTACAGGAAATCCTCTTCCTCTCCCGCCACATCGACGCCCATGGCGTCCAGCCCGGCCTCAAGGTTTTCGGCCAGATGCGGCATGCCCAGCAGATATTGATCCGTCGGCACGGTCGCCTCTTCGATGGCGGTGCGCACGGCCTCGTCGTACCCCTCGGCGTCAAAGGCACCGCGCCCGACCCAGGCCAGCGCCACCAGATGCGCTTTTTCGTCGTCGTTCAGCCCCGCGATAAAGGCGCTGATCTCGCGGTCCGCTGCCGTCCCCTCACGCGCGAGGTAGATGATATGGACGACCTTTTCAGGGCTGATCTCGATCATGGCGACTCTCCTGTCAAATAGGGAATGGTCATCCCCTGCCGCCACAACCGCAAGCGGCTTTGGCTCTCTGCCGCCCCAATATGCCGCTTATGGCTTTTTCTTCGCACAAATACTCAATCGCGGTTGGCGCAAGGCGATGCCCGTGGTCGCCTTGCGCCGATGTTCGCCCTATTCGGCGGCTTGGGCGTATTCCTCCAAGGGCGGGCAGGTGCAGATCAGGTTGCGGTCGCCATAGACGTTATCCACCCGGCCAATCGGGGGCCAATACTTGTCGACGCGGAACGCACCGGGCGGGAAGCAGCCCTGTTCGCGCGGATAGGCGCGGGTCCAGTCGGCCACCAGATCCTCGACCGTGTGTGGCGCGTGGCGCAGGGGGCTGTCATCGCTGCTGATCTCGCCGTTTTCCACCGCGCGGATTTCTTCGCGGATCGCCAGCAGGGCGGTGATAAAGCGGTCGATCTCGGCCTTGGTTTCGGATTCGGTCGGCTCCACCATCAGCGTGCCTGATACGGGCCAGCTCATGGTGGGGGCGTGAAAGCCGTTGTCGATCAGACGTTTGGCGATGTCATCGACCGTTACGCCGCAATCGGCAAAGGGACGGGTGTCAAGGATACATTCATGCGCCACGCGGCCCTTGTTGCCCATGAACAGGATCGGGTAGGCCCCCTTCAGCCGCGCCGCGATGTAGTTCGCGTTCAGGATCGCCACGCGCGTGGCCTGAGTCAGCCCTTCGCCCCCCATCATCAGGCAATAGGCCCAGGATATCAGCAGGATCGACGCCGACCCAAAGGGGGCCGCACTGACCGGCCCTTCGGCCCCGCCGGTTTCGGGGTGCCCCGGCAGGAAAGGTGCCAGATGCGACTTGACGCCGATCGGCCCCATGCCGGGACCACCGCCGCCGTGCGGGATGGCAAAGGTCTTGTGCAGGTTCAGGTGGCTGACGTCCGACCCGATCTCGCCGGGTTTCACCAGTCCGACAAGCGCGTTCATGTTGGCCCCGTCCAGATAGACCTGCCCGCCGTGATCGTGCGTGATACGGCAGATGTCGCGCACGGTTTCTTCGAACACGCCGTGGGTCGAGGGATAGGTGATCATGCAGGCGGCCAGACGGTCGCCCGCCGCCACAGCCTTGGCACGGAAATCGTCAAGGTCGACGTCACCGTTGGGGGCGGATTTGACCACGACAACCTGCATCCCCGCCATTTGCGCCGATGCCGGGTTGGTGCCATGTGCCGACACCGGAATCAGGCAAATGTCGCGGTGCGTGTCGCCCCGGCTGCGGTGATAGGCCTGAATGGTCAACAGCCCCGCATATTCACCCTGCGCGCCGCTGTTGGGCTGCATCGAAAACGCGTCATATCCGGTGACGTCGCACAGTTTGGCTGTCAGATCGTCAATCGCCTCTTTATACCCCAGCGCCTGATCGTGGGGGGCAAAGGGGTGCAGCGTGCCAAATTCAGGCCAGGTGATCGGCATCATTTCGGCGGCGGCGTTCAGCTTCATCGTGCAGGACCCCAGCGGGATCATCGCCCGGTCCAGCGCAAGGTCGCGGTCCGACAGGCGGCGCATATAGCGCATCATCTCGGATTCCGCACGGTTCATGTGAAAGACCGGATGCGTCAGAAAGGCGGTGTCGCGCACCATGGCCTCGGGAAAGCCCAGGGTCGCGCGGTGCGGCGGCACCCCGTCGATGCCAAAGGCGCGCAGGATGCGCACCAGCACCTTTTCATCGGTGGTTTCATCCAGACTGATGCCGACGCGGTCGTTACCAATCCGGCGGAAGTTCAGCCCCTCTTGCCGGGCGGCGGCCAGAATGCCCGCCTGCCCCACGCCCACCTCGACCGTCAGGGTGTCAAAGAACGCCTTTGGCGCGACCTTGGCCCCTGCCGCCTTTAGCGCCCGTGCAAGCCGCTGGGTGGAGAAATGCACCCGTTCAGCAATGGCGCGCAGGCCCTTTGGCCCGTGGAACACCGCGTAGAACGACGCCATCACCGCCAGCAGCGCCTGCGCGGTGCAGACATTCGACGTGGCCTTTTCGCGGCGGATGTGTTGCTCGCGCGTCTGCAGTGACAGACGGTAGGCCTTGTTCCCGCGTGAATCGATGGACACCCCGACGATCCGCCCCGGCATGGCGCGCTTCAGATCGTCCTTGCACGACATGAACGCCGCGTGCGGCCCGCCATAGCCCATCGGCACGCCAAAGCGCTGCGACGACCCGATGGCGATATCGGCCCCCATCGCCCCCGGTTCCTTCAACAGGCACAGCGCCAGCAGATCGGTCGCGACCACCGCAATCGCCTTGGCCGCGTGCAGGGCGGCAATCTCTGCTGTGAAATCGCGGACATGGCCAAAGGTGCCGGGATATTGGAAGATCGCCCCGAACACCTGTTCGGGCACCATATCCTCGGGCGCGCCGACGATCACCTCGATCCCCAGCGGCACGGCGCGGGTGCGGATCACGCCGATGGTCTGCGGATGACACCCGTGATCGACAAAGAACGCCCGTGCCTTGGATTTTGCCAACCGTTCGGCCATCGCCATCGCCTCGGCCGCCGCCGTCGCCTCGTCCAGCAGGGACGCATTCGCCACGGGCAGGCCGGTCAGATCGGCCACCATGGTCTGGTAATTCAACAACGCCTCAAGCCGGCCTTGGGCAATTTCGGGCTGATAGGGGGTGTAGGCCGTGTACCACGCAGGGTTTTCCAGAATGTTGCGCTGGATCGCGGGCGGCGTCACCGTGCCGTAATAGCCCTGCCCGATCAGGCTGGTCATCACCTTGTTGCGCGCCCCAACGGCGCGCATCCGCGCCAGAAGGTCATGCTCGGACAGCGGGGCCCAACCAAGGGGGATGCTTTGCCGGATCGACTTTGGCACGGTCTGGTCGATCAGTTCATCCAGACTGGACACCCCGACCGCCTTCAGCATGTCATCCATTTCGGCAGGCGATGGTCCGATGTGGCGGCGGTTGGCAAAGTCGTAGGGGTTATAGTCGACAGGCGTAAAGGTCATGGTCCGTCCCTTGATATCCGGGGAGGCGGGCAGCCCTGCCCGCTTCGATGTCCTTGCAAGGCGGGGCCGGTTTCGCGGGGAAACCGGCGGGTGCGGATCAGCCGATCAGATCCTGATATTCGTCCTCGTCCATGAACTGGTCGATCACCGACAGGTCATCGACCTTCATCTTGAACATCCAACCCGTGCCGGTCGGGTCGTCATTCACCAGACCGGGTTTGTCGGCCAGTTTTTCGTTCACCTCGACGATCTCGCCATCGACCGGGGCCAGAATGTCGGACGCGGCCTTGACGCTTTCGATCACCACAACCTCGTCGCCCTGGGCGACCATGGCGTCAACCTCGGGCAATTCGACAAACACCACATCGCCCAGTTGGGTGGCGGCATGTTCCGTGATGCCGACAACGATCAGATCGCCCTCGACGCGCAGCCATTCGTGTTCTTCGGTAAATTTCATCTGGGTCCCTCAGCGTTTGTAGGTTGTGGGGTGGAAAGGCATTGCGGCCACGGTGACGGGCAGGCGCTTGCCCCGCACCTCGCCCTCAAGCGCGGTTCCGGGGGTGGCAAAGGCGGCGGGCACATAGCCCATGGCAATGGGTCCCCCGACCGACGGGCCGAACCCGCCCGACGTGACCTCTCCCAACGGGGTGCCGTCGGTGGCATAAAGCAGCGTGCCCTCGCGCATGGGGGCGCGCCCTTCGGGCAACAGGCCGACGCGGCAGCGTTCCGGCCCGCTGATCAACTCTCGCAGGATGCGCCCGTCGCCGGGAAACCCGCCCGCCCGCGCGCCACCTGTGCGGCGCACCTTTTGAATGGCCCAAGTTAACCCCGCCTCGACCGGGGTTGTGCCAGTGTCGATGTCATGGCCATAAAGGCAAAGGCCCGCCTCAAGCCGCAGGCTGTCGCGCGCGCCCAGACCGATCGGCATCACCTCGGGCATGTCCAGCAGCGCCTGCGCAAAGCCAAGGGCCGCGTGGTCGGGCACCGACACCTCGAACCCATCTTCTCCGGTATAGCCTGACCGCGAAATCCACAGATCGACGCCGCCCCACGGTAGCACGGCCACATCCATGAACCGCATGTCCGCAACCCCCGGCACCAGACGGGCCAGCGCCGTTTCCGCCAGCGGCCCCTGCACCGCCAGCAGCGCGCGGTCCGTCACGGCGATCACATCCGCCACGTCCGACAGATGCGCGGTCATATTGTCGATGTCCGCGCCCTTGCAGGCGGCATTGACCACGACGAACAGATGGTCGCCCCGGTTGGCGAACATCAGATCGTCCAGTATCCCGCCGGTTTCATTGGTGAAAAGCCCATAGCGCTGCCGCCCCGGTGCAAGGCCCGCCACATCGACGGGCATCATCCCCTCGAACGCCAGACACAGCGCCTGAAGGTCCGTCTTTGGGCGCAGGATCACCTGCCCCATGTGGCTGACATCGAACAGTCCTGCCGCCGTCCGCGTGTGCAGATGTTCCTTCATCACGCCAGCGGGATATTGCACCGGCATCTCGTAGCCCGCAAAGGGAACCATCTTCCCGCCAAGGGCCACGTGCAGGTCATTCAGACCAAGTCGCAACAGGTCGGACAAACCGCCCCCCTTATCCGCCGGACTGATCGCATCCCGGCACCGTTCAGACAGGCCAATCCCTGTCCCACGATGCCCCCTCTGTCCTTGTCCCGCAAGCGGGACGCCTGAGATTGTTATCCCTTCGGCGGACCGCACGGATGCGGCCTCTCTCCAGAGTTTTCGGTGTCAGAACGGTCCCTTGCGCCTGAGAGTTTACCGGGGCGGTTGCTCCTTCGGCACCGGATCGGGGCATGGCCCGCAACCCGGATTCTCCCGAACTGACCAGTTATGGTTAGCCCGGCCGTGCGGCGGCTGGCAAGAAAAAAAGGAATACCTGCGTATACCGTGACGGCCCCGGCATCAGGCAGCCTGTCGTGCCTTTGCGCGGTCGATGGTTCGCAGCGCCAACCAGACCGCCAGCAACCCGAAGAGCACCCCGCCAATGGCCTGCCCCGCCAGCACCCCCCCGGCCCCCCAACGCGCCCCGAACCACAGCGCAAAGGGCACCGTGCCCAACGTGTGCCGCCCCCAGTTCACCAGCGTTGACTGGAACGGGCTGCCAAGATTGTTGCAGGCGGCGTTGGCAACAAAGATCAAGCCGTTGAAGAAAAACAAAAGGCTGAGCGGCCCGCAGAACAGGAACACCAGATCGCGCGTCACACCGGTTGCGTTGAACAGATCGGCAATCGGCGCGCGCAGGGCAAACAGAACCGCCGACACCGCCCCGATCACCAGGGCGGTGAACAGGATCGCATCCAGAAACGCCCGCCGCACGCGGTCAATCCGGCCTGCGCCAAAGTTCTGTCCGATGATCGGCCCAAGGGCACCCGACAGCGCAAAGATCACCCCCAGCGCCACGGGCGTCAGCCGCCCGGTGATCGCCATGCCCGCCACCGCCGCCTCGCCATAGCTTGACATCATCCGCGTGATCACGGCCGCACCCACCGGGGTCGCGACCTGTGTCAGGATCGCAGGCCCGGCAATCGCGAACACCGGGCGCAGATCGGCGCGCAACCCGTCCACCGTGGGCCGGTCAAACCCGCCGTGATGGCGCAGGATCGGCAGCAACGCCGTGGCGGCGATAACCACCCGCGCGGCGACGCTGGCAATGGCCGCACCGGTCAGGTCAAGATCAAGGCCAAAGATCAGGATCGGGTCCAGAATGGCATTGATCACGGCCCCCCAGACCGTCGCCATCATCGCGCGCCGCGCATCGCCATGCGCGCGAAGGATGGATGCGCCGATCATGCCGACCATCAGAAACGGCTGCGACGGAATGACGATCTGCAGGTAGTGCACCGTCAGATCGTGCGTCCGCCCGGTGGCACCCAAAAGGCTGACCAAGGGCGACAGGAACGCCCAGACCAGCGCCGCAAAGGCGATGCCAAAGCCTATTCCCAGGATCAGCCCGTTCGTCGCCTTTTCCCGCGCCAGCGGCACATCCCGCGCGCCCAATGACCGCGCGACCAAGGCCGCCACCGCGATACCCAGGCCGATGCCGAAGGATGTGGTGAAAAACAGCAAGGCCCCGGCATAGCCGATGGCCGCCGCCAATTCGGCCTGCCCCAGCATCGAGATGAAGATCATGTTGACGAAATCGACGGCGAACACCGCCATCAACCCGACGGACGAGGTCAGCGACATCACCGTGATGTGGCGGAACAGGTTGCCTTCTACGAATTTCGCCTGCTTGCCCGACATAGCGCCCCCAAGGTCAATGAAACCGGGCGATGCGACAGACCGCCTGCGATGTCTGAATTTTCGCAGAAAATTCGTGGCGGCCTTGCGTGGCGGCCCCGATCTTTCTGCGAAAGATCAGCCTTATCCCGCTGCGCGCACGACTTTCAGCAAGGGCATCACATCGGCCATTTCCGGCCCGTGCGCCTGCCCCGTCAATGCCTTGCGCAGCGGCATGAACAGCCCCTTGCCCTTGCGGCCTGTCGCTTCTTTCACCGCCGTGGTCCATTCACCCCAGGTCGCGTGGGTCCATGGCCGGGGCGGCAGCATCGATACAGCCTGTGCCACGAAATCGGCATCCTCGGGGTCGATCAGCGGCTCGGCCCCGTCGCGGAACAGGTGCCACCATCCTTCAAGATCGGACAGAACGGTGATGTTCTCGCGCGCCACCTTCCAGAACAACTCTGCTTCATCTGCAGGCACACCCAAGGCGCTGATCCGCGCGGCGACGCCGTCGAACGGCAGGCTTTGGACATAGGCCCGCGTCAGCGGGAACAGATCGTCGCTGTCAAATTTGGTTGGCGCCGCGCCGAACGTACCCACATCGAACCCGGCGATCAGATCGTCCATCGAGGTGAACAGCTCGACCGGCTGGCTCGACCCAAGGCGCGCCATCAGCGACAACAGCGCCATCGGCTCTATCCCTTGGGCGCGCAGATCGCGCAACGACAGCGTGCCCAGCCGTTTCGACAGCGCCTCGCCCTGCGGGCCGGTCAGCAGCGAATGGTGCGCGAATGATGGCGGTGTGCCGCCCAGCGCCTGCATGATCTGGATCTGCGTCGCGGTGTTCGTGACGTGGTCGGCACCGCGTACGATGAACGTCACCCCCATGTCGATGTCATCGACCGAGCTGGCAAAGGTATAAAGCACCTGCCCATCCGCGCGGATCAACACCGGGTCGGACACTGACGCCGCATCGATCGAGATCGGCCCAAGGATGCCATCAGCCCATTCGATGCGCTGCTGATCCAGCTGGAACCGCCAATACCCCTCGCGCCCTTCGGCGCGCATCTTTTCGCGCCCCGCCTCGTCCAGCGCCAAGGAAGCGCGATCATAGACCGGCGGGCGGCCCATGTTCAGCAATTTCTTGCGCTTCAGGTCCAGCTCGACCGGGGTTTCAAAGCATTCGTAGAACCGGCCATTGGCGCGCAACTGATCGGCTGCCTCCCGGTAACGGTCCATCCGCAACGACTGCTTTTCCACCCGATCCCAGTGCAGGCCCAGCCACTCCAGATCTTGCATGATCCCGTCGGCATATTCCTGTTTGCTGCGTTCCTGATCGGTGTCGTCCAGCCGCAGGATGAAGGTGCCGCCCGATTTCCGGGCAATCATGTAGTTCATCAAGGCGGTACGCAGGTTGCCCACATGGATAAAGCCGGTGGGCGAAGGGGCAAAGCGGGTGATCGTGGGCATCTGGGGCACTCCTGGAACCTGTCTGCTCTTTCACAGGCGGGCGGTTTTGTCCATATCAGGGCGGAAGAGGAGCCGCAGATGACCGACACCCCCGCCGACGCAGCCCCACCCGGCTGGATGGAATTTGCCAGCCCCGATGCGGGCCTGATCGAAGAATTGGCCCGCGCCGCCATCGCCCTGCTGCCCCCCGCCTATCGTGCTGCCGCCAACGCCGTCGCCTTGCGCGTCGTGGACTTTGCCCCGGACGAGGTGATTGCCGATCTGGACCTGACCGACCCGTTTGAATTGACGGGATTGTACGAAGGCGTGCCGTTGACGGAAAAATCGGTGATGGATCAGCCCGCACAGCCCGACACCATCTGGCTGTTCCGCCGTCCGATCCTGGATGAATGGTGTGACCGGGGCGATGTCGGCCTTGGCGATCTGGTGGCCCATGTCCTGATCCACGAACTTGCCCATCATTTCGGCTGGTCCGATGACGACATCGCGGCCATTGACCCGTGGTGGGAGTGACGCACAGCGATTGTGCGCCGATGCACCCGACCTGACACAGGTGTGAATGGGCAAAGGGCGCACAAAACCTATCTTTTTGCTACTTCAATCAGGAGAGGAACCCCCATGCCCATGCTGTCCCGCCGTCAGGCCCTTGCCGGTGCCGCTGCCCTGTCCTTCGCCGCCCCTGCCCTGCTGTCGATGCGCGCCGCCCATGCCGCAGCGCCGCTGCAAGGCGCGTCGCTGCCACAGTTCAACCGCTTCAAACTGGGCGCGTTCGAGGTGACGGCGCTGCTGGCCGGAACCCGCACGGTCGAAAATCCACAGGAGATCTTTGGCCTGAACGCCAGCGCCGAAGAGTTTGCCACCGCCGCCGATGATGCCTTCATCCCGGCGGACAAGGCGCAATTCTTCTTTACGCCGACGCTGGTGAACACGGGCACGGAACTGGTGCTGTTCGACACCGGCCTTGCCGCCGACGGCATCACCGCCGCATTGGCCGCCGCGGGCGTCACCCCCGATCAGATCGACGTCGTGGTGCTGACCCATATGCACGGCGACCACATCGGCGGGATGGTGGCAAACGGTGCGCCCACATTCGGCAACGCCCGCTATGTCACGGGGGCGGTCGAACACAACCACTGGTCGGGGGCGGCCAACGAAGGCTTTGACGCCAACGTGAAACCCCTGAACGACAAGTTCACGTTTCTGGAGGATGGCGGCAGCGTCACAGGCGGCGTCACCGCAATGACTGCCCCCGGCCACACCCCCGGTCACATGGGCTATATGCTGGAAAGCGATGGCCAGCAGCTTGCCCTGATCGCCGACACGGCGAACCATTACGTCTGGTCGCTGGCCTATCCAGACTGGGAAGTCAGCTTTGACGCCGACAAGGCGCAGGCCGCAGCCACCCGCAAGACGGTGCTGGGGATGCTGGCCGCCGACCGCGTGCCCTTCATCGGCTATCACATGCCCTTCCCCGCCATGGGCTATGTCGAGGCGCGCGACGCAGGGTTCCGCTATGTGCCCGCGACCTATCAGATGATGCTGAACGGCTGAACCGGTGTGCGGCGCGGCAGGGGTCGCGCCGCACATATTGTGCTGTCAGACTGCCTCGACCCAGGCTTCAGCCACAAGACGCGCCACATCTTCGGCCCGGCACAGTTCTGTGGCCTCGGTCATCACGGCGGCGGCGGCGGCGGCCACGCCTTGTGACAGGGCCGCGTCCACCGCCAATCCACGCGCCAGCCCCAGAACATAGCCGCCGACAAAACTGTCGCCCGCCCCAACCTTGGATTTGACCTGCACCTTCGGTGCCTTGCAGAACAGTCGTTGGCCCGCCTCTGCCAGCACCGACCCATCCGCCCCGCGCGCCACGATCACTTGCCGCGCCACGCCGCGTGCCACCAAAGTCTGCGCATAATCCGCCGTTTGCGCCCGCGTCTCTAGCGTCCGGCCTGCCAGGGCCTCGGCCTCTTCGCCATCCATACGCAGGACGTCCAGCCCGTCGATGGGGTGATCGACCGCTTGGGTCAACGCCTGCCCCGACGTGTCCAGCACCACCCGCATCCCGGCCATCGCGGCGGCCAGACGGGCGGGAAAATCAATGGGAACACCCGGCGGTTGGCTGCCCGAAATGACAGCGAACCCGCCCGGTTTACCCGCCGCACGCAGCAGGGTGAAAACGCGGTTCTGATCCGCCTCGCCCCAGATCGGACCCGGCAGCATGAACCGGTATTGCCGTCCCGTCGACGCCTCATTCACCGTCAGGCTTTGCCGCGTCTCGCCCGGCCCGGTGATGCCCAGAAACATCACCCCCTCGGCCCGAATCAACTCGGCAAGCCTGTCGCCGGTCAACCCGCCCAAGGCCACCAGCGCCAGCGCCTCGCCGCCCAAGCCATGCACTGCGCGCGCCACATTCAGCCCGCCACCACCCGGATCAAGGCGCGGCTCGGAACAGCGCAACTTTTCATCGGGCACCATGCGCGGCACTTCGGTCGCCATGTCCAGCGCGGGGTTCAGGGTCAGGGTCAGGATCGGCAACTGCCCCCCGATCCGAGAAATGTCGGCATAATCCGCCATGGTGTGGATGCCCCCTTGGTGACGCACCGATGATAGCGCTAACGCCGCCCTGCACACAAGCGCACAGAAGCCCTGCGCGCATCCGGAATGGCGGGGAGCAGGGTGCGCCCTTAGGTTCCGCCTATCATAAAGCGCCCAAGGAGGCCCCGATGTCCGTCAAACTCGCAATCCTGTTCTACTCCACCTACGGCACCAACCACACGATGGCCGAAATCGCCGCCGACGCCGCCCGCGCCGCCGGGGCCGAGGTGCGCGTGCTGCGCATCGCTGAAACGGCACCCGAAGCAGTTATCGCCAGCCAGGACGCCTGGAAGGCCCAGGTCGAAAAGGCCGCCGCCCTGCCGGTCGCGACCCCTGCCGATATGGAATGGGCCGACGCGTATATCTTCTCGACCCCGACCCGCTTTGGCGGCGCTGCAAGCCAGGTACGGTCGTTCATCGACACGCTGGGCGGCCAATGGTTCACCGGCAAGCTGGCGAACAAGGCGATCTCGGCGATGACCTCGGCGCAGAACGCGCATGGCGGGCAAGAGGCGACGATCCTTGGCCTTTATACCACGTTCATGCACTGGGGTTCGGTCATCGTGGCACCCGGCTATACCGACGCGGCGCTGTTCGCCACAGGCGGCAACCCCTATGGCTACAGCCACACCCAAGGGACAGAATTCGACGACAAGGCAAAGGCGTCCATCGGCCATCAGGCCCGCCGCGTGGTTGAAATCGCGGCCAAGTTGAAGGCCGACGCGCCCGCCGTCGCAAAAGCCGCCTGATCATTCACGACGTCTTTCAAAAGGGGGCTGCGCAAGCAGCCCCCTTTTTCTGTACGCTTCAGGCCTGATGCGAAAACTGGCCCCACCTACTTTTGCGGGATACGCAGCATTTGGCCGGGATAGATCTTGTCCGGATGGGCCAGCATCGGTTTGTTCGCCTCGAATATCGCGGGATAGGCGTTGGCATTGCCCAGCGTGCGCTTGGCAATTGCCGACAGCGTGTCACTCTTGACCACTGTATAAAACACTGGCCCAGGCCCCGGAACATCCGCCTCGACCGAGGCGACGCCAGCGACGTTGCCAAGGGCCAGGATGACCTTTTCCTGCATTTCGGGTGTCACGGCAGTGCCCGACACCTTTACCTTGTCGCCGTCAACGGTGACGGTCACGCCCGAGGTATCCAGCCCCAGCGCCTGCACCCCGGCGGTCAGCGCATCAGCGGCGGGTGCCTCGGCGGCCTCGGCACTGCTGCCAAACAGCGATGTGCCGGATTCTTTGATGAAATTCCACAAACCCATGGTCATACCCCTTACACAATGGCGCAGATTGCGCCGACATGGACGCGCACCATAACGGCGCAAAGGCCGCGCGCAAGCCGCCCGTCAGACCTGCCCGTCAGTGAACTGCAACCGGGCAAGGCGGGCATACAGACCACCTTCGGCCACCAACGCCTCGTGCGTGCCTTCGGCGACGATCTGGCCGTGATCAAAGACGACGATCCGGTCGGCACGTTTGACTGTTGCCAGACGGTGCGCCACGACCAGCGTGGTGCGGCCTTCGGACAATGCCTCGACCGCCGATTGCACGGCACGTTCGCTTTCGGCGTCCAAGGCACTCGTCGCCTCGTCCAGCAGCAGAACCTTGGCGTCGCGCAGAATGGCGCGGGCGATGGCGACGCGCTGCTTCTGCCCACCCGACAGCATCACCCCGCGTTCGCCCAGCCAAGTGTCATAGCCTTCGGGCTGCGCGGCCAGAAAGTCATGCGCGGCGGCGGCGCGGGCGGCGGCCTCAACCTCGGCATCCGTCGCGTCGGGGCGGCCAAAGCGGATGTTTTCGCGGGCAGATGCAGCAAAGATCACCGGGTCTTGCGGCACCATCGCAAGGGCGCGGCGGAAATCGCCCCGCGCCATGTCGCGCAGATCGACCCCGTCCAGACGCACCGCGCCCTGTTCGGGATCGTAAAACCGCATCAGCAGTTGCAGGATCGTCGTCTTGCCCGCGCCGGACGGGCCGACAAGCGCCACGGTTTCCCCCGGCCGCACGATCAGGCTGACGCCTTTCAGCGCCGAAACCTCGGGGCGGGCGGGATAGCGGAAGGTCACGGCATCGAACACGATCTCGCCGCGCACCGGACGGGGCAACGGCGTTGGGCTGGCAGGATCGCGCACGGCGTCATCGGTCTGCAACAATTCGACCAGCCGTTCGGTGGCCCCTGCCGCCCGCTGCAATTCGCCCCAGATTTCCGAAAGCGCGCCAACCGATCCTGCGACCATCACCGCATAGATCAGGAACTGCACCAATTCGCCCGGCGACATCGCCCCTGCCCGCACATCCCGTGCGCCGATCCACAACACCCCGACAATGCCGGTGAAGATCAGGAAGATGACGATCACGGTCATCACCGACCGCGTGCCGATCCGTTTGCGCGCAGAATCGAACGCCTTTTCGGTGACATCGGCAAAGGCCGCGCGGGTGCGCCCTTCGTGGGTGAAGGCCTGCACGGCCTGGACCGACGACAGCGCCTCGGACGCGGACCCCGACGACGCGGCGATCCAGTCCTGGTTTTCGCGGCTGAGCGACCGCAGACGGCGGCCCAGCACGATGATCGGCACCACGACGGCGGGCACGATCAACAGAACCAACCCCGTCAGCTTGGCCGACGTCAGCATCAGCATTGCCAACCCGCCCAGCAAGATCAGCATGTTGCGCAAGGCGACCGACACGGACGAGCCGATCAGCGACAGGATCAGCGTGGTGTCGGTGGTGATGCGGCTTAGCACCTCGCCCGTCAGGAGGCGTTCAAAGAAGGCCGGGCTCATGCCCATGACACGGTCAAACAGGGCTCGGCGGATGTCTGCCACCACACGTTCGCCCAGACGGGTGACAAAGTAGTACCGCACCCCCGTGCCCAGCGCCAAAAGGGCGGCAATGGCCAGTGCCGCCGCAAAATAGCTGTCCAGCAGCATGGTGCTGTCCATGCTGAACCCGTCCACGACCCGGCGCACCGCCAGGGGCAGCACAAGGCTGGTGCCCGCCGTCACGATCAGCGCCAGACCGGCCAGCAGCGTCATGCCGCGATAGGGCGCAAGATAGGGAAGCAACCCACGCAGCGCGCCCACTCGTTTGGACTTTGCGCGCTCGGCTGAGGTGTCGGTGCTGGCCATCGGTCACTTCCTGTAGGGTGCGCAGGGTTTAGGCAATGCCACGCCTGCGGGCAAGCGCCACGATTGCCGCGCCCCCTACCCCTGCCCGCGCGGCTGTGCGACCATGCAGGCCGGAGGGTCCGATGCACGTCACCACACTCGTCTTTGATGCCTATGGCACATTGTTTGACGTCGCCGGCGCCGCACGGGCAGCGGCGGCCACACCGGACGGGGCGGCCCTAGCCGAAATCTGGCCGCGGCTGGCATCGGACTGGCGCGCCAAGCAACTGGAATACACCTGGCTGCGCACCATAATGGGCGCGCATGACGATTTCGCCGTTGTCACCGCAGACGCCCTTGATTGGGCGATGCAGACGTCGGGGCTGTCCGACCCCGCGCTGCGCGCCCGCCTGTTGCAGCTTTACGACGAGTTGCCCGCCTTTCCCGAAGTGCGCGCCGTGCTGGAAAACCTGCGCGCCACGGGCTATCGCCTTGCGATCCTGTCGAATGGCACGCCTGCGATGCTGCAAAGCGCCATCGCTGCCGCCAGGCTGGACGGGCTGCTCGACCCGGTGCTGTCGGTCGAAGAGGTGCGACATTACAAGCCGTCCGCCCATGTCTACCGGCTGGTCGAAGACCGGATGGGGGTGCCCCCGGCACAAGTTCTGTTCGTATCCTCGAACGGCTGGGATATAGCTGGTGCGGCGCGTTTTGGATTTGTCACCGCATGGGTCAACCGGGGCAACGCCGCACAGGACCGGTTGCCGCAAGGTCCGGCCCATGTCATTCCCGACCTGACCCATCTGCCACGGCTATTGTCATGACCCAATTCTTCACCGCGCCCGATGGCGCGCGCCTCGCCTACAGCGATCAGGGCACAGGCGTGCCGCTGCTGTGTCTTGCCGGTCTGACCCGGACGATGGGCGATTTTGACTACATGCTGCCCCATCTGCCCCCGGTCCGCGTGATCCGCATGGATTATCGCGGGCGCGGCCAAAGCGACTGGACAGGTGCCGCCACTTACACCGTGCCGCAAGAAGGGCAGGATGCGCTGGCCCTGCTGGATCATCTGGGGATCGCGCAGGCGGCGGTGCTGGGCACCTCGCGCGGGGGGCTGATCGGGATGCTTCTGGCACTGGTGGCCAAGCCGCGCCTGCTGGGGCTGTGCCTGAACGACGTCGGCCCCGAAATCCATCAACCCGGCCTATCGCGCATTTCCGATTATGTCGGGCGTAATCCTGCGTCAAAGACGCATCAGGCGCTGGCCGATGCCCTGCCGCGCAACATGCCGGGGTTTCACAACGTGCCCGCCGACCGTTGGCTGGCCGAGGCGCGGCTGCACTACACCCAAACGCCGGACGGTCTGAAGATCACCTACGACCCCGCCCTGCGCGAGGCGTTTCTGGCCGCTTTCACTGGCCCGCCCGTCAATCTGTGGCCGCTGTTTGACGCCTGCGGAGGCCTGCCGTTGGCATTGATCCGGGGCGCGAATTCCGACCTGTTGTCCAAAGCCACCGCAGACGAGATGCGCCGCCGCTGCCCCGACATGATCTATGCCTCGGTCCCCGACCGCGCCCATATCCCCTTTCTGGACGAGCCGGAAAGCATCGCCGCCCTGCACACCTTTGTGAAAGCCCTAGCATGACTGACATTGCGATGATCGAGGCCGCCGCCGCGCGGCTGCGTGGCCATGCCCGCGTCACACCCCTGCTGTCTTCGCCGTTCCTTGACGAAATCGCCGGGCGGCGGGTGTTCGTTAAGGCGGAATGTCTGCAACATACCGGCAGCTTCAAATTTCGCGGCGCATGGTCAGCGCTGTCGGCGCTCGATGCCGCCACCCGGTCGCGCGGGGTCATCGCTTATTCATCCGGAAACCACGCGCAAGGCGTGGCGCTGGCCGCCCGGATGCACGGGGTGGCAGCGGTCATCGTGATGCCCGCCGACGCCCCCACCGTCAAAATCGCCAACACCCGCGCCTATGGGGCCGAGGTGGTATTGTATGACCGCGCCACCGAAGATCGCGATGCCATCGGCGCACAGATTTCCGAACAGCGTGGCCTGACGCTGATCAAACCCTATGACGATGCCTTCGTCATCGCAGGACAAGGCACCACGGGTCTGGAAATTGCCGCGCAAGCCGCCGATCTGGGCCTGACAAGTGCCGAGGTGCTGACATGCTGCGGCGGTGGCGGGTTAACCGCTGGCATCGCACTTGCACTGAAATCGCGCGCCCCGGCGTTCAAGGTGCGCCCCTGCGAACCGGCAGGCTTTGACGACACCGCCCGGTCGCTGGCGTCGGGGCGGATCGAACGCAACGCCGCAGCTTCTGGGTCGATCTGCGACGCCATCGTCACCCCGTCGCCGGGGCTGCTGACCTTTCCGATCTTGAAACGACTCTGTGGACCGGGGCTGGTGGTGACGGACGAACAGGCGTTGCGGGCTGTGGCACTCGCCTTTGCCCACCTGCGCATCGTCGTTGAACCGGGTGGGGCCGTGGCACTGGCCGCCGCCCTGTTCAGCGCGGGTCTGGGCGATACGGTGATCTGCACCGCATCGGGTGGGAATATCGATGCGGCCCTGTTCTGCGACGTGCTGCACCGCTTTCCCGGCTAGAATCGAACATATCAGGGCGTATCAGCCCACGATCCTTTCCATATTCTTGACTGAACCGAACATGCCCCTGATCTACTTTTCCGACCTGCGCCTGAATGCCGTAATCGAGGGGCCAGAGAACGGCCCGCCCCTTGTGCTGATCCACGCGCTTGGCCTGGACCTGACGATCTGGGACACAGTGATCCCCTTGCTGCCGCCCGGCCTGCGCATCCTGCGGTTCGATCTGCGGGGACATGGCGCGTCTGACGTGCCGCCTGCACCCTATCAGATGGGCAAGCTCATCAGCGATACCGAACGGCTGATGGACCATTTCAAGCTGCGGGATGCCGTCATCGTCGGCCTGTCCATCGGCGGGCTTGTGGCACAAGGGCTGGCGGTCAAGCGACTGGATCTGATCCGCGCCATGGTCTTGTCGAACACCGCCGCACGGATCGGCCTGCCCGCGCAATGGCATGCACGGATCGACGCCGTGCGCGCAGAGGGCATCGGCGCGATCGCTGACTCCGCGATGGACCGCTGGTTCGGCCGCAACGCGAAGACTTTTACCCATGTCCCCCAGTGGCGCGACCGTCTGTTGGCCACGAAGCCGGAAGGCTGGATGGGCTGCGCCGCCGCCATTGCAGGCACCGATTTTTACGAAACCACCGCCACGCTGACCCTGCCCACGCTGGCCATCGCAGGGGCGAATGACGGATCGACCCCGCCCGATCTGGTGCGCGAAACCGCCGAACTGGTAAAAGGCAGCCGCTTTGCCCTGATCCGGGGCGCAGGCCACATCCCGTTTGCCGAAAAGCCCGCCGAATACGCCGCCATTCTGGGCCAGTTCCTGACCGAGATTGCCCATGTCTGACGTTCTGCTGATCCACGGTTCCAGTCACGGCGCATGGTGCTGGACCCATGTCATCCCCGCGTTGCAGGCCCTTGGTCACGGGGCCCGCGCCATCGACCTGCCCGCGCACGGTCAGGACCAGACGCCCGCCGCACTGGCCAGTCTTGACGGCTATGCTAGCGCGATCCTGAACGCGATTGACCGTCCGGTGATCCTTGTCGGCCATTCGATGGCGGGCTTTCCGATCACCCTTGCCGCACAAATGGCACCGGAAAAGTTCAGCGCCCTGGTCTATCTGTGCGCCTACCTGCCAAAGCCCGGCCTGTCGCTGGCGCAGATGCGCCGCGCCGGTCCCAGCCAACCGCTGGCCTCGGCCATCCGGCCCGCTGACGACCGCATCACTTTTTCCTTTGATCCTGCGTTGGCTGTGGAAGCCTTCTATCACGACTGCGGGGCGGACGACCGTGCCCTTGCCGCTCGCCTGCTGTGTCCCGAACCCATTGCGCCACAGGAAACCGCAATCCCCGACACCGCGCGCGCGCCGGCGCTGCCCCGGTTCTACATCCGCTGCACCGAAGACCGCGCCATTCCGCCCGACTATCAGGCCACAATGGCCCGCGATCTGCCCGCCCATCGGATAAGCACGCTGCGCTCAAGCCACTCACCCTTTTTCGCGATGCCAGGGGCTTTGGCGCAACGCCTGCACCAGATCGCAACAAGCCCCCTGTGACAAGGTGGCGCGCCGGGCTAGCTATGGAACAGCCCAATACCGGGCCTTGGTGCCCGCATGACTGACCGCCGCCAGAAATTGCCGCTGATCTTCATCCTGCTGACGGTCACGCTGGACGCGATCGGCATCGGCCTGATCTTTCCGGTGATGCCCGACCTGATCGAAAGCGTCACGGGCGGGTCGCTGTCCCATGCCGCCCTGTGGGGCGGGGTGATGATGACATCCTTCGCGGTGATGCAATTCCTGTTCGGCCCGGTGATCGGCAGCCTGTCCGACCGCTTTGGCCGCCGCCCCATCCTGCTGATCTCATTGGCGGTGATGGGCCTTGATTACCTTGCCATGGCGATTGCGCCGACGATCTGGCTGCTGCTGGCGGCACGGATCATTGCCGGGATCACGGCGGCCACCCATTCGACCGCCACCGCCTTTATTGCTGACATCACCCCACCCGAAGATCGGGGCCGCCGCTTTGGCCTGATCGGGGCGGGGTTCGGGATCGGCTTTGTCCTTGGCCCGTTGATCGGCGGGCTGCTTGCGTCGATCGATCTGCATGCGCCGTTCTATGCGGCCGCAGGTCTGGCCTTCGCCAATCTGGTTTTCGGCTTTGTCGTCTTGCCGGAAACCGTGACCGACGCCACCCGCCGCCCCTTTACGCTGGCGCGGGGCAATCCGTTGGGGGCCTTGCGATCGGTGTCGAAACTTCCCGGACTGCGCCGCACGTTGATCTGCTTTCTGATCCTTGGCATTGCGATGAACGTCTATCCGGCGATCTGGGCCTATTTCGGTCAGGCCCGCTTTGGCTGGGACACCCGCATGGTCGGCATCTCGCTGGCGGTTTACGGGGTGTCCTTTGCCATCGGTCAGGCACTGCTCGTCGGCCCGCTGATCCGCCGGTTCGGCGAACACCGCGCGGCGCATTATGGCATGTGGGTCGACATCAGCACACTGGCCGCCCTTGGCCTTGTCACATCTGGCACCGGGGCGCTGATCCTGACGCCGATCACGGCCCTTGGCGGCGTCGTCACGCCCGCACTTCAGGCGCTTGCCAGCCGTGCGGCCCCACCCGATGCCCAAGGCGAACTGCAGGGCGTGCTGTCATCATTGAACGCGCTGGCGATGATCACGTCGCCGCTGATCATGACGGCCACCTTTTCCGCCTTCACCGCCCCCGGCGGCACGTTCTATGCCCCCGGCGCGCCGTTCCTGCTGGCCGCGGCCCTGATGGTGCTGTGCCTGATCCTGCACGTCACCGGTCGCCGCGCCTGAAAACGGCATGCAACGTCGCATCTGTCTGGCCAGTGCGCGGCGCGCGCGTTAGCTTTCATCTGTTCTCAAATATCCCACGGGGGTCCGGGGGTGTGAAACCCCCGGCCGCCAGCCCCGCGCGAAAGGCCCGACCATGAAGCTGAAAGACCTTGAGATTTTCGTTGTGGCCCCCCCCTATCCGGGCTGGGGCGGGCGGTATTGGATCTTTACCAAGCTGACGACTGACAACGGCATCACCGGCTATGGCGAATGCTACGCCTCGACCGTCGGGCCAAAGGCGATGGTGGCGGTGATCGAGGATGTGTTCGAACGCCACATGCAGGGCGAGAACCCCGAAAATCTGGAACTGATGTTCCGCCGCGCCTACTCGGCGGGCTTCACGCAGCGGCCGGATCCGACGGTGATGGGTGCATTCTCGGGGCTGGAAATCGCCTGCTGGGATATCCTTGGCAAGGCGCGCGACCGGCCTGTGTGGGCGCTGTTGGGTGGGCGGATGAATGACCGCATCCGGTCCTACACCTATCTGTACCCCGAACCCGGTCAGGAAAGCGCCGATTTCTGGCTGTCGCCCGATGCCGCGGCACAGGCTGCGGTGCGCTTTTGCGACCTTGGCTTTACGGCGGTCAAGTTTGACCCCGCCGGTCCCTACACCATCCGGGGCGGGCATGAACCCGCGATGTCCGACATCACCCGGTCGGTCGCGTTCTGCAAAGCCATCCGCGAGGCTGTGGGCGACCGCGCCGATCTGCTGTTCGGCACCCACGGGCAGTTCACCACCCCCGGCGCAATCCGTCTGGGTCAGGCGTTGGAACCCTATAACCCGCTGTGGTACGAAGAACCGATCCCGCCGGACAATCTGGCGGAATTCGCCGAGGTGGCCAAACATGTGCGTATCCCGCTGGCCACGGGCGAACGGATGTCGACCAAGGCCGAATTCGGTGCCCTGTTGCGGCATGGCGGGGTGAAAATCCTGCAGCCCGCCCTTGGCCGCGTCGGAGGCATCATGGAGGCGAAGAAGATCGCCGCCATGGCCGAGGTGTTCAATGCCGAAATGGCCCCGCACCTTTATGCTGGACCGGTCGAATGGGCCGCGAACATCCACTTTGCCACGTCGATCCCGAACCTGCTGATCGCCGAGACGATCGAAACCGGCGGTGCGTTCCATCTGAAACTGATCAAGAATTCGATCACTTGGGAAGGCGGCTATATCCTGCCCCCCACCGCCCCCGGTCTGGGGATCGAGTTTGACGAGGATGTGGCCCGCGCCCACCCCTACACCGGCAACCGCCTGCACCTTGAGATGCAAGAGGCGCCTTGCGATTACGCGAACGGCAACCGCTTTGAGGGCGGGGCACCGTCATCCATCCTGTGACATGAAAAAAGGCGCGGTCCCGGTTGGGCCGCGCCTTTTTGTGATCCGGGCGGTTTCAGGCCGCGGACAGGCGGCGTGCTTCGGTAAAGGACATCAACCGTTCGCGGTTTTCGTCCCACAGGTGCAGGCGGACGCATTTCAGGCTGTCCAGCAGCGTCAACCGCTGGCTTTCTGCCAGAATACGGTGATCGCGCAGCACCTCTGTCAGGCGGTAATAGGGGATGCGGCTGTACAGATGGTGGACATGGTGGATGCCGATGTTCGCCGTGAACCAGCGCAGCACGCCCGGCAGATCATAGTGCGAACTGCCGCGCAGCGCCGAATCGTGCAATTGCCAATCTTCGTCACGGTCCCAATGCGTTTCCTCGAACTGGTGCTGCACGAAGAACATCCACACCCCGATGGACGCGGCAATCAGCACGGTCGGCAGGAACACCAGCAATACCGGCATCAGTCCGCCAAACCAGATGATCACCGCCAGAACCACGGCAATCGCGGCATTGGTGCCCATCGCCGACGTCCAGTACTGCCAGCCCGACTTCATCAGACCGATGGGCAGACGGTTCTGCAGGATGAATAGATAGGTCGGCCCCAGTCCGAACATGACCAACGGGTTGCGGTACATCCGGTATTTCCAGCGACCAAACCCCGACAGCGCCGCGTATTCCGTGACCGTCAGGGTGGTAATATCGCCGATCCCGCGCTTGTCCAGATTGCCGTGCGATGCGTGGTGGATCGAATGGGTCCGCCGCCACACGTCATAGGGCGTCAGGGTCAGCACGCCCAGTAACCGGCCCACCCAATCGCTGACCGTGCGATTGCGAAAGAACGACCCATGCCCGCAATCATGCTGGATCATGAAAATCCGCAGCAGAAAGCCCGCGTTGACCACCGCGATTCCCAGTGCCAGCCACCCGCTGACCGAAAGCGACCACCAGGCCAGCGCCCACAGGATCAGGAACGGCACAAGGCTGATGGCAAGTTCCACCCCGCTGCGCAAATGGCTGGGTTCGCGGTACCGCGCCAGGATCTGCACCCAGTCGCGGGGATGTTCGGGGCTGGCGTCCGCGACGGCGGGCGGGGTCGATGCAGTCATCTTACAGCATTCTTTCGGTGATCGGATCGGGCGGGATGCACGGTCCAGGTCGGGGTGGACGGCTTGAAAGCAGATCAAGGCCACCCAAGGGATATGGATACCCTATCCGATATTCGCCATCACACCACAACAAGGTGACGCGACATTTTGCCGATCTGCCGATTTCCCGAACATCTCACGCAACCCCGGCGCGAAAATTGCAGATTATCTTATGTAATTTGGCCGGTCAGGATCGTTAACCAAACCGGCCAGACTCGTCAGATCACTTTACCTGTGCCTTGATCGCCTCGACGTCGGCGGTGGTCATCTCGCCCACCGTCGTGACCGCCCCATCGACAATCTGCCACAGGCGGAACGGGCCCGCGATGTCGCCGAATTCGTCAAAGTTGACCGGCCCGATGACGCCTTCATACCGGATCGGCTTGCCTTCGGCGATCAGCGCCAGTGCCTTGACGAATTCGTCCTTGCCGGCATGGATGACCTCACCCGCAGGATCGACGGCCTTGCGCAGGGCGTCGGGCAGTTTGGCCGCATCCGGGCCGCCTGCGATGGCGATGGCCAGACCGACCAACGCGCCCGCGTCATAGCTGCGGTCGGCGGCAGGGGCGGCGGGATCAAGGCCGGAAAACGCGTTGAAGTTGGCGTTGAAATATTCGGTCGACGCGGTCGGGCTGGTCCCGGACGAGGTGCCAAATGCGTTGCCCAGATAGTCCTTGCCGACAGCGGTAACGAAATCTTCGCTGTTCATGCCGTCATTCAGCAAGAATTTCTGCACACCGCCCTGCGAAATCCAGGTCCGCGCGATGGTCGCCCCATCCACCGGGTCAGAGATCAGGTACAATGCGTCCGGCTCTCCGGCCATGGCGGCGGTGACTTCGGAGGCATAGCTGGATTGCTTGGCGTTGTAGGGCGTGACCGAAACCACCGTGCCGCCGAGGGCTGTGTAGGGGGCGCTGAATTCCTTGACCAGATTGACGCCAAAGTCGTTGTTCTGGTGGATGATCACGATCTTTTTCATGCCGTTGTCGATGGCGAACTTGGCCGCAGCCACGCCTTGCAGCGCATCCGATGTGATGGTGCGGAAGAACACGCCGTTCGTCTTGCCTTCGCGCCCCAGCGCAGTCAGCGTCGGCGAGGACGAGGCGGGCGACACTTGCAACACCTTGGCAGGTCCGGTCACCGATGTCAGGATCGGGATCGACATGGGCGAGATGATGCCGCCGATAATGGCCGGAACCTTGGCGACCTGCACCAGCTGCGTGGCCGCATCGACGGCCACGTTCGCCTGCGTCTGGCTGTCGCGGGTGTCGGTTTTCAGGGTGCACCCGGCAACGCCGCCCGCGTCGTTCAGATCGCGAAAGGCCATTTCGACCGACTTTGCCCCGGCCTGACCGTAGGCACCCGCCTCGCCGGTCAATTCAAGCACAAGGCCAACGGTGATGTCGCAGGCAAAGGACGCGCCGGGCAGCAGCGCCAAGGCGGCAACGGTGGCAAAAAGGGTTCTTTTCATGGAAGTCCTCGCTGTTTTCATGGATCGGGCCCTTGGGTTCTTGGTCCACCGGACTGGGCCTGCCCGGTGGCTATGGGTATGGGTGTCAGGATGCGGCGTTCAGGTTGTACTTTATGATACTGCCGTGGCGGCCGTGACGGTCGCGTTCCAGCGTGTAGGTGTCGCCGTCGGGGATATGGCCCTGCGCCTGAATGGCGGCGATTTCGGAACGGTCCGCGTCGGTCAGGCGCAGGTTCGAAATGGCGACGTTGCGCGCCAGATGGCTGCGGTTGCGCGCACCGACGATCACCGCCGCCACCGCCGGCCGGTTCAGCATGGCCGCACTGGCCACCGTCGCGATGTCAGACCCATGCCGGTCCGCGATCCGGCGCAGGGTCTGCAACAGCGCCTGAAACAGATCCCAACCGCCGAAATCGTCGATGATCAGCTTGTATTTGGTCAGCGACCGGTTTTCCAAAGGATGCGGCGGTTCGGGCTGGCCCAGCCAGCGATCCCCCAGAAATCCGCCCGCGACCGTGCCATAGCAGAACAGCCACATGTCATTGGCCTGTGCAGCCTGTGCCAATTGGCGCTGCGCCCGCAGGTCGATCAGGCTGTATTGCACCTGCATCGACACCAGCGGCACGCCTGAGCGGATGATTTCCAGCGTTCGGGCGGTGTCAAAGTTCGTGCCGCCCACATGTACAACCTTGCCCTCGGCCCGCATCTCGTTCAGCCAGCCAACGGCGTCCAGATAGCGGGGCACCTCGTAATCCCACCAATGGAATTGCACCAGATCAAGCCGGTCCATCCGCAGCCGACGCAGGGATGTTTCGACGATCCCGCGCACATAGGCGCGGTCGGTTGTGGCAAGGCGGGCAAGGTCAGGCACCAGTTTCGTGTGGACCTTGATCCGCGCCAAGGCATCGGCCCCATGACGGTTGGCGTATTCGGTGCGGAACGCCCCGATCAATTCCTCGACGCCGGTGTAGATGTCGGCGCAGTCAAAGGTGGTGATCCCGGCTTCGGCAAAGGCGATCATGTCTTCCACCGCGGTGGCGCCATCGACGGCCCCATGGCCGCCCGCCAGTTGCCAGCCGCCCCTAATGACCTGCGAGATTTCGTGTCCGGGGCGAAGGGTGATGCGTGACACGGTCATTCTATCGCCCCCGGCAAAGGCACGGCGGTGGTTTCGGCATGGCTGAAGCTGCGCTTGCCGATCCGGGTGATGCGAAGGCGCGACGGGCAGTTGGGATCGGGACAGGCCACTTCGGCATCAGACGTCATCCAGTCGTGCGGATGGGTCTGCCGTTGCTTGGCGGGCAACAGGGGCAGGATGGCCGACAGCGAATAGATCGAAAAACTTTGTCCCGCCGGCAGATGCAACTGCTCGCCGCGCAGTTCAAACCAATCGCCAGCTGTGCCGCAGTAAATCGTAGCCCCTTCGGGGGCGACAATCTCGACCCGCAGGTCAAAAAGTTCAAAGCTGTCGTCCATCATTCCCCCCGGGCAAAGCTGATGTCGCAAGCCCCGCTGCGACGGATGCGACCGCAGGCGTCGGCCAGTGCGGCGCGGTCTTCGGCGCGCACCTGCGCCACAACCGACCCGGCCAGCCAGCCGATCGGGAACAGCATACGTGCGCCGGGCCCGTAGAACAGGCCGATGTCAAAGATCGGATCTGGATTGCCGCCCCACATCCGCGCGGGTACATAGGCCAGCACCACATCGCCGGGCTGCGGATGCAGGGTGGCATTCTCTGGCGGCAGCGCATGGGCATAATCGGCCCCGGCCAGATGCGCCGATGGGATGGGGCATGAAATTTCCGGCCCGGTCCACATCGCGTGCAGACCGGGAACCACACGCGGGCGGTCCAGATAGCGCAGCAGAAACGCGACGTTTTCAGGCGCTTTGCCCGGCAAAAGATCGGCTGTCACCGACAGCCCCGAAGCGGCGGATTGAATATGCAGCGTCGTCATGCGGTGTCCTTGCGAAGTTTGTCGCGCAGATAGGCAAAGGGGCGGCTGATATCGCCGACAAGGGCGGCGCGCGCACCTTTGCAATCGCCCGCTTCAAGCGCGCGCAGGATATCCCGGTGAAACTGTGCCGCGTCCTGCGCGCCCGCCTCGGAAAAGGCATAGATCGCGGCGCGGGTGAACGGCCCCGATTGCAGCCAAAGGCTTTCGATCATCGGCAACAGGATGGTCGACCCACAAGCGCGATAGATTTCAAAGTGAAAGGCGTGGTTCAACGCAACCTCGCGGTCCACCGTTTCCGGATTGCCACCAAGCCGCATCTCTTCCCATTCCTCCATGATGCCGCGCACCGTGGCCAGCAGGCGCGGCGTCATGCGCGACGCCGCCAGTTCCATCGCCTCGCCCTCGATCAGAATGCGCGCGCGCAGCAGGTCGTCTATCCGGTCCAGCGTCACAAGCGGCACACGGATCGACCGGTTCGGCAGCGCCTCAAGTGCCTGTTCGGTGATCAGGCGTCCCAACGCCTCGCGCACGGGCATGGTCGAGGTCATCAGCGCGTCGGCAAGTTGGCGGATGGTCAAAACCTGACCGGGCGCAAACAGGCCGCCGATCAGGGCGCGGCGCAATTCCGTATAGACCCGGTCCTGTACCGTATCGCGCCCCACCGGGGCCAAACCGTCGCCTGCCATCACCACTTTCAACCCCGCTCGAATCGTCTTGCCTGACTGATTAGACGCTTCTACTGTGATCAAATCAAGTGTGATCACAGATCAAACATGAGGGGCACAATGGACAGTCCGACCGTTCTTGAGGCGCGCGATCTGACCAAGCGCTTTGGCGGGGTGGCGGCGGTGAACGGCATGTCGCTGTCCGTGGCACAGGGCGAGATTCTGGGCCTGATCGGCCCCAACGGCGCGGGCAAGACGACGATGTTCGATTTGTTGGCGGGGTCTGTCCCTGTCAGTGCAGGGTCCATCCACTTGCTAGGCCGCGACATCACGCACGAGGCGGCGCACCGTCGGCTTGCCGGTGGGATGGGTCGCACCTTTCAGATCCCCCGGCCCTTTCCAGAGTTGTCCCTGGTGGAAAACATGATGATTGCCCGTCAGGGGCAATTGGGCGAACGGTTGTGGGCGAATTTCACATCGCCCCGCCGCATCGTCCATCAGGAAGCCGAGGCGCGCGAAAAAGCCATGGGCCTGCTGGATCTGGTGGCGCTGCGCCGTCTGGCCGATGATCCGGCGCGGGTTTTGTCCGGCGGTCAGCGCAAGCTGCTGGAACTGGCGCGGGTGATGATGGCCGACCCCAAGGTGATCTTGCTGGACGAACCCGCCGCCGGGGTGAACCCTGCCCTGCTGGAGGTGCTGATCACCCGGATCAGGGAGATCAACGCAGGCGGCGTCACCTTTGTGCTGATCGAACATAACATCGACATGGTGTCGCGCTTGTGCAACCGGATTGTGGTGATGGCCCAAGGCACGCGCCTGTTCGAAGGCCGCCCCGACGAAGTTGCCAGCGACCCCCGCGTGATCGAGGCGTATCTGGGCGGGGCAGCGGCATGAACATCCTGCAGGTCACAGATCTGGTGGCGGGATACGAGCCGGGTCTGTCCATCGTCAAATCCGCATCGATCCACGCGGCCGAGGCGGAAATCGTGGTGATCCTTGGCCCCAACGGTGCCGGAAAATCCAGCCTGATCAAGGCGATTGCCGGGCTGGTTCCCATCACCGGCGGTCAGGTTCTGCTGGACGGGCGTGACATTACCACCGTTCCTGCGCATCTTAAGGTCCATCAGGGGCTGGCCTTTGTGCCGCAAACCGAAAACGTCTTTCCGCTGATGACGGTCGAGGAAAACCTGCGCGTGGCGGGCGGCATCCTGCCCCCTGCCGAAGTGTCGCCGCGCATCGATGAAATGTTCACCACCTTTCCCGACCTTGCCCGACAGCGCAGGCTGATGGCGGGAAGTCTGTCGGGCGGTCAGCGGCAAATGCTGGCCGTCGCCCGCGCCCTGATCGTGCATCCGCGCGTTCTGATGCTGGATGAACCGTCCGCCGGGCTGTCGCCCAAACTGGTGGAACAGGTGTTTTCCCGGTTGTCCGAGATACGGCGCGCTGGACTGACCATCGTTCTGGTCGAACAGAACGCCCGCGCAGCCCTTGCCATTGGCGACCGCGCCTATGTCCTTGTCGAGGGGCGCGAGGCCCACGAAGGCCCAGCCAACACCCTGTGGGACAGCCCCGTCATCGCCGAATTGTACCTTGGCCACCGGAAGGAGGCGTCATGAACCTGCAATTTCTGCTGGATGGCCTGATCGCAGGATCCATGATCGGTCTGGGCGCAATCGGTGTCACGCTGACCTATTCAATCCTGCGCTTTTCCAACTTTGCCCACGGGGATTTCATGGCCTGGGGGGCCTATGCCGCCCTTGCCGTGGTGGGGGTGATCGGCGGCAGCACGCCAATGGGGCCTTTGTCCTTTGGCTGGCCGCTGCTGGCATCGATGGTCGTCGCGATGGGACTGACAGCCCTCTTGGCGCTGGCGCTGGACTGGGTGCTGTTTGCCCGCCTGCGCGCACGGGGGCAATCCATCATAGTCGTCATGGCGTCGTTCGGGGCGTCGATGGCCCTGCGCAGCCTGCTTGAGTTCCTTTTCACCTCAAGTCCGACCTATTTTTCGCGCGCGATCCAGATTGCCACGCCCATCGGCCTTGGCATCCGCATCACGGGCGATCAGGTTGCCCTATTGATCCTGACGCTGGCGCTGGTGATCGGGATGCACCTGTTTATGTCGCGCAGCCAAAGGGGGCGGGAAATGCGCGCCTATAGCCAGAACCCGGCGCTGGCACGCGTCGTCGGCATCGACGTGGCCAAGGTTGTCCGCGCAACATGGATCATCAGTGCCGCGCTCGCCTGCGCGTCGGGGGTGATGGTGGGCGTGTTGGTGCAAATCCGCCCGATGATGGGGCTTGACCTGTTGTTGCCGATCTTTGCCGCCGCCATTCTGGGGGGCATCGGGTCGGTTCCCGGCGCTGTCTTGGGTGGCCTGATCATCGGCCTGTCCGAGGCAGCAGCGGTGCAGTTCGTTGGCGCAGAGTGGCGCGCGGCGGTGGCCTTCGTGATCCTGATGGCGGTCCTGCTGGTGCGACCGATGGGCCTATTTGGAGTGGCAGAGCGATGATCGACCTTTTCGGCTATGGCGCGTTCTTTCTGTCCACAGCCCTGATCTTTGGGCTGATGACACTGGGGCTGAACCTGCAATGGGGCATGACGGGCCTGTTCAACGTCGGCATCGCGGGGTTTGTGGCCATCGGGGCCTATACCTCGGCCATCCTGACAACGCCCGATGTCGCTGACCGTGTGGGTGGCTTTGGCTGGCCCATCCTGCTGGGCTGGTGTGCCGCCGCTGCGGTGACGGCGCTTGCCGCCGCCTTTACCGGCTATGCCACGTTGCGATTAAAGTCCGACTATCTGGCGATCACCACCTTTGGCGTCGCGGTCGTCGTGCATCTGGTTGCCCTGAATGCGCAATCCCTGACCGGCGGGCCGTTCGGCGTGGCGTTCATCCCACGCCCCTTTGCCGGGGTGCAGGATCAGGCGGCCCTGTTCAACGCGCTTAATCTGGGTGTCATCGCTGTCGTGACCCTGACGGTCTATCTTGCGCTGGAGCGTTTGTCGCGCAGCCCCTGGGGCCGCGTCTTGCGCGCCCTGCGCGAGGACGAACGCGCCGCAATCGCCCTTGGCAAAAGCGCGCAATCCTACCGCATCCAGGCCTTTGCCGTGGGCGGGGCGGTGATGGGGCTGGCCGGGGCGGTGCAGGGGCATTTCATCGGGTTCATCGCGCCCAACACCTATTTGCCCACCCTGACCTTTCAGGTCTGGGCGATGCTGATGGTCGGCGGATCGGGGTCAAATCGCGGGGCGCTTTTGGGATCGATCGTGGTTTGGGCCATCTGGGTCGGCTCGGGGTCGATCTCTGCCGCCATCGTTCCTGCCGATTTGCAAGCCCGCGCCGCCGCGTTGCAGATCAGCGCGATTGGCGTGATGCTGTGCCTGATCTTGCTGTGGCGTCCCAGCGGGTTCTTTGCTCCAAGGTCGGGCCCGAAATGACCGCCGACCCCGGAACACTGTGGCACGCCACGGCGGCACCTTTGCCCGCGTTTCCTGCCCTGCAAGGCCCGCACGCGACGGATCTTCTGGTGATCGGCGGTGGCTTTGCCGGCCTGTCAACCGCCCTGCACGCCGCCGAGGCGGGCCTGTCCGTAACCTTGGTCGAGGCGCAGCGCATTGCTTGGGGCGCGTCGGGGCGCAACGCGGGCTTTGTCGTGCCGAACTTTGCCAAGGTTGACCCCGATGCCATCCGCGCAAAGCTTGGACCCCGGGCCGAGCCGCTGATCGCCATGGCCGCAGGCAGCGGCGATCTGGTGTTCGATCTGATCCGCCGCCACCGCATCGCGTGCGACGCCGCACAGGCGGGGTGGATACAGCCGTCACATTCCAACGCAGCCTTTGCCAAGGCGCAGGATCGGGTGCGGCAATGGTCGGCGCTGAACCGCCCCGTCCAGCTTTTGTCGCAGGCAGAGGTCACCGGATTGACCGGGGTGGAAGGCTGGCGCGGCGGCTGGATCGATCGTTCGGGCGGGGTGCTTAATCCCGTCGGCTATGCGCGTGGTCTTGCCCGTGCCGCGGCCTTGGCCGGGGTCGCCCTTCACGAAACCACGCCCGTCACTGGCCTGCAACGCCGTGGGCAGGACTGGCACGCGACAACACCCGGCGGAAAAATCACGGCCCGTCGGGTGGTTCTGGCAACCAACGCCTATGTGGGTGGTCTTTGGCCGGGGCTTTCGCGCAGTTTCTTTCCGCTCAAGGTGTTTCAGGTCGCGACTGAACCGCTGCCAGATCGCGTAAGGGCACGGCTGCTGCCCGAAGGGCAATGTGTGTCCGACAGCCGCCGCAACCTGTTCACCTTTCGCTTTGACGCCCAAAACCGGCTGATCAGTGGCGGCATGCACATCCTGTCGATGGGCGCCGATGCCCGCGTGCCCCACGCCATCCACCGCCGTCTGAGCCGTTTTCTCAGCTTGCCAGACTTGCCCCCACTGGCGTTTCAGTGGTCGGGTCTGGCCTCGGTCATGCCGGACTTCCTGCCGCGCGTGGTCGAACTTGCGCCTAACCTGATCGCCGGGTTTGCCTGTAATGGGCGGGGCATCGCGCTTACGACCGCCACGGGTCGCGAACTGGCGGCTTGGGCCGCAGGGCAGCCCACGGGGTCTCTTGCCGTGCCATCCAACCCCGGCGCACCGCTTCCCCTGCACGCGCTGTCCCGCATGGCCCCGAACGCATTGCTTCCGATCAGCATGATCCGCGACCAGATCGAAAGCACGCGTAGCGGAAATTGACCCATTCGTTCAAATGCCTGCCAAGCGCCCGTCGGGAGCTTTTGGACAAGGCGCCCAGCGGAACCGCACAACGACCCTGTGTAGCCTTTAAAACAACTGGCGACCCCGGGAGGACTTGAACCCCCAACCCCAGACTTAGAAGGTCCGTGCTCTATCCAGTTGAGCTACGGGGCCGCTGTCTGTTCTTTTGCGGAAAACGGACAGGTCACGCAAGGGTGCGTGTCATGAAAACGCTGTTGGGATCGGGCGCATACCCTTCGAACGGCGGGCAATCGGTGAAACCGGCGTTGGCATACAGCGCGCGGGCCGCAACGAATGTGGGCTGCACCCCGGTTTCCAGCGACAGACGGGTAAAGCCTTTGGCCTGCGCCTCTGTCATCAGATGGTCCAGCATCCGGCGCGACAGACCCTTGCCCCGTGCTTCGGCCAGAACGTGCATCGATTTGATTTCGGCATGGGTGGCGTTGAGGCGCTTGAACGCGCCCATTGCCACCGGCACGCCATCATCCCGCATGACGAAGAACCAGATGCCGGGGGTCGCAAGCTGGCCCGCATCCATCATGTGGATGCTTTCGGGCGGGGTGTCGGCGTGCATGTCAGCCGTGTGGCGCTGCATCAGCAGGGCCAGATCCGGCCCAAGCGGGCTTTCCAGCGCGACCGTCAGCATCAGTGCGTCCATGCACCCTTGCGATCGGTGGCAAAGTTTTCGCCATACCCGCGCGGACGCACCACCGGCTTGCGCGCCTGCGGTTCCTGTACCTGATACTCGATGCCCTTGGACTGGGCGTATTCTTCTGCCGCCGCCTTGGTGTCAAAGCGCAGCCGGACCTGAGCCTGCGTATCGTCGCTGCTGGTCCATCCCATCAGGGGGTCAATCTCGCGTTCGGACGCGGGGGCGAATTCCAGCACCCAGCCCTTGGCCTTGGCCGTGCCAGACTGCATGGCGGTCTTTGCGGGCTGATAGATCCGGGCGGGCATGGGCAACCTCCTGTGTGACAGGCGCTATATTCCGAAAAGCCGGGGGTTGTGCAAGCGGCAGCTTGCCGCGCGGGGGTTTTAGATGTTGTCGGCCGACCACTGGGGAGTTTGGGTGGGGTGGGTGGTGCGGCCGGCCGACAACGTGCTGCTTGCCCCGTCAGAATGCACATCCCCCGCACAACACACAACTCAAAGCTGATCGTTTGAGGCGATTTTTCGCTAAAATTGAACCGGTCCGCTTAACCCTTTCCGCACACCGGTGAATGAAACGCAAAGCTCGGCCCTTGCAGGGGAACAAAAACAGACCAATCTAGGGGGTCGGAGGGAATCAGATGCCCCACAACCCCACCAATGCCCTTTCCCCGCGCCCCGAGGTGCTGACCCGACCCAAGCTGGAAGGCGGGCGCCGATTCGTCATGCAGACGCCGTTCACGGCAGCAGGCGACCAGCCGACCGCCATTGCCGAACTGACGCGCGGTGTGCTGGCGGGCGACCACGATCAGGTTTTGCTGGGTGCCACCGGCACCGGCAAGACATTCACCATGGCCAAGGTGATCGAGGAAACCCAGCGCCCTGCCATCATCCTTGCGCCGAACAAAACGCTGGCCGCACAATTGTATGGGGAATTCAAGGGGTTCTTCCCGGACAATGCCGTCGAATACTTCGTTTCCTACTACGACTATTACCAGCCCGAGGCCTATGTGGCCCGGTCCGACACCTATATCGAAAAGGAATCCCAGATCAACGAACAGATCGACCGGATGCGCCACTCGGCCACCCGGGCGCTGCTGGAACGCGACGACGTGATCATCGTCGCTTCGGTCAGTTGCATTTACGGTATCGGGTCGGTCGAAACCTATTCCGCCATGACGCAGGACATGGTGGCCGGGCAGATATACGACCAACGCCAGTTCATCAACGAACTGGTTGCGCAGGCCTACCGGCGCAACGATGCGGGCTTTCAGCGCGGTGCGTTTCGGGTGCGCGGCGATTCGGTGGAACTTTGGCCCGCCCACCTTGATGACCGCGCGTGGCGGTTTTCGTTCTTTGGCGAAGAGCTGGAATCCATTGTGGAGTTCGACCCCCTGACCGGGGCCAAGACCGACACCTTCAAACAGATCCGCATCTATGCCAACAGCCACTACGTCACCCCGCGCCCGACGATGCAGCAGGCGATCCAAGGCATCAAAAAGGAACTGCGCCAGACGCTGGACCTGATGGTCCTGAACGGCAAACTGCTAGAGGCGCAGCGTCTGGAGCAGCGCACCAGTTTTGATCTGGAGATGCTGGAGGCGACGGGCGTCTGCAACGGCATCGAAAACTATTCCCGCTATCTGACAGGGCGCGCGCCGGGTGAGCCACCACCCACACTGTTCGAATTCATCCCCGACAACGCCATCGTGTTCGCGGACGAATCCCATGTGTCGGTCCCGCAGATCGGCGGCATGTACAAGGGCGACTACCGGCGCAAGTTCACGCTGGCCGAACACGGGTTCCGCCTGCCGTCCTGCATGGACAACCGCCCGCTGAAGTTCGAAGAATGGGACGCGATGCGCCCGCAGTCGGTGTTCGTCAGCGCCACTCCCGCCGCGTGGGAGCTGGAACAGGCGGGCGGTGTCTTTGTCGAACAGGTCATCCGCCCAACCGGACTGGTCGATCCACAGGTGGAAATCCGCCCCGTGGACATGCAGGTCGATGATCTGTTGGACGAAATCCGTCGCGTCGCGGCCCGGGGCCTGCGCACGCTGGTCACCACCCTGACCAAGCGGATGGCCGAAGACCTGACCGAATACTTTCACGAACAGGGCATCCGCATCCGCTATATGCACAGCGACATCGACACGATCGAGCGGATCGAGATATTGCGCGACCTGCGCCTTGGGGCGTTTGACGTGCTGGTGGGCATCAACCTGCTGCGTGAAGGGTTGGACATCCCCGAATGTGGGCTTGTGGCTATTCTGGACGCCGACAAGGAAGGGTTCCTGCGGTCCGAAACCAGCTTGATCCAGACCATCGGACGCGCGGCCCGCAACTCTGACGGGCGGGTGATCATGTACGCCGACCGCATCACCGGCAGCATGGAACGCGCAATTGGCGAAACCAACCGCCGCCGCGAAAAGCAGGTGGCCTACAACCTTGCCCACGGCATCACCCCGACCACGATCAAGAAGAACGTCGATGACGTGCTGGCGGGCCTGTGGCAGGGCGACACCGACCAAAGCCGCATCACCGCCAAGGTGGACAAGCCGATGGTCGGCCAGAACCTTGCCGCCCATCTGGATGCGCTGCGCACGCAGATGCGCAAAGCCGCTGAAAACCTGGAATTCGAAGACGCCGCCCGCCTGCGGGACGAGGTGAAGCGCCTTGAGACCGTCGAGCTGGCAATCGCCGACGATCCGCTTGCCCGGCAATCGGTCGTGGAAGAAGCGGTGGATGCGGCGGTCAAGATGGCAGGCCGGTCCACCGCAGGGCGGCCCGGCCAGCGTGGCGGGGTCAAACGGCGCGGACGTTAGTTGCAGACGCTTGATTTTACGCGCATCGTCCGCATCTCAAGGGGATAGCCCCCTGGTAATGGCACGACCCACATGATCCGCTACGACCTGCACTGCCCTTCGGACCACGGCTTTGAAAGCTGGTTCCAATCCGCCAGCGCCTATGACGCGCTGCGGGCGGCGGGGCAATTGGCCTGCCCGGTCTGTGGGTCCCCCGACATCGCCAAGGCGCTGATGGCCCCGATGGTGCGGACATCGACCGGGTCGGAAAAGCTGACCACGCCTGATACACCGGAACAGCAGGCGCTGGCAGCCTTGCGCAAACAGGTTGAAGAGAACTCGGAATACGTCGGCATGAACTTTGTGACCGAAGCCCGACGCATCCACGATGGCGACGCGCCCGAGCGCGCCATTTACGGCGAGGCGAAACCGGACGAAGCGCGCCGCCTGATCGAAGACGGCGTTCCCGTCGCCCCCCTGCCGTTCAGACCGTTGCGCAAATCGAACTGAACGGCGCAATTTCTGGTTAATTGTTTCTTGATGCCACAAAGATGCCCGATTGTGCTGGCACCTGAAAACAACCTGAAGGACGCTGCCATGCGTGTTCCGATGGTTGGGTAAAGGGTGGAACATTCAGCCGGACGGTGAAGCCGGCGGTGTCTTCCCTTTTTGGGCAAGAGATAGGTCAGGCCATGGGCACGACAGGCAACGACACGATCACCGGCACGTCCGGGGCTGAAACGCTGGACGGCAACTGGGGCAATGACCTCATCAACGGCCTGGGCGGCAACGATCTTATATATGGCGGCACGAACGTCCCCGGTTCGTCCCTTCCCGGCGGGTTTACCGATAACGACACGATCTTCGGCGGCAATGGCGCTGATACGGTCTACGGTGCCGAGGGCAACGATTACATCGAGGGCGGCGCCGGCGTTGACCGGTTGGTGGGCAACGCGGGCAACGACACGATCTATGGCGGGGCCGCAGTCGACAACATCTTTGGCGGCACCGGCAATGACCAGCTTTTCGGTGATGCAGGCGACGACGCAGTCTACGGCGAAGAAGGCAACGACAGCATCGACGGCGGGGCTGACAACGATCAACTTTTCGGCGGCTCTGAAAACGACACACTCAACGGCGGCACTGGCAACGACTCACTTTTCGGTGGAACCGGCAACGACAGTCTGGTCGGCTTTGAAGGCAGCGACAGTGTCTTGGGCGGTGACGGCGATGATTTCATCAACACCCGCAACTCTGTCGGCCTTGGCGTACCAGACATCGGATATCCCGGCAGCTTTCCGGGCGATCCCTTGCCAAACAATGACCGGGATACTGTCGATGGTGGCAGCGGCAACGACACAATCTGGACGGGGGACGACGACGATCTTGTCACCGGCGGCACCGGGGCGGATTCCATTGATGGCGGCTATGACCGCGACACGATTTATGGCGGTGACGGGTCCGACAGCCTGATCGGCGGCGAAGGCAGCGATTCCATCGAAGGCGGCGCCGACGGCGACGCGATTTATGGCGGCGAAGATCCGACGGCGATCGACACCAGCATCATCACCGATGACACCGACCTTGCCACTGACAACAACCGCGACACCCTGCATGGCGGCGACGGCCACGACAGCATCTATGGCGGCGACGACAGAGACTTGCTTTTCGGCGATGCCGGGAATGACGTGCTGGATGGGGGCATCGACAATGACACCCTTTCAGGCGGCGCAGGCACCAACACCCTGACCGGCGGGCAAGGCGCGGATACCTTTCTTTACACGGTTGGCGAAACGCTGACGATCACCGACTTTGCCACCGGGGGGCAGAACACCGGCGACGGTGTGCAGGACAACAACGATTTCCTCGACCTGTCCCCCTACTACAGCGACGTATTCGAAGCCCGCGCCGATCTGGCTGATGATGGCATTCTGAACCAGTCCGTCGGGGATTTCACCGACAACACCGCGCTTGGCGGGTCCATCACCCTGACCGGGGTGACAGCGGCGACGCTGTCCTTTGACACGACGAACCTGGCCTGTTTTGTGCGCGGCACACGGATCGAAACCGAACACGGGATGCTGCCCGTCGAAGAGATCGGGGATGGCACGCTTGTGCGGACGCTGGACAACGGCTTGCAGCCTGTCCGCCGCGTGCTGTCCAAGGAAGTGGCGGGGATCGGCCCCCTTGCTCCGGTTGTTTTCACCAAGGGCGTACTGGGGGCGGAACGCGATCTTCTGGTGTCGCCCCAGCACCGGATGCTGCTGCGCGGCTGGCAGGCCGAACTGCTGATCGGGTGCGACGAAACGTTGGCGGCGGCAAAGCATCTGGTCAACGGCGAGACGGTCTATCAGCGCCAGATGCCGCAGGTCGAATATTTCCACCTGCTGTTCGACCGGCACGAGATCGTCTTTTGCGAAGGCGTGGCGTCGGAAAGCTATCACCCGCTGTTGCAGGATTCCAACGACCGCGCCCCCGCGACCCAGGCGGAACTTATGGACATCTACCCTGAACTGACCGCCGAAATGCTGGCCTTCGGTCCCGCCGTCCGCCCCAGCCTGAAGGCGTATGAGGCACGACTTTTCACCGTGTGATCAACAGGTCAGCGCGGCGGACAGGCGGTCAATCGGGCCAATGTCGGTGGCAACCGGCCTGCCGTCCTGCCATGTCACCTCGACCGCGCGCGCCCAAGCCGTATCGGCAAGGATCAGGCTGTCCCGCCCGCCGCAACGGCGCAGACCGCCCGAAATGGCACTGTCGCCGATGCGGTGATTGGTCAGGCCTGGAATACGGGCAATTTCAGCCAAATGCCCACCCGTCAGACGCAGGAAAACCAACTCGCGCAGCAGATGGGGCCGGTCGACATAGGCGATCTCGGGCCGTCCGTCGCCGTCAAAATCGCCCATCCCTGCCGGGGCCAGCCAACGGTGGGTCTGGCCGATGAAAGGCGTGGCCGCGCGTTTGCCCGCCGCATCGTAAACGGCGAGTGATGCGCCAAGCATCAGATCGGTTTCGACCGCGATCACCTCGGTCAGGCCATCGCCATCGGCATCGACCACGCGGGCCGTCACATCTTCGAACACGCGGGTGGCGGGCAGGGTCACGCGCAGACGTTGGCCCGATGCCAGCGTCATCTCCAACCCCGCCCATTCCAGCGCATCGCCCAGGATGGCATGGTCATACCGGTCGGTCGGATCGATCAGTCGTGCCGAAACGATCGGGTCGGCCGCCGCCGCAGCGGGCAACAGGGCCAGCGCAAATGCCAGCCCGCGCCACCCCATCAGATCTGCTTTTCCGGCATCTGCACGCGCAGCCCGTCCAGCGCATCAGACACCTTCAACTGACAGGTCAGGCGCGACCGGACCGGATCGGGATTCCACGCGAAATCCAGCATATCCTCTTCCATCGCGTCTTTTTTCGGCAGCTTTCCCACCCAGGCGGGGTCAACATAGACATGGCAGGTCGAACAGGCGCAGGCACCGCCGCAATCGGCCTCGATTCCCGGAATGCCGTGATCACGCGCACCTTCCATCACGGTCAGGCCGTTGGCCACGTCCACAACGTGTTCCTTGCCGCCGTGCTCCACATAAGTGATCTTGGCCATTCTCGTCCCTTGCTTGCTGACACAGCTTTTACACCCGACGACATAGGACAACTCGCACCGCTTTGCCAGAGGGGCAGGCGCCGCGCCCCCCTTGTGCCGCATGGCGAATGTTCTATATTTGTTCCAAATGACCGCACATCGCCCCGACCTGCCCTACGCTGAAATTCCGATGGCCGACTGGATGACCCCCACGCCGGTGCCGGATAGCTGGCCGCGCCCGCCTGCCGCCCTGCCTGCCGCGCGGCTGAACGAACCCTCGGTGGGGGCAAGGGTCTGTGTGGCGGGGTTGGTTCTGGTGCGCCAGCGCCCCGGCACGGCAAAGGGCGTGATCTTCGTCACGCTTGAAGATGAAACCGGCACCTGCAATGTCGTGGTCTGGGCCAATGTCTATGAACGCTTTCGCCGCGCGGTGATTGCGGGCCGTCTGCTGCGCGTGACGGGTCGTTTGCAGCGCGAGGCGGGTGTCGTCCACATCGTTGCCGAACAGATCGAGGATTTGTCGCGGATGCTGGACACGCTGCTGGACCCCGGTTTTCGCCATGACGGCACACGCGCGGGCGATCAGCCCTGACGCACTGGCCGTGCCCACCAAATGCCGTTAGACTAAGGCCAAAGCCGGAAAACCGGGATATGGCAGTTACAGGCAGGCAATGACCACAACGAACCTTTGTCGAACGGCCCCGGCAGCCCTGCTTGTGCTGCTGACGGCGGCCTGCGGAACGGGCATGCCCACCGCCCCCGGTCGCAGCGACCTGTCCGCCGAGATTGTCCGGCTGAACCGCCCCGGCCCGCCCGACAGCCCGCCCGGCACCTGCTGGGACAGCGACACGACCCCCGCCATCATCGAAACGGTCACCACACAGGTCGCCCTGCCTGCAACCGACGGCGCGCCCGCCGCGTTTCGCACCGAAACCCGACAGCGCATGGTGCAGGACCGCGAACAGGTCTGGTTCCGCGCGCCCTGCCCCGCCGACATGACCGTGCAGCTTATCGCCACCCTGCAACGCGCCCTGAAGGCGCGCGGCTACTATCCGCACCCTGTCACCGGCCAGATCGACGCCCCCACCCGCGCCGCCCTGCGCAAGTTTCAGGCCGAGCGTGGCCTTGACAGCGCCCGCCTGTCCCTGGCCGCTGCGCGCGAACTGGGGCTGACCACCACCGATCTGGACCAGTTATGACCCTGACCGAATCCCAAGCCACCTATGCCGCCGCCGTTGACCGGCTTTGGACAGCCGACGGTGCACATGATCTGGGCCATCTGGCCCGCGTCTGGGCGAACTGCCAGCGCATTGCCGAAGCTGAACCCGGCGCGGATCTGGCGGTGCTGTTGGCGGCGGCCTATTTCCACGATGTGGTCAACCTGCCCAAAACGTCTGCGGACCGCAGCCTTGCCTCGGTCAAGTCGGCCGATCTGGCGGTGACCGTGCTGCCGGGTCTTGGCTTTGACGACGCAAAGCTGCCTGCCGTTCATCACGCCATCGCCGCGCACAGCTTTTCTGCCGGCATACCCCCACAAACCCTGGACGCTCGCATCCTGCAAGACGCTGACCGGCTAGAGGCGTTGGGGGCCATCGGCATCGCGCGCATGTTCCACGTTGGCGGCGCGATGGGCGGGGCGATGTTCGATGCGGACGACCCGCTGGCACAGCGCCGCCGTTTGGATGACCGCCGCTATGCGCTGGACCATCTGGAAGTGAAACTATTCCCCGTCGCCGCCGCCATGCTAACCGCAGCGGGGCGGCAGATGGCCGAAGAACGGGCAGAGTGGATGTCGTCGTTCCGAACCCGCCTGCTGGCGGAATTGGGCTGACCATCGGACGCAAAAATTATCGAAAATTCCTGCAAATCCTTCGAAGGATGTTGTCTTGCCTGCCCCGCCAGCCAAAAGGCGGCAGGTTGCCCCGCCGCCCCCGATTCTTCACACCTGCAGCCGCGTTATTCCAGCGCCAGCGCCACAAACCGCGGGTCGCCACCCCGGCGCACCAAAAGCAGCAAGGACTTGCGCCCCGCCTCTTTCGCCTCGGACACCCGATCTGCCAGATCGGCCAGACGGACGATCTTTTGCTGGCCCGCCTCGGTGATCACATCCCCGTCGCGCAGACCCTTGGCATAGGCCTCGGACGCGGGGTCCACGGCGGTGACGACCAGTCCTTCGGTCGCCCCGGCCATGCCCAGTTGCTGTGCCAGTTCCGGCGTCATCGGGGCCAGCGTCAGGCCCAGCAGATCCAGCGACTGCGGATCTTCGGGTTTCGGCGCGACGGCGGGCACCGCTTCTTCGGCCTCGGCCTCTTCGCGGCGGCCAAGGGTGACGGACAGCGTTTCCGTCTTGCCATCGCGCAGCACCACCACGCGCACCGCCTCGCCGATTGGCGCATCGGCCACGCGGCGCACCAGATCGCGGGTGTCCGACACATCGGCCCCGTCAAAGCTGGTGATCACGTCACCGGCCTGAATTCCGGCATCCTTGGCCGGACCTTCGGGCACATCGGTGATCAGCGCGCCCGAAGCTTCGGTCAGACCCATCGCCTCGGCCACGTCGGGGGTTACGTCCTGAATCCGCACCCCCAGCCAGCCACGCCGGGTTTCACCGAATTCCTTCAGTTGATCCACCACCTTGGTGACCACATTCGACGCCATCGAAAACCCGATCCCGATCGACCCGCCATTGGGCGACAGGATCGCGGTGTTCACGCCGATCACCTGACCATCCATGTTGAACAGCGGCCCGCCAGAATTGCCCCGGTTGATCGCGGCATCCGTCTGGATGTAGTCGTCATAGGTGCCGGCCAGTTCGCGGTTCCGCGCCGACACGATGCCAGCACTGACCGAAAATCCCTGACCCAGCGGGTTGCCCATCGCCACGACCCAATCCCCGACCCGCATCAGGTCAGAGTTGCCGAAGGTCACGTAAGGCAGCGGCGTTTCGCTTTCGACCTTCAGCAGCGCGATGTCGGTCTTCGGGTCGGTCCCGATCAGCTTTGCATCCAGACGCTTGCCCGAAAAAAACTCGATCTCGATCTCGTCGGCGCCTTCGATGACGTGGTTGTTGGTGACGATGAAGCCGTCTTCGGAGATCACGAAGCCGGATCCCAGCGCTTCGGACCGGCGCGGCTCGGCAGGGCCATTCGGCCCATTCGGCACACCCGGAATGCCGTTGCGTTCGTTGAAATCGCGGAAGAAATCTTCGAACGGCGATCCTTCGGGCACCATGGGCCCGCCGTCCGTAGGGGCGGCCACCATTGCGGAAGTGGTGATGTTCACGACAGAGGGGCTGATCTGTTCGGCCAGATCGGCAAAGCTGTCGGGCGCGGTGAAAGCGCGCGCGTCCAACGCCGATCCCAGCGCCAGCGACATTCCCAGCGCAATCGCAAGGAACACACGCGGAACGCGCGGCGCATGGTCTGCCAGTGCCCCTGTCGAGGTCTGATTGTTACGGAAGATGGGGTGCACTCCGAACTCCTTTCGGTTTGTCAGTCGCGCGATTCAGGGAAAGCCGCACGACCCGGCATAATGTCGATTTGCTGGATCATCAGGTAAGCACGCAAAAACGCAATGCAAACCCCGTCGCGTTCCCTCAAGACCATGTGATCGCCTTTTGCCCGGTGTTTCAACCCCGCCTTGGTCAAACGGCCAAAACCCGCGCCAGCGCCAACAACCCGACGCCCGCGGCCAGCGCCGCCAATCCCATAACGCGCCGCTGGTCCAGGGTCAGCGCCGCAAAGAAGGCCAGCACCTGTTCGATACGCGAAGGGGCCAGCGCAAGCGCCAGCCCCTCGATCACAAGAACCAATCCGATTCCGGTCAGGATCAGTGTCATTGATCCGCAGCAGGTGCCGGAACAGCCGCCGCCGGGGGCTGATCGCTGCGCAGGTATTCAAAGAACTGGCTGTCCGGCTGCATTACGATGGACGAATTCCCCGACTGCAAGGCCCGCTCATAGCTGGTCATCGACCGGGTAAAGGCAAAGAACTCGGGGTCGCGACCAAAGGCTTCGGCATAGATGGCGTTGCGCTGCGCATCAGCCTCGCCCCGGATCACCTCGGCCTGTTTGCGCGCCTCGGATGTCAGTTCGACCACGGTCCGGTCGGCACTGGCCCGCACGCGCTGCGCCGCTTCGCCACCCCGGGCGATTTCATCCGCCGCCTCGCGTTCCCGTTCGGCGCGCATCCGCGCAAAGGTGGCCGACAGGTTCTGATCCGGCAGATCGGTCCGGGTCAGGCGCACGTCGATCACATCAAGGCCCAGAGACGACGCCTCGCGTCGGGCGATGTCGCGGATCTGGTTCATCAGGCCGGTACGGTCTTCGGACAGCACACGGTTTGACGGGACAGAGCCCAACACCTCTTGGATGGCGGCATTCAGGATGCGGTCAAGCCGCACCTGCGCCGCATCCTCGCCGCCCGAGCCGACGGATTCGCGGAACTGCACCAGATCGACGATCCGCCAGCGGGCAAAGGCATCGACCACCAGACGGCGGTCATCCAGCAAGGTCACTTCCAGCGGTTGCGTCGGCAGGCCCAGAATACGGCCGTCGTAGCGCACGACATCCTGTATCAGCGGGATCTTGAAGCCAAGACCCGGCTCTTCCTTGATCTGGCGGACCTGACCAAATTGCAGGACCAGAACCTTTTCGCGTTCGTCCACGATGAACACAGACGACAGCGCCGCAGCCGCCACGATGGCCACGACGGGAAGGATAAAGGCAGAGCGCATCAGTTGTTCCCCCCGCTTGTGGTTGTGGCCGCAGCCGCCGGTGCAGGGACCATGCGGTTCAATTCGTTCAGCGGCAGGAAAGGCACGACACCTTGCCCGGATTCGCCACCGGACACGCCGTCCAGAATGACCTTGTTCATGCCACCCAGCACCCGTTCCATGGTTTCCAGATACATCCGGCGCCGCGTCACTTCGGGCGCCTTCACATATTCCTCGTAGACCGACAGGAAACGGCTTGCCTCGCCTTGGGCGTTGTTCACGACCTGGGCGCGGTATGCCTCGGCCTCTTCGGCCAGACGGGCGGCGTCACCGCGTGCGCCAGCCGTCACCCGGTTGGCATAGGCGTCGGCCTCTTTTTCCAGCCGGTCGCGTTCCTGCTGTGCAGCCTGCACTTCGCGGAAGCTGTCGATCACCTCGGCAGGTGGGGCGGCCTTTTCAAAGTTCACCCGCACCACGCTGATGCCGGCCTGATAGGTGTCCAGCGTCGTCTGGATCGCCGTGCGCAGGTCGGACGCAATGATCCCCCGGTCACGGTTCAGAATGGGCGACAGTTCAGACCGGGCGATGATGTCCCGCATCGCCGATTCCGAAACTGCCTTGATCGTGGCCTCGGGGTCGGCAAGGTTGAACAGGTAATTCGCCGGATCCGACACGTTCCAGACCACTTGAAAGCCGATGTCGACGATGTTCTGGTCGCGCGTCAGCATCAGGCCCAGACCGTTGGCGTCGCCGCGCACCGTGCCGATATCCGTCTGCCGTTCGCCCGTGACCTGCACCACCTCGGCGGTGATCAGGGGCCAGGGCGCAAAGTTCAGACCCGGATTGCCGATGGCGGATTCCTTGCCCAGAAACAGCTCGACCGAGCGTTCTTCGGGCTTCACCGTGTAGAACGACATGAACGCCCACAGCCCCACGGCCACCAGCGCGCCCAGCATCAGCCCCTGACGCGTGATCAACGGCCCGTTCGGATCGCGGCCACCGCCGCCGCCCGGTCCCTTGCCAAGGTTGCCGCGACCACGGCCCCCCATCAGGACGCGCAGCTGTTCCTGTCCCTTTTTCATGATCTCTTCGATCTCGGGGATCTGCGGACCACCATCGGGACGCCGACCGCCACCCTTGCGGTCATCGCCACGCCCCTCATTGTCCCGTCCGTCGTTGCCTGAGCCGCCACCGCCGCCCCAGGGACCCCCACTACCCGCCATGTGTAAAACCCTTTTTATCTTCGTCTGCTTCTAACTGGTCATTTCAGCGCGAAAATCAACCCGCAAGGGCGGGCCGCATCAGCCCTTTCTGACCGGCTTGCGCATCGTCACCAATTCTTCGGCCATGGTGGGATGCACAGCGACAGTCTTGTCAAAGTCTTCCTTGGTCGCGCCCATGCGTATGGCAATGGCGACAAGCTGGATCATCTCGCCCGCGTCAGGGGCCACGATGTGACACCCCAAAACCTTGCGCGACGCCTGCGACACGATCAGCTTCATCAACACCCGGTCCTGCCGCCCGGCAAACAGCGATTTCATCGGGCGAAAGGCCGCACAGTAGACCTCGACCGGTTCCTGTTCCATCGCCTGTTCTTCAGTCAAGCCGACCGAGCCAAGTTCAGGCTGCGTGAACACCGCAGACGGGATCATCTCGTGATCAAACGGCGTCGGGATGCCGTTGAACACGGTATCGGCAAAGGCATGGCCTTCGCGGATGGCGACCGGCGTCAGGTTCACCCGGTCGGTCACATCGCCCACGGCATAGATCGACGGCACCGCCGTCTGGCTGTAGGCATCGACGACGATCTGCCCCGCGCGCCCGAATTCGACGCCCAGCGCATCAAGCCCTAGCCCCGCGCTGTTCGGCTTGCGCCCCGTCGCATAAAGCACAAGGTCAAAATCCCGCTCGGTCCCATCGGTCGCCACGGCCCGGATACCGGTATCCGTCTTTTCCAGCCGGATCACGTCGGTGCCGCAATGGATTGTGATGCCGCGCGACTGCATGGCGGTGGCGACATGGCCCCGCGCCTCGTCGTCAAAGCCGCGCAGGATCTGCGCGCCACGGTAATACTGCGTCACTTCGACCCCCAACCCATGCAGGATGCAGGCGAATTCCGACGCGATATACCCGCCCCCAACCACCAGCGCGCGGCGAGGCAGGTCGGCCAGATGAAACACCTCGTTCGACGTGATCGCCAGTTGGGCACCCGGAATATCCGGCACGAACGGCCAGCCGCCCGTGGCAATCAGGATGTGCTTTGCGCTGAACTCTTCGCCCGTGGAAAGCCGCACCCGGTGGGGGTCCACCACCACGGCGCGGGCATCGTGGATGGTGACGCCCGCGTTCAAAAGGGTGCTGCGATAGGCGTTTTCCAGCCGTGAAAGCTCAGCCTCCAGCGCCGTGCGAAAGCGCGGCCAGTCAAAGCGGGCCACGTCGGTATCCCAGCCATAGGCGCGTGCATCCTCGATCTGTTCGGGAAAGGCTGATGCAAAGACCATCAGCTTTTTCGGCACGCACCCCCGGATGACACAAGTGCCCCCCATGCGACTTTCTTCGGCCAGACCGACCTTTGCGCCCCCTTCGGCAGCGGCGATGCGCGCGGCGCGTACCCCGCCCGACCCGCCGCCAATCACGAAAAGATCATAGTCGAACGGCATTAGGGTCAGTCCATGTTCGCAAAGATGTTGTCGGTCGGCGCGAATTCGACCATCTCGTCGGCCTCGGTCCCGCTGTTGATGTCGCGCACCGTCACCCGCCCGTCGCCATGCCCGATCACCACGATGTCGCAGATGTCGATGAACAGCCCGTTTTCCACCACACCGGGGATCTGGTTCAGCACCAGCGCCAGTTGCCGCGGATTGCCGATCCGGCGCAGATGAAGGTCGATGATGTAATTCGCCTCGTCCGTGATCAGCGGCCGGTCACCGTTCATGCGAAGCGAGCAGTCACGGTTCAGGACGTCCAGACTGACCAGCGTTTCCTCGATCAGCGCCTTGGTGGTCTGCCAGCCAAAGGGGATCACCTCGACCGGCAACGGAAACGCGCCCAGTTGCGTCACCTCTTTGGCGGCATCGGCGATCACGATCATCTGGTCCGAGGCCGTCGCCACGATCTTTTCCTGCAACAGTGCGGCGCCGCCGCCCTTGATCAGGGCAAGGTTGGTGTCAAACTCGTCCGCGCCGTCGATGGTCAGGTCCAGCCATTTCGCCTGATCCAGCGATGTGATCGGCACACCCACTTGCCGCGCCAGTTCCGCCGTGCGTGACGATGTCGGCACACCGACGACGCGCAACCCCTCTTCGCGGATCCGCTCTCCCAGACAGCGCACCATCCAGGCGGCGGTGGACCCGGTGCCCAGACCCAGCTTCATGCCGTCCTCAACAAACTCGACCGCCCGTTTGGCGGCGACGAACTTGGCCTTGTCGATGGGGGAAAGGTCGGCGGGCATGGCGGTCTCCTTGGCTGCCACCCGCTTATAAGCAAACGCTGCCGGTTAGCAAACCCTGCCGGGCGCGACGGGAGAGATGCGCAGCCTGCGGCATCGCATCGAACCCACTCGAAAACGCCCTACGCGTCCTGCATCAGTTGCGCCATGATCCGGCCCACCTCGGCCAGATCGGTGCGACCGTCGCCATCCAGATCAAAGGCAAGGATCACACGCAGCGCTGCGGCATCCGCCTCGGACAGCTTTTCCTGCGCCTCAGACGCGGCATGGCTGCGCAATTCGCCGGCGTCTGCCGTGCCGTCCCGCCCTTCATCCGCCGCAGCATGGGCCAGCATCAACCGACCACGCGCCTCTGCTGACAGGGTTGCCGCCAGCGCCCGCACCTCATCACCGCTGACCGACCCGTCATTGTCCAGATCCGCCTCCAGCAAAGGGCGCAGCGTGCGCGCCCGGATCGCGGCGCGTTCCAGCGCGATGAACCGCTCCAACTCTTCCGCGCCGATGCTGCCGTTTGTGCCATAGCCGTGGATCAGGGCCAGCGTCTCGACCTGCATCCGCTCGGGCGCCTGGCGCAGGCGTTTGGCGGTCGCCTGGGGCAGGGTCGACAAGACCGACCGCGACGGGTCCGCAACCCCGCTGTCTTGTGCGAAACCGGGTGGCGCCACCGCCAGCAACCCCGTCAGGATCAGACCACGCCACATGCCAACCTCCACCGCATGACCCTCGCAGACTGCCGTCAATTGGTTAACAAATCCCTTCCGCACCTTCCCCTTTGCAGAAATATCCGGCCTTATGTATCAAACGCACCAAAGTGTGCCAAAGCACAAATGGGCTAGCAAAGTGATGCCCCGACATGCTTATTCTCAACTCATGGATAATGGTGGATCAGCAGTTGTTGTAACGCTCAAACTGGCAGAACCGGTTGAGATAAGCGACTTTGTTGCGACGTTCGCTGGATTGGGCGGGCAGTTTGAACGTTTTATCCGATCAGAACACCCCGACCTTGAAGGAAGCGTTAAGGTCTACGTCAAAGAAGTTCGCAAAGGGTCTATGGAAGCCGTAATGGTGATAGCTTCCGTCTATCCGCAAGTCATGGCTGTTGTCGACCATCTGATGATAGGCACGGAATTTGTTAAGCGAGTTGGACGCGGCATCAGCGCTTTCTCGCAACCTGGCGGGCGATTGCCGCAAGCAACAAGAAGCGAACTGTCTGAAATAGTCGATACGGTTATGGCCACCGCCAACGACCCCGATGGGCGTGCTGCGATTAAGTCTGTCAGTTACACGAAACAAGGAGAAAAGGTAGCTTTTGCCGTTGAATTCGACACCGCAGAAGCGAGACAGGCAGTTCAAGAGATCGCTGGCCAGTTTCGCGAAATAGCCAAAGTGACTGACTTTGACCACGAAAACAAGCTTTTGACATTCTTCCAATCCAACCGGAAGGACAGCGGCAAAACAGGCGAAAAGGGTGTAATTGAGGACATCAGCCCCAAGCCGCTTGCTGTCGTCTACGCTTCGGATCTGGCGCGAGAGCGCATCAAGGGCGAAATGCTTTCGGGCGACCGGAATATCTACAAGCTGGGCTTCTTTGTGGACGTGAACGTTGCAACAAGATTGGGCCAGCCTGTCGCTTACCGCATCAAGGCAGTTCATGAAGTGATCGAACTGCCGGACAACGACTAGAAACGCAGTTCGTTCGTCCCGATGGCGGTAAGGCTTTGCAACAAAAACGATGCACTGAACTTTCCGCGCGCTAACTTGTTCGCTTTGGCCCGTCCCTGAGCGCCTCAGCCACGATCAGCTTCACTTCACGCTGTTTGCAGCTATCGGCGGGAATCTTGCGCCTGACGGGATGCGCGGCCAGTTCAACCCCGCGCGCCACAAGCAACGCCTCGACATGGTTCAGCCCGCCTAGCCGCTCGCGGACGATCTGCGCGCGCAAGGCCAGTAAAGCGTTGGTAATTGTCTTGTCCAGCATGGGGAAACGCTAGCAGATTCAGCCGCTTGGGTGTATAAATCCTTTGGTGCGTTTGCTACATAAGGCCGGAAATATCTTCAGGGGGGGCGCGCGGCACGCGCGACGGGGGCAGAGTGCCCCCCGGCCCTCTGCGTCCCGGCCCTGCCGGGGCGCAGAGAGAACAGGCTTGCGCGGCACGCGCTCCGCATGATCACCGTCCGAAAGGGAGGTGCAACGCCCCCCCTGCCGGACCAACGATCCTTGGGCTATGATACCCCCCATGCCCATGCCCTACACCTATCGCCACGCCTCGGCCGAGTTTCGCGCTTTTCTGGATGATGCGCGCGACGCGATGAACCTGACCAGCGACAACGCCACTTATACAGCGGTCGATGCGGTGTTTCAGGTATTCCGCGCAAGGCTGACCGTCCCGCAGGCGCTGGCCTTTGCGGACGAGTTGCCTTGTGTGCTGCGCGCGATCTTTCTGTGGCGCTGGCATCCCGAAACGCCCCTGCCCTTCCCCGACCGCGCAGCACTGGTGGCCGAGGCACAGGCGATCCGCCCCCACCACAACCAGACGCCCGCCAACTGCATCGACGCTGTTGCACGCGCCTTGCGCAAACAGGTGCTGGAGATCGATCTTGACCGGGTGCTGGCACGGCTTCCTCCCGGCGCGCAGGCGTTCTGGCACGTGCCGGGCGACAGCCCTCAGGTCACCTTTCCCTGATCCATGCCGCGTTTTCCCACTTTGTGTCGCTTTTCGGCGTATCCCGCGCGGGCGATCCAAGCGACAGTGCACCTACCGCCGAAGCCGGCCTGCGAAGGGGACCAGACAGATGTATGTGCTGCACGGCGTGCCGGATTTCGCCAACCTCGCCGTCCATGTCGTGCTTGAAGAACTGGGCGTGCCCTACAGCACCGACATGCTCGACATCGACGCGGGCGATCTGAAGACGCCTGCGCATCTGGCGCGACATCCGCTCGGGTTGGTGCCGGTGCTGCAGACGCCGGACGGCGCGATCTTTGAAACCGCCGCCATCCTGCTGTGGTTGTCAGAACACCACGGCGCGCTGGCCCCACCCCCCGGATCGGCAGAGCGGGCCGCCTTTCTGCAATGGCTGGTCTTCACCAACAACGGCCTGCACGCCGCCGCGATGGATCTGATCCACCCAGAACGCATGGCGGGCGAGGCGTCGGCCCGCGCCGTGGCCGACATCGCCCATGACAAGCTGCGCCAACGCCTGACCATCCTTGACCGCATGGTTGCCGGCACGGCCCCCAGCTTTCTGTCCGCCGATACGCCGTCGGTCCTTGGCCATTACCTTGGCATGTTGATGCGGTGGATCAGGGCCTTTCCGGCCTATCCCGACCATGCCATCCCGGCATCGGACTTTCCCGCCCTTTTGGCGGTGATCCACGCCCACGAATCCCGCCCCGCCGCGATCCGCGCCGCACGGGGCGAAGGGCTGACCGCCCGCTTCTATTCCGACCCGGAGGTCTGAGCGATGTTTCTGTCCGTGTTCGACATGTTCAAGGTGGGTGTCGGCCCGTCCTCCAGCCATACCATGGGCCCGATGGTCGCCGCCGCGCGGTTCCTTGATCTTGTGCGCGTCAGCCCGTTCCATCCGCGCGGGTTGCGCGTATCGCTGCACGGGTCCTTGGCCTTTACCGGGGTGGGCCATGCCACCGACCGCGCAACGATCCTTGGCCTTGCCGGGTTCGAACCTGCCACCTATGACGCGACCCGCGCCGAAGCGACGCTTGCCCGGATCAAGGAAACGAAACTGATCGATGTCGCGGGCCTGCCGCCCCTGTCGTTCGATCCGCAAAAAGACCTGCTGTTCGATTACGGCCCGTCGCTGCCCGGCCACGCCAATGGCATGATCCTGAAGGCCACCGATGCCCAAGGCGACGTGATCCTTCAGGAAACCTACTACTCGATCGGCGGGGGCTTTGTGCTGACGGCCGCTGAACTGGCCGACGCGGGCGGATCAAAGGCCCGCGCCCGTGCCGACGTGCCCTATCCGTTCGAGACGGCCGAAGAAATGCTGGCCATGGCCAAATCATCCGGCCTGACCATCGCCGCGATGAAGCGCGCGAACGAGTTGAAATTCCGCAGCGCGGTCGAGCTTGACCAAGGTATGGCCCGCATCTGGCAGGTGATGACCGACTGCATTTCGCGCGGGATGGAAGGCACAGGCATCTTGCCCGGCGGGTTGAAGGTGCGCCGTCGCGCCAAGGGCATCCATGATGCGCTGCTTGCGGAACGCGGTCTGAACATGACCCCGCCCCACACGATCAATGACTGGATGTCGCTTTATGCCATGGCGGTGAACGAGGAAAACGCCGCTGGAGGGCAGGTCGTCACCGCACCGACAAATGGCGCTGCGGGCGTGGTGCCTGCCGTGATCCGCTACTGGCAGGACCATGTGCCGGGGGCCACCCCCAGCCGGATCGGGGAATTCATGCTTACCGCCGCCGCTGTCGGTGGACTGGTCAAGCATAACGCCAGCATCAGCGGTGCCGAATGCGGCTGTCAGGCCGAAGTGGGCAGTGCCGCCGCCATGGCCGCCGCAGGCCTTGCCGCAGTCTTGGGCGGCACCCCCGAACAGGTAGAGAACGCCGCCGAAATCGCGCTGGAACATCACCTTGGCATGACCTGCGACCCGGTCAAGGGGCTGGTGCAGGTGCCCTGCATCGAACGCAACGGCCTTGGCGCGATCAAGGCGGTGTCGGCGGCCAGCCTTGCCCTGCGCGGCGATGGCATCCACCTTGTCAGTCTGGACGTGTGCATCGAGACCATGCGCCAGACCGGGCGCGACATGCACGAGAAATACAAGGAAACCTCGCTTGGCGGGCTTGCGGTCAACGTGCCGAATTGCTGACGCAGCCTTTCGCCGGGCGGATCGTGCAGGTGCATTGCATCTGGACGCCGCCCGCGCCCGCGTTTAACCCGTCGCCATGATCCGCGCCGCCGACCGCATCCTTCCGGGCATTGTGCTCATGCTCGCGTTTTGCGTGCTGGCGCCGCTGTTGGACGTGTCGTCCAAGCTGGCGGCGGAAAACGGGATTCCGGTCGGCCAGATCACCACGGCGCGCTTTGTGGTGCAGGGTGCGTTAATGCTGCCTGTCGTGCTGTTCATGGCGCTGCCTTGGTCTGTCAGCGCGCGCGGTCTTGGCCTTGTGGTGCTGCGCGCGTTCTTCCTGATCCTGTCCACTTACAGCTTTGTCGCCGCCATTGCCGTGATGCCGGTGGCCGATGCCCTTGCCATCGCCTTTGTCGAGCCGTTCATCCTGCTGATCCTTGGCCGCATCATCTTTGGCGACGAGGTCGGCCCCCGCCGCATCGCCGCCTCGGTGGTGGGGTTTGCGGGCGCGTTGCTGGTGATCCAGCCATCGCTGGCCGCCTTTGGGCTGATCGCGCTGTGGCCGCTGGGGACCGCGTTCTTTTTTGCCTTTTACATGCTGGTCACGCGGTCGATGTCGGCGTGGATGCACCCGGTCACGATGCAATTGCACACGTCACTTGCCGGGATGGTGCTGTGCCTGCCGGTCATGGTGCTGGCGGATGGCACGGGAATCGCGACGCTTGATCCGGTTCTACCAAACGGTTTGAACTGGCTGTGGCTGTTCGGGGTGGGGTTCTGGGCCGCCGTCAGCCACATCTGCATGACCTATGCGCTGAAATTCGCACCCTCCGCCACGCTGGCCCCGCTGCACTATCTTGAGATTGTGGCGGCGGTGGCGCTTGGCTATCTGATTTTCGGCGATTTCCCGAACTGGATGACCTGGGCTGGCATTGCCGTGATCGTGTCGTCCGGGCTTTACATCATCCACCGCGAACGGCTGACCGCGCGAAAGGGCAGCCCTGTGCCAGACATCAGCCCCGAAGCAGCCCGCTAAGCGCGGCATCCAGTCGCGCCACGGACAGCATCACCAACATCCCCGGCCCGTCAAAGCACAGCCGCACCGCAGCCGCTGACACCCGGTTCGATGTGCCGATCCGCCCCGCCGGATGGAACGTCAGCCCGTCGATGGGCCATTCCAACCCCTCGCTTCGTCCGGTCACCGTGGTCATCGGGAACAGCGACACCCGGTCGCCCCGTCGCAGCGTCAGCGTCAGATCGCGCGGGGCGTGAAATACAACGTCACGCGCGCCGACAACAAGGCAGGGCATCGTCTCGTCCTGCTGCACAAGGGTATTCAGCACTGCGAGACCATGGTCCAACCGCGCCCCGGCAAAGCCCAGCGCCAGCACGAACGGTGCCGCGACCGACCGCAGCGCTTTGTCGAAATCGGTCGTCTCTTGTTCGTCGATCCGGTGAATACGGGCCGGGTCCATCGCTGCCAGTCCCGCCTTGCTGGCGGAATCCATGTCGCCAATCACCGCCTCGGGCAGCAGACCCGCGCGGCGCACGCGGTCCACGCCGCCATCCACCGCCACAAGGCGCGGCGCGCGGGACAGCGCGGCGGTCAGTGTGGCCCGCCCCACAGGGCCACCGCCCACCAGAGTGATCCCGTCGCGGGATTGGACAAGGACCCGATTCATGCCGATACTGGTGTCCAATTGCGGCAGCGTGGGTGTTGAGGGGCCATAATCAATCCTTTAAATTACCCCCTTCTGTCCATCAAATGGGACAGTCAGCGGGTGACGGTGCCACATCGAACCTGACAGAAAGCGAGCATCCGATGATCGGTGCGAGTAAGATCCTTACGGTATCCTACGGAACCTTCTCCTGCACTCTGGAGGGGTTTGACGATCCGTTCAACACGATGAAGGCGATTGCGGAATACTTCCGCGATCTGGCTGCCGAGGATCGCTATTTCGGGGCCGAACCGCCCACCCCCGATGCAGCCATGCTGCACCGCATCGCCGAACGTGAAATTCAGCGCCGGGTCGAGGCAAAGATTCAGGATAACGGTAACGGCGTCATCCTGCGCGCCGAAACCCAGGCCGAGGCGGATGCCGCCCGTCCGGCCCCCCCGGTGACGCTGGCTGCACCGATGGCGCAGATGCCCGTGCAGCCGCCCCCCGTACAGACCCAGTCGCCCGCACCCACCGTGGCCCCGGTCCCGGTCGACGCCGATCCGCATTCCGTCGACACTGTCGCCGCGAAGCTGTCACGCCTGCGGTCCACCATGGCGCAACAGGCCGCCGAAGCGGCCCCCGTGGCCGATGTGGCCGCGCCGTCCGTGTCCTTTGCCTTGCCGGGTTATGCGGCGTCGGACGTGCCCGTCTTTGCCGATCAGGCCTATGTCGAAGACGAGGACACCCCGTCTTTCGACAGTACCGCCGACCTGAACCCTGACGCCGCGCTTTCCGCTTCGCCGGTGGAAGCCGACCAAGACCCGTTGGAAGACGCCATCGATCTGGCCGCCTATGCCGAACCGGATTTTTCCGACGATCAGAACAGGCCGGTCCTTGATCTGCCTGCCGTCGACCTGCCTGCCACCGAGATATTCACCGCGCCACTGGCCGAAATCGCCGAACCGGATGCGGATGAAGCCGTGGTGCACAGCGTTCTCACTGGCGAACCGCCGGTCGAAGATTTTGCTGATACCGAATTCGCGGAAGAGGAAGATTGGTCCGCGCCGGACCTGTCGGCCACGCCCAAGCTGGATATCGTCGCAGACGTTCTGCCCGAATCGATTGACGGCCAAACGGTCGATGCCCCTTCGGACCTGCGCACCGAGGACGCCCTGCCCGAAGATGCGCCGGATCTGGCAAGTGACGACACCGCGACGGACGATGCCATGGCCGCATCGATTCAGTCTGCGATGGCCGGAGGCGGTGACGATGACAGCGACGATGCAGCCCCCGAAGATGCCTTGATCTACGACGAGGCTTTGCTGGCGGCCCTGGCGGATGTGGGCGACGATCTGCCCGAATCCCGTCTTGCCCACGACGCCGAAGCCCCTGACGACCTGCCCGAAGCCGTCGATCCCTGGCCCCTGGCGGACGAGGAAGACGAAGCCGCGCGCGCTGTGACCGACGACGCGTTTGAAAGCGCCCTGCAAGCCGCACTGGATCAGGACACCGACCAGCCCGAGCAGATTACATCCGTCGGGATCAAGGCGGCGGATGCGGCCCTGCTCAGCTCGCTGGGTGGGCTGGAAGCAGCCCGTGAGCGAGCCGACGAATTGCCTGACGACGAGGCAGCAGATGACGAACCGACCGACGATCTGGTCGACGGCGATGAGGCCGAGGCACTACCCGAGGTTGCCCCGGCAGCTATAGCCGAACCTGTCGAAGCACCTGCTGGACCTGCATCGCAGCCCACCGCCGACAACGACGACAGCGCCCGTCCCGATGCGCTGGACAAGCTGACCCGTGCCCGCGCCCGGATCATCCGTATCCGCCGCATCGAAGCCGACGCAGGCCCCGTTGCAACACCGGAACCGGCACCCGCTGCAGCCGAGATCGCGCCTTCGTCCGCACCCCTGTCAGCCGAGGCGGAAGCGGAACTGGAACGTGAACTCGCGGCCCTGCGTGGCGCGGATGAGGCAGCGACCGACGGGGATGCGATGCAGGGCGCGGCGGGCACGTCCGATCCTGAACCGCGTCAACACTTTGCCCCAGCGAACGAAGCGGCCGACGCCGCCGTCAGCCGGTTGATGGCGCAGGCCGATACGCAGATGGAAGGGGCGGAAAACAAGCGCCGCCATTCCGCCATCGCGCATCTGAAGGCCGCGGTGGCCGCCACCGTTGCCGACCGCCGCGCCAATGGTGACAAACCGGCGGGAGAGCCGTCCCGGATCGCGCGTTATCGCGATGATCTGGCCATGGTTGTGCGCGGAATCCGCCCCGGTGCTGCGTCCGCCGAACGTCCGGCCCCGCTGGTTCTGGTGTCCGAACAGCGGATCGACCGGTCGCGCAGCACGGCGCCGACAGGCCCGGTCCCGACTGCCGTTCCCAGCGCACCGGCCCCGTCCGCACCCGTGCGCCCGCGCCGGGTGACGAACATCGCGTCCAGCCTTGCCATGCAGGCTCAGGCCGATGCCGACCGCGATGATGACGATGGCGATGATGACGACATGACAGGTCTGTTCAACGACAGCGGCAACTTTGCCGAATTCGCCGAACGCCTTGGCGTGACCGAACTGCCCGACATGCTGGAAGCGGCAGCCGCCTATCTGGCCTGCGTGGAAGGGCGCCCACAATTCACCCGGCCGCAATTGATGCGTCACGTCTCGACGCTGATGCCGCCCGGAGAGATGCCGCGCGAAGACGGTCTGCGCAGCTTTGGCGCCCTTCTGCGGACCGGCAAGATTGAAAAGATCAAGCGCGGACAGTTTGCCCTGTCCGAATCGTCACATTTGCTGGCACAGGCTAAAAAGATAGCGGGTTAAGGCTGCCACTTGGCCCGCACCAGGGGCGGAAGGGGAAACCTTTCCGCCCTTACTTTTTCTGTAGCGGGTCGGCGGGTGGCTGATCGGGATCTGGCTGGCCAACCCCGCGAAAGACAAAGCGGAACGGCAGCATCCACAAAAACCCAAGCAGCACATAAACCAACAATTCCAGCCAAATCGGCGGACGGTCCAGCGCATTCACCAGCGTGACCGCCGCCACGATATAGACAGGCAGCCCGACCAGCAGGATCAACAGCGACAAACGGCGACGGGCGCGATAGCCAAGCGTCATGGTGGGGCCTTTGCAAAAGGGTGTCCGTCAGGCGCACGGGCCGCGTTGAGGCGCGGCCCGTGCGTCCCGTTGCACAGATGCGGTCAATCGGCGAAGGGGTCTGTCACAAGGATCGTGTCATCCCGTTCCGGCGAGGTGGACAATAGCGCGACCGGACACTGGATCAACTCTTCGATCCGGCGCACGTATTTGATCGCGGCCCCCGGCAGGTCGGCCCAACTGCGCGCGCCTGCGGTGGTTTCGGACCACCCTTCCATCTCTTCATAGATCGGGGTGCAGCGCGCCTGCTGATTGGCCGCCGTGGGCAGATAGTCCAACCGCACGCCGTCCAGATCATAGCCGACGCAGATCTTCAGCGTCTTGAATCCGTCCAGAACGTCCAGTTTGGTCAGGGCGATGCCGTTGACGCCACTGGTCGCGCAGGTCTGGCGCACCAGCACGGCATCGAACCAACCGCAGCGCCGCTTGCGCCCGGTGACGGTGCCAAATTCATGCCCCCGCTCACCCAACCGCTCGCCATCGGCGTCCATCAGTTCTGCCGGGAACGGGCCTTCGCCCACGCGCGTGGTGTAGGCCTTGACGATTCCCAGCACGAAATCAATCGCGCCCGGCCCCAGACCGGTGCCGGTCGCCGCCTGCCCTGCGATCACGTTGGAACTGGTGACAAAGGGATAGGTGCCGAAATCGATGTCCAGCAGCGCGCCCTGTGCGCCTTCGAACAGGATGCGCTTGCCTGCGCGCCGCGCCTCGTTCAGCACCTTCCACACGGGTTTGGCATAGGGCAGCACCTGCGGCGCGATGGCGCGCAACGCCGCCAGCAGGGCATCGCGGTCGATCGGTTCGATCCCCAGTCCCCGGCGCAGCGCATCGTGATGCACCATCAGCCGGTCCACCCGCAGTTCCAGCGTGGCGTCGTCGGCCAGATCGGCGACCCGGATGGCGCGACGGCCAACCTTGTCTTCATACGCAGGGCCGATCCCGCGCCCGGTGGTGCCGATCTTGGCCACAGAGGTCAGGTTTTCCCGCGCCCGGTCCAGTTCGCCATGCACCGGCAGGATCAGCGGCGCATTTTCCGCGATCATCAGGTTGTCAGGGCTGATCTCGACCCCCTGCCCGCGCAGCTTTTCAATCTCCGTCACCAGATGCCAGGGGTCCAGCACCACACCGTTGCCGATCACAGACAGCTTGCCGCCCCGCACGATGCCCGATGGCAGCAGAGACAGCTTATAGACCTTGCCGTCGATGACCAGCGTGTGCCCTGCGTTGTGCCCACCCTGAAAGCGCGCAATCACATCGGCGCGCTCGGACAGCCAATCGACGATCTTGCCCTTGCCCTCATCGCCCCACTGGGCGCCCACAACGACAACGTTGGCCATGCCTGATCCCCTCGGATTGAAAACCGCACGACGTATAGACGGGGCGGCGGACCGGGGAAACACCGAAATGCGTGATGGACAGCGCGTCCGCAGTTTGTCACCTCTGTCAGACGTGACCCTTGGACTGGAGTTTTGCGATGGGTATCCTTTTGCGCTGGCTGGGTGCCTTTGTGCTGCTTGCCGTGACGTTCAACCCGACGCCGTGGAATTATGTCCGCTGGGTGCAGGCGAACTGGGCCGACCAGATGCCGCTGGCGGTGTTCCTCGGCCTGCTGCTGGCCGTCGCCTTCATGGTCTATGTCGTGGCCACCCTGCGCAGCATCGGCGCGCTGGGGGTGATCGTCATCGCCGCCATCTTTGGTGCCGGGCTGTGGGTGATGATCGATTGGGGCCTGCTGTCGCTGGACAATTCCGCGTTCAACACATGGCTTGCGCTGATTGCCCTGTCGCTGATCCTGGGCATCGGCCTGTCGTGGAGCATCCTGCGCCAGCGTCTGTCCGGTCAGGCGTCTGTTGACGAGATCGAAGGCTGATGCTGCTGTACATCACGCTTGGCACCAATGACCTTGTCCGCGCGCGGGTCTTCTATGACGCTGTTATGGCTGCGCTTGGTTTCGCGTATCAGCGCGGCGACGACAGCGAACTTGGCTATGGTCTGCCGGGGGGCGATGTGCGGCTGTGGGTCACCCGTCCCTTTGACGGACAGGCGGCGACCCGTGGCAATGGGTCGATGGTGGCGTTGACCGCGCCTGACCGTGCTGCCGTCGACGCCTTTCACGCGGCGGCCCTGATGAATGGCGGCACCGATGACGGTGCGCCCGGTCTGCGCTATCGCCCCGATTTCTACAGCTGTTATGTGCGCGACCCCGTCGGCAACAAGCTGTCCGCCGTCCACATCGGTGCCTGAGACGGGAATTCTCGGGCTTGCGGGTCCGCCTGCTTGCGCCTAGATAGTCGCGAAAGCCTTGAAAGCGCGCGCCCCATGGAAAACATCGTCCTGACCATCCACCTGATCCTTGCCCTGCTTCTGGTGGGTGTGGTGCTGTTGCAGCGGTCGGAAGGTGGCGGTCTGGGCATGGGTGGCGGTGGCGGCGGCGGTGTGATGTCGGGCCGCAGTGCCGCGACCGCGCTGGCAAAGCTGACGTGGATCTTTGCGGCAGGCTTTATCGCGACGTCGATCACCCTGACGGTGCTTGCGGCGCAAAAAGCCGACAGTTCTTCGGTGATTGATCAGTTGGGTGCCCCGGCACCCACCCCCGATGCGGCACCATCGCCGCTGGGAACCGATCTGTTGCCCCCCGGCCCGGCCGACGCACCCTTGGCCCCGCCTGCGGCACCGGCCCCGGCAGACACGACGGCCCCTGCGGCCCCTGCGCCGGCGGCTGACTGACCACTATCCTTTGATTGCCATTCTGGCGGCACGACAGCATCTTGCGGTCCGGTTGCGCATTGCTTTGACCTGCGCTACTACTCAACTCCCGTGATGCTGCGATTCCCGTGCCCCGAATCGCAGTCCTGACTTCAACATCGCGGGAGAGATTCATGGCGCGCTATATCTTCATTACAGGCGGCGTGGTGTCTTCGCTGGGCAAGGGCCTTGCCTCTGCCGCGTTGGGCGCACTGTTGCAGGCGCGGGGCTATACGGTCCGTTTGCGCAAACTTGACCCCTACCTGAACGTCGATCCCGGAACCATGTCGCCCTTTGAACATGGCGAAGTGTTCGTGACCGATGATGGCGCGGAAACCGATCTCGACCTGGGCCATTACGAACGCTTTACCGGGGTGTCCGCACGCCAGACGGATTCCGTATCCTCGGGGCGCATCTATTCCAACGTGCTGGAAAAGGAACGCCGGGGCGATTACCTGGGCAAGACCATTCAGGTGATCCCGCACGTCACCAACGAAATCAAGGACTTCCTGAAGGTCGGCGCGGACGAGGTCGATTTCATGTTGTGTGAAATCGGCGGCACGGTCGGCGACATCGAAGGCCTGCCGTTCTTTGAGGCCATTCGCCAATTCGCGCAGGATCGCCCGCGCGGACAATGCATCTTCATGCACCTGACGCTGCTGCCTTATCTGGCTGCCAGTGGCGAGTTGAAGACCAAACCCACCCAGCATTCGGTCAAGGAACTGCGCTCCATCGGGTTGCAGCCGGATGTGCTGGTGTGCCGGTCGGAACATCCGATCCCGGACAAGGAGATCGCCAAGATCGCCCTGTTCTGCAACGTCCGGCCCGAGGCTGTGATCCCCGCCTATGATCTGAAATCCATCTACGAGGCACCGCTGGCCTATCACCGTGCCGGGCTGGATCAGGCGGTTCTGGATGCGTTCGGCATTTCGCCCGCGCCAAAGCCGAACCTTGACCGCTGGGAAGACGTGATGGACCGTCTGACCCACGCCGAGGGCGAGGTGCGCGTGGCCATCGTGGGCAAATACACCCAGTTGGAAGATGCCTACAAATCCATCGCCGAAGCGCTGACCCATGGCGGCATGGCCAACCGCACCCGCGTCAAGGCCGAATGGATCGACGCCGAAATCTTTGAACGCGAAGATCCCGGCCCGTGGCTGCAAGGCTTTCATGCCATTCTGGTGCCTGGCGGCTTTGGCGAACGCGGCACCGAAGGCAAGATCAAGGCCGCGCAATACGCCCGCGAAAAGAAGATCCCCTATCTGGGCATCTGCCTTGGCATGCAGATGGCCGTCATTGAATCGGCCCGCAACCTGGTGGGCCTGCAAAACGCAGGATCGGAAGAATTCGATCACGAGGCGGGCGGCAAGCGGTTCACCCCGGTGGTCTATCACCTGAAGGAATGGATACAGGGCAACCACGTCGTCGCGCGCAAGTTGGGCGATGACAAGGGCGGCACCATGCGCCTTGGGGCCTATACCGCCGCACTGGCCGATGGTTCAAAGGTCGCGCAGATCTACGGCAAGACCACGATCGAAGAACGCCACCGCCACCGCTACGAGGTGGACGTGCAATACCGCCCGCAACTGGAAAAATGCGGCCTGATCTTTTCGGGCATGTCCCCGGATGGCCGCCTGCCCGAGATCGTCGAGGTCAAGGACCACCCGTGGTTCATCGGTGTGCAATTCCACCCGGAACTGAAAAGCAAACCCTTCGCCCCCCACCCGCTGTTTGCCGATTTCGTCCGCGCGGCGGTCGAGGTGAGCAGGCTGGTGTAAGTCAGCCTTGGACCGAAACGCAGCGCCGCACCGCGTTCAAGGCGCGACATAGACACGGATGGAAATGGGCGTCACGGCGCAGGGCTTCATCCGCCAGACAGAACAGCAAGTCAGGGAAACGCAGCGGTGCGCGGTTCACACCCCGCTTGCCACTGCGCCCTGTCCCGGCTACCGGTGATCCATGCTGTCTTACCAACACGCCTTTCACGCCGGGAACCTTGCCGATGTCCAGAAGCATGCGCTGCTGGCCTGGGCGCTGGAGTACCTGACGCAAAAGGACAAACCGCTCAGCTATATCGAAACGCACGCGGGGCGTGGGCTGTATGATCTGACCTCGGCCGAAGCGGTGAAAACCGGCGAGGCGGCGGCAGGCATTGCCGTGGCACGGGACTGGTTTCCCCCAGGCCACCCCTATCTGCAACGGCTGGCGGAAGTGCGGGCGCGGTATGGGGCGGATGCCTATCCCGGCAGCCCCTTGATCGCCGCCCTTTCCTTGCGCGACGGCGATGCGATGCATCTGGCCGAACTGCACCCGCAGGAACTGGCGGCGCTGCGCTACAACATTGCCCCTTGGGGGGCGCATATCCAGGCGCGCGACGGGTTTGACATGGCGCTGGCCGTTTGCCCCCCCACCCCCCGGCGCGGGCTGATGCTGATTGACCCGTCGTACGAGGTGAAGGCGGATTATGCCAACATTCCCAAAACCATTGGCCAGATTCACCGCAAGTGGAACGTCGGTTGCGTAATGCTGTGGTATCCGATCCTGACGGATGGCCCGCATCTGCCGATGGTACAGGCGCTGATGGACGCGCACCCCGGGTCGCTTCGGCACGAACTGCGCTTTCACCCTGCCCGCGACGGTCACCGCATGGTCGGCACCGGCCTCTGGGTGCTGAACCCGCCCTTCGGGATGCAGGACGAGGCGGCCCGCCTGACACAGGCGTTCCGCAAGGCGTGATCCGGCCCGTCTTGCCGAAGGATCGCGGCGGCGTTATTTCGGGGGCATGATAGATGCACTTCTGCGCCGCCTGACGGCCCCCGCCCCCACCCGATTGCCCGAACCCGACGCGCGGCTGGCGCTGGCCGCGCTGCTGGTGCGGTTGGCCCGGACGGACGGCCTTTATTCCGCCGAAGAGGTCGAACGGATCGACCGCATCCTGATGGCGCACCACGGACTATCCCCGTTCGAGGCGGCCCGCCTGCGATCCGAGGCGGAAGAACTGGAAGAACAGGCCCCCGACACCGTGCGCTTTACCCGTGCGCTGAAGGCCGCGACCGATCTGGAAGACCGGACCGCCCTGATGCAGGCAATGTGGTCGGTGGCGCTGGCCGATGGCTTGCGCGATGCCGAAGAAGACCGCCTGCTGCGCATGGTCGCGTCATTGCTGGGGCTGACGGATGTGGAATCGGCACAGGCGCGGCAGCGGGCAGACCGGCCATGATTGCCGCCCTGCCTATGTACGACCGCCCCGAAACCGCCGGGGCGAATGACCGGCTGTGGGCCTTGGTGCGGGATCGGTTGCGCGCAGACGGGATCGCGGCCCCGACGGCGCTGCGACGGGGCGATCTGACGCTGTTGGACCAATGGCTCGACCCATCGCTGGTGCTGTCGCAGACCTGCGGGTTCCCGTATCGTGCGAAACTGCACGGGCATGTGACGCTGGTGGGCACGCCGGATTACGGGGTAGCAGGGTGCGCGCCGGGCTATTATCGGTCGGTGTTCGTGGCGCGGGCCGACGATCCGCGCGATGACCTGGCGGCGTTTGACGGCGCAGGGCTGGCTTACAACGACGCGATGTCGCAATCGGGATGGGCAGCACCGCAGACCCACGCGGCAAAACTGGGGATCACCCTGCCCGCGCTGCTGGAAACCGGCGGCCATCGGCTGTCGCTGCATGCAGTGGCCGAAGGGCGCGCGGACATTGCGGCGCTGGATGCGGTCACTTGGTCGATGCTGGCGGAATGGGAGGATATGGCCGCGCGCGTCAAGGTCGTCGGCATGACCGACCCCACGCCGGGCCTGCCCTATATCACCGCCCTAGACCGCGACGGGCAAGCGCTGTTCACCGCGATTTCGGCGGCGATTGATGATCTTGGCGCTGCGGACCGCGCGCTTTTGCGGATCAAGGGCATCATATCCATTCCGGTGGCAGATTATCTTTCGGTGCCCACACCACCCGCACCGAACCGGTTTGCGCCAGAGAAATGATCAAATCGGCGGGCTGACGCAGCGGACTTGCCAGAAAGGGCGTTGCAATGGGGCAAAAGCTGCGCCTTACTCGACCCCCAAGATCAACCAGCCGCGTGACCCTGTGACCGACCCCAGCCCCGAGACGCCTGTTATCCGTATCACCGACCTCCACAAGAGCTATGGCAGCCTTGAGGTGCTGAAGGGTGTCGATCTGACCGCGCCGCGCGGGCATGTCGTGTCGCTGATCGGATCGTCGGGGTCGGGCAAGTCCACCCTGCTGCGCTGCTGCAACCTGCTGGAAGACAGCCAGCAGGGCGACATCGAATTCGAAGGCGAGGCTGTGCGCTGGAAGGGCCACGGCCTTGGCCGCCACCCGTCCGACCGCGCGCAAGTCACCCGTATGCGCACGAACCTGTCGATGGTGTTCCAACAGTTCAACCTGTGGTCCCACATGACCATTCTGCAAAACGTGATGGAAGCCCCGGTGACCGTGCTGAAGCGCGACCCGGCCGAGGTGGAGGCTGCGGCGCGGAAATATCTGGCCAAGGTCGGGATCGCCGAAAAGGCCGATGCTTGGCCTGCCATGCTGTCGGGTGGCCAGCAGCAGCGCGCCGCCATCGCCCGCGCCCTGTGCATGGAGCCGCGCGCGCTGTTGTTTGATGAGCCGACATCGGCCCTTGATCCTGAGTTGGAGCAAGAGGTTGTCCGCGTCATCAAGGCCCTTGCCGAAGAAGGGCGCACCATGATCCTTGTGACCCATGACATGCGGCTTGCCGCCGACGTGTCTGATCATGTGATCTTTCTGCACCAAGGAAAGATCGAGGAAGAAGGACCGCCCGAGCGGTTGTTCGGAAACCCGCAAACCGATCGTCTGCGCGGGTTTCTGTCGGCAACGGCCTGATAAGGCGCGACCCGGAACTGACCAAAAACGAAACCTGAAGGGGAGTTACGACAATGAAAAAACTGATGCTTGCCACCGCCATGTTGGCGCTGACCGCCGGATTGGCCGCAGCGCAAACCGTCCGCATGGGAACCGAAGGGGCCTACCCCCCCTACAACTTCATCAACGACGCGGGCGAGATTGACGGCTTTGAAAAGGAAATGGGCGACGAGCTGTGCAAGCGCGCCGGTCTGACCTGCGAGTGGGTCACGAACGAGTGGGATTCGATCATCCCGAACCTGCAATCGGGCAACTACGACACCATCATCGCCGGGATGAGCATCACCGAAGAGCGTGACAAGGTGATCGACTTTACCCAGAACTACATCCCGCCGGCCTCGTCAGCGTATCTGGCGCTGGCGGCGGATGCCAATGTGGGCGAAGGCGCGGTCGTTTCGGCGCAGGTCGGCACCATTCAGGCGGGATATGTGGCGGAGTCGGGCGCAACCGTGCTGGAATTCGCGACACCGGACGAAACCGTGGCAGCGGTCCGCAACGGCGAGGCTGATGCCGTATTTGCCGACAAGGACTATCTGGCCCCCATCGCCGCCGAATCCAATGGTGAACTGGTGCTGCTGGAAAATGAAGTGCAGCTTGGCGGCGGCGTCGGCATGGGCCTGCGCGAAGGCGATGCCGAGTTGAAGGGCAAGTTCGATGCCGCCATCCAGTCGATGAAGGATGATGGCACGCTGAACACGCTGATCACAAAGTGGTTCGGCGAAGCCGCCGTCACGTTCTGATCCATCAGGGCTGATCGAAATGGCCTGCCCCCCTTTCGCTACGGAAGGGGGGCACCCTGCCCTGAACGGGACACATCATGTTCGCATCCTGCGCCGATCCGTCATCGCTTGAAGGGTTCGGGTGGCTGATCTGCTACCTGACCACGGGCAAGCATCTTGGCATGTACTGGTCATTCCTGACGGTGCTGGTGCTGTTGGCCGTCACGGCCCCCACGGCGTTGCTGTTCGGGTTTGGCGGTGCGATGGCCGCGCGCAGCCCGATCCTGCCGGTGCGACTGGTGGGCAAGGGTTATACCGCGATGGTGCGGGGCATACCCGACATCGTGTTCTTTCTGTTTTTCGTGATCGTGCTGGACCAGTCACTGGAATGGACCCTGCATCAGATCCGCTGCCCCGAGTGGACCGAACCGATCCGTCAGGGGTTGGAATTCCGCGTCTGTCCGCAGGCGAAAATCCCGTCCGGCGATGCGCCGCAGGTCTATCACCAGATCTACGGGTTCATTCTGGCGGTCATCACCTTTTCCATCGTGTTCGGGGCCTTTGCCGCCAACGTGCTGTATGGGGCGATGCAGGCGGTTCCGCGCGCGCAACTGGAAACCGCCGAAGCCTATGGCATGAGCCACCGCCAAGTGTTCCGGCGCATCCTTGTGCCGCAGATGTGGGTCTATGCGCTGCCCGGATTGTCGAACCTGTGGATGATCCTGATCAAGGCGACGCCCTTGCTGTTTCTGCTGGGTGTGCAGGACATCGTCTATTGGGCGCGCGAACTGGGCGGATCAAAGACCACCGCCTATGCCTATCCGCACCCGGACTGGCGGCTGTATTACTTCCTTTTCCTGCTGGTCTTTTATCTGGTCATGACACGCGGGTCCGAAATCGTGCTGGGGCGGCTGTCTGCCCGGCTTAGCCAGGGGCAGGCGACGATGGCCGGTGAAGCGATGCGAAAGGCCACGGTATGAGCTGCTGGCAAACCATCGGCGACTATGCCTTTCGGTCCATCGGGATCGGTGAGCGGTTGTTGCCACGCACCGATTTCACGCTGTGCCAGCAATTCACGCTGATTGGATCAGGGCTGATCTGGAACCTCTATTTCGGGGTGCTTGCGCTGGCGGTCGGTTTCTTTCTGGCCAATGCGATTGCCATGGCCAAGGCCGCGCGCAATCCGTGGCTGCGCAAGCCTGCCGAATGGTTCATCTTTGTGTTTCGCGGCTCTCCGTTGTTCATCCAGTTCTTTCTGGCCTACGAGGCGTTCGTCTTGCTGCCCAAGGCCGGGTTCGACGTGTTCGGGATGACCATCCACACCAGTTGGATGGCCAAGGCCTGGGCCGGGGCGCTGTTTGTGCTGTTCCTGAACACCGCCGCCTATTCGGCCGAAATCTTCTACGGCGCGCTGCGGTCCATCCCGAAGGGCGATCTTGAGGCTGCCGATGCCTACGGCCTGACCGGGTGGAACCGGTTCCGCCGCATCCTGTGGCCTACCATGCTGCGGCTGGCCTGGCCCGCCTATACGAACGAGGCGATCTTTCTGTTTCATGCCACCACGCTGGTGTATTTCAGCGGCTTTCCGGCGTTCCAGCAACGCGGAGATTCGCTCTATTACGCGCAGTATTTCGCGGACAAGACATTCAACCCCTTCATCCCTTATCCGATCGTGGCGGTGTATTTCGTCTGCCTGACGTTGCTGCTGATCTGGGTGTTCGGGCGGGTGAACCGCTATCTGAACCGGCATCTTCCGGCGAATGTCCGTTCCAGAATCCGCTTGCGTCCTCAGCTTATCCGGTAGTAGCTTGGATTTGATCAAATTCGCCGGACACTCGTCCGGAGCCGCTTTCGTGCGGCGTGGGCCTGTTTAACAGGGCTGACACGGGATCGGATCGCAAACAAAGGAAGGATGGGGCCTGCGCCATCAGGTGCGCCCTGCCTTATGTGAGATGATGAAAGACTGGCTGAGAAAGCATCCCGACGTGCGGACAATCCGCGTGGCGGCTGTTGATTTGAATGGGCAGGCGCGCGGAAAACGCGTTCCGGCACGATTTGCCGACAACGTGGTCAAGAACGGGACACGGTTTCCGTTTTCGGTTCTGAACCTTGATATCTGGGGCGAAGACATCGACGACAGCCCGTTGGTGTTCGAACAGGGCGATCAGGACGGTGTGCTGAAACCGACCGAGCGTGGCTTCATGCCGATGCCCTGGCTTGAAGCGCCCACCGCGCTGCTGCCGATCTGGATGTTCCGCGAAAACGGCACGCCCTATGAAGGTGATCCCCGCCACGCCCTGCGCGAAGTGGTGGACCGCTTCAAAAAGCGCGGCCTTACCCCCGTCGTCGCGATGGAGTTGGAGTTCTTCCTGATCGACGACAGCGGCAAGACCATGCAGGTTCCCGCAAGCCCCCGGTCGGGCAAGCGGCGCAAGGCGGCGGAAACCCTGTCGATCCGCGCGCTGGATGCGTTCGATACGTTCTTCACCGATCTGTATGACGCGTGCGAGGCGATGGACATTCCTGCCGACACGACGACATCGGAAACCGGTTTGGGCCAGTTCGAAGTGAACCTGATGCATTGCGACGACGCCCTGCGCGCCGCCGATGATGCGTGGCTGTTCAAGATGCTGGTCAAGGGTCTGGCACGGCGTCACGGATTTGCCGCGTCGTTCATGGCCAAGCCCTACCCGGAATACTCCGGGTCCGGCCTGCACACCCATTTCAGCCTGATCGACGAGGACGGCAAGAATGTTTTTGACAGCGGCGGGCCAAAGGGCACCGCGATGCTGAAAAGTGCGGTCGCGGGCTGTCTGAACGCGATGCACGATTCAGCGCTGATTTTTGCGCCGCATCAGAACAGCTATGAACGGCTGGTGCCCGGCAAACACGCGCCCACCGCGATCTGCTGGGGCTATGAAAACCGCACGGCGGCGATCCGCATTCCCGCAGGCTCTCCGACAGCGCGGCGGGTGGAACATCGCGTGGCGGGTGGCGACGTGAACCCCTACCTGATGCTGGCCGCAATCCTCGGGGCTGCGTTGGACGGGATCAATCAGGCGATGGAACCGCCAAGCCCCATCGTCGGCAACGCCTATGCGGTGGATGACCTGCCCCAAATCCCGGACAGCTGGGCCACGGCGATCGACGCGATGGAGAAAAGCACCATCCTTCCCCGGTTCCTGCACCCCGAGTTGATCAAAAACCTCGTCTCGACCAAACGGCAAGAGCTGCACTACATAGCAGAGCTGAATGAAAGCGAGATTGTGGAACTGTATCTCGATACGGTGTGACGCAGGACGCGTCAGGATCACCACCCCGCGCGCCCCTTGTTTCAGGGGTACGCGGCGGATTACGTTGAAGTTGACCCAAACCACGGACACGCCATGCTGATCGGCATCCTGCAAACCGGCCTTGCGCCCGATATCCTGTCACCCGAAATGGGCGATTATCCCGACATGTTCGCGCGCCTGCTGGACGGGCACGGGTTCACCTTTCGCACCTGGCGGGTTGTAGAGGGGGAATTTCCTGCCTCGGTTCGCGATGCCGATGGCTGGCTGATCACCGGGTCGCGCCATGGGGCCTATGAAGACCACCCCTGGATTCCACCGTTGGAGGATTTCATCCGCACGGCTTTTGCCGAACATGTGCCCGTTGTCGGCGTCTGTTTTGGGCATCAGATTGTGGCGCAGGCCATGGGCGGCAAGGTGGAACGCCACGCCAACGGCTGGGCTGTGGGGGCCACCGACTATGATTTCGATGGTGAAACCATGACGCTGAACGCTTGGCACCGCGATCAGGTGACCGTCGTGCCGAACGGGGCCAAGGTCATTGCCAGCAACGATTTCTGCACCAACGCCGCCCTTTTGTATGACGACCGCGCCCTGACGGTGCAGGCCCACCCCGAGTTTCGCCCCGAATTCGTGGATGGGTTGATGAAGACGCGGGGCAAGGGCGTCGTGCCGGACGATTTGATGGCCGCCGCCGCAGGCAAACTGACCACGCCCTTGCAGGACAAGACCATGGCCGCGCGTATCGCTGCCTTTTTCAAGCAACCCCGCGCCTGATTCCGGGCCGGGGCAACCGCAAATCATAGTGTGACCCATGTCCAAATGGACCGACAAACTGCCCGAAGCCGCGCGTGAGTGGATTGCGGACCGCCGCATCGACGAGGTGGAATGCATCATCGGCGACATTGCCGGGGTGGCGCGGGGCAAGGCGATGCCAGCGTCGAAATTTGCGACGCAAACCAGCTATTTCCTGCCGAACTCGATCTTCCTGCAAACGATCACCGGCGAATGGGCCGACAATCCCACAGGTGCCTTTACCGAACCCGACATGATTCTGGTGCCTGATTTCAGCACCGCCACCGCCGCCCCCTGGACGGCGGATGTCACCTTGCAGATCATCCACGATGCCGAGGATCAAAAGGGCGTTCCCGTGCCCACGGCCCCCCGCAACGTGCTGCGCCGGATCGTCGAGCTTTACAACAAAGAGGGGTGGCAACCCATCGTCGCGCCCGAGATGGAATTCTTTCTTGTCGCCCGCAACATCGACCCGAATATGCCGATCATCCCGCCGATGGGCCGGTCGGGACGGCGGGCGGCGGGCAAGCAGGCCTATTCGATGTCGGCGGTTGACGAATACGGCAAGGTGATCGACGACATCTATGACTTTGCCGAGGCGCAGGGGCTGGAAATCGACGGCATCCTGCAAGAGGGCGGTGCCGGTCAGGTGGAGATCAACCTGGCGCATGGCGACCCTGTGCGTCTGGCGGACGAGATTTTCTTCTTCAAGCGCCTGATCCGCGAGGCGGCGCTACGCCACGATTGCTTTGCCACCTTCATGGCCAAACCGATCGAGGGCGAACCGGGATCAGCCATGCACATGCACCACTCGGTCGTGGACATGAAGACCGGCAAGAACATCTTTTCCGACCGCAAGGGGGGCGAAACGCAGGCATTCCTGCACTTCATCGCCGGGATGCAGAACCATCTGCCGGGTGCCGTCGCCCTGCTGGCCCCTTACGTGAACAGCTATCGCCGGTATGTCCCCGATTTTGCTGCCCCCATCAATCTGGAATGGGGCCGCGACAACCGCACCACCGGCCTGCGCGTCCCGATTTCGGGTCCCGAGGCGCGGCGTCTGGAAAACCGGCTGGCGGGGATGGACTGCAACCCCTACCTTGGCATCGCGGCCAGTCTGGCCTGCGGTTATCTGGGCCTGAAAGAGGGCAAGCTGCCAAAGCCGGAATGCACGGGCGATGCCTATATGTCCGAAACGGACCTGCCCTACAACCTTGGCGACGCGCTTGACCTGCTGGAGGAAGACGCAGCCCTGGTCGAGGTGTTGGGACCGGAATTCTGTTCCGTCTACGATTCCGTCAAGCGCAACGAATACAAGGAATTCCTGCAGGTGATCAGCCCGTGGGAACGCGAACACCTGCTGCTGAACGTATGAACCTGTTGCATGTCAATGACCGGGCGGGGGAATACCCCGCCTCGTACTACGTGGCGACGCGTGCGCCGCTGGCCGCCTTTGCGCCTTTGCAGGGGGCGGTGCGGGCGGCTGTCTGCATCGTTGGGGCGGGATATACCGGCCTGTCCGCCGCGCTGCATCTGGCGCAAAAGGGGCTGTCTGTCGTCGTGCTAGAGGCGCATCGCGTGGGCTTTGGCGCATCGGGCCGCAATGGTGGGCAGGTGGGATCGGGCCAGCGTCTGGATCAGGTCGCGCTGGAACGGATGGTCGGCAAGGATGACGCCCATCGCCTGTGGGATCTGGCCGAAGAGGCCAAGGGGATGGTGCGTGATCTGGTCAAGGATCACGCGATGCCCGTCACCTATTACCCCGGCATCGCCCATGCCTGCCGTTCACTGGCCGAGGTGCGCGATGGCCACGCCTATGCCGAAAAGCTGCGCCGCGACTATGGTTATGACCAGATCGAACCGCTGGATCGCGATGGCATCCGCCACCTGATCGGATCAACCGCCTATCAGGGTGGCGAGGTGGACCGGGGTGCCGGTCACCTTCACCCGCTGAACTATGCCATCGGGCTGGCGCAGGCGGCCGTCGCGGCAGGGGCCTTGATCCATGAGGCGTCCGAAGTCCTGCGCATCGATCATGGCACCACGCCCGTGGTGCACACGGCGACGGGGGCTGTGTCCTGCGATCATGTGATCCTTGCCGCCAATGGCTATCTGGGCGGACTGGAACCGCGCGTTGCGGCCAAGGTCATGCCGATCAACAACTTCATCGTCGCGACCGAGCCTTTGGCCGACCGTGCGGCGGACATCCTGCGCGCGCCCATCGCCGTGGCCGACAGCCGGTTCGTGGTGAATTACTGGCGGCTGTCCGAAGACAACCGCCTGCTGTTCGGGGGTGGAGAAAGCTATGGCTACCGCTTTCCCGACATCATCAAAACCGTGCGAAAACCGATGCTTGCGGTATATCCGCAGCTTGCCGATGTGCGGATCGACCACGCCTGGGGCGGCACTTTGGCGATCACGATGAACCGGATGCCCTGCTTTACCCGCGTTCGGCCCAACGTCCTGTCCGCATCGGGCTATTCAGGTCATGGGGTGGCGATGGCCACGCTGGCCGGGCGTCTGCTGGCCGAGGCGGCGGCGGCCCAAGCGGGGCGGTTCGATCTGATGGCCCGCCTGCCGCAACCGCGCTTTCCGGGTGGGGCGGCGTTGCGCTGGCCGATGCTGGTCACGGCAATGACGTGGTATTCCCTGCGCGACAGGCTTGGCCTGTAACGCTTTTTCTTCGCAAGAATACTCAAAAGCGCGTCAGCAGGGCGCATCCTTTGGGCGGAAATCGCCCCTGTCATGAACATGTCACTGGCATTGCGGGCGCGCTGAACTTACACATTTTCCGAAGAAGAGTTTCAGGAAAGCTGTGCCATGGCCCCCGATGGACAAACACTGGCCCCCAATGTCTATGACGCCGAACCGATCCCCGACGCGGCACGGGCTGAGATTGAACGGCTGCTGACCTCGGGCGACCTGTTCCGCTACACGGCCGCCGAGGGTGCCCCCGTGGCGCTGCTGGAACAGGAATTCGCCGATCTACTGGGCGCGCGCTATGCACTGGCGGTTTCGTCCTGTTCGGCGGCGCTATTTCTGGCGTTAAAGGCGCTGGATTTGCCGCGTGGGGCGCGGGTGCTGATCCCGGCGTTCACCTTTGCGGCGGTGCCATCGGCGGTGGTCCATGCCGATTGCCTGCCGGTGCTGGTCGAGGTGGGGGCGAATTACCGCGTGGACCTGACCGATTTCGCGGCTAAGCTGGACAACACTGATGCGGTGATGATCAGCCACATGCGCGGTCATACGTCCGACATGGATGCGATCATGGCGCTGGCGGATGCGCGCGGCATTCCGGTGATCGAGGATGCCGCCCATTCGCTGGGAACGGTGTGGAAGGGGCGCAACATCGGCACCATCGGCAAGATAGGGTGCTTCAGTTTCCAAAGCTACAAGCTGGTGAATGCGGGCGAAGGCGGGATCATGGTCACGGACGACCCGGAACTTGCGGCGCGGGCGGTGATCATGTCGGGTGCCTATGAACAGAACTGGAAAAAGCACCCCGGTTTGCAGAACAGCTTTGGTCACTGGCAGAACAGACTGCCGCTGTACAATTTGCGGATGCAAAACCTGTCGGCCGCCGTGATCCGCCCGCAACTGCCGCTGGTGGCTGATCGTGTGGCCAAGGGGCGGGCGAACCACGATTGGGTGGCCGACCGTCTGAACGCAAGCGGCGCGCTGACCGTCCCCCCGGCCTTGCCGGGCGAAGATCGGGCGCCCGACAGCATCCAGTTCAACCTGATCGGCGACTGGACGGACACGCAGGCGCTGTCGTTTCAGTCTGCGGCCAAGCGGCGCGGTGTGTCGGTGCAGGTGTTCGGGCTGTCCGAGGGCAACGCGCGGGCGTTCTGGAATTGGCAGTTTCTGGGCGATCCTCCCGACTTGCCGATGACACGCGCCATGCTGATGCGGGCCTGCGATGTGCGTCTGCCCGCGCGACTGACGCGGGACGAGTTGGACTATATCGCAACGGCCTTGATCGAAGCGGCAACGGACGCACGCGGTTAGAGGCTTTCAGACAACCCGCAGCGCGGAAGATAGCCACGGCCACTGTGACAGGGCGGGCATGACCACCTGTTCCTGCAACTGGATGCGCAGGCGGGCCGCGACCTGTGCGGGGATGTCGCGCAGAACACCGGCACGGGCGGACAGCGTCAGTGTCCGGTCAAAGGGCGCGATGGGCAGGGGCCGCACATCAACATCGGCGCGAAAGCGGGCCGCGTGGTGCAGGGCAAGGGGCGTCAGGATCGTCCAGCCCGCGCCATCCGCGACCATCGCAAGGATCGCGTGATAGCTGTCCAGTTCAAACCGCTGGGCCAGGGCCAGATTTTCACGCGCAAGGTGCGCAGCGATCTGGCGGCCCATCAGATGCCGCGCGGTGTAGCGGATCAGGGGCAGCGTCTTGACATCCCCCGCACCGCGCGGGGCGACGGCGACGAAGGGTTCGATCAGCAAGGGATGCACCTCGCGCCACAGCGTATCGCTGGTGTCGCTGCCGCTGTCGGCAGCAACGACGATGTCCAGCGCGCGATCTTCCAACTGGTCCAACAGGCGGTGGCTGGCGCCGGTTTCCAGCAGGAACCGGCAGCCGCGCAATTCGGTGGCCAGATGCGTCAACAGGCGGGGGGTCACCTCGGCGTCGAAATCTTCGATCATGCCAAGGCGCAGGGTGGTCAGGGCCGACAGATCGGCCATGCCCAATTCGGCGCGCGCCTCGGCCTCGGCGTTCAGGATGACGTGGGCGTGACGGCGGAACATGGTGCCCGCAGGCGTCATCCGCATGGGGCGGGCGCCACGATCCAGAAGCGGCGCACCCAGCGCCGCCTCAAGCCCGGAAAGCTGTTGACTGACCGCGGACGGGCTAACCCCAAGACGCCGGGCGGCGGCGGAAATCGCGCCCTCTTCGGCCGCGGCGAGAAACACCTCGATCCCCCAAAGTGTCACGCGGCCTTCGGACATGCCCCCGCCCTGCGGTCAGAGCTTGGACAGCTTCTTTTGCAACTCGGCCAACTGCTTTTTGATCTGCGCCAGTTCGTCGGCGTTACCCGCAGCGGGCGCGTCATCGCTTTCTTTTGCGGGACCGGACCCACCCCAGCCGGGCAGGCCGCCCATCATGGTCTTCATGAACGCCTCTTGCTGCTTGCGCATGGCATCAAAGCCCGGCATCGCCGCCATCGGGTTCAGGGTGGACATGTTTTCCATGATCTTGGACTGGCCCTTTTGGAGCATCTCGAACGACGAGGCCAGGAACTGCGGCACGACCGACTGCATCTCGGTCGTGTAGCTGCGGACAAGATCGGTCAGCACATTGATCGGCAGGACGTTTTCGCCCTTTGATTCATGTTCGGCCACGATCTGCAAAAGATATTGCCGCGTCAGGTCGTCGCCTGATTTCAGATCGATGATCTGCACCTCGCGCCCGGCACGGATAAAGCCTGCGATATCCTCAAGCGTGACATAATCCGACGTTTCGGTGTTGTACAGCCGACGGCTGGCATAACGCTTGATGAGAAGAGGCTTGTCGGTGTCGGCCATCGTCCCGGGCTCCTGTTGATGTTGCACCTGCAATGGGTGCAGTGCAGCGAAGCTTAGGACACCGTTTATCAAAAAGAAAGGGCGAGCCCATAAGGCCCGCCCAGCACGTCATCCGACAGGGAGGAGTCGTCGACGGTTGATCTTCAGATCACTTCGCGGCAGCAGCCGCTTTTTTCGCGACCGAGGTCACTTCGGCAGTGGCTTTCTTGACGGCGGCGGTCGCGTCTTCCGACATGTCCTTGCCAGCAGCCAGCATCAGCTCGACAGTTTCCATCTGCACTTTTTTCGCGACTTCAGCGAAAGCGGCCATGTTTTCAGCAGCCATTTCAGCAGCGGCCGAAGCGAAGTCCGAGATCGACTTGGTGTAGTCGGTCGGTTCGGTCTTGGCTTTGGACACGTCGCCCAGCTTGGCGAGGGTGTCTTTGGCCCACTTCGTGGTGATCTCGGTCGATTTTTCAGCGGCTTCCAAAGCGACTTTCGACATCTTCTCGCCCAAGGCAGCCTGGGTTTTGAAAGCGGTCTGCAGGGCGGTCGAGTCGACCGGGAAAGAAGCCATCATGTCCTGCATGACTTTGGCGAAATCGGGGGTCTTGGTCATAATGTCTGCTCCTGGTGATGCGGCGTGGCGCTGCGTTTCCTGATGAGCAAGATATACATGCTGCGGTGCAGCATTTCAAGTTTTTTCTGCACCGCAGCATTTTTGGGCGGACTCGCCAAAAAGTGGAAACCAGATCAGAGACTTGGATCGGTCACCACATAGGTTCCCGGTGCCGGGGCCAGCACTTTTGCCCCCGAATCGCCTGGAACGCGTGCGGGAATTTGATCTCCCGACCGCTGTGCCAGCCAATCGCGCCAGCGCGGCCACCAGCTTTCCTTGATGAAACTGGCCCCCGCCTTCCACCCATCGGGTTGATCAAGCGGCGCATCGCTGACGTAGTGGCCGTACTTGTTCCGCGACGGCGGGTTAATGATCCCGGCGATGTGGCCACTTTCGGACAGAATGAATGTCTTCTCCTTGGACCCCATTTGTTTGACCCCGTTGAACGATCCGCGCCAATGGGCGATGTGGTCCGTCTCGCAGGCAATGGCGCAAACGGGCAGCTTGATATCGGACAGGGTGACCAAATTGCCAAAAACCGGAAAACCGCCGCTGGCAAAGCGGTCGGATTGGCACAGCCCCCGCAGGTATTCCAAGGCCATCTTGGCGGGCAGATTGGTGCCGTCGCCATTCCAGTACAGCAGATCAAAGGCGGGCGGCGCCTCGCCCATCATGTAGCTTTTGATGGCGGGCGTGTAGATCAGGTCATTGGACCGCAGATAGCTGAAGGTCTTGCTCATGAAGTATTTCGACAACATGCCGTCCAGATCAAGCTGACGCTCGATCCCATCGACAAAGTCGTCTTCGAGAAACACCCCCACTTCGCCCGGATCGGAAAAATCGGTCAGGGTGGTAAAGAAGGTCGCGGATTTCACTGATGTGTCGCCCGCCTTTTCCAGATGCGCCAGCGTCAGACCCAGCGTGGTGCCCGCGATGCAATACCCGACGGCGTTGATCTGCTTTTCGCCCGTGATCCGGCGCACCTCGGCCATCGCGCGCAGATAGCCGTCGCGGATGTAGTCATCCATGCCGACGTCCCGGTAAGAGGCGTCGGGGTTAACCCAACTGACCACGAAAAGCGTGAACCCCTGATCGACAACCCATTTGATCAGGCTGTTCTGTGGTTTCATGTCCAGGATGTAGAATTTGTTGATCCATGGAGGAAAGATCAGCAGCGGCGTCTGATGGACCGTTTCCGTTGTCGGGCGATACTGGATCAGTTCGAACATGCGGTTGCGATAGACGACATCGCCGGGAGTGGTGGCAAGGTTCTGGCCCACCTTGAACGCGTCCTTGTCGGCCAGCGACACGACCACCTCGCCACTGTTCGACTCGACGTCGTGGACCAGATTTTCCAGCCCCTTCACCAGACTTTCACCATCCGTTTCGATCGCGCGTTCCAGCGCGTCGGGGTTGGTGCCCAGAAAGTTGGTGGGCGAAAACATGTCGACGATCTGCTTGGTGAAATACTCGACCCGGCGGCGGTCATTCTGGTCCAGCGTTTCCATATCGGAAACAGCATCCGAGATCGCCTCGGCGTTGATCAGGTATTGCTGCTTGAGATAGTTGAAGAACGGATGGTTTTCCCACAGCGGATTAGAGAATCGCTTGTCCTTAGGCGTGGGGTCGGCGGGCGCCTTCAATTCGCCCTTCGACAGAGCCTGCTGCGCCTCGACGTAGTGCTTCAGGCTCTTTCCCCAGTAGCCGATCTGGTGCTCCAGAATTTTGGACGGGTTCTGCATCATTTCGGCCACATAGGCCGCCGCTGCCTTCATGTAGACATCGGACGAGGGGCCATGCAGGGCGGAATCGACCTGTTTGCGCTTTGATAGCGCTACCACAAGGCGCTGCGACAACTCTTCGACTTTCGCCAGGTTGGCATTCAGCTTTTCCAGCCGGGCCCCTGCGTCGCTGTCTTCCGTTGTCATGCGAACAATTCCCCCCTATCCTCGCCGCTGTGCAGCATATCGACGCCCGACCGGGGGGGAAAGCTGCGAAATCGCTGGCCGGCCCGTTCCGGACAAGGAGACGCACTGTGCGGTACATGTACACTTATGATATGATGGAAACAGCCCGCAACACCAATGAATGGTTGGGGGCGACTGCACGGGCCATGGCATCCTATCCGGTCTTTGCGCTGTCGATGAACCCCATGCTGCAACTGACCGCCGCCTGGGGCGAAGTGACCGAACGCACCTTCGCCCGCATGTCCGCGAAACCCGACTGGGGTATCCGGTCCATCGTCGGGCCAGATGGGCAAGACCATCTGGTCGACATCAAGATCGAGGTGGAAAAATCCTTCGGCAATCTGATCCACTTCTCGGTTCGTCGCCGCGCGCCCATGGCCCGCAAGGTGATGCTGGTGGCCCCAATGTCCGGGCACTATGCGACGTTGCTGCGCTCGACAGTGGCCAGTCTGCTGCCTGACTGTGACGTCTACGTGACGGATTGGCACAACGCGCGCGATATTCCTGTCAGCGCAGGCAAGTTCGACGTCGAAGATTACACGCTGTATCTGGTCGACTTCATGCGCGCCCTTGGGCCTGACACCCATGTGATCGCTGTCTGCCAACCTGCCCCGCTGACGCTGGCCGCTACCGCCTATCTGGCGGGCGAAGACCCGAGCGCGCAGCCGCGCAGCCTGACGCTGATCGGGGGGCCGATCGACCCGGACGCCGCCGCAACCGAAGTGACCGATTTTGGCCGCCGCATCACCATGGGGCAATTGGAACAGACCGCGATCCAGCGCGTCGGGTTCAAGCACAAGGGTGCCGGGCGGCTGGTCTATCCGGGGCTGTTGCAACTGCAAAGCTTTATTTCGATGAACGCCGAACGCCATTCCAAGGCGTTTTCCGAACAGATCATGCGGGTCGCCCGGGGCGAGGCATCGGATCACGACGCTCACAACCGGTTCTATGACGAATATCTGGCCGTCATGGACATGACGGCGGAATTCTACCTGTCAACGGTCGAGCGTATCTTCAAGAACCGCGAAATCGCCCGGAACGAATTCACCGTCAACGGGCGCAAGGTCGATATTGGTGCCATCACCCAAGTGGCGGTGAAAACAGTCGAAGGCGCGAATGACGACATTTCCGCCCCCGGCCAGTGCGTCGCCGCGCTAAAGCTGCTGACCGGCCTGCCGGATGACAAGAAGGCCAGCCATCTGGAACCCGGCGCAGGTCATTACGGCATCTTTGCCGGGAAAAGCTGGCGTCTGAACATCCGTCCCTTGGTGCTGAACTTCATCGATGCCAACTCGGGCGAGCCGAAGCCGAAAAAGGCAAAAATCGCACTCGCCTCAGCGTAACAAAAGCGGCCCGGCGAAGAAGGATGCAAGCGCATCCGTAACCGCGTCGGGCTGTTCCAGACTGGGCAGTTGCCCCGCGTTTTCGATCACCTTCAGCGTGCCGAATGGCATCAGCGTCGCGGCGAAATCCTGCCTGCGCACGGGAATGACCGTATCTTGCGCCCCGGCAAGGATCAGCGCAGGCAGCATAGCGCGGCGCAGTGTCTTTTGCTGATCGGGACGGCGCTGCAAGGCGCGGGCCTGCCGCAGATAGACGCCCTCGCCCAGACCTATTCCCATATCGGCCACCAGTGACAGCACGTCATCGCGCCACGGCGTTTCGGCAAAGGCGGACATGGGATAATCCTGCGCCAGCGCATCCCGCAACCTGCCCGCGCGGGCGGCGACCATGCGGGTTTCGCGCGCTGCGGCAAGGCCGGGTGGTTCGGCCAGCGGGTCGGTCGAAATGAGCGCCACACGGATGACGCGGCCCAGATCGCGGCGGATCACATCCAGCGCCACATCGCCCCCCAACCCCTGCCCCACCAGAACGAACCGGGGCGGGGCGGCCGCCAGAACCGCGCTGGACATCTGTTCCACTGACTCGCCGCGCGGCACAATGACCTGCACCGGGTGCGCGGCGCACAGGCGCACGATCTGCGGCAGAAACACCCGCGCGTCGCAGGCAAGGCCGGGCAGAAAGACGATCGGATCGGCGGTCACAGGCCCCACGCCCGTGCGCGGATGGCGCGCATCGCCGCAGGAAGCAGGAAAAGGACCAACAGCGCGCGTTCCATGACCTTGCCGAACGCACGCATTTCCTACCCCTGTGTCACCTGCACCACCGCATCCTCGATCATGGCAAGACAGGCGGCAGAAGAAAAGCGGTGATCCGCCCCTTTGACCAGCGTCAGCCGGATATCCGGGCCGCTGGCATGATCCAGCAGGCGCAACGCCACGGCGGGCGGCACATCCGCATCATCGGTGCCTTGCAGCAAACGTACCGGAAACGGCAGATGCAGGGGGCCGCGCAGCACCAGATTGTCGCGGCCATCCTCGATCAGCTTTTGCGTGATGATATAAGGATCGGCGGAATACTCTGACGGCAGGGCCACGCGGCCCGCAGCGGCCATTTCTGCCCGTTGGGCGGGGCTGAACCCGGCCCACATGCTGTCTTCGGTGAAATCGGGGGCTGCGGCCACACCGATCAGCGCATGGATGCGGTCGGGGATCGCGCGGGCCAGCAGCAGCGCGATCCAGCCGCCCATGGATGACCCGATCAAGATCTGCGGCCCGGTCGTCAGTGTCGTCACTGCGGCCAGCGCATCCTGACACCAGTCGCCGATGCAGCCGTCCAGAAAATCGCCCGAAGATTGACCGTGGCCGGAATAATCGAACCGCAGGAACGCGCGCCCGGTGCGGTCGGCCCAGTCTTGCAGGTGCTGCGCCTTGGTGCCGGTCATGTCGGATTTGAACCCGCCCAGAAAGACCACGCCGGGGCTGCTGCCTGTCCTGCGATGATAGGCGATTTGGCGGCCCTGCGGGGTGATCAAAGTCTGTGCCATGACGATCCTTTCGCTGTTGGAATGGGTTTTAGCAGCCGCCCGCCTGCCTTGACAGGCCCCCGCGCGATGCACCCGCTCTGGTCAGTTGACTTTGCCGCCGTCCCGTTCCAAAACGCCCCCCGACATAACCCGCAACCGGGCGTTTCGTAGGCGCCAAAACGACGAGGAGCATGGCCATGAGCCAGATTTCCCTGACCTTTCCTGATGGCAACGCGCGCGAGTTCGCAGCAGGCGTGACGCCTGCCGAAGTGGCGGCATCCATCAGCACCAGCCTTGCGAAAAAGGCGATCTCCGCCTCGGTCGATGGGGCGCACTGGGATTTGCAGTGGCCGATCACACAGAACGCCAAGATCGCCATTCACACCATGGCCGACGATCCGCAGGCGCTGGAACTGATCCGGCACGACCTTGCCCACGTCATGGCCCGCGCGGTGCAGGAGATTTGGCCCAACGTGAAGGTAACCATCGGCCCGGTGCGCGATTACGGCTGGTTCTATGACTTTGACCGCGCCGAACCCTTTACGCCCGAAGACCTTGGCCAGATCGAAGCCAAGATGAAACACATCATCAACGCCCGCGATCCGGTGAAAACCGAAGTGTGGAGCAGGGCCGACGCCATCGCGCATTACGAACGCGTCGGCGAACCCTACAAGCTGGAACTGATCGCCCGTATCCCCGAAGATCAGTCGATCCGCATGTACTGGCACGGGCATTGGCAAGACCTGTGCCGGGGTCCGCATCTGCAGCACACGGGGCAATTGCCGGCGGATGCGTTCAAGCTGACCAATGTCGCAGGGGCCTACTGGCTGGGCGACAGCAGCCGCCCGATGTTGCAGCGCATCTATGGCGTGGCCTTCAAAAACCGCGAAGATCTGAAGGCCCACCTGACCATGCTGGAAGAGGCGGGCAAACGCGACCACCGCAAGCTGGGGCGCGAAATGGACCTGTTCCACATGCAGGAAGAAGCCCCCGGTCAGGTGTTCTGGCATCCGAACGGCTGGTCGATCTATGTGACGTTGCAGGATTACATGCGCCGCCGCCAGCAGGCGGGTGGCTATGTCGAGGTGAACACGCCGCAGGTGGTGAACCGCAAGCTGTGGGAACAGTCGGGGCACTGGGCCAACTATCAGGACAACATGTTCATCGTCGAAGTGGACGAAGAACACGCCCGCGAAAAGACCGTGAACGCGCTGAAACCGATGAACTGCCCCTGCCATGTGCAGATCTTCAACGTGGGGATGAAATCCTATCGCGACCTGCCGTTGCGGATGGCGGAATTCGGATCGTGCAACCGGTATGAACCATCGGGCGCGCTGCATGGGATCATGCGGGTGCGCGGGTTCACGCAGGACGACGCGCATATCTTCTGCCGCGAAGACCAGATCGAGGCGGAAACCAAACGGTTCATCGAATTCCTGTCGTCGGTTTACCGCGATCTGGGGTTTGAGGCGTTCAAGATCAAATTCTCGGACCGGCCGGAAAACCGCGCCGGATCGGACGAGGTGTGGGACAAGGCCGAAGCGGCCCTGATGAATGCGACACAGGCCGCCGGGCACGACTTTACCATGAACCCCGGCGAAGGCGCGTTCTACGGGCCAAAGCTGGAATTCGTTCTGACCGATGCCATCGGGCGCGATTGGCAATGCGGCACCTTGCAAGTGGATTTTGTGCTGCCCGAGCGGCTGGACGCGGCCTATATCGGTGAAGACGGGGCCAAGCATCGGCCCGTCATGCTGCACCGCGCCACGCTTGGCTCGTTCGAGCGGTTCATCGGCATCCTGATCGAAAGCCACGCGGGCAAGCTGCCCTTCTGGCTGGCCCCGCGTCAGGTGGTGGTGGCCTCTATCGTGTCGGACGCCGATCCCTTTGTGCACGAGGTGGTGTCCGCCTTGCGCGCCGCAGGCGTGCGGGCCGAGGCGGACATCCGCAACGAAAAGATCAACTACAAGGTCCGCGAACATTCGGTCGGCAAGGTGCCTGTGATCCTGGCCGTCGGCATGAAAGAGGTGGAAGACCGCACCCTGTCCGTCCGCCGCTTGGGCGAAACACGGGTGGATGTGATGGACCTTGACGCGCTGATGGCGGAACTGACGGCACTAGCCCTGCCGCCAGACCGGCGTTGAGATTGGAAAAAAGGGCGCCTTAGGGCGCCCTTTTTTCAATGCGCGTCGGGTTGTCGTGCAGCCAGTGCCAGAACGCCACCCAGCGCACAAAAGGCGATGGGGAACATGGTGAAAACGCCAAATCCAAAGGCAATCCATACTGCAGCGGCAGCGGCCAGCAGCAATGCACCCGCTGCGATGTTCTGGGACCGTGCCATCGCCCCCCCGGCAATGGCCAACAGCGGGGCCAGAAAGCTGGCCGCGCGGATCAGGCCGGGGTTGTCCACTTGGGTGGCCAATTCGCCAATCGCGCCATGCCGGTCGATGAATTCGGTATAGCCATACCCGAAAAAGCCCACGATCATCGCCCAGACCCCACCGATGATGCCCAGCACCAATGCAGCATTTCGCATGATTTCCCCTTTGTTCGTTGGCGTCGTACGGGTCCGGCACACCGGATTCCCGCTTGATTTTCAACAAACGTTTGGCATGATTTTCGCCGTGGTGACAGCCTTTCCAACATCACGAAAGGGTGCCATCAGGCCCGCGGCATGTCGCCCCGGGGAAGCTGCATGGGAGAGACGGAATGCCGACCGGCACCGTAAAGTGGTATAACGCGACCAAAGGATATGGCTTTATTGCCCCCGATGACGGCGGCAAGGATATCTTCGTCCATGTGTCCGCAGTGGAACGTGCGGGCATCAAGGCGCTGAACGACAACCAGAAAGTCGGGTACGAGCTGCAATCCGGTCGTGATGGCAGATCGTCTGCGTCGGACCTGCGGCTGCTTTAGGCGGTCAGGCGGGCGGCGGTCGCATCGTCCCAGCCAAGGTGCCATTCATCGCCATCCTTGATCACCGGGCGTTTCATCACGGTCGGCTGCGCTGCGATTTGGGCATCGGCATCCGACGCTTTCAGAAAGTCCGAAAAGCTGCGGTAGGTGGTGGATTGCTTGTTGATCACCCGGTCGCCAAATTCCATGACGATCTCGTTGATCTCTGCCTCGGTCAGGGGTTGGGCGCGGATGTCACGAAAGGTGACGTCGCGACCAGCCGCCTGCAACGCCTTCAGCGCCTTCTTGCAGGTGTCGCAGGTGGGGATGCCGTACAGGATCATGGGTTCGCCTTCCGCGCAGAGGTGCCGTACCTCGTATGCAACGGAATGCCCTGTTGCGCCAAGCGATAGTGTCAGGCGGTGGTCAAAAGTCGGGTGATCGCCACCCCGGCCCATGCCGAAAATGCCGTCAGCACGGTGCCCCAGACCAGATCAGTCGCCACCATCGCCGGGGCCCAACCTTTCAGCGTGGCATAATTGGTGAACTCATATGTGCCATAGGCCATCGCCCCGATCAACGCCGCGGGGATCAACGCCTGTGCCGGGCTGTCCGCGCGCAAGGCGGGCAGCGACACCAGCGCCACCAGACCCGCAACATAGGCCAGATAGAACGCAATTGCCGGACCCATGCGGATCGGGTCTTGCAGCATCGCGCCGATGTGGCGGGCGAACAGCGGTTTCATCACCAGCGTCAGCATGACAGCATCCAGCGCCAGAAAGATCAGCGCTGTCGAGATATAGAGGATGGCGATGGACATGGTCGGCTCCGACGTTGCGAGCAGATCAGGTAGGGCGCGGCAAAGGATTGGAAAGGGTTACAGGCGAACGCCTATGGCCGCCGCCTTTTCTAACCGGGGCGGCACCGGCACAAAGGCACCGTGGCCGTTCACGCCGTCTGTGTCCAACCGGTCTGCCATGGCGGTGACACCGGCCTTGCGCCCCTCGGGTGAATAGAAATCGCCCTTTACATGCAGGGCGGCGGCCAAAAGGCGCACAAGCGCGGTCACATCGGCTTGGGCGGGGGGGGATGCCTCGGCCCAGAACCGGTCAAGCGGGCCTTGGTGCGTAAGTCCGGGAATGTCATACAGCGCGATGCCCATCGTCTTGACCGGGGTCAAAGCCTGCAACGCATGCAGGCCGACCGTGCTGTTGATGATGACCACCCCGGCGCTGGCGCGCAGCAACGCCTGCAAATCGCCGCCGTCCAGAAAGATCACCCGGTCCGCGATGCCAGCGGCGCTGGCAAGGCTGCTGACCACATCGCCCCACCGCTCCAACCCGTTGTCGAGCGGGTGTTTTTTGAACACAAGGCGCGCCGCAGGGTCGGCGTGGGCGGCGAACGACGTGATCACCTGCTGCACGAATTCGCGGATGTCGCGATAGGGCGAATTGCGACGGATCTGGTAATCGCCCTGCATCTGCAAGGCGACCGTAAAGAAAGGGGTGCGAGCGCCCACAAGCCGCACAATCGCCTGTCGCGCCGGTTCGGCCCGACGCCGGGCACGGATCAGACGCGGAATGTAGCCCAGATATTCGCGAAGCGGATGATAGCGGCGGTCCGTGTCATAGTGGGGATACAGAAACCACAGAAAGACGTTGGACAGGTTGAAAACCACCTCGTTCAGGGCCTCGGTCCCAAAGTCAAAGCGATAACGCAGTGTCATGTCAGGCGCGGGCAACCCCTTGGCCAGCTTTCGGATCACAGGCAGATCATCAGGGAAATGCGACCACGCCGATTGCCCGCCACGTTCGACAATGATCCAGTCGGGGCGCAGATAGCCGAATTCATAGCTGACGGCCTGTATCCCCAGTCGGTCCGCCACTTGTTGTGCCGCGACATGCCACGGCAGGCGGTCGGCAAAATAGACGATGTGGGTCACGCCACGGGCGCGGCACAGGGTTTCCAGAAACACCAGCCAGCCATCGGCGCGGCCGCGGTAGTTGATCGTTTCCGGCCCGCGCCAATACAACCAGTCGCCCGCACAGACGTTGACGCGCGTGACGCGGTGGCCGCGGCGGGCCATCTCTGCCCCCAGATCGCGCGAAAAGGCGGACGGGTGCCCTTGCAGGAACAACACGGACAGACGTTGCGGCAAAGTCATTCTGCGGGTGCCTTTGGTCGGGGGATGCGGTTTTCGATTCTAAAGCGTGCCAGCCTATGCAAGATGATCGGTGCAGAGCCGTGCCCTGCGTCACCAGTAACGTCCAGATACAAGGACATTTTCCCATGCCGGATCTGCTCCGGATCAAGACCGGCCCGATGACGGGGCTGGCGAAGATCGGTTTCCATCTTTTCGACCTTGCCGCTTATGAATTCCTGTATCGGCTGTCGCCCGCGCGGCGGCTTAAATTCTTTAACGGGGGATATCTGCCGCTGGCCGACGATCTGCTGTCGGGCGCGGACGAGGCACCGCATGCGATGATGTATCACCTCCTCGTGCGCAGCATGGTGTCCGACTTGAACGTCGCCCCGACCCGGTTGCTGGACGTGGGGTGCGGTCAGGGCGGCGGCCTTGGCTATGTGCGGCGGGTGTTTCCGCAAACGGCGCTGACCGGCACCGACCGCAACGGATCGGTGGTGCGACTGGCACGGCGCAATCTGGCGGGGCTGTCCGACGTGACCTTGGTCAAAGCCACCGGCGACCGGCTGGATTTCCCCGATGACAGTTTCGACTTTGTCCTGAGCGTGGGCGCGCCCACCTATTTCGGTCTGACACGCTTTGTGACCGAAGCCGCCCGTGTCTGCCAAGCGGGGGGAACGGTGGCGTTTTCGGGCGGCTACCGGCAAGGCGACCACGCCCTGATCGAGGCGGAACTGCGCGAGGCTGCCAGCGCCGTGGGTCTGTATTTCGTTTGGTATGCAAATATCACGCCCAACACCTTTGCCTCGTTGAAAGCCGATATCCCGCGCCGGGTGGAATTGCTGAAACAGGTGCCGTGGCCCTTCAGCGTCTATGGTCGCAAGTGGTCTGACCTGCCCGGCAGTGCGGAATACGACGAATACGAAACCGGCAAGCGTGCCGATTTCGCCTGTGTGATGACCCGCCCCTAACCCCTTTTGCGCGTGAACTGCGTTTCCCAAGCGTCCCGCGTCTGCCAGTCTGGCAGGCGCGCGGCCCAATTGGCGCGGGCTTTGCGATGGCCCAGCAGATACCGCAGGCTGGCAGCAAGCGCCTGCCCCGTCAGACGCAACAGGGCAAAGCGGGAGGGTTTCAGCAACAGGCATTCATCCGCCTCGGGTTTGGTGGCCAGTAGATAGGTCTTGGTCCCGACAAGGCCGGGATGCACATCGCCGTAAAACAGCACCGGCTGCTTTGAACGGGGGGGCAATAGCGCCAGCCGCACGAACAGCGTGACGTATTGAACGATCGTTTCTCGAATGGTGAGGGACCGGACAACAAATGCAGGCGTTTTGTAGTTGGCCGCGTTCAGACCTTTCAGCTGCGGCGGCGCGTTTTCCCGGGCCAGAGTGGCGGCCAACGCCTCGTGCCGCGACAGACCATCCGCGCCAAAGGCGGCCTCGGGGTCATCCAGAAAATCGTGCAGCGCCATCAGGCAGGCGCGCGCGGTGCGATAGCGGTGGACAAGCACGTAATTCATGATCCAGCCCAGCACGAAAAGGGTATCGGGCGCCTTGGTCACGGCAGGGTGGATCGCTGAATTGACCAGCAGATTGCGCAGGTCATAATACAGGATGATGTCGCTGTGCTTGTAGCGAAAGGACTCATGCCAGACGCCGACACCGGGCAAGGATACGGTGGGCGTTCCATGCTGTTTCAGCCGACAGCCGTATTCGATGTCGTCGCCATGCAAAAAGAACGGCGGTGGCAGGCCGACTGATTCCATCGCGTCGGTCGGGACCATGCAGAACCACCACGCATTGTAATCGATGTCATGCGTTACATCGAACAAGCGCAGGGCGTCGGGGTCTGTCAGGTCCAGATCGCGGCCAGTGGGATGCACCAGCCAGAACGGGCCAAGGTTTGCCCCCGCCTCGAACAGGATGGCGCGGCGGTCCAGGTTCATCATCTGCCCGCCGATGGCCACCGGGCTGTCGGCATAGGACAGAAATTGCAGCGACCGGGTGATGACGCCCGCATCCAGAATGATGTCATCGTCCATCAGCAGGTGGTGGGTGGTGCGTTCGGGTGACGCCAGCGTTTCAACCATGGTGCGGGTAAAGCCCCCGCAGCCGCCAAGGTTTGCCTGCTGCACCAGCGACAGGTCCGGCAGGGCGGCGATCACGTCGGGATGGGTGAAGTCGCGGCCCTGATTGACCAGGTGGATGCGGCGCACGGCTGGATTGGCCTGTTTCAGCGCGATCACCGATTGCAGCGTGACGGCAAGGTTGTCTTCGCGGTTAAAGGTGACCAGACCGATGGACAGGCTGACCTGACGGGGCGGCGGGGTATCGGTCACGAACCGCAGGCCGGTGATGGCGCTGTCGTCCAGTGCTGTGATTTCCAGATGCACGCGGCTGACCTGGAATTCAGGACCAACGTCCCGCGCCCAGGCCACATGCGACTGCGCTGCGTCGGTTGAAGTCAGTTCAACCTTCGCCAGCGTTTCGATCGCCCCCGCAGCATCGGTGCCGATCAGCGCCAACCGGATGCGCCCGGACAGGTGCAGGTGCAGCCCCACCCGGTTCATGCTGGTGTAACTGCGCCAGTAGTGCAGATAGAACGTGTTGAAATAGGTGCGGCCCGACAGGTGTTGCCCCGCAGTCAGGATTATCCCGGTCACATCGGGGGTCTGCGTGATGGGGCCGTGAAAATACAGCGCCGCAGGCATGTCGGGAAAGGGCGACGCCACGTCCTGCACCGCGAAACAGTCGGCCACGTTTTCGGGATTGCTGGCGTCAAGATGGGAAGATGTGTCTTTGGGCATTCCGGGTCAACCTAAAGAGGATCATGCACAAAGGCAGGGGCGCGCGACCCGCTGGCCCATGCGGTGCGCAAGGCGGTGACGGTTTCCATCGCGCGCAGGATCGTCACGTCCATATCAAGGTAGGCGTAGGTGCCCAGCCGTCCGACAAACGTTACGCCACTGTCCTGTTTTGCGCGGGCGACATAGTGCTCCAACCGCCGTTTGTCGTCGACCAGTCGCACCGGGTAGAACGGTATGTCCCCCGGTCCGGCGGCGCTGGAGTATTCGCGGAAACACACCGACAGCGGCAGATCAGCACTTTCCCACGGGGCAAAGTGCTTGTGTTCAGCGATGCGGGTGTAGGGCACGTCGATGTCGCAGTAGTTCATCACTGCTGTGCCCTGAAAATCGCCGGTATGGACGAACCGTTCGAAGGTCAGAGTGCGATAGGTCAGCGGACCGAAGCACGCGCCGTAGTAGCGGTCCAGCGGGCCGGAATAGATGGTGTGGTCAAAGTCACCCACCACATCCTCGGCCCGGCAGTTCAGGCGCAAGGTGATGCCGGGGGCGTCCAGAATGGCGTCGATGATGGCGCTATAGCCATCTCGGGGCATGCCCTGAAAGCGGTGGTTGAAATAGTTGTCGTCATAGTTGAATCGCAGCGGCAACCGTTTCAGGATCGAGGCCGGCAGCGCGCTGGGTTCGACCCCCCACTGCTTGCGCGTGTAGCCATAAAAGAACGCGCGATACAGATCCGGGCCGACAAAGCGCAGGGCCTGATCTTCGAACGTCACAGGGTCCGTGATGCTGGTATCGGCAAGGCCCGTGACAAAGGCGCGTGCCTCGTCCGGGGACAGGCAGGTGTCGAAAAACTGGTTGATGGTGTGCAGGTTCACCGGCAAGGACAGCACACGATTGCCGACCCGTGCCTTTACCTGATTGCGAAACGGCATCATCACGCCAAAGGCGTTGACATAGTCCCAGACGCGCTGGCTGTCGGTGTGAAAGATGTGCGGGCCATAGGTGTGGACCATCACCCCGGTTTCAGGATCGCGCGCGGTGTGGCAGTTGCCCGCCGTCGCGGCGCGTTCGTCGATCACCAGCACCTGATGCCCGTCGGCGGCCAGTTCGCGTGCGATGACGGCCCCGCTGAACCCCGCCCCGACGATCAATACATTCATGTTACGCGTCCTTTCCGGATGGTCCCGGATCACTGGTAAAAACTTGACGGCGGTCAGGCGGCCAGACCCTCGGCCCTGACCTGATCGATGAAACTGCCCGTCGGGGGCGGCGCGTCTCTGAATCGCTCCAACGCGCTGTTCCACAGGTGGATCGCGACCGTTGACGCAGGAAGCGTCCCCAGAAACCGGTGTGCCGGTTGGGCCAGTCGGTGGACGTCGCGGTAGTGGACGGGGCAAAACACTTCGGACGGACGCACCATAGGCAGCCCCTCGTGTTTATGCAGCACATGCGTCAGACCAACCGGGCCAAACGTGGCATAGGTCAGTGCGCCGGGGTGCAATGGTCGGCCGGCCAATTTCTTCAGCACGACGGCGCGCACGTCTTTCTGGACCCAGAAGGGAAATTCGTACGGCGGCTCCATCGCGCGGATCAGATCGGCCAGAACGGGGCTGTCGGGCGGCAGGTGCATGACGGCGTTGCAGACGTGTCCGGTGCCTTCCCATGACAGGACGGGGCCGGTCGTATCGAGCAAAGGCCGAAGGAAATAGACATCGGCATCCGTCCAGACGCCCTGTCCCATCTGCATCATGCGATACCGGAAGTAGTCCGCGAACACGGCCACAGATCCGATCCGATCAACCTGAAACACGCCATCGAACCGAAAGATGCGGTCGCGCGGCACGATGCGGCTGGCATCGGCACATTCCACCCCTGCGGGCACGTTGGTCACCGGATCATAGCTGAACAGCCGCACACGGTGCCCTTGCGCCACCATCGACTTCAGACAGGCGCGCGCCACCCAATCAAGATCCGGGTTGATCCACAGTGTGTTCAACGTCGCCGGTCTGCCCGGCAGAACCCGGCGCAGCATCCGGGTCAAGGGACGGGCAAGATGCATCGTCAAAGGTCCATCATCTTTGACAGATCGCAACCGAACCCTTCGGCCAGAAGACGGTCACGTTCCTCTTTCGTGATGCGGACGGCCGCCTCGATCTGGGCGGGGGAATGGGCGCTGGTGATAAAGAACCGCAGACGCGCCGATTGCATCGGAACCGCCGGATAAATGATCGGCAGCGCGTTCAGCCCGCGTGCCAACAGGCGTTCCGACAACTTGGCCGCCAGAAGCGAGTCGCCTACCATCACCGGAATGACGGCAGAGGCAATCGCCGTGCCGGTATCAAGCCCGGCCTTGGCCGCAAGGTCCAGAAACAGTTGCGCATTGGATTGCAGCGTTGCCGCGCGGTCTGGTTCGGCATGCAGGATGTCCAGTGCAGTCAGCGCCGCCGCAGCCATCGCCGGGGCCAGACCGACCGAATAGACAAAGCCAGACGCCTGCGCCTTGAGAAGGTCAACCAACGCCGTGCTGCCCGCGACATACCCCCCCGTCGACCCAAGGGTTTTCGACAGCGTGCCCATCCAGATATCGACATCTGACGGGTCAATCCCGAACGCCTCGAACGAGCCAAGGCCGGTCGCGCCGATGCTGCCCAGCGAATGCGCCTCGTCCACCATCAGCCAGAAACCGTACTGCTTTTTCAGCGCGATCAACCCCGGCAAGGGCGCGATGTCGCCATCCATCGAATACAGCCCTTCGACGACCACCAGCGCGTTGCGATACTGGCTGCGGTTTTCGGCCAGCAGGCGGGCAAGGGCGCCAAGATCATTGTGGGCAAAGCTGCGGCGACTGGCACCCGACAATTTTGCGCCAACCATCACCGAATTGTGAATCAGGCTGTCGTGCAGGATAAGATCCCCTTCGCCCAGCAGCTCGCCAATCGTGGCGACGTTCGTGGCATGGCCACTGACAAAAACCACGGCCGCATCCGTGCGGTAATGGCGGGCCAGCGCCCGTTCCAGCGCGCCATGCACGGGGCGTTCACCGGCAACCAGACGGCTGGCCGACGGGGACACCCCATAGGTGTCGATGGCGACATGGGCAGCGGCGGCGGGGCGCGGATCGGCGTTCAGCCCAAGGTAATCATACGAGGCGAAGTTGATCACCTCGACCCCGTCAATCATCGACGTGGCCGAGGCGCGACCGTCGTGGCTGCGGTAGAACGGGTTCGCCACCCCCATCATCGCCCCCACGGCGCGCATCTTGGTCAGCGTGTCGTAATCGGGCAGCCGATCGAACGCTGTCGCACGCACCGGCGCGGGTGTGGGCACTGCCCGCAAGGGCGTGGGTCGCTGACGGGCCTGCGCGATCAGGCGCTGGCGCGCATCGGCATCAAGTCCGGGTCTGCTGCCATCTGCGGTCATTCTGCGGCCTCTGTCCGAAGGGGGGCGCGGTGTTGCGCAAGAAGGTTTTCCATCACGGCATCCACCGGGGCGGCGCTGCTGGCGGTCTGGATATGACGCACGACGCCACGGGCGATTTCCCGAACGCTCAACGCTTCGGAAATGGCGGCAATGGGGATGTCGTCGCCAAGGGACTGCTGCATGGTCAGGCCAAGCTCGACCCCCATCAGGCTGTCCATTCCCAGTTCGGTCACGGGGCGGGCTACATCCAGCGTCTTTTCCGGGATGTGCAGTATATGGGCGATCTTTTGCGCCAGAAACCGGGTAAGGCGGGTTTCGGCATCAGGGGCGGGCAGCGTTTGCAGGACAGCCCGCAGATCATCGGAATGGGCGTCGCCATCCGTGGTCTGGCCCAGACGAGCCACAGCGCGATAGGTCGGCGCGGACAGGGATTTCAACGCCTCGACCGTGGCGGTCCAGCGCATGGGGGTGACGTGGATCACCGGATCGGGCAGCGCCTGCGCCATCAATCTGTCCAGCGCCGCCAATGCCTGACGGGCGGTGAATTCGACGTTCCCGGCAAAGCGGTTGACCAATGCTGCCTTGGCCTTGTCGCGCGACAGATAGCCTGCGTCAGTGATCGGTCCCCACCCAACCGTCAACGCGGGCAGGCCTGCCGCGTGGCGGCGGCGGGCCAACCCCTCCAGATAGCCGTTGGCCGCAACATAGGCGGACTGTCCGTGATTGCCGATCAGCGTCGCGATGGACGAAAACATCACAAAGTAATCAAAGGCATCGTGTGTCGTCAGCGCATCCAGATTGGCCGCACCGGATACCTTGGCCGCCAGCGTGCGGTGCAGGCTGTCGGCGGTAAGGGCCGCGATCGGCATATCCTCAAGCACCATGGCGGAATGGATGACGCCCTTGATCGGCGCGGTGGCGCGGATGCGGTCCAGCGCGCGGGCAAGGTCGGCACTGTCGGCCACATCGCAGGCGACATGCCGCACCGACACCCCACGCGCGATCAGGGCATCAATGCGATCGCAGGCGGCGGGATCGGGGGCGCTGCGGCCGATCAGGATGATGGTTTGCGCGCCCCGCTGCGCCAGCCACTCTGCCACCGCCAATCCCAGACCGCCGGTGCCGCCGATCACCAGATGCGCGCCGTTGGCACTGGCCGCAAAGGGAGCGTCAGTGCGTTGGGCAACGGTCGCCGGTTGAACCACGATCTTGCCGACGTGACCCGATTTCTGCATCAGCCGGAACGCATCCACAACCTGCCCCCCGCCAAAGCTGCGATAAGGCAAAGGGGTCAACTGGCCATCCGAAAACAGCGTCATCATCTGACGATACAACCGCTGTGCCAGATCGGGTTTCACTGACAAAAGCTGATCCACATCGACGCCGAAATAGCTGATGTTTTCCTTCAGCGGGCGCAGGCCGATGGTGGTGTTGCCATAGTAGTCCTGCTTGCCCAGTTCCAGAAAGCGCCCGAACGGCGCAAGGCTGTTCAGCGACCGTTCCATCGCGTCACCGGCAAGCGAATTCAGCACCACATCGACCCCGGACCCACCCGTCAGCGCCCGAACCTGATCGGCAAAGTCGAGCGTGCGGCTATCCAGCACGTCCGTCACGCCAAGGGCGCGCAGAAGGTCACGTTTTACTGCCGATCCAGCGGTGGCAATGATGCGCGCGCCTGCGCGTTGCGCGATCTGGACGGCGGCAAGGCCAACCCCCCCTGCGGCCCCGTGGATCAATACAGTCTCGCCCGGCGACAGACGGGCAAGATGGTCCAGCGCGTAAAAGGCGGTGAAGAACGCCACCGGCATCGTCGCCGCCGCCGCCAGATCGGCCCCCTGCGGCACGCGCCCGACAAAATCCGCCCGCACCGTGACATGCGAGGCAAAGCAGGCGGGGCCAAAGGTCACCACCGGATCACCGGGCGACAGATGGGTGACGCCTGCGCCCACACGCAGAACGGTGCCCGCACATTCGATGCCAAGGGTGGGGCCTGCAAAGCCCGTCTCCAGCGCCTCTTCCGGCAGGATGCCCATGGCCCACATCACATCCCGGTAATTGATGCCGGTATAGGCGACCGCGATCTCAACCTCGTCCCCCGCCGGGGCTCGTCTGGGGGCGGATTGCCAGTGCAGATCGTCCAGCCGCCCCGACAGCGCCGGGGACAGCAGCCGCTTTTCCGTCCCATCATCCGGGGCCACGCCTTGGGCAAGCCCCTGACGCACGCGCAAGGCAGTCAGGCCGTCCGGCCCGATGATCAGTTCCGTTTCCGTCGTGCCACCCGCCAAAAGATCAGCGATCCGGGCGGCCAGGTCGTCGTCCCCCATATCCGGGGACACATCCAGCGCGTGCAGACGCCGACCGGGGTATTCATTGCGGGCGGTGCGCAGAAAGGCCCAGATCGCCGCCTGATCCGGCGACGGGACACCGGCAAATCCGCTCCCTGCCGGAATAACCGCCAAAAGCGGCACAGCGCAGGCCGCCTGTTCGGCCAGAAGCGGTGCCAGAAACAGCAGGCGGGCCTGCAACAGATCGCGCGGATCCGTGCCGGGGGCAGGGGTCGGGATGTGCAGCAGGGTCGCATTGTCCAGCGTCAGGCTGGCAATGCCGGTCGCGCGATCTTGGCGCAGACCAAGGGCTGTGTTGACCGACGGCACCCCGGACAGCAGCGTCAGGATCGCGGCATTGGACTGCGCGACAGCAGGGGAAACAGTCTGCTCTCCCGTGCCTGCAACCAATAGCGTGGCATTGCCAAGACCGTCCGGCAGCGTGGTCCGCACGTTGACCAGCCCTGTGGCAGTCAGTGCATTCGCCCATTCATCACCGCTGCGCTGGGACGAAAGCGGAAATTCCGGGCTTGGCGACGCCGCAAACCAGTCGGGGTCAAGCCCGAAAACCAGATCGGCAAAATCGGACGTTGCGGTTTCAACGGCCAGCAGCAGGCCCTGCGGCGCAAGGGCCGCGCGCGACAGGGGCAAAAGGCAGCCCAGCGCATCATCGGACAGGATCAGATCAAAGGGGCCGTGATCGGCAAGCGCGCGGGCGGTCGGTTCAATCTGCACGACGGCCCCTGTGACCGGGGTTGCGGTGATCTCAATCACCTCCAGCCCCGGATGCGCCAAGGTGCGGATCAGGGTTGCCGTCAGGGCAGAGCCTGCGACAGCGACGCGCAGATTGCGGGTGCGGGGATGGGCATCGGTGAAAGCCTGTGCCGCGTCGCACAACAGGCGCTGGCGTCGGTGCGCAAAAACCGACCCCTGGGTCAGGTTTTCCAAAGCCTCGCGCCCGAAAACGGTTTTCGCGTCGGGATGGTCGGCAGATGTCAAAATATCAGGCAGCGCCGACTGCAACCGCATCAGTGCCGCGAATTCCGGTACAAGGTCGGGACGGCCCGTCAGAAATCCCGATACTATCTGATCCACGGGCGGCGCGGGGTTGTCTGGTGCGATCTGCCAACCGTCTGCCCCATTCTCGGCCAGACCCGTCCGCGCAAGCATGAAAAGCAGGTTGGTGCCATAAGCGCTGGCCGGGTGGGCAAGGCGTCCCGCAGGGTCGGCCATTATGCGAACAGCATCATACGCCATCCGTTGGGCTGCCGCTTCGATCAGCAGGGCCATGTCGTCCTGCGGGGCCATGTCGTCCGCCTGCGCGGCGATTGCGATCTTGTCAGCGGTGGCGGCAAGGTCGGGCGCCGGCACCGGGCTGCGGTCGATCCGGTGCGCTTCCCAGCGAAACGCGTGGGCGGTCAGTTGGATGTCTTTCGTCAGGCGCAGGCTTTGGAACCGCACCCCTTGCAGATGCGCAACCTCGACCCCGTCACTGTCAAAGCAGGCAAAGTCGGCCAGAACCGTCCTTTGCCCGATGCGTTTCACATGGATGCGCCCGCTGCGGATGGCGCGCCCTGACTGAAGGACGCACAGGCGGGCGATATGGACCGGAACAAACCCCATCCGCGCGCGGGCATGGGCGCTGTCGGCCAGTGCTGCGACCAGACCGTGAAACACCGCATCCGCACCGATCGGATCAAGGCAGAACCCGCCTGCGCCGAACATCGACGGCCCTTCGGACAAGATCACCTCGACCCGGTCGGGGGCAGTGACGCGACAATGCGAAACGCGGGCAAAGGCGGGGCCATAGTCAAGACCGATTTCCCGCGTCATGGCATAAAGTGCGGCACCCGGCACGTCGTCCGGATGCCGTGCACGGTCGGGGGCAATCTGTGGCACGCCGGTGGCAGGCATCGGGCCATACCGGCAGGCCAGATGATCACGCCAACCGCTTTCGGCGGCCTTCAACCGGCTGGCGATCTGAACCGAACCGTGGCGCGGACTGGCGGTTGTGCGCAGCTCGGTCATTCCGCCAAGTGAGAGCGGCAGCGGAGCGGTGATGTCCAGATCGCGCAGTTCTGCCGGTGCACCCAAGGCGCGGTATGCGGCGGCAAGGGCAGTTTCGGCAAAAGCCGTCGCGGGCAGCAGGGCGTTGCCGCCCACCCGGTGATCACCAAGCGGCGGGATCAGGCCAAGGTCGATTTCCGCCTTCCAGACCGAGGCATCAAGCCCGTCTTCGCGCCCCAGCAACAGATGGTGCGCGTCGTTGGTGCCATAATACCGGTGGATGGACGCGGAGTCGTCGATGCGGAACGGCTGGTTGGCCCAAGGATAGGTCGGAAGCTCCCGGTTCAGCGCGGCGGGAACGGGGGCAAGGCGGCGTGGATCTACCCGCACCCCCGACACCCGCGCGCGGGCGATGCTGCGAAGCACCGGGTTGACGGCGGCGCTGTCTGCCTTTTCAAAGCTGTGGGTGACAGCACAGGACACGGCGTCATCCCCCAGACTGTCGGTGGTGTAGCTGTTCAACACCGGACTGGGGCCAATCTCGACAAAGGCGCGATGCCCCATTGCAACCGCAGCCCCGATCGCCTGTTGAAAGCGGACGGGCTGGCGGACGTTCGACCAACAATAGTCCGGGCCAAGGTCTTTCCCCTGCAACACCCCCCCCTGGACGGACGACAGGAACGGGATGGACGTCGCATGTGGCACCAGAAAGGCGATGGCCGCACGTAACTCGCCCTCAATCTCGTCCTGCGCGGGGCCGTGGTAGGGGTAGTTGATCGCAAGCCGGACGCAGGCCCAGCGTTTGGCACGGCGGGCGAACCGCTGAAACGCCTCGATCGCGTCAACCGGGCCGACGATGGAAACGCTGCGCGGGCTGTTGACGGCCGCGATGGTGACATCCGCGATACCGCTTTCTTCGATGCCTAGCAGCGCCTCGGATTCCGATACCTGAAGCGCCGCCATCGTGCCGCGCCCGGCAAGACGGGTCTGCGACTGGCTGCGCCGGTGGATCAGCAACAGCGCCTGATCGAGATCGAGCGCGCCGGACGCGCAAGCGGCGGCAACTTCGCCCCCCGAATGACCCAGCACAGCGGCAGGGATCATCCCGCGCGCGGCAAGGGCATGGGTCAGGGCGATCTGATCGGCGAACAACAGCGGTTGTGCGATTTCCGACCGTGCAAGATCCTGCTCCAGCGTGGTACTGTTGATCTGGTCCATCAGCGACCATCCGGCGATGGCCGCGAACTTTGCGTCGATCTGGTGCAGGTGGCCTGCATACTCCGCGTCTGCCGCCAATGCCGCCCGCGCCATGCCCGCGTATTGCGACCCGTTGCCGGAATACAGAAACACGGACGCAAGGTCGGTCAGGGTCGTCCGCGCCGTCAGAACGCCCGCATGGCGTGTGCCTGCAACGTGGGCTGCCAAGGCATCGGGCACTGTGTCGGCCCCAGGCACGACTGCCACGCGATGTGGATAGGTGCCCCGGAACGCCAATGTCTGCGACGCCGTTTCATTGGCGCTGGCCCCTTTGGCAAACCGCGCCTGATGCTGCGCGGTCAGGGACGCCAGCGCATCCTGACAGTGGGCGGACAGGAACAGGATGCAGTCCTGTCCGCTTTCAGAAGGCACAGTGAGCTGCGGTTCGGGTGCCTGAATGACGGCGTGGGCATTGGCCCCGCCAAACCCGAACGAGCTGACGCCTGCGCACAACCGCCGATCCGACAGCGGCAAATGCAGGTTGCGGGTGGCCACAGTCAGATTGAGGTCGCCAAACGGGATTGCAGGGTTCAACTGGTCGGCATGAAGGCTGGCGGGCAGGATGCCGCGTTCCAGCGCGAACAGTGTTTTCAGCACACCGGCCAGGCCCGAGGCAGGTTCCAGATGGCCGATGTTCGATTTGACCGATCCGATGGGCAAGGGGGTGTGGCGGCGCTGGCCAAGGGCCTGGCCCAAGGCACCCGCCTCGACCGGGTCACCGGCAAGGGTGCCGGTCCCGTGCGCCTCGACAAAGGCCAGATCGTTGGGGTCTATGCCGGCAGTTTCATAAATTGCGCGCAGCAGGGACAATTGCCCCTGAAGCGATGGCAAGGCGACATTGACCGTGTTGCCATCGGTGTTGGTCCCGCTGGCCAAAAGCCGCCCGTAGGACGCGCGCGGGTTGGGCGCGCCAAGGGTGCGCCGTTCCAGCACAAAGGCAACGGCCCCTTCTGCGCGGACATACCCATCCGCATTGGCGGCAAAAGGCTGGCACCGGCCCCGCTGCGACAGCATCCGCGCGGCGGAAAAACCGACAAAGGAAATCGGGTTCAGCAGCAGGTTCACGCCGCCGACAATTGCCATGTCGATAACACCCGCCCGCAACGCCTTTTCCGCCAGATCAAGCGCGAACAGCGATGACGAACAGGCGGTATCCACGGTCAGACTGGGGGCGCGCAGATCCAGCGCGTGGGACAACCGGTTGGACACCAGCGACAACGTGTTGCCCGTCATCATATAGGCGTCAGCGATGTCGAAATCGTGCGACAGCCGCGCACTGTGATCCAGCGCGGATGTGCCGACATAGACGCCGACATTCTTGCCGGCCAGATCGGCCGGGATCAGACCGGCATCTTCGATCGCTTCCCACACGACTTGCAGCAGGATGCGCTGTTGCGGGTCCATCTGGCCCGCTTCGCGCGGGGAAATTCCGAAAACGGCGGGATCAAAGCCATAGATGTCGTCCAGAACCCCGGCGGCAAAGGAATAGGATTTGCCGCGCGTTCCGACGGTGGGGTGATAAAACGCCTCATGTGCCCAGCGCGCGCGCGGCACTTCGCTCACGGCATCGCGGTTGCTGAAGATCAGCCCGGCAAAGCCTTCGGCGTTCTGCGCCCCGGGCAAGCGACAGGCGCGCCCGGTAAATTCAATCGTACTGACCAGCTTACTGCCCAACCCACTACACATTTCACAGACACGGCAGCACCAATACACACCCGCGCCAAAGCCCGTCATACACCCGGGCCTTGTACAAGTCCTACACCCAAGGGGCCGTCTGCGCTAGGGGAAGGTCACTGTGAAATTACCAATCACAAGCAGTCGCACAGAAATGAGGCAGCAAAGACTCAGGTTGCGGGAATCCACCTGAACTGCACACGCGCGCTTGCGCGAATCGGGCCATAAGCGCATTTCGGGCCAGAGTAAGCCTGCGTTCCCCTGTGATCGGGTGGCAGGGTGTGGTTGTGTTCGGGGACTATTTTACCAGTGGCAGGATTTGAAACACAGGCGGGGCAAGCCGACCGGGGCGTCGTGCCGCCAAGATCATCCGCGCGCCTGCCCGGCCCCCTGATCATCCACATCCGAGTCGTCTTTGCGCTGTTGTTGCGCGAAGCGCGGGTGCGTCATGGCAGATCGCGCATCGGCTACACCTGGGCCTTGGTGGAACCTGCATTGCTGATCATTGTGATGACGGTGTTCTTTTCGACATTCGCGCTGCAATCCACGTCATCTGTCGAGTACGCGCTGTTCTTTGCCACGGGAATTCTGCCATTCCAGTATTTCCGCAACGCGTCGTCCTACTTGGCGGGGGCGTTTGATTCCAACCAGTCCCTGTTCAACTATCCGCTGGTCAAACCCATCGATGCGATCATCGCGCGGTTCGTTCTGGACACCTGCACCGTGTTGTTGGTGATGGTGATGGTTCTGACCTTTCAGGTGCTGGTGCTGAAAGCGCCGCCCCCCGATACCCGGCAATGATGCTGCTTTCCGTGGTGTTGTTCGGGCTGTTGGCCTTTGGGGTCGGGCTCAATCTGGCGGTCACGCGACGGGTCATGCCGTCGATCAGCAATATTTACAGCGTGATCATGGGCCCATCGTTCTTTTTGTCCTGCGTGTTCTACCCGTTGTCCTCCTTGCCCACGCAGTACCGCGACCTGCTTGGCTGGAACCCCTTGGTTCATGGGGTCGAGGGGTTCCGTCTGGGCTACTACACGGCGTACCGGGCGCCCGACCTTGACCTTCGGTATCTGTTCGCGTGGGGCCTGACCCTAACCTTCATCGGCCTTGCCCGTGAACGGGCCGCAAAGAAGCATCAGGCATGATCAGTTTACAGAACGTCACAAAGATTTACCGGCTGAGCGGCGGTCAGACAAAGACCATCGTCAACGATCTGACGATTGATCTGCCGTTCCGCAACATCGCGGTGCTGGGGCGCAACGGCATGGGCAAATCAACCCTGCTGCGCATGATCGCCGGGATCGAGGAACCCGACTCGGGCCGTATCCGGCGCAGCGTCAACATCTCGTGGCCGCTGGGCTTTCGCGGCAGTTTTCACCGCGAATTGTCCGGGCTTGAAAATGTCCGCTTTGTCGCGCGGATCTACGGGCAAGACACCGAATCCGTGGTGGCACAGGTGGAAGAATTCGCCGATCTGGGGCCGTTCTTCCGCGAACCCTACAAGACCTATTCGTCGGGCATGGGCGCGCGGCTGGCATTCGGTGTCAGCATGGCCATCAACTTTGACGTCTATCTGATCGACGAGTTGATGAGCGTCGGTGACGCACGGTTTCAGGCAAAATCGAAAAAGGCATTTCAGAACAAGCTGGGGCGGTCCCGGATCATCATGGTGTCCCATTCCATGGACGCGCTGCGCGATTACTGCGACTGCGCCGTGGTGATGGAAGAAGGCAAGATGATCTTTCACGACAGCCTTGCCCCAGCCATCGCGATGTATCGGGCCATGAATGCCCGCTGACGGCCAATCCCCAACGGGATCGGAATGCAGGAAAACCGTAGCCGTGCCAATGATCGGGCGGCAGGTAGTACGAGGAATGGTAGTGTGACCAACGACGTCGTTCAGAAAATGGTCCCGGTCAGTGGCCCGCAGACGCAAGCCATCGTTCCGAATGCGGATGTGCAGACATCCGAGGCTGTGCCGCCGGTCAAGGCCGTTCCTTTCCGCATCGGGCTGCCGCCCGCGACAGGGCGGACGGCACAGCAGTGGCGGCGGTTCTGGATTGCCGTCAGCTTTGCGCTGTGTGTGCTGCTGCCGGTTGCAGCCGCCTCGGTCTACTATGCGTTCATCGCAACCGACCGCTATGTGGTCGAGGTGAAGTTCGCGATCCGGTCCCCGTCCATGACGCAACCTGCCGACCTGATGGGCTTGATGACCGGGGCCGGCGGCGTGACCGTAACCGATAGCTATATGGTGGTCGATTACCTGCAAAGCCGGGGGTTTGTCGACGAGCTGGAAGAACGGCTTGATCTGGTCGCGATCTATAATCACCCGGATGCCGATTTCCTGACGCGGCTTGACCCGACTGAACCGAAAGAGCGGGTTGTGAAATATCTGCACCGCATGGTTTCGGTGAATTACGACACCAGCTCGCAGATCATCACGGTTGCGGTGCAGGCCTTCACACCGCAGGACGCGAGCCGCCTTGCGCAGGAAATTCTGGCCCTGTCGAACGATCTTGTAAATCAGGTATCGGCCAAATCCCGGCAAGACACCGTCAGGCTGGCGGAATCCGAACTGCAACGGGCCGAGGCGCGCCTGCGCGAACAGCGCGATGTTCTGTCCGCGTTCCGCGAGACGGAACAGGACATCGACCCCGCCGGTTCCGTCGCAACCCAGCAGGCGATGATCGGGCGGCTGATGGGTGAACTGACCGGGGCGCAGACCCGCATGGCCACCTTGCGCGAATACCTGTCCGACGACGCCCCCAGTGTGCGCGTGCTGGCCAGCCTGATCTCGACCCTGGAAGATCAGGTCGAGGTGGAAAAGGCCAAGCTCGGGCGCGGTGACGCGGCCATCGGCACCGGCGACACGCTGACCGAACGTGTCGGCACGTTCGAGGAATTGTCGGTCGATCTGGAATTCACCCGCCGCGCCTATCTGTCGGCGCTTGTCTCTGTCGAAGGCGCGCGGCTGGAGGCGGACCGTCAGCAACGCTATCTCGCGTCCTTTGTCAGCCCATCGTTGCCTGAACAGGCGCTTTACCCAAAGCGCGTGCTGAATGTGTTTCTGGCGGCAGTTCTGGCCTTCATGCTGTGGGGGATTGCGGTGATGTCCGTCTATATCGTGCGCGAACACATGACCTGACATCAGCCGCCCAGACGGCGCAGCACACGGGCCTGAAAGGCGCGCACAAAGGGTGCCAAAAGGCCCGCATGTTGGTGCAGCAGCGCCATGCCCCATCCGGGGATCACGCAGAACCGGTCGCGGTCCAGCCCCCGGATCAGGCAGGCCGCGACCCGGTCAGCGGTCCAAAGCCCCGCACCTGCGGTGATGGCGGCGGTCGCGGCGGGCTTGGTCGGTGCCTCGGCCCGCAATTGGGGGGTGTCGGTATCGGGGGGGTAAATCAGAGTGACTCCGATACCGCAGGGGCGCAATTCGACGCGCAACACCTCGGCCAGACCCCGCACCGCGAATTTCGACGCGGCATAGGCGCTGTAGCCGTAGATGCCGAACTGACCCGCGCCGGATGATACCAGCCCGATCTTGCCGCCCCCGTCGGCGGCCATCAGGGGGGCCACGCTTTGCACAAACCACAAGGTCCCGAAATAGTTGACGGCCATCTGGCGTTCATGCGCGTCCGGCGGTTGATCAAGGAACAGTCCGGGCCCAGCGATACCCGCCGACGCAATGGCGATCACCGGGGGGCCAATCATTTTCGTCGCCTCGTCCACCGCATCCATCAGCGCGGCGCGGTCGGTGACATCGACCGGACAGATCCGCACAACCGCATCGGGATACCGCGCACAAAGCCTGTCGCGCGCCTGCGACAAACGGTCAGGATCACGGGCGAATAACGCGACCGGATGACCCCGGGCCGCCAGTTGCAGCGCCGCAGCAAGGCCGATGCCGCTGGACCCACCCGTCACAAAGGCGGCCCCTTGACGCACTGTCATACCCTTTTACCCCACTGTGGCCCCGCGATCATGCAGGGTGCGGCGCCGCCGCGCAAGCCGGGTGTGATCTGGACTCTGGTCCGGGGCTGGGCTAGCGTTACCGCGCAAGATGACAGTTTGTCCGATTGCGTCAAAGGTGGTGTTTTGGTGTGGGTATTGTGTTGAAGCGGTTTACTTTTCTGCTGTTGATATCCGGCCTGACGGCCTGCACCGCCCTGCCGCAGCAAGGCCCCAAAACCAGCGAAATCGTTAGCGATTCCAGCGATCAGGATTATGTCCTGATCACCGTTGATCAGCGCGTGACCGATATCCTGGCTGCCCAAGGCCCGCGCGGCTTCAGCGCAGGCTTTGGCACCGACTCGGCAGAGCCGCCGTCGAACCGGGTCGGTGTCGGTGACATTCTGTCGATCCGCATTGTCGAGGCCGGGAATGGCGGGCTGTTTTCCAACGGACCGATGGGGGGGACGGGAAACGCCGACTTTCCGGTGACCGTCGTGGATGAAAAGGGCACGATCAGCCTGCCCTATACCGGCGAAATCAGCGTGGCCGGCCTATCGCCAGTGCAGATACAGGACCGCATCGTCGAACAGTTGAAGGGCAAGGCGATCGAACCGCAGGCGGTGGTCAACGTCGCCCGGTCGGTCAACAACAAGGTCACCATGGCGGGCGATCTGGTGCGGCCGGGCAATTATGAACTGACGCTACGCGGTGACAGGCTTTCCGACGCCATTGCCAATTCCGGCGGCAGCCGGGTGCCCGCGCATGAAACGACGGTGACGGTGACGCGCAATGGCCGGTCGGCCAGCATGTCGCTGGATGACGTGCTGAAAGACCCCCGGCAGGACATCCGCATCCAGCGCGGCGATCTGATCGTTCTGACGCAGGATCCAAAGCGTTATACGATGTTGGGGGCGGTGCAACGGGGCGGCGCGTTCCCCTTTGGGTCAAGTCGGTTCAGCGTGTTGGAGGCTGTCGCAGCGGCGGGTGGACCGCTTGATGCGCGCGCCGATCCCACCGGGGTCTTTGTATTCCGCCCCGAATCCCCCGCCGTGCTGAGGGCATTGGGTGTGGACAATCTTGACGCCTATCCAAGGGGCGCAAACGGTATTCCGACGGTCTACCGATTTAACCTGCAAGAGACGAAATCGCAGTTCTATGCACAGTCGTTTTTGCTGGCCAACCGCGATTCCGTCTATGTTTCGAACGCGCCAGCGGTGCAGTTGTCCAAGGTTCTGACACTGTTCGATGCCGGGTTCCTGACCTTGCAACGCGGGGAATCGCTGACGAATTAACCGGGCTTCGCCGTTTGCGCGGCTTTTGGAACGTCAAGCGACGTCAGCATGTACCACTGGTCTGTATGGTCGCGGACAATCGGTTCCAGCACCGCATTCAGCCGGATCAGGGCGGGGGTGACGCCGTCGCTGCCGGGGGTGACGGGCGGCAGAAAGTGCAGCGCAAAAGTGCAACCGCTTTGCCGCAGCAGGACCACCGGCAGGATCACGGCCTGTGCAGCCTGTGCCAGTTTGACCGCCAAAACGGCATTGCCCCGATCAGGCGGCTTGCGCCCGAACAGCGGGAAATGCGTCAGGCCGTCGCGCACCTCATCCACCATGATATATCCGGTGGCTGCCCCGCTGCTGATCAGACGATGCAACAATAGCGCGCTGCGTTGGCCGGGCGGCAGACCGATCAGCCCCCTGCCCCGGCGCAGACGAAAGATCAGCCGGTTGATGAACCGGTTTGGCTGCGGCTGATACGGGGCAAGGACTGGCACCCCGAACTGTTGTTGCAGGATCAGCGCCAACCCTTCCCATGTGCCCAGATGGACCGAGGCAACGATGTAGCGTTGTCCCTTTTCGCGCAGCGCGGTCAGGTGATCTTCGCCCTGCACGGTGATGCGCCCGTGCGCCCATAGCTTGTCTATCGCTGCAAATTCGGCATGGACGCGACCGGTGTTCTGCCACCAGAGGCGGGGATCGGCATCGCCTGTCAGCAGCGCAAGATTGCGGCGGATGCGGTTGCCCATGAATTGCTTGTCATAGAGGCGCTGCACAAAGGGGCCGATCTCGGCCCCGATGTCAGAACACCATCCCGGCGGCAACAGGCGCATCACCTGATGCAGGGCGACATTCGCAACGCCGGTGACAGTATCATCCACCCAATGCTTGCGCCAATCTCGCCGCGCCTGCGCGCCGGACCACAGGGCAGACAGCCGCGGCCCCTTTGGTTCGGGCGCGCGGGTCAGGTTGATGTCGATGTCGTGGAGACTTTCGGGCTTTGGCTTGGCCGTCGTTCTGCTGGCCACGTCGGTCACGCCACATCCCGCAGGCGCAGGATCATCGGCAGCGTGTCGCCGGGACGCAGGGTCAGCCGACAGACGGGCTGCACATCCGTGCCGGGCACCAGATCAAGCGTTACGCGACGGGCAAGAATTGCCAGACTAAGGATTGCTTCGGTCATCCCAAAGACTTGGCCGGGGCAGACGCGCGGGCCGATGCTGAACGGGATGTACAGATATTTCGATGGGCTTTTCGCCTCCATGTGCCGCTCGGGGCGAAAGGCTGCGGCATCAGGCCAGAAGTTTGGGCTGCGATGCAACATCCACGGCACGACCAGCAGCAGGGTCCCCTTTGAAACGGGTTGGTCAAGGGTCATCCCGTCGCCCGATGCTTCGCGCGCAAGAATGGGCACGGGGGGATACAGGCGCAGCGTTTCTTCGATCACGGCGCGGGTATAGGGCAGGCGGTGGACGTCGGCAAAGGACGGGGCGCAGTCCGCCAACACCTCGTCCACCTCGGCGCGCAGGCGGTCTGCAACGCGCGGGGATTGCGACAGCAGATACCAGGCCCAAGCCAAGGTGTTGGCGGTCGTTTCGTGCCCGGCCATGAAGATCACCGCAGCCTCGTTGCGGATCGCGTCGGGGCCAAGGGGGGTGCCGTCTTCATCGCGGGCGGACAAAAGGCCACCGATGACGGATGCGTCATCCTTGACGCCGGTCGATGCGATACCGGCGATGATGGCGTCCAGCGCGCGCAGAACGCGGGCCGTGGCCTTGCGCACACCCCGATTGCGAAAGCGCGGCAACCAGTCGGGCAATCCCAAGGCGGTGAACAGGTCGAACTGATCGATGCGCGCCTGATAGTCGGAAAACCCCGCCACAATCTCGTCCGCGTGGTGGCGGCCAAGCTCTTGGCCAAAGATGGTGCGACAGATGATTTCCGCGGTCAGCCGTGCCATGTCGGCCAGCGCGTCGATCTGCGCACCATCGCCTTGGGCCAGCCATTCATCGCGCTTTTCTTCGATTGCGCGGATCATCACCGGGACAAAGCCCGGAACCCGCGCGGTGTGGATGATCGGGCCGACGATGCGGCGACGTCTGGCCCAAACCTCGTGGTCGCTGATGAACAGACCATCGCCAATCAGCGGCTTCAGCGCATGGCGCATCTGCGGGCTTTTGCGCTGAAATATCGTGTGGTTGGTGTGAAACGCCTCTTGCACCAGTTTGGGGCTGTTCACGATCAGGATACGACGGCGAAAGATCGTGACGACCCGAAAGCGGGTGGCAAAATCACCGGGTGCCCAAAGCGACAGAAAATCCTTGCGCGCCAAGGCCAGGACATCCCACGCGGTCAGCGGGCGGTCGGGGCGCATCGGACAGGGCGGCACAAAATCGGCGGCGGTCGCGTCTGTCGGCTGCATCACTGATACCCTGTCACCCGTTACAGCATACAGGATAACGCGATTGGTGGATGACCCGAAAGGGCTATCTGGACTGGTGACGCAGGTACTCGTGCAAGGTGCAGGTTGGGTCGTCGGCGCGCAGGGGCAATGCTCCGGCATGGTGCCAGTCGCCCGCATCGAACGCGGGGAAAAAGGCGTCGGCATCTGGCACGTCAAGCGCGACTTCGGTGATCAGCAACCGGTCAGCCAGCGGCAAAAGCGCCCGATAGATGCCTTGGCCGCCGATGCCGTAGATGCGCATGTGCCCCGCTGCAATCGCCGTCGGTATCGCCGCATCGAGGGTGACAAAAGCGGCGTCCCCTTCCGCAGGGTACGAGGTGACGACGATGTTCAGACGTCGCGGCAAGGGGCGTTTGGGCAGGCTTTCCCAGGTCTTGCGCCCCATGATCACGGCGGCCCCGGTGGTTTCGCGCTGAAAGAACGCCAGATCCTCGGGGGCGTGCCAGGGAATTGTGCCTGCACGACCAATGGCACCGTTGCGGGCGCGGGCAACGATCAATGTCAGCATGTCAGACCGCCACCGGCGCGCGGATCGCCGGATGCGGATCATAGCCCTGCAACGCAAAATCATCATACCGGAAATCGAAGATGTCCGTCACGTCGCGGGTGAACGTCATCACGGGCAAGGGCCGGGGTTCGCGTGACAATTGCAGTTTGGCCTGCTCGACATGGTTCAGGTACAGGTGCGCGTCGCCGATGGAATGCACGAAATCGCCCGCCTTGTGCCCCGTGACATGCGCCAACATCTGCAACAGCAGCGCGTAAGAAGCGATGTTGAACGGCACGCCAAGGAACATGTCGGCGGACCGCTGGTACAGTTGCAGATGCATCGTGCCGTTCAGAACCCGCACTTGCCACAAGGTATGGCAGGGCGGCAGCGCCTGTTTTGGCACATCGGGCGGGTTCCACGCCGACACGATCATCCGGCGGCTGTCGGGTTTGATGCGGATCAGATCGACCAGATCGCGGATCTGATCAATGGACCCTTCGGTGAACAACGGCTCGCCCGCAGGCGATGTTCCGGCCGGTAACAGTGCGGGAAAGCGCCGCCATTGGCTGCCATAGACCGGGCCAAGATCGCCGTTTTCATCCGCCCATTCGTCCCAGATCGAAACGCCGTTCTCTTTCAGATAGCGGATGTTGGTGTCGCCCGACAGAAACCACAGCAGTTCATGGATGATGGATTTCAGATGGACCTTCTTTGTCGTCACAAGCGGAAACCCCTGCGACAACGGATAGCGCATCTGCATCCCGAACAGCGACAGGGTCCCGGTTCCCGTGCGGTCCGACGATCTCTCTCCGGTTTCCAGAACTTGGCGCAGGGCCTGAAGGTATTGCTGCATCGGTCCGCCGCGCCTCCGGTAAATGTGTCGCTGGCCCCGTTCTGGCACAATCGGCCCGATTTGCAACGCAGGTTTTTTGCCGGACCAAACGGCAGATCAGCGCGATCCAATGCCCGATTCGATGACCTTTTTGCACCATCGGCGCGGTTCCAATGTCCGAAAGATTGACGGAAGCGTGAACGATTGGCATCGTTCATCAAAATTAACAAACACCGGGCACATCCATGACACTTCGTTTCGTCGCAACCTCGCTGATGGTGCTGGCCCTTGCCGGGTGCGGCGGCAACCCGTTTGTGCCGGATGAAACGCCGGATGAAGAAGCGCCGCTTGGCGGCACCGGCAACGCTGCCGGGTCGTCGCTGACGCGGTATGAAAAGTTGGATGAAGATACCGGCAACGGTTACGTGACCAAAGTGGACTATGACGAAGGCGATCCGCTGGATTCCACGGATGATACCTTCCTTGTCGACAACCTCGCCTTTGACGGTCAGGCCTACAGCCAGAACGCCGTCGGCACCGGGGTGGTGGGAAATCCCGATTTCGCGGTTTACGAAAACCCCGACCTGCTGACCGATCCGCTGTCGGGTGCCACCATCGACAGCTTTTTGCACCGCGCGATCTATGGTCAGGGCGAATCGACCCGGTTCACCATCGTTCGCACGGGCGCATACGAAGGCTACGGCTTTGGCGGTTTCCTGTTCAGCCGCACGGGCGGCATGACCTTCCCGACCGATCTGGGGCCAAGCGGGGTTGCCATCTACACGGGCGGCTATGCGGCCTTGCGTGATTTCGTGGGGCAGACAGGTCTGGAATACGCCACCGGATCGATGGAGATTGCCATCGACTTCAACGACTTCAACAGTGGCGACGCCGTCGCGGGCCAGGTCACCGACCGCAAGATTTATGACCTGAACGGGGTCGAGGTCACGCAGGACGTCATCGATGCGCTGAACACGAACAACTCGTCCGCCCTGACGGAACTGCCGACGCTGGTCTTTGCCGTTGGTCCAGGCGTGATTTCGGACGCGGGCGAGGTGACGGGCGAGTTGCGCAGCACCACGCCAACGACCGATGGTCCGGTGGTCTACGAATCCGGCAACTACTACGCAATCCTTTCGGGCGAAGGTCTGGATCAAGAGGTTGTCGGAGTGATCGTTGTGACCTCCGAAGACCCGCGCGCGGAAAATGTCGGGGTGCGTGAAACGGGCGGCTTCATCCTGTACCGCTGATGGGCCGGCGATGTGGTCTTGCGGTCTGCCTTGCTGTCCTGCTGGCGAGTGGGGCCGCGCAGGCGCAACAGGTGCGGCTGACACCGGAAAACCTGCTGAAACTGGGCCATGTCGCACTGGCGCAACGCGACCTGATGGCCGCCCTTGCCTATGCGCAGGCGCTGGTGGCGCGCGACCCTGACGACGTGTCGGCGCAAATCCTGCTGGCCCGCGTTCAGCGCGATCTGGGCCGTCTGGACGAGGCAGAGGTTGCCGCACGTCTGGCATGGCGTGGCGCGGATCAACCGGCCGAGCGGTTCGGCGCGGCACTGGTATCGGCGCAGGTCGCATCGTCGAAAGGGCAGCGCACACGGGCGCAGGTCTGGCTGCGCCGGGCGGTCGAAAACGCACCGAATGATCAGGCCCGGCAGGTAGCGATCACCGATTTCGGCTATGTCCGGTCGCGCAATCCGCTGTCGTTGAAGGTGGATGTCGCGGTGCAACCCTCGTCGAACGTGAACAACGGATCGTCCCGGCAGATCATGGAATTCCTTGGCATTCCCTTTGAATTGTCGGGCGATGCGCAGGCGCTGTCGGGGGTGACGACCAGTCTGGGCGTTTCGGGCCGCTACAAGCTGGGCGATGGCAGCACCGTGCTGCGCTTTGCGGTGACCGGACAAGCGGTTGCCCTGTCATCGGACGCAAAGGATCAAGCCCCCGATGCAACGGGCGCGGACTATGCCTATCTGGGGCTGGAGGTCGGTGCGGAAAAGCGTTTCCTGGGTGCCATCGGCCCCGTCGCCCTGACCCCCGCGCTGACGCTGGGCACCAACTTTTATGGGGGATCGGCGCTGTCGGATTACCTGCGGCTTGATCTGACGGCTGACCGGGCGCTAGGCACGCGCACAAGCGGCAAGATCACCCTGAGCGGCGAACGCATCCTGCGCAAGGATGACCGCAGCCGGTCGTCGGCATCGCTTGGCCTGTCAGGATCGGTCACAACCAGCCTGACCAACCGGGATCAACTTCGCCTGACCTTTGGCACCAAACGGTCACGGTCCGACTGGCACGACGCCCATTACCTTGCCCTGTCTGCCGGGGTGGACTGGCAAAAGGCGTCCCCGGTGCTGGGCACCGCCGTCGCCGCGCGTCTGGGGGTCGAGACGCGGGATTTCGACACCTCTCCCTTCAGTCTGGACGGACGGCAGGACATTCGCCTGTCGGCGGGCGTGTCGGTGACGCTGCGCCAGATCGACTACATGGGGTTTTCCCCGATGATCGAATTCAGCGCGTCGGACACGCGGTCCAACATCGCCCTGCATGACAGCCGCGATCTTGGTGTGGGGATTTCGATCCGGTCCAACTTCTGACCCCCCTGCCCTTTGCCCCGTTCGGTGCTAGTCTTTGACCGCACAGATAGGGAGATGCGGCATGGCAATCAGATATTTGCACACCATGATCCGGGTATTGGACCTGGAAAAGACGATGGCGTTCTTTCGCCTGCTTGGTCTGGAAGAGACGCGGCGGATCGACAACGAAGGGGGCCGGTTCACATTGGTGTTCATGGCAGGCCCGGACCAGCCTGAAACGCCGGTGGAACTAACCTACAACTGGGATGGCGATGCTGGGCTGCCGTCAGACAGCCGTCACTTTGGCCACCTTGCCTATGCCGTGGACGACATCTATGCGCTGTGCGCGCATTTGCTGGCCAATGGCGTGACGATCAACCGCCCGCCCCGGGATGGGCACATGGCCTTTGTCCGCTCGCCCGATAATGTCTCGATCGAGTTGCTGCAAAAGGGTGACTCACTGCCCCCGGCGGAACCGTGGAAAAGCATGGGCAACACCGGGCATTGGTAGGCATCTGGACGGGGCCGTTGCGCCCCGTTTCTTTCATTGGTTCAAAACGACCAATGCGTCAGCGTGTCCGGGCCGACCGTCTGCACCGACAGCAGGCGCGCGCGCGGGGCCTCTTTCAGCGCCATCACGTCCAACGAGCCAAGGGCCGCTTGCCCTTCGGCACCGATCATCACGCCGGCGGTGAAGTGCGCCAGACGGTCGACAAGCCCTGCACGGATCAACCCGGCCGCAAGCGTTGCGCCCCCTTCGCAGAATATCCGCGTCAGGCCACCCTGAGCCAACAGCCGCATCGCTGCGTCAAGATCGACATGGCCGTCCCGTGTCGGCGCCTCGATCAGACGCGCGCCGGTCTTTGCCCAAGCATCGCGCGCCATGGCAGAGGCAGCGGCGGTGTGAACCATCCAGACCGGGTTTTGCCCCGCCGTCCGGCCAAGGCGGCTGTCTGCCGAATGGCGCAGGGTGCTGTCGATGACGATGCGGACGGGCTGATGACCGGACCCCAGATCGCGCACCGTCAGATCGGGATCGTCGGCCAAGGCCGTGCCGCTGCCCACCAGAACCGCGTCATGGCACAGCCGCATCGCGTGAACGGCGCGGCGCGCCTGTGGGCCGGTGATCCAACGCGATTCCCCGCCTTGCGTGGCGATCCGACCGTCCAGCGTCGTTGCCAGCTTTAGCATCACCAGCGGCAAGCCTTGGGTGACCCGTTTCAGGAAACCTGCATTTGCAGCGGTTGCTTGCGCGGTCAGGATGCCTTCGGTGACATTGATGCCTGCGCCGCGCAAAATCGCATGCCCCCGCCCTGCCACGCGGGGATCAGGATCAGTCAGCGCCGTGACGACGCGCGCCACACCGGCGGCAATCAGTGCGCCAGCACACGGTAGGGTTTTGCCGTAATGCGCGCAGGGTTCAAGGCTGACATAGGCGGTCGCCCCCCGCGCCGCATCCCCGGCTTGGGCAAGCGCCATCGTTTCGGCATGGGGCCGCCCGCCCGGCTGGGTCCACCCCCGACCGACGATGCGGCTGCCTTGCACGATGACACAGCCGACCGCCGGATTGGGCCAGGTGCGGCCAAACCCACGCGCCGCCAGCGCGAGGGCATGGATCATGTGATCTTCGTCGGTCACTCGTCCGGGGCGCTTGAAGGGCGCAGTTCCGAAACAAACTTGTCAAAATCGTCCGCCGCTTGGAAGTTCTTGTAAACGCTGGCAAATCGCACATAGCCGACGGTGTCGATCCGGGCGAGGGATTCCATCACGATCTCGCCGATCACCTTTGACGGGATGTCGGTTTCGCCAAGGCTTTCCAACCGCCGCACGATGCCGCTGATCATCTGGTCGATGCGTTCGGGATCAATGGGCCGCTTCTGCATCGCGATGCGGATCGACCGTTCCAGTTTGGAGCGGTCGAAATCTTCGCGCTTGCCGGACGATTTGATGACCACAAGATCACGCAACTGCACACGTTCATAGGTGGTGAAACGGCCCCCGCAGGCCGGGCAGAACCTGCGCCGCCGGATGGCGACGTGATCCTCGGCGGGGCGGCTGTCCTTCACCTGGGTGTCGATATTGCCGCAGAATGGGCAGCGCATGGCCCCCTCCTTGCTTATGATTTCCGTTCCTGCCTCAAAGCCCGGGGGTATGCCCCCGTGGTTTGCACAGACTATAGGGGGGCATGGCAGGATTGGGCCAGTATGAATTTCACACCCCTGCATGTAGGGCAACAGGGTGTGGCGCGGGTGACTCAGGTCCGGTTCACGCAAATGTCAGACGACAGGGGCGCTGGGGGGTCTACCCTTTCCTTGGGCCGGGGGGTCGCAACAGGGAAACGATATCGGGGAGGCGTGCCATGACACGGCTGACGGCAAAGGATTTCGACCGCGAACTGTTGGAACTGTACGATTTCTACGCGCACGGAAAGATCACCAAGCGCGACTTTCTGGACGGGGCCGCCAAATTTGCGGTCGGCGGCCTGACAGCTGCGGCGATCCTGGGCATGATGAGTCCGAATTACGCGCTGGCCCAGCAGGTGGCCGAGGACGACCCCGAGATTGCGGCAGAGTATGTGATGTACCCGTCGCCAAACGGCCACGGAGAGGTGCGCGCCTATCGCGTGACGCCAGCGGGCGACGGACCCTGGCCTGCGGTGGTGGTCGTCCATGAAAACCGTGGCCTGAACCCCTATATCGAGGATGTGACCCGGCGCTTGGCCAAGGCGGGCTTTCTGGCCCTTGCGCCGGATGGTCTGACATCGGTCGGCGGCTATCCCGGCAACGATGATCAGGGGCGCGAACTGCAGTCGACCGTTGATCCTGAAAAACTGATGAACGACTTCTTTGCCGCGGTCGAGGCGATGTTTGTGGACCCCGACAGCACGGGCCGCGTGGGCATCACCGGGTTCTGCTATGGCGGTGGCGTCGCCAATGCCGCTGCCGTGGCCTATCCCGAACTTGCGGCGGCGGTGCCCTTTTATGGCCGCCAGCCCGATCCCGCCGATGTGGCGCGGATCAAGGCCCCGCTGCTGATCCACTATGGCGAATTGGACACCCGCGTGAACGAAGGCTGGCCCGCGTTCGAAGCCGCGCTAAAGGCCGCCGGTGTGCGGTACGAGGCGCATATCTACGAAGGCGCGAACCACGGTTTCCACAACGACACCACGCCCCGCTATGACGCAAAGGCGGCGGAACTGGCATGGCAACGCACCATCGGGTTCTTCAAGGCGGAACTGGGTTAGCGAGGCCTCAATAATGATAGCGGCACTGGATAACCTCCAGTGCCGTATCGGTGGCGCGGTAGACAAGGCGGTGTTCGCAGGGTTGGCGCCCCTTTAGTATTGGAACTAACGGCTCAAAAGGAGAGATTCGACCAACTGCCTTGCTAGATCAGGCGAACAGATATGTTTCATGCCAAGCTGATTTAGCAGGTCACGCTTTGACTGAAAATCTCGGGTATTGGCCGTAACAAAGACATCACGTTTGGCGTGGATATGTGAATAAGCGGACATTACATCGCACCAAGCGTTCCGCCATTTGTAAAGTTCGACTGATTGGATACTTTCGTCGGTCAGAATTTGACCATTCTTTAGATGTATAGCCGGGTCTCTTGAAATTTTAGGAAACATTGCTGTCCACAATGCTAGAATGGACTTTTCAAATTCATCCGCATCGCCGACAGAGAACGAGAAATCAAAATAACTTAATCCAAAAATTGCAGGCATCGGTACAATTGGCAAATCATCCCAGCCAAGATTTTCGACTCTTAACTTAAATAACTTTGCGCTACCGGGAAATCTTCTCGATCTATTATTTTCGGACGCGGATGCCGCGAGCAATCCGACTTCCAATTCACCACGCCTGTGGCGATCAACCAAATCGACAACACAGGCGGCTTGTGGTCGATTTTCCTCCACTTCGATAATGCAGTTCCAATCAAGGGTAAGTTTCAACATAATACACCAAAAATAAAAAGGCGCCCCGAAGGGCGCCAGATTTCACTGATCCAGGAAACTCCGCAACTTCCTGCTCCGCGACGGATGCTTCAACTTCCGCAGCGCCTTCGCTTCGATCTGCCGGATGCGCTCACGCGTCACGCTGAATTGTTGGCCCACCTCTTCCAGCGTGTGGTCGGTGTTCATGCCGATGCCAAAGCGCATCCGCAGAACCCGTTCTTCGCGCGGGGTCAGGCTGGCCAGCACGCGGGTCGTGGTTTCCTTCAGGTTTTCCTGAATGGCGCTGTCCAGCGGCAGAATAGCGTTCTTGTCTTCGATGAAGTCGCCAAGCTGGCTGTCTTCCTCGTCCCCGATGGGCGTTTCCAATGAAATCGGTTCCTTGGCGATTTTCATCACCTTGCGAACCTTTTCCAGTGGCATTTGCAGCTTTTCCGCCAATTCCTCGGGCGTGGGCTCGCGCCCGATTTCGTGCAGCATCTGCCGGCCCGTGCGGACCAGCTTGTTGATCGTTTCGATCATATGCACCGGAATACGGATGGTGCGGGCCTGATCGGCAATGCTGCGCGTGATCGCCTGACGGATCCACCACGTCGCATAGGTGCTGAATTTATAGCCGCGCCGATATTCGAACTTGTCGACGGCCTTCATCAGGCCGATGTTGCCTTCCTGAATAAGATCAAGGAATTGCAGACCGCGGTTGGTGTATTTCTTGGCGATAGAGATGACCAGACGCAGGTTCGCCTCGACCATTTCCTTTTTGGCTTGCCGCGCCTCTTTCTCGCCCTTTTGGACCTGATTGACGATGCGGCGGAATTCGGAAATGTCGACGCCGACATATTGACCGACGGTCGCCATTTCAGCGCGCAGTTCTTCGACCTTGTCGCGCGATTTCTCCATCAGGGTCTGCCAGCCACGGCCCGCTTTCGCGGCCATGCGGTCGGCCCATGTCGGGTCCAATTCATAGCCCTGGTATTCGTCGATGAATTCGCGGCGGTTGATGCGGGCGGCATCCGCCAGCTTTACCATGTTCGAATTGATCGCCATGATCTTGCGGTTGATGCCGTAAAGCTGGTCGATCAGCGCTTCGATCCGGTTGTTGTGCAGGTGCAGTTCATTCACCAGCACGACGATTTCGGACCGCAGTTTCTGATAGGCCGCTTCGTCATTGGCGGAAAAGCGCGACTTTTCATTCAGGGTCGCGGTCATCCGCAGATCCTGCATTTCAGCCAGTTTGACGTAATCGCGCGCGATCAGGTCAAGCGTTTCCAGCACCTTCGGCTTTAGCGCGGCTTCCATGGCGGCCAGCGACATGTTGGTGCCGTCGTCTTCGTCGTCTTCTTCTTCGGCGCGCATCAGCGGGTTGCCGTCGGCATCAAGCTCCGGCTCGGCCGAGGTGGCGCGGCGGGGGGCGGCGGACACATCGACGTCCTCGATCCCCGGCCCTTCAAGCTCTTCTTCGCCATCAAGCGACCGGCCAAACGTCGCCTCAAGGTCGATGACATCGCGCAGCAGGATGTCTTCGTTCAGCAGTTCGTCGCGCCAGATCGTGATGGCCTGAAAGGTCAGCGGGCTTTCGCACAGGCCCGCGATCATGGTGTTGCGGCCGGCCTCGATCCGCTTGGCGATGGCGATTTCGCCTTCGCGCGACAGCAGCTCGACGCTGCCCATCTCGCGCAGGTACATCCGCACCGGGTCGTCGGTGCGGTCCAGCGTTTCGGTCGTGGCACCCACAACCGCCACTTCACGAGAGGTGGATGACGTCTCAACCAACTCACCGCCGGGCTCGGCCTCTTCGGCCTCGTCGTCTTCGATCACGTTGATGCCCATTTCGGACAGCATCGACATCACGTCTTCGATCTGTTCCGACGACACCTGTTCGGGCGGCAGAACCGTATTCAATTGGTCATAGGTGATGTAGCCCCGCTCGCGCGCGTCGGCGATCATCTTCTTGACGGCGGCCTGACTCATATCAAGCGAGACGTCTGTGTCCTGCTCTTCGGGTTTGCCGTCGTCGTTTTCTTTGAGTGCCATGGGTGCTCCTCGGGGGCGGGGGCGAATCGCTGGGGCCTAAATCGAATCAATACCGCGAATCACGCGGGGGGAAAGGCGTAACGGTCGGTTTTTCGTGCTCTGCCTAGCTTCCTCGCGGTCCTTTTTCAAACTGAATGCTTTCCCAGAGCTTTCTGGAGCGGTCCAGTTCGTCTTTATCCATCGCCACGCCGTTCGGGGCGATCACCGATTCGCCCGATTTGGCCTGCGGCCCTGCACCGGCCCGGAAGCGTGCTTCGTTCGCCTGACTGAGCCGCCAGGTCAAGCCTTCGTCGGCCACGCCGGACAGATCCTCGACCGCTTCCTCGATCTCGCGCCGGGCACCGCGACGGGCGTCAAGCTTGGCCAAGGCCTCGGCCAGACACAGCATTGCGAACTCGGTCTCGTCCACATTGCGAACGGGTGGCGCGCTGGTGACATGGGGTTGCGCAAACAGCGCGTCAAGCGCAGCGGGCGCAGCCTTTTCAATCTGTTGGCGAAGATTGTCCGCATCGGCGTGGTTCAGGATCAGGTTGCGCATCAGGTTGTGGTTCTCTCCTGCCATGTCCAAACGCTCCAACGCGGATTCGAAGGATGGGACCAGCGATGGATGGGTGATCAGCGTGGCAAGGATCACCGCCTCTTGCAGCGTTTCCTCGACCGGAACACCTTGGGCCAACAAGGACGTGCGGGTGGTGGACAGCGGGGCCACGGGCTGGAACGGCTGCCCCTTGCGCGCGATGCCACGCGGAAAGGGTTTGAACGGCGGGCGGGTCTGGCCGAACAGATCCAGCAACAGCCGTTTGATCTGTTCACCGTAGTGACCCCGGATCGACGGATCGACGATGCGTTTCAAGGCGGCGCGCAGGGTCTTTTCCAGCGCCGCCTTGCGTTCAGGGCTGTCGAAATTGCGCCCTTCGGTTTCGCGCTTCCACAGCAGGTTGACCATCGGTTGCGCGTCATCCAGCACACGCTGCATGGCGGCGGCCCCTTGCGCCTTGATCAGATCGTCAGGGTCCAGCCCGGTGGGCAGGATGGCAAAGCGTAGGCCTTTTCCCGCCTCAAGCAGCGGAAGGGCAAGGTCGATCACCCGAAGCGCCGCGCGGATACCGGCGGTGTCGCCATCCAGTGCGATGATCGGCTCGTTATGGATGCGCCACAAAAGATGCAGCTGATCCTCGGTCACGGCGGTGCCAAGGGGGGCGACGGTGGCGGTAAATCCGGCCTCGGACAGGGCGATCACGTCCATGTAGCCTTCGGCCACGATCAGGGGTTTACCCTTGCCCGCCGCCTCGCGCGCGGGGGCATGGTTGTAAAGGTTGCGACCCTTGTCGAACAGATCGGTTTCCGGGCCGTTCAGGTATTTTGCGCGCGCGTTCGGGTCCATCGCGCGGCCACCCAGACTGATGGCGCGCCCACGCCCATCGCGGATGGGGAAGATGACGCGGCCGCGAAAACGGTCATAGGGTGCGCCGCCGTCGTCGGGTCTGGCGCACAGCCCCGCATCGACGATCAGATCGGACGCGATGCCCTTTTGCGTCAGGGCATGGAACAGACCCTGCCGCGCATCGGGGGCAAAGCCGATATCCCAACGGTCCTGAGCCTGCGGGGTCAGTCGGCGGCGGGCAAGATAATCGCGCGCCGCCTGCCCTGCCCCGGTTTTCAGTTGCAGACGGTAGTATTTGACCGCCTCTTCCATGACCTGCACCAGCAGGGTGCGGCGGTCCGCCTTTTCCACTGCTTTCGGATCGCGCGCGGGCATCTGAAGCCCCGCCTCGCGCGCCAGAATCTCCACCGCCTCCATGAAGCCGACGTTTTCGGATTCTTTCACAAAGGTGACGGCATCGCCTTTGGCATGGCAGCCAAAGCAATAGTAATAGCCCTTGCGGTCATCGACGTGAAAGCTGGCGGATTTTTCCTGATGGAACGGGCACGGCGCCCACATGTCGCCCTTGCCAAGGTTCGACTTGCGCATGTCCCAAGTGACCTTGCGGCCAACGACCGAGGACAGCGAGACGCGGGTGCGCAATTCGTCAAGAAAGCCATGCGGAAGGGACATGTGGCTTTATATCAGGTGCAGGGGGGCAAGAGTCCAGTCTTGGGGCCGACCGCCCGGGGGTTTCACCACCGGACCCGCCAGGATATTTGTGCCAGGTGAAATCAGGGCGTTCAGGTCAGGGCGGCGCGGGCGTTCAAGGCCGTCAAAACCGCGTGCAGTTCATGCCATGCGGTGCGCGCCATCGACCGGAACACCATGATGTCAAAGCTGTCGGGTCCGCTGTGGATCAGGATCACTTGCATGTGGTTCAGCGCGGTGCGGGCGGTGCCGCCCGGTTCCACCGTCCGCAGGTCGATGGGGACCAGCCGGGACAGCGCCGCGATGACGTTCGTGCCCGCCAAGGACAGGGTGGCCCATCCGTCCGTCTGATCGGTCAGGGCCGCATGGGCGGCCAAACCGTCGGGGGCGGGTGCGCCGATCAGAAAGGCCAGATCGCGCCCCGCCCAAACCAACCGCGCATCGTCCTTGGACACGACACGGTTGGGCGCGGGAAAGCTCAGACCCAGCGGTTTCAGCATGTGCGCCACGGCATCGGCCTGCCCTGGAAACGGTGCGACCGATGTGATCGGGCCGGGGTGCACCTCGGCCAGCGTCAGACCTGCAAGCGTAAGGGGGGGCTGCCCGGCCAGGGCGGATTTCGCGATGAGTTCAGGCACGAAGCTTGGTCCCTTCCTTATCGTGGAACACCGGATCGGTCACCTCGCACAGCACATCGACGCCGCGCAGGTGATCGACCAGGCGAATATTCTCGCCATGCCGCGCCCGCCCGTTTCTCAAAAACGCCAGGCCAAGCGAGGCGTTCAGCGTCGGCGACCAGCCGACAGAGGTGACATAGCCCTGATCGGTTTCTCGCCGCACGGTGTCGCCCGGAATGAACAGATGCGCGCCTGCGGTCAAGATCGCGCCGTTCAAGCCGCGCAGACCGATAAGCTGTTCGCGGTCTGCCCCGATCATGCCGGGGCGGGCAGCGGCGGCCTTGCCGATGCAGTCCTTTTTCGCGCTAACCATCTTTTCCATGCCGATGTCAAAGGCGGTGGTTCGGCCATGAATCTCGGCGTGGGTGATGAACCCCTTTTCGATGCGCAGGACGTTCAGCGCCTCCATCCCGTAGGGGCCGCCGCCCATGGTTTCTGCCCGCGCCAAAAGGTCGCGAAACAACGCCTCGCCATAGCGGGTGGGGACGGCGATTTCGTAGCCCTCTTCCCCGCTGAACGAGATGCGGAACAGCCGTGCAGCGATGCCGCCAAGGGTGATCGGCATCACCCCCATGAAGGGCAGGTCAGTGGGGGCATCCAGCAGCGTCGCCAGCAATGCCCGCGATTGCGGGCCCGCAATGGCGAACTGCGCCCAGGATTCCGTGACCGAAACGAACCGCACGTCCCAGGTGGCGCAAAACGCCTGATATACGAAATCCAGGTGTCGCATGACCAGACCCGCAGCCGCAGTGGTGGTGGTCATCAGGTAGTGGTTTTCGCCCAGACGCGCTGTGGTGCCATCATCCAGCACATGCCCGTCTTCGCGCAACATCAACCCATATCGGACACGGCCCACCGGCAGGGTGGAAAAGGTGTTGGTGTAAACGAGGTCAAGGAAACGCGCGGCGTCACGGCCCTGAATGTCGATCTTGCCGAGGGTGGACACGTCGGCCACGCCAAGGGTGGTGCGGACCATCGTCACCTCGCGGTCGCACGCCTCTTTCCAGGTCGCTTCGCCGGGTTTGGGGAAATAGCTGGGGCGATACCACAGCCCTGCCTCTATCATCGGGGCACCCCGGTCGCGACTGGCCTGATCGGAGGTCATGAACCGCTGCGGGGCAAAGCCTGCGCCACGGCCACCCGCCCCCATCGCGGCGATGGAAACGGGGGTATAGGGGGGGCGGTAGGTGGTCGTGCCGGTCTGCGGAATACCGCGCCCCGTGGCATCGGCAAGCACCGCCAGCGCTCCGACGTTGGAGTTTTTGCCCTGATCGGGTGCCATCCCTTGGGTCGTGTACCGCTTCATATGTTCGACCGAGGCAAAGTTTTCCTGCGCCGACAGCCGGACATCCTTGGTCGTCACGTCATTGGCAAAGTCGAGCCATTGGCGCCCCTTTGCATCCGGCGCCTGCCAGAATGGCGTGATGGCATAGGGCGCGTCTTCGGCCTGTGGCAGGGCCACGTCGTCGGCGGATTTACCCAATGCGGCAAGCGCGTGCTGTGCGGCTGCGCGGCCTGCGGTCAGGCAGGCATGGGTGGAAAAGTCACCGTTCGCCGCCCCTGCCGGGATCATGCGGGGCACGGCGTTCGGCGGCGGCACAAACGCCGCGATATCGTCGCGCCAGACAGGGCGGCCATTGTGATGACAGGCCAGATGCACAGACGGGTTCCAGCCGCCCGACATGGCAAGGCAATCCGTCTCGATCACCGCCGTCCCCTTTGCGTGGGCAACGGTGATGCCCGTCAGCCCGTGACGCCCCCTCGTTTCCGTGATGGTGGCGTTCAGATAGACCGGGCAATCCTCGATCACAGACGCATCGGCGCGTGTGTCCAGAATCGCGGCAACGGTGACCCCGGCGGCCATCAGATCACGGGCGGTGGCGCGGGCGGCATCGTTGTTGGCGACCAGCGTGATGCGTTGGCCGGGAACAGTGCCCCAGCGGTTCAGATAGGCGCGCACAGCGCCCGCCAGCAGAATTCCGGGGCGGTCGTTGTCGGGAAAGGCCAACGGACGCTCCAGCGCACCGGCGGCCAGGATCGACTGCCCCGCCACGATGCGCCAGAAACATTCGCGCGGCAGATCGGGCTGCGGGGCAAGGTGCAGACCCACCCGTTCCAGCGCGCCAAAGGTGCCGTCGTCATAAGCCCCGGTCACGGTGGTGCGGGTCATCAGGCGCACGTTGGGCATGGCGCGCAGTTCGGCCAGAACGCCGTTCGCCCATTGCGCGCCCGGTTGGCCGTCGATGCGCGTGGTGTCGGCCAGCAGACGGCCCCCCATCTGGCTGTCTTCGTCCGCCAGAATGACATCCGCCCCGGCCAGTGCGGCGGTCAATGCGGCCATCAGGCCGGTCGGTCCCGCACCGATGACCAACACATCGCAAAAGGCATAGGCCTTTTCGTATGCGCCTTCGTCATGCAGGCCGGACAGGCTGCCCAGACCCGCCGCGCGGCGGATGATGGGTTCATACAGCCGTTCCCAGAACGCACGCGGCCACATGAAGGTCTTGTAATAGAAACCCGCGCTCAGGAACGGGGCGGCCAGATCGTTGACCGCCATCATGTCAAACCGCAGCGACGGCCAGCGGTTCTGACTGCGGGCGGTCAGTCCGTCAAACAACTCTTGTATCGTGGCGCGCGTGTTGGGCGTCTGCTGGTTGCCTTCCACGATTTCGACCATTGCGTTCGGCTCTTCCGACCCTGCGGTCAGGATGCCGCGCGGGCGGTGGTATTTGAAACTGCGCCCCACGACCTTGACCCCGTTCGCCATCAGCGCCGAGGCAAGTGTGTCACCCGCAAAGCCCGTCATCTCGCGCCCGTCAAAGCGGAAACGCAGGGGTTGGCTGCGGTCGATCTGGCCTATGGATGGAACCCTCATGCCGAAACGCCCCGGTCTGCGACGGCCGTCACAGCCAGAATCTCGTGCGTCACCGTGTTGCGCGTGACCCGCAGCCAGCTGGAACAGCCCATGTCGTGATACCAAAGATCATTGGTGACGCCCGCCGGGTTGTCACGCAGGTGCAGATAATCGTCCCACTCCTGCGCAGGGGCATCGGGGGCGGGGCGGTTCAGGTAATCGTCCGCGCCGTAATAGTGAAACTCGCGCCGGTCGCGGGGGCCGCATAGGGGGCATGTGATGCGCATGTCTGGGGCCTTCAGTGCAGGTTATGTTGCGACCCGGTGCCTTCCTCGTCGAGGATATGGCCGGTCGCGAAACGGTTCAGCTTGAAACGGGCGGCGACGGGGTGCGTGTCGCCCGTGGCCATCAGATGCGCCATGCACCAGCCGGATGCAGGCACGGCCTTGAACCCGCCGTAGTTCCAGCCGCAATCGACAAACAGCCCGTCGATATGGGTCTTGTCGATGATGGGGGATCCGTCTGGCGTCATGTCCATGATGCCGCCCCAGGATCGCAGCACCTTGGCCCGGCCGATCATCGGCATCAGGGTCATGCCCGCCTCCATCACATGTTCGACCATCGGCAGGTTGCCGCGCGACGCGTAGCTCGCGTAGAAATCCAGATCGCCTCCAAAGACCAATCCGCCCTTGTCGGACTGGCTGATGTAAAAGTGCCCCATGCCAAAGCTGATGACGTGGTCGATGACGGGCTTCAACCCCTCGGTCACGAAGGCCTGAAGGATGTGGGATTCGATCGGCAGGCGCATCCCCGCCATCGCCGCCACCTGCGACGACCGACCTGCTACGACCATGCCGACCTTTTTCGCGCGGATCGCCCCGCGCGTGGTCTGCAAACCGGTCACCCGGCCGTTTTCGATGTCGATGCCGGTCACTTCGCAATTCTGGATCAGATCGACGCCCCGCCGGTCCGCCCCGCGCGCATAGCCCCAGGCAACAGCATCATGCCGCGCCGTTCCGCCGCGTGGATGAAGCAGGCCGCCATAGATGGGAAAACGCGTCTGCTCGAAATCGAGATAGGGCAGATGTTCGCGCACCCCGTCCCGGTCCAGCAGGATCGCATCATCGCCCTGATTGATCATCATGTTGCCGCGGCGCACAAAGGCATCGCGCTGACCGTCGGAATGGAACAGGTTGATCAGCCCACGCTGCGAATGCATCACGTTGTAGTTCAGGTCGGCTTCCATCCCCTCCCACAGCTTCATCGAATGGCTGTAGAATTCGGAGTTGCCCTGAAGGAAATAGTTGGCGCGCACGATTGTGGTGTTGCGCCCGATGTTGCCGGACCCGAGATAGCCCTTTTCCAGAACGGCAATGTTGGTCAGGCCATGGTTTTTCGCAAGGTAATAGGCGGTGGCCAGCCCGTGCCCGCCGCCCCCGATGATGATCGCGTCATAGTCGGCCTTCGGCGCCGGATCGCGCCATGCGGGCTTCCACCCTTTGTTCCCGAAAAGACCTTCGGTTATGACCCTGAAGCCCGAATACCGCATCGCATCCATCCCGATCGTGACGCCTGACATCAAGCGCGTCGGGGCCGAGGATGCAACCCCGGTCCCGACATGCCATTGCCCGTTGCGACAAGGAATGTCGGTTTGTCGCAGTCACAGCGCGAGATCGGTGCGATTACAGCCCCTTTGACCGATAGGATGCCGCAACCCGGCTGATGGCCACGATATAGGCCGCCACCCGCAGATCGCCTACGTCGTTGCGGCCATGCCAGACCTCGCGCATGGCCTGATAGGCGGTGCGCATGGTGTCATCCAGACCCGACCGCACCAGTGCCAGTTCGTCCGACCCTTGCAGGAACTTTTCCTTGAAGCCGGGCGACAGTTCCCACCCAAGGTGCTGATCGGCGGACAGGCGTTCCAGTTCTTCGACCATCAGGCGCGACCGCGCCTCTTCTGCGCGGCGCTGCATCCGGCCGAAGCGGATGTGGGACAGGTTCTTGACCCATTCGAAATAGCTGACCGTCACCCCGCCCGCGTTGGCAAACATGTCGGGGACGATCACGGTCCCGCGCTGGCGCAGGATTTCGTCGGCACCAAAGGTGATGGGGCCATTTGCCGCCTCGATAATCAGCGGGGCCTTGATGCGGGGGGCATTATCCAGATGGATCACCCCTTCAAGCGCGGCAGGGATCAGGATATCGCAGTCAGCCTCCAGAACGGCGGCCCCGTCTTCGACATAGGTGGCACCGGGATAGCCCTTGATGCTGCCATGCTTGGCCATCCATTGGCGGATATCCTCGACGTCCAGACCTGTGTCGGATGTCAGTGCGCCGTCGCGTTCGATGATGGCGATGATCTTTGCGCCATCTTCCTCGGACAGGAATTTGGCGGCGTGATAGCCCACGTTGCCAAGGCCCTGCACGATGATGCGCTTACCGTCCAGATCGCCGGTCAATCGGGCGGCGGCCTTGTCCTCGGCATGGCGAAAGAATTCGCGCAAGGCGTATTGCACGCCGCGACCCGTCGCCTCCACCCGGCCCTGAATGCCGCCGGCGTGGGGCGGCTTGCCGGTCACGCAGGCCTTGGCGTTGATGTCGGTGGTGTTCATCCGGGCATACTGGTCGGCGATCCACGCCATTTCCCGTTCCCCGGTGCCCATGTCCGGCGCGGGCACGTTCTGCGCGGGATGGATCAGGTCGCGCTTGATCAACTCATAGGCAAAGCGGCGGGTGATCTGTTCCAGTTCATGTTCGTCCCACGCGCGGGGATCGATGCACAGGCCCCCTTTTGATCCACCGAAAGGCGTTTCGACCAGCGCGCATTTATAGGTCATCAGGGCGGCCAGCGCCTCTACCTCGTCTTGATTGACACCAAGGGAATAGCGGATGCCGCCCTTGACCGGCTCCATGTGTTCCGAATGAACGGACCGATAGCCGGTGAACGTCTCGATCTTGCCGCGCAGGCGCACCCCGAAGCGGACCGTGTAGGTCGAATTGCAGACGCGGATCTTCTGCTCCAACCCCGGACTGAGATCCATCAACCGCACGGCGCGATTGAACATCAGATCCACGGATTCGCGGAAACTCGGTTCCCCGGTGACGTGCATGCAAGCTCCTCCCAAAGCGGCGCGGTCTTTCGCGCTGCACAACCTTTAGCGCAGAATGTGCCATGCCAAAGGTTAATATTGCCCCACCATGCCCGCTTTTTGATCCGATTGCGAAGCGCGCGCTGCCGTTTTGCTGAATTCGCGCCACAGTCCTGCCTTCACCTCCCGTTAAGCATGCGAACAGTGATGGGTGCGGCGGGGGATTGTTTCCCCTGCCATGGTGAACGGAACAGTGTGATGCGAGTAGCGGCCTTGTACGCGGCCAGACTGCGCCGATTTATGCGCAACGAAGACGGCAACATGGTCGTCTTTGGTGTTCTGCTGTCCTTGACGATGATGATGATCGGGGGCCTGTCCATCGATCTGATGCGGCAGGAAAAAGCCCGGACTGAAATTCAGCAGACACTGGACCGAGGCGTTCTTGCCGCCGCCAGCCTGAACCAGCCGCTTGATCCCATCGACGTCCTGACTGACTATTTCGCCAAGGCGGGTCTTGATGGCCTGCTGAACACCACGGACGTGCAGACCGAACAGGATGGCATCACCGGGGTTGACCTTACATCGGACTATCGGTCGGTCACGGCGATGGCGGGAACGACGGTGCCGCCCCTTTTCGTGCAGTTGATGGGTCAGGGCGGGCTAAGCGCATATGCGTCAGCGACGGCGGAACAAAAGAAAAGCGATGTGGAAATTTCGCTGGTTCTGGACGTGTCCGGTTCGATGGCCGAGGCGCCCAGCTCCGGCAGCATCACAAAGCTTGAAAACCTCAAGATCGCGGCAAAGGATTTCGTTACCGCGATGATGGTCAACATCGGCCCCGATCGCGTGTCGATCAACCTGATCCCTTACAACGGGCAGGTGAACCTTGGCCCGGACGCCTTTGCCGCGTTTTCAACCACCGACACCCACGGCAAGCCCGAGGCGTTCTGCATCGACCTGCCCGCAGCACAATATACGACCAAGGACGGCACCACCAATCTGGTGACCACGACGATCAACATGGCGACCAGCTATCCGCAGGCCGCCTTTGCCGACACCTTTGCTTGGGCCGATACGATCAACCCGGACGCAAACCTGTACACCAATACCAAGGAAGACATGCCCCCGCCCTATCAGGACGCGGACGGGTATTACTCTGGCATGTTCTGCCAGCCCGAACAGGAAACCTATGTCGAGGCGTTCAGCAATGACGAAGCGGCCCTTCATGCCCGGATCGACGCGCTGATCCCGGTAGGGCACACTTCTATCGATGTCGGCATGAAATGGGGTGTGGGCCTGCTGGACCCGTCGACCCAAGGGCTGACCACCAGCTTGATCGGCGCGGGCAAGGTCAGTGCCGAAATGTCGGGGCGACCACACGCCTATGACGCCGCCGATGTGCTGAAGGCCGTCGTGCTGATGACGGATGGCGAAAATCAGCCGTCCGACACGGTGAACGCCCGCAGCGGCCTGTCGCCGATCTATGGGGGCACCTACACCGAAACCACAGGCGGTGTGACCCGCACCCTGCAAGGCATGAGCCTGCATTGGCCCACCCGAAGCCAACCTGCGAAATACTGGATGCCCCACCTTGGCGGGTGGCGGGTTACGCTGGCCGAAGGGCTGACGGGGGCCACACAATTTACCTGGCCGCAGGTCTGGGAACGCGCCCGGATGAAATGGGTGGCCTGGCAGTTGTTCGGCCGTCCCAACCTTGTCGACGGGCGCACGATGCAGGGGCGCTATGCGTGGTACATGAACCAGTTCAGCACGACCGTCTCAAAGGCCAACATGAACATCCGGCTGGACAACCTGTGCGACGCCGCCAAGGCGAAAGGCATCCTTGTCTATTCGGTAGCGTTCGAAGCCGACGATGACGGCAAGGCGCAGTTGCAATCCTGCGCCAGTTCCATCGCGCATTATTTCGACGCAAGCGGGCTTGAGATTGAAAGCGCCTTTTCCTCCATCGCCTCAAACATCATCCGGCTAAGGTTGACGCAATGAAATGCCCCGACACTTTGCGCCGCTTCTGGCACCAGACGGCAGGCACGGCGACCATCGAATTCGTGATCGTGGTCCCGGTCGTTCTGACGCTTTTCATGGCGGGGCTGGAATCCGGTTTGCTGATGACGCGCATGGTTCTTTTGGACCGGGCCGTGGATGCGACCATGCGTGAATTGCGGCTGGGTCATTTCACGGCCCCCTCCCATGACGTGCTGAAGACCGAGATTTGCAGCCGCGCCTCGCCGCTGGTCGGGTGCGAAGGTGCGCTTCTGCTGGAACTGCGCCGGATCAGCCGTGAAAGCTGGACCCTGCCGACCACCCAATCCACCTGCATTGATCGCGCCGCCACGGTTGCCCCTGTGATGCAGGTGGAGATCGGTCAACAGAACGATCTGATGCTGGTGCGCGCCTGTATCGTCATCGACGCGCTGTTTCCGACCACCGGTCTGGCCCTTGGCCTGCCGCAGGACAGTCTGGGCGGATATGGGCTGGTGGCGGTGTCGGCCTATGTCAACGAGCCGGTCTAGGGATGGGCAAGATGAAACGTCATTCCACGCTGAACCGCTTTGTTCGGGCCGAGGCAGGATCACTGACTGCCGAAACGGTGCTGGTCCTGCCGCTGCTGATCTGGGCCTTTGCCGCGCTGTATGGGTATTGGGACATCTACCGCGCGCAAAACAGCGTTCAGAAGGCCAGCCATACCCTGTCCGACCTGTTGTCCAGAGAGATGGCCCCGATTGACGTCGGGTATCTTGACGGCATGGAAACCGTGCTTGGCTATCTGGCGCAGCGCAACGATCCGGTCGCACTGCGGGTGACCAGCATCGTCTGGACCGAACTTGTCGGGTACAGTGTCCTGTGGTCACACAGCAATGACCAGGTCAACCTGCCCGCCTTGGGCGCAGGCGGCGTGGCCGACCTGTCAACCCGGATCCCGACCATGGCGGACGGCGATTCCGTCGTGCTGGTGGAAACCAGGCTCGCCTATACTCCGCCGTTCAATCTGGGCATCGGGGATACGGTGTTTGAAGAGTTCATCGTGACCCGCCCGCGGTTTGTGCCAAAGGTCGAGATGGCGGTGCTTCTGCCCGAGGCACCTGCGGGCGACGGCACCCCGCCGCCAACCCCGGACGAAACCGGCCCGACCGCAGGGCAAACAGGGGTCGATTGACCCGGCCCCCTGTGCGGCAGCACACAGGTGGCGCGCGCGGGCGTCCTGTTGTCTGCGCGGCATGACGGGCCTATCTTCGGCAGGCAATCCAGCCGTGGAAGGAACCCCGATGTCACTGCGCCCCGTCCTGTCCGAAGTCCGCGCGCAACCCACGATGGAAGGGGCGGGTGTCCACCTGCACCGTGCCTTTGGCTTCCACAATCCCGAAGAGCTTGACCCCTTTTTGCTGTTTGACGACTTTCGCAATGAAGACCCGCGCGATTATCTGCGCGGATTTCCCTGGCATCCGCACCGGGGGATCGAGACGATCACCTATGTGTTGGCCGGATCGGTGGAACATGGCGACAGTCTGGGCAACCGGGGCACGCTGCGCGGGGGCGACGTGCAGTGGATGACGGCCGGTTCCGGCATCCTGCATCAGGAAATGCCCAAAGGAAACGGCAAGGGTCAGATGCACGGCTTTCAGTTGTGGGCCAACCTTCCGCGCGATCTGAAGATGACCGCCCCGCGCTATCAGGACGTCAAGGGCAAGGACATTCCCGAAATCATGGACGACGACGGCACCATCGTGAAGGTGATCGTGGGGTCGTTCTGGGGCAAGACCGGCCCCGTTGATGGCATTGCGGCCGATCCGCAATATCTGGATATCTATGTGCCGCCCTTGCGCAAGAAGACGTTCAAGATCGACACCTACCGTCGCGCCTTTGCCTATGTCTTTGACGGGTCCGCGAAATTCCGCGACGCGAGCCGCCCCCAGGGCGTGTTGCTGGAAAAAGAGGTCAACGGCGAAGAGGTGAACATCCGCGATCTGTCTGGCGACCGCACCCTGATCCGCTTTGGCACCGGTGACGAGGTGACGGTCAAGGCCGGGCCGGACGGCGTGCGCTTCCTGCTGATTTCCGGCGCACCCATTCAGGAACCCGTGGCGTGGCACGGACCCATCGTGATGAACACGCAGGCTGAATTGCGCCAGGCGATGGCCGACCTGAAGAATGGCACCTTCATCCGGCCCGCACATTGATCTGTGCCGGGTTCCCCTTGATCCCGCGCCGGTCTAGGATGCGCTGTCCTGACCAATAGGCAACCGATGCGCGTGCCCGATGTCCTGATGCTGGTCTTGCTGCTTGTGGCGGCCTGCGCACCGTTGCCCGCATCGGATGACGCCTTTCCCGCGCCCGAATTGCTGCCGATGTCGCAAATACTGGCGGCGGTCCAAACCGCCCCGACGACAGACGAGGCGGCGGTTTTGCGGGCACAGGCGGATGCCTTGCGCGCCAAGGCCGAAGCGCAGCGCTGATCCGTGCCGCCTTGCGTTGCAAGGCCAGCGGCAAACGGATAACAGGGCGGGAACATCGCCCTATCCTGAGGTTTCCCATGCCGTCCCCCTTGCGTCTTGGTCTTGCCGGTCTTGGCACGGTTGGCATCGGCGTGGTCAAGATCGTGCAGACCCATGCCGATCTGATCGCAGCCCGTACGGGGCGCGCCGTGGTGATCACCGCCGTATCTGCCCGTGACCGCACCAAGAACCGCGACGCCGACCTGTCCGCCTACGCGTGGGAAACGGACCCGGTCGCCCTTGCCCAACGTGACGACGTCGATGTCTTCATCGAGGTGATGGGCGGCCATGACGGCCCCGCCAAAGCCGCTACCGAGGCCGCAATCGCATCGGGCAAGGATATCGTGACCGCCAACAAGGCCCTGCTGGCCCACCACGGGCAGGCGCTGGCCGAGGCTGCCGAAGCCGCCGGTCTGGCCATCCGGTTCGAGGCGGCGGTTGCAGGCGGCATCCCGGTGATCAAGGCCCTGACCGAAGGGCTGGCCGCCAACCAGATCCGCCGCGTCATGGGCGTGATGAACGGCACCTGCAACTATATCCTGACCCGGATGGAAAGCGCCGGCCTGCCTTATGACACCGTGTTCGAAGAGGCCCGGCAGCTGGGCTATCTTGAAGCAGACCCGACTCTGGATGTGGGCGGCATTGATGCTGGTCACAAGCTGTCATTGCTCGCCTCTATCGCCTTTGGCACCCGTGTCAGCTTTGACGCGGTTGAACTGGAAGGCATCGGGAACGTGTCCATCGATGATATCCGTCTGGCGGCGGACATGGGATACCGCATCAAGCTGCTAGGTGTCGCGCAAATGTCGGGGCGTGGGCTGGAACAGCGCATGACCCCCTGCCTTGTGCCCGCAGACAGCCCGCTTGGGCAGTTGCCCGGCGGCACCAACATGGTCGTGCTGGAAGGTGACAGCGTCGGGCAGATCGTGCTGCGCGGGCCGGGTGCCGGCATGGGCCCGACGGCCAGCGCCGTCATGGCCGACGTGATTGATCTTGCGCGCGGCATCCGCATCCCGACCTTTGGCAGACCGGCCGCGACCCTTGCGGCCCCTATTGCCGCGCGGACGGCAACGCCTGCGGCCTATTACCTGCGGATGACCCTGCTTGATAAACCAGGCGCTTTGGCGAAAATCGCCACCTCTCTGGGCGAGGCGGGCATCTCGATCGACCGGATGCGCCAATACGGCCATCAGGGATCACAGGCCCCGGTCCTGATCGTGACGCACAAGGCCACCAGCGACGACATCGCCCACGCCATGGCCCGTTTCGGCGCGACCGGCGTTCTGGTCGGTGATCCCGTGGCGATCCGCATCGAAGAGCTCTGACCCCTGCCCGCCCGTCATATGGCTGATGCACGCCGCTGTTAGCGCCACCACGCTTGCCGCCCGTTGGCACCATCGTTAAGGGGGGCGGAACAGACTTTCAGGGAGACCGCGCTGATCATGGCCGACGCACAGGAATTTCAGGACCGCCTTCTGTCACTGGGCCTTGCCCGCGTGTCCGAGGCGGCGGCACTGGCCTCGGCCCGGCTGATCGGGCGCGGCGATGAAAAGGCGGCGGATCAGGCGGCGGTCAACGCCATGCGCGACCAGTTGAACCTGCTGGATATCGCAGGCGTCGTGGTGATCGGCGAAGGCGAACGCGACGAGGCACCGATGCTGTTCATCGGCGAAGAGGTGGGCACCGGCAACGGTCCCGCCGTGGACATCGCCCTTGACCCGCTTGAAGGCACCACGCTGACGGCAAAGGACATGCCGAACGCCCTGACCGTGATCGCCATGGCCCCGCGCGGCACCCTGTTGCACGCGCCGGACGTCTATATGGAAAAGCTGGCCATCGGACCGGGGTTCAAGCCCGGCACCGTCACGCTGGCAATGTCGCCGTCCGAACGGGTGTCCGCCCTTGCCGCGGCAAAGGGATGCTCCACCGAAGATATCACCGTCTGCGTGCTGGAACGCCCCCGGCACGAGGCGCTGATTGCGGAAATCCGGTCGACCGGCGCGGCGATCCGGCTGATCACCGATGGCGATGTGGCAGGTGTCATGCACTGCGCCGAACCCGATGTGACGGGGATCGACATGTATATGGGATCGGGCGGCGCACCCGAAGGTGTTCTGGCAGCCGCCGCGTTGAAATGCATGGGCGGCCAGTTCTTTGGCAAGCTGCTGTTCCGCAACGAAGACGAGATTGCCCGTGCCCGCAAGGCGGGCATCCAGAACCTTGAACGCGTCTACACCCGCGACGATCTGGTGCGCGGCGACGTGATCTTTGCCGCGACCGGCGTGACGGATGGCAGCCTGCTGGCCGGGATCAAGCGCGAGATCGGGCATTTCACCACCGAAACGATCCTGATGCGGTCCAAAACCGGATCGGTCCGCCGGATGACCTATCGCAGCCCGGTTAAGTGACGCCGTCCCGCCCCGCCGCAGCCGGGTCTGAGTATTTGTGCAAAGAAAAGACCGGCAGGTGCTTGAAGCCTGCCCGCCTTTGCGGCATCCGGTGGGTATGACGGAACGCGCTTTCCTGAATGTCGAAACCTCTTTGACGGGCCGCCGCTGGGTCGGGCCGTCGCTGGAAGAGGACCGTCTGGCCGAGGCGATGGCGCAACAGACCCGCCTGCCACTGGCCCTGTGCCTGACGCTGGTCAAACGTGGCGTGGCCCCGGCCGAGGCGGCCACCTACCTTGCCCCGGCCTTGCGGGATCTTTTGCCCGATCCGTTGCGGCTAAAGGACATGGGCCTTGCCGCCGCGCGGTTCCTGCGTGCGGTCAAGGATGGCCAGCGCATCGCCGTCTTTGCGGATTACGATGTGGATGGCGGTTCGTCGGCGGCGCTGCTGATCCTGTGGCTGCGCACGATGGGGCGCGATGCGACCTTGTACATCCCTGACCGGATCGACGAAGGCTATGGCCCGAACGTGCCCGCCATGGCCGCGCTTGCCGCCGTCCACGATCTGATCATCTGTGTCGATTGCGGCACGCTGTCGTTCGAACCCATCGCCGCTGCCGCGCTGGCGGCGGATGTGGTGGTGCTGGACCACCACCTTGGCGGCGACGTACTGCCGCCCGCCCTGGCGGTGGTGAACCCCAACCGGCAAGACGAAGACGGATCGCTGGCCCATCTGTGCGCAGCGTCGGTCGTGTTCCTGATGCTGGTCGAGGCGAACCGCCAACTGCGGGGCGATGGCATCGCAGGGCCGGACCTGATGGCGCTGCTTGATCTGGTGGCGCTGGCGACCGTGGCCGATGTGGCCCCGCTGATCGGGGTCAACCGCGCGCTGGTGCGGCAGGGGCTGAAGGTGATGGCGCGGCGCGAACGGATCGGGCTGAAGGCGCTGGCGGATGTGGCGCGGATGGACACCGCCCCCACCTGCTATGCGCTGGGCTTCCTTTTGGGGCCGCGCGTCAATGCGGGCGGGCGGATCGGCGCGGCCGATCTTGGCGCGCGATTGCTGTGCTGCACCGACGAACACGAGGCGCGTGCCCTGGCCGAACGTCTGGACGAGTTGAACACCGAACGGCGCGAGATCGAGATGCGGGTCCGCGATGCCGCCCTTGAACAGGCCAGCGCGCGCGGGCTGGATGGCCCGCTGGTCTGGGCTGCGGGCGAAGGCTGGCATCCGGGCGTGGTCGGCATTGTCGCGGCCCGGCTGAAAGAGGCGACGAACCGCCCCGCCGTCGTGATCGGGCTGGATGGCGGCGAAGGCAAGGGATCGGGCCGGTCGGTCCACGGCGTCGATCTGGGGGCCGCGATTCACCGGGTGGCCGCCGAAGGGCTGCTGATCAAGGGCGGCGGTCACAAGATGGCCGCCGGTCTGACCGTGGCGCGCGACAAGCTGGACGCCGCGATGGCCCGTCTGGGCGACCTGCTGGCCCGTCAGGGTGCTGGCGCAGGCGGACCGGCCGATCTGAAACTGGATGGCCTGTTGATGCCCGGTGCCGCAACCCACCGATTGGTCGAACAATTGGAAGAGGCGGGCCCCTTTGGTGCAGGCTCGCCCGCGCCACGCTTTGCCTTTGCCGGGATGGCCGTCACCGCCCGCCGGATGGGGGAAACCCACCTGCGCCTGAATTTTGGCGACGGCATGGGCCCCAAGCTGGACGCGCTGGCCTTTGGCGCCTTTGACGGCCCGCTGGGGCCTGCCCTGTCGCAGGGGGGGCACCAACGCTTTCACCTGGCTGGGCGGCTGGAGTTGAACACCTGGAACGGCCGCACCACGGTGCAGCTGCGCCTCGAAGATGCGGCCCCCGCCTGACCACCTTTGCGCATTTTCCCCCTTGCGAGTCACTGCGCCCCCGATTAGACACCGCGCACGCTGTGTGGCCCGTTCGTCTATCGGTTAGGACACCAGGTTTTCAACCTGGTAAGAGGGGTTCGACTCCCCTACGGGCTGCCATTTAAACCCATGCAGGATTTTGATTTTATTCAATAATATGCAGGTTCGAAAATCTCTACCCACAATCTAGCCATGACACATTGACCCCGGAAGCAGGCCTCCGGGCCCGACTGTGCGGCAGAACAAATTTTGCGTGAAGCAACAGCAAACTGATGTGCGTATCGAGTGCAGTGAATCTCCGCATCATTTGATGCAAGCTGCATCCTTCAACCTACAGAAAGAACCTTAGAGCCCCGCCTGCCGAAGTTGCGCGCGTAGGTTCTTGGTGCCATGATCTAAGCAATCAGAGGTTAAGGGTCTAAAAATTAATGAAAATTGAAGCCGCAGATACCGAAATTTCCAAGTTACTCAAGTCAGGCTATTTGGTCATTCCCCGATTTCAAAGGCCTTACTCTTGGAAGACGGAAAATCTTAGGGATTTCTGGGCAGACATTACAGAAAATGACGAAGGCAACTATTTTATTGGATCAATGGTGATTTATTCCATGGGCCGCGACATGTTTGGCGTTGTCGACGGTCAACAGCGCCTCACGACGATTACAATACTGTTATGTGCGATTCGAGATAAGCTGTCAGACTTAGGCGAAAAAGAGCTTGCGCTTGGCGTTCATAACTACATCGAAACTGCTGACCGTGACAATGTCAAAGGATTCGTGCTGAAAACAGAAACGTCCTTTCCATACCTACAACAAGAAATTCAGAAATTTGGCGAACCTGAAGTTAAATTGGTTCCCGGCGAGGAAGAAGTCAGACTTCAAGCGGCCTATGACTATCTCTCGCGTCAAATTGACGATTACCTCAAGAAATCCTCCAATGGACTTTTGAGTAGGATTGAAAAACGAGACAAGCACATTGCAACTCTGAAGCATCTGCGTGAAGTTGTGCTCCAGCTCAAGGCAATTAAGATAGAGTTGGACAATGAAGATGATGCATATGTCATATTTGAAACACTGAATACAAGAGGGCAGGACCTTACACTTTCCGACTTGGTAAAGAATAGTATCGGCTCGCTCATATCGAAAAAAGATGATGTTGATGTATTTAAAGTAATTTGGGACTCGATTACAAATAATATTGGCGAGTGTGGTCAGTCTGTCAAGCTGGACACCTTTTTTGTGCATTCTTGGTCGTCGCGCTTCTCAGCAGTAACAAAGCTTAAAGCATTTAAAGCAATAAAGAATGCAATCAGTTCAAGCGTTAACGGCGGAGATGAAGCGAAATCTAGAGACATCGGCTTATCTCACTTGAGAGCATTCGCAACTGATTCAACCATGTATCAGAGAATGTATGCGCCAGAAGCCCATTTGAAGAATTCTCAATATATGGTGAAAGATTCGCTTCTCGCCCTTAGAGTTTTTAACGTTGAACAGCAAACAACCTATGTACTTTCGCTTTTGCGCGCGCATTTCGAAGGCAAGATTTCGTATAAAACCCTAAGAAAGGCCCTGAAGGCAGTTGAAAGCTTCCACTTCCAGTTCAATGCAATTACTTCCTCTCGATCCTCTGGAAGTATTTCAGCGATGTATTCCCGCGCGGCGAAATATTTACATGAAGCGGCTGATACCAACGCCGCCGGAATTGTAATACAGGACCTAACTTTGGAACTGGGAAAAAGGCGACCAACTCTCGAAGAGTTTTCACTTGGATTTCGAGGCATAAAATACAACGTAGCCAATCGGAGCAACGCTTTAGCGAAGTATATTTTGCTTAACTTCGCACAGCATGAGAATATAACGTTTGACGTTGATTCAAATAGACTGACAATAGAACACGTTCACCCCAGATCTAGCATAGATGCAAATTGGTCACCAGATATTGTCGATGGAATCGGAAACCTAATCTCACTCTCGGAAGCAAGAAATAAAACTGTCGGTTCAAAATCTTATGAAGATAAGAACAAGCATTTCAAAGATTGGCAAGGCTCTATTCCAAAATTTGTTTTCGATTCACAGGACTGGTCGCCGGAAATAGTTAACTTACGTGGTCAGGAAATGGCCAAAACTGCTTATAACGAAGTTTGGAAACTGGAATAGGTGTGGAAATCTTGAAAAGGTGGGGTTTGCTGTGCAACTTCGAAAATTGAGTTCCCTGCTAGTTTCGATGACGATTTTCTAATGAGGTATCAGGAGCAATCCTTCGGGATACCAAGAACCACGCGGGCACCGCCGGGGTCGATGCCCGCAGCGGTGCAGGCTTGGCGCACGGTGGCCCCTCTGGCGACCCGCAGCACGGCTACAGCGGAGGAATCGGCGTACTGCCCGGCTCAATTTAGCGATATCCCGCTCCCTACCTGCAAACCTTCGCAAGCCTCGCTTCCAAAGTCCGCCCGATAGCTGAACTCACCCCACCTCATCCATCACCGGGCTCGCGCATACGCCGATCCGTTCGATCTCGATCTCGACCGTCTCGCCGGGGCGCAGCCAGCGGGGTGGGGTTTTGGCGTGGCCGACGCCGGGGGGGGTGCCCATGGCGATCAGGTCGCCGGGTTCCAGTGTCGTGTATTCCGACACTGTCGCAATCGTCTGGGCGACGGACCACATCATGTCGGCGGTGGACGCGCTTTGCAGGATTTCCGTGCCAACCCGGCTTTGGATTTTCAGGCCGGTCGCACCGGATGGCAGTTCATCCGGCGTCACGACCACGGGGCCGACGGCGCCGGTCTGGTCAAAGTTCTTGCCGGGCGTCCACTGGTGGGTCTTGCGCTGGTAGTCGCGGACCGATCCGTCGTTGAAGATGGTGTAGCCAAAGACGTGATCAAGTGCCGCACTTTCGGCGATGTGACGCCCGCCCTTGCCGATGATCACCATCAACTCAGCCTCGTAATCCAGCCGTTCGGAACAGCGGGGGCGGATCATCGGCTGCCCCGCCGCCATCAGCGACGTGCGCGACCGCATGAACAGCGCCGGGTAGTCGGGAATGGCATAACCGCCTTCCTTGATGTGATCGACATAGTTCAGGCCCAGACATATGATCTTGCCGGGCTGGTCGACCGGCAGGGCGGGTACGATCTGTGACGTGGGCACCGTCTCGCCCGACACACCCGCCGCGCGCACCCGGGCCAGCAGATCTGCATCCCGGATCAGCCCCATCAGATCGGGGCCGATCTGCGGGAACCGCGCGGTCAGGTTCACCGCCCTCTCGCCGTCCACCAGAAAAACGGCCCCAGTGTCCGCGACCTTACCAACGATGAAACGCATGTCTTTTCCTTTGTGGGGTCAATACAGCCCGCTGACCCGACCGCGCAGCGCGATCAGGGCCAGAACCGTGTCGATGGTGGGGGTGGGGGTGTCGGTCAGGCGGCCAAGTTCCTGCACCGATCCGACAAGGGCGTCGATTTCCATCGGGCGGCCCGCATCCAGATCCTGCAGCATCGACGTGCGGTGCGCGCCCACCGCCGCGCCGCCGTCAATCCGCCGTTCGACGTCGATGGGAAAGGTCACGCCCAGCTTTTCCGCAATCACCTGCGCCTCTGTCATCATGCGGCGGGCCACCTCGCGGGTGCCGGGGTCGGTGCACAGCACATCAAGCGTCGCATGGGTCAGCGCGGAGATCGGGTTGAACGACAGGTTCCCCCACAGCTTGACCCAGATCTCGTCGCGCAGACGCGGGCGAACGGGGGCCTTCAGCCCCGCCGATTGCAGGGCTTGCGACAGGGCGACGGCCCGGTCGGATTTCGATCCGTCCGGTTCGCCCAGCGAAAAGCGGTTGCCTTCGATGTGATGGATGGTGCCCGGTGTGCTGACCTCGGCCGCCGGATAGACGACGCAACCCAACACACGGTCGGGACCAAAGCCATCCCATTGCACATTGCCGGGATCGACGCTGTGCAGGCGCGTGCCTTCCAGCGGGCCGCCGATCTTGTGGAAATACCACCACGGCACGCCGTTGACGCCGCTGACGATGGTGGTGTGATCGCCAATCAGGGGCTGCATCGCCCCCACCACGGCAGGGACGGAATGTGCCTTCAGCGTGACGATGACATAGTCCTGCGGGCCAAGTTCGGCGGCGCTGTCGCTGGCGTTGACCTGCACGGTAACGGGGTCCGCGTCATGCTCGATCAGTGTCAGGCCCTTGGCCCTGATCGCCGCCAGATGCGGGCCGCGCGCGACAAGGCTGACATCGGCCCCGGCCTGCGCCAGCTTTGCCCCCATATAGCCGCCGATGGCCCCGGCCCCGAAAATGCAGATCTTCATCGACCTACCTTTGCGCCGTCAGGCCCAGCTTTTCCGCCAGTCCGATCCGCTGCAATTTGCCCGTCGCACCCTTTGGAATTTCGTCCAGAATGATCACATGGCGCGGCACCTTGAAATCGGCCATCCGGCTGGCGGCGAAGTCGCGGATTTCGCGTTCGGTGGCGCTGTGCCCTTCACGCAGGACGACTGCCGCCGCGACCTCTTCGCCCAGTTTGGCATGCGGCACGGCAAAGGCCACGACCTGCACGATGGCCGGGTGATCCAGCAGCACGCCGTCCACCTCAAGCGGGCTGATCTTTTCGCCGCCCCGGTTGATGATTTCCTTCAGCCGTCCGGTCAGATGCAGATACCCCTCGTCGTCCAGCGCACCCTGATCACCCGTGCGGAACCAGCGCTGACCGTCGGCCATGAAGAAGTTCTTGGCGTTGGCATCGGGGTTGCTTTCATATCCCGGTGTCACGTTCGGACCCGAGATCACAACTTCGCCCGTGCCCGATGTCAGGCGATTTTCCACCTCGTGCGCGATGGCAAGCTGCGGGCCTGCGGCGATGCCGACCGATCCGGGCTTTTGTGCGCGCGGCGGCAGTGGGTTGCTGGTCATCTGATGCGTGGCTTCGGTCATGCCATAGGCCTCGATCACCGGGGCTTTGAAGGTGTCTGCAAGCGCCAGCATCACCTGCGCGGGCAATGACGCCGAAGATGACCGCAAGAACCGCAACGGCACGTCGTTGATGATGTCCTGATTGCGGGCGGCGCGGGACAGGATCGCCTGATGCATGGTCGGCACCGCCGTGTACCAGGTGGGGCGGGCGTCCTTCATCCAGCCAAAGAATTTCAGCGCATCAAACCCCGGCGCACACCAGATCGACCCGCCCGCGGCAAGCGAGGCGGTGACAGCGGCGATCAGCCCGTGGATATGGAACAGAGGCATCACGTTCAGGCAACGGTCGGCCGGCGTCAGCGCCAGCGCGGCCCCGATGTTCCGGGCCGATGCCACAAGGTTCGATTGCAGCAGCGGCACGATCTTGGGCCGCGACGTGGTGCCGGACGTGTGCAGGATCAGCGCCGGCGCCTCCGGGCCCGGGGCGGTGTCAGGTGCGACGGTCTTGGCACTTTCACCCGTCAGGATGAAATCCCCGGCAGGCAGATCGGCACTGGTTTGCAGCCGAAGCACAGCCATGCCGCAGGCCCTTGCAGCGGCCAGCGCCGGGCCGTCATAGCCCGCCATGACCACCAGCGCCTTGGCGCGCAGGTCAGTCAGGTAGAAGGCATATTCCTCTTGCTGATAGGCAGGGTTCAGGGGGGCAGTGACCGCGCTTTGCGCTATGGTGACAAAGGCAGTTGCCATGTCCGGTCCGTTCGGCAGAACGATGGCAACACGGTCCGCCGCACCGATGCCAAACCCGCGCAACTGGTCCGCGACACGGGCCGACAGCGCCCGCAAACCGCCGTATGTCAGCCAGTCGCGCCCCGGCGCACCGATGGCCGGGGCGTTCGCATCCTTGTCCGCCAAAAGCGCTGCAAGCGTGGCTGTCATGTCGGGTCGTTCCTTATCATCAGTCGAGAATCATCATAGCGCGGTCAGCGCGACGCCGCGTAATAGGCGACCTTACGCTCCAGAAAGGCCAGAAATTCCGACAAGGAAAACGCCAGTCCGAACAGAACGATCAGCACGGCCCAGAACTCTGCCATCAGGAAGTTGCTGGAATAGGTTTCGAACAGCGCGCCGAAACCGACGATGGAAATCAGCAATTGCCCGATGATCACACCCTTCACCGCCCGGATGACGCCGATGCGGACGCCGCCCAGAATTTCTGGCAAAGCGGCCCAGAAGTAGACCTTGAAAAACGCGTCCATTGGCGTGGCACCGAAACTGCGGGCCATTTCCACAAGGGATCGGTTGATCTGCTTTACCCCTGCCCGCGCGTTCAGGATGATGATCCAGATCGCGAACAGCGTCGTCGTGATGATCACCGTCTTGGTCCCGAACCCGAACAGAACCATCAGCACCGGCACCAGTGCCGTCAGCGGGGCCGACAGAAAGATGTTCACCCAAGGCAACAGCAATTCATCCAGCAGGCGGCTTTTGCCCATCAGGATGCCGACCGGAATACCGATCACCACCGAAAAGAACACACCGGCCCAGAAGGCATAGGCGGTAACCCCCAGCGCGTTCAGGAATGCAGGCGTCTGGATCAGCCCGAACAGCGTGACGACCACCTCGGATATCGGCGGGATGAAGAACGTCAGGTCCAACTGACCGACAATTTCCCAAAGCGCCGCCCAGATCAGCAGCGACGACATTGCAGGCAGTCTATAGCCAAAAACGGTCATGGCCGATCACTCCACATAGCTGCGCAGGGACGCCCAGATCTGATCGACGATATCCAGATATTCCGGGTCGCGGCGGATGTTGTCGACGCCCTTGCCGCGAAAGCTGGACGGGCGGATGATTTCCGACACGCGGCTGGGGCGCGGCAACAGGATCGCGATCTGATCCGACACATAGACCGCTTCTTCGATCGAGTGGGTCACGAAGATAAAGGTCTTTTTCTCGTTCTGGACCAGCGCCAGCAGATCCTCCTGGAACTTGCGGCGGGTCTGTTCGTCCACCGCCGAGAACGGCTCGTCCAGCAGCAGCACCTGCGCATCGACGGACAGCGCCCGCGCCAGACCGACGCGCTGCCGCATCCCGCCGGACAACTCGTGCGGGTATTTCTTTTCGAACCCGGCAAGGCCGACCTCGCGGATGTATTTCTCGGCAATCGCCTCGCGTTCCGATTTGGCGACGCCCCGCAACTCAAGCCCAAAGGCGACGTTGCGGATCACGCTGGCCCAGGGCAGCAGCGCAAAATCCTGAAACACGAACGACCGGTCCGGCCCCGGCTCGGTAACCGTCTTGCCGTCCACCTCAATCTGGCCGGAATTCGGTTGCAGCAGCCCCGCGATGATCTTCAGCAGTGTGGTCTTGCCACAGCCCGACGGTCCCAGCAGCGACGTCAACTCGCCACGCGGAAACTCCAGCGACAGGTTCTTCAGCGCCTGGACATCGCCATAGGTCTTCGAGACGTTCTTGACCGACACAGCACTGTCGACAGCGGGGATCACGGCCTGACGCCCTTCGAGATTAATCTGAGACATAGCCACGGTTGTTCCCTTCGAATAGGTAGTTTTCCAGCGTTTCAAGCAGGTTCAGAAACAGAACCGCCAGAAGGATGATCGAGAAGATCGCCGCATACATGCTGGGATAATCAGCAATGGACCGGCTGTAGGTGATGATGTCGCCGACACCGGTCGGCGTGATTTTCAACTCTGACAGGATGGCGCCGATGAACCCTGCCGATACCCCCAGACGCAGGCCCGAAAAGATAATGGGCGACGCGGCGGGCAGGATGATCTTGAGAAGGATGTCGTGATCCCTTGCCATGAAGGACCGGGCCATTTCCTTCATTGATGCAGGCGTGTTGCGTACTGCACTTGCGGTATTCAGCACGATGACGGGCATTGCCATGATGCAGACGACGAATACCTTGGACGTCAGCCCGATCCCGTACACCATCACCAAAAGCGGGATCAGCGCTGCCAGCGGGGCCGCCTGCATCACGACGAAGATGGGCGAGAAAAGCCAGTCGAACCGCGCACTCAGCCCGATCCAAAGACCCATGCCAATGCCGGTGACCGCCGAAATCGCAATCCCCACGGCAAGGGGTCGCAGGGTTTCCGCGTAGGCCACGAAAATAGAGCCGTCAAACGTCATCCGGGCCAAAGCCGTCATGGATTCGACGAATGTCGGAAAGGCATAGCTGACCGGGATGCGGCCTGCGATTTCCCAAGCGCCGAACACGATCGCGGCGGACAACAGCTTGAGCAGCAGAGAGCGATATTTCATTGATCCACGTCCCGAAGGGCATCTGTGCAAGAAATTGGCTGTCGGCCGGACACCCGGCCGACAGCCGTTGGATCGTGTCAGATCACTTTGCCACGGCATCAAGCGGCGCAAAGTACCAGAAGTCTTCGGCATTCAGCGTGGCCGGATCGCCTTCAAGCTGGCCGGCACCGGCGTACCATTCCAGATCGGCCTGTGCCGCCTCGCGGCCGCCGCCGTTGGGGTCATACAGGCCACCCGCAACCGCCGTGGTGTAGAAATCGTCCAGTTCTGCCAGCACTTCGGCGGGCAGCTGACCGATGGGGCCGTTCGGGTCGGTTTCACGGCTGATGATGGTCGGGTCTTTCGCCATGTCCTGCCAGACGCTGTGCAGGGCAGTGACAAGGGTGTTGACCGCCTCTTCGTTAGCCTGAATCCAGTCAAGGTTGGCGAACAACGCCTCGTCGCTGGCCTTCACCTCGAACATCGGCAGGGCGTGGAACTGGTCGGGCGCTTCGGCCACAAGTTTGTTCTTGTTCGACAGATCAAGGATCGTCGCCTTGGCCTGACCGGCCAGCATCGCCACAACACGCTTGTCCGAACCCGGAACATAGGAACGCTCGCCAAACTTGATGCCCGCGCGCTCTTCGATCACGTTGGCAATGGAATCCGTGCCGCCCCCGCGCGAGTGCAGCATGATCGGCTGTCCGTCCAGATCTTCCAGCTTGGTGAATTCCTTGGTGGTCACCGGAAAGAACACCAGCTTGGACAACTGAAAGATGATCCGAACCGGGGCCTTGGACCGCTGCATGGCGGCGTAAGGTGTGCCAAAGGCAATGTCCATGTCGCCGCTCAGCACGGCCTGAATGGCAAGCTCTTCTTCCGCGAAGGCGGTCCATTCGTAATCAAGACCGTTCGCCTTAGCCCGATCAAGCGCCACAAAGAACGCGGCAAGCTCGTCCGACGGCGGCTCGGCCAGCGCGATGCGGATGGTCTCTGCATTTGCTGCGGAAACCATCATCGTGGTGACGATGGCCAGCCCGGCCAGCTTTTTGACGAAGGTGTTCATGGTTCTCCTCCCTGAGAATACATGTAAAGTTCTGGGTCATTCCGGGTCGTGCATTTCGCATTGTTATGACCCGGTTCGTCTTTCCTGCCCTCAACTCTCTCCGAAAAGGCGTTGGGAAACAGATCGCAGGTGCCCGCGCATCGCATCGTATGCCGCCACGGGATCACGGCTCGCGATGGCACTGGCAATCGCGTCATGTTCGTCAAAGCTGGAATGGTCCGGCGACGGCAGACTGCTTTGCCGTGTGACGCTGCCCCAGGCCACGGCACGCCGCACCTCGTTCAACTGGTCAAACAGCGACAGCAGCAACAGGTTGTCGCTCGCCTCGGCGACGGTGCGATGAAAGACGTCGTCCTGCGCCTCGTATTCTTTCCACGTCGTCGCGGCCTTGGATCGCTCAATGGCCCGGTGCATCCGCATCAGCGTATCGCCAGAGGCATTCACCGCAGCTTCGCGGGCTATTGCGGGTTCAATCGCCATCCGCGCGCGCATCATGCGAAAGGGCGTCAGCTGGCGACCCAGTTCAACCATGGCCCCGGCGGGCTGTTGCGCGCCGCCATCGGCCACAAACGTGCCTTTGCCCACATGCCGCCAAATCATCCCGTCGCGTTCCAGCGCATCCAGCGCCTTGCGCAGCGTGGCGCGGGTCATCCCCAGTTCGTCCGTCAGATGCCGTTCGGGGGGCAGCCGCACCCCTTGGGCGAAACCACCGTCCGAAATGTAGCTGCGAAGGCGCGCCACGGGATCAAAGTTTTCGGCAATCTGGTCGGACATTGAACCATTACCCAGCCATTGGTTGACCAATCCTACGCACGATTCGTTCATGCGTTCAATGAAATTATCCACCAATGCGGAATTGGTTACTAACTTTGACGCTCTTGTTCAAATTGGTTGGGATTGATTTCGCCCCATGCCTGCGCTACGGTCGCTGCCAATGTCATTGCCAAGAGGTGAACCATGGCCGATTTCGTGATCCCCGCGCCGCCCGTTCCGACGATCCCTGTCGTCGGCGGTGGCGCATTCCCGGTGCGGCGCGTCTATTGCATCGGTCGCAACTACGCCGCCCACGCGGTCGAGATGGGTCACGATCCGGACCGCGAACCGCCGTTCTTCTTTCAGAAAAACCCCAACAATCTGGATGCGTCGGGCGAATTTCCCTATCCGCCCCATTCGTCGGACGTGCACCACGAAGTTGAACTTCTGGTCGCGCTGAAATCAGGCGGCAAGAACATCGAGATTGCCGACGCGCTGAACCACGTCTGGGGTTATGGCGTCTCGCTTGACATGACCCGCCGCGATCTTCAGGGCGAGGCAAAGAAGCAGGGCCGCCCGTGGGAAATCGGCAAGGCGTTCGAACAGTCCGGCCCCGTCGGCCCGCTGCAACCCGTGGCAGCGGTCGGTCACCCCGATCATGGACGGGTGGAGTTGAAGGTGAACGGCGTGGTCAAGCAAGAGGGCGACCTGAACCAGATGATTTGGAAGGTGCCGGAAATGATTTCCTACCTGTCCGACTATTTCGAACTGCAGGCGGGCGATGTCATCATGGCGGGCACCCCGTCCGGCGTGGGTGCGGTCGTCAAAGGCGATACGATGGACGCCATGATCGAAGGGCTGGGTGTTCTGACCGTCAAGGTCGTTTGACCCCGATGGCAGGCGGGGGAACGCAGCCCCCGCCGCCCGTTTCAGGCCCTTTGGACCCGATATGTCGCAGGTGTCTGGCGACTATGGCTGCGATGTCATGTAGACCTCGGTCGATGCGTCACATACCATCCGCGCGCAAAATCAAGACAGGTTCCATAAAATGAATGACCGTCCCGTCCCCGACATCATCTACACCAAGGTCGATGAAGCACCGCAGATCGCCTCGGCGTCGCTTTTGCCCATCATCCGCGCCTTTGCATCAGCGGCCGGGGTTTCGGTCGGAACCAAGGACATTTCGCTTGCGGGACGCATCATCGCGGCCTTTCCCGAACGTCTGACGCCCGCACAGCGCCAGCCCGACGATCTGGCGGAACTGGGCGAACTGGTGAAAACCCCCGTCGCCAACGTGATCAAACTGCCGAACATCTCGGCCTCATCCCCGCAGCTTGAAGCGGCGATCAAGGAACTTCAATCGCAGGGCTACGATCTGCCCGACTATCCCGAAGCTCCTGCCACGGCCGAAGAAAAGTCGATCCGCACCCGCTATGACGCGATCAAGGGATCGGCTGTGAACCCGGTGCTGCGCGAAGGCAATTCGGACCGGCGCGCGGCGATTGCGGTCAAGAACTATGCGAAAGCCAACCCGCATTCGATGGGCGTCTGGGCGGCGGACAGCAAGACCTATGTGTCGACCATGACCAGCGGCGATTTCCGCACGAACGAGAAATCGGCAACCCTGACGGCGGCGCAGGCTGGCCCTGCGCGCATCGAACTGGTCGGTCGCGACGGTACGGTGACGGTGCTGAAAAAGGACGTGACCTATCCTGCGGGTACTGTGGTTGATACCACGTTCATGTCGGCCCGCGCGCTGGCTGCGTTTCTGGCGGAACAGATCGACGGGGCAAAGCAAAACGGCGTTCTGTTCTCGATCCACCTGAAAGCCACAATGATGAAGGTGTCAGACCCGATCATCTTCGGCCATGCCGTCCACCAGTTCCTGAAACCGGTGTTCGACACCCACGGCGACGCGCTGCGTGCCGCAGGGATCAACCCCAACTCGGGCCTTGGCGCGCTGCTGGACCGCGTGGCCGAGATGCCCGAGTTCAAGACGATTGAGGCTGATATCAAGGCCGTGATCGACGCCCGCGCGCCGCTGTATATGGTCAACTCGGAAAAGGGCATCACCAACCTGCATGTGCCGTCCGACGTGATCGTCGATGCCTCCTTGCCCGCGCTGATCCGCGCCGGGGGCAAAGGCTGGGGCCCGGACGGCAAGGCCGCCGACACCAACTGCGTGATCCCCGACAGTTCCTACGCCTGCATCTACGACGAGGCGATTGCCTATTTCAAGGAAACCGGCGCGCTGGATCCGGCCACGGCTGGCACGGTGCAAAACATCGGTCTGATGGCGCAAAAGGCCGAAGAGTACGGATCGCACCCGACCACGTTTGAAATCCCGGCCGACGGCACTGTCCGTCTGGTTCTGGCAAACGGCGACGTCCTCCACGAACACAAGGTGGAAAAGGGCGACATCTGGCGCGCGGCCTCCACCCGGCAGGCCCCGATCGAGGATTGGGTCAAACTGGCGATCGACCGGCAAAAGGCCGAAGGCTGTCAGGCGGTGTTCTGGCTGGATCAAACCCGCCCGCATGACGCCGAGCTGATCAAATACGTGAAGCCGATCCTTGCCGCCGCAGGGGCGACGGACAAATTCCAGATCCTTGACCCTCGGCAGGCAACACGTCTGTCGCTGGAAACGATCCGCAAGGGCGAAAACTCTATCGCCGTGTCGGGCAACGTGCTGCGCGACTATCTGACCGACCTGTTCCCGATCCTGGAACTGGGCACCTCCGCCAAGATGCTGTCGATCGTGAAACTGATGAACGGCGGCGGCATGTTTGAAACCGGCGCGGGCGGTTCGGCACCAAAGCATGTGCAGCAGTTGATGGAAGAAAACCACCTGCGTTGGGATTCGCTTGGCGAATTCTGCGCGCTGGGGGAAAGCCTTAAGTTTCTGGCCGACGCCAAGGGCAACCAGAAGGCCCGCGTTCTGGGCAAGGCCGTCGATACAGCGACGCAAGGGGTTCTGGACCACAACAGGTCGCCCAGCCCCAAGGTCGGCAAGACCGACAACCGCGACAGCCATTTCTACTTTGCCCTGTATTGGGCGCAGGCCCTTGCCGCGCAAACCGAAGATGCCGATCTTGCCGCCCATTTTGCGCCCATCGCCAAGGCCTTGGCCGAGAATGAGGGGCAGATCGTGGCCGAACTGGCGGCTGCGCAGGGCAAGCCTGCCGATCTGGGTGGCTATTACCACACCGACCCCGCCAAGACCGAAAGCGTGATGCGCCCGTCGCAAACCTTTGCGCGGATCATCGGCTGACACCCCTGCCCCGCCGTGACATGCGGCGGGGCAATTCCGTTTCTCCCACAGGAATCAGGCGATGAACTGGGCACGCATCCAGACACAAGATGGGCGCGTGCTGACCGGCGTCATCGGCGGTGACATGTTTCATCCCCGTGCCTCGCTTGGCGCAGAAACGCCCGCTGGGCGACCGGAACCTATGGCCGGTGCCACACTACTTGCCCCCTGCATGCCGGGCAAATTTATTGGCCTGTGGAACAACTTTCACGCCGCCGCTGCCAAAAACGGCTGGGCCACGCCAACCCATCCGCTGTATTTTCTGAAACCGCTGACATCGCTGGCCGGTCATGGCGCAACCGTTACCATCCCCACAGACGTGGGACGGGTGCTGTTTGAAGGCGAACTTGGCATCGTCATCGGCCAGACCTGCCGTAACGTTGATCCAGAGGCGGCAACCAAGGCGATCCTTGGGTACACCTGCGTCAACGACTTGACCGCAATCGATATTCTGAATGCCGACCCCAGCTTTGCCCAATGGACGCGGGCCAAGGGCTTTGACGGCTTTGGCGTCATAGGCCCCGTCATCGCAACCGGGTTGGACTGGCGCGACCTGACCATCAGGACGCTGGTCAACGGGCGCGAACGACAGTCCTACCCCGCGTCAGACATGATCCTGCCGCCCGCCGAAATCATCAGCCGCTTATCCACCGACATGACCCTGCACCCCGGTGACATCATCGCCTGCGGCACGTCCCTCGGGTCGCGCCCGGTCAAGGATGGCGATGCAGTCGCCGTCGTGATCGACGGGATAGGCACGGTCGAGATCACCATGGCCAACTTCCCCGCTGCCTGACGCAGACAAACGGTGCGCTTCATCGCCTGTCCCTGCGACGCGACTTGCGTTGGGCGGGCGGGTGCCTAAGGTTGATGACAGGCAAAACGGGATCGGGCCATGCGATTGTTGAACAGCGTCTGTGGGTTTGTCTTTGGGGGAATGCTTGCCTCTGCCGCGCTGGCCGCCCCTTGCAGCGACACCGGCGGCCAATACGAAACGTGGAAGCCCGTCATGGCGCAAGAGGCCGCCGCCGGCGGTGTGGGCAGGCGCGGCATCGACGCGCTGATGGGGTCAGCCTATTCCCGCGCCACGATCGGGGCGGACCGCAATCAGAAAAGCTTCAAGTACAGTCTGGACAAGTTCCTGCAGTTGCGCGGGGCCGAAACGATCATCGCCCAAGGTCGCAAGCGACTTGCCCGCAACCCGGATTTCTATGCGGCACTGGAACGACAGTATGGCGTGCCCGCCGGGGTCTTGCTGGCGATTCACGGGATGGAGACTGCCTTTGGTGGCTTCATGGGGGATACCAATGTCGTGTCTGCCATCGCCACGCTGGCCTATGATTGCCGCCGCAGCGACTTTTTTACCCCGCATCTGATCGCTGCGCTGAAACTGGTCGATCAGGGCAGCATAAACGCGGCCACGGTCGGGGCCAAACATGGCGAATTGGGGCACACGCAATTCCTGCCCGGCAACGCCCTGGCCTATGGTGTAGATGGGAACGGCGACGGACGGGTCGATCTGACCGATGTGGTTGATTCGCTTGCATCCACAGCACATTACCTGCGACAAAAGGGATGGCGACCCGGCAAAGGCTATGCCAAAGGCCAGCCAAATTTCGCGGTGATCAAGGAATGGAACGCCGCAACCGTGTATCAAGAGGCGATTGCCCTGATGGCCGCGCGGATTGACGGATAGCCTGTGCTTTTTCCACTTGCACCGGGGTTTCGGCTGTCTTATTCACCCGGCGTGGCCCGTTCGTCTATCGGTTAGGACACCAGGTTTTCAACCTGGTAAGAGGGGTTCGACTCCCCTACGGGCTGCCACTTTCCCCATACCATGACGCGACCAAGACAGTATACCCCATGGGGCAGATATGGTTTTATCGAACTGGTGCGGGCGGAGCGGATGCACCTTGAAGCATCCCCATGCCGACACCCTTCGCCCGTCATGGCTGATGCAGAACCGCCCGGCCCCGACCGGCGCGTTTGGCGGCATAGAGGGCGGTATCAGCATCGTGCAGCATCCGCAGAGGGTCGGCGCGGGTGTATGAACCCGACAGGGTCATGCCGATACTTGCCGCGATGCGACAGGTCTGGTCCTGCCAGGGGATCGGGCGCGACAGGCGGTCGATGATACGGTTTGCGACATGCAGCAACCGCGCAGGATCGGTGATCATCGGCAACAGCACGACAAATTCATCGCCGCCCACGCGCGCAACGGTATCGCCCAACCGCGTCTCGTCGGTCAGGATGCGCGCCACCTCGGTCAGGACATGGTCGCCTGCGGCATGGCCCAGCGTGTCGTTGACCGCCTTGAAGAAATCCAGATCAACGTGCATCAGCGCGAACGGCATTCCTTGGGTGATCTGCCGAGAAAGCCCCAGATCGAACGCCCGCCGGTTGCGCAAGCCGGTCAGCGTGTCGGTCATCGCCTGCTCTTCCGCCATGACCTTTGCGCCTTGCAGACGTATGTTCAGATCGCGCAATTCGTTCATCACGGCCGACTTCGCCTCGACCAGATACAGCATTTCGATGGCCAGATCGGTAGGCGCGAAATCAGCGTCGTTCAGGGCGTGGATTTTCACCGCATCGACGATGCCGATCCCGAATGACAGGTTGATCAACGCCCCCTGACCCGCGTCCAGCGGCACGACCAGTCCGCGCAGAACCGTGTCCGGCAGATCACGCAAGGTGACATGCAGCCGCTCGCCCGCGCGGGCAATCAGCCCGGCCATATCCACCATCCCACCCGGACGGCGCAGATCAAAGGCGGTGAAGAAGTCCATCCCCGTCAACGGTTTCCCTTGTGACAGCCTGGACAGTGTCGGGCCATGCCCGGTGACCCTGCCTTGGGCCGACAGCAAGACATGCATCGGCATCAACCGCGCCAGCGCCGTGTCGGGAAGACATGCCCGGCTCATCCCGTCCGCACCCCGAGATCGAAGCGTCGTCCGGCGGCAAAGCGGGTGTCGAGCAGGTGGATTGTCACGCAATCTGCGTCCCCTTGGGGATCGGGCATGTCCAGCAGGACCAGCGCGCCGTAATCATCCGCCATCGCGCGCAAAAGCCCGACCGCGATATGCCCCGTCCCCTTAAGCTGTGATCGCAGTGTCAGGGTGAACCGGCCATCGCCCCCATCGACCAATGCCAGAGCGGGCAGATCAAGATCCGGCACGGCAAGGCGACCGCGTTCCGGCAAGTCTTCCAGCGAGTGCAGGAAATCGACGAAGTCCGTGCCGCCAAAGCGCAGCAAGCGCCGCACAGGCTCCAACGTCGGGTGCGACACAAGGTAAGTGCCAAGGTCTTCCAGCAGGCTGTCACGCGGCCGGTTCAGCCGCATCGCGGCGGCGTCGATCACCGCCTCGGTCAGGGCAGGATCATAGACCAGCATCGCCTCAAACCCGTCGGACCCCAAACGCACGTCGCGCGCCACGGACAACCATAGCGACTGGCCCCATGTATCACGCAAGAAGCACTGGATGGACCGGTTGATAAGACCGTGCATGGCGACGCCTGCCCTTTGACCACTGGCATCGTCAAGATTAACCGCAGAGAGTTAACGCCGTCTTACGGCATCAGGACCAAACCACCGCCAATGCCCAACCGGTTCAGCGGCGCAGGCGACAGCGTAGGCGGGGCAGTCTGAAGCGCGCCAATCAACGCCGCCCCGTCGGCCAGATCGGGCAGCGCGCCCGACAGTGACCAGACGGACCGGCGCTGCACCACCCCGTCAATCATGCCAAGCCCTTCGTAGCGGACAAAGCCCGCCTCTTCCCGCAGCAGCATGATGGCTTCTTCGCCGGGCATGTCCGTCCACAGATCGGCCACCACCATAACGCAACCAGGGCGGCCATCCGGCAGGCTGCCACGGCAGGCCGCCAGCCAATTGCGCATCTCTTCCGCCGGGATCGCGGACAAAAGAACGTCGCGCGTTGCCGTGGCACCGAGCGGCTGCAAGGGAAGTACGGCCCGCAGATCGGCCAGCAACGCCTCGGCGTCATCAGACATTATGGGGCCGGTGCTGCCAGCGGGCACTGCCGCCAACCGCTTTGCCAGCGCCTCTTGTCCGGGGCTGGCTGCAATCGCATCCAGCCGGGCGCGGGCGGCCGTTCCGGCCCGCCCCCATTGATCGAGTGCGGCCAGATCCAGATCGTCCAACCCCATCACACCCGCCTCGAACCGGGCGATCTGGCTGCGCGCGGCAATCGACTGGGCGTCCAAAACCGGGGTCAGCCACACCACCGCCGCCGCAATCAACGCCAGCGCCATGGTGACGTTCGCCTGCCGGACACGCGCCATCCACCCACGGCCTCGCAAGACCGCGACCGCATAGCTGATCCCGTAGCCCAAGGCCAGAATGGACACCGTCGCGGCAAACAGGCGGTCCGGCGTCCAGCCGTGCTGTTCCACTCGCAGCCAGATGGCAAAGGCGGCAAGGCCCGCCGGAAACGGCAAGACCAGCGCCAACCCTTGCGCCGCGCGCTGCATCGGCACGGCTTGCGTCGCCTCGGCATCGCTTTGGTCAATCGCCGTGGTGACCAGCGTTGCCGCCGCCCCGCACATGACCAACAGCGTGAAGGCCGCAGATATCCCGCCAAACAGCCCCGACAACCCCTGCACCGGCAACGCCACCAGGAACACCACCATCACCACCAGAACGACAGGCAGCAGCAAGCGCAACAGCCGCAGCACCAGATAGGGCGACACGATATCCGCCATCTCGTTCACGACCGCCAGGGCAAGACCCAGCACGGTGCCTGTGATCATCCACGGCATCGGATCGGCGTCGATCACCAGGGCGATCAGATCAAGCCCGACCAGCGACAGCAACGCATCCGACAGCCAGATCACGCCCCAAACCACCCCAACGAACAGCCACGCGGCGGCATAGCGCACAACCAGCGTCCAGCTTTGCAGGAACAGCTCTGGGTAATCCCGCCAACCGGGGCCGGACGCGGCGACAAAGAACGGCAACGGAACAAAGCAAAGCACAGCCGCCGCCAGCAGCGGGACTGGATCGTTCAGAAACCCCGCCACCTCGTCAAACCGGAAGGACGCCCAGACCAGCAGCACCGCCGTCACGACCGCGACACCTGCAGCGCCCATCGCGGCCCGCCGCACCGCAAGCGGACCGATCATCGCCAACAGGGCTGCAAAGAACGCGCCCGTAAGGGTGGCCAGTGCCAGACCGGCCCTGTCGCCAACGATGTCGCGGGTCAACACCTCGGTCAAAATATAAAGGCAAAGGCCCGCAACAAAGCCCGTCAGGGCCATCACAACCCGTTGCCGCACGAAAGTCTGCATCGTTAACGCCTTGCCCAACCTGTGCGACACGCTACCCCGCCCGCACTGGGTGCACCAGTGCGCACAGGTCTGGTTGAAACGCTTACAGGATATACCCGGCAAACCGCTACAGTGTGAAGGTTCCCCTAGAAATCGGTCGGCGCGCCGCCCTCTTGTTTGCGCTTGGCGACAAAGCGGCGCAGGTCTTCCTGATGGTCGCCGTTCATGGGCGGGGCTTCGAATTCCTCAAGTATCTGCTTGTAGATGCGGTGCGCGCGTTCCGCCGTCCAGGTCGATCCGTCGATCTGCCACGCCTCATAGTTGCGCCAGTCGCTGACGATGGGCGCGTAAAATGCGGTGGAATAGCGGTCTTGAGTGTGCTGGCAACCAAAGTAGTGGCCCCCGGCACCGACCTCTTTTATCGCATCAAAGGCCAGATCATCCTCGGCCGTGGCAAAGGTCGCCTCTTCGAAATAGCGCTGGATCATCTGCAGGACTTCGCAATCCATGATGAACTTTTCGGGGCTTGCGATCAGCCCGCCCTCAAGCCAGCCCGCCGCGTGATAGACCATGTTCGTGCGGCTTTGCACGGCGGCCCACAGGCTGTTTGACGTCTCCCACATGGCCTGCCCGTCGGGCACGTTGGCGGCGCAGACGCCTGATGACCGCAACGGCAGCTTGTAGAACCGCACCAGTTGTCCGGTCATCTGGGTCGCACGCATGTATTCCGGCGTGCCAAACGCGGGCGCGCCGGATTTCATGTCGACGTTGCTGGTGAAGGTGCCGATGGCGACCGGGCAGCCGGGGTTGATATATTGCAGCAGCGCAATCGCCGCCAGCGCCTCGGCCAGCGACAGGGCCACGGCACCAGACATGGTGACCGGTGCCATTGCCCCCGCCAGCGTGAACGGTGTCACAATCACGGGTTGCCCGCGCTTGGCCAGACGCATCGCGCCATCGAGCATCGGGTAGTCATGCTTCAACGGGCTGACAGAGTTGATGTTGGTGTACATCCGCGGCTTTGCGTCGAACTCATCCTGCGTCAGACCCGCCGCCAGACGCGCCATCTCCATCACGTCTTCGACCCGTTCCGCACCCAGCGAATAGGCGTGAACGACCTTGTCCGTCAGGGTCAGCTTTTCATACAGGCAATCCAGATGCCGAACCGCCGGGTGAATGTCGATAGGTTCGACCGGATAGCCGCCCGCGACATGGATGCAGTTGAAATACTGCGTCAGCTTCATGAATTCCTTGAACGTCTCGAAATCGCCGGACCGCTTTCCACGCTCCAGATCCCACGAATTCGGCGGGCTGGACACGTTGACAAACACCATGTGCTTGCCGCCGATGATCAGTTCACGGTCCGGGTTGCGCGGGGTGATGGTGAATTCCTCTGGCGCATGGGCCAGCATCTCCATCACGAAATCCTCGTCCATCTTGACGTTGGTGCCTTCGACCTTGCAGCCCGCCTTTTTCAGGATAGTCACCGCCTCGGGGTTCAGGAATTCGATACCAATGTCGCGCAGGATACGCATGGCGGCGCGGTGAACGGCCAGCACGCCATCGGCATCCAGCGGTTCGGTCGGGCGATCGGGGTTGACCGGGATGCGCCACGGCATCTGATCGATGACAGAGGTGCCCGCGCGCAGCTTGTTGCCCGCACGCCCGCCTGCGCGCTTTTTGCGGCCTGGCTCTTCGGTCATGGTACCCTCCGGAACGAATGGCCGGATGCCCGGCCTGTTGCCTGCAACATGACCGAAACGCAGGGGCGGGTGACACTCAATCCCCGACGCAAAAGCGTCGTTTTTTGCTAGAGCCGCATCTCAACACCGATCAGGCGGGCACCAGCGCGTCGATCCAGGCACCAAGCCCACCAATATCGGCCAACACGACATCGGCATGGGGGGCCAGTTCGGACGCCTCGGCAATCCCGGTCAGCACTGCCACGGTGCGCATTCCGGCAGCGCGCCCCGCCTGCAGATCATGGCGGCTGTCGCCCACCATCACCACGCGCGACGGGTCCAGCGACAGGCGGCGGGCAAAGGCCAGCAATTGCCCCGGCGCGGGCTTTGCGCCGTGGCCCGAATCAAAGCCTGCGACGAAATCGAACAAATCCGACACCCCCGCCCCGGCCAGATGGGCATGGGCGGGGGCCTCGGCGTCGTTGGTGGCAAGCCCGATCTTCAACCCCCGCGCGCGCAAATCGCCCAGGACGACGCGCAATGGCACCGCAGGCAACATCGGCGCCCCCGCGGCAAGGGTGTTCATCCGTTCCAGCAACGCCTGATGTGTCAGCCCGGGCAGATGCGGCAGCATTTCATCGGCGATCTCGTCCGGGGTGGCGGCGATCACCGGGCTGTCGGGCGCAAAGACCCCCGTTTCAAGATCGTATCCAATGGCCTGACCCAAGGTGCGTGCCTGCGCCTCGGTTTCCGCAAGGCCGCGCAAAAGGGCGGCGGCCCACGCGCCCCAGCTGGCGCGAAAATCAAACAGCGTCCCGTCCTTGTCAAAGATCACGCCGTCAATCATGCCCATCCCCTTTACATCCCGTCGCGAATGTGGCGATGCCCGGCGCAAATTGCAATCACGTCCAATGCGTCGCCTGCCCGCCCGGCAGCACGGCCCGCGCCTCCATCGGCAGGGCGTAGGGCAGGCCCGCCGCATCGCAGAACGCGATCACCCAGGCATCGTCCATCAGGATGAAATCAAGGACCGACCCCAGAAAGGCGGCATCCGTCGCCTGCGCCGCCAGATCAGACGCCGACGCCCCGGTCGCCCCAAGGAAAACCGGCAGCAGATCTTCGTTCCCGGCCAGCCATCCCAGCGCCTGCAATCCCACCGTCTCGGCCGCATCCGACCGGATCATGCGTTTTCCCCAAGGTTATCCCCGGAAATCGTACCGTATCGTTGTCTGTTTCGCCGCATCGCAACACATCCTTAACCAGTTGATCCGATCTTCAGGCCTGAGAGGACCAGACAGGCAGCACAACATGAACGGCAGACTTCTCATAGTCGACGATGTCGCGTCAAACCGCATCGTGCTCAAGGTAAAGCTGGCCGCCGCGTTCTACGAGCCGATTCTGGCCGCCGACGGGGCATCCTGCCTGAAACTGGCGCGCGAAAAACTGCCCGATCTGATCCTGCTTGATCTGGTGCTGCCCGATCTGTCCGGGATCGAGGTGTTGAACATCCTGCGGGCGGACCCTGCGACGCGGTCGATTCCTGTGATCGTTCTGTCGGCCAGCGCCACAGCCGACGAGCGGATGGACGCACTCGAAGCCGGGGCTGATGATTTTCTTGGCAAGCCCGTCAATGACATGCTGCTGCTGGCGCGCCTGCGTAACCTGCTGCGCGGGCGTGAACAACTCGAGGCCGAAGAATTCCCCGTGCCCGAAATGGCCGAAGCGGCGGTGGAATTTGCCCGCCCCGGCCACATCGCCATTGTTGCCAACCGCGCCGAAACCGCGATGCGCCTGCGCCGCGACCTGCACCGCAGCCTTGAAGACCGGATCACGATCTTTACCCGCGAAGATGCGCTGGCCGACGGCATCCCCCTGCGGGCGGGCGAAGGGGTGCCCGATGTTTATCTGATCGAATCGGATCACGGCGGCACCGGGGGTGGCTTGCGCCTGATGTCCGAACTGCGCAGCCGCCCCAGCACGCGCCATTCCTCTGTCTGCATCCTGCAGCCCGAAGAGGAATCCGCGATGGCTGCCATCGCCTTTGATCTGGGGGCCGATGATCAGGTCGGGGCCGACGTGGCACCCCGCGAACTGGCGCTGCGCCTGCGCCATCTGATCCGCCGCAAACGGCTGCGCGACCGGATGCGCGCCTCGTTGCGCGACAACCTGCGGCTGGCGCTGATCGATCCGCTGACGGGCCTGCACAACCGCCGCTACGCCCTTCCGAAACTGGTCGGCATTGCCGATCGCGCCCGCACCGAAGGCAGCAGTTTTGCCGTTCTGGTGGTCGATCTGGACCGGTTCAAGACGGTGAATGACCGCTTTGGCCATGCCGCCGGCGATGCCGTTCTGGTCGAAGTGTCGCGCCGTCTGGCGGCGGGCCTGCGTCAGGGCGACATGCTGGCCCGCATCGGGGGAGAAGAGTTTCTGATTGGCTTGCCCGGCACGCATATGGTCGCAGCGCAGGCCATCGCGGAACGGCTGCGCCGGGGTGTCGACGAACGGCCGGTCTTGCTGCCCGATGGATCGCAGATCAGCGTGACCATCTCGGTCGGGTTGGCGATGGGTCTGGCCCAGACCGAACTGCCCGTCCCCGAAGCTGCCGCCGATGCCGTGAACCGCGCCGACCGCGCGTTGATGAGCAGCAAGTCCGCCGGACGCAACGTTGTCACGGTCGGTCTTAGCGCCGCGTGATCAGTTGCGCCCCGGCCCGCGCAGCAAACGCCGCTCCAGCCGGTCGGCAAAGGCCGCGCGCTCGGCGGCATCCATCGCCGCCACCCTGTCAAAGATCAGCGTCTGACCAAGGTCCAGCCGATCCGCCATCCGGCTGCGCTGCCGTGCCATCACGTCGCGCAACGCCTCGGCGTCAAAAGGATCGGCACGCAGGGCGGCAAGCACTGCCTCCAGATCGCCCTTCATCTGACGCCGCATGTCCATCAGATCGGGCGAGCCGCGAAAGAAATCCCGCCGCAGCGCCGCGCGGTCACCTTCGGACAGCGCCTCGGTGAAGGGGCCGAAGTCCAGATCGCGCACCATCCGTTCATGCGGGCCACTGCCCAGCATCGCGCCTGCCGCCAGCCCCAGAATGGCAAGGTTGATCGCCACCGACACCGCCAGCGCGATGCGCAATCCCCGCCCGTTCGAAGGGGCGGCGGGGGCGGGCTGTTTCGGCGGCAGATCGGTCATCGGATCATTCCTCGGTCAGAAATCCGTCCAGCGACGGGATCAGTTCAACGGTTTCCAGCGGCGTGCCCCAGAACGCCTGTGTCAGCGCCGACACCGGTGCGGGTTGGGCAATGCCCAGCACCAGCCCTGCCATCGCGGCGGACCCGACGCCGGCCAAGGCCCCCGCCCCCCCGAACACCGCCGAAAGCGTGGCCCAGAAACCCATGCGCGCAGGTGGCGTCGCCCGCATGGTTGTACGCGGCTGTGCGTCCATCGCGTCGGCCATGATCCGCGCCATCAGCGCATCCGATGGTTGCGGTGCTTTGGTCCGCATCTGCATGAAAAGTTCGTCCAGGTCCTGCATCTCAGTCGCCTTCCCCGTAACCCAATTCCTCGCGCCGTCCCGACAGGATCGCCGCCAGACTGCGTTTGCCCCGCGCGGTCAGACTTTCGACCGCCTCCACTCCGATGTCCATCACGGCGGCAATCTCGGGGTTGGTCAGCCCCTCGATATGCCGCAGGATCACCGCCTGCCGCTGCCGATCCGGCAAGGCGTCAAGGGCTGTCTGCAACGCGGCCATGCGGTCCGCCTCGATCAGACCGGCCTCTGCCCCTGCCGCGCCATCGGCCACTTCGGGCGCATCGTCCAGCGCATCGGCGCGGCGGCGCACCCGCCCGCGCAACCGGTCGGTGCACAGGTTGGTCACAACGCGGTACAGCCATGTCGTCACCTGCGCTTCGCCCTGCCGCCAGGCCGGGGCCACACGCCACAACCGCAGCATCGCCTCTTGCGTCACATCTTCGGCCTCGGCCCGGTCAGAGAGCAGACGCGTTGCATAGCCCAGAACGCGCGGCGTCAACCGCAGGGTCAAGGCGCGCGCGGCTGCCGGATCTCCATTTGCATAGAGCACCAAAAGCGCCTCGTCCGAGACCTCTGCAAGGGTGTCGCGCGCCATATCCATCCTGCGTCGGGTCTAACCGGTCCTGCGCTGTCAGGCAATCGCACCCGGGACTGCCATCCCGGGTGCGATCCCTATCTCAGTTGTCGCCAAAGCCGAACCAGCCGTGGCCATGGCCACCACCATGACCGCCGCGCCCGCCCATACGACCCATGCCTTCGCCCATCTTGCTACGCGCGGCTTCGATCTCGGCCTCGGTCACGGCACCGTCGCTGTCGGCATCGAACCGGTCGAACAGCATCGCAGGGCCGGGACGTGTGGCCATTTCCGCCGCCGTCAGCAGACCATCCCCATCGCTGTCCATCCGTTCAACCATCTGCGCCGCCATCGCGGTGGCGCGTTCGGTCATCCGGGCGACATGCATCGCTGTCAGTTCTTCTGCCGAAAGCTTGCCATCGGCGTTGGTATCAACCGCCGTCACCTCGGCTGTGCGAAAGGCATCCAGTTCGGCTTGTGTGATCTTGCCGTCCTTGTCCGCATCGACAGCGGCAAAGTCAAAGCCCATGCCCCGTTCGCCCATGCCCATCTGGTCGCCCATGCCCATTTGGCCGCCCATGCCCATCCGATTGTCCGCCAGCGCGGCGGTGGACAGCGCGGCACCCGTCACGGCGGCAAGCAGCACGGCGGTCAGGATCTTTGATTTCGTCTGCATCGTTTCTCTCCATCTCGGGCGGGCATCGCTTGTCCCGGCCTTGTGACAGTACAAACGTGGCAGCGGGGCGTTTCCGTCGCCGCGGGCGTGCGTTTTCCGGTCAGGTGACAAAGCTGTGATCTGTGGCGATCTGTCCCCTCAACATTCCGGGGCCGCGTGCCTATCTTGGGACTTCCGCGATGTCTATGGGCCAATCCAATGGGCCTTTGTCGGCCCGCTGCTGCCCTGATACAGACATCCCAGATAGATGATATGGCCCGAAACATGATACGGAACGCCCAGATGCCCGACACACACGCGCCTTTCGATGAAGACGACCGCCCGATGGGGGCGGCGTTAAAGCGCGGATGGCGGCGGCGCTGTCCAAGCTGCGGGTCGGGTCCGCTGCTGCGCGGCTATCTGACGGTGCGCGAAAGCTGCCCCGTCTGTGGCGAAGCGCTGCACCACCACCGCGCCGATGACGGCCCGGCCTATCTGACCATCCTGATCGTCGGGCATCTGATGGCGCCGCTGATCCTGTATGCATTCACCCATTGGCGGCCCGATCCGCTGGTGCTGGCTTCTGTCTTTTCGGTCGGCACGGTGGCGCTGTCGCTCTATCTGTTGCCGCGCCTGAAAGGGGCAGTAGTGGCCATCCAATGGGCGAAACGGATGCACGGCTTCGGTCACGGGGCATGAACGACGCGGCGATCCGTCCGGCCGCCACGGTGATCCTGTGGCGTAAGGGCCTGTCCGGGGCCGAGGTGTTGATGGGCCTTCGCGGCGCCGGGGCGGTATTCATGCCGTCAAAATACGTCTTCCCCGGCGGGGCCGTCGATCCCGAAGACGCAGGCGCCGCCTTGCCCTTCACCCTGGAGGGCACCTGCGCCAACCGACTGCAACAGCACTGCCCTGTGGATGCGCCCACCCCGGACACCCTTGTCGCCGCCGCCTTGCGCGAATTGCACGAAGAGACGGGCCTGACCCTGCACCCCGGCGACGCGCCCGCCTTGCGCTTTGTGTTTCGGGCGATCACCCCGCCCGGCCGGTCGCGCCGGTTTGATGCGCGGTTCTTCCTTGTCGATGCCACGCGCCTTGCCAATGACCCCGAAGATTTCACCGCCGCATCGGGTGAACTGTCCCATCTGCATTGGATTGGGGTGGGTGCCGCCCGCGCGCTTGACTTGCCGTTCATCACCGAAGTCGTCTTGGCCGAGGTTGAGGCGTTGTTGAACCAAGCCCCCGATGCGGGCGTGCCATTCTTTGACAACTCTGGCAGCGTGCCGACGTTTCGCCGCCTGATCTAGGCGACCGCCACGATCCCGACGATGCCGCAGGCCAGCAGCGCCATGCCCAGAACCTCGCGCAGGGTGATCTTTTCGCGGAAGACAAGCACCGAGACAAGCGCCGCAAAGATCAGCTCCACCTGCCCGACGCTGCGCACATAGGCCGCGTTCATCATCGCCAGCGCCACGAACCACCCCAGCGATCCGATCATGCTGGTCGCCCCAACCGGGGCCGTGGCGCGCCAATTGCCCAAGACGCGGAATATCTCGCCCGGTTCGCGGACCATCAGCCACAGACCCATGGCCAGGGTCTGGAACACCGTCACCGCCGCCAGCGCCAGGCCTGCCCGAAACAGCGCATCATCGGATTGCAACGACAGGGCCGCGCCACGATAACCGATGGCGGAAATCGCAAAGAATGCCCCACCCGCCAGCCCCAATGCGGCGGACCGGTTCCACAGTGACGCACCCGCCCATGCCCCCGGCGGGAACGACAGCAACAGTACACCCCCCGTCCCCAGCAGAATTGCCGCCATGCCCGGGGCGGACACCGGCTCGGCCAGAACCAGCGCCGAAAAGGCCGCGACCTGAACCGTTTCCGATTTTGTAAAGGCCGACCCGACGGCAAAGCTGCGGTGCGAAAACAGCGCGACCGTGCAGACGGTGCCAAAGATCTGTCCGACGCCGCCGGCCAGCACATAGACCGGGAACAACGCCCCTGCCACCGGCCACGCGTGACCCATAGCCAGCAACACCAGACACAAGCCAATCGCCAGCGGTGCCGCATAGACAAAGCGCGAGAATGAGGCCCCCGCGACGGACAGGCCCAACCCTTTCAGACGCTTTTGCTGCATCAGCCGAAACGTCTGCAACGCGGCAGCGGCAATGGTGATGATGACCCACGGCTCCATGCTGCCGGTCATGCCACGGGCTTGCGATGCGGACCAGATGCCAGCGTGATAATTTGTCGTGCTTCGGCCTGCATTCTGGGCAAGCTGCAGACTTTCTTCGAAAAAATACTCAGACGCTCGTCCGGCACAGGGTGCTGCGTCGCCCATGCGCCCGATCTTTTGAAGGAAAATCTCTACGCGGCTGTTGGCTCCGACGCGGCCCTGGCAACCGTAACGTCACCGGCCCCGCTCAGCGGATGCGGCACCGGGTCTTTGGCGCGCAACAGATATTGGCGAAAGATTTGCGCATAGGACCGATAGACATACCCTTCGTTGCGCCGCAGATAATGCGCCCGGTTCGCCGCGTACAAGGCGGGCAGACGATACCATGGCTCATCCGGGTGCATGTGGTGAACGACATGCAGATTGTTGTTCAGGAACAGCAGCGCCAACGGCCCGCGATCTTCGATCACCACGGTGCGGGCGCGGGCGGCGACATGGGCGCGGTGTTCCAGAAAGGTGCGGATCTTCAGCAACGCATGACCGAACCACGCCGCCAGCAGATAGGCCCAGACCGGCATCGCCGCGACCCACAGCCAGCCAATGACCACCACCAATCCGCCCAGATGCAGCAGCCAGGACCGGATGACGGCCCTGTCGCCTTTTGCGATCAATTTCGACTCTTGCACCAGCCACAGGGCATTGCCAAGCAGTGGCCCCAGAACGATCCGCCCCAGCAGTGTGTTGTTGATCCGCAGCAAAACCTGCATCGGCAGCGGCAGGCGATCCCAGACGACCGGGTCCAGATAGTTGGACTCCGGGTCGTCATAGGGGTCGGTCAGAATGGGATCATGGTGATGGGCCAGATGAGTTTCACGGAAACGGCCAAAGGGCACCGTCAGGTTCAATGCCGGAAACACCGCCGCCTCGTTCAGCAAGCGCCAGCGGAATGGGTGGCCATGCAGCGCCTCGTGTTGCAGCGATGAAAACTGTGCGATCGCGACGCCCGTCAACAGAACGCCCGCAAGCGGTGAATATCCGTACAGGGCGGTCGTCCCCAGCATCCAGACCGCATAGGCAGCCAAAAGCAAAAGAAGGGTGGGCCACTCGACAACGGGGGCAGACGCGCGCAAGGAAAAACCTCATCCTGATGACATGGATGTGATTTACCACTTGCCCGCTTCGTCGGAAATCCTGAAGATACGCAACATAATGTCACATATGTTTCGTATAATCACCACATGCGCGGATTGATCGACAAGCGGGACCGTGCGGCCCTGTTCCGCACCCGTCTGGCCGAGGCGATGGCCGAAAAATCCATGTCGCAAAGCGGCCTTGCCCGTGCGACCGGGGTGGATCGGTCAACCATTTCGGCCCTGCTGTCGGGCACGAAACGCCTGCCCAATGCGCAACTTGCGGCGGATTGCGCGGCGTCACTTGGCATCAGTGCAGACTGGTTGCTGGGGCTGTCGGGTCGGCCCGAACCGCTGGCCGATCTGCTGGCCACATCGCTGACCGTGACCGAAGCCCCGCGCGCCCTAATGGATGAGGCTATCTTTGACTGGCACCGCGAAGCGGCGGGATACAAGATCCGCCACGTCCCCGCGACCCTGCCCGACATGCTGAAAACCCGCGCGATGGTCGAATGGGAATACCGCCCGCAACTGGGACGCACTGCCGAACAGGCGCTTGGCGCGTTCGAGGATCGCCTGACGTGGATGCGCGGGGCCCGGTCCGATTACGAGATCGCCTTGCCGTTGCACGAACTTGCCGCCTTTGCCGGGGCGGCGGGTTATTACGCAGGCATCCCCCCCGCCGTGCGGCTGGAACAGATGGACCGGCTGATCGAATTGACCGAGGCCCTGTATCCCGCGCTGCGCCTGTACCTGTTCGACGCGCGCCGGGTGTTTTCCGCCCCCGTCACGATCTTTGGCCCGCTGTTGGCCGTGGTCTATCTGGGCAGGCACTATCTGGCGTTTCGTGACACCGCGCGGGTGGCCAGCATCAGCCAGCATTTCGACTGGTTGGTGAAAGAGGCGGCCTTCAGCGCCCGCGATGTCGGCACCCACCTGCGCACCCTGCGCGCCGGGATCGGCTGATCGGCGCAGCATTTTCGGACGAACTGTCCTTGGGACCAAAATTTTTCCTAGGAAAGATTGTCCCTTCGCTAATCGAAAACGCGCAGCCTTGTGATGTCATAGCCGTTCCAGTCCAGAATTTCCCGCGCTGCCGTCAGCCTGTCGCCGGGCAAGCGTCCATCCCGGTTCAGGATGAACCCGAACCGGCCCGACGGCGTGCCGATCACCAGTGTGCGGACGTCCGTATCGATCCACAGCAACCACCATGCCTCGTCCAGCGGCGGCGATGCCGTGCCGCTTGCCGTCAGTCGGCCCGGCCCGGTCACGACGAAGGGGCCAGAGTGCGTGACGACAGCGCCGTCCAGACATAGGCGCGCGGCGATGGCCAACCCGTCGCCCTGCCGCGTGATCGTGGCCCCGCCCGGCGCACATTCGGGACGCGCCCCTTCGGCAAAGTTGGCGACCTGCGTCCAGCGCCCTTCGATCCGGGACAGATCCGTCACGGCATTCGACCAGATTGGTCCACCGGCGGGGCGGAATGTGCCCGTGGGGGCGGGTGCAGCACAGGCAGCCAGCGCCAGCACCAAGGCAAGGATCAGTCGATGCACAGCGTCACCTCGCGCCCGTCGTCTTGCAGGATGGCATTGCAGCCCAAAAGCGGCTTGATCGGCGCGCAGGTCCGCGAACGCGACAGACACACGCCGTCGCAATCGCTTTCGCGGCTGCATTGTTTGCCGCCGTCGCGTGTCGGGGCCACGCAGGACCGCGCGCCCGACTGGCCGGCCTGTGCCCATATCCCACCCCGCTTTTCGCAGGCGACCTGTTCGGGGCCGCGCGGGGCCTCTGCAACGGGCGCTTGCGTCGTTGACGGGTCGGGCATCACGTCGGGCATCACGTCGGTCAGGGGTGCATCCGGGCGCGGTTGGGGCCGGGGACCGGGGGCGGCAGCCTGCGCGTCACCTGTTTCGGCACCCGGCGTTGGCAGTGCTGTCACCTCGATCCCTTCGGCGGCCAAGGGGCTGGAGGTGATAGCCTCTGCCCCGCCACCGCGTCCGGGCAGTGACAACTGACAGGCCACCAAAAGCGGCACGATCAGGACAAGGATCGACAGGCGCAAACGCATCGGGGGCTTTCGTCACGGGGTTCGCCCCAAAGGACCCGATCCACCCCGGCATCGCAAGCCCTAGTAGGGCTGCGGGTGTTCACGATGTGCTGCGGCGATCTCTTCCAGCACCGCCGGGGCCAATGCGATGTCCGCCGCACCAATGTTGGCGGCCAGTTGCGCCAGATTGGTCGCGCCGATGATCGGGACGCAGGCAAAAGGCCGTGACAGACAAAACGCAATCGCCATCTGACACGGGTCCAGCCCATGACGCGCGGCAATCCCCAGATAGGCAGCGACGGCGGGAAACACCTGCGGCGTCACACGCCCGCCCAAATCTGGCACATGGGCGCGGCGTGTGTGATCGGGGATCACGTCGCCTGCGTATTTCCCCGACAACAGCCCCGTGGCCAGTGGCGAGAATGCCAGCAACGGCATGTCCTCTTGGACCGACAATTCGGCCCAGTCGCTGTCGAACTGGCGGCACAGCAGCGAATATTCGTTCTGCACCGTCATCATGCGCGGCAGGCCATGCGCCTCTGCCAGATGCAGCCAGCGCGCCGTGCCCCAGACGGTTTCGTTGGACAGGCCGAAATGGCGCACCTTGCCGCTGGCAATCAGATCGCGCGCGGTGTCCAGCACGTCAATCATGTTTGCGGTTATCGCCGCGCGGTCATGCCCGCGTGGGTCATACTCCCATATCTTGCGAAAGTGATAGCTGCCTCGGTTGGCCCAGTGCAGTTGGTAAAGGTCGATGTAATCGGTGCCCATCCGGCGCAGCGACCCCTCGACCGCCGCCCGCAGCGACGCGCCGGTGATCGGGCCGCCGTCGCGCAGCATCTTCTGGCCGTTGCCGACGATCTTGGTCGCCAGAACCACCTGATCGCGCCGCCCCCGTGCCGCGAACCACGATCCGATGATGTCTTCGGTGCGCCCCACCGTTTCGGCGCGCACAGGCCCGGTCGGATACATCTCGGCCGTGTCCCAGAAGGTCACGCCATGATCCATCGCCAGATCGGCCTGTGCGTGGCCTTCGGCCTCGGTGTTGTGGCTGCCCCATGTCATCGTGCCTAGGCACAGTTGCGGGACGGTCAGACCGGTCTGGCCCAGCGGCACCTGTTTCATCGCACTTCCTTTTCTGCTGGCGCCAAAGGTAACGGCCAGACCGCCAAGGGCAAGACCCCGCGCGTCACCCTTGGATCGAACTTGAGAACATTTAAAGAACATGTCAGGTTTGGCGCATGAGTCTGCCCATCCTTGATCAGTTCGGCCCGAAGCCGCATCCGATGCAGCCGCTTGTCGGCGCGCTGTCCATCGCGCGCGGGCGGGTGCATGAATTCTGCGGCCCGGCGCGGGTGGCGCTGGCCGCGTTGCTGCTGGGCCAGACCGACGGACCGGTGATCTGGATCAACCCCGGCTGGCAGGCGGAACGGCTGTATCCCCCCGGCCTGCGCGACTTTGCCGATCCGTCGCGGATCATCTTTGCCCGCGCCCGCCGCCCCGAAGACCTGCTTTGGGCGATGGAGGAATCGCTGCGGTCGGGTGCGGCCCCGCTGGTGGTGGCCGAACTGATGGACCCGCCCGCGCTGACGCCGGTGCGCCGGTTGCATCTGGCCGCCGAAGCGGGGGCCGAGGCTGCGCGTCACCGCCGCCGCCCTGCCCCGCTGGGTGTGCTGCTGACGCGCGAAAGGGGGGGGGCCGCCGGGGTGGAAAGCCGCTGGCACATGGCCGCCGCCCCCACTGGATCAAGCCTGACGGAAACCGGGCTTGCCTGGCGGCTGGACCGTCTGCGCGCCCGCCGCGACCCGCCTGCCGCATGGTCCCTGATGCGCGATGCAAAAGGCGGGATCGCGCTGGAACCCGCCACAACCGATGCCTGACCGCTGTTACCAGCGCTGATGCACATGCGGCGCGATGCGCGTCGCATAGACCTCGCGGCAGACGTCCCTCACCTGCGCCGACAGCGGCGGCAGCGCATCGGCCCCGGCATTGGCGATGGATTGCGCCGGCGTGCGGGCACCCGGAATGACCACAGTCACCGCCTGCTCCATCAAAATCCAGCGCAGCGCGAATTGCGCCATCGTCGCGCCGCCCGGCACCAGCGGGCGCAGCGCCTCAACCGCGTCCAGCGCCACGTCGAAGGGAACGCCCGAGAACGTCTCGCCCATATCGAACGCCTCACCGTGGCGGTTGAAGGCGCGGTGATCGTCGGCAGCAAAGGTGCTGTCCGCCGACATCTTGCCCGTCAACATGCCGGATGCCAGCGGGACGCGCACGATCACGGCCACACCCTTGGCCTGCGCCTGCTGAAAGAACAGGCTGGCGGGGCGTTGGCGGAACAGGTTGTAGATGATCTGCACCGACTGCACCCCGGGAAATTCGATGGCCTTCAGCGCCTCTTCGACCTTTTCGACCGACACGCCGTAGGCGGCGATCTTGCCCTTTTTCACCAGCGCATCCAGCCCGGCGAACACCTCGGGGCGGTAATACACCTCGGTCGGCGGGCAATGCAGTTGCACAAGGTCAAGCCGGTCCACGCCAAGGTTGGTCAGGCTGCGGTCAACGAACCCTTCCAGCGCCGTGGCCGTATAGCCATCAGCGACATGCGGGTTCAGCCGACGCCCGGCCTTGGTCGCGACAAACGGCTTGTCGGACCGTCCCGCCAGCACATCACGGATGATCCGTTCGGATCGACCGTCGCCATAGACATCCGCCGTATCGACAAAGGTCATGCCCGCATCCAGCGCCGCCGACAGGGTGGCCTTTGCATCCGCCTCGGACACATTGCCCCACGATCCGCCAATGGCCCAAGCGCCAAAGCCGATGCGGGACACATCACGCCCGGTCCGGCCAAAGGGGTTGTGCGACAGGGTCATGTCCGCACGCCCGAGAATTTTGCCTGCCACTCGGCCCGTTCTTCATCGGTGATCTTGCGGAACAGGTTGTCCGGCACGTCGAACCCATGCCCCGCAGGCAAGGCACGCATGGCGGCAGACACGTCGTCAGGCCAGGTCCAATCGTCGCAATTCAGCGCGGCCATCATCACGGCACTGGCATCCGGGATGAACGGGCGCGACAACACCGCGTAAATGCGGATCAGGTTCAGCGCCAGCCGGATCATCGCCTGTGCGGCGTCGGGGTCGCTTTTCACCACGGTCCACGGGGCCGCCGATTGCAGGTATTCGTTGCCGATCACCCAGATCGCGCGCAATTCGGCCGCGGCCTTGCGCACCTCCATCGCTTCCATGAGCGATTCATATTCGCGCACACGCGCGCCCAGATCGGCGATCAGCGCAGATTCCTGTGGGCCAAACGCGCCACCGGCAGGGATGGTCGCGCCGAATTTGGCGGTGGCGAACTTGGTCACGCGCGACACAAGGTTACCCAGCACATCCGCCAGATCCTTGTTCACCGAGCCTTGGAAATTCTCCCACGTGAACTCGGCATCGCTGCTTTCGGGGGCATGCGACAGCAACCACCAGCGCCAGTAATCGGCGGGCAGGATCGACAGCGCCTGATCCATGAACACGCCACGCCCCTGCGAGGTGCTGAACTGGCCGCCGTCATAGTTCAGGTAGTTGAACGATTTGATGTAATCGACCAGCTTCCACGGCTCGTTCGATCCCATGATCGTCGCGGGGAAGGACAGGGTGTGGAAGGGCACGTTGTCCTTGCCCATGAACTGCACATAGCGGACGTCCGCCGCCCCCTTGTCGGTGCGCCACCAGCGTTCCCAGGCGGCATCGGGCTGGCCGTTGGCATCGGCCCATTCGGCGGTGCCTGCGATGTATTCGATGGGGGCATCGAACCAGACGTAGAAAACCTTGCCCTCCATCCCTGGCCAGGGCTGGTCGCCCTTTTTTACCGGAACACCCCAATGCAGATCGCGGGTGATGCCCCGGTCCTGCAACCCGTCACCGTCATTCAGCCACTTCTTGGCGATGGATGTGGTCAGGATCGGCCAGTCGGTCTTGCTGTCGATCCACGCTTCCAGCCGGTCACGCAGGGCGCGCTGCTTCAGGAAAAGGTGCTTTGTTTCGCGCACCTCAAGATCGGTGCTGCCGGAAATGGCGCTGCGCGGGTTGATCAGGTCGGTCGGATCAAGCTGCTTGGTGCAGTTCTCGCACTGGTCCCCGCGCGCCTTGTCATACCCGCAATTGGGGCAGGTGCCTTCGATATAGCGGTCGGGCAAAAAGCGGTTGTCGGTGATCGAGAACACCTGCTTTTCGCTGACCTCGTCGATCAATCCGGCCTCGGCCAGCTTGCCGGCGAAATGCTGGGTCAGCTTGTGGTTGCGCTGACTGGAGGACCGGCCGAAATGATCGAACGACAGCCGGAACCCGCGCGCGATGTCAGCCTGCACGGCATGCATCTCGGCGCAGTATTGTTCGACCGGCTTGCCCGCCTTGGCGGCGGCAAGTTCGGCAGGGGTGCCGTGTTCATCCGTGGCGCAGATGAACATCACCTCGTGCCCCCGCGCCCGGTTATAGCGGGCATACAGGTCGGCGGGCAACTGGCTGCCCACCAGGTTCCCCAGATGCTTGATCCCGTTGATATAGGGAATGGCAGAGGTGATCAGAATTCGAGCCATGGTCGCGCACCTTTCGTCCGGTCGCGCGCTGTTTAGCGCGCGCCGTGACCAAGGGCCAGAGGCTTGGTCTATTGTGCCGTATAGCCGCCGTCGACCAGATGATACGACCCTGCGATAAAGCCCGCCTTGTCTGACAGCAGGAACAGCGTCAGGTTCGCCACCTCGTCCGCCGTGCCCAACCGGCCGATGGGATGGACCGCCACCAACGCATCCTTTGCGCCAGCGGGCAGGCCATCCAGCAGGGGCGTGTCGATGAACGCAGGGCCAACGGCATTGATGCGGATGCCCTTGGACGAATATTCCAGCGCCGCCGCCCGTGTCAGGCCAAGCAGCGCGTGTTTGGCCGCCGTGTAAGCAGACGAATTGGCAAAGCCGACCGACCCGAGAATCGACGCCATGTTGACAATGGCCCCGCCGCCCGCCTTCAGCATTTCCGGAATGGCGTAGCGCATGCCATAGAACACGCCGTCCAGATTGACCGCCATGACCTTGCGCCAACCGTCCAGCGGATATTCACCCACCGGTGCCTGCGGCCCACCGATGCCCGCGTTGTTGACCAGCAGGTGCAAGCCCCCGGTCTGCTTGACGGCAAAGGCCACCAGACTTTCCACCGCCTGCGGATCGGCGACATCGCAGCGCGCCGCATGGGCGGTGCCGCCGTTTGTTTGGATCTGGCCCGCGACAGATTCCGCCTTGGCCCTGTCCAGATCGGCCACAATGACCACAGCACCCGCCGCCGCCAGACCCTTGGCGATGGCCTCACCGATGCCAGACCCTGCGCCTGTGACAATGGCTGTCTTGCCGTCGAATGTGATCTGCATGAAGTGCTCCTTCTTTCCGCGAAAACGAAAGGAAGCTTAACACATCCCGCAACCCCACGGTGTGATGCAGGTCAATCCCGCCGACCCCGACGCAACAACCGCCCGATCAGGAAGGATGTGCGCGGCTCGTAGGTATAGGCGGTGCGGTCTTCGGGCGCGGGGCGCGACCGCATCCGCACCAGACCGAACGCGATCAGCACCAAATGCGCCAGCGCGATCATCACGAACATCGCTGACGGTCCAAAGGCATCGATGACGACAGATGCCAGCAGCGGACTGGCTATCGCCCCCACCGCATACAGAAACATCAGCGCGGCGGACAGTTCGACCCGCTCCATCGGCAAGGCGAAATCGTGGGCGTGGGCGGTCGAGACGGAATAGATTGGCAGCGTCGCAAAGCCGAACATCGCGGCGGCAAAATAGACCGCCGTGACCCCTGCCCCCGCCATCAGGATCGTGGCGGCACAGGCCACTGTTCCGGCAATCGACAGTCCGATCAGCACCGTCCGGCGATCAAACTTGTCCGCCAGCCAGCCGATGGGCAACTGCGCCGCCGCCCCGCCGATGACATATGCCGCCAGAAACAGCGCGATCTGATCGGCGGCCAGCCCCACCTCCACCCCGTAGACCGGCCCGACCATGCGGAACGCGGCCCCGGTGATGCCCGACACAACCACCCCAGCCGCAGCCAGTGGCGACCGCCGCCAAGCCAGCGACGGGCGCAGGCGGGGGGCGGGCGGGGTTTCCGGTGCCTCTACCTTGGTCAGCGTCAGGGGGAACAGCGCGGCACAGCACAGCAGCGCCAGCAGGTTATAGGACAGATAGGCCGCAGGCGTCAGAACTGCGATGATCAGCTGCGCCCCCAGACTGCCCATGATATCGACGATCCGGTAGACCCCCATCGCGCGACCGCGCGTGTCGTTCGTGACCTTGGCCTGCAACCACGCCTCGATGATGGTGTAGCACCCAGCCACGCACAGACCCGACGACATCCGCATCACCGCCCAGGCGATAGGATCGACCAGCATCATATGCGCCAAAATTCCGATGGTGCCCGCCGCCGTAAAGGCGGCAAAGGCGCGCGAATGGCCCACCTCGCCCATCAGACGCGGGGCCCACCAGCAGCCGATGAAGAACCCAAGGAAATGCGCCGACCCCAGCATCCCGATCTCGGCGGTGGAAAAGCCAAGGACCACGCCCGAAATCGCGTCCAGCGGGGCCACCCCGCCAAGGCCAAGCTGCAACAGCACGACCGAGACGAACAGCGCGGCAAAGGAAATCAGCAGGCGCATCGGGCCCCCGGTTCAGATGGCCGCAGCCTGCCCTGACTACCTGCCCCGGTAAAGCCCGGTTGATGTGTCGGTTACAATGTCGCGGATCGTCCGTTCCGGTCAGGTCTTGCCCCGGATCATCCGGCGCAAGGTGCCGTCGCCTTCCATCTCGTGCTTCAGGGCGGCAAGGGCGTGCAGAAAGATCAGGCCGAACAGCACCTTGGTCAGAACGCCGTGCACGGCAAAGCCTCGGTCCTCCCACAGGGCGGACACCGGGGCGATGGCGGGCAGGGTCCAGCGATCAAACAGCAGGGTGTCGATGCCCGTTGCGGAACTGGCGATCCAGCCTGACAGCGGAATGGCGACCAACAGCGCGTAAAGCGCAAGGTGGGCAACCCGTGCCGCCACCAACTGCCACCCCACGGCAAGGGGTGCGGGGGGCGGGCTGATCCAGTGCCAGACGATGCGGGCAATCGCCAAAGTCAGTACACACAGACCCAGCGACTTGTGCAGACCATAAAGCCACAGGTTCGCCAACCCCGGCTCCATCCCCGCGATCCGTGTGCCAAGGGCCAGCATCCCCAGCACCAGCAGCGCCATGCCCCAATGCAGCGTCCGGCTGACCAGCCCGAACCGGTCTGGCCCGTTGCGCCACAGCATCAGTCCACCCGTTCGATGCGGGCAAGGATGACGATCCGCACCTCGTCCCCCACCATGTCGGCCCAGCCCGTCGCGCCGAAGTCTGACCGCCTGAGGCTGCCGGTCAGGCGGATGGTCAGGTGGCTTAGGTCGCCCGGTTGTGTACCCTTTTGCCGCCAGATCATCGCGTCCAGAACCGCTGGCCGGGTCACGCCCCGGATGGTGACCTGACCATCAACCAACGCCCCATCACCCTTGGCGCGGACGGACGTGCTGTGAAAGACGATCTCGGGGTAGGCACCTGCATCCAGCACCTTCGGCCCCTTCATCGCCTGTGCGGCAAAGGGAAAGCTCGCTTCCGCGTTCGACACGTCCAGCGACACATCCACACGGCATTTGGCGACATCGTCGAAGTCGAGCGTCAGATCCGCCGACCGCACCGGCATCGCCCCGGTGATCCGGTCAGGGCCAAAGTCCGTCTCGAACCCCACCGTGGATTGATCCGCCTGCAACACATAGGCGCGCGGTGCCGCCAGCGCAGGCCCGGCCATCAGCAGTGCGAAAAGCAGGAACCTGACCATCAAGACCACCTCTTTTGCGCAAAGCTAACACGCCATTGCGAAAAGTCGCGTCGCAATGGCGTGAAGATTTACGCCTCGGGTGGCAGTTGCCGCACGGCCCCGGTGGCCGCCGATGTGGCGAACAGGGCATAGGCCCGCAGCGCATCCGTCACCTTGCGCGGGCGCTTGGTCGCAGGTTTCCAGCCTGCTGCATCCTGTGCGGTGCGGCGGGTGGCGAGCTCTGCCTCGGGCACGGCAAGCGTGATGCTGCGGGACGGGATGTCGATCTCGATCCGGTCGCCTTCGCGCACCAGACCGATGGTGCCGCCTGACGCCGCCTCTGGCGAGACGTGGCCAATGGACAGCCCCGATGTGCCCCCCGAAAAGCGCCCGTCGGTGATCAGGGCGCAGGCCTTCCCCAGCCCTTTGGATTTCAGATAGCTGGTCGGATACAGCATTTCCTGCATCCCCGGCCCGCCCTTTGGCCCCTCATACCGGATGACGAGAACATCGCCTTCCTTGATCCGGTTGGACAGGATCGCCTCAACCGCCGCGTTTTGCGATTCGAACACCCGTGCGGGGCCGGAAAACACCAGAATGGATTCGTCCACCCCCGCGGTTTTCACGATGCAGCCTTCGGGGGCCATGTTGCCCGACAGCACGGCCAACCCGCCATCCTTTGAGAAGGGCGTCTTGGTGGACCGGATCACGCCCCCTTCGCGGTCAAGGTCCAGATCGTCCCAGCGGCGCGACTGGCTGAAGGCCGTTTGCGTCGGCACGCCACCGGGGGCAGCCAGAAAGAAATCCCGCACCGACGGATGGTTGGTGCGGCTGATGTCCCAATGGTCGATCGCAGCCCCGATGGAGGCGGCATGCACCGTTGGCTCGTTCCGGTTCAGCAACCCGCCTGCGTCCAACTGACCAAGGATCGCCATGATCCCTCCGGCGCGGTGGACGTCTTCCATGTGCACGTCTGATTTGGCCGGGGCGACCTTGCAAAGCACCGGCACCTTGCGCGACAGCCGGTCGATATCCTGCATTGTAAAGTCAACGCCACCTTCGTGGGCTGCCGCCAGAATGTGCAACACGGTATTGGTGGACCCGCCCATCGCAATATCCAGCGTCATCGCGTTTTCGAACGCGGCTTTGGTCGCCACCGAACGCGGCAGCACCGACGCATCGTTCTGTTCATAATACCGCTTGGTAATGTCCACGATCAGATGCCCCGCCTCGACGAACAGACGCTTGCGGTCGGCGTGGGTGGCAAGGGTCGATCCGTTGCCCGGAAGTGACAGGCCCAGCGCCTCGGTCAGGCAGTTCATCGAATTGGCGGTGAACATCCCAGAGCATGACCCGCAGGTGGGACAGGCCGCCTTTTCTATGGCCGCCACGTCTTCGTCCGACACCGACTCGTCCGCCGCAACGACCATGGCGTCGACCAGATCGAGCGCCACTTCCTTGCCCTTCAGCACGACCTTGCCCGCTTCCATCGGGCCGCCCGACACGAACACCGCCGGGATGTTCAGCCGCATCGCCGCCATGAGCATGCCGGGGGTGATCTTGTCGCAGTTGGAAATGCACACCATCGCATCGGCGCAATGGGCGTTGACCATGTATTCCACCGAATCCGCGATCAACTCGCGCGAGGGCAGGGAATACAGCATCCCGTCATGGCCCATGGCGATGCCGTCATCGACCGCGATGGTGTTGAACTCTTTCGCGACGCCGCCCGCGGCCTCGACCTCGCGCGCGACCAGCTGGCCAAGGTCTTTCAGATGCACATGGCCTGGCACGAACTGGGTAAAGCTGTTGACGATGGCGATGATCGGCTTGCCGAAATCGCCGTCCTTCATCCCGGTGGCGCGCCACAGGCCGCGGGCGCCGGCCATGTTGCGGCCATGGGTGGTTGTGCGGGAACGATAGACGGGCATGGTTGTCTCCGGCCAGGAAATGTTCGGTCCGCCATGCCACCCCCCGCCCTGATTTTCAAGCCTTTCTGAGGTGATGCAACCCTGCCCCGGCCCGGCGTTGACCCCCTGTGCGGTTAGCGCTAACGTATCCAAACCGTTTTGAAGGCGATTTTAGGGGGGATGTGATGGCCATCCGCACGCTAGTCTGGGGCGAAAACGTCCATGAACAGAAGAACAAGGTCGTCGCGGGCATCTACCCCAAGGGTATGCACACGACCATCGCCGACGCGCTGAACGCCGATCCCGCGATCACCGCCACGACCACCACGCTGCAAGACCCGGACCATGGCCTGACCGAGGCGGTGCTGGCAAACACCGACGTGCTGATCTGGTGGGGTCATGCCGCCCATGGCGATGTGCGGGATGATGTGGTTGACCGTGTCTGCAACGCCGTCTGGGCCGGCATGGGGATCATTTTTCTGCATTCCGCCCATTTCGCCAAACCCTTCAAGCGACTGATGGGCAGCCCCTGCAACCTGTCCTGGCGCGAGGCGGGCGAACGCGAGCGGCTGTGGGTGACGTCGCGCAACCACCCCATCGCCGCCGGTCTGCCCGATCACTTTGAACTGGAAAACGAAGAGATGTACGGCGAACCGTTTGGTGTTCCCGAACCGCTGGAAACCGTCTTCATCTCATGGTTTCAGGGGGGCGAAGTGTTCCGCTCCGGCCTGACTTACAAGCGCGGCGCAGGGAACGTGTTCTATTTCCGCCCCGGCCATGAAACCTATCCGACCTATCACGACGCCAACGTCCAGAAGGTCATCAGCAACGGCGTGAAATGGGCCTACAACCCCGCCGCCCGCATTGCGGACCCGAACGATGCGCCGAATACCCCCGTTGACCGCGCACCCGAGCCGATCACCGAACGCGGCCCCCGTCTGCACCACGCAGGCGAAGCAGGATATCGGTGACATCATGGACCACCCCATACGTCTTGCCATCCTTGGCACCGGGGGCATGGCCGATCACCACGCCGCCAGCTTTGCCGCGATCCCCGGCGTCAGACTGGTGGCGGGCATCGATACCCGCCCGGATCAACTGACCGCCTTTTGTGACAAGCATCACATAGAACGCCGATTTTCATCGCTTGATGCGGCGTTGGCCTGGGACGAATTTGATGCCATCACCAACGTGACGCCCGATGCGGCGCACTACCCCACGACCATGCCGATTCTGGCGGCGGGCAAGCATGTCCTGTGCGAAAAGCCCCTTGCCACGTCCGAGGCGCAGGCCCGCGAAATGGCCACCGTCGCCGCCCGCGCCGGTGTGGTGAACATGGTCAACCTTTCCTATCGCAACGTCGCCGCCCTTCAGCATGCGGCCCGCATGGTGCGTGACGGGGCCATCGGCACCGTCCGGCATTTCGAGGCGTCTTACCTGCAAAGCTGGCTGACCCAACCCGCCTGGGGCCATTGGGATCGCGAAAGCCAGTGGCTGTGGCGTCTGTCCACTGCGCACGGATCAAAGGGAGTGCTGGGCGATGTCGGCATCCATATCCTTGATTTCGCGACCTTCATCGCCGGATTGCCCGCGCGCGAGGTGTCCTGTCGGCTGGCCACGTTTGACAAGGCACCCGGCGGACGCATCGGCGACTACGTGCTGGATGCCAACGACAGCGCCACCATGCAGATCGTGCTGTCGAACGGCGCACTTGGCACCGTCGCCGCAACCCGCTTTGCCAGCGGCCATCTAAACGACCTGCGCCTGCGGATTTACGGTGACAAGGGCGGGCTGGAGGCGACGTTCGAGCGCGGCCAAAGCCACCTGCGCGCCTGTCTGGAACCCGATCTGCAATCCGCGACATGGCACGACATCCCCGCCGAAGTGCCACCGACGGTGTATCAACGGTTCATCGCCGCCATCCGTGGCACCGGTGTGGCAGAGCCTGACTTTGCCCGGGGGGCCGATTTGCAACGCCTGCTGGACCGGGCCGAACAGTCGGCGGCCCAAGGCGGCCTTAGCCTGCCGGTCTGAAACCTTGGGCGAAGCGGTCCGCCCGCTTCGCCCCATCGCGGAAAATGTCACATTGATTACGAGCGCTTGCAGTGATCAACTGTAGGCAAGGCGAGGCTGCCGATCGCCGCAGTCTGACGCCCGCATCAAGGATCACCCGCATGACGCGCAAATCCGCTGAACCACATGATATCGAAACGGAACTTGCAGCCTTGCGCACTGATATTGCCGCCTTGGCCAGCAGTCTGGGGGCTTACGGGTTGGACAAGGTCGGGGCGCTGACCGGTCAGGCGCAGGGCATGACCGACGAGGCCCGCGAGGCCGCCCGCAAGACGTTGCAAGACATCCGTGCGCAGATCGACACGCTGGAGCAGGATCTGGAAACCGGCATCCGCAAGCACCCGGTGCGTGCGATGCTACTGGCCTTTGGCCTTGGTATGTTGCTGTCAAAGCTGTTGAAGCGATGATTGCGGAACTGGAACGCATCGCCTCGTCGATCGCGGCAGGCTACAAGCGCCGGATGCGCCAACGCGCGCGTGACGCCGCGCTTTATGGCATTGCCGGGCTGATCCTGCTGACCGCCTATGCCGCCGCCATTGGCGGACTTGCCCTGTATCTGGCACAGCGGTTCGGGCCGATAACGGGCCTGTTCATACTGTCAGGCAGCGCGGTATTGCTGGCGCTGATCCTGATCCTGATCATCCGCAGACAGGCCGCCGCCGAAGCCCGGTTCGAGGCGGCATTGGCCGAGGCACGGCAATCCACGCTTGCAACCGTTCTGACGCTGATCCCCGGCGCCGGGTCCGCCACTGGCGTGGCGATCCTTGCAGCCCTTGGTTTTGCCGCCGGATTGAGCATGGGCAAGGATGCGGGCAAGGACGACCCACCGAAGGACGGCTGACTACCAGCGCAGCAACCGCTGGCCCAGTGCGGCACCTAAGGCCGTAACCAGCAGGATCGCCAGCCCGTACCAGGTGACGTAGAATAACGGACTGTCTTCGGTGCAATGGAGGGCATAGACGGCGGTCGCCGCCGCCCCCGCGCCGAGGCCCGCCAATGCCCCCGACAGCCGCGGCGCGGTCGAGGCCCCCCGTCGCAGCGCCACCAGCGCCACCCCCAGCGGCACCACAGCCAGCGCCGGGATCGACAAAAGGCATGGTAGAATGGTCTGCCCCACAATCCCCGACGCCCACCGCTCTGTCGGCGTGGCAAGCATGCCAAGGGCAAACAGTCCCAGCGCCGCCACCCCAATCACCGACAAAGGCCACAGCCGCACCTGCCCGTCTGGCCGTGCCAGTGCAATGGCAAACCCCAGCCCCAACAGCGCAAGGCCGACAGGCAATACCGATTTTGCGGCGATCAGCGGCTGCGCATAGGCCCCGGGCAGATCGTCACGCATCCCGATCACCGAAAGAAAGATGAACCCGGCGACGCCAAGTACCGCAAGAAACGACACAACCAGAACAGGGGCCACGGGACGTGCCGGGGTGGCGTCTGCCGCCATCAGGGCTATCAAATCATCCGTCTTCATTCTACATGCCTTTCGCGCAACTCTGCCAGACGCTTCATCGCCCGGTGCAAAGCCACCCGGACAGCGCCCGCCGTCATGTCCATCTGCCGACCCGTCTCGGCTATATTCGCGCCGTCGATGCCGACTGCGGTCACAATCGCCGCACTGCGCGGGTCAAGGTGACCGATCACCGCCATCATGTCGCGATGCGCTGTCGGGTCAGTCCCAGTTTGGGCCACAAGCACATCGACGAAATCCTCAAGCGGCAGGTGCACCATCGACCCGCGCGCCCGAAACGCATCCACCACCTTGTAGCGAGTGATGGCGAACAGCCATGGCCGCAGCGGGCCGTCGTCGCGCCAGGTGTGGCGCTTTTGGTGGATCGCCAGCAGCACCTCTTGCACGATATCCTCGACCGCGTCGGCCTGCATCCGACCTGCCCGCGCCCGGACAATGCCGCGCAGCACCGGCGTCACCGCGCGCAGGAACCGGGCATAGGCGCGCCCGTCACCGCCATTGGCGGCGCGCAGCATCGACGCCCATTCCGTTTCCTGATCGCTCATCCTGTCTGTCCGTTCGTGCCGCGCGCCGATTTGTTACACATCCGCGCAGATTATTCGTGCAGGGCCGATCTGCCAAGCTGACGCGCATCCTTTGCCGTCCGTCCCGCGCGCGCCACACAATCAGGGGCCACATTGCCTGCATACCGCGTTATCCTGAACCATCCTGCGAAAGGTGACGCCATGCCACGCTTGAACGCAATTCTTGAAACCGTGCTTTATGTGGCCGATCTGCCCCGCGCGGCCACGTTCTACGAAACGGTCATGCAATTGCCGATCCTGTTTTCTGACGACCGGATGCGCGCCTTTGACATTGCGGGCAAGGGTACGCTTTTGCTGTTCCGCACGGGCGGCACGTTGACCCCTGTCCACTTTCCGGGTGGCACCATCCCGCCGCATGATGGGGCGGGACCGCTCCACATCGCGTTTGCCGTTGATGCGGATCAGCTTGAACCCTGGCGGGACCATCTGACCGCCCAGGCCATCCCCATCGAGGCCGAGGCGCATTGGCCGCGCGGGGGACACAGCCTGTATTTCCGCGACCCTGACGATCACCTGCTGGAACTGGCCACGCCGGGGATCTGGCCGGGATATTGATCAATCTTCGGGTGCAAATCCCGTTGGTGCCCGCAGCAGGCACGGCCCCGCCAATCCGGCATCAGCCACCATCTCATCCGCCATGCTGACCGCGTCGGACGTGGCCCTCGCCAGCGCAACCCAGATCGACCGTGCCGAAGGGGCGACCTGCGGCTCGATAATCCCGCGCGCCGTGTGCAGCCAGATTGTCAGCCCGTCGGCGCTGTCATAATCGCGCCCCTTGCGCAGGTCCTTGATCCGCGTGCCCGCCTCGCGCGCGAAACTGGCAACTTCTTTCGCGGGCCAGCCAGACATGGCGTACAGGTCGCGCCCCTTTTCACCGTAGACCGCCGCCCAGAACATCGCCGCAGCGGCGTGGTTGTCGACCACATGGCGCTTTCCGTCGCGCAGTTTTTCGAACAGGGCATCCGCCTCGTCGATCAGCGCCTTGGTCGCCTTTTCCTCAAGCCAGCCCTTGAACATCGCGCACCCCCTTGGCCCCTGCGCTTGCATCAGCCCCAAACGGCCCCAAGACAAGCATCAATCGCCCGAAACCCGCGCCCAATATATGCCCAGCAGGGATTGCAGAACCACGACCGTCACCGGACCAAGGATCACGCCATGCGTGCCGAACAGCAGCAGCCCGCCGAAAATCGCCGCGAAGGCAACCAGCGGATGCAGCAACAACCGCTTGCCCACCAGCATCGGATACAGGAAATTGTCCACCAGTCCGACCACGATCACCCCCCAGATCACCAGCAGGATCGCGTCGCCATAGCTGCCACTGGCCGCCAGCATCACCGCCGTCGGGGCCCAGACGACAAAGGCCCCCAAGAACGGCACGATGGCCAACAGTCCCATGATCACCCCCCAGAACAGCGGGGCGGGCAGGTCCAGCATCCAGAACATCAGGCCCCCCAGACCGCCTTGCAACGCCGCCACCGTCGCCGTTCCGTACACAGTGGCGTGGATTGTATCGACGATGCGGCGCGATAGAAGCGTGAATTCGCCTTCGGTCAGGGGCAGGATGCGGCGCAACGCCGCCAGCGCATCGCCCCTGTCTTTCAGCAGAAAGAACAGGAAATAGAACGTCAGGATCGCCACGAACGTGCCCGTGATCGACCCTTGAACGACGCTCGCGCTCCAATTCGCCAGACGTTCCTTGACCAGATCCAGAAGGGTGACAGGATCGATCAGATCGCGCACCTGCGCCAGAACGGGCGCAAGACCGGGGTGCGCCGTGGCGATGCGCGTCCAGATGTCGGCATCGCCCGAGGCAAAGACCATGCCCGAACTGCGCACCGCCTCGTTCACCAATGTGGCGATCACGGCCACCATCGGCACAACCACGACAAAGGCAAACACCCCCACCGTCAGGGCCGACGCAACGGCATGATTGTCGATCATTGCGCACAGCCGCCGCTGCAACGGCACGGCCAGCACCGCCAGCGTGACGGACCAGACCAGCACGGCCAGAAATGGCCACGCGATCCACAGGCACAGGGCCACGCCTACCCCAATCGCCACGATCAGCGGCAAGCCCCCTTTGAGGCGTGGATCATTGTCGGTTGTCACGCGGGCGCCCCTTTTGCCGCAAGTATCATGCCGGGCATGTCAGGTGGTCAACCGGGTCTTGTGCCCCTTGGGCGCCGGGGCGGGCAATTTTCGAACCGAATGGCATAAGGCGATGACACGCAAGTTGCCCTTGCCGCCGAAAAGGCTTTGCTGACCCCAACCCGCACCGTCAAGGATCCCAGCGAAGATTGCCATCGCGGCAGACGTCTTGCCATGCAAGGGCCAACGAACTATGGCAAACACGACCACGTTCAGTTTCTACAACATTCGGATTAAAATGGTGCCCAGAGACGGAATTGAACCGCCGACACGCGGATTTTCAATCCGCTGCTCTACCAACTGAGCTATCTGGGCACCGTTGCCTGTGGGACTGTGTCCCTCGGGTTGGCGGGTGATACGTCAGGTGCGCGGGGCTGTCCAGAGGGTTTTGCGCAAAAAGTGGCGTGGGCTGCGTGTCACTGGGGGCGTGGCTTTGGGGGGTGCTCTTCGGCCGGATTTTCATCTTCGGCAGCGTCGGCGGGGATCGCATAAGACCCTTTCAGCCAGCGGCCCAGATCGACATCCGCGCAGCGGCGTGAACAGAACGGGCGATACTTTGGATCGCTTGCCTTTTGGCAGATCGGGCAGGTCAACGCAGCGCCTCGGCCAGTGGCAGGCGGTCGCGTTTGCGCGTCATCTCGAACAGGCCCAGCGTCGTCCACCCGGCAAGGTTGGTTTCGGCCGCCTCTCCCTTGAAGGCGGCGCGGATCACCTGATCAAGGATCGCACGTTCCTTCTTGGGCATGGGCGCAAAATCGACAACGATCTGGCCACCCAGACCCCGCAAGCGGAACTGCCGAGCCAGATCGCGGGCGGCGGCGATGTTCACCTTCAGGCTGGCTGCAGGGCTGGTGTCCGGGCCGGTGTTCACATCGACGGCCACAAGGGCGCGCGTCGGTTCGATCATCATATGACCGCCGCCCACCAGCGGCACACGCGGGTCGCGCAGCGCGTCGATCATCTCGGCCACGCCATGGTCGGCAAAGCCACCTTCGATCACCTCGTCCGGGGCCGGATCGGCCCAGTCGCGCCAAGCGGTTTCATGGGCACCCGCCCCTTCGACCAACAGTTCCGGCCCGCCGTTCACGTCGGCCAAGACGGCCGCCGCCAGGTCTTTCATCGCCACGATGTCTTCGGCGATGTCCTCGGGCCCGGCTTCGGCACAGGCGGATCGCAGGATCAGACCCAGATCGGCGCTTGCCCCGGCCATCGCATCATTGGCCAGCGCCGACAGGTCGGCGCGGGTGTCTTCGTCCTTGATCCGGCGCGACACGTTCAGGCCCGGCGCACCGGGGGTCACAATGGCATAACGGCTTTTGAACAGCAGGCGCGCCGTCACCGGCACCGCCTTGCCGGGTTCGGCCGGGCCGGTCACCTGCACCAGCACGCGCTGGCCGGGGGCGATGCCTGACACCTGCCGCAAGAACCCCGATCCTTCGGGCAGCTTGACGAACATGCCGCCCTGCCCCTTGACCGGGCGGTCGGCCACGGCCCGGTAGATCGCGCCGGGCAGCGGCGCGTCGCCGTCCGGGTCGATCACCAGATCCTCCAACTGCCCGTCCACGATCAGGGCGGCGGCGGGTCGGCCCACCAATTCATCAAGGATGACGACACGGCCGATCATGACTGGCTCCAGACGGGAAGGCCCGCAGCGGCCAAAAGGGCCGCCGTCTCGGCAAGGGGCAGACCGACGATGCCGGTGAAACTGCCCGAAATCCAGGGGATGAACGCGCCCGCCATGCCCTGAATGGCGTAGCCACCTGCCTTGCCATCCCATTCGTTGCTGGCAAGATAGGCGTTCAATTCGACGTCCGACAGACGCTTCATCTTGACGAACGAGACGCTTTCCCGTTCCCACATCCGTTCGCCGCGCCGCACGGCGACGGCGGTGATCACCTGATGGCGGCGGCCCCCAAGCGCCAGCAGGAATTCCGCCGCCTCGCCGGCATCGCGGGGCTTGCCCAGGATGCGACGCCCCAGCGCCACGGTGGTGTCGGCGGTCAGCACGATGTCATCCGGCCCGGCTGGCACCGCAAGCGCCTTTTCCCGGGCCAGCCGCGCGCAATAGGGGCGCGGCAATTCGCCCCGGCGCGGGTCTTCGTCGATGTCGGGGGGAAGAACCGCATCGGGCGTCACCCCAAGCTGCGCCAAAAGTTCCCTGCGGCGCGGACTTGCGGAACCGAGGATGAAGGTCACTTGAACCGATAGTTGATGCGACCCTTCGACAGGTCGTAGGGGGTCATCTCTACTTGTACTTTGTCGCCCGCAAGGACACGGATGCGGTTCTTGCGCATCTTTCCTGCCATCGTCGCGATCAGTTCATGGCCGTTGTCCAGCTCGACCCTGAATGTCGCGTTCGGCAGGAGTTCCTTCACGACACCGGGGAATTCGAGGATGTCTTCCTTGGCCATGGTCTCTCCAATAGGATTCAGCCCGCGACAAAGCGCAGGCACCGGCGGGTAAATGCGCCCGACGGGCCGGATTTTCAAGCGGAAATTTGCAGATATGGGATTGAGGTGCGTTGGCACCCGGTCTGGCAGGATCACAGGCACCCTGCCACTTTGCGATTGACCACGTTCACACCGCACGCATCCAGAATTGCAGCGGCTTGACCGTGTCAACCGCGGCGCCCACGTCTTTCCACGAAAACGCGGCCATCACGCCCGGCAGGATCGTATAGCCCCGGCCCTGCCAGAACGCGTCATTGGTGCGAAAGGTTGCGGGGCGGGCGGGATGGTCGTCGGCGCGCTTGACTGAACAAAAGGCGACGTGGTGGCGGCCCAGACCGCGCGCGTGGTCTTCGCGCAGGTCAAAGAAGCGGTGGCCCAACCCCCTGCCCCGGTATTCCGGCAGCAGCACCGATTCCGCCCCGTACAGGATATCGGTCAGCGCCAGCCCACGCGCCGCAAAGGGCGCACCGAACGCCTCGGCGTGATCCTCCATCGGGGTCGAGGTGGACGCGCCAACCAGCCTGTCGCCATCGAACGCACCCACCAGCAACGCGCCGGGGCTGTCGCGATAGGTTTGCAGATAGGCGCGCTCGTACTCCAGCGTGCCATCATAGAGATAGGGCCAGTCGCGGAACACCGCGATCCGCAGGCGCGCCACATCATCCAGCGCCGCGTCCAGCGCGGCCCCGGTCAGGGCGCGAACCGTCACCATCAGTGCGACACCTGACGGACCCAGTCCGCCAGATTGTAGAACGTGGTGATGCGGGTGATGTGCCCGTCCTTCAGATCAAAGAACGCGCCTGCGGGCAGCACATAGGTCTGGCCCTTTGCTTCGGGCAGGCCGGGATCGGTTTTCAGATAGGTGCCGTGCACGATGAATTCTGCCGCCCCGCGCGTGCCATCTTCATTGGCAAATATGACCAAATCACGCAATTCTTCGCGGTAACTGACGCCCATGTGGCTGCAGAATTCCACAAAAAGTATCTTTCCGCGCCGGATGCCGCCCTCGTTCACGCGATGTTCGATGTCGGAACTGACGCAATCCAGCATTCCGGCTGCATCCCCGGCGTTGAAGGCGTCGTAATAGCGGCGGATCAGGTCTTGGGCGGCGGTATGGGTCATGTCTGCTCCTCTGTTGGCGGTCCGAACCGCGCGATCATCCGGTCCCTGATCTGGTCCCGGGCCTGACGGTAGGCCGACAGCTTGGCCTCGCGGCTTTCGCCAAGGCCGGTGGGGTCCAGGATCGGCCAGTATTCCACGTCCAGATGATAGAACCGGGTCAGTTCAAGCGCCATCCGCTGGCTTGCGGGCGACAGGGCGATGATCAGATCAAACTGCGACAGATCATCCCCCCATTCCTGCATTTCCTCAAAGCTGCGGGAGCGGTGGCGCGAAAGCTCGATCCCCATCTCCTTGCAGACGGCGATGGAAAAGCCGTCCACCTCCATGTCATTGCGCACGCCGGCAGACTGGACATAGGCGCGCTGGCCGTACATCTGCTTCATCAGCCCTTCGGCCATGGGAGAGCGCACTGCGTTATGGTCGCAGCAAAACAGCACCGACGTTGGAAACCGGTCTGCCACCATCAGCCCCAATGCAGCACGCAGATCAGGGTGAACAGGCGGCGCGCCGTGTCGATATCGACGGTGGCCTTGCCGTCCAGCCGTTCCTGCAACACCCGCGCGCCTTCGTTGTGGATGCCGCGCCGGGCCATGTCGATCGCCTCGATCTGGCTGGGGGGAAGGCGTTTCACGGCCTCGAAATAGCTTTCGCAGATCTGGAAATAATCCTTCACCACCTGCCGGAATGGGCCGAGCGACAGGTGGAACTCACCCACCTTCTCGGCCGCCTCGTTCCCGATATCAAAGACCAGCCGACCGTCGCGGATGGCCAGCCCCAGCCGGTACGGCCCCGGTGCCGCCACCCGCCCTTCGCGCGCGGGCAGGGCGAACGAGTTGTCCTCGAGCAGATCAAAGATCGCCACCCGGCGTTCCTGTTCAATCTCGGGCGTGGGACGCGCAAGCCCGCGCTCGTCAATCTCGATGTGGCAGATGCGGTTGGTCATGTGATCCGATCGGCTTCGTTTCCGGGCAAGCCCATTGTGAATTGTCCTTTCGGCCAAACTACTCGGAAGGTGATGTTTGCCTAACGCTATCCAACCGCGCCGTCAAAGCAGCCGTGATGTTTTTGATCTGCGCGGCTGCAACCTGATCATATTTGTCGATCATGGCGCCCAGCGCGATAGTCTCAGTCCGCGATGGCCCGCCTTTGACATAAGCTTGGAAGACGATACGGTCATAAGACTTTCGCGCTCGGCCTATGGAAACCGATCCCTTAACGTCAGTTCGGTCAGCATACGCAGGGTGACCGACCGCACGGTCGCGAAGCACACGAATATCCTTCCAGTCAGGACCGCATTCCTCAAATAGGAATTTTTTTTCGCAAACCACCCGATACAATATGTCTATGGCGTCCTGCTGAACATAAACAGCCTGAAGCACGCCCCATAACTCCAGATAGGCTGCCATGGCATCGGAACTGAAGCCTTTCGCACGGTGTGCCAGCAAAACCTCTGCCGTGTCTTGAAGCCAGTCCTTCGCAGCACAGAATTTGTAATAGTCATCCAAAGAACCGAGAACATCCAAAGGCTTGATGCCACCTAGCAGGACCTTCCTGTGCCAGATTTCCGACAACTCGTCACGCGCCTCAGCAACCATTGCCGTCAAGATGTTTCCCCGTTCAACCGGTCCAGCCGGGCGCGCACGCTCAGGCCATGCGCTTGCAGGCTTTCCGATACTGCCAGCCGTTCGGCGGCGGGGCCGATGGCGGCCAATGCGCCGGGGGTCATGCGGGCCATGGTGGTGCGTTTCACGAAATCCATCACCGACAGCCCGCTTGAGAACCGTGCCGACCGCGCCGTGGGCAAGACATGGTTCGGCCCGCCGACGTAATCGCCAATCGCCTCGGGTGTCCAGCTTCCAAGGAAGATCGCGCCCGCGTGGGGGATCTTGGCGGCCAGGGCTTCGGGGTCGGCGGTCATGATCTCCAGATGTTCGGGGGCGATGCGGTTGGCAAGGCTTGCCGCCTCATCCATATCCCGGACGATGATCACAGCACCATTGTCGGCCCAGCTTTTTCCCGCAATCGCGCGGCGTTCCAGCGTTTGCAACCGCGCCTGCACCGCGCGGGCCACGGCATCGGCCAAACCGGCGTCGGTGGTGATCAGGATGCTTTGCGCGCTTTCATCATGTTCTGCCTGTGACAGCAGGTCGAGCGCGATCCAATCGGGATCGTTGTCGGCATCGGCAATCACCAGAATCTCTGACGGCCCCGCGATCATGTCGATGCCCACCCGGCCGAACACGCGGCGCTTGGCGGCGGCGACAAAGGCGTTGCCCGGCCCGGTGATCTTGTCCACCGGCGCGATGGTTTCCGTGCCATAGGCCATCGCCGCAATCGCCTGCGCGCCGCCGATGCGGTAGACCGTATCCACCCCCGCAATCGTTGCGGCCAGCAGCACCAGCGGGTTCGATACTCCCCCCGGCGTGGGTGCGCAGATCACCAACCGCTGCACCCCCGCCACCTGGGCCGGAATGGCATTCATCAGCACCGATGACGGATAGGAGGCAAGCCCCCCCGGAACGTACAGACCCGCCGCCGAAACGGGCGTCCAGCGCCAGCCCAGCGTGGCACCGGCGGCGTCCACCCAGGATGCGTCCTGCGGCAATTGGCGTTCATGATAGGCCCGGATGCGGGCCGCCGCCAATTCCAGTGCCGCGCGATCCGGCGCGCTGACCTTGGCACATTCCGCCGCAATCTCGTCGGGCGTAAAGGCCAGCGTTTCGGGCGTCAGGGTCAGCCGGTCAAACCGGGCGGTCAGGTCGATCACCGCTTGATCACCGCGCGCCCGCACATCGGCGATGATGGCGGCGACGGTCTGATCCACATCCTCCGCCTCTTCCCGCTTCATTCCCAGCAGGGCGGCAAAGCCGGTTTCGAACTGCGCGTCGCGCGTGGACAGAAAGACGGGCATGGCGACACTCCATTAGGTGCGTCCCATCTAGCGCGGGCGGGCCGCACCCTCAAGCACGGGCTGCACCGCTGTCACCTCGGGCAATGCACCCAAGGGACTTTCGGCTTTTTCCTCGCCAAAATACTCAAAAAAGACGCTTCCAAACGCACCACGGCCGTACTTGTGTGACCCGGCTACGCCCCGTGATCCGGCATCTTGCGCGACGGTGCCGCATAAGGGCGGGTTACATCCTTCAACGACACTTCCAGCGCCTCGACATCCACCGCGATGGCCCCATCACCGGCCAGCGTCAAAATCAAGCGCCCGGTGCCGTCCTGACCCGGCTCAAAAGCCAGCGCCAGCACCGACAGCACCAGATCGGGGTCGCTGCGATCAACCCCGCTGACGCGCACGGCGGTCACGTCATCGACCACCAGCAGCGCGCGCACCCGTTCGTAGACGCGGCCAGCAGCCTCGGCGGCGGGGCGATCTTCCCAGCGGAACCGGTTCACCAGGCAGACAAAGCGGCGGTTGCGTTTTGCCCAGGTCATTTCCGTGACCGGCAAGACGGCATCCTGCACCAGCGCCGAAATCACCGTCAGATCATCGGCATCCCGCGCCACCAGATGCAGCGGGCCTTCGTCGGCGTCTTCAAACCGGGCATCGGTCATGCGGTGATCCGTTCGATCTTGGCCCCGCAGGCGGACAGCTTTTCCTCCACCCGCTCGTACCCACGGTCAAGGTGATAGACCCGGCTGACGACCGTTTCCCCCTCGGCGGCAAGCCCGGCAAGAATCAGGCTGACGGATGCTCGCAGGTCGGTTGCCATGACCCGCGCCCCGCGCAGGCGATCCACGCCCGTCACGGTGGCATGGCCGCCGTGCACGTCGATCTTGGCCCCCATACGCAGCAATTCCGGCGCATGCATGAAGCGGTTCTCGAAAATCTTCTCTTCCAGCACGGAAACCCCGTCCGCCGTACACAGGAGGGCCATCATCTGCGCCTGCAGATCGGTCGGAAAGCCGGGGAAGGGTTCGGTCACCACATCCACCGCCCGCACGCGTCCATTCTTGCGGCTGACCTTCAGCCCGCGTTCGGTTTGTGTCACCGATACCCCGGCCTGATCCAGCTTTTCGGCGAAAGCACCGACAAGCTCCAGCGTGCCACCCAGACACTCCACCTCGCCGCCGCAGATGGCGGGCACCAGCATGTAGGTGCCAAGCTCGATCCGGTCCGTCACGACGGGGTGCGTCGCACCGCCCAGCCGGTCAACCCCCTGCACGGTGATGGTCGATGTCCCTTCGCCGTCGATCTGTGCGCCCATGCGGCGCAGGCAGCGGGCCAGATCGACAATCTCAGGCTCGCGCGCGGCGTTCTTCAGCACTGTCGTGCCCTTGGCCAGTGTCGCCGCCATCAACGCGTTTTCGGTCGCGCCGACAGAGACAAAGGGGAATTCCACCACAGCGCCGCGCAGCCGCCCGCCGGGTGCCTTGGCGTGGACATATCCATCGCGCAGGTCAAGTTCCGCCCCCATCGCCTCAAGCGCTTTCAGGTGCAGATCGACGGGGCGCGCACCGATGGCACAGCCGCCGGGCAGCGACACGATCGCATGACCGTCCCGCGCCAGCATCGGCCCCAGCACCAGGATCGAGGCGCGCATCTTGCGCACGATGTCATAATCGGCCGTGTGGTTGTCGATATCATGGCTCGACATCGCCAGAACCTGCCCGTCCTGCAGACTGGCAACCTCGGCCCCGAGCGACTGCAAAAGCTGCGTCATCGTGCGGATATCCGACAGGCGCGGCGCGTTGGTCAGCGTTAGCGGCTCGTCTGTCAGCAGGGTCGCGGGCATCAGCGTCAGGCAGGCGTTCTTGGCCCCCGCGATCGGGATCACGCCATTCAGCGCGCCGTTGCCCTTGACCAGAATCGAATCCATCAGCCTGCCTCACTCGTCATCGTTGTTCTGACCCTTCTCGGCCGCCCGTGCCCTGACCTGTGCCTTGCGCCGGGCCATATTGGCCTTGAGCGCCGCCTTCAACCGATCCTCGCGCGATTGCTTTTGCACCGCGCGGGGGGCTGTGTCGGCCACATCATCCTTGGGGTCCGGGTTCATGGCCCCTCCTTACCGCACGCAAGGGGGGCGGTCCAGATTGTGTGTCCAGTCCCGGCGACTTTGCACTTGCACGGGGAAAGGATTGCGTCTAATCACCCGCCACGCCCGGCAGGAACCCCGCCGACGCGCCCGGCGCTGCAGTAGCTCAGTGGTAGAGCACACCCTTGGTAAGGGTGAGGTCGAGAGTTCAATCCTCTCTTGCAGCACCATTTATCCCCTTGATTTTGCATGAGTCGTTGCGGATTTTGGCAGGCCGTTCGGACATTTTTGTCGTGCAAAATTGGATGCGCGCCGCCCAATGCCCGGCGAGCCAGTTCAGGACCTATCCTGCGATATTGCCGACACTGGCCACCGCCAGAACCATGGCAGGGGCATGTCCGGCCAACAGCAGACCCGCCAACGCCGCGGACTGGGCAGGCAGGATGGTCGCGGCGACCGATGACGAAAGATACAAATCCGGCCGCAAGGTCCATCAAGCGCGGACGATAGGCCACCGTGGATGGATATCGTCGATCACATAGGCATGGCTGTGGCGGTCCCGCCCGTGGGCCGCGACATGCGGGTGATCTTTGGAAAGGTCGGCATGGCTGTGCGGCAGTTCGGTGGGATCAGCGGCAGGCCACAGTCGCGCCGCCGCCAGCACACCCACCGCCCCGATCAGCGCCATGGCAACAAAGGTCGCCTCGATCCCGATCGTTGCGCCAAGGCGTCCGGCCAACGGATAGGTCAGCAACCAGCAGGCATGCGACAACGCGAATTGCGCGGCGAACAGGGCGGGGCGATCCTCGGCGTGGGCAGAGCGGCGCAGCAACCGCCCGCCGGGCGTCTGCGTCAGGCTGTAGCCAAAGCCGATCACCACCCAAAGCGGCAGCAGCAGCGTCATGCTGTCGACCAGAACCCCCGCCGCCGTGCCTGTGACCAGAACGCCCGCCCCCGCCAGCATTGCCGCGCGGTCCGACACCCGGCCCAGCAAGCGCGACAGCAGCAAGGCCGCAATCATCGACCCGCCACCATAGCAGGCCAGCGCCAGTGCCACCTGCGGCGGGCCAAGGTCAAACTTGCCCTGCACAATGACAACGGTGTTGACGATCACCATCGCCCCCGCCGCTGCAACCGCCAAATTCAGCGCCAGCAATCCGCGCAGGCGCGGCGTGGCAAGATAGATCCGTATCCCCCGTGTCGTACGGTCCCAGATTCCACGCGGCACCGAGGGTGCGTGGTTGGGCAGGGTGACGGTCATCACCAACAGGGCAGAGCTGACAAAGCCCGCCACCGTGCCGCCAAACAGCACCGGGAAGCTGACCACCGTCAGCAACGCCGCCGCCAGCATCGGGCTGATCAGGCTTTCCAGATCATAGGCCATCCGCGACAGCGACAGCGCGCGGGTGTAATCCTCTTCCTCTGGCAGGATGTCGGGGATGGTGGCCTGAAATGTCGGCGTGAATCCGGCCGAGGCCGCTTGCAACAGGAATATCAGTGCATAGACCTGCCACACCTCGGTGACGAAGGGCAGGCACAGGGCCACGACCGCGCGAATCAGGTCCAGCGCCACCAGCATGACGCGGCGCGGCAGCCGGTCGGCAAAGGCGGCGGCAATGGGCGCCAGCGTCACAAACGCTATCATCTTGATCGCCAAGGCCGTGCCCAGCACTACCCCGGCCCGGTCGCCCGCCAGATCATAGGCCAAAAGGCCCAAGGCGACAGTGGCAAGCCCGGTGCCCAACAGGGCGATGACCTGCGCTGCGAACAGATGACGGTAGGTGCGGTTGGAAAGGATGCGGAACATGGGGCCCTCAATCGTGGTCGATCCGTTTCGGGGGCACGGATCACATTGCCTGCCGGGTGGCAAAAAGCCGAAACGCACGACGTCACCTTCTGTTCATGGACTTTCATCAATTCTTGGCGTTCGCGCAACGTCTTTGCCGCCGAAGGCCGCGCGTTCCGTTCCGGCGGCGGGGTCTTGTCGCTGGCCCTGCACCGAACACGATAGGGCACCGGCGAGGGACCCTGACCGGAGCTTTACAATTTCCATCCACTGACGTCTGTCGTCAGGTAACCTTGCCGCGCGCAACGACTGGCCATTGCGCGGTGACTCGGCCCGCCTCGATCACAGACACCGCGTCCACCAGATTGGTGACCACGCAAGCATGGTTCGGCACAATCCGAAGCTTCTGCCCAACGGTCAGGTTGATCGGCCCGTCAGTGATCAGCCGCCCGTGTTCTTCGGACAACTGGTCGATCATGATGTCGGGGCGCCCCAGAACATGGCCGTAACCGGTCAATCCCAACAGGTCTGATGTCAGCGCCTTGCTGCCCGCATCGATGATGGCGCGGGTCTGGGCGGGCACCGACACGACCGTGGCCAGCACGGTCAGGGCGCAATCGTCCCAACCACAGACCCCGCGCGCGACAAGCGACCGGTCATTGTACACATAGGTGCCCGGACGGTATTCGGTGACAACGGGCGCGTCGCCTGCGGTCATCATCGATGGCGTGCCCCCTGATGACACCACCTCGACCGATATGCCTTCAGCGGCCAGCAGCGCCTTGGTATGGGTCATGAAATCCTGCACAGCCGCCGCGCCCCCCACCGGCGGATAGGTCATCAACCCGGCAAAGAGCAGCCCGTTTGCGGCATGGATGCGCCGGGCAAGGTTCGCTGCATCCTGCGGCGTCGCCACGCCACAGCGGTCGGCGCCGGTGTTGCATTCAACCAGCACCCGCAGCGGCGGCTGACGTTCAAAGGCGGCAGCCAGCCCGTCCACGACCACTGCACTGTCTGCCACCACCGACAGGCGAACCTTGCGGGCAAGATCGGTCAGATGGTGCAGTTTTTCGGCTCCAAGGATATTGTAGGTGATCATTACATCCCTGATCCCGCTGCCCGCGACCATCGCCAGTGCCTCGGACACCTTCTGGCAGGTGATGCCGATGGCCCCGGCCCGCACTTGCATCGCAGCGACCTGCGGCAGCTTGTGGGTCTTGATGTGCGGGCGGACGGTCAGGCCGACGCTGTTGGCGTAGTCTTGAAACCGCGCAATGTTGCGGCGCACGACATCCAGATCGATCTGCACCGCCGGAGTGTCGGCCTGCATCGGGTCTTGCTGATTTTCTGGCATCGCGCCCCCATTGCACGGCAGGCATGACGCCATGCGGTTTCTGATCATTGACGAATCTTTGCGCCGCGTGGCTGGCTTGGTCAACGACCGCGCGCCGTGATGATGCAAGCGGCGCATGGGGCCATACGCAATCGGGGGGCAGGAATGACAATCACACGCTATGGCACCGGACAAACGGGTGCTGGCGGTCAGGACTTGCCCTTTGCACGGGCGGTGCAGGCTGACGGTTGGCTGCATGTGTCTGGTCAGGTTGCAATGCAGGACGGCGAAATCGTCCAAGGGGGCGTCATTGCGGAATCGCGCCGTGCGATTGAAAACATGCTGACGATCCTGACCGAGGCGGGGTATGGCCCCGCCGACATCGTCAGGGTTGGCGTCTGGCTGGATGATCCGCGCGATTTCTGGTCGTTCAATGCGGTTTACGCCGAATACTTTGGCGCGCATCCGCCCGCGCGGGCCTGCGTGCAGTCGCGCATGATGGTCGATTGCCGGGTCGAGATTGACTGCGTCGCCTTTCGGGCCGATCGGAAGTGACCGGTTGATCTGGCTCATGCCGCGGGGCAGTTATTGCGTGCATTCTATCGCCCACGGCCCAATCTGACGGCAGGAGACAGACGCAATGGAAAGCCGATGGCTTGAGGATTTTCTAAGCCTCGTGGACACGCGCAACTTTTCCCGGTCAGCACAGGCGCGCTACACCACGCAACCGGCCTTCAGCCGCAGGATCAAAAGCCTTGAAGAATGGGTCGGCGCACAGCTTTTCAACCGCGCCACCCAGCCAATCAGCCTGACCCTGTCGGGCGAACGGTTTCGTCCTGTCGCCGAAGATGTTCTGCGCCGCCTATATCAGGGCCGCGAAGAAGCGCGTCGCATTGGCGATGTGTCGGCAAACACGATCCGCTTTGCGTCCACCCACAGCCTGTCGCTGAACTTTTATCCCGGTTGGCTGCGGTCCGTCGAATTGCGCAGCCACACTTTCAACACGCGATTGGACACCGGGCAGTTCAACGATTGCATTCATCTGTTGCAGCGCGGTGATTGCCATTTCCTGATGTGCTACACACATCCGATGATCCAGATGCACCTTCCGCCGGAACACTTTACGTCGAAGGTCGTGCTGCGCGACAGGCTGGTTCCGGTGACGCTGCCCGACAGCGCCGGTCAAGCGATCGACAAGTTGCCCGGAACGCAGGATGAACCGGTCCACTACCTTGCCTACAGCGAAACATCGGCCATCGGTCGGGTGGTGGACCACCTGATGAGCAATCCGCCCGAACCGCTGCATCTGACGCGGGTGTTTGTCACCCACATGGCCGCCGTGCTGAAGGAAATGAGTGCGGAAGGACGCGGCACCGCCTGGCTGCCCCAAAGCCACCTGACACAGGATTTCGCAAATGGCACACTGGTGCGCGCAGGCGACGCGCGTTGGGACATTCCCATCGACGTGCGCCTGATCCGGTCACGCGACCCCTTGCCCGACGTGTCCGAGGAATTGTGGTCGTTGATGGCCGGGGACGAAGACACTGATTGGGGCTGATGCACGGGTCGCATGGATGCAGGCGCAGGTGGCATTTGCCCTGCGTGCGTCTTGGGGCCAAAGTCACCGCAAAGATGAACGGAGCCCGGAATGACGACCCTTGCAAGCCTTGAAACCCCCTGCCTGATCCTTGACCGCGTGCGACTTGACCGCAATGCCGCCCGGATGACCGACCGCTACCGGGGCAGCGGGATCAACCTGCGCCCGCATATGAAGACGGCAAAATCCATCGACGTGGCGCGGATGGCACTGGCGGGGAATTTCGGCGGCATCACCGTATCCACGCTGAAGGAGGCGGAATATTTCGCCGATCACGGGATCGACGACATAATCTATGCCGTCAGTGTCGTGCCGGAAAAGATGCCGCGTATCGCGGCGCTGATCCGGCGAGGGGTGCGGCTTGGCACCATCACCGACCAGATCGGCATGGCGCGCGCCGTCAGTGACCGTGCGGTGGCCGAAGGTGTCGTCGTCGATGTGATGATCGAACTGGATTCGGGCGAACGCCGCGCAGGTCTGATTGCCGGGACCGATGCGGTGGTTGCGCTGGGGCGGGTGGTGCATGATCTGCCCGGGACGCGGCTGATGGGGGTTCTGACCCACGCGGGCAATTCCTACGGCTGCCGCAGTCTGGAAGCTGTGCGTCAGGTGGCCGAAGAAGAACGCCTTTGCGCCGTGACCGCCGCCGCGCAGTTGCGCCGCGCCGGTCTGCCCTGCCCTGTCGTCAGCGTCGGATCGACACCTACCGCAACCCATGCGCAAAACCTTGATGGCCTGACGGAAATGCGCTGCGGCGTCTATATGTTCGGCGATGTGTTCCAGTCGGAAATCGGGTCGCACGGGCTGGATGACATCGCGGTGTCGGTGCTGGCGACCGTGATCGGGCACCGGCCCGAGTTGAACGCCGCCCTGATCGACGCGGGCAGTCTTGCCTTGTCAAAAGACCGCAGCACCGCCGCCCCCGGCCTGCCCGAGGATGCAGGCTTTGGTTTGATCATGGACGAAACCTGCACCCGCAGGATCGACGGGGTAAAGGTCGGCACGGTCTATCAGGAACACGGGATGCTGACGGCAGATGGCCCGTTTCCGTTTACCGCCCTTCCCATCGGGTCGCGCGTGCGGGTCTTGCCAAACCACGCGTGCATGACCGCCGCAATGTATGACGCCTACCGCGTGGTGGACGGGGACCACGTCACGGATTTGTGGCCCCGCGTCAACGGCTGGTGACACCTACAGCCGCTGGCCGGTTTCAGCGTCAAACAGGTGGATCTTGTTTTGCGGAAAATGCAGCCGGATGGTCTGGCCCGGCTGGAAATCATGCCGTTCGGTAAAGATTGCGCAGAAAGGTGTGGCGGCCAGCTTGGTGTAAACCTGAATATTGGCCCCGGTGGGTTCCACCACCTCTACCTCGACCGCGACTCCGGTATGATCTGCTGCAAGGGCGGTGTGTTCAGGGCGCACGCCAAAGACCACATGCTGCCCCGTGCGCCCCGATGCAAGGCCCGGCACGGGCAGCCGGGCGCCATCCGGCAGGGCGACAAAAGCCCCGTCGCCGTCACCGCCCAACACCCCCCGGATCACGTTCATCGACGGCGATCCGATGAAATCGGCCACGAACAGGTTGGCGGGCGTGTCATACAGTTGCAGCGGTGTGCCGATCTGTTCGATCCGGCCCGCATTCATCACGACGATCCGGTCGGCCATTGTCATCGCCTCGATCTGGTCATGGGTGACATAGACCGAAGTGGTTTTCAGACGTTGATGCAGGGCCTTGATCTCGGTCCGCATCACGACGCGCAACTTGGCATCCAGATTGGACAGCGGTTCGTCGAACAGGAACACCTGCGCATCGCGCACCAAGGCCCGGCCCATCGCGACCCTTTGGCGCTGCCCGCCCGACAGTTGCCGCGGCGAGCGTTCGAGGAATTTTCCAAGGTTCAGGATATCCGCCGCCTCGCGCACCTTGCGGTCGATCATCTCTTTCGCCTCGCGCCGCAAGCGCAGGGAAAAGCTCATGTTTTCATAGACCGTCATATGCGGGTAAAGCGCGTAGTTCTGAAACACCATCGCGATGTCGCGCGACTTGGCCGGGACATCGTTGATGACCCGGTCACCGATCAGGATGTCGCCAGACGACACGGTTTCCAATCCTGCAATCATCCGCAAAAGGGTGGACTTGCCGCAGCCGGATGGGCCGACCAGCACCACGAATTCCTGATCGCGGATATCAAGGTCGATGCCGTGCAGCACCGGCATCGATCCGTATTTCTTTTTGACCCCGCGGATGGTGACAGAGGACATGGTTCAGTTCCCGTATGAAAGGCTGTTCATTTCACCGCACCCAGCGCCATGCCCCGGATCAGGTAACGTTGCAGCCATGAAAAGACGATGGCGACCGGAACGGTGGCCAGCACCGTGCCCGCCATGACGTGATGCCATTCCACCTGATATCGCCCCGCGACCTGCGCATAAATCTGCACCGGCAGGGTAAAATCATCCGAACTGCGCATCATGGTCAGGGCCAGCACGAATTCGTTCCAACTGTTAATGAAGGTAAAGATCGCCGTCACCACCATCGCCGGCACCGCCAGCGGCAAGAAGATGCGGACAAGGCTGGTCAGGTGGCTTGCACCGTCCATCCACGCCGCCTCTTCCAGATCGCGGGGGATAGAATTGAAATAGCTTTGCAGCATCCAGATCGTGAAGGCCATGTTGAAGGCCGCATAGGTGATCACCAGCGAATTCAGATCGTTGACCAACCCAAGGCTCATCATCAGCCGGAACAGGCCCAACACCAGCACGATGGGCGACATCATCTGCGTCATCAGCAGAAAGATGCGATAGGCACCCTTGCCCGCAAAGCGATATCGGGACATCGCATAGGCCGCGGGGATCGACAGCAGCAGGGCAATCGCCGTGGCGCTGATGCTGACATAGAGGCTGTTCATCAACGCGCCGCCAAAGTTGGTCTTGACCCACATTTCGGCGAAATTCTCCCACCGGAACTCGCTGAAACCCCAGGTGGGGGGATAGACGAACAGTTCGTCCCGTGGACGGACGGCGGTGACGAACATCACGCCAAAGGGGAACAGGATCACCACGACCAGCGGCGACAAAAGCAACCAGTACAGCACGCTGCGGGTCAGCTTAGACATGGTCATCCGCCTCGTCCTCTTGATCGGGGGCCGCGTCGGTGTCGTTGCGACTGACCAGCGCCACATACAGCATGGTAAAGATCAACAGGACGCCGAACATGATCAGCGATATGGCCGCCGCCTTGCCAAGCTGACCAAAGCGAAAGGCCAGTTTGTAAAGATACGTCACAAGAATGTCGGTGCCGTTGGCGGGGCCGCCTTCGGTCATCACCCAGATGATCGGCAGCGAGTTGAAGACGTAGATGACGTTCAGCACGATGGCGATGTTGATGAAGGGCCGCATCAGCGGCAGCGTGATATAGCGGAACTGGTGCCAGCCGGATGCCCCGTCGACCACCGCCGCCTCATACGCATCCTGCGGCATGGCCGACAGCCCGCCCAGCAGAATGGTCGTGGTGAACGGGATCGACACCAGAATCCCCACCAGAATTTCAACGGTGAAGGCCGTGCCAGCGGTGGCGAGCCATTCGATGGGCTGATCAATCAGCCCGGCCTGCATCAGGGTGGCGTTCAAAAGCCCTGACCGTCCGTTCAAGGCCCAGCGCCAGACGACGGCAGTCATGGTCAGGGATATCGCCCAAGGCAGCATGATGATGACGCGCGCCAGACCCCGGCCATAGAAATCGTCGTTCAGGATCATGGCCACGGGCATGGATATGCCCAACGTCCCCACCACCACGGCAAAGGTCCAGATGCCGGTGCGCCACAGCGATTCCCAGAACAGGGGGTCGCCAAACACCTCGGCAAAGTTGTCCCAGCCGACAAAGCCGCGCAGCTGACCAAAACGGCTGACCTCTTGGGTGGCCGTAAAGGCAAGGTCCAGGATCGGATACCCGATGATCCCGATCGCCAGCGCCAGACTGGGCAGGATCATCATCATCGGAATTGATTTCTGCATGCGGTTTGCCATCATTCCCCGAACCCGAACCCGAACTGCGCAAATGCGCGGCAGACAGTCAGGCAGAGCGGCGGGTCGCCGCTCTGCCAGTTCACATCACAGGCCGCGGATCTTGTTGATCTCGGCGGCAGCGGCGGCCAGACCGTCTTCGGGTGTCACTTCGCCCAGATAGATCTGCTGCATGGTGCGCACCGTCACGTCTGCGATTTCTTCCCAGTTCGCGATGACAGGGGCGAACTTGGCATAGGGCAGACCGGCGGCAAAGCCCGCGACGTCCGGGTCGGTGGTGAAATGCTCCAGCGCGGCCACGTTCTTGGTCACCGGCAGGAAACCTTCGCCAAGATCGAACTTCTCACGGAATTCGTCTTTGTAGGCGAATTCGATGAACTTCCACGCGGCCTCTTTCGCATCGGAATCCGCGAACATCATCAGGGTATCAGTCACGCCATACGTGGCCTTTGCGCCGGCCTCGGGGAAGGGCAGGATCTGATATTTCAGATCAGGCGCTTCTTCCTTGATCTGCGGGATCAGCATCGGGAAGGTGAAGATCGTGCCAACCTTGCCCTGCTTGAACAGGTTGAAGATGTCTTCGCGGTTGTAGTTGGTCGGCGACGGCTGGGTCAGCCCTTCGTCGATCATCTGCTTGTACAGCTTGGCTGCTGTGATCGCCGCCTCGCTGTTCAGGCCGCTGGTGCCGTCGGCGTTCAGGATGTCGCCGCCGTGGGTCCAGAGGTTGTAGTAGAAATAGGCGTCCGTCTCGATTTCCTTGCCTTGCAGACCGAAGGCAAAAGTGTCGGGCAGGGCCGCGATCTTCTTCGACGCCTCGTACAGCTCGTCCCATGTGGTGGGCGGTGTGGCCCCTGCTTGTTCATACAGGTCCATGTTCACCATCATCGCCCGTGCGGATGCCGCGACAGGCAGGCCCATGATCTTGCCGTCGATGATACCCGGGCTCATGAAGGTGTCGATGAAGGTGCCTTTGAATTCCGGCGTCAGATAGCCGTCGATGGGTTCGGCAATTCCCTGCGACGCGAAATCCAGCAGCCAGCGTGTTCCGATGATGGAAATGTCGGGCGCGCTGCCGCCTGCGACATCGGTCGTCAGACGCTGCAGCAGCGTGTCCCATGGCACGACTTCGATGTTGATCTTGATATCGGGGTTTGCCGCCTCGAACGCGGTGGCGACCTCTTGGAAATAGGGGCCGGTCTTGGAGCTGTATTCGGCAACCGTGAAATCGACGACCGTTTGCGCCAGGGCTGCCGGGGCAAGGCCAAAGACACCAAGGCCCAGCGCGATCGCCGCTGTGGATGTCCGCAACGAGTAAGTCATAAGGGATCACTCCTGTTGATCTGATTTGGTGCGAAACTTGGGTTCTGTCGGCTTCGTCCGGCCGACTGTCGTGGGGGCATCCTCGGGCCGCGCCACGCAATAATGAAATTGAATAAACGCATCACGGTATGTGACCGCTGCATAGCCCCGGCGCTGCACAGCAAAAAAAGAAGAGGCGCCCGGACCGTTCCGGGCGCCAGTGTGGCCGGGGACTGTGCGAGGGTGGGACGACCTGTCACCCCTTTGCGGCGCGCCAGGAATATTCGGGCTCGTATCCAAGGATGCTGCGGGCCTTTTCGATGCTCAGCAGCGTCTGCGTGCCGGTGACGGCACCCCGAATTGGCACATTTGGAAACACCTTTGCCATCAGGTCGGCGCTGGGCTGGGTCATCACGCTGTCGGCGTTGGCAATGATGAAATGATGCGCGCCCTCAAGATCGACATGCAGCGACTTGCGCACCGCCTGCGCGCAATCTCGGGCGTCGATATAGCCCCACAGGTTCCACTCGCGAAAATGCGGGGTTTCCTGCCAGCCTGGAAAACGGGCGTAATCCTGCGGCTCCATCACATTTGACAGACGCAGACCGATAAAGGTGGTGCCGGGGTTCCAGCGGGCCATCTGGCGGGCCATTTCTTCGGCCAGATCCTTGGACAGGGAATACCCGCTTTCGGGGCGCATCGGGTGATCTTCATCCACGGGCGCATAGGCGGGCGGGTTTGCCGGGCTGAACGGCAGGCCCAGTGTTGTTTCGGATGACGCCCACACGATACGGCGCACCCCTGCGCGCAGGGCCGCGTCAAAGACATTGTAGGTGGACACGACATTGGTGCGGAACGTCACCTCTTCGGGCATCAGATCGGGGGCCGGGATCGCCGCCAGATGCACGACAGCATCGGGGGTTCGGAACGTGCGAAACGGGTGATCCTTGCCGCCTGTCCATTGCATCGCATCCATCGTCTGCGCGAAATCGGTCAGATCGACCCGAAGCGTCGGGCAGACCGGGTCGCTGGACACCTGCGTGTCCACGTTCAGCACGGAATACCCGCGTTCGACCAGATGGCGACAGACCGCCCTGCCCGCCTTGCCGCTGCCGCCGGTGACGACGATGTTCTTCATGCCTGCCCCTTTTTTCTGCAACCGCCCGGGTTCGCAACGGCCCGAGTCGCACCAGTCTGTGCGCCGGACATACTGCGCCTGACCCATGCGTGCCCCATCCTAGCGCCAAACCCCGCCACAGTGCGAATGCGTTTCCCGAATGCCGTCATGCCCGCACGGCATTGGCGGGGCGACCAAGGGGCGCATAGCGTCTGATGATCCGCGATAGGGACGACCGATGCACCACGGCATGTATGTCTACGCCTGGGATCTTTGGCACGAAGGCACCTCACCTGTGATCGACCGGCTGCGGGCGGCAGGTCTGAATGCAATTTCACTGGCCACGGCCTATCACGCAGGCAAATTCCTGCGCCCCCATGCGCCCGGCGGCAAGGTCTGGTTCCCCGAGGACGGCACCATTTACTTTCGCCCCGACACCGCGCGCTACGGCATTCTGCAACCGCAGGCCGCCGCAATGGTCGATCACCACGACGCACTGGCGGAACTGGCACGCATCGCACCCGATTTTCACCTGACCGGCTGGACGGTGGGGCTGCACAATTCGCGCCTTGGGGTTCTGCATCCGCATCTTTGCTGCCAGACGCCCTTTGGCGATCCGCTGATCAACGCGCTGTGCCCATCCCAACCTGCCGCACGGCACTATCTGACGGCCCTTTGTGCCGACACCGCCGCCCAACCCGGGCTGCGCGAAGTGGCAATCGAGGCACCGGGGTTTCAGACCTTTCGTCACGGCCACCACCACGAGTTTGAACTGATCGACGTGACCGACACTGCACACACCCTGCTTGGCCTGTGCTTTTGCGACGCCTGCCTTGCCCGCGCGCGCGCCGCAGGCATCGACGGCGAAGCGCTGCGCCGTCGGGCCCGGCGCGATCTGGAGGCGTTCTTTGTCGATGGCAGCGTGCCCGTTACCGATGTGCAGACCGACCCGGACTGGGCTGCGTTTCTGGCGTGCCGTGCAAAGACGGTCACATCGTTGGTGGCAGAGGTGCGGGACGCGATGAACCCCGCCGTCACGCTGGCGGTGATCCCGTCTGTGCAGACGCCGAACGATCTGTGCTGGCGCGAAGGCAGCGATCTGACAGCCCTTGCACAGGCTGCTGACCGGCTGGAGGTGCCCGCGTATCAAACCGGTCCCACCGCCATCGCCGCCGATATGGATCAGGTGCGCGCCGCCGCCGGGGCGGAGGCGCGGATCGGGTTCATCTTGCGTCCGACCTGGCCGCATGTGGCGGGTGCCGCTGATCTGGCCCGATGCGTTCAGGCCGCCCGCGCGGCGGGAACTGACCGGCTGTCCTTTTACAACTACGGCCACATGCGGCTGCAATCGCTGAATTGGATCACCGACGCGCTTTGAAAGGATCACCATGCGACATTTCGGAACCACCGCCCTTGTGACCGGTGCCGCCCATGGCATTGGCCGGGCAATCGCCTTGCATCTGGCGCGCGAAGGGGCTGCCGTCGCCGTGCTGGATCTGGACGAATCCGGGGCGGCCGAAACCGCGCGTCTGGTACGGGCCGAAGGTCGCAGCGCCTATTCCGCCCGTGCCGACATCACGGATATGGACGCCGTGACCGCCGCGATGGATGCAGCAGAAGCTGCGTTGGGTCCGGTCACGCTGCTGGTGAACAACGCGGCGTTTACCGATGCGGGCGACCTTGCCGGGATCAGTCTGGATGCCTGGCACCGCGAGGTGAATGTCAATCTGAACGGCACCTACCACTGTCTGCGCGCCGTTTTGCCCCGAATGCAGGCGAGGGGTGGCGGGGTGGTGGTCAACATCGCCTCGGTCAACGGGGTGCGGTATTTCGGCAATCCGGCCTACAGCGCGGCCAAGGCCGGACTGATCAATCTGACGCAGTCGGTGGCGTCCGAATACGGGCGGCACGGCATTCGCTGCAATGCGGTGCTGCCCGGATCGGTGCGGACCGACAACATCACCTGGACCATCCGCCAGCAAAAGGACCCACAGGTGTTCCAGAAACTGGCGCGGTGGTATCCGATGGGCAGGGTTGCCGAACCCGAAGACATCGCCAAGGCCGTAGCTTTTCTGGGGTCGGACGAGGCAGGCTATATCACCGGTGTGTCTCTGCCTGTGGATGGCGGGCTGCTGGCCGGAATGAACGTGATGATCGGCGAATTCATTCTGGAATGATCCACCGCGAAAGCACCTGACGCCTTAAAGGTCGTCGGGCGGCGTCCACTTCACGTCCATATCCACCGGAAAAACCGGGCGCGGCAGGTGTTGAAAATCGAACCGGGTCAGCACGGGCGACGTCAGGCCCGGCGCGTCCACCTCGATCACCTGCGTGGGTGCGAAGAATTCATCAAACCCGGCGCGAAAGTGACCGCGCGATTTGACCAGAACGGCACGGGCGGCGGCGATGTCCAGACCCATCATTTCCAGAAAGATCGGATCGGCGCATTGGGTGCGGATCGAAATGACCACAACGTCGATCCCACCCAGGTCCAGCCGCACCGACAGGCCAAGGTTCATGCGACGCCCCGCGTAAAACCCGCGCCTGCCGACACAGTCGCCGTCGCGGATGGCAACCACTGTGGCATCCACCTCGAACCGTTGGGAAAAACGGTCAGGCTCTATCCGGTTGAACACGGCACGAAAGCGCGCGCCCTGCCCAAGACGCGCCGCCTCGGCCGCAAGGGCCGGGTCGTTGATGACGCCCGCAATAACGCCCGACACGCCCCGCTTGTGCAGCGCCTGCAATATCCACATCGTGTTGCCATTGCCGCCCCCCCCGGGGTTGTCGGCCACATCCGCCAGAATGACCGGCGGCAGGGATCGGTCCGCCGCAACCGCTGCAACCTGTTCCACCGCATCGTCAAGCGAGGTCAGCTTTGGCACAAACCGCTGATGTTCCCCCCATGCCATGCGGGCGATCTTCCCCGCCACGCGCCGGGCGCTGCCATTCGCGACACGCGCGGTGACGATGATCGCAAGGCCATTCTTGGGCGTGTCACTGTAGGCAAAGCCGCCAAGCACCGACACGTTGGCAATATCGCCGCCGGTCAGCGTCTGGCCAAAGTCGATGATGTCAGCATAAGGACCCGCCTCGGTCAGCAGAGTCACAGTGGGTGGGACGAGCGGCAAACGGATAAAGGCGACGTCAGGCCGCATCCCGGCAAGGATTTCGTGCAGGATACCCGCCGCTTCCCGGCCACGGTCCAGCATATCGACATGCGGGTTCGTCTGATAGGCGACAATCGCGTCGGCACAGTCCACCATCCGGTCGGACACATTGCCATGCAGATCAAGCGTGGCGATGACCGGCACATCCTTGCCGATGATGGCGCGGACGGCGGCGAAAATCTCGCCGTCGGGGTCGGTGTTCTGTGTGGTGATCATGGCGCCGTGGTTGCAGATGTAAACCGCATCCAGATCGCCCGCCGCGGCCAGCCGGGTGCGGATTTCCTGAAGCGCCACTTCGAAGAACGCATGGTCCAGCGGGCCGCCCGCCTCGACCAGGCCGACAAGGATCGGGACGGGTTGCCATGCACCACGACGGCCCATCTCGGCAGCGAAGCCACGGATCTCGGTCGGCAGTTTGGGATCAGAGCTGTACAGGTCCTCAAGGATTTCTTCGCCTGCCAGATAGACGCGCTTCAGATAGTCCTCTTCGGTGATGACAGGCGCAAAGCGGTTGCTTTCCAGCATCAGGCCCAGGATCGCCACACGATGAACATCAGTTGCAGACATGGAACCACCCCGAGCGATTTGTTGCCCGCAAGATAGGCCGCCCGGTCGCACAGCGGCCAATGCAAGCTGCGACTAGCCCGATGCGTGGCTGGCATGGACCCGGCGACGCACATGCGTTTTCGGCATGGCTTCATCGGTAATCCGCATTCGCGCCTGCGCGCTGGCCAGCGGATACTGCGCCTGCATACGGCCTGACCGGAGAAAGGGATGCAGGATGGCGACCGGGATCAGACCCTATTGGAAGAACTACATCGGCGGCGCTTGGGTGGAGGGGGGCGACGGCGGCACCATCACCGTGACCGACCCCGCCACGGGCCTGCCGATAGCCGAGGTCGCACGCGGCACGCCTGCTGACATCGACCGCGCCGTTGCCGCCGCGCGGGCCTGTTTCAATTCGCGGGTTTTGCGCGATCTGCGGCCGCACAAGCGCGGCGATCTGATGCTGGCCGTGGCGCATGAACTGGGTCAGGCGAGCGACGAAATCGCCCGGGTCGAATGCCACGACAACGGCAAGACCCTTGCGGCAGGCCGGGCCGAGGTTGCGTTGACCCAACGCTACCTGACCTATTACGCCGGACTCGCGGACAAGCTGGAGGGGCGGCAAATCCCCCTTGGCGACGGGTATCTGGATTACACACTGCACGACCCCTTTGGCGTGTCGGCCCAGATCGTGCCGTGGAACGGCCCGCTGCCCGTGGGCGCGCGGTCCATCGCCTGCGCGATCATCACCGGCAACACCGTGGTGTTGAAATCACCCGAGGATTCCCCCCTTAGCCTGTTCTTGCTGGCCGAGGCTTGTGCGCGTGCAGGTCTGCCCGCCGGGGCGGTGAACATCGTTTGCGGCTATGGGCATGACGCCGGGGCCGCTTTGGCTGCACACCGCGACATCGATCAGATCGTCTTTACCGGATCGGTCGCAACCGGGCAGTCGGTCCTGCGCGCCGCCGCCGAACGTATCATTCCGTGTGTCATGGAACTGGGGGGAAAATCTGGGGCCATCGTTCATGCCGATGCCGACCTTGACCGCACAGCCGCAAGTGTCGCGCGGGGCATATTCACCCATGCGGGCCAGATCTGTTCCGCAGGGTCGCGCCTGATCGTGCATCGCAGTCTGCATGACGATCTAATCGCGCGGCTGCATCGGCTGGCTACCGACCGCAGCGTCGGGCCGGGGATCGACGGTTGCGACATGGGCCCCCTGATCAACGCGCGCCAGCTTGACCGGGTAGAGGCACTGTGTGCCGCAGGCGTGGCCGAAGGGGCGCGTCTGGTGACAGGGGGCGCCCGCGTTCCGGGGCTGTTGGGGCATTTCATGGCCCCGACGATCTTTGCCGACGTCAGTCCCGACATGCGTATCGCACGGGAAGAATTCTTTGGCCCCGTCCTTGTGGTGATCCCGTTCGACACGCCGGACGAGGCTGTGGAAATTGCAAACGGCACCGATTACGGCCTTGCTGCCGGTGTCTATACCCGCGACCTGAAGCTGGCCCTTTGGACCGCGGATCGGCTTGTGGCGGGACAGGTCTATGTCAACGAATGGTGGGCCGGTGGGATTGAAACGCCCTTCGGTGGAACAAAGCGATCAGGCTATGGTCGCGAAAAAGGGCAAGAGGCGCTGCTTGGATATGTCCAGACAAAGAACGTCGGCATCCGGCTGTGATCGGCAGGACGAAAGGGCTTGAAATGTATGATCTGCTGTTGAAGGGCGGGCGCGTCATCGACCCGCAACAGGGGCTTGACGCAACCCTTGATATCGCTTTTGCGGGTGGGCTGGTGGCGGCCATCGGTCCTGATCTGGGCACAGATGCGGGGATGGTGCGTACAGTCACGGGCCGCATCGTCACGCCGGGGCTGATCGACATGCACAGCCACGTATACTGGGGCGGCACCTCGTTGGGCGTGGATGCCGAAACCATCGCCAAGCGCAGCGGCACGACCACCTTCGTCGATGCGGGCAGCGCGGGGGCGGGCAATTTCGCGGGCCTGCGCAAGTTCATCGTGGAACCCGCGGCCCCGCGCATTCTGGCCTATCTGAACATCTCCTTCCCCGGCATCTTTGCATTCTCCAAGAACGTGATGATGGGGGAAAGCGAAGACCTGCGCCTTTTGGACAGCCGCGAATGTCTGGCACTGGCGGAAAAGAACCTTGATCTGATCGTGGGCATCAAGGCGCGCGTCGGTGCGCGCGCAGGGGGAAACTCCGGTCTGGCACCACTGCTGCTGGCGATCGAAGTGGCGGAAGAGCTGGACCTGCCGGTGATGGCACATATCGATTTTCCGCCGCCGGGCCGGAAAGAGGTGCTGGATGCGTTGCGGCCCGGCGACATCCTGACCCACTGTTTCCGCCCGTTTCCCAATGCCCCCATCACCCGGGGCAGCCGTGTCAGAGAGGATATCCTTGACGCCCATCAGCGCGGGATCGTCTTTGACATTGGCCACGGCTTTGGCGGCTTTGCTTTCACATCCGCCCGCGCCATGCTGGCCGAAGGTATCATGCCGGACGTGATTTCCAGCGATGTGCATGTGCTGTGCTGCGATGGCCCCGCGCATGACGTGCTGGCGGTGATGTCGAAATTCATGGCGCTTGGCATGCCCCTGACCGAGGTGATCCGCGCCACCACCCAGAACCCCGCCCGCGCGCTGCGGCGGCCTGAACTCGGCAGCCTGACCCCCGGCACACCGGGCGATGCGACCGTTCTGGAACTGGCGCAGGGCCGGTTTGAACACGTCGATGTGTCAAACGAGGTGATCGTGGCCGACACTGCCCTGATCAGCCGCGGGATGGTGCTGCGTGGCGCATGGTGGGCAGACGGCGGGAACGGTTAAAGGCAGGTGTACCCGCCGTCGATCACCAGTGCCGCCCCGGTCATGTAGCGGGCGGCATCACTGGCCAGATAGACCGCCAGCGGCCCCAGATCCTCTGGCTCTCCCAATTTGCCCATGGGGATGGTCTTGACATAGGTGTCGATGATTTCCGGGTTTTTGGCGGCCCAGACGCGGTTCGGTTCGGTTGCGAAAATGCCGGGGCAGATGGCGTTGACCGTGATGCCATACGGCGCCCAGTCGACCGCCAGACTGCGCGTCAGCATCAACACGGCCGCCTTTGCCGCCTCGTAGTGCCGTCCCTTGATATTGCGCCCGGCCACCATCGCGTTGATCGACGCGATGTTGATCACCCGACCGCCCGTTCCCCGTGCGATCATCGCGCCGCCGATGTGTTTGCAGCACAGAAAGGTCGCCGTCAGGTTCAGGTCGATCAGCGCCTGCCACTGGTCCAGCGGCATATCCTCCAACGGCAGGTTGACCCGCCGCCCGCCAATATTGTTCACCAGAATGTCAAACGGGCCGTTTTCCAGAATCTTCAGGCAAGCCGCCTCGCATTCGACCGGATAGGCCATATCGGCGACCAAGGTTGTGGCACGCCGCCCCAGTGCCCGGATTTCGGCGGCAGTGGCGTCAAGGCTGGCCTCGGTGCGCCCGGCAAGGGTGATGTCCGCCCCGGCGGACGCCAGCGCCAACGCCATCTCGCGCCCCAATCCGCGGCTGCCGCCGGTGATGAATACGGACTTTCCCACAAGTCCCATCTGATCGAAAACGCCCATCGCGCACCCCATTTCGGCCTTTGCAGACTGTAAAATACCGGCGAGCAGTTGTGGAATGCCGAGCAGGGATACCCCGATGCGGTATCGGCATGAAACCTTTTGAAGCGCCAAACGCGCGCGCCACTTTTGCCGCCTGACCAGAGACCACCGTTACAAAGACCGGCGTCAGATACCCAGCGTGCTGATGAAGCGGGAGAACAATTCGCCCTGCGAGCTGATGCGCAGCTTTGCATAGATGTTGCGCCGATGGATGCGCACGGTGCCGGGGGTGATGCCCAGTATCTTGCTGACAGCCTCGGCGGAATAGCCCTTCAGGGTGTATTCCACGATCTCACGCTCGCGCTTGGTCAGGATGCCCTGACCGAAACTGTGAAAGGATTGCTCTACCTTGGTGTCCAGCATCTGGCCTTTCCCAGCGGCGTCAGGGGTGATTTGTGTGGCAAGGTCTGCCCAGTGCCGCCGGACGCAGGCTGCGATGATGGGGCGCACCTCTTCCAGAATCTGCATCTCGCGGTTGGAAAAGGGGCGCTCATCGCGCATCAGCGACAGCACGACCATGGCACCGCCCGGCAGATCGACGAAGAAACCGATCTCTTCGGCCAGCCCGGTGCGGACATAGTAGCTGCGGAAATATTCACCCTGGTAAAATCGGTCGGGGGCGATGTCGCGCATCCGGTAAAGACCTTCGGCCACGGGTCGGGTGGCCGCCAGATAGAACGGGTCCAGAAGATACGGCCCCTCCTGATAGTCGGTGACAAAGATACGCTGTTTGTCGGCGGGGAAATCATCGAACAGATCAAGGGGCCGCGCCGAGCCGCAATAGCCGAAAACGACCGTGTAGGTGTAGGGTGCAAGTCCCCGCAACAGCGTGGACACCTGACCGGGAAACCCGGCCGTGCCTATGGCATAGATCACGGCGCCGACCTGCTGGAACACAACGGCCCTACTCATCGTTGCCCCCTTTGGCCAGGTTCTATGCACTTTGTGATATATACAGCCACCAAGGTCATTCCTAAGCTTTTGGTGCAATACAGGCATATAGGACGCATGAATCAACCCCTTCACAACGACCCGGACGAACCGATTGCCGAACTGCGCGCCGCCACAAAGCGGTTTGGCGACGTTGTGGCGGCGCAGGACCTGTCCCTGTCGATCCGCAAGGGGGAATTCCTGTCGTTTCTGGGTCCGTCAGGCTGTGGCAAGACCACGGCACTGCGCATGCTGGCCGGGTTCGAAACCCCCACCTCTGGCGCTGTCCTGCTGGAGGGGCGGCAGGTCAACGATCTGCCCCCACACCGTCGCCCGGTGAACATGGTGTTCCAGCATTACGCCCTGTTCCCGCACCTGACCGTGGCGGAAAACATCGGCTATGGGCTGCGCCAGCAACGCCCGCGCCCCAACGCCGCCGACATCGCCCGCGCCGTGGACACCGCGTTGGACACCGTGCGCCTGCCCGGCTATGGCCCTCGCCGGATCTGGGAAATGTCGGGCGGCCAGCAGCAGCGCGTCGCGCTGGCCCGCGCGATCATCAACAAGCCCAAGGTCCTGCTTCTGGACGAGCCGATGGCCGCGCTGGACAAAAAGCTGCGCCGCGACATGCAGATCGAACTGCAATCGCTGCAACGTCGCCTTGGCATCACCTTTGTTCTGGTCACCCATGATCAGGAAGAGGCGCTGTCGATGTCAGACCGCATCTGCATCATGCGCGGTGGAGTGATCGTGCAGGTCGGCAGCCCGCGCGATCTGTATGACAGCCCGCGCAACCGGTACGTTGCGGACTTCGTCGGCAAGTCGAACTTCTTTCCGGGCATATTCACCGGTCCCGGCACGTTGACGACAGCCGGGGGCCGCCAGATTGCCGGTCAGACGACTGTACCGCTGACCCAAGGGCAGCCAGCATCCGCCAGCCTGCGGCCCGAACAGATCAGCCTGTCGCGCGAAGCTCGTGGCGGCGCGGTTTCGCTGCCGGTGCAGATCGTGACGCGCATCTTTCTGGGCGAGCATACCGAATATCTGGTGAAGAACGACGATCTTGGCGACTTCCTCGTGCTGGTATCGCGTCAGGCCGAGGCCGCCGAAGGCGGTTTTGAACCCGGCGACACGGGCCACGCGGCATGGCAGGCGGGGTCGGCGCTGCTTTTGGGCGAAGACTGACAACAAACGAGCAACTGGGAGAATGAACATGACTGACCGGAATGACTTCATATCTCGTGAAAAGTTCATGGCCGAACTCATGCGCTACAGAAAGGGGTCGGTGTCGCGCCGCCACTTTCTGGGGGTGACCGGGCTTGGCCTTGCCACCACCGTTCTGGGGGCGGCGATGCCCGGCTTGCGGGGGCGCGCGCTGGCCCAAGGCACGATCGGCGACCGTGTGGTGCTGGCAAGCTGGCCCAACTACCACGACCCGGCCAACTTTGACGCCTTCACGCAAATGACCGGTGCCGCTGTCGATGTGAACGTGTTCGGTTCCAACGAAGAGATGCTGGCCAAATTGCAGGCGGGCGGATCGGGCTGGGATGTGTTCGTGCCGACGAACTACACCATCACTACCTATGTCAGCGAAGACCTGATCGAACCGCTCGACCTGTCCAGGATCCCGAACTACGACGCGGCGTCGTTCGACCAGCGGTTCGCCGGTCCGGGCACGGTGGATGGCACGGTCTATGCGGTGCCGAAAAACTGGGGCACGACCGGGTTTGCCTATAACACCAACCAGTCGGGCGGCAAGAAACTGACGACCTGGAAAGAATTCTGGGACATGACGATGGCCGAATTCTCGGGCCGTACGATGGTGCATGACTATCAATTGACCACCATCGGCAACGCTTTGAAGTATTTCGGTTATTCCTTCAACTCGATTGACCCCGCAGAACTCGCCGATGCCGAAAAGCTGCTGATGGATGCCAAGCCGCATCTCTTTGCCATCAGTTCTGACTATCAGCCGTCGATGCGGTCCGGCGATGCCTGGATGACGATCTGCTGGACCGGCGACGGCAAGCAGATGAACCGTGACATGCCCGAGATCGAATATGTTCTGGGCAAGGAAGGCGGCGAGTTGTGGTCGGACTTCTACGCCATCCCCAAGGGCGCGCCCCACGCAGACGCGGCCTATGCGCTGATCAACTTCCTGCTTGATCCGGCGGTCAACGCCAAGGAAAGCCTGTTCCATGGCTATCCCGTGGCCGATGCCCGCGTGAATGCGCTGCTGCCGCCCGAGGTGCTGAACGACCCAATCCTGTATCCCGCTGCCGACCTGCTGTCGGCGCTGGAATTCGGCGCGGCGGTCACCTTGACCGATCCCAACCGGGCCGAGCTGATGGCCCGCTTCAAATCGGCCTGACGCAAGATGGCGATGCGACCACGATACCGGACCGCGCTGTTCCTGCTGCCAGCAGGGGCATGGTTTCTGACCATGCTGGTGCTGCCGCTCGTGGTCGTATTCGTCTTCAGCTTTGGCGAGCGGGGGCCAGCCGGTGGCTATGTCCCCGCTTTCACCTTTGATAACTATCTGAACCTTGGTGCACGCTGGACCGCGTTCAAGAACACCTTGACGCTGGCCCCGGTCGGCACGCTGTTGTGTCTGCTGATCGCCTATCCGCTGGCCTATTTCCTGGCGATGCGCGCCAGCCCGCGCTGGCGCACGTTGCTGCTGATCCTGGTGATCGTGCCGTTCTGGACGTCGATCCTGATCCGCAGCTATGCGTGGATCTTCCTGCTGGGCGGCAAGGGGATACCGTCGCTGATCGCCGCCTTCGGTTTGGGCAACATCCAGTTGATCAACACGCCCTTTGCGGTGCTGGTCGGCATCGTCTACGGCTATTTGCCGCTGATGGTGTTCCCTATCTATGTCAGCCTTGAACGGCTGGACAAGCGGTTGCTTGAGGCGTCAGCCGATCTGGGCTGCCCGCCGGGGCGCACCTTTTGGTCTGTCACCCTGCCCCTGTCGATGCCCGGCGTCGCGACCGGCTGCATGCTGGTGTTCATCCTGCTGATGGGCGAATTTCTGATCCCTGCCATGCTGGGGGGCGGCAAGGTGTTCTTTGTCGGCAACGCGCTGGTCGATCTGTTCCTGCAATCGCGCAACTGGGCCTACGGGTCTGCCGTTTCGGTGGCGCTTGTGCTGATCATGCTTGTCACTGTCACCGCCTACATGCGCGCCACGCGTCGTTGGGCGGGCGCGCGCGATGACATCTCGTTGATGTAAGGGGGGAAGATGCGGATCTACGCCCTTGCCGTCTATCTGTTCCTGTACATCCCTATCGGGATCATCGCGCTGTTTTCCTTCAACGCCGGTCGCCATGCCAGCCAGTTCACCGGGTTTTCGGTGCAATGGTACGGCAAGGCGCTGAACAACCCCTTCGTCATCGAGGCGTTGCAGACCAGCCTGACCGTCGCCCTTGTGTCGGCGGCACTGGCGGCGGTCTTTGGCACCATGGCCGCGCTGGCGTTGCAATCGGTCAAGGGGCGGATGCGGGTGGCGTTTGACGCGCTGATCTACATCGCCGTCATGGTGCCCGGCATCGTCATTGGTATCGCCACGCTGATCGCCCTTGTCACCCTGTTCGACTGGCTGAACCCCCTGCTGGCGGCGGTCTGGCCCGTGGCCGACAGTGCGCCGAAACTGACACTGGGATACGGATCATTGATCGCGGCGCATGGGTTGTTTTCGATGTCACTGGTCATCATCATCGTGCGCGCCCGCATATCCGGCATGGACCGCAGCCTGATCGAGGCGTCGTCGGATCTTGGCGCCACGCCATGGGGCACGTTCCGCCAGATCACCCTGCCACAGATATTTCCGGGTATTCTGGCGGGTTTCCTGCTGGCCTTCACCTTCAGCTTTGATGATTTCATAATCGCCTTCTTTGTCGCAGGGTCGAACACGACGCTGCCCATCTATGTCTTTTCGTCGATCCGCCGGGGCGTGACGCCGGAAATCAACGCCATCGGAACAATGGTTCTGGCAGTATCGCTTGTGCTGCTGATCACCGCGCAGGCCATTCTTCAGCGCGGGCGCAAGGCATGACACCGCTGCTGGCCGACCGGGTCGCCTTTGTCACCGGTGCTGGCGCAGGCATCGGGCGCGCGGGCGCGCGGGCAATGGCCGCCATGGGCGCGCGCGTCATCGTGACCGACCTTGACCCCGACCGCGCCGAACGCGTGGCAGACGAGATACGCGCAAGCGGCGCATTGGCCGATGCGTTGGGTCTGGACGTGACCGATGATGCGGCCCTGACCGCCGCCATTGACGACAGCGCCGCGCGGCATGGCCGGTTGGACATCCTGCATTCGCACGCGGGTATCCAGATTGCAGGCGCGCTGGTGGAGGTGACGCCAGATCAGATGGACGCCTCTTGGCGGTTGAACGTCCGGTCGCATTTCGTGGCGGCGCGGGCGGCCATGCCCATCATGCGCGCGCAGGGAAAGGGGTCAATCATCATCACCGCGTCAAATTCCGGCGTGCAGTTCGACCGAGAGATGATCGCCTATGCCACCACGAAGCACGCCGTCATCGCCATGGCCAAACAGATCGCCGTCGATTACGCGCGCTATAATGTGCGCTGCAATGCGCTGTGTCCCGGCTTTGTCGATACAGTTTTCAACGCCGGGTTCGAGGCGCAGATGGGCGGGCGGCCCGCACTTGAAACCTACATCGCCACCGCAATTCCGATGCGCCGTTGGGGAACGCCCGAAGAGATCGCCGAAAGCATCGTCTTTCTGGCGTCCGACCAGTCGTCCTTCATGACCGGACACGCGCTGGTGGTGGACGGTGCCGAAAGCCTGTAGCGGTCAGCCCCGCAACCTGCGCGCCGACAGCCAGCTTGCCCCCGCCATCGCCCCCGCCGTGGCAAGGCACAGGGGCAGCCCGCCGTATTGGTAACTGACCCCCGACAGCAGCGTGCCCAGCAAACGCCCCGCCGCGTTTGCCATGTAGTAGAATCCCACATCCCGCGTCACCCGGTCCTCGGTGCTGAAGGCAAGGATCAGATAGGAATGCAGCGATGAATTGATCGCAAACACCGCTCCGAACAGCAGCAACCCCGCCACCAGACTGACCGTCAGCCACAGCGCAGGCCCGCCCGCAACCAGCGCAAGGCCCGCCATTACAAAGGGGATCGGCGTCAGCAACCCCGCCCAGCGGATCGCGGCATCGGCACTGACCCCGGCCCCCAGCAGGCGCGGTGCCGCGGCCTGAACCGCACCATAGCCGATGATCCACAGCGCCATGAACCCGCCGATCAAAAAGAACGCGGCTCGCCGCCCCTCATCCGTGCCATCCGACAGGATGGACTGGAAATAGACTGGCAAACCGACGACGAACCACACGTCCCGCGCGCCGAACAGGAACATCCGCGCCAGCGACAGCCGGTTGATGCGCGCGTCCGACGACCAGACCGAGGCCAGCTTTTCCCCCTTGCGGCCCACCGGCAGACCGGGCGGAAGAAACAGCGCGACGCCAATCAGGATCGCCGCCAACACCCCCGCCATGCCCCAGACTGCCGCCTGAAACCCGGCCAACGCCAAGAGCGCCGCACCAAGAAAAAAGCCCAAGCCCTTGACGGCATTCTTGGACCCGGTCAGTGCGGCCACCCAGGCAAACAGCGTGCCTTCGCCCTTGGGGGCCAGCAGCTTTACCGCCGACTTGGATGCCATCTTGGCCAGATCCTTGGCGACGCCAGATACGCCCTGCACCCCCATCACAAAGGCAACCGATGCAGACACGCCCCATGCAGGATCAAGCTGCGCCAGCGCGACCAGTGCCGCAATCTGGATCAGCAGTCCCGCATATAATGTGCGCGCCAGACCAAAGCGCAGGGCGATCCATCCGGCCATCAGGTTGGTGACAATCCCCGCCAGTTCGTACAGCAGGAAAAGCCACGCCAGTTGCACCGGACTGAACCCCAGCCCGTTGAAATGCAGCAGCACCAGCATCCGCAACGCGCCATCCGACAGCATGAACGCCCAATAGGCCGCCGTCACGGCAGCGTAGGCGCGCAGCGGGTTCTCGGCGGTCACGTCATCGCCCCGGCAACCATGCGCGCGATATCGGACAAACGGCAGGCATAGCCCCATTCGTTGTCATACCAGGCGTAAACCTTCACCTGCGTGCCGTTGATCACCATGGTGCAACCCGCATCAATGATCGCGGATCGCGGGTCGTTGGTGAAATCGCTGGACACAAGCGGCCGCACTTCATAGCCCAATATCCCCGCAAGCGGCCCCTCTGCCGCCGCCTTGAACAACCCGTTCACCTCGTCCGCAGTGGTGGGGCGCGCCACTTCGAACACGCAGTCGGTCAGGGACGCGTTCAGCAGCGGCACCCGCACCGCGTGGCCGTTCAACCGCCCGGCAAGGTCGGGATAGATCAGCGCGATCGCCGTGGCCGACCCGGTGGTGGTGGGGATCAGGTTCAACAATGCCGACCGCGCGCGGCGCATGTCCTTGGCTGGGCGATCCACGATGGTCTGGGTGTTGGTCACGTCATGGATCGTGGTGATCGAGCCGTGCCGGATGCCGATGGCTTCGTGGATCACCTTGATGACCGGGGCCAGACAGTTGGTCGTGCAACTTGCCGCCGTCACCAGATCATGCCGCGCCGGATCGTAATCCCCATGGTTGATCCCATAGACAAGGTTCAGCGCGCAGACGTCTTTCACCGGGGCCGACACCACCACCTTCTTCACCCCCGCCGCATAATAGGGCGCGAGCTTTTCGGCGGTCTTGAAGACGCCAGTGCAATCGATCACCAGATCGACACCCAAGGTTGCCAGCGCCATGTCCTCTATCCGCTTCGCCGCCGTCAGCCGGATGCGCTGGCCGTTCAGGGTTACCGACGTGTCGTCATGTGCGATGTCTGCCCGCCAGCGGCCATGCACGCTGTCAAATTCCATCAGCAAGGTGTGCTGTTCGGGTGTGCCTGCGGAGTCGTTCAGCAGGACGATGTCACCCGCAGCCCCAATGTCGATCAGGTCGCGCAAGACCAGCTTGCCGATACGGCCAAGGCCGTTGATGGCGATACGCGGCATGGTGTTCCCCTATCCTACGCCCGGTCCAGCCCGATGCGGTCAACGCTGCGCTGCAATGCGGTTCGGTCAAGCTGTTCCACCGACAGCGCGGCAAAGGCCATGATCCGGCGGTTCAGTTCCGAAAACGCCCGCGCAAAGGCCAGCGCCTTTTCCGCCTCGGTTCCCACCGCCTTGACGGGATCGGCCACGCCCCAATGCGCGGTGATGGGCTGACCGGGCCACGGGGCACATTCCTCGGACGCCGCCGCATCGCAGACGGTAAAGATGAAATCCATCTGCGGCGCATCGGGGGCATCGAACTCCGACACATGCTTGGACCGCAGGGCAGATGTATCCAGCCCGGCGCGGTGCAAAACCTCGATCGCGAAGGGGTTCAGCGAAGTGCCGGGCCGCGTTCCCGCCGAAAAGGCGCGAAACCGGTCCTTGCCGATGCTGTTCAACAGCGCCTCGGCAAAGATGGACCGGGCAGAGTTGCCAGAGCAGATGAACAGCACGTTGAAAGGTCGATCAGCCATGACGGCCCCCCCTGATTGCAGCGCAAGCCGTTGAAAAAGATCGGGTCTGCCGCGGAGGCAGTCGTTGACCAGATAGGACGCAAGCTGCGACGCGCGGTCCAGATCGACCGAATAGAACAGCGACCGACCCTGCCGGTCCGAACGGATCAGTCCCGCCCGTTCCAGATGGGACAGGTAATGCGACAGAGTGTTGGGTTTCAGGTGCAGGCTGTCGGCCATCTCGGTCGGACGCACACCCGCAGGCGCATGACGCATCAGCAGCCGGAACACCGACAGGCGGCCCGGATGACCCAGCATGGCAAAACTTTGGGCGGCTGCAGTTGATTCCATATTTCGTGGATAATGGAATTATTATTGCCTGCCAAGTCTGATTTTCACCGCAGGCTTACTGGCGGGGTGTCAGGCCATCAGACCGCCAATGCACCCAGCCCGCATCGGCCTGCTGCACGTCCGCACCGAAATACAGCGCGGTGAACTGGCCAAATGCAGCATCGCTGCACAACCCGCGATAGGGTGGTTCGATCACCCCGCCTTCGATGTCAGCGGCCAGACTGTCGGGATACCAGATGTTGAAGAACGGTTTGCCCGCGCTGGCATAGACCGTCAGCGCACCGGGATGGATGATGCGGTCTTCACGGTCCCAGACGCAAAACAATAGCGTATCGTCTGGCCCCACCGCCGCACGAAAGCCCTGCATCAGCGGCAGTTGGTCCACAAAGGCGGGGGCCTCTTCCCCCACGGGCCGAAAGGCGGCACTACCCCAAAGCCACAGGCCGACTGCCGCCGCCAACACCGTGACAGGCATCGGCAAGCGCGCAGCCATTGCCCCCAGACCGGCCGCGATCAGCGGCAGCAGGATCACCAGATACCGTTCAAACAGCCGCCCCCCCGCCAACGTCATTGCCAGCAGGATCAGCGCGCAGGATGCCACAACGATGAAACCCTCGCGTCGACGCGCGCCTGTCGGCAGTGCCAGCGTGGCCAGCAGGGCGATCGGCCACAGCGGCCCCAGATCGTCCCACAGCCAGCCGACCCACTGCGCCAGGCGCCCCCCGGTCCCATCGGCCACCGGTTGAAACCGCGCGACCATCTCGTTCACGATGGCAGACCGCAGATATCCTTGCCCGTGCAGCGCGATTTGCAGCGCGGGCCAGCTTGCCACCAACAGTGCGACCAAAATCGCCGCCCCGGCGATGTGCCGCCCACCCGATTGCAGGCGCAGGAAGGGCAGCGCCGCCACGACCAGCGCCAGTCCGATCGGCGCCTTTTGCAGCGCGCCCAACCCAATCACCAGCGCCAAGACCCACCAGTACCGCGCATCCCGCAGCGTCAGAATGGCACAGACCACCGCCGCCAGCGCAAAGAACGCAGCGCCACTGTCCAGCATGGCGGTCAGGCCAGACTCCCAGAACAGCCCTGACGCAGACAGGGCCAGCATCGCCAGCGCCGCAGCCACACCCCTGCGATCAGACAGCAGACCCGCCAGCACCCCGGTCAGGATCAACGTTCCAATCGCGGCCACAAAGGACGGAAACCGCAAGGCAAAAGACGGCCCCACCCCAAGCTGCAACAATCCCGCCCCGGCCCAATACTGCAGCGGCGGCTTGCGGAAGGTCGGCAGGTTGTTGGAATAAAGCGTCCAGAGATCACCGCGATCAACGATGCCTTGTGTTCGCTCATACGTGTAATATTCGTCGTAATCGGCCAGCAGCCCGACGCCCAGTTGCGGCAAATAGAACGACACAAGCACGAACACCAATAGCCCGCACACCGCCTGCGGCAGGTATCGCTGCAATGTCCGTAAAAGGTCTGCCAAAGATCACGTTCCACCCCGGTTTGCCCCGGGCACAGGGGACCAATGCGGTCGGTTTAGCATCGGGACGGTCGATTGGCACGGCCGTTCTGGACCACCGTCCGTCACCCTTTGCCTGCCACGTGCAGCGCAGCCGCAATTGAGGCGGCGCGGCAGGCCGTCTCGAACCCATCGCCCTTGGCAAGGTGTGCGCCCAGCGTGCCGACGAACATGTCACCCGCGCCATGGGTGCTGGCCACCACCACGTTTTGCGCCGGTATCGTGAACCGCTCGTCCAGATGCGTCCAGACGGCAAGGCCCGCCCCCCCCGCTGTCACGATCACGCTGTCGAACTGCGCCGCCAGTTCGCGGGCGGCGTGTGCGGCTGTCGCAAGATCGGTCACGGGTGGGGTTCCCATCATTTCGGCCTCGACCGCGTTCACCACAAGGATGTCGACGCACGCCCGCAGATCGCGCGACAAGGCGCGGGCCGGGGCGGCGTTCAGCAGAACCTTGAGCCCGCGCGCACGGGCCGCCGCTGCCGCTGCCAGATTGACGCTTTCCATGATTTCGTTTTGCAGGATCAGGATCTCCACATCCTGCCACAAGGCGGCATCCATCAGATCATCCGCCCGCAGATGCAGATTCGCGCCCGATACGATGGTGGCCGCATAGTCGCCCTCGCGGTCCTGTATGGCCACGCTCATCCCCGACCCTGTCCCTGCGATCTGGCGCACAAAGCGCAGATCGACCGACGCGGCTGACAACGCATCGGTCAGGAACGCGCCAAAAGCATCGACTCCAACCGCCCCGAACATGCGGGCCGCGCCACCGGCGCGCTGCGCGGCGATTGCCTGATTGCCACCTTTGCCGCCGAACTTTGGATACCAGCGCGTGCCCACAGCGGTTTCGTCCCGGCGCGGCAGATGGTCGGCCTCGATCATGATGTCATGATGCAGGCTTCCGGCGACAAGAACGACAGGCGGTATGGCGGGCACAGGGTTACCTCATTGTTTGCGGGCTTCGACGCGCAGACCCTGTCAGCGCGCCGGATCGGTGTAGGGGTGCAGGTTGCCGCGGTGATCGCGGACCAGATAGGGATCGGTCCCCGGCCCCAGATAGACCGGCCCGATCGGCACCTTGCCATGCCCGCCGGGAATATCCAGGACGTAGGTCGGCAGACAGATGCCCGACAGGCTGGCGCGCAGTTCCGCCATGATCTGCTGGCCTTCGGCAATCGTGGTGCGGAAGTGCCCCGTGCCGCGCGCAAGGTCGCAATGGTGCAAGTAATAGGGTTTCACCCGGTTGCGGATCAGCGCCCGAAACAGCGTGCCCAGCGCGGCCGCACTGTCATTGACGCCCTTCAGCAACACCGTCTGCGACAACAAGGGAACCCCTGCCCGCGTCAATCTGGCAAGGGCCGCGCAGGCGTCGGGCGTCAGTTCGTCGGCGTGGTTGGTGTGGATCACCACATAAACCGCAGGGCGGACCTGCAACGCGGCAATCAGATCGTCCATTATGCGCTGCGGGGCGACCACCGGCACGCGGGTGTGAAAACGGATCACCTCGACATGGTCGATCTGCGCCAACCGTTCCAGCAGCGCCGATAGCCGCCGGGGCGACAGCACCATCGGATCGCCGCCTGTCAGGATCACTTCCCAAATGGCGGGGGTGGCGCGGATATAGTCGATGGCGGCATCCAGATCGGCGTCTGGCAGCGTGCCATCATCGCCCACGGTTTCGCGGCGAAAGCAAAAGCGGCAATAAACTTCGCAGGTTTGCGTGGCATGCAGGATCACCCGGTCGGGATAGCGGTGCGTCAGCCCGCGTGTCGGGCTGTGGACCGCGTCCCCGATGGGATCGGACAACTCTCCATCCCGCTGGATCAGTTCTTGTGGGGCGGGCACGAATTGACGCGCCACGCCGTCTGACATTGCGCCCTGCATGGCGGGCGTGATGCGGATGCGGATGCGGAAGGTGTCGGCGACAGACTCCAGCGCTGCGCGGTCCAGCGGCGATGCAAGACCGGCCCGAAGCAGGCCGTCCACAGTGGTTATCGTTTCCGTCACCCGTCAGACCGCCGCGCGCAGCCCGAACCAGCGCCGCCGCTTGCGCACCCCATCCCCGCGCGTGACCAGCATCAGCAGGGACGGGATGACCACCAGCGTCAGTACCGTCGCAAAGGCCAGACCAAAGACGATGGCACTGGACAGTGAAATCCACCACTGGGTCGATGGCGCGCCAAAGGTCGTCTCGTGGTTCATCAGTTCAAGGTTCAGGCCAAAGGCGATGGGCAGCACCCCCAAAATCGCCGTCAAGGCCGTCAGAACCACCGGTCGCGCCCGTTCGCGGCAGGTTTCACGGATGGCGTCGATCTTGGGCATGCCTTCGCGGCGCAGCGTGTCATAGGTGTCGATCAAAACAATGTTGTTGTTCACCACCACCCCGGCCAGCGCGATGATGCCGATACCGGTCATCACGACGCCAAAGGGCTGCCCCATGATCAGCAGGCCAAGGAACACCCCGATGGTGGACATGATCACCGCCGACAGCACCAGCCAGACCGAAACGAACTTGTTGAACTGCGCCAGCAACACGCCAAAGATCAGGAACATCGCTGCCCCGAACGCCTTGCCAAGAAACGCCCCGGCGGCGGCCTGTTCTTCATCCTCGCCCGCCAGTTTCCAGCGGATGCCGGCGGCATCAAGGTTCGCCTCTTCCATCTGCGCGGTGATCATTTCGCGCACGGGGGCGGCCTGCACACCTTCGCGGATGCCCGCCTGCACGGTCACGGTGCGCTGCCCGTCGATCCGCTTCAACTGCCCCGTGGTGGGGGCGGCAACGCGGGTGACAAAGTTGGAGATCGGCACCGACCCGTTCGCCGTCTGGATGCGCAGATGATCCAGCGCCACCAGTGTGCGCTGATCTTCGGGCAGGCGCAGCACGATGTCTACGGCGTCATCCGCCCCCGCCGGGCGATAATCAGACAGCTTCAGCCCGCTGGTCACAAGCTGCACCATCGCCCCCACCGTGCCGGGCGAGATGCCATACCGCGCGGCAGCGCCCCGGTCGACGCGCAACTCCCAATCCACGCCGGGCGGCGGCAGACCGGAATCGATGTCGATCACGTCGGGCATGTTGGCCAGTTGGTCCGCCACCCGCCGCGCGACATCGTTCAGTCCGGCGGGATTGGCGGCCGACAACTGGATCTGGATCGCCTTGCCGGTGGGCGGCCCCGCCTGCGGCACCGACACCTCAACGTCGACACCGGGAATGCCAACCATCGCCTCGCGCAGATCGGCCAATATCTGCGACGCGGGCTTGCGTTCGCGCCAATCGACGAATTCGTACTGGATCACCCCGATCACGTCGGCAGCGACCTCGTTCCCGCCGCCCCCGGCCTTGCCCGAGCGGGTGTAGACCGTGGCGATGCCGGGCCAGCCCAGGATCCGCGCCTCGGCCTGACGGACAAGTGCATCCTTTTCACCGATGGACAGGTTGCCGCGCGCCTTGACATACAGCAGGCCGAACTCCGGCTCGACGTTCGGAAAGAATTCGACGCCCTTGCCGTATTTGCCATAGGCGTAGGGCACCGACACCAGCAGTCCGCAGGCCAGCACCAGCACGATCACCGGATGCCGCACCGCCCGGCCTACGACCCACATATAGGCCCCATCCCGTTTGTGCGGCGGTTCCTTGAACGGTTTGGCAATCAGCGCGCCCAGCGTCGGCACAAAGATCAGCGCATAGACCAGACTGGCGGACAAGGTGACGATCAGCGTGATCGGCATGTATTTCATGAACTCGCCCACGATGCCGGGCCAGAACAGCAAGGGCGAAAACGCGGCAATCCGCGTCAGCGTGGCCGCAATGACCGGCCCCGCCATCCGGTGCGACGCCATGGCGAACGCCTCGCGCTTGTCGATGCCTTCGGACATGCGGCGTTCGGCGAATTCGGTGACGATGATCGCGTCATCCACCAGCATGCCGACCGCAAGGATCAACGAGAACAGGACCACAATGTTCACCGTCAGCCCCGCCAGCGACAGCGCCAGCATCCCCATCAGGAACGACGCCGGGATCGCTAGCCCGATCAGAATCGACGCCCGCCCCGACAGCGCATAAAGGATCACGATGAACACAAGGATCACAGCCGTCAGGACCGAGTTTTGCAGATCGGTCAGCAGTTGCCGGATGTCCTTGGATTTGTCCTGACTGAAGCTGACCTGCGTTCCGGGCGGCAGCAGTGGTTGAAACGTCCCGGTGATCGCTTTCACCGCGTCGACCGTTTCGATCAGGTTCGCGCCCGTGCGCTTTGACACCTCGATCGCGACAGCGGGCGCGCCGTTCAGGCGGGTGATGGTTTCGGCATCCTTGTAGGTGGGGCGGATCGTGGTGATGTCCCCCGCCCGCACAATGGCCGAGTCGGTCGAGATGATGGGCAGATTCGCCACATCCTCGGCGGTTTCGATCAGCGACGGCACCTTGATGGCGTAGCGGCCTTCGGTCCCTTCCAGCGCGCCTGCGGCCACCAACTGGTTGTTGGCATTGAACCCCGCGATAAGCGTGTCGGGGCGCAGGCCATAGGACGCCAGCCGTGACGGATCAATGATCACCTCGACCAGATCGTCGCGCACGCCTTGCAGGGCCGCGTCCAGAACGCCGGGGTATTCCTCGATCCGGTCGCGCAACTCGCGGCCTGCTGCGGCCAGCACCCGTTCGGGCACATCGCCCGACAGGGTGATCACCAGCACCGGGAATTCAGAGATGTTGACCTCGTTCACGCTGGGCTCGTCCGCGCCGGATGGCAGTTCGGGCCGGGCTTGCGCCACCTTGTTGCGCACGTCGTCCAGCGCCTTGTCCAGATCGGCACCGGCCTGAAACTCGATCACCACGTTGCCGCCGCCCTGATAGGCGGTGCTGTCCATCTTCTTGATCCCGCTGATGGATTTCAGCGCAGTTTCCATCGGGCGCAGCAGCAACCTCTCGCTGTCCTCGGGCGATATGCCGGCATACCCCATGCTGACATAGATGATGGGGATCTGGACGTCGGGTTCGGCCTCTTTCGGGATGCTGACATAGGCCATCGCCCCGGCCAGCATCAGGAACACCAGCACCGACAGGGTCAGCCGGGCATTCGCGATGGCGGTTTCAACGATCCTCACGGCTGCACCTGCGCTGCATCCGCGACGATCACCTGATCGCCGTCGCGGACCAGATCCTGACCCGACACAATGATACGAACGTCGTCGGGCACGCCGGTGAGGACAAGACCTTCGTCAATGTCATCGACGATGCCCACCGTGACGAACCGCGCCACATTGTCCGCACCGACCACACGCAGGCCGATTTCACCCTTTTCCGACAGGGTGATCACCGACCGGGGCACGGTCACGGTCTGCACCGGATCGGCATACAGATCGACCTCGGCCGTCATGCCGCCGGGGATCGCGCCATCAGGGTTGGGCAGTTCGATTTCAACCGGAAAGGTCCGCGTCTCGGCCGAGGATTCGCGGGCGACAAAGCTGATTGTCCCCTCCATCTCGACCCCGTTCACCAGACGCACGCGCGCCTTGGCACCGGTGGCCACATGACCGACGTCCAGTTCGGACACTTCGGCCCGGATGGCGATGGGATCCAGCGACAGGATGGTGGCGATGGGGGTCCCGGTCTGCACCCATTCACCCCGCTCGACCTCCACCGCGTCAACGACGCCGTTGAACGGCGCGGTCAGGGCCAGACGGTCGACCGTCGCGCGGGCCAGAGTCAGTTCGGCCTTTGCCGCATCCCGGGCCGACCGGGCGCTGGTCAACTGGATTTCGGGCGTGTTGCCGCCGTCAAACAGGCGTTGCGCCACGGCCAGTTCGCGTTCGCGCTGGTCAAAGTTGATCTGGGCGATGTCGGCGCGGGCGCGCATCTCGGGGCCTTCCAGCGTCATCACCACGGTGCCCGCCGTGACTGCATCCCCCTGCGCCAGCGTCAGCGTCTGCACCACCCCATCGGACCGCGCCGCCAGAACCGCGCGCTTGTTGGGTTCCGTGGACCCAGACAGCCGGATTTCGCGGGCATGTCCGGCAAAGACCGGGACGACGGCGGCCACAGTGCGCAAGGCGGCCGGGGCGGCCTGCGGCACTGGGGTTGGGGCTTCTTCGGCGTTGGCGTTATGACTGCCCACGGCGGCAAACTCGCCCGTGCCGATCCAGACAGCCGCCGCAATCAGAACGAGCAACGCCACAACCTTGTGAAGTCTGAAGGACACGGGGGCTATCTTTCGCTAGGGGTCCGACGGGGGCGCTGGACAAAATGGCAGACGCGCCGGACGAGAAGATCAATTTGCCGCATTTCTTATCGCAAGTCGGTTGCGTCGTCCAGAATGGCTGCGCGCGGGCGACCCCTATTCGGCCACATGCACAGAGGTGCCCCATTCTGCACATTTCCGCGCCAGATCGTTTGGCAGGGCGCGGTCTGTGAATACCGTGTCGATTTCCGACAGGGAGGCAAGTCGCGCAGGGGCGGAGCGGTCCAGCTTGGAATGATCGACCACTAGAAAGGTGCGCCGCGCCTGCCGGATGATCGCCTTGGACACCCGCACCTCGGCCAGATCAAAGTCCAGCAGGTCGCCGTCATGGTCCAGCGCCGACGTCCCGATCACGGCGACATCGACCTTGAACTGCTCAAAGAACTGCGTGGTCAATTCGCCGACCAGTCCGCCGTCGATCCGTCGCAGCGCGCCGCCCGCCACCATGATGTCGCAGCCCGGATTGGCGACCAGAATATTGGCCACGTTCATGTTGTTCGTGATCACCGTTATGTTGCGATGGGTCAGCAGTTCGCGCGCCACAGCCTCGGTCGTGGTGCCAAGGTTCATGATGATCGAACAGTTTTCCGGGATCGCCTGTGCGCAGGCGCGTGCGATGGCGGCCTTTGCCGCCTCGTTCATGCGCCGGCGTTGCTCGTATCCGATATTGGCCACGCCTGTCCGCGCCACCGCCCCGCCATGCACGCGGTCCAGGTGCCCTGCATCCGCCAGTTCCGACAGATCGCGCCGGATCGTCTGCAAGGTGACGTCAAACCGCTGCGCCAGATCTTCGACCACCACCCGCCCTTCGGCGCGGGCCAGCTCCAGTATCTCGGTCTGTCGAAAGCTGAGCGCCATGTCAGGTTCCTTTGCGTGCGGATGCGCGGCGGTGCCATTCCCTTTGCTTCTGTCACGGGTTTTTCGCCCTGTCACCGTCTTTGCGCTGCCGCAATGCGGCAAGAACGGGCGCGCGTTTTCGTGCGGTTTGGACCAACCGGCTGATATTCAGGAAGAATTTGCATTTCTGCGCGCGCAAATGTTCGTTTTTTCGCGAAACGCGCATAAAGCGAAAATATTCTTGACCAACGCGAAGACTTCAGCGCAGTCTCTGCTCACACGACGGGAGGAGACCAGCGTGCCATCTGCCAACACGCCGGAAACGGCGGACCTGTTCATCATCGGAGGCGGCATCAACGGCTGCGGCATCGCGCGAGATGCGACGGGCCGGGGGCTGACTGTCGTGCTGGCCGAACAGGGGGATCTGGCGCAAGGCACGTCATCCGCGTCGACCAAACTGTTCCACGGTGGTCTGCGGTATCTGGAATATTTCGAATTCCGTCTGGTGCGCGAGGCGTTGGAAGAGCGCGAAACCCTGCTGGTCGCCATGCCCCATATCAGTTGGCCGATGCGGTTTGTGCTGCCCTATCACCCCGACATGCGGTTCGAAGGTGACACGCCCACGGGGCGCTTGCTGTCCACCGTCATGCCTTGGATGAAAGGTCGGCGTCCGGCGTGGCTGATCCGGCTTGGCCTGTTCCTGTATGACACGCTGGGGGGGCGCAAGATCCTGCCGCCGACGCGCACGCTAGACCTGACCACCGATCCTGCGGGTGCACCGCTGCAGGACCGGTTTCGCAAGGCCTATGAATATTCCGACTGCTGGGTCGAGGACAGCCGCCTTGTCGCGCTGAACGCCCGCGATGCAGCACAGCGCGGCGCGCATGTGATGACCCGCACCCGCGTAGCCAGCGCCACGCGCGATGGCGATCTGTGGCGCGTAGAGACCGTAGGCCCGGATGGCCCCGCCACATTCCACGCCCGCGCCTTGGTCAATGCGGGCGGTCCTTGGGTCGAAGACGTGATCCGCAACGTCGCGCGCATCAATTCATCCGAAGGTGTGCGCCTTGTGCGCGGCAGCCATATCGTCACGAAAAAGCTGTATGACCACGACCGCTGCTATTTCTTTCAGGGCACCGATGGGCGGATTATCTTTGCCATTCCGTACGAGCAGGATTTCACCCTGATCGGCACCACCGACAAGGATCACACCGGCGCGCCCAAGGATGCCGTCTGCACGGATGAGGAACGCGATTACCTGTGCGCCTTCGCCTCGCAATATTTCGCCAAGCCCGTGACTGCACAGGACGTGGTCTGGACCTATTCCGGCGTGCGGCCCCTGTACAACGACGGCGCAAAATCCGCGACGGCCGCCACGCGCGACTATGTGCTGTCAGTCGATGGCAATGGCCCGCCCCTGCTGAATGTGTTTGGCGGCAAGATCACCACCTATCGCCGCCTGGCGGAATCGGCGCTGGAAAAACTGCACCCGTGGTTTCCGCAGGCGCGTGCGCCATGGACTGCCCGTATTGCGCTGCCCGGCGGTGATTTCCCGGTGGATGGCGTGGCCGACCTGACCGCGCGCCTGAAGGCTGCCCACCCCTTTCTGACCGAGTATTGGGCCAGCCGCCTGATCCGCGCCTATGGGTCAGAGGCGGCAACGATCCTGTCAGGGGCTACCAGCCCCGCCGATCTGGGCCCCGATTTTGGAGCGACCCTGACCGGGGCCGAGGTGCGGTGGCTGATGGCCCACGAATTCGCCCGCGCCGCCGCCGACGTGGTTTGGCGGCGCAGCAAGCTGGGCCTGCGGATGACACGTGAACAGATTGCCGCCCTTGATGCCTTCATGGCGCAGGGCGGACGCGGGGCTGTCAGCCCTGCGGCGGAATAGGGGGACGGATGGCGCTGCAGCTTTCACAGGTATCGCGCACGGTCAAAGGGCAGGTTCATATACAGCCCACCGATCTTGTGCTGGAAAAGGGCACGATGAACGTGCTGCTTGGCCCGACATCTGCCGGAAAAACCAGCCTGATGCGCCTGATGGCGGGGCTGGATGTGCCGACAACGGGCCGCATCCTGTGGCATGGTCAGGACGTGACCGGCATGCGGGTGCAGGATCGCAAGGTTGCGATGGTCTATCAGCAGTTCATCAACTACCCCGCCATGTCGGTTTACGACAACATCGCCTCGCCGCTGCGCCTGATGGGCAAGACCAAGGCCGAGATTGACCGCGCGGTTCACGAAACCGCCGACATGCTGAAACTGACGCCGATGCTGTCGCGCCGCCCGCTGGAATTGTCGGGCGGGCAGCAACAGCGCTGCGCATTGGCGCGCGCCTTGGTCAAGGATGCGGGTCTGGTGCTGCTGGACGAACCGCTGGCCAACCTTGACTACAAATTGCGCGAAGAGCTGCGCGCCGAAATCCCCCGCATATTCGAGGCATCGGGCGCGATCTTCGTCTATGCCACAACCGAACCTGAAGAGGCGCTGCTTCTGGGCGGGCACACCGCAACACTATGGCAGGGTCGTGTCACGCAATTCGGCCCCACCCCGCAAGTCTATCGTCAGCCCGCCGACGCCACGACGGCGCGCGTGTTTTCCGATCCGCCGATGAACTTTCTGTCCTGCTTCAAGGACGGGCACCGGATGAATTTCAGCGGGACCGCCAATGCGCCCGCCGATGGCCCCTTTGCCACCCTTGCCGATGGCCGCTATACGGCCGGCTTCCGGGCCAACCATCTGGAGCTGAACAAACACTCCGGCACAGCAGTGGAGTTGCGCTGCACCCTTGGCGTGTCGGAAATCACCGGGTCAGAGACGTTCCTGCACCTGACACACGGCACCGACCGTTGGGTCGGACTTGTGCACGGCGTGCATGACCTTGTGGCGGGGGAAACAGTTTCGGTCTGGCTTGACCCCGCGCACATCTATCTTTTCGACGCGGAAGGGCGGCTTGCCGCACCCGCAGCCTATGCACAGGCGGCTTGACGAATGGCGCAGATCACCCTTTCCAATCTGGCACACAGCTATCTGGCGCATCCAAAGGACGAAGGCGACTTTGCCCTGAAATCCATGGACCACGTCTGGCAAGATGGCGGGGCCTATGCGCTGCTGGGGTCATCCGGCTGTGGCAAGACCACGCTGCTGAACATCATATCCGGCCTTTTGCGCCCGTCGCAGGGGCGCGTGCTGTTTGGCGACCGCGACGTGACCGAGGCCGAAACGACGGCACGCAACATCGCGCAGGTGTTCCAATTCCCCGTGGTCTACGACACGATGACGGTGCGGGAAAATCTGGCCTTTCCGCTAAAAAACCGGGGTATGGACCCGGCTTATATTCAGGCCCGCGTCGCCCAGATCGCCGCCATGATCGGGATGGAGGCGACGCTGGACCGCAAGGCACGCGGCCTGACGGCGGATGCAAAGCAAAAGATCAGCCTTGGGCGCGGCATGGTGCGGCAAGATGTGAACGCCATCCTGTTCGACGAACCGCTGACGGTGATCGACCCGCATATGAAATGGGAATTGCGCACACAATTGAAACAACTGCACCGCCAGTTCGGCCACACGATGATCTACGTCACCCATGACCAGACCGAGGCGCTGACCTTCGCCGACAAGGTCGTGGTGATGTATGACGGCCGCGTGGTGCAGATGGGCACGGCCGAGGAACTGTTTGAAACCCCGCAGCACACCTTTGTCGGGTATTTCATCGGTTCTCCGGGGATGAACCTGATGGATGCGAAGATTGATGGAACCTGCGCGCACCTGCAAGGCGCGCAAGTGCCGCTGGGCGCGGCCTACGGGCCAATCACAGGTCGCGCCCAGATCGGCATCCGCCCCGAATACATTACCCTGACGTCAGGCGACGGCCTGCCCGCCACCATCCGCCGGGTCGAAGATGTCGGCCGCCACCGGATCGTGCGCGCGGATGTGGCTGGCCAGACCATCAATATCATCGCCCCCGAAGGCATAGCCATCGGCGCCGATATGACCCACGTCCGCTTTTCCCCCGACCGCATCAACGTCTACGCCGATGACTGGCGCGTGACCCCAGCCGGAGCCGCCACCTGATGGACAAGACACAGAACAACAAAGCGTGGTTTCTGGTGATCCCGGTTCTGGTGCTGGTCGCCTTTTCCGCCGTGCTGCCGCTGATGACGGTTGTGAACTATTCGGTCAACGACACCTTTGGTGACAACCAGTTCTTCTGGGCCGGGCTGGAATGGTTCGAGGAGATGATCACCTCGTCCCGCCTGCACGAAGCGCTTGGCCGCCAGATCGCCTTTTCCGCGATCATTCTGGCGATCGAGGTGCCGCTTGGCATCTACATCGCGCTGAACATGCCGAAATCCGGCGTCTGGGCCAGCTTTTGCCTTGTGCTGATGGCCCTGCCCCTGCTGATCCCGTTCAACGTGGTGGGCACGATATGGCAGATCTTCGGACGGGTGGACATCGGCCTTCTGGGCCACACGCTGGCCGCGCTGGGTATCGACTACAACTACACCAACGACGCGGTGGACGCGTGGGTAACCGTCATCGTGATGGACGTCTGGCACTGGACGTCGCTTGTGGCCCTTTTGTGCTATGCGGGACTGCAATCCATCCCGCAGGCCTATTATCAGGCCGCCCGCGTGGATCAGGCCAGCCGGTGGAGCGTGTTTCGCTATATTGAGCTGCCCAAGATGCAAGGTGTCCTGCTGATCGCGGTCCTGTTGCGGTTCATGGACAGCTTCATGATCTACACCGAGCCATTCGTCGTCACCGGCGGCGGGCCGGGCAATTCGACGACGTTCCTGTCAATCGACCTGGTCAAGATGGCCATCGGCCAGTTCGACCTTGGCCCTGCCGCCGCGTTCTCGATCATGTATTTCCTCGTCATCCTGCTGGTGTCATGGGTCTTTTACACCGTCATGACCACCCTTGATAAATCGGAGGGCAAGTGATGCGCCTGAAAGGCAATGCCATCGTCATGGGGCTGTATCTGCTGTTCCTGCTGATCCCGATCTACTGGCTGCTGAACATGAGCCTGAAGACCAACACCGAAATCCTTGGCACCTTCAGCCTGTGGCCGCAGACGTTCACGTTGCGCAATTACGCGGTGATCCTGACCGATCCCGCATGGTACATGGGATACGTCAATTCCATCATCTACGTGGTGATGAACACGGTCATCTCGATCACCGTGGCATTGCCCGCCGCTTATGCCTTTTCGCGCTACAGCTTTATGGGGGACAAGCATCTGTTCTTCTGGCTGCTGACCAACCGCATGGCCCCGCCAGCCGTCTTTGCCCTGCCGTTCTTTCAACTTTACAGTTCTGTCGGGTTGTTTGACACCCACATCGCCGTAGCGCTGGCGCATTGCCTGTTCAACGTGCCGCTGGCGGTGTGGATTCTGGAAGGGTTCATGCGCGGCGTCCCGCGCGAGATCGACGAAACAGCCTACATCGACGGCTACAGCTTTGGCCGGTTCTTCGTGAAAATCTTCATGCCGCTGATCGCCAGCGGCATCGGGGTGGCCGCGTTTTTCTGCTTCATGTTCTCGTGGGTGGAACTGCTTCTGTCGCGCACGCTGACATCGGTGAACGCCAAACCCATCGCCGCGACCATGACCCGAACTGTATCGGCATCCGGCATGGACTGGGGCGTTCTGGCCGCTGCCGGGGTGCTGACCATCATCCCCGGCGCGCTGGTGATCTGGTTTGTCCGCAACTACATCGCCAAGGGCTTTGCCCTGGGAAGGGTGTGATGACCAACGCAAACCGCTGGCAGGCCGGATCGGCCCTTGTCGTGGCCCTGATGGGCGCAATCCTTGTGGCGCTGCTGATGGCCGCCCCCCGAACGGAAGATGGCATCGACTGGACCGCCCCCCTGGTGCAGGGCGGTTGGATGGCCTGGACGCTGCCCACATCGCTGTTTTTCTACACCATCGCCTGTCTTCTGATCCTGTTCACGATCCTTGCGATCCGATTCCCGGAAACCCCGCGCACCGGCATCCTGCGGATCGAAACGACGCGGGGCGACAGGCTGTTCATCTCATTGCTCGGGTCGGCCTTTGTCTGCATCGGCTGGCTTGCGTTCTTCGGCTCTCCCCTGTGGGGGGCGCTGATTCTGTGCCTGATCTATGCCGCAGCGGTGTTCCGCTGGGTGTGATCGGGTAAAACTGCGGGCCGAACGGGATGCGACCCCGCCCGGCCCGGTAACGAAAGACACTATCAACTGGGAGGAAGATAATGAGACTTCGTCAAACGTCCACGGCCATCGCGCTTGCGATGATGGCCATGGGGGCACCCGCTTGGGCCGATATGGAGGCCGCAAAGGCATTCCTTGACGCCGAAATCGGTGACCTGTCATCACTGTCCCGCGCCGACCAAGAGGCGGAAATGCAGTGGTTCGTAGATGCCGCCGCCCCCTTTGCAGGCATGGACATCAAGGTTGTGTCCGAAACCATCACCACCCATGAATACGAGGCCAAGGTTCTGGCCCCGGCCTTTACCGCCATCACCGGCATCAAGATCACCCATGATCTGATCGGCGAGGGCGACGTGGTGGAAAAGCTGCAAACGCAGATGCAGTCGGGCGAAAACATCTATGACGCCTATATCAACGACTCGGACCTGATCGGCACCCACTGGCGCTATCAGCAGGCCCGCAACCTGACCGACTGGATGGCGGGCGAAGGTGCTGCCGTCACGAACCCGAACCTTGACCTTGCCGATTTCATCGGTGCCAAGTTCACGACCGCGCCCGACGGCAAGCTGTACCAACTGCCCGACCAGCAGTTCGCGAACCTGTATTGGTTCCGCTACGATTGGTTCAACGATCAAAAGACCAAAGATGATTTCAAAGCCAAGTATGGCTATGATCTTGGCGTTCCGCTGAACTGGTCCGCCTACGAGGACATCGCCGAATTCTTCACCGGCCGCGACATGACCTATGCCGGCGGGCCGGACAAGGTTTATGGCAACATGGACTACGGCAAGAAAGACCCGTCGCTGGGCTGGCGCTACACCGACGCGTGGATGTCCATGGCCGGTATGGGCGACAAGGGCGAACCGAACGGTCTGCCGGTTGACGAATGGGGTGTGCGGGTCGACGAAAACTCGCGTCCTGTCGGGTCTTGCGTTGCGCGGGGCGGTGCCACCAACGACGCGGCGGCCGTCTATGCCGTGACCAAGGCGATTGACTGGCTGAACAAATACTCGCCCCCCGAAGCCGCAGGCATGGTCTTTGGCGAGGCGGGTCCGGTTCCCGCACAGGGTGCCGTTGCCCAGCAGATGTTCTGGTACACCGCCTTTACCGCCGACATGGTCAAGCCCGGTCTGCCCGTGATGAACGAGGACGGCACGCCCAAGTGGCGCATGGCCCCCTCGCCGCATGGCGCCTACTGGACCGAAGGCACCAAGGTCGGCTATCAGGATGTGGGGTCCTGGACGCTGATGAAATCCACCCCGGTGGATCGCGCGCAGGCGGCCTGGCTTTATGCCCAGTTCGTCACCTCCAAGACCGTGGATGTGAAAAAGGCCCATACCGGCCTGACGTTCATCCGCGAATCCACCATCCAGCACCAGTCGTTCACCGACCGCGCCCCGCAATTGGGCGGTCTGGTGGAATTCTACCGCTCTCCCGCCCGCGTCGCATGGTCGCCCACCGGCACCAACATCCCGGATTATCCGAAGATGGCGCAGCTTTGGTGGCAGAACATCGGTGATGCCATGTCCGGGGCGAAAACCCCGCAAGAGGCGCTCGATGCCCTGTGCGAAGAGCAGGAAAAGGTGCTGGAACGACTGGAACGTGCAGGCGTGCAAGGTGACATCGGCCCGAAGATGAACGAGCCGAAGGACCCGCAGGAATGGCTGGACGAGCCGGGCTCGCCCGTGGCCAAGCTTGAAAACGAAAAGCCGCAAGGCGAAACGATTTCGTATGACGAGCTGATCAAGTCCTGGCAGTAAGCTGCCCAAAAACAGGGGGTGGGCGGTGACGCCTGCCCCAACCCTGTGGCCATTGGTCAAGACCGTTCCAACGAAGACGGCCACATCAGTGAAAAGAAGCGGGCGGCATACCGCCCCGCGTGTGACACGAAGAACGGGGCCGGACCGAATGACCCATATCCTTGCCATTGATCAGGGCACCACCTCGTCGCGCGCGATCATATTCGATGCACGCCTGCGCGTCGTCGCCTCGGCCCAGGAAGAATTCCCCCAGCATTACCCCCAGTCCGGCTGGGTGGAGCACGACCCATCAGACCTGTGGTCCACCGTGGCGGGCACGGCGCGCGGGGCCATCGAAAAGGCAGGCCTGACCGCAGAAGACATCACCGCCATCGGCATCACCAACCAGCGCGAGACGACGTTGCTGTGGGACCGCGCCACGGGCCAACCCCTGCACAACGCGATTGTCTGGCAGGATCGCCGCACCGCCGACACCTGCGATGCGCTGAAGGCAGCGGGACATGAGCCGATGATCACCGCCCGCACCGGCCTGCTGCTGGACCCCTATTTCTCGGGCACCAAGCTGAAGTGGCTGCTGGATCAGGTTCCTGGCGCGCGCGACCGCGCGAAACGGGGCGAGTTGGCCTTTGGGACCGTCGACAGCTTTCTGATCTGGCGGCTGACAGGGGGCAAGGTTCATGCCACCGACGCCACCAACGCCGCCCGGACGATGCTGTTCAACATCGCCACCAACGAATGGGACGCCGAAATTTGTGCCCTGCTGGATGTGCCGATGTCGCTGCTGCCGCAGGTGCGCGACTGTGCCGCCGACTATGGCGTGACCCGCGCCGATCTGTTTGGCCGCGAAATCCCGATACGTGGCGTGGCGGGCGATCAGCAGGCCGCCACCGTGGGACAAGCCTGCTTTGCCCCCGGCATGATGAAATCCACCTATGGCACCGGGTGCTTTGCCCTGTTGAACACCGGCGATCAGATGGTCGTCAGCAAAAGCCGCCTGCTGACCACCATCGCCTATCGGCTGGACGGCAAGACGACCTATGCGCTGGAAGGGTCAATCTTCATCGCAGGCGCGGTTGTGCAATGGCTGCGAGACGGGCTGAAGATCATCCGTGCGGCATCCGAAACGCAAGCGTTGGCCGATGCCGCCGACCCGTCGCAGGATGTGGTGTTGGTGCCCGCCTTTACCGGCCTTGGGGCGCCCTATTGGCGACCCGACTGCCGGGGTGCGGTCTATGGATTGACGCGGAATTCCGGCCCGGCCGAACTGGCCCGCGCCGCATTGGAAAGCGTCGGCTACCAGACCCGCGATCTGCTCGAGGCGATGCGCGCCGACTGGGGCACCGCCGCCGATGGCGTGCTGCGCGTCGACGGTGGCATGACCGCCAGTGACTGGGCGATGCAGTTCCTGTCTGACATCCTTGGCGCGCCGGTGGACCGGCCCGTGGTGACGGAAACCACGGCGCTGGGGGCGGCGTTTCTGGCCGGGATGTCATCCGGTATCTGCCCGGGCCCCGAAGAATTTCAGCGGACATGGGCGCTTGACCGCCGCTTTGCCCCGCAGATGGACGCCGCCACCCGCAACGCGAAATACACCCGATGGGGCCGCGCGGTCGCGGCCACGATGACGGTATGACCCCTTTTGCCATCGCGGCCCCTGCCCGCATCCTGTTCGGACGGGGCGAGGCGGCAAAGGCACCCGCGCTGATCGCCGCCCTTGGCCCGCGTGGCATCGTCATTCATGGCGCAAACGTTGGACGGGCGGCGTCGATGCTGGGGGGACTGTCGGACCTTGGTTGCGATGTCAGCGCCATTGCCTGCCCGTCAGAGCCGACGCTGTTCCTGCTGGAACAGGCCACCGCCCTTGGCCGCGCGCACAGGCCCGATTGGGTCGCGGCCATCGGCGGCGGTGCCGCACTCGATCTGGGCAAGGCGCTGGCGGCCCTGATCCCTGCACCGGGCGGTGCGATGGACCACCTTGAGGTGGTGGGACTTGGCCTGCCCTTGACAGCGGCACCCTTGCCCTTTGTCGCCCTGCCCACAACCGCAGGCACCGGGGCCGAAGCCACGAAGAATGCCGTGATCGGCCTGCCCGACCACGGGCGCAAAGTATCCTTGCGCGACGACCGGATGCTGGCGCGTCTCGCCATTGTCGATCCGGCGCTGACCGACCATTGCCCACCAGATGTGACGCTTGCATCGGGCCTTGATGCCATCACGCAGGTGATCGAACCTTTCGTGTCCTGCAAGGCGACACCCTTTACCGATGCCCTGACCCTGCCCGCAATCCCAATGGGTCTGGCGGCACTGATCCGGTTGATGAAGGCCGACGATGCGGCAGCCCGCGACGATCTGGCATGGGTCAGCCTGTGCGGCGGGCTGGCGCTTGCCAACGCGGGGTTAGGGGCGGTGCACGGCTTGGCTGGCGTGATCGGCGGCATGACCCCGGCAGCACATGGGGCCGTTTGTGGTGCGCTTCTGGGGCCGGTGCTGGCGATGAATGCCCGACGGGGAGCGGCGCGGTTGGACCGGGTCTGCGCCATGATCGGCGATGCGCTTGGCACCCCCCCGGATGCGGCACCGCAGGCGTTGGCGCGATGGGCAGCGGCACAGGGATTGCCGGGCTTGACGGCACAGGGCCTCCATCCGCGCGACCACGCCGCGGTGGCACAGGCGGCGCTGGCGTCATCGTCGATGAAGGGCAATCCGGTAACCCCCGGTCTGGCCGATCTGATGCAGGTCCTGGCGCAAGCGGCGTGACGCGCGTCAATCCCTTCCAATCCGCCTGCAAACTGATCAGACTGGGCGGGACCCGTTCCGGCTCAGGGGGAAATCATGGATCGCCTCGACTGCGACCGTATGTTTGTGGCGGTGATGGAAACGGGCAGCTTTGCCGCAGCCGCCATCAGACTGGGCACAAGTTCGGGTCAGGCGTCCAAGCTGGTCTCGCGACTGGAATCCGATCTGGGCGTGCGCCTCTTGAACCGCACCACCCGGGCGATTGCCGCGACCGAGGTAGGGCAGGCCTATTTCGAACGCATCCGGGGTCTGCTGGACGAATTCGACGGCCTTGACCAATCGGTGCGGAGCCGGTCTGCCGCACCGATTGGCAAGCTGCGACTGACGGCCCCGCTGACCTTTGGCATCGTGCAGCTGGTGCCCGCGCTGAACGCCTTTGCCCGCCGCTATCCCGACATCGAACTGGACGTCAGTTTCTCGGATCGGGTGGTCAATCTGGTGGACGAAGGCTTTGACGCGGCCATCCGCGCGGGGCGGCCCGTGGATGCGAACCTGATCGCGCGCAAACTGTGCGAGATGCGGCTTTTGGTGGTGGCAAGTCCCGACTATCTGGCGGCGCATGGCGTGCCCCGACATCCGTCAGAGCTTGGCCCCCACGACATCATCATCGACACCAACTTTCGCGACCCGCTGATCTGGCGCTTTCGCGGGCCAGACGGGGCGATTGCCGTGCCGGTGGCGGGGCGGCTGCGCTATTCCAACGCCGAAGCCTGCCTGAACGCCGCAGAATCCGGCCTTGGCATCGCCTGCATTCCAGACTTTGTCGCCGCGAAAAGTCTTGCGACGGGTCGGACACTGGAAATTCTGCAAGCGTTTCGCGAAGAGCCTTTTGGCATTCACGCGATGTATCCGCCTGGCCGTCACCTGGCGGCAAAGGTGCGGGTGCTGGTCGATTTTCTGGCCGACCGCTACCGTGGCGTGACCGACTGGACAAAGCTATCCGACACACCCGACCCTTGACACCATATCTTCCGTATTGGAAGCAATGTTATTCCCAATGCCTGGATTATAAATTGCATCGGAATGGGTCATGTCATCGCTATCCGCGCCAGACCGGCGCTTTTGGACAGGAATGACTGATATGACCGCTTCGACCTCTTTCCGCGCGACCGCTTTGGTCAGCAACGCCGACCTTGCTGCAACGCTGTTGCGCATCACCTCGGGTATGCTGTTCGTGCTGCATGCCGGGCTGAAAATCTTTGTGTTCACTCCCGCAGGCACCGCCGGGTTCTTTCAAAGCCTTGGCCTGCCGGGTCCGCTTGCCTATCTTGTGATCGCAATGGAATTGCTGGGCGGGATCGCCCTGATCGCAGGCTACAAGACACGTCTGGTTTCGCTTGCACTGGTGCCGATCCTGATCGGGTCGATCGTGACCCCGCACTTTGCCGCCGGGTTCTTCTTTTCCAATGCCGGCGGTGGGTGGGAATATCCGGCCTTCTGGGCGATCACGCTGATCGTGCAGGCGTTGCTGGGGGATGGCGCCTATGCGCTTGGCAATCGTGCGGGCCGCTAAGCCCGCCTTGATGGAGTACGACAGATGAGCACCGCCAGCGCCTCGATGGAGATTGGCCGGGTCAGCCTGACCGTCCGCGACATTGCAAAGGTCGGCGATTTCTATGCCCACGCCATTGGTCTTGTCCCGATGGGCGCGGGCGACAGCCACGCCGTCTATGGCACAGGAAACCGGGTGCTGGTGGAGTTGATCAGCGATCCGGCCGCCCGGGTCCGATCCCCGCGTGAGGCCGGGTTGTTCCACACCGCCTTTTTGTTGCCCCGGCGGCAGGATCTGGGGCGCTGGTTGCAGCATGTGGCGCAAGCACGCGTGCCGCTACAGGGCGCGTCCGACCACAAGGTGAGCGAGGCGCTGTATCTGGCAGACCCCGAAGGCAACGGGATCGAGGTTTATGTCGACAGACCTCGTTCAAGCTGGACACGCGCAGATGGCAGCATCGTGATGGGCACCGATCCGCTGGACCTTGATACGCTGGCCCGTGCCGCCGATGGCCCTTGGACCGGTGCCCCCGATGGCACAGTTGTGGGTCATGTCCACCTGCAAGTGGGTGCCGTTCCCGAAGCCGAGGCGTTCTATCAGGACACCTTGGGTTTTCCCGTCACCACCCACTACCCCGGCGCGGCCTTTTACGGATCGGGCGGCTATCACCACCATCTGGCGACCAATGTGTGGAACAGCCGGGGTGCAGGCCCGCGCACCCCGTCCACCGGTTTGGCCGGGTTCGAGGTGCTGGCCGATGCGGCAGAGTTGGCCGCACTGAAGGCCCGGACGGGAGGGGCGACCGATCTGACCGACCCGTGGGGCACGAAAGTGACCGTGAGGCCGAAATTGGCCTGATACGGGAACAAAAATCAGCCGCGTTGGACCTGCATCTGCCCTGCGGAAAAAGGAGGGCATTCTGCCCCCTCTGGGGCTTTTGCCCCATTCACCCCCCTGAGGATATTTTCGCAAAGGGGAAAGGTAAGTCAGGCCACGCGCAACAAGGGCAGCATCAGCGCGAAAAGTTCAGCTTGTGATGAGATCCGGCATTTGCCGTAGAGCTGTTTGCGAAAGACCTTGACCGTCTGGGCGGACACGCCAAGCCGCAGACCGATGGACACGGTCGAATGACCCCGCAGGATCATCAGCGCCACTTCGGCCTGTCGCGGTGACAGGCGGATGTGGTGGGATGTTTCGGCGGCACGGATCAATTGATCCGTCACGTCATCGGCAGGGCCGCCACGGGCCGAGAGGCCCGACCAATGCGCCTCGGCCAGGGCGGTGATGATTGGGGCAAGCCGCTGACAGAGTTCCACCTCGCGCGGGGAAAAGGGTTGGCCGGATGCCGCGTCGCGACCGATGCAGATGTTCAGAGAAACATCCGGGACGGGATAAGCGACGAAGGTCAATTCGTCGAGCAAGGTGGTCTGCTGGTAATACTCGCTGAAATAGCGGCTGCGGTGGAAGGCATCGGGTGCGACATCACGCAGGCGGTAGGCCCCGGCGGCGACACGGCTGACGTGCAGGTCGTGATAGGGGTCCAAGAGATAGGCCCCGGCCAGGTAGGTGGTGTCGAGGGCGGCAAAGACCTGCGGGCGATCACTTTGGCGAAACAGAACCTGTGGCGGACCCGCATCACGATAGGCCAGCACGATCAGGTTGTCGGGTGCCACGCAGCGGCGCAGCCAGTCGTGCAGGGCGGATTCGAACCCCGGCCCGCCAAGGCGGCGGATCACCAGACCAAGTTGCCCTTCGGCGGAGTTGGGCAGCGGCAGCACGGATACCTCTCTGGGGGTATATACCCCCTGGATGCGCAAGTCTTAACCTTATACCACAGGCCAAGGGGTATGGACCAGCATGGCGATCGCGATCGACATCCGTCAGGTGGTAAAGCGTTACGGCACAGCGACCGCCCTGCATGGCGTGTCGATGGAGATTACGGACAACGAATTCTTCACGCTGCTGGGCCCGTCGGGTTGCGGCAAGACCACGCTTTTGCGCTGCATCGCAGGGTTCGAGGATGTCACGGCGGGCGAAATCCGCCTGTTCGGGCAGGACATCGCCCGGTTGGAGCCGAACCAGCGCCCGGTGAACACCGTCTTTCAGCAATATGCCCTGTTTCCGCATATGTCGGTGATCGACAACGTGGCGTTCGGGTTGAAGATGAAGGGGTTCGCTCTGGCCGACCGCCGCGCGCAGGCGGGCAAGATGCTGGAGATGGTGCATCTGTCGGATTTCGCCGACCGTCTGCCCGCGCAACTTTCGGGCGGTCAGCAGCAACGCGTAGCTTTGGCGCGTGCGCTGGCCCCTGCACCGAAGGTGTTGCTGCTGGATGAACCCCTGTCGGCGCTGGACCTGAAGCTGCGGCAAGCGATGCGGGTCGAACTGAAATCCCTGCAGGAAGCAACCGGCATCACCTTTATCTTCGTCACGCATGATCAGGAAGAAGCGCTGACCATGTCCGACCGGATCGCGGTCATGTCGCAGGGCCGCGTCCAGCAGATCGGCACCGCGCGCGAGATTTACGAGACGCCGGTGAACCGCTTTGTCGCTGACTTCATCGGAGAGACGAACCTGCTGGAGGTGTCGGTGGACGCTGTCACCGACGGGATGGCATCCGTCACCCTGCCTGGTGGCCATCGTCTAACGGTGCCAGCGGCGACGGGCACGACGGGCACGCATCATGTGTCGATCCGGCCCGAACGGCTTGGCCTTGCGGCAATGGGCGATCTGTCTGCCGTGGTGGAGCGTGTGGTCTATCTTGGCACCGATCTGCAACTGCTGGCGCGGTTGGATGGTGGCGCGCAGGTGCATGTCCGCCTGCAAAACTCGGCCCGGATCGCGGTGCCCGCCCCCGGCACACGGATCGGCCTGACGCTGGAAGAGGGGGCCGCGCGCCTTTTGGCGGACTGATGGCGGGGTTCCTGCCAAAATCAGGTGCCGAAAGCACAGGCTATCGCGGCATCGTCGCACCGTTGCTGGTGCCGACATGGGTGATGATCGGCATATTCCTCGTGATTCCGGTGATCCTGATGGGGATCTATTCCTTTCTGACCAAGGAATTCAGGGGCGGGGTAATCTGGGATTTCACCCTTGCCGCCTATGACCAGTTCTTTGTGACGCGCGGTCTTTTCGGGGATGAACCGGCGCAGATTGAATGGACCTATATCAATATCTTCTGGCGGTCGATCTGGCAGGCGGGCATTGCGACGCTGGTCTGCGTCATCGTCGGATTTCCGACCGCCTGGTTCATCGCCACCCGACCGCCGGCGACGCGGTCGCTGTGGCTGTTCCTGATCACGGTGCCCTATTGGGTGAACCTGCTGATCCGCACCGTCAGCCTGAAATTCCTGATCCGTGACACCGGGCCGCTGAACGAATTCCTCATCGGCCTGAACCTGATCGACGCGCCGCTGCCGCTGGTGAACACCAATCTGGCGGTTCAGTTGGGCCTGTTTTACAGCTATCTGCCCTTTATGGTCTTGCCCATTTACGCGGCGGTAGAACGGTACAATTTCGCCCTGTCCGAGGCGGCAGCGGACCTGTACGCCAGCCGCTGGGTCACGCTGCGCGAAATCGTGCTGCCGGTGGTGAAACCCGGCATCATCGCGGGCTGCATTCTGGTCTTTGTGCCGTCCTTGGGGGCGTTTCTGGCGCCTGACCTGTTGGGCGGGGCCAAGACGTTCATGATCGGGTCGCTGATCGAAGAGCAGTTCAAGGGATCGCAGGGCAACTGGCCCTTTGGGGCGGCGGCGGCGATGATCCTGATGACCCTCGTGCTGATCGTGCTGATGTTCTACGCCCGCGCTGCGGCCAAGGGGGACGCACCATGAAGGGTGTCCGGCACTATCCCGGCTTTCTGGCGATGGCGGTGACCTGCCTTGTCGTGCTTTATGCGCCGCTGATCGTCGTGACGGTCTACAGCTTCAACGGGTCAACCTCGATCACGTCATGGGGCGGGGTGTCGCTGCGGTGGTATGCGGATGTCTTTACCGGGCCGGAAGCGCCACGCTTTCGGGCAGCGGCCTGGAATTCGATCACCATCGCGCTGCTGGCATCAACCACGGCCACCGCCATTGCGGTCGCGGCCAGCGTCGCCATGGTGCGCGGCGGGCGGTTCAAGGGCAAATCCGCGACCTTCGCGCTGATCAACCTGCCGCTGATGGTGCCCGAGATCGTGACCGCCGTCGCCACGCTGATTTTCTTTTCCACCATCGGGTTGACGCCCGGCTATCTGACCATCCTGATCGCCCACATCACCTTTTGCATCCCCTTTGCCTACCTGCCCATCGCCGCCCGCCTGCAAGGGATCGAGGCGACGTACGAGCAGGCCGCACGCGACCTGTACGCCACCCGCGCGCAGGCGTTCCGGCTGATCCTGCTGCCGCTGATGATGCCGGGCATTGTGTCGGGGTATCTTCTGGCGTTCATCATCAGTCTTGACGATTTCATCATCACCAACTTCGTCAAGGGCGCCGGAATGGAAACCCTGCCGACGGCCATCTTCGGATCGGTCAAACAGGGGATCAAACCCAACATCATGGCAATCTCGACCATGATGCTGGCCGTATCGGTGCTTTTCGTCACGCTGTCCTATTTCGCCAATCGCATCGGGCAAAAGACCCGAACCTGACCCAACCAACAAGGAGCCACCCATGCAACGCCTTTTGACCACCGCCACCGCCTTCGCCCTGCTTGCCACTGCCGCCTCGGCCGAAGGGAAACTGTCGGTCTACCACTGGTTCGAATACATCCCGCAAGAACTGGTCGACAAGTTCACCGCTGAAACGGGCATCGAAGTGACTATCGACACCTATGACAGCAACGAAGCCATGCTCGCCTCGCTGAAGGCGGGCAAGATGGGGCAATACGATGTGGCCGTCCCCGCCGATTTCATGGTGGGCATCATGGCCGCCGATGGCATGCTGGACACCTTTACCCCGGAAGAGATGACAAACCTTGGCAACATCGCGCCGCAATGGCTGGATGTGCCGTTCGATCCGGGCCGCAAGTCATCGATCCCGTATCAGTGGGGGTCCACCTCTTTCGCGGTGAACCGCGATGTCTATCAGGGCGACATCTCCAGTCTGGCTACGATCTTCAACCCGCCGCCGGAACTGCAGGGAAAGATCAACGTGCTGGACAGCCAGAACGAGGTGCTGATCCTCGGCAGCCTGTACCTTGGCATCCCGCAGTGCACGACGGACCGCGATCAGTTGAAGGCCCTGAACGACATGCTGCTGAACGCCAAGCAATATTGGGCCAGCTTCGGGTCGGACACGGCCAAGGACGTGCTGGTGTCGGGCGATGCCGCCGCCGGGATGATCTACAACGGCTTTTCGGCCAAGGCGCGCGCCGAAGGGGCCAATGTCGAATACAGCTACCCGACAGAGGGCAACGTGCTGTGGATGGACAACGTGGTCCTGCTGAAGGACGCCCCCAACCGCGAGAATGCGATCAAGTTCATGAACTTCCTGCTGGTGCCGGAAAACGCGGCCGCTGTGACCAACTATGCCGCCTACACCTCAGGCGTCACGGGCGTGGAACCCTTCCTTGATCCCGCGATCCGCGACAGCCCGGAAAACAACCCGCCCGCAGGGGCGACACCGGGTGTCTTTGCCCAGGCTTGCGACCAGGAAACGCAAAAACTGTATGACGCGATCTGGACGAACCTGAAAAAGTGACCCTGTCCAACGGGGGCCGCACCAGCGGCCCCCACCCCTCCCTTTATCCAAGGAAACGCGCCGTGTTCCGTCTCACCTTGCCTGAAATATCCTCGGGGGTCCGGCCATGAAGCTTGCGATCTGGCAGGGTCCGTCACCCCAAGGCGATGATGCGGCGGCATTTGCCGCGCTGCTCCGCGCGCTGCGCAGCGCAGCTGACGCAGGCGCGTCGATGCTGACGGCACCCGAAATCTTTCTGCCCGGCTACAACCAGCCCGACATCGCGCAAAAGGCGCAGGCGCGCGGGGGGGCGTGGCATCAGGCTTTGGCTGGGTTGTGCCGCGAAACCGGCTGTGGGCTGACCATCGGCTATGCCGAACGCGACGGTGAAATCGTCTACAACGCGGCCGTGGCGTTTGATGGTCTGGGCCACGAAATCGCCCATTACCGCAAGGTGCAGCTGTACGGACCACGGGAAAACGCGATCTACGCGCCGGGCGACAGCTATGCCGTGTTCGATCTCGATGGCGTCAAGGCGGCCTTGCTCATCTGCTATGACATTGAATTCGCCCCGCATCTGCGCGCGCTTGCCCTGCAGGGCGTCACGCTGATCCTGTGCCCGACCGCCAATATGGAACCCTGGTATCACGTCAGTCGCCTGACTGTGCCGACCCATGCGATCAACCACCGCCTGACCATCGTCTACGCCAATTTCTGCGGGGTCGAGGGGGATCTGAGCTATTGCGGCACCAGCGTGATCGTCGCCCCCGATGGTGCAATTCTGGCGCAGGCCGGCCTTGGCCCTACGCTTTTGGTGGCCGATACGGACCGACCGCTCGACCCGTTGATGCGGCAAACCCAGATCGAAGATTTCCGACCCGTCAGGTGACCGATGCCCAAAGACATGCGTGACAGCCGCTATGACATCCTGTTCGAACCCGTCCGCATCGGGCCGAAGGTGGCGAAGAATCGCTTCTTTCAGGTGCCACATTGCAATGGCGGCGGTTACCGCGACCCGTCCGCCGTGGTCGAAATGCGCCGGACCAAGGCCGAAGGGGGCTGGGGCGTCATCTTTACCGAACAGACCGAAATTCACCCGACCTCCGAGATTACGCCGTTCATCGAACAGCATCTGTGGGACGACCGCGATATTCCGGCCCTTGCGCGGATGGCCGATGCGATGAAGTCGCACGGGGCGCTGGCGGGCATCCAACTGGCCTACAGCGGCATCAACGGCCCCAATCTTTACAGCCGCGAAGTGCCGCGCGCCGTCAGTGGCGGGCCGATCCTGACCTTCACCTCAGACCCCGTGCAAGCGCGGACGCTGGACTCCGATGACATCCGCGATCTGCGCCGCTGGTTCCGCAATGCGGTGCGGCGCAGCCATCAGGCAGGCTTCGATCTGATCTGCCTTTATGGCGCGCATGGCTTTGGCATCTTTCAGCATTTCCTGTCACGCGCCACCAACCACCGCACCGATGCCTATGGCGGCAGCCTTGAAAACCGCGCCCGTTTCGTGCGCGAAATCGTCGAGGATGCGCGCGAGGAAACCAAGGGTGAAATGGGCATTTCCCTGCGCCTGTCGCTGCACGAAGCTGGCGCGCTTGGCCTGTCGAACGCCGAACTGCGCGACTTCATCGAAATGCATGGCGATCTGCCCGACCTGTGGGATCTGGCGCATGGCACATGGGAGCAGTGTTCAGGCACCTCCCGCTTTAAACCCGAGGGCGCGCAAGAGGAACTGGTGCGCGGGATCAAGGCGCTGACCAGCAAACCGGTGGTCGGGGTTGGGCGATTTACATCCGCCGATGCGATGGTACGGCAGGTAAAGTCAGGCATCCTTGATTTCATCGGCGCAGCGCGGCCTTCGATTGCCGATCCGTTCCTGCCGAAAAAGATCGAGGAGGGGCGGTTTGACGACATCCGTGAATGTATCGGCTGCAACATCTGCGTGTCGGGCGACATGACCGGGGCCATCAGCCGCTGCACCCAGAACACCGCCTTCATGGAGGAATGGCGCAAAGGGTGGCACCCCGAACGGATGCGCGCCAAGGGGCCTTCGGACACCGTCCTGATCGTGGGGGCGGGTCCGGCGGGGCTGGAGGCTGCGCATGTGCTGGGCAAGCGCGGCTATGCCGTGACGCTGGCCGAAGCGGGCACCACATTGGGCGGGCGGGTGACGCTGGAACGCGCGCTGCCGGGTCTGTCCGCCTGGGGCCGGGTGGCCGATTACCGCACCGGCCAGATCGCCCCCCTGCCCAACGTCGAGGTGTATCGCGACAGCCGCCTGACGGCCGCTGACGTGCTGGGGATGGGGTTCCAGCATGTGGCGATTGCGACCGGGGCGACATGGCGGCGCGATGCTGTGGCACGGCTGCATCTGGCCCCGATCCCGACCGATCCCGCGATGCCGGTCTTTACCCCTGATGATCTGCTGGCGGGGGGCGGGCCGACCGGGGGCCGGGTGATGATCTTTGACGACGACCATTTCTATATGGGTTCGGTGCTTGCAGAACTGCTGGTGTCGCGGGGCTGCGTGGTGGATTTCGTCACCCCAGCCGTCAAGGTCGCGGAATGGACACACAACACGCTGGAACAAGCCACCATTCAGCGCCGCCTGATGGATCTGGGCGTGACGCTGCACCTGTCCAAGGCGCCCGAGGCGATTGGCGCAACAGGGGCGACGCTGGGCTGCACCTGGACAGGCCGTCACAGCGACCTGCCGTGCGATGCGGTGGTGATGGTGACGTCACGCCTGCCCAACGACGCGCTGTATCTGGGCCTGAAGGCGCAGGATTGGCGCGGCGCGGGAATAGAAACGCTGAAAGTCATCGGTGATGCCGCAGCGCCTGCCCCGATTGCCTGGGCCACCTATGCCGGGCGGCGCTATGCCGAAGAGATGGACGCCGAAGACCCGGGCGACGCCCTGCCCTTCCGCCGCGAAATCGCGCATTTGTTGCCAGATCACCGGATCACCCCGTAAGGGCCGGAGGGGCAAAGGTTTTCAGAAAACTTTTGCAAATCCCTTGTGAAGGAATTTGTCTGCCAACGGCTTGCGTCAGAACCCTTTGCCTTGCGACCAGCGCCAGGCATCAGCGATCATCTGTGGAAGGGTTGACCGGTCCGGTTGCCAGCCGAGTTCGGCAATCGCCCGCGCCGACCCGGACACAAGCTTGGCCGCGTCGCCCGCGCGGCGGCTCCCTTCGATGATCGGCACTTCGCGGTTGGTGATCAGGCGGGCATGGTCAATCACCTCGCGCACGGAAAAACCCTTGCCGGTGCCAAGGCAGAACACCCGATTGCCTTTGCCGCTTTGCAACCATTGCAGACCAAGGACATGGGCGTCGGCCAGATCGCTGACATGCACATAATCGCGGATGCAGGTGCCATCGGCTGTCGGGTAGTCGGACCCATAGACCGTCAGCGCCGGGCGTTTGCCGTCGATGGCGTCCAGCAGCAGCGGGATCAGATGGGTTTCGGGGTCGTGCCGTTCGCCCACCTCGCCGTCCGGGTCAGCACCGGCGACGTTGAAATAGCGAAAGATCACATGGTTCAGCCCGTGGCTTGCGCCGAAGTTGGCCAGAATTTCTTCTATCGCGCGCTTTGATGCACCGTAAGAGTTGATCGGGCGCTGCACGGTATCTTCATCCAGAACCACGCCGTCCTGATCGCCGTAAGTGGCACAGGTTGATGAAAACACGAAATCGCGCACACCTGCGGCAACCGTCGCCTCGATCAGGTTCAGCGCGCCGTTCACGTTGACGCGCCAGTAGTGACCCGGATCGCGCATCGACTCGCCCACCAGCGACAGGGCCGCAAAGTGCATCACGGCCACGGGGCGGTACTGCGTCAAAGCCGCGTCGATGCTGGCGCGGTCCATCAGATCGCCCTGCACAAGGGGGCCGAACTTGACCGCCGCTTCCCACCCGGTGGAAAGGTTGTCGAACGCCACCGGCACATACCCTGCGCGCGCCAGCGCCTTGCAGGCATGGGCGCCGATGTATCCCGCCCCGCCTGTCACCAATACATGTTCCGCCACGTCACACCCTTGTCTTGCAACCCCACCACGCCGCCAGCTTAACCCCTTGCCCCCCGCTTGGCGAGAGCAGCGCACCCTGCCCTTACCTCTGGCTTACCCAAGGTGCCTAGCCTTCGCCCCGATGTCCGACCGGAGGTTCCAGATGCCAGATGCTACGCCGATCCTGTCCCTGCCCCTGATCCTGCCCGCGCAGGCGCAAAAACACGTCACCCACAACGAGGCCCTGCGGCTGCTTGATATCCTGGTTCAACTGGCGGTGCTGGACACCGACCGGGTGGATGCCCCGGCCACCCCGGACGAGGGCCACCGTCACATCGTTGCTGCGGGTGCGACAGGCCTGTGGGCCGGACAGGACACCAAGATCGCTGCGTTCTGGGGCGGCTCTTGGGTCTTTGTGACACCGTTGCCAGGTTGGACGGCACGGGTTCTGGCCGACAGCGCAACGCTGGTGTTTCAGTCCGGCGCATGGGTTCCGGTTGCCAACGGCGTCACCGCGACGGACCGGCTTGGCATCAACGCCGTGGCCGATACGACTAACCGGTTGACTGTCGCCGCTGCCGCGACGCTGCTGACCCATGCAGGTGCGGGTCACCAGTTGAAACTGAACAAGGCGACAGAGGCTGACACGGGCAGCCTGCTGTTTCAGACCGGCTATTCGGGCCGCGCGGAATTGGGCTTGGCGGGGGGGGATGATTTTTCGGTAAAGGTGAGTGACGATGGCACCACCTTTACCACCGCACTGACTGCGGATGCCGCGACCGGGGTCGTGGGCCTGCCACAAGGTCTGGTGCTGGGCGGATCGATATCAGGAAGCGCGGTGACGCAATCGCCGGTGGATGACACGGTCGGGCGGATCACGCGGGTGGGGGATTTCGGCTTGGGCGGGCCCCTGCCTGCTGCCACCACGTTCGGCCTTGCCAGCATCGGCGATCTGACCAGCAGTTCGTTCGTGACCACGACCGGGGCCAGCGATCCACAGCGCCCCGAAATGGGCAACTTTCTGGGGCTGCACACCAACATTGGCTATCAGAACAACGCGGCACAGTTCTTGATGGGGGCCACGGGTTCGAACGCCTATTTCCGGGGGCGTTCGGGCGATCCTGCCACGGGGGCGAGCGTCTGGTCACCTTGGCGGCGTCTGGTCCACTCGGGCAATCTGATCGGCACGGTGTCGCAGACCAGCGGCGCACCGACGGGTGCTGTCATCGAACGTGGCAGCAATGCAAACGGGCAGTACACCCGCTTCGCCGATGGCTTGCAGATTTGCACAAGCGGCGCGCTGACCCTGCCCAAGCAGACCGTCGCCGGTCTTGGTTACCTGTGCGAGGCGACATGGACATTCCCCGCCAGTTTCGTCGCCGCCCCGAACACCACGATGTCATTCCGCTCGAACGGCGCGAACCTTACCGGCTTTGCCGGTTGGACATCGCATCAGGTTCGCCAGCGGATGTGCGGCAGCTATGCCAACACATCAGTTTCGGCCTTCAGCACCATCGTGGGCACGGTGTTCAATCAGGACGTGCCGGACGGTGCGATGATGACAGATATTCGCGCCATCGCCATTGGCCGTTGGTTCTAAGGAGAAAATCCATGATCATCACCCTGTCCCCCATGCGCAGCGACCAGCACCTGACCCTTGTCCGCCACGGCGACACGCTGACGCTGAACGACATCACGCTTGATTTTTCGTCGCTGTCCGAAGGCGGAACACTGGCGATTGAAGATGCGGGTTCGCCTTGGATCGTTTCGGATGTCAGGCGCACCAATGGGCAGATCGCGCTGACCCTGATCTTGCCGCACGGCAGCGACGCGCCAGCGGAAACCCTGTTTCCGGTGCCGATCAATGTCACGGCCGATGGACCTGTCGCCCTGCCCCCGTTTGGCGCGCAAGGTTAGGCCATCTGACACCAATCCGCCCAAGGTCGCGCCCCTGTTTGACACCGGGGGTGCCACTTCCTAAAGAAGGGCAGTGGTGGCGCAGCATCGGCGGTGATGAATGAAAATTGCAATGATCGGGACGGGTTATGTCGGGCTCGTCTCTGGGGTCTGCTTTTCGGACTTTGGCCACGATGTCGTCTGCGTCGACAAGGATCCCGGCAAGATCGACCGCCTGAACGACGGCGAAGTGCCGATATTCGAACCGGGCCTGCAAGATCTGATGGCCAAGAACGTGGCGGCGGGTCGTTTGTCATTCACATTGGATCTGGCCACGGCGGTTGCCGGGGCCGATGCCGTGTTCATCGCCGTCGGCACGCCCACCCGGCGCGGCGACGGGCATGCCGATCTGCGCTTTGTCATGGCGGCCGCTGCTGAAATCGGCGCAGCGCTAACGGGGTATGCGGTCGTCGTCACCAAATCGACCGTCCCGCTTGGCACCAATCGCAAGGTGGCCGAGGCGGTCGCCGCGGCCAATCCGGCTGCGTTGTTCGATGTGGCGTCGAACCCCGAGTTCCTGCGCGAAGGTGCGGCGATTGACGATTTCATGCGCCCCGACCGAGTGGTCGTCGGAGTGGAATCCGAGCGGGCGAAAAAGGTCATGTCCGACATCTATCGCCCGCTGTTCCTGCGTGAATTTCCGATCGTGTTCACGGGTCTGGAATCCGCCGAGATGATCAAATACGCGGCCAACGCCTTTCTGGCGACCAAGATCACCTTCATCAACGAAATCGCGGCGCTGTGCGAACGGGTGGGGGCCGACATCAAGGCTGTCAGCAAGGGCATCGGTCTGGACGGGCGCATCGGCAACAAATTCCTGCACGCGGGTCCCGGCTATGGCGGGTCGTGTTTTCCAAAGGATACCAAAGCCTTGGCCCGCATCGGGCAGGAACATGCCGTTCCGATGCAGATCACCGAAACGGTCATCAAGGTCAACGAAGAGATCAAACACCGGATGGTGGACAAGCTTGTCGATCTTTGCGACGGGTCGGTCAACGGCAAGACCATCGCGGTGTTCGGCGTCACATTCAAACCCAACACCGATGACATGCGCGATGCCCCGTCACTGACAATCGTGCCCGCCCTCGTCGGCAACGGGGCCCGCGTCCGCGTGATCGACCCCGAAGGCCAGCGCGAGGGCGAGGCGCTGTTGCCCGGTGTCAAATGGTTCGACAACGCCTATCAGGCCGCCCAGGGGGCCGATCTTGTGGTCATCCTGACAGAATGGAACGAGTTCCGCGCGCTGGATCTGGAAAAGCTTGCCCGCAAGATGAACACCCCGCGCATGGCCGACCTGCGCAACATCTATGACCGCGAGGCTGTGCTGGCGGCGGGCTTTGACGATTATTGCGGGGTCGGGCGCTGATCGGCGGCCCTGTCAGATGAAGATGAAATCTGACACGCCCAATTGCGCAAGGGTCATGTCATCAACAAGGATCGTGTGACCGGCATAGGTGATCTGAAGCATCTGGTCGCCACCAATGATCACCATCTTCTTGCCAAGTGCCGCATACATTGCCTGCGGCGTCTTTCCGGTCACGCCGTCGATGACCAGCCGGTCCACGCCGTTTTCAAAGGCGATCACCCTGTCAACCTCGCGCGCCGTCAGCCTGCCAAAGACAAAACTGTCGGCCCCAAGGCCACCCGTCAGGGTGTCATTTCCAGACCCACCATCCAGCCGGTCCGCCCCATCCCCGCCGGACAGGTAGTCATTCCCAGACCATCCAATCAGACTGTCGTTGCCCGCGCCGCCATACAGAGTGTCATTGCCGGACCCACCGTCAAGCCAATCGAAATCAACGCCGCCCGACAGCCAGTCGTTGCCCAAACCGCCAAGCAAGGTGTCACGACCAAGGTCGCCAAGCAGCCGATCATTCTCTGACCCGCCCTCAAGCCGGTCGTTTCCTGCATCGCCAAGCAAGGAATCAGTGCCCGCGCCCCCCAGAAGCACGTCATTCCCGATCCCCGCCGCCAACGTGTCGTTGCCCGCGCCGCCATTCAGACGGTCGCCCTCTTCGGCTCCGGACAGATAATCGTTGCCGGTGCCGCCAAGCAGCGTGTCGCTACCAGTGCCACCTAACAGCCGGTCGTTTCCGTCCCCACCATCAAGCCAGTCGTTCCACGCTTCACCGATCAGGGAATCGTTGCCCGCGCCCCCAAGCAAGGTGTCTACCCCCACGCCCCCCGCCAAGGTGTCATTGCCCGCGCCGCCGTCCAGACGGTCGGCCTCTTCGGCCCCGTTCAGGTAATCGTTGCCGGTGCCACCCAGCAACGTGTCCCTTCCCCAACCGCCGAACAGCCGGTCATCTTCGGTTCCGGCATCGATCAGGTCATCGCCTGCGTCACCCATCAGCGAATCTGCCCCCGCCATGCCAAGTAGCGCGTCGTTGCCAGCCCCACCTTTCAGCGTGTCGTTGCCCGTGCCACCGTCCAGACGGTCCGCGTCTTCATCGCCGCCCAGCCAGTCGTTGCCTGATCCCCCCAACAGCGTGTCCAGCCCTGTGCCACCGTACAGACGATCATCCTCGGACCCGCCATCGAGCCAGTCGTTCCAGACCTCTCCCATCAGAAGATCGCGCCCGGCCCCGCCCAGCAGCGTGTCGACACCCACGCCACCATATAGCGTGTCGTCGCCGATCCCCCGTCCAACCGGTCAGAGTCCACATCCCCCACCAGTCGATCATTGCCATCCTCGCCCCACAGCGTATCGCGCCCGGCCCCACCGTAAAGTGTGTCCGCCTCTGAGCCGCCGCCAAGTTGGTCATTGCCCGCATCGCCATACAGACTGTCCGCCCCAGATGCCCCGAACATCCAGTCGTTGCCGATGCCGCCATTCAACCAATCGTTGCCAGCACCCCCGTCAAGACGATCGCCGTCAAGTCCACCGTCCAGTGTGTCGTTCCCCACATCCCCCACCAGCGTGTCCCAACCCGCACCGCCATAGAGACGGTCATCGCCGATCCCGCCGGTCAGACTGTCCTGACCCGCCTCACCCAGCAGATCATCCTGTCCATCGTCGCCCCACAGATGATCGTTGCCGGTGCCACCGATCAGCGTGTCGTTGTCCGCCCCAGCAATCAGCGTGTCATTCCCATCGCCCCCTGACAGCCGGTCCTCCGACCGACCGCCGGTCAGACTGTCGTCACCGCCGGCACCGAATAACTGGCTGGCCTGCTTGCCGCCCGTCAGCGTGTCATTCCCCGCGCCCCCGTCAAACCAGACACCGCGGTTTCCGGCGAACATCACGTCGGCAAAGGCTGTGCCGATATAGCCCTCGATCTCGGTCGCGCGCACCATTGCAACGGCGGCGGAACTGGCGGCCCAATTCGACAGGTCCAGCCGAATGGGGGCGCTTAGGGTGGAAAATCCAAGGATATCGAAACCGGCACCGCCGTTGACCAGATCGGCCCCGCCGCCACCGATCAGCAGATCATCCCCGGCCAACCCGGTCAGCGTATCGGCAGACGCGCCGCCGATCAGCGTGTCAGCCCCCGCTGTGCCCAAACCGGCAGGCGGCGGCGAGGGTGCAGGTGTGCCCGTTTCGAACGCCACGCGTGACAGATCGCCAAAATTCATGGCACGGACCTGTGCCGGGGTCAGCGGCGTGCCCGTGGCGGTCCGCAACTCCAACTCTTCGGTGCCAAACCGCAGGATGGCACCGGTGGCCGTTGCAGTCACGGTCAATTGCCCGGTGTTGCGGTAGAATGCCCAATGCGTCAGGTCGATCCTGTCCCGCGCCGGATCAAAATCTGCGACAACGTCGCGGATGCCGTCCGCCGTCAGCACAAAGACATCGGCCCCGGTGCCGCCGGTCAGCGTATCGGACCCGGCACCGTCGATCAAAAGGTCATCCCCCGCAGCACCCGTGACGCTGCTGCCGGTCGCTGTTCTGACCGTCAGAAGATCGTTCCCGCCGCTGCCTGTGGTTGCCGCGTCCGACACCATCCCCGCATCGGCAAGATCGATCCGCAATTGCGACAGCCCGCCTTCGGCACCCGAGGTGACAAAAACCTGCACCGTGCCACCCACCACAACAGCCCGGATTTCCGAAACGCCCGACAGCGCTGTGGTCGTGCTGTCCGCGAGCGTTTCCAGATGAACCAATCGTCCATCCGGCGTCAGGGTCAGCAGGCTGATGCCGTGATCCGCCCCGGCGGCCAACACATATGTCCGGTTGCCAACCGTGACGACCTCCATCGCTGTGACGCCCTGAAAGCGTGTGCCAAGTTCGTCGATGACGTGATCGGTGGGCACCATCGTTCCGTCAGCAGCCATCCGGAACACCGTCAGGCTGGACGACCCGGACGCGGCGGCGATCAGGAAATGATCCCCGCCCATCTGCACCGTGCGCAGCGCAGTTATCGTATCGACAGGCACCATTTGCGCCGCGCCCAGCGACTGCACCGCCGTCAACGCACCGTTTGCACCGACAGACCAGACGGTGATGCCATCCTCATTGGACGAGCCGGTGAACAGAAAGGCGGTCCCGCCGATGTTGGCCGATGCCATCGTCGCTATTTGGGCGGCGTTGACAGTTGCCGTGTCCGCCACCGTTCCGATTGTGGTCAGCCCGTTTGCGTCGGACAGTCGAAACGCCGACAGACATGACCCAACCGCACGTGCGGCGTATAAGAACACCGCATCGCCCACCGGCACCGTGATCAGTTCGACCGCCTGCCCCTGGACAGGGGTGTTGGCCAGAAACGCGCTGACCGAATAGCCCTCGCCAGCACCGGCGTCGCGGGCGGCGGTCAGCATCTCCGACAGCACGCTGCCCGCCTGCCCCGTCACCGACATCGCAACCCGCCCCGCCCCGTGTACGCTGAAACCCGCGACCGACGCCGCCGCATCATCTGTCACCGCGAGGCGCACCGTCTCGGCGGTGGTCGTGTTGATCAGGCGCAGGACCGACCCCCCCGGACCGGTTTCCTGCACCATCTGGACATGCGCGCTCGGGACCCCGAAGCGTGTGCCCGAGATCGTCCCGACAACGTCGAGATATGACATTCCAACCCTACCCATTGCCCGAAAGCACGCTCAGGTTGCAGGGATCGTCGCTAACCTGTGCTTAAGACTTTGTGGCCGAAACGCGGCCCTTGCCGACAGTTCGCGTCAACCTTGCTCGGGTCGGTGGGGTCTTGCGGAACCGGGATATCCTGGCCGTTGTGGCGCAAAAGCGATCCAAAGCTGTTGCCCCGCGGATCGGTCAGTGCAGCCTGTTCCGGCAGGCAGCCTTGCGCATGGTGAGCCCGGGCTTTGCGCGACCATCGCCTGTGGCGCTGGTTTGAGACGCTGGCCGCATCCGACCAGTTTAAGGTCAAGCAAATCTGGGTGACCCCGGCGCGGCACGGTCGCTGCAAAGCCATGTCCACCGTGCCGAACACTGGATCGTGATTTCTTATCTTGGCGAAGATGACATCACCCGCCACCAAGACACCTACGCGCGCGACGATTAACGGGTTTCCGCCTCGGCCGGGGTCAGGCTGCGCTTCAGCCGCCATTCGCGCCATGTGATGTAGCTGATGGCGCTGATGATGACCGACCCGCCCAGCAGCACGAACACATCCACCCCTTCGCCAAAGACCAGCGCCCCCAGCAACGTTGCCCAGACAAGTTGGAGGAACGTCACCGGCTGTGTGACCGCCAACGGGGCCGCGCGGAATGCCCGCGTCATGCAATAATGCCCACCCGTGGCAAAGCCCGCGACAAGGGCAAGCCACGCAACCTGAACCAGCGTCACCGGCACCCAGACGGCAATCGCAAAGGGCAGCAACCCCAGCGTCACGGTCAGCGACATCATCGCAACGACCGTTCCCGCCGACGCGATCTGCGACAACCGCTTGGCGAACAGATAGCTGACGGCAAAGAAGGCGGCGGCACCCAACTGTGCGAAATGGCCATCCGTCACTTCGCGCAGGCCGGGGCGCAGCACGATCAGCGCGCCCACCAGCGCCACGCAGATGGCAAGGATGCGCCGCAGGGCCAACGTCTCGTTGAAAAAGAAGACGGCGCCGACGGTGACCAGAACCGGGTTCAGATAGCCAATCGCCGTCACCTCTGCCACAGGGATGCGGGCCATCGCGTAAAACCAGCAGATCACCGCCGCCGTATGGAACACCCCGCGCCACCCGAACAGTCGCAGCGCGCCGGCGGCAAAGCCCTGACGCAGCATCGGTGCAAGCGTCGGGATCAGAAAGATCACGCCCCAGCCGAACCGCAAAAAGGCCGATTGGGTGGCAGGCAATTCCGTTCCTAAATGCCGCACGATCCCTGTGACCCCGACAAAGCACAGACCGGAGGCCAGCATCCAAAGCGCCCCTTCGACGGGACGACCAAGATCGGATGAAGGGTGTGCCGCTGTCATGGCCGGACCAAACCCGATCCGGGGGGCCGCCGCAACCCCCGTCAGGACAGGGCCAAAACCGCCGCAATACCCCACATTGTCAGGCCCACCACCACCTCGAGCACGACCCAGGCGCGCGGGTTGGCAAACCAGGGGGCCAGCAACCGCGCCCCGAACCCAAGCGACGAAAAGAATGCAAAAGATCCCGTCGCCGCCCCGATGCCAAAGGACAAACCGTGCGGCGCATAGTTCGATGACACCGCGCCCAGCAACACGACCGTATCCAGATAGACATGCGGGTTGGCCCAGGTCAGCACAAGGCAGGTCGCCAGCACCTTGCCCAGCGATGACGTCGCACCCGGCGCGGGCTTCAGCGCCTCGCCCCCCCGCAGCGCGGCACGGAACCGCAGCGCGCCATAGATGACCAGGAACGCCACCCCGGCCCACAGCATCGCATCCGCCAGCCAGGGGGCCATGTGCGACGCGACGCCAAAACCTGCCACGCCCACGGCGATCAGCACCGCATCCGACACGGCACAGGTCAGCACCACCGCCAACACATGTTCACGACGCAATCCTTGCCGCAGAACAAAGGCGTTCTGCGCCCCGATCGCCAGGATCAGGGAAACGCCGGTCAAGAACCCGGCCACCAACGATTCAACCATCCGCCAATCCTTGCAATGCCGCCTTCGCGCCCGGACACCGAACCTGTGCGTGCAGGCCAGAGGTCCCAATCAAACCCTGTGTCGAAGCGCCCGAAAGAACAGCATCGCCCCCACCATCACCACCACCAGACCAACCATGTCGCCGATCACGGCCCCGGTGTAGCTGAGCAACAACTGGTCCGCCGTCAGTGTGCCGCAGCACCCCAACCAGAACCGCAGCAAATTGCTGAACACGGAAGCCACCAGACCGATCAGGAACAGCACCCGCCAGTTCAGCCCTTGCCCCACCCCGCGCGAGTCAATGCCGCACAACCGGAAAATGTCGAACGTCAACGGCACCGCGCAGACCTTCAGAGTGATGAGAAGCGCGGTCGTCAGCGTAAACCCGTCCGCCCCAAGGATCAGACGCGCGGACAACAACGACGCCGGCAAGGCGACCGGCACAGCGAACCAGCCATAGACCCAACCCAGCAGCACCAGGACGCCCAGCGGCAGGTACACCAGCTTGAAGGTGCCGAACACCTGATACAGGGCCTGCGGGTGGATATAAGGATGAATCGCCTCGCTAAGCCCATAGGCCATCAGGACAAGTCCCGAACCGACCGAGATGTGCTGAAGCGAGGTTTTAAACCGCGAATCCATCCGCCAGCCTTAAGTTCCGTTAATTCGGAGTAAGGCTTACACGGCCCCCGTCATGGGAACAACATAGAGTCCGGCCTTTGTATCTGGCGCATGTTCCACCAGACCGCGGTGCACCAAGCTTTTCAAGGCCCGGTGATACGAGGCTTGCGGGATCGCTGCCGCCAACGGATGCGTTCGGATGGACTCGGACCGGGCCGTTCGCGGGCTGCCGACCGACACCTCGTTGATCGCATAAAGGATGTCTCGTTCATTTGCAGAAAGATCGACCAGTCCAAGGGCCGTTTCCATTTCCAGCAACAATGCGCGAAGTTGCGCTACGCTCTTGATATTCAAAACCACCACCACCTTGAAGAGAGACGCATGCTTGCAACCTGCGCCTCGATACACTCGCACGCGAAACTTTACGCATATCAAGGCTGCAGCGCAATCACCGGCTTGCATCTTCGCCCGCCGAAAGCTGTTTTGATAATTCTCATATTGACAATATATCCCGACAAACGGATGGTTATGCAACCGGAGCGCGCATCAACCCCGCGCGCTGCAGTGTTCCGGTAGCACCTGTCCTTACGGCCTTGTCCGGGCCACCAAGACCCACAATTTCCAGAAACTGGATGAGTCGCCGAAGTGTCCCATACGATCGCTACCCGCCAGACCGATCGCCATCCGCCCGCGCAGACCGGGTCACGCGCCGTGCAGACGGACAAGACGACCGAAGCTGTCTGGCCCTCGCGCGTCGTGCTGATCTGTGCCCGTTTTGGCGGAGAGTTGGACCCTGTGACCGAGTGGGTCGAAGGGATGGGTGGCAGCACGGTGATTGTGGGCGAAGGGTTGTTGCCATTCGAATGGCTGGACCAATACGCCGCGACCTTTGATCTGGCGCTGGTTGATTGCGACCACGTCGGCGATCAGGGCGATGTGATCGACTTTGGCCTGCGTCTGCGCCGCTATGCGCCGGACATGCCGGTGATCATGGTGTCATCCCACGTGGCAGCCCATGATTTCAGCGCCGAACGCATGGCCATTTGCGATGTGACGCTGAAAAAGCCGGTGACGCGGTCGGCGTTCTTTCTGGCGCTGCAAGCGGCACTTGATAATCACGCCCACTGGCAGATGCGTGGCGACACCACGCGCGTTGTCTGGCCAAAGGCACCCCCCGCTCCCGCGGAATGATCCTGGTGATCAGCCGACACCTGAACGGCCCCCGGTGGGGGCCGTTTCTTTGTCAGACCCGGAAATCAGCCCAGTTGTGCGGCGACATCTTCGGGAATGTCGAAGTTGTGCGTCACCGTCTGCACATCGTCGTCTTCTTCCAGCATGTCGATCAGCTTCATCAGCTTTTGCGCGGTTTCCAGATCGACCTCGGTCAGCGTCTGTGCGCGCCAGATCAGTTTGGATTCCGTCGACTCGCCCAGTGATTTTTCCAGCGCGTCGGACACTTCGGACAGCGCCTCGACCGAGCAATAGATCCAGTGACCCTCTTCATCGGATTCGACGTCATCAGCACCTGCGTCAAGTGCGGCCATCATCACCGTGTCGGCGTCGCCTGCAGAGGCGGGATACGAAATCTCGCCCACGCGGTCAAAGCCGTGGCTGACTGAACCGGTCTGGCCCATGTTGCCGCCGCATTTGCTGAAATAGCTGCGCACGTTGGACGCGGTGCGGTTCAGGTTGTCGGTCAACGCCTCGACAATGATCGCGATGCCGTTCGCACCATAGCCTTCGTAGCGGATTTCCGTGTAGTCCGCCGCATCGCCGCCCACCGATTTCTTGATCGCGCGGTCGATCACGTCCTTTGGCATCGACACGGCCTTGGACGCCTTGATTGCCAGACGCAGACGCGGGTTCTTGTCGGGGTCGGGATCACCCATCTTGGCGGCGACGGTGATTTCCTTCGCCAGCTTCGAGAACATCTTGGAACGCAACTTGTCCTGCTTGCCCTTGCGGTGCTGGATGTTCGCCCATTTTGAATGGCCTGCCATGACCCTGTCTCCGATCCCATCTGCGGGGTGATGCAGCCCTATACACAAGCGCAGGGGGGGGCCGCAACCCCGCCCCCATGCGACAGCCATTTGCCCGCGAAAAGTGTCAGCCGATGCAGATCAATCGTCGACCGGCGGCGGCGAGACAAAGGTATAGTCGCGCCCGTCTGCGCCGGTCAGAACCACCTGCGCCATCGGCGGCACGGTCCCTTCGGCCCCCAGCGCGTCGGTGATGCCGACAAACAACTGCCGCAGCAGGTTCGGCTTTTCGACGACCGTCACACTGTAATCATAGCCCGGCCCGCAATCGTCCAGCCGCCCCGCAGTCGTCCAACCCGAGCGGCATACGGTCCCGTCCGACAAGGTCACGGTCAGCACGTCGGATGACAGGCGGGCGGCCTGCGGCGTCACCGGTCCAGGCATCGCACAGGCGGCCAACAACGGCAGGGCAATCAGCGAACGACGCATGGCAAATCCTTTCGATACATCAAAGCGGCCAAAGCAACGGGATCAGAAACGACGCAACCAACCCTGTGACAATGTTCAGCGGAAGCCCGACCCGCATGTAGTCGGAAAAGCGGTATCCACCCGGCCCGTAGACCATCATGTTGGTCTGATACCCCACCGGCGTGGCAAAAGCGACCGAGGCAGAGAACATCACCGCCACGGCAAAGGGGCGTGGGTCCAACCCCAGGTTGAGGGCGAGTTCAATCGCGATAGGGGTGTAAATTACCGCGACGGCATTGTTCGACAGGAATTCCGTCAGCAGAAGCCCCAGGAAATATACACACAGAATCATGAAAAAGGGCGACAGTCCCACCATCCAAGGGGCGACGCCCGTCACGATCATCCCGACAGCGCCAGAATGTTCCAACCCCTGGCCCACGGCCAGCATGGCAAAGATCATCGCCAGCAGTCGTCCGTCCACAAAGGAAAACGCCTCTTCCGCATCGATGCAGCGCGTCACCAGGATGACGGCCACCGCCACCAGCCCCAGCGCCATGATCGGGGCGATGTCAAAGGCCGACAAGGTAACGACCGACAACAGTGCTATGATCGCGATCGGGGCCTTCATCCGCCGGAATGGCCGGATCGACGGTCGAGAGATATCGACAAGGTCCATTTCCGCAGCAAGGCGCTGGATGTCCTCGATGTTGCCTTCCAGCAGCAGGGTGTCGCCCACCCGCACGATCAGGTCATCCAACTGTCGCCCGATGTTCTGGTTGCGGCGATGCACCGCCAGCACATACACTCCATAGCGGCGACGCAGGCGCAGTTCGCCCAAGCGGCGCCCCTCCATCCGGCAGCCGGGACTGATCAGCACCTCGACCGTTTCGGTCTGGGTGGATGACAGCTTGTCGACCAGATGCAGATCCTTGCGCTGTTGCAGGCTAAGCAGTTCGGTCATCTCGGTGCGCAGCACCACCCGGTCACCGGCCGCCAGCGCCACTGGGGCCAGATCGCGGCGCAACGACATGTCGCCGCGGAGCACGTCGATCAGGCGCACGCCGTCCCGCTTGAACAGATCGACATCCAGCACGGTCTGCCCGATCAGGGCCGAGCCTTCGGGGATTGCCACCTCGGTGAAGTATTTCATCTTGCGCCGGTCCGACAGCAGCACCCCCATGGATTGCCGCACCGGCAACAGGCGGTCGGAAAACAGCGCCAGAAACAACCCGCCTACCAAAACCAGAGCAATGCCAAGGGGGGCGATCTCGAAGATCCCGAACGGTTCCAACCCGCGTTCGCGCGCGACACCGTCGACCAAAAGGTTGGTCGACGTCCCGATAAGCGAGATCATGCCGCCCAGAATTGTCATGTAGGACAGCGGGATCAGCAGCTTTGACGGTGCCTTGCCCAGCCGGACAGCGATCTGCACGACAACCGGGATCATCACCGCCACCAGTGGTGTGTTGTTCATCACCGCTGACGCGCAGGCGATAAAGCCGAACAGAACGATGATCGTGGTTTTTGGCCGATTGCCGACATGCCGTTCGGCGGCACGGATCACCATTTCAACGGCACCTGTCCGCACCAGCCCCCCCATTACCAGAAACATCAGAACGATGGTCCAGGGGGCCGGGTTCGACAGAACACTGATCCCGTCCGCAACCGGCAGGATGCCCAGCACCAGCATGGCAGCGGCCGAGGCGATGGCGGTCACTTCGACGGGAAATGTTTCGCGCACAAACAGGGTGAACATCACCACAAGGATCACCAAAGCCACAACGGGCTGCCAATCCTGTGCTATTGCGATGCCGAACATTCTGCCTCCCGGTATGGGGCCGCCGGGTGCCGCCCGGATCAGGCGGTGGCCGCCCGGCCCGTTTCGCGCGGGCTGACCAATGCCACACCCGACAGCATGACGACAAGGGAAAGCCACACCCAAGGGGAAAAACGTTCGCCCAGCAGCACCATTGCCCAGAAAACACCCGACCCGGTGACGATATACGACGATTGCGCGGCAAAGACCGCGCCCGCCCGCGATGCGAGCCAGACATAAGCCGCATATAGCAACGCGTGCAGACTGGACGACAGCACCAATGCCAATTCGGGCCGCCCCCAGTCAAACCGGGGGTCAATGAACTGCCCTGTCCCCAGGGTCAGCGGCAGGCACAGGATCAACCCGACCAGCGAGGCCCCGAACATCGCCTGCACCGGGTCCATCCCCGCCATGCCCCAGCGCGCCACATAGGTGCTTTCCATCGCGTAAAACAGCGGCCCGATCATCGCCAAGGGCAGAAACGCCGCCATCGCCGGATCGGGCAGGCCTGCCCTTGGCAATGCGATCAGCGCAACACCTGTCAGCCCCAGCAGCAACCCCAGCAGTCGCGTCGGGGAAAACCGGTCGATCCCCAAGACAAGTGCAATTGGAAAAGCCAGCAGCGGCACCCCCGATATCAGGATCGACATGATCCCCGCCGGAAGTTTCGCGACCGAGATGTAAAAGGTGGCATTCGGCACAAGCGTGCCCAGAATTGCCACCACGACGTAAAAGCGCATGGCAGACGGGGTGCGGACGAACCGCTTGCCCCGCGCAAGGGTGATCGTGCCCAGAACGATCACGCAGACCACCAGTTGCCAGAAAATCAGCCCGAACGGCGGATGCCCCGACATCGTCGCCATCTTTCCAAGCGGTTGTGTCGCCCCCCAGCCGATTCCGAGCGCCAGCAGCGTCAGCAGGAACAACCGCCGGTCGGTCATGGCCGGGCGTCTTCCAATCTGCCACCGTTGCGGATCATCCGCACCCGCAGCGCCTTGCCCGTCCGGTCGTCCGTTTCGACATAGACACCCGACAGGGTGGCCACCCCGTTCGCCGGTTCAAAGCGCGCTTTCGGCATGCCGGTGATGAACCGCCGCAGGGGTTCAAGCTTTTCCATGCCGATGACGCTGTCGTAATCGCCACACATTCCGGCATCGGTCAGATAGGCCGTGCCACCCGTCAGGATTTGCGCATCGCCCGTCGGCACGTGGGTATGCGTGCCCACAACCAGACTGGCCCCACCGTCGCACCAATGCCCCATCGCCATCTTTTCCGACGTCGCCTCGGCGTGGACATCGACAATAGCGGCCTGCACCGATGCACCCAATGCGTGTGTTTTCAGCACCTGTTCAATGGCCGAGAACGGGTCGTCAAAGGGCCGCTTCATGAACACCTGACCCAACACCTGCGCCACCAGAACCTTGCGCCCCTGCGTGGCGTCGAAAATCCGCCAGCCCTTGCCCGGCGCCACCTTGGAAAAGTTGATGGGCCGGATGATGCGCGGTTCCGTCTCTATGAATTGCAGCATGTCCTTCTGGTCAAACGCATGATCGCCCAGCGTCACGACATCCGCCCCCGCCTGCAACAGCAGTCGCGCATGTTCCGGCGTCAGACCCGCCCCGCTTGACGCGTTCTCGCCGTTGACCACGACGAAATCGAGGCCCCACTCCACGCGCAAGGACGGCAGGCGCTCTGCCACCGCAGCGCGCCCCGCACGCCCCATCACATCGCCAAGGAACAGAAGTTTCATGCGCCCCGATTAGGCCCGCCGCTGCCTTGCCGCAAGCCCATTCGCGACCACAAACGGGGTTTGCTGTCGCTTGGCCGCCAACGGTCGGCGCGGCCCCTTCCCCCGCCCGTCGCTGCGCCCTATCTTGGCGGGATGGCCCTGCTTCCCCCTGCCCTGTCGGACTGGTTCGCCGCCAAAGGCTGGACCCTGCATCCCCATCAGCGGGACATGCTGGCCTGTGCCGACAGTGGGGCGACCTTGTTGATTGCACCCACCGGGGGCGGCAAGACCTTGGCCGGGTTTCTGCCAACGCTGGCCGAACTGGGGCCAAAGCCAGAGGCGGGGTTGCACACGCTATATATATCGCCGCTCAAGGCATTGACGGCGGATATCCGGCGCAATCTGCGCAGCCCGGTCGAAGGGGCTGGTCTTGCCATCCGGATCGAGGATCGGACCGGCGACACCACCTATACCCAGCGGCGCCGCCAGCGCGCCGATCCGCCGCATATCCTGCTGACAACGCCGGAAAGCCTTGGGCTGCTGTTGTCCTACGAGGACGCACCCCGGATGTTTCAGGGTCTGAAGCGGGTGATCGTTGACGAAATCCACGCGCTGGCGGAATCCAAACGCGGCGATCAGTTGATGCTGCTGATCGCGCGGCTGGAAACACTGGCCCCCGGCCTGCGGCGTGTCGGGCTGTCGGCCACAGTCGAAGATCCGCCGGCGCTGGCCCGGTTCCTGTCGCCGCGCGGTTGCCACATCCTCCACGCCGATCCCGGCCCGGACCCCGACATCCAGATGCTGGAAACCGACGCGCCGCCGCCGTGGTCGGGTGGGGGCGGTCGCTATGCCATCCCGGCCATTCTGGAACAGGTCGCGCGCCACAAGACCACTTTGATCTTTCACAACACCCGCGCGCAGGCAGAGCTGTTCTTTCACGACCTTTGGTTGCAGAATTCCGATGATTTGCCAATCGGCATCCACCACGGCAGCCTGTCGCGCGAACAGCGCGAGCGTGTGGAACAGGCGATGGTCGCAGGGGCCTTGCGGGCAATCGTCTGCACCGGGTCACTGGATCTGGGCATCGACTGGGGCGATGTCGATCTGGTCATTCAGGTCGGCGCACCCAAGAACGTCAAGCGTCTGGTGCAGCGGATCGGGCGGGCCAACCACCGCTACAACGCGCCGTCCAAGGCGCTGCTGGTGCCGGCCAACCGGTTCGAGGTGGTCGAATGCATCGCCGCCCTGCAAGCGGTGCGCGACCATGATCTTGACGGCGAACCGCGCGGCCCCGGCCCACGCGACGTGTTGTGCCAGCACATCCTGCTGACCGCCGCTGCGGGCCCGTTCGACGCGGACGCGCTGTTTGCCGAAGTCACGCGCGCCGGTCCCTATGCCGATCTGACACGACCCGAATTCGATGCCTGTCTGGAGTTTACCGCCACCGGCGGCTATGCGCTGCGGGCCTATGACAAGTGGCAAAGGCTGCTGTTTCGCAACGGTCTGTGGCAGTTGCGCGATCCGCGCACCGCCGCACTGATCCGGCAGAACCTAGGCACCATCATCGACACCGAAACGCTGAAGGTGCGCCTGAAACGCTTTGGCACCCCCTTGGGCGAGGTTGAGGAATCCTTTGCTGCCAGCCTGACCCCCGGCGACACATTTCTGATCGGCGGGCAGGTGGTGCGGTATGAAGGGCTGCACGAACTGACGGTCGAGGTTTCGCGCCAGCCCGGCCGCGATCCGAAGGTGGCGGTCTTCAACGGCACCAAATTTGCCACATCAACCCTGTTGACCCAGCGCATCCTTGCGATGTTCCAGCAACCGTCCTGGCCCGAATTGCCACGCCACACCGCAGAATGGCTGTCGTTGCAGCGCGCCGTGTCGCGCCTGCCCGAACCGGACCGTCTGCTGGTCGAAAGCTTTCCGCATGACGGGCGCGAACACCTTGTCATTTACGGCTTTGCAGGTAGAAACGCCCAACAGACGCTGGGCCTTTTGATCACCAAACGGATGGAGGAGTTGGGCCTTGCCCCGCTTGGCTTTGTCGCGACGGATTATGCCACGCTGATCTGGGGGCTTGAGGCGGTCCATGACCCCGCCCCGCTGTTTGATGCCGACACGCTGCGCGAGGGGTTGGAGGGCTGGCTGTCAGGCAATGCGGTGATGAAGCGCACATTCCGCAACACCGCCATCATCGCGGGCCTGATCGAACCCAGCCATCAGGGCCGCCGCAAGACCGGGCGGCAGGCGACGTTTTCGTCGGACATCCTGTATGACACCTTGCGCAAATACGACCCCGGCCACCTGCTGCTGGACATCACCCGGCAAGAGGCGCTGCGCGGTCTGGTCGACTTTGGCCGGGTCGAGGACATGCTGCGCCGCGTTGCTGGCCGGATTGATGCCGTGCGTCTGACCCGTGTCACGCCGCTGGCCGCGCCGCTGTTTCTGGAACCCAGCCGGGTTCCGGTCGAAGGGGCGGGTCGCGAACGCCTGATGCAGGACGCGGCGGACCGTTTGATGCAGGCGGCGGGTCTGGCGTGACGAGCTTGCACCCGCCCCCCGCTTGCGGCATCCCAACCGGCATGAGCGCCTATCCCTTCACCCTTGCCGGGGCAGCCCTTGCTGCCATGCCTTCGGGGGCATTGCACTGGCAGGCGCAATCGCTGCTGGTGGTGTCCGACCTGCACTTGGGCAAATCCGAACGTCTTGCCCGGCGCGGGGGGGCATTGCTTCCGCCCTATGAAACCCGCGAGACGCTGTCCCGTCTGGATGCCGCGCTGGAAATGACGGGCGCGGCGCGGGTGATCTGCCTTGGCGACAGCTTTGACGACATCGCCGCCGCCGACGGGCTGGACGAAGGCGACAGGCTTTGGCTGTTGCGGTTGATGGCGGGGCGCGACTGGATCTGGGTAGAAGGCAACCATGACGCAGGCCCGGTCGATGTGGGCGGCAGCCACAGAGCAGAGGTCACGATTGCGGACATCACCTTTCGCCATATCGCGGTTCCCGCCGCTGTGGCCGAGGTGTCGGGTCACTACCACCCCAAGGCGCGGATCGGCGGGCAGGCGCGAACCTGTTTCCTGACCGATGGCCAGCGTCTGATCCTGCCTGCCTTCGGGGCCTATACGGGTGGGCTGTGGTGCCACGACCCGGCCCTGTCCACCCTGATGGGCGACGGTGCCCTGGCGATCCTGACGGGCCGCACGGCCCTGCCGGTGCCAATGCCGCGCCGACCTGACCCGCGCCGTTAAAGCAGGCCCCGCTTTACCAGAATTGCGTGGTGATTGCGGCTGACGGGAATGCGCTGATCGTGGTTCAGGCGCAGGTAGACGCGCGCGCCTTCGCGTTCGATCCCGGTCACGGCAGACCATGCCACCCAATGCGACCGGTGTATCTGCGCACCCGGCACGCCTTCCGCTTCGGCCACCGCGTCGGACAGGCGCAAAAGCAGACTGCTTTTTCCCGCCGTGGTCAGAACATCCACGTAATGGTCACGGACAGTGATCGCCAGCAATTCCCCCCGCAAGGCCGGATCAAGGCGCTGCGCCAGACGGGGTGCGATCTGCGCGATTGGCGTATCGCTGTCCGGAACGGCCTGTTCTTTCACATGGCTGTGCGACCCCAACCCCAGCGCTGTCACGAACAGAACAAATACAACCTCGGAATATCCCTGGGGCGAACTGCCTGCCCCCCAGAATTCGGTTGCAACCGCATTCATAGGATACATCATCAAAAGGCATACGATGCCCGCAACGACCAGCACGTTGCATGCCGCAGAGTGGGACCTGCAGATTACCCTGAGGGTAACCCTGACAGTGGTCCCGAGCACCATCATGGCACCGATCACGATCATCCATAGTTCGACGCGATAAACCAGACCGCAGCAGTCTGCACTGCCTAGCGGGCCAATCAACCCGGCGAACAAAGACAAAAATATGCCAACCGTCAATGAATGACGATTGTGGAAGTCAGCCTTCCACGACCTGAAATATTGCGACATGTCCCCCGACGTACCGCTACCCAATGAATATTGTCTACACGTTGAAACGGCGGTCTGGCAACGATCTATTTGTGGAAGAATGTAACCCATACAATCAGATGGATCAGGGTTGGAACTGAATGATCAGGCCGTCAGGCCCTTTGGCTCTGCAAGACCGTTGGCGCGGCAGCAGGCGGTCAGGGTGTTGGCCAGCAGGCACGCGATGGTCATCGGACCAACGCCACCGGGCACCGGGGTGATGGCGCCTGCCACTTCTGCGGCACTGGCATAATGCACATCGCCAACCAGCCGCGTCTTGCCATCCCGTTCGATCCGGTTGATGCCGACGTCGATCACGGTTGCACCCGGTTTCACCCAATCGCCGGGGATCATTTCGGGCCGACCGACAGCGGCCACAAGAATATCGGCGCGACGGCACACCTCGGCCAGGTCCTTGGTGCGGCTGTGCGCGATGGTCACGGTGCAGCTGTCGCCCAGCAACAGTTGCGCCATCGGCTTGCCCACGATATTGGACCGACCCACAACGACAGCCTCCATCCCGGCAAGGCTGCCGTGGTGGTCGCGCAGCATCATCAGGCAGCCCAGCGGCGTGCAGGGCACCATGCTTTTCTGCCCCGTGCCCAGCAGGCCGACGTTGCTGATGTGAAAGCCATCAACGTCCTTGGCCGGGTCGATGGTGTTGATGATCAGTTCGGAATCCAGATGCTTGGGCAACGGCAGTTGCACAAGAATGCCATGCACCGCCGGATCGGCGTTCAGCGCGCGGATCAGCGCCAGAAGATCAGCCTCGGCCGTGTCCACGGGCAGCTTGTGTTCAAAGCTGGCCATGCCAACCTCGATCGTCTGGGTGCCCTTGTTGCGGACATAAACCTGAGACGCGGGGTCTTCGCCCACCAGAACGACCGCAAGACCGGGAACCAGCCCCTGCTCTTCCTTCATCCGCGCCACATGCGCCTGCACCTGCGCACGCACCTTTGCTGCAAAAGCCTTGCCGTCGATCACAGTGGCCGTCATGGTTCGTCCTTCCCCAAATGGGTCTCTTCGCGCTCGATCGACCAGTCGATCAACTTGCGCCACAGTTTTTCCAGCTTGTCCGGCGGCAGGCCATGGGCCGTCGCGTGGCTGCGGACGTTGGCCACGACCTCTTCCACGCGGGGGGTAATCCGGGCGGGCAGGCCGACCGTTTCCTTGATCTGCGCGGCGCGGTCGATATAGGCCACGCGCTGCGCAAACAGTGCCACAAGTTCGGCATCCAGCCGGTCGATCTCGGCCCGCAGTTCGGCCATCGTCGTGCAGTCTGCCGGGGTTCTCATCTGTCGCCTCGTCGTGATCGGGATGCCTTTGTCATAACGAAGGCATCCCGAAAGAACAACGCGACCGGTTGGTCAGAACAGCCCTTCGACGTTGCCCGCATCGTTCAGGCGGATCACCTCGGCCGACGGCACCTTGGGCAGGCCCGGCATCGTCATGATCTCGCCGCAGATGGCCACGATGAAACCGGCACCCGCAGACAGACGCACTTCGCGCACAGGGACCGAGTGGCCGGTGGGCGCGCCACGGACGTTCGGATCGGTGGTAAAGCTGTACTGCGTCTTGGCCATGCACACGGGCAGGTTGCCATATCCTGCGGCTTCCCATGCCTTGAGCTGATCCCGGATCGACTTGTCGGCCAGCACCTCGTCCGCGTGATAGATGCGCTTGGCGATGGTTTCGATCTTCTGGAACAGCGGCATTTCGTCAGGGTAGAGCGGGGCAAAGTTCGCGGCACCGGATTCGGCCAGTTGCACGACCTTGTGCGACAGTTCTTCAATCCCGGCAGACCCTTGCGCCCAGTGCTTGCACAAGATCGCCTCGGACCCTTGCGAGGCGACGTAATCCTTGACCGCTTGAATTTCGGCGTCGGTGTCGCTGACAAAGTGGTTGATGGCGACGACGACCGGTACGCCAAAGCCCTTGGTGTTGGCAACGTGGCGGCCAAGGTTGGCGCAGCCCTTTTTCACGGCATCGACGTTTTCGGTGCCCAGATCGGCCTTGGCGACGCCGCCGTTCATCTTCATCGCGCGCACCGTGGCCACGATGACCGCAGCAGCAGGTTTCAGACCGGCCTTGCGGCACTTGATGTCAAAGAACTTTTCCGCGCCCAGGTCGGCACCAAAGCCGGCCTCGGTCACGACGTATTCGCCCAGCTTCAGCGCGGTCGTGGTGGCGATGACCGAATTGCAGCCGTGGGCGATGTTGGCGAACGGGCCGCCATGCACAAAGGCCGGGTTGTTTTCCAGCGTCTGCACGATGTTGGGCTGCATCGCATCCTTCAGCAGCACGGTCATGGCGCCGTCGGCCTTGATGTCGCGGCAATAGACCGGGGATTTGTCGCGGCGATAGGCCACGACGATATCGCCAAGGCGCTTTTGCAGATCGACCAGATCCTTGGACAGGCACAGGATCGCCATGACTTCGGACGCGACGGTGATGTCGAACCCGGTCTGGCGCGGAAAGCCGTTGGCGACGCCGCCAAGGTTGACCACGATGTCGCGCAGCGCGCGGTCGTTCATGTCCATCACACGCCGCCAGACGATGCGGCGGGCGTCGATGTCCAGATCGTTGCCCCAATAGATGTGGTTGTCGATCATCGCCGACAGCAGGTTGTGGGCCGATGTGATTGCGTGGAAGTCACCGGTGAAGTGCAGGTTCATCTCTTCCATCGGGACGACCTGCGCATAGCCGCCACCCGCAGCGCCGCCCTTCATCCCGAAGTTCGGGCCAAGGCTGGCCTCGCGGATACAGACGACGGCCTTTTTGCCGATGCGGTTCAGACCGTCGCCCAGACCAACGGTTGTGGTGGTCTTGCCCTCGCCCGCAGGCGTCGGGTTGATCGCGGTGACAAGGATCAGCTTGCCATCAGGGCGACCTGCAAGGGACTTGATGAACTCTTGGCTGACTTTGGCCTTGTCGTGGCCATAGGGCAGCAGGTGCTCCGACGGGATACCCAGCTTTGCGCCGATCTCCATGATCGGTTTCTTTTTCGCTTCGCGTGCAATCTCGATGTCGGTTTTGAAGGCCATGTCCGTCTCCCTGTGGGGCCGCCGATGCCCCGTTTGCGACGTGATAGCGGTCATGTCGGGCAATGTGAGGGGCTTTTCCGACATGTTCCCCGTCATTTTCGCCGCGAGACGTTTCCGATCGGAAATTCTGGAACATGCGCGGAAATTTTGCCGTTTATGGAACGAATATTCCAGTCAGACGCGGCGTGCAGCGTCCAGGTGTGCCCACACCGGTTGATCGGGAATGTGCAGGCGAATGGCGTCGCCCACGCGCAGCACCCCTTCGCGTTCGACCCAGGCGGTTATGCCCCGGCGACCCTTGGCGGCGGTCTTGAAGGCCGCGCCAAAGCCGGCATGCTGCGCCTCGATCGGTTTTGCGGGCAGCACGCAGGGGCGGTTTTCTATGTCCACCACCAGCGTGGTCCCGCTGTCCGATTGCAGACGCGATGAAGGCGGGATGTGGCTGAAATCAGGGATGCCCCCGATCACCATCGTCGCCCCCAGCAAGGCGGGGTCCAACGCATCCAGCCCCATCCGCCCGGCGATCTGCGCCAAATCTTCGGCCGAAAGGATGGAAAACTGCCGCGTGTTGCGGATGGTCGTGCCGCGCGGATACTGCGCCAGCACACGGCTGCACGACGGCCGCGTCAAACCACCATGATCTTCGCCAACCGGGCCGGCAAAGGTGGCATCAAGGCTATCAACCGCGACCGCCTGCAAAGCGCGGGCGCGGTCGGGGACCCGGCCCAGCCAGATGATCTGCCCGACAAAGGTGGTGGGTTTCAGAACCGGCATCAGCGTATCAGCGTAAAGAATACGCGGCGGAACGGGAACAGCGCAGCACCGTCGCCCAGCAAGGGGTAGGCGGCCGTCAGCGCCGCGTCATAGGCGTGGGTAAAGGCGGCGGCTTCTGTTTCGGTCAGTTTCTCCAGAAAGGGGCGCATTGCCGTGCTTTCGGTGAAACGCCGCACGGGATGCGCGCCCGTAGCGGGATCAAGGCGCTGCACATATTCGGATTCCCAGGCATTGACCTGCCCAAGCGGGGCAAGCAGTTCCCAATACCCGGCAGCAGTGCGCACAGGCGGTTCCCACCCCGCAAAATCGAACCGGTCGGGGAACAGACTGGCGGCAATGTCGCGCAGGAACCGGTGCGATGGTGCAAAGACCTGGCGGGGCATCTGCACGGCCAACACCCCGCCGGGCACCAGCATCGCGGCCAGACGCGGCAACAGTGTGTCGTGCCCGCCCGCCCATTGCAGCGCCGCATTGGAATAGATCAGCGCCGCCGGGCCATCGGCCTGCCAGTCCGTCAGATCATCCTCGATGACGCGGTGATAGCAGCCCGTCTCGGCGGCTTTGGCCAGCATGGCGGGCGACAGATCGACCCCGATCCGGTCGCGGGCCGGAAACCGGTCCACCAAGGCCTGACCGACAGCACCGTTGCCGCACCCAAGGTCCACCACCGCACCGGCGGGAAGATCACCGACCTGCGCAAGCAAATCCAGTGCGGGGCGCAAGCGAAGGCCCCGAAACCTGTCATAGGCTTCGGGGCTCCAGTCCTGTGGATCAGTCGTCAAGATCAGACCGTCGGCTCGGGTTCCATGCCGCTTTTGGGCAGCTTGGGCCGGGTTTTCGGGATCGACGCGATAGAGGCATTGCCGCCGCCCGATGCGGGCTTGTCAGCATCGTCGTCACCGCCCAGAACCTCGCCCGCCATGACCCGGCGAATCTCGTCGCCTGTCAGGGTTTCGTATTCCAGCAGGCCCTTGGCCAGACGTTCGAAATCGTCGGCCTTGTTCAGCAGAACGGCGCGGGCGGTTTCATAGCCTTCGTCGATCAGACGCTTCACCTCGCCCTCGATCAGCTTCTTCGTTTCTGCAGATACCGAAAAGCCTGCCGTTCCACCGGTATAACCTTCGTGGGCTTCTGAATAGTCGATGTTGCCGACCAGATCGGACATGCCCCAGCGCATCACCATGGCGCGCGCCAGTGCCGACGCCTGCTGAATGTCGCCCGCAGGGCCGGAAGACACGCCCTCTTCGCCATACTTGATGATCTCGGCGGCCTTTCCGGCCATGGTCATGGCGATCTTCTGCTTGCCTTCGTCCTTGTGCATGTTCAGCCGGTCCATTTCCGGCAAGCTGACCACCATCCCCAAGGCACCGCCACGCGGGATGATCGTGGCTTTGTAGACCGGGTCACACTTGGGCATGTTCATGCCGACGATGGCGTGGCCAGCCTCGTGATAGGCGGTCTTTTCCTTTTGATCGGCGGTCAGCACCATGCTGCGGCGTTCCGCGCCCATCATCACCTTGTCTTTCGCGTGTTCGAAATCATCCATCGTGACGAACCGGCGTCCAACGCGGGCGGCCGTCAGGGCAGCCTCGTTGACAAGGTTCATCAGATCGGCGCCCGAAAAGCCGGGTGTGCCGCGTGCAATGGTGCGCAGATCGACGTCGGGTCCAAGCGGAACCTTGCGGGCATGCACCCCAAGGATTTTCTCGCGGCCTTTGATATCGGGGTTCGGCACGTGGATCGTACGGTCAAAACGACCGGGGCGCAGCAGCGCCGGGTCCAGAACATCCTTGCGGTTCGTGGCGGCGACGATGATCACGCCCTCGTTCGCCTCGAACCCGTCCATTTCGACCAGCAACTGGTTCAGCGTCTGTTCGCGTTCGTCATTGCCACCCCCGATGCCGACACCGCGCGCACGGCCTACGGCGTCAATCTCGTCGATGAAGACGATGCAGGGCGCGTTCTTTTTCGCCTGTTCGAACATGTCCCGCACGCGGCTTGCGCCGACACCCACGAACATTTCGACAAAGTCAGAGCCTGAGATTGTAAAGAACGGCACCCCAGCCTCGCCAGCAATCGCGCGGGCCAACAGGGTTTTACCGGTGCCCGGGGGGCCGACCAGCAGCGCCCCCTTGGGGATCTTGCCGCCCAGACGGCTGAACTTTTGCGGATTGCGCAGGAATTCGACGATCTCTTCCAACTCTTCCTTGGCTTCGTCGATACCGGCCACATCGTCAAACGTCACGCGGCCATGCTTTTCCGTCAGCAGTTTCGCACGGCTTTTGCCAAAGCCCATCGCGCCGCCACGCCCGCCGCCCTGCATCCGGTTCATGAAGAAGATCCAGACCCCGATCAGCACAAGGAACGGCAGCCACAGACTGATCAGCGAGAAGAAACCCGACTGCTCTTGCGCCTCGGCCCGCACATCGACGCCCTTGGCGATCAGCTGCGTGGCAACTTCTTCACCCTCGGGTTTGATGGTGATGTATTGCGTGCCGTCCTTGGCCCGCACGATCACCCGTTCGCCGTCCAGCGTCACGCTGGCGACATCCCCGGCGTCGACGCGCGCGACAAAGTCGGAATAGGACAGGGGCCGCGACGACATGGTCGTCTGCCCACCGCTGAACAGATTGAACAGCGCAAGGATCAGCAGAAACAGAACGACCCAGAATGCAATATTTCGTGCGTTACCCACGAGTGTCTCCTCGAAATGCCACGGCACCGCAGAAAGCGCCCAGCCTTGATGTCTAAGATAGAGATAACCGCCGCTGGTTCAATGCGATAAAGGTGCAGAAGATAGGGGTTCCGGGGGCATTGTGCAGGATGCCTGCCATCCGGGACCAAAGCCCGCCAGCGGGGCGGCGATCAGATCGTCCCCGAACCAGACCGCAGGCGACGCCAACAGCGTGGCGCGGGGCAGACCGGCCGCCCGCCAGTCAGGGCAGGACAGCAGCCCCTTTGCCCCCAGCGCACCAACCGCCAAGCCCTTGTTTTCCGGGCCGTGCAGGTGCCAGCGGCCATCCCACAGCGCATCTATCGGCACGCGCAAACCTTGCAGTTTGCCTGCCTCGCGCGTGATGCGGATCATGCCTTTGGCGGTCAGAAAACGACAACCGGCAAGCGTGGCGCTGCGCCCCTTTGCCAATTGGTCACGAAGCTGTACAATTTGCGGCCCCCTTGCGCCATATTCCGCCGAAGCAATCCATTGGATCGCCGCTTGTAGCAACCGACGCCGGATTTCATCAGGCAGCGCGGCAAAGCCTGCGCCATCCAACACGACATCGCCCCGGTCAAGACGGGCCAGAGACGCGGCGGCGTGCTGGGTCTGAACGTTCAGCGCGGCGCGGACCTGCGACAAATGGCCCGCCACCTCGGCCAGCCGTGCTGCGTCCAATCCCAAGGGGGCCAGCGCCGCCAGAACGCGCCGCGCCTTGACCCGGTCAAAGCGGTCATTCTCGTTCGATGGATCATCCACCCAAGCAATGCCCTGCCCTTGCAGCCAATCGCGCAGATCAGACCGCGCGACGTCCAGCAACGGGCGCACCCAGCGGATACCTTGGGCAAGACGATCCGGGGCCATGGCCGACAGGCCGTCCACACCTGAGCCACGCGCAAGACGCATCAGAAACGTCTCGGCCAGATCGTCGCGGGTGTGGGCCAGTGCCACAACCGCCAACCCCTGCCCGCGCGCCCATTCCGCCAGCAACGCCAGACGGGCCCGGCGGGCCTGATCCTGCAGGTTGCCTTTCCCGTCCCAGTGCCATCGCAGGGTCCGGTGCGGCACGCCAAGATGGGAGCAGGTCGCGGCAACGCCTGCCGTTTCGGCATCCGATCCGGTACGAAGGCCGTGATCGACGGTGGCCGCCTGAACTGGCAGGCCCGCTGCAACCGCCAGATGCAATAGGGCGATGGAATCCCCACCCCCGGAAACAGCAAGGCCCAAGGGGGCGTTTGCCGCCCCACCCAGGCCCTGCATCAATCGTTCGACAAGATCAGTCGTCAGAAGCACCCAAGCCCCTGCATCGCCACCTGCGCATTGGTTGCCTCGATGGTGCCGGGAAAGCGGGTTCCCACCTCGGTCAGGGTCACGCAAGCCTCGGGCGTCTGGCCAAGCGCACCCAATGCCTGACCCAGCTTCAGCAACGATTCGCCTGCGCGCGGCCCCGATGGCTGCCCCGAAAAGGCATCCAGATAGGCGCGCGCCGATCCTGCAGTATCGCCAAGCTGGCTTAACGCGTCGCCCCGCAGGAAATGCGCCTCTTGGGTCAGCGGTCCACCCGTGTAGGATTGGGTAAAGGTCGCAAAGAGGTCAGCGGCGGCGCGAAAGTCACCGGTGGCGAGCACCTCCTTGGCCCGGTCAAAGTCTGCCTGTTCGCCCACGGCAAGTTCCGGCCCGCCCGCCGCCGGAGCGGTCGGATCGGGCGAGACGACAGGGGCAGGTGCAGCACCGCCACCCAAGGGGGGCGTGGGGGGAAGGGCCGCGATATCGCAACCCTCTTCCATTTCACACAGGCGGAATTCCAGATCGCCCAGACGGTTGGTGCCGTCGGTCACGACGCGGTTCACCTTCAGTTCGACCTCTTCGGCCTTGGCGGTCAGGCGGGTCAGCGCCGCCTCGATCGCATCAAGCCGTTGCAGCGCATCGCCCCCCGCCGCCCCGGTCGCCGCAGCGCCCGAGGTGACAAGTTCGGATTTCAGCGCATTGAACTCGCCCTGCAAAAGGCCGATTTCGGACCGGATGTCGGCCAATGTCTGCGCCCTGTCCTGCGCCAGAGCACCGGTGGGCAAAAGCAGGATCAGAAAAAGGCCGAGCATCCGCATCCGGTCAGACCCCTGCGCCCATCGACAGCACCGTCACGGCGCGGCGGTTCTTCATGTAGCAATCTTCGGTCGAGCACACTTCGATCGGGCGTTCTTTGCCATAGGACACGGTCCGCATCCGGCTGGGTGACACGCCCTGGCTGATCAGGAAGTCCTGCACGGCAGACGCACGACGCGCACCAAGCGACAGGTTGTATTCCCGTGTGCCCTGTTCGTCGGCATGGCCTTCGATGATGATCGCGTAGTCGGGGTTCGTCGCCAGCCATTGCGACTGCCCCATCAGGACATTGCGTGCCTCGGGCGACAGGCTGGACTGGTCCACCGCGAACAATACGCGGTCACCGACCGTCTGGTTGAAATACGCGATGGAGCGCGGGTCGCTGGGATCGCCCAGACCCATGGTGTCAATGCCACCCGCACCGAATCCGCCCGCGCCGCCAGCGCCATCGGCACCGCCTGCGCCATAGCGGTCAGGATTGTTGCAGGCCGCAAGGCCAAGGGCTGCGACAAGAAGAAGTGCCTTGGGGAAAAGCGTCATTCCGGGGTTCCTTTTGGTATTTTTGGCTCGATTGGGGCAACCATAACAGGTTTGCGCCGCCGTGGGAATCGGCGGCGCACAAATGGGGTCAAGGCAGCAGGGGCGACCATGCGGGGTCCGATGCCGGGCCTTCGGTGGTGATCTGGCGCAGGTTGCGACCCGAGATATCAACCGAATACAGCCCCGCCTGCCCGCCTTCACCGGCTGTTTCGCGGGTGAACATGATCACGCGGCCATTGGGCGACCAGGTCGGACCTTCATCCAGGAACGACGCGGTCAGAAGGCGCTCTTCGCCGCCGTTTGTCCGCATCACACCGATGTGGAAGCGGCCTTCGTTTTGCTTAGTGAACGCGATGTAGTCGCCTTGGGGCGACCAGACCGGCGTGCCATAACGCCCCTGGCCGTTGGAAATGCGCTGCGCTTCGCCGCCACCTGCGGACATGATGTACAACTGCTGTGTGCCGGACCGGTCGGATTCAAAGACGATCTGGCTTCCATCCGGGCTAAAGCTCGGGGCGGTTTCAATCGACGGCGCGTTGGTCAACTGCCGCGACTGGCCCGACTCGATATCAAGTGCGTAAAGATCGGAATTGCCGCCCCGTTCCAGACTGAACACGACCGTCCGACCATCGGGCGAAAAGCGCGGGGCAAAGGTCATGGTGCCCGGCTGTTCGGCAAGGCCCCGCACGGCAAGGGACGCGGCATCCATCAGGTAGATGCGCGGAAACCCCGACACGTAAGAGGTGAACAGGATCTGGTTGCCCGTCGGCGAAAAACGCGGGGCCAGCACGATGGAACTGCTGTCGGTTAGATACTGGATGTTTGCGCCGTCGTAATCCATCACCGCAAGACGCTTCAGCCGGGCGTTTTTTGGCCCACTTTCCGCGACATAGACCACGCGGCTGTCGAAATAGGGGCCTTCACCAGTGATCCGGCTATAGGCGGCATCGGCCACCTTGTGCGCCATGCGCCGCCAGCTGCCGGGCGTGCCTGCGAATTGCAGACATTCGCCCAAGGGCTGGCTTGCAAAGACGTCATGCAGACAGAATTTGACGACGATCCGGTCGCCCGATGCGCCCACCGCCCCGGTGATCAGCGCCTGCGCATTGATCGCCTTCCAGTCTTCATACCCGACCGGCGCGTCAAAGCTGGTCACCCGCGCGATATGGGCCGAGGCCGGGATTTCGCGGAACAGCCCGGTTCCTGCCAGATCGGCGGCGATCACCCGGCTGATGTTGGCGGCATACTCGGACGCCGCGCCGTTTTCCGGCACAAGATCGGGCACCGCAAAGGGCAAAGGTTCAATCACACCCTGATCAATGATGATACGCAGCGGGCCGGTCTGCGCCTGCGCCTGTGGGCCAAAGCCAAGGCCAAGCATCAGTGCCACGACAGGGGTGAGGGTTCTGAACAGGGTCATGTGGTCCTCAAGTCCTTTGGTCAATTCCATTGCAGCATGCCGAAATCGGCGGGTTCCTTGGCACACAACTCTGCGAGGTGCCGACTGTTTCATTGGGGCGCTCATCGCATCCGCATTCCGTTGGGGTCAAAGACCAATTCCATGGCCTTCCACTGTTCATATTTCTCTGGCGGCAGGGGGAAGCCACGCGCGCCGCAACGGATGATCGCGCGGCGGGCGGCCTCGTATGCCTGTCGGGCGGCGGCCTCGGTCCCACCTTCGGCACCGATCAGACTGATCGATCCGGCATCGGGCACACCGTCCTGTCCGACCGAAACGGCGACTGTCACCGTGACGCGCAGCGCCTCGGACGACAGGGCGCCCACGTTCCAGCATTGCTGCACGGCCACGCGCAGCGCGTCCTTTTCGCCACCGGTCATCGGCGGGCCGGTCGGTGCCTCGTTCGATGCGGTGTCCGTCGCGCTTTCGGTGGCGGCTTCGGCCACGGCGGCCGCGATGGCATCGGCGGCAGGATCGCTGACCGGGTCTTCGACAGGGTCTTCCACCGGTTCGGTCGCGGCAACCACATCGTCAACCGGGTCTTCCGGTGCCTCAACCACCTCTTCCGGGCGCGAGCGGGGTCGTGCACTGCTGGCCGGGGCCAGTTGCGGTGCGTCTTCCTGCGTGTCCACCGCTTCTGTCACGATCTGGGTCGTGGCCTCTTCGGGGGCAGCCTCGGGCTGATCTTCCTCGACGATCTGGGCGTCGGGGCTGGGCTCCTCGGACACCTCGGGCGTCGGTACATCGGCGATTTCGGGCGCGTCTTCGGGGGTTTCCACCGGGATCGGGGCCACGCGGTCGATGGGGCGCGGCTGCGGCTTTACCTCGGACGGGGCGACCGGAATCGGCTGTTCCACATCGGCAATCGGGGCGGTCGGTTCGGGGGCCTCGTCAGGCTGCGGCGTGTCGGACACGGGCAGGTCTTCGGGCAGAGGTTCTGATGGCTGTTCCTCTGCCGGCGCGGGGACGGGTTCGGCCTCGACCGGGTCCGGGGCCGCCACGTCGGGTTCGGTCGCGGGGTCTGCCGGTTCTGCGGGTGTGGGCGTCGACGGGGCGGCGGCCACCAGTGCGTCGAATTCCGCCGACGACAGCAACGACACCTCTGACACTGCGATTTCGGGCATTTCGGGCGGCGCGAACAGCCAATCCCCCACCAGCACCCACAGGATGACAACCCCGTGCCCGATGCCGGATAGAAGGGTGCCGCGATTCATGTCCACTTTGCGCGCCCCGGCCCGTCAGCCGTCATTGCCGTTGAAGGTCGGCCCATCGGCATCGGTCACCAGCCCGATGTTGTTGAACCCGCCCCGTGACAGTGCCCCCATGACCTGCGCCACGCTGCTGTAGGGGATGGCCCCGTCCGCGCGCAGAAACACCTTGTCCGACGTCCGTTCCGCCGCAATCGCGGACAGTTTCGGGATCAGCTCGTCTGGCGTGATCTCTGTCGTCTGGATCATCAGGCGGCCATCGGCGGTCATGGTGATCGTCAACGGCTCTTCTGGTTCGGTGGGCAGGGCGTTTGCGGCGGTGTCAGGCAATTCGACGGGCACCCCCACCGTCAGCATCGGCGCCGCGACCATGAAGATGATCAGCAGCACCAGCATCACGTCCACAAAGGGCGTCACGTTGATTTCCGACATCGCAGCCGAGGTGCCGCGCCGCCGTCCGCGCCGCCCGCCCCCGCCCGATTTCTTGGCCACCCCGCCGCCCATCTCAGGCGTCCAGTTGGCGCGACAGGATGGTGGCGAATTCGTCGGCAAACGCCTCGTACCCGCCGATGATCCGTTCGGAATCCGCGTTCAACTTGTTGTAGAACACCACCGCCGGGATGGCCGCGACCAGACCGATGGCCGTGGCCAGCAGCGCCTCGGCGATGCCGGGGGCCACGACGGCCAGATTGGTGTTCTGGCTGATGGCGATCTGCTCGAAGGCGTGCTTGATGCCCCAGACGGTGCCGAACAGCCCGATGAACGGCGCGGTCGATCCGACCGTGGCAAGGAATGACAGGCCGGAATTCAAACGTTCGCTTTCCTTGTTGATCGCGACATCCATGCTGCGGTCGATGCGCGCCTGTGCGCCCGCGATCAGCCCGCCATCCTGCCGGTGGCTGCGCCGCCATTCAAGCATGCCGCTGGCAAAAATCTTTTCGCTGGCCCCGTCCGGCTGCGGTCCGATCTTTTCGAACAGCTCGTCCAGCGGTTCGCCGCTCCAGAAGGCGCGGTCGAAAATTGACGCTTCGCCGCGCGCGGCACGAAACAGGATGTGTTTCTGAAAGATGATCGCCCAGGACCAAAAACTCATCACCATCAGCATGGTCATGACGATTTTGACGGTAAAGGTCGCTCGCGCGAAAAGGGCGAGCAAAGAGAAATCAATCTCCTGCGCCATCGCAAGGGTTTCGGTTTCCATACGCCTGCTCTTGTTATGGGCCGTCTGTCGGGCCGCGATTAACAGTGATTCTATCCGGAATTGAAGGGGATTGCCAACACATCTGCGTCAGCCGCGCGACTTGCCGCCGCAGTCAGTGCAAAGCAGGGGTAAACCGGGTTCGCAGATGCGGCGGAATACGCGCAGGCAGCCCTGCATCGGTCAGACAGACAAGCGTCACGGCAGCGGAAAACAGCACCTCGCCGCCGCGCTGCACCTCTTGAGCAAGGTGGATGCGCGCGCCTGTGACGGACACAAGTCGTGTCGCCACCATCAGGTCATCGTCAAATTTTGCCGGGCGCAGATAATCCGCCTCAAGCCGGCGAACGGCAAAGACGATGCCGTGGTCCGCCTTCAACCGGGTCTGATCTATTCCCAACAGCCGCACCCATTCGCTGCGCCCGCGTTCGATGAACTTCAGGTAGTTGGCGTAATAGACGATTCCGGCAAGATCGGTATCTTCGTAATACACGCGTATCGGCAGGCTGTGGATCATGGCGCGCCCCGTCTGGATGAAAAGGGGACTACCGCGCCACCCCCTTGTTTTCAAGGGTGGAATTTACTTCCGTCGCTTCAACCTCGGCATTGATTTCGCCCCCCAGGATCACGACGACCATGGAAATCCAGACCCACAGCAAAAAGCCGATGGGGGCGGCAAGCGCGCCATAGGTGGCATCGAAATCAGCGAAATATGTCAGATACAGCGTAAAACCGATGGTCGCTGCGATCCACGCCACGGTCGCAAAGGCGCTGCCGGGGGTGATCCAGCGCCACGGCGGAGGTGGGCGGCTTGGCCCATGGCGATAAAGGACCGCCAGCGCCAACGCGATGACCAGCGCCATCACGGGCCAGCGCGCAAGACTGACGCCCGCCTCTGCCCAGCGGCCCAAAGGGACCAGTGCCAGAATCGCAGGCACCACGGCCAACAAAACCGCCAGCAGCAGAATCAACACCATCGCCCCCAGCGTGAACCCCACTGCCAGAAGGCTGATCCGCAGGAAATTGCGTTTCTCGGTCAGGCCATAGGCGATGTTCAGCCCCTGGATCATCGCCTTGACGCCGCCGCCCGCGCTCCACAGTGCAATCAGCAGGGTGATCATGAAACCCAGCGTCAGATCCCCGGCGGGTTCGCCGACCAACTCTGCCAACCGTCCGGCGACCAAATCTGTTGCTGCGGCAGGCAACAGGCCGTCAACGGCGGCCAGATGGTCAGTCAAAGTCGCAGGGTCCAGCGCCAGCCCATAGACCGAAACAAACGCCATCATGGCCGGGAAGATCGCCATCATCAGATAGAAGGTCATACCCGCCGCCGTCAGCAGCACACGGTCCTGTGCGATCGACAGCCAGACGTTGCGGGCAACCGCGGCATAGTTCGGGGTGATTTCGGGGGCTGGGTGTTCATCCGACATGGCATCCTCGCGCAGAGTGCAAGGTCAACCACCGGGCGCGTGCCCTGTTCCCTTAATGGGTCAGCCCGATCCGCGCCGCCAGCCGTAGTGCGTGTGACGGATCGCGCGCTACCACCGGCATCACCCGGTCATAGGCGGCACGGATCACGCCTGCGATTTCGGGCCGCAGGATCACCGCCTCGCCCGCCTTGGCCAAAGGTGAGGTATCGGTGAACGCAAGGTCGGACCACAAAAGAATGGTCTGAACCGCCTGCGCCAGTGCCAGCGTTTCCGCCGGGACGGCAGACAGATCGGCATCCATGCGCAGAAAGACAAAGGCTGCCTTGATCGCACCCGTCTCGTCAAAGCGGAAGATGCGGTATTGGTTGGCCCGTGCATCAGCCAGTCGGTCGCACAAGGCAGGCAGGTCGGAGATCAGCCGGTCAAGGTTTGGCACCTGCGGCACCTCGGCCCAGTCCCGGAAAAAGAACACCATCAGGTTGGCACCCAGTTCCGGGTCGGTTTCAGCCATCTTGTGCCCGGCCAGCACCACCACCGCCTCGATTGCCCCTTTGACGATGGCCAGCGTCGCATCGTCGACGCCGAACACAACCGGCACGATGGGCCGCCCCCAGCGCGCGCAAAGATATTGGCCATCGCGTCTTGTGAACAGGGCCGCCACTTGGTCTGCCGTCATCGCACCCTCCGTCTGGCGGGATGACTTAGCGGTTTGCGGACGGCAACTCAACTGCCCGCCGAACCGGCACCGTTTGCCTTACTTGCGGGACGCAGGCGCATGCCCCAGCGTTCAATTGTCAGGAAAGAGACAGTGGCAAACAGGACTGTGACCGGCAAGCCAATCGCCAGAACCGCCCACCACGGCAGATCATCGCGAAGGTAGCGGAACACCGGATAATGCCACAGATACATTCCGTACGAAATGCGCCCGACCCCCACAAGCATCGGCACTGCCAGCCACCTTCGCATAGCGGTGCCTTGCGTTGTCAGTATCGCGGCGGCGGTTGCCAATTCCACCAGCGGAACGCCAAGGATCATCGCCCGAAGGTCGCCCCAGTGAAACCCGATGCAGGGCAGCGCAATCAACGGCAGCCGGGTCAGCCAGCGGGAGGTGTGGCAAGAAGCACCGTGTGCCCGAAATGCCGCCGCAGCTGCCCCCAGCACGAAACCGGTCAGCCGGCTATCAAACCGGTAGTACATCTGGGTCCAGTTCTGCCCCGCAGCCACCATGGCCAATCGCATCAGGATCAGGAACAGCCATCCCGCCAATAAAACTTGCCACAGATTCGCACCAGATACCCGCCGGGCCGTCCAAACCAGCAGCGGTGGCCAGATCAGATAAAAATGCACCTCGACCGCAAGGGACCACGTATGCCCCAAAAAATCGGGCGCGCCGAACAGTGCGACGGAGATGTCCGAAGCCCATAAAAGCGCCAGCACTCCATCGCGAAAATGCCCCGGATAATCGGGCCACACGGACGGGGCCGCGACCAGATAGACCGCAACGATACCCAACAGGGCGGGGCCAAGCCGCAGCAACCTCCGCAAGGCAAAGCGGCGATAGAGCAGGTGTCCAGTGGCGTGCAGTTCCGACAGGATCAGCCCGCTGATAAGATAACCGCTTAGGACAAAGAAAACATCGACGCCCAGAAACCCGCCGGGCAAAAATCCGGCACGGGCATGAAACAGCATCACTGCCAACAGCGCCACCGCGCGCAATCCGTCCAGCGCGGGATCATGGGCCAAAGGCCGGGGAAGCGACACGACAGGTCCCACTCTTTACACAAACACACAATATCCCGCGCCCGGCACAAACAGACCGTAGCAGCGATTTCAGCTTTCGAACAGATCGCTTTGCCCCGGCGGACGCGGGGCATCCAATCCAAGGTGCCGCCAGGCGCGCGCGGCCAGCATCCGGCCACGCGGTGTGCGTTGCAGCAGCCCCTGTTGCAGCAGATAGGGTTCGACCACCTCTTCGATTGCATCGCGCGATTCGGACAGGGCGGCGGCGATGGTTTCCACCCCCACGGGGCCGCCGCCGTAATGGTCCGCCAGCAGCGTCAGATAGCGCCGGTCCGCGCCATCCAACCCCAGATGATCGACCCCCAGCCGCGTCAGCGCCGAATCCGCCAGCGCCTTGGTCAACGCGCCATCGCCTTCGACCAAGGCAAAATCGACAACGCGGCGCAGCAGACGCCCCGCCACGCGCGGCGTGCCACGGGCACGGCGGGCAATCTCGCGCGTGCCGTCGGGATGCGACGGGATGCCCATCAGCCGTGCCCCACGCGTCACGATCAGGTCAAGCTCGTCCTCGGTATAGAATTGCAGGCGGGTCGGGATGCCGAACCGGTCGCGCAGCGGCGTGGTCAGAAGGCCCAACCGTGTTGTGGCACCGACCAGCGTAAAGGGTTGCAACTCGATCCGCACGGTGCGCGCCGCAGGCCCTTCACCGATGACCAGATCCAGCGCAAAATCCTCCATCGCGGGATAAAGCACCTCTTCCACCACGGGCGACAGGCGGTGAATTTCGTCGATGAACAGCACGTCGCGCGGTTCCAGATTGGTCAGGATCGCGGCCAGATCACCCGGCTTTGCCAGCACAGGGCCGGAGGTCATGCGAAACCCGACCCCCAGTTCGCGGGCCATGATCTGCGCCAGCGTGGTCTTGCCCAAGCCGGGGGGGCCGTGGAACAGGGTGTGATCCATTGCCTCGCCGCGCATCTTGGCGCTTTCGATAAAGACGCGCAGGTTTGACCGCGCCTCGGCCTGGCCAACGAAATCGGCCAGCGTCTGCGGGCGCAAGGCGCGGTCAAGGTCTTCGGGCAGCTTCTCGGGGCGCAAGGTGGGATCGCTGTCCATCGGTCAGGCCTTTGGTGCCAGCAGCTTCAGCGCCGCGCGGATCAGGGTGGCGGTGTCCGCCTGCGGTTGGTCAGCGGCTGCAGAAGCCACCGCCTGCGACGCATCGCCCGGCCCATATCCAAGGTTCCCCAAGGCCGACAGCGCATCCGCCGATGCCGCAAAGCGCGCGGTCCGCGCACCATCGGGGGCGGGTGTCTTGCGCACCGCTGGTGTCATCGGTTCCAGCACATCATCCTCTGCCTGGGCGGTGACAGACAGGTTGGCCCCCGCCGCCATGACGGAATGTGCCTTTGATTTCAGCTCCAGTATCACGCGCTGCGCCAGCTTTGGCCCGACGCCCGGCGCTGCCTGCACCGCCCGCGCGTCGCCCAAGGTGATCGCGCGGCCCACCCCTTCGGCACCCAAGGTGCCAAGGATCGCCATGGATGCCTTTGCGCCCACGCCCTGCACGGTCGTCAGCAGCTTGTGCCATTCCTTTTCCAGCATCGTCGGAAAGCCGAACAGTTGCAAAAGATCCTCGCGCACCAAAAGGTCGGTATAAAGCGATACCGCCTCGCCCAGACCCGGCATCGTGGCCATGGTCCGGTCGGACACATGCACAAGATAGCCGACGCCGCGCACATCGATCAGCACCGTATCACCGCCCCGCCAATCCAGCCTGCCCGATATCTTGCCGATCATCCCGCCGCCCTTTTCAATGCCGCCTGCAACCGGCCCGCGCTTTGCATGTGGTGCGCGTGACAGATCGCGATGGCCAGCGCGTCCGCCGCATCCGGCCCGGTGATCACGACGCCGGGCAGATGCAGACGCACCATATGGTCAACCTGCACCTTAGCCGCGTGGCCGACACCGACCACGGTCTTCTTGACCGCATTGGGTGCATATTCCCCGACCGTCAGCCCGAACTGCGCTGGCACCAGCAGGGCAATGCCCCGCGCCTGCCCCAGTTTCAGTGTGGCCACCGCGTCCTTGTTGACAAATGTATGTTCAACCGCCGCCTGATCAGGCGCATGAAGGCGCACCACTTCAGTCAGTTGGGAATGAAGCGACAGCAGGCGCAGCGCCAGATCGCCGTCGTCCGGCCCCGGTGCGGAATGGCAGATGCCGTTCGCAACATGCGTCAGCCGCGACCCAGCCACGTCGATCACACCCCAGCCAAGGTTTCGAAGGCCGGGGTCGATTCCCAGAACACGCATGCCTGCCCCCGTTTGTTATCGTTGTCCCGAATTAGCACGAATAGGGAACATCCGACAACGGCTTTCAGGCGCACCGCCCATAGCTTGCCAAAATCAAGGTCACACGTTATGCAGGTGCAGAAATACGACGTGGCATCCAGAAGAAACGACAGGAACCGCCGTCAAGCTGGATAACGCCTTATTAACAAGGCCGAACACCGGCGCACGAGCTATGCAAGCCGCGCATTGCGGGCTTGCTATCTCGCACGTTGCTTTGCACATGCAGCAAGATTATTTGGCTCTCAGGAAGCGCGAATGCTTCCTGCTTGAGCAGTTTTAGAAGGACAACCGCCATGGCCGCCTATGATACGACCCGTCCGGCGCCGTTCGGCGCCATTTCGATCTTCCGCTTCGTGCAGTTCTTTGCTGACGCATTCGTCACGCTTGGAACGTGGAACGATGCCCGCGTCACGCGCAATGCGCTCGGAAAACTGTCCGACCGCGAGCTTGACGACATCGGCCTGTGCCGGGGCGACGTCGAGATGATCGGCCGCTGATTTCAGCGAGACCGCCGTATGCCTGGGCCGCCCACCGGAAGGTAGGCGGCCCTTCGCATTTTGCGGGATCAGGCGCGGGGGCCGACGAATTGATGAAGCTTGGCACTGACATAGCGGGTGATCGGCTCTGACTGCATGACCGCACCGACAAAGCCGTCAAAACCTGCCTGCGTCTGCAACTCGGCGACGCGGGCGTCGTAATTGTCCGCCCCTGCGTGATAATGCAAAGCGCCCTTCATGCCGAAGGCGAAACCGATCAGGAATATAAAGGGGACAACCCGCATCCGCCGCCGCGCGCGACGCGCGCGATGGGCAGAACGGCCCAATGTGCCCTCTGCCTCGAATCCGTAGCCTTGGGAATGGGCACGCTCAATCCGGCTGATGCGCCCGTAGAAATCCTGCATATTAGGGTCGGACATGACAATCGCTCCCGCGCGCCTCGACCCCCACCGACGGTTTTCATATGTATTAATTGTGGCTTTTTAAGGGCAAAACTTCTTTAACCCTCAATTCTGCCTCAGTTTCGCCTCATCACCAGACAGGACCATTCGCCCAGATCTTCGCGGCCTGCGGGGGTGAAATCCGTTGCCACATAGGCCGCAGTGACAGCCTCGGCCTGCACGACCAGAAGGCCGGACAGGATGACCAGCCCCTTTGGTGCCACATTCGCGGCCATGTCGGGGGCAAGTTCGATCAACGGGCCTTTCAGGATATTGGCAAAGACCAGATCGAACGGCCCCGCCGCCGCAAGCTGCGGATGATCAAAGCCTGCCGCCTCAAGACACTCCACCCGGCCATCCAGCCCGTTGATCGCCACATTGGCGCGGGCCACGTCCACCGCGACCTCGTCAATATCGGACGCGATCACCAGCGCATCGGGTAAGGTCGCTGCCGCAGCCATGGCCAGAACGGCGGTGCCGCAGCCGATATCGGCCACTTTTGCCGGGGCAAAGCCCTGATCCAGCAACCGGTCAAAGGCGCGCAGACATCCCAGAGTGGTGCCGTGGTGCCCTGTGCCAAAGGCCACCGTCGCCTCGATCTGCAAGGCGACGCGATCTTGCGGCACCTTGTCGGCATCGTGGCTGCCGTAGACGAAGAACCGCCCCGCCTCGACCGGGCTGAGTTCGCGGCGCACATGGGCGACCCAATCGATTTCCGGCAACTCTGACACGGCAAAAGCTTTCGCGTCAAAGGCCATCGCCAACAGCTCCAACGTCGCACCGGGGGGCTTTTCAAGGAAATATGCGCCCACCTCCCACAGACCCGAGTCATCTTCGATCTCGAACACACCCACGCCGGTCGGTTCCGGCTGCATCTTTTCGATGGCAAGGGCCAGCCCTTGCGCGGCTTCTTCGCCCATCAGGGTTGTCAGGGCGGTGTAGGTTGGCATGGGGCGACCTTTCGAAGCGGATGGGGTGGGACTAGCCCCACCCCCCGCACAGGTCAAGCAGGCAGGCCGATCGGGCAGGTCACGCCCGTGCCGCCGATGCCACAATAACCGGCCGGGTTCTTGGCCAGATATTGCTGATGGTAATCTTCTGCAAAAAAGAACTCGGGAGCGGGGATGATCTCGGTCGTGATTGCGCCAAAGCCTGCGGCGGTCAACCGCCCGGCAAAGACGGTCTTCGACGCAAAGGCAGCCGCGGCCTGTTCGGGCGAATAGGTATAGACGCCGGACCGGTAGGTTGACCCCACATCATTGCCCTGACGCATCCCTTGCGTCGGATCATGATTTTCCCAGAACACGCGCAGCAAATCGTCATAGCTGATGACGGTCGGATCAAAGATTACACGGACGACTTCGTTATGGCCGGTCAGTTGGGTGCAGGTTTCCTTGTAGGTCGGGTTCGGTGTGAACCCGCCTGCGTAGCCGACCATCGTCAGCCAAACACCGGGCAACGCCCAGAATTTGCGTTCCACCCCCCAGAAACAGCCCATGCCGAACATCGCCTGTTCCATGCCATCGGGCACCGGCGATTTCAGCGGGATGCCGGACAGAAAATGCGTCTCGGCCGTGGGCAGCGGATCGGGGCGACCCGGCAAGGCATTTTCGGGCCGGACCATTTCGGTCTTTTTGCGATCCATGAAAAACATCTGCGCCTCCATTGTCAGGGGGTGAACATAGGGCGGCGGCAGCGTCTTTGCCAGTCACCCCAGCGTCACAAGACAGACAGCGGTGGGGTCTTACAGAAAACTTTGCGGGTCGATGTCGATTGCCATGCGCAAATTGGTGGGCAGCTTGAACTGCGCTGCCCATTCCGCCAGCGCCGCCTGCAAGGGCGCGCCCTTGTCGGCCTTGATCAGCAACCGCACCCTGTGCCGCCCCCGCACGCGCGAGATGGGCGCAGGTGCGGGGCCGAACACCTGCGCGCCGATCCGGCGCAGGGGGCCATCGCGGCGGGCGAGTTCGCCGCCAAAGTCGAACACCTGCTGGACATCCGGGCTGGACAGGATCACCCCCGCCATTCGCCCGTAGGGGGGCACGCCTGCCGCCCGACGCTCGGCGGCTTCGGCTTTCCAGAACGCCTCTTCGTCGCCGCCCAGAATGGCGCGGATGACGGGGTGTTCGGGTTGGTGCGTCTGCAACAGGGCGATGCCCGCCTTTTCCGCCCGCCCCGCCCGGCCCGCAACCTGCCGCATCAACTGAAACGTCCGTTCCGCCGCGCGCAGGTCCGACCCTTGCAGGCCCAGGTCGGCGTCAATCACACCCACCAGCGTCAGAAAAGGAAAGTTGTGACCTTTGGCAACGATCTGCGTGCCGATGATGATGTCGGCCCCACCTTGGGCGATCACCTCGATCTGCGCTTTCAGGGCGCGGGCCGATCCGAACAGATCGGACGACAGCACAGCCACCCGCGCGGCCGGGAACCGTGCGGTCACCTCTTCAGCCAGCCGCTCCACCCCCGGTCCGACGGCGGCCATGCGTCCCTCAACCCCGCAAGTCGGGCAGGCGACGGGCACGGGTTTGGTGGCCCCGCACTGGTGGCACACAAGACGTTTCAGAAAACGATGTTCGACCATCCGCGCATCACAATGATCGCAGCCGATCTGGTTGCCACAGGCCCGGCACAACGTGACTGGCGCATAGCCGCGACGGTTGATGAACAACAGCGACTGTTCGCCCCGGTCCACCCGCGCCTGCACTTCGGCGGCCAGCCGTGACGAAATCCACTGATCCGCCGCCAGCTTTTCGGCCCGCATGTCGATGGCGCGCATGTCGGGCAGTTCCGCCACACCGTACCGCGCGCCCAGATCAAGGCGGGCGTATTTCCCCGCCTCGACATTCGCCCAAGTCTCAAGACTGGGCGTCGCCGATGCCAGCACCACGGGCGCTCCGCAGACGGCGGCGCGCAACACGGCCATGTCGCGGGCGTTGTACAACACACCTTCTTCCTGCTTGTAGGATGTGTCGTGTTCCTCATCCACGACGATCAGGCCCAGGTGTTGAAACGGCAGGAAAAGGGCAGATCGCGCACCGACGACCATCTGCGCCTCGCCCTGCGCCACCATGCGCCAGACGCGGCGGCGTTCGGTCATGGTCACGCCCGAATGCCATTCGGCGGGGCGCGCGCCAAAGCGCGCCTCGACCCGCGTCAGGAATTCCGCCGTCAAAGCGATTTCCGGCAGCAACACCAGCGCCTGCCGCCCCTGCCTCAGGCATTCGGCGACCGCCTCAAGATAGACTTCGGTTTTGCCCGACCCGGTGACGCCTTTCAGCAGCGTGGTGGAATATCCACCCAGCGCCACGGCGGCGGCCAGCGCAACGCCCGCGCCGACCTGATCGCCCTGCAGATCGGCCCCGCCCGCGGGGTTCAGGCGGGGAAAGGGCAGATCGCGGGGCGCGTCCTCTTCCAGCACCACCCCCAGCTTGACCAGACCCTTGACGACAGAGGTACCGCAGGCGGCCTCGTCCGCCAGTTCGCCCAAGGTGACGGCAGCGCCGCCGAAACTGCGCAGCGCCTCGACCACGCGATGTCTCGCATCGGTCAACTGGTTCGGCACCGCCCCGCCCAGCCGGTACACCCGCCGCATCGAGGGCGGATCGCCCAGACCGGGCGCACGGGTGGCAAGGCGCAGCATCGCGGGCAAAGGCGTCAGGGTGTAATCAGCGGCACGCGCCAAAAAGGCGCGCAGCTCGGCCCGCATCGGCGGGGCATCCAGCACGCGGCTGATCGGGCGCACCTTGGCCGGATCAAACCGCCCTTCGCCAGTGCTCCATACGACCCCCAGCACGCGGCGCGGGCCAAGCGGCACTTCGACAAAGTCGCCCGTGCCACAGCCGCCGTCGGGCGCGCGGTAATCCAGCACCCGCCCCAACGGCTCTGTCGTAAGGACACCAACCGTTTCACCTTCGGAATAGACGCGCTCGGCCACTCGTCCCCGCTTCCATGCATCTTTCGCTTGCGCGTCCTTTGGGGTAATACCCGCCCGAACCCCCCGCAACCCATAAGGACCGCGCCCATGAAATTCTTTGTCGATACCGCCGATGTGCAGGCGATTGCCGAGCTGAACGATCTGGGCATGGTTGATGGCGTCACCACCAATCCGTCGCTGATCCTGAAATCGGGCCGCGACATCCTGGAGGTCACGAAAGAGATTTGCGGCATCGTCTCCGGCCCTGTATCCGCCGAAGTGGTGGCGCTGAACGCCGACGACATGATCGCCGAAGGCCGCAAGCTGGCCGCCCTTGCGCCGAACATCACCGTCAAGGTGCCGCTGACCTGGGACGGGCTGAAGGCCTGCAAAGTGCTGTCGGGCGAAGGCTTCATGGTCAACGTCACGCTTTGCTTTTCCGCCAATCAGGCGCTGCTGGCCGCCAAGGCGGGGGCCACGTTCATCAGCCCGTTCATCGGGCGTCTGGACGACATCAATCTGGATGGGCTGGAGCTGATCGGCGATATCCGCACGATCTATGACAACTATGGCTTTGACACAGAAATCCTTGCAGCCTCGATCCGCACGGCGAACCACGTCACGCAATGCGCCCTGATCGGTGCCGATGTCGTGACCGCCCCCCCGGCCGTGATCAAGGGTCTGGCTAGCCATGTGCTGACCGACAAAGGGCTTGAACAGTTCATGAAAGACTGGGCGAAAACGGGGCAGAAAATCCTGTAACCTTGTGTATACTTCGGTGGGCACCACGGAAACGGGCAGGGGCTGAATGATCGAACAGGATGTGCGCGACCAGCTGATCGCAGAGCCGGAGCTGCTGCTGGAGGACCGCGATCTGATGAACGCGCTGATCGCCGCGAACGAGCGCGCGATGGGCAGCAATATCGTCGATCTGCGCGGCATCGCGATGGAACGGCTGGAAGCGCGCCTTGACCGGCTGGAGGATACCCACCGGTCGGTCATCGCCGCAGCCTATGAAAATCTGGCGGGCACCAATCAGGTGCACCGCGCGATTCTTCAAATGCTCGACCCGCTGAGTTTCGAGGATTTCTTGCGCACCATGGCCACCGACGTGGCGCAGACGCTGCGTGTCGATTGTGTGCGGCTGGTGCTGGAATCGGTGCAGAACGAGGAAAACCCCGCCCTGCTGCGCCGGTTGGGTGATGTGCTTTACGTCGCCGAACCGGGGTTCGTTTCGGAATACCTGTCGGGCGGGCGCAACGTGCCGGTTCGGCCCGTGGTGCTGCGGCAACTGCTGCCTGCGTCGGATCAGCTTTATGGCGAACGTGCGGGCTGGGTCCGGTCCGAAGCGTTGATGAAACTGGACTTTGGCAAGGGACGGCTGCCCGGGATGCTGGTGCTTGGGGCCGAAGATCCGCACCAGTTCAAGCACACCCATGGCACCGACCTGCTGGCGTTTTTTGCCGGTGTGTTCGAACGCACGATGCGGCGCTGGCTGTCGTGACCGGGGGGGCCGCGCTGGCCATTTCCCCGCAGGCGCGCGATGCGCTGGCCCAGTGGTTGCAACACCTGAAGGCGTTGGACGGGGCTGCCGACAATACGATCACCGCCTATGGGCGTGACGTGTCGGGCTATCTTGCCTTTATGGCACAGCATCGCGGTGGCACCGAAGGCATGGCCGCGATCGTTGCCATGACGGCACAAGACTTGCGGGCATGGATGGCGCATGAACGCGGGCGCGGTGTTTCGGCCCGGTCTCTGGCGCGGTCGCTCTCTGCCGTCAAAGGCTTCACCCGTTGGGCCGCCGACCGCGCTGGGGGCGATGCCACCACAATCCTGTCGGCGCGCGGGCCGAAATTCCGCCGCAAGCTGCCCCGCCCCCTGACCGAAGATGGCGCACGCGGCATGATCGACATGGTCGGCGAACAGGCCGTCAGCGACTGGATCGCCGCGCGCGATATGGCGGTGGTGACACTGCTTTACGGCTGCGGGCTGCGGATATCCGAAGCGTTGGGTCTGACCGGGGCTACCCATCCTTTGGCCGATGTCTTGCGCATCATGGGCAAGGGCGGAAAGGAGCGGCTGGTTCCCGTCCTGCCCGCCGCCCGCGCGGCGGTGGCCGAGTATGTGCGCCTGTGCCCCTTTGATCTGGATGCGAAGGGTGCCCTTTTTCGCGGCGCCCGGGGGGGCGCGCTGAACCCGCGCCTGATCGCGCTGGCGATGGAACGCGCGCGTCTGCACCTTGGCCTGCCCGCAACGGCCACGCCGCACGCGATGCGCCACAGCTTTGCCACGCACCTGCTGTCTGCGGGCGGCGATCTGCGGGCGATACAGGAATTGCTGGGCCACGCCTCGCTTTCCACGACGCAAGGCTACACCGCCGTAGATGCCGCGCGGTTGATGGAGGTCTATGAAAAGGCCCATCCGCGCGCCTGACTGATTGCACGCCACGGAAAATTCGGTCATCAAACGGATATGACCCTTCGCCTGAAAGCCCTGTTCGTTCACCTGCTGACCGCCACCGGCGCGGTGCTGTCGATGCTGGCCATGCTGGCCGCGGTTGAGGGCGAATGGGACCTTATGTTCCTGTGGCTGGTGGTGGCGCTGATTGTCGATGGTGTCGATGGGCCGCTGGCCCGGCGTTACGATGTGACCAGGAACTGGCCCACCTATGACGGTGTGCTGCTGGATCTGATCATCGATTACCTGACCTATGTGTTCATCCCGGCCTTTGCCTTGTTCAAATCGGGGTTGCTGGACGGATGGACAGGGTGGCTGGCCATCATCGTGATCGTCTATGGGTCTGTCGTCTATTTTGCCGACACCCGGATGAAGACCAAGGACAAGTCGTTCTCGGGGTTTCCGGCGTGCTGGAACATGGTGATCCTTGTGCTGTTCGCGGTCGCCCCGCCGCAAGGTGTGACCCTTGTGATCGTGATCGCGCTGACGGTGGCGATGTTCCTGAACCTGAAGTTCGTGCATCCCGTCCGCACGGAACGCTGGCGCAACGTGACGCTGCCTGTGGCCTTTGCCTGGGTGGTCTTTGCCGGTTGGGCGGCTTGGGCAGACTTTGGTGAAGGGTCGCTTGCGCATTGGGGATTGGTCGCTACTTCACTCTATCTGACATTCGCCGGTATCGCGCAACAGATCGTGCCGGAACGCAGCGTCCGCAGGGTCAGCTAAAGGCCCAGGACCGCTAAAGCCGGGTCAGGATCACCCCTGTCACGATGACCAGGGCGGCCAGCGCCTTTTCCCCGGTCATCTTTTCGCCGAACACCAGCCAGCCGATCAGCACGGCAAACAGGATCGAGGTTTCGCGCAACGCGGCGACCACGGCCAAAGGGGCAATCGTCATGGCCCAGATTGACACTGCATAGGCCCCGTAGGACGCAGCCGACGCGAACGTGCCTGACGCCCATGCAGCCCGGTTGCGGGGCAGGATGTCGATGCCGCGCCACAGGACCATTCCGGTTGAAAACAGCATGCCGTCCGCTATGAACACCCAGGCGACATAGCCCACCGCATCGCCCGACACCCGCGCACCCAAACCGTCGATCATCGTATAGGTCGCCGTCGCCGCAGCCGATCCTAGGGCAAAGGGCAACAGCCGCCGGTCTTCGCCGCGCAGAAACACGCCCCGCGCCATCAGCAGGATGCCGGCCCCCAGCACGACGATGCCGATGTATTGGTGCGATGTCACCGCATCCGCCAGCGTGGCCGCCCCGATAACCGCCACCACCATCGGTGCCGCACCGCGCGCGATGGGATAGACGCGGCTGAGATCACCGCGTTCATAGGCAAAGACGAGGAAGGTCTTGTAACAGAAATGCGTGCAGGCCGATGCCGCGATCCAAGGCCAGACCTCAGGCGCGGGCAAGGGCAAGAACACGACTATGGCTAGACCGATGGGAATTTCCATGATCGACAGGATCAACATCGCCCCCACCTTGGAGGTGCCGACCTTGATCAGCGCATTCCACAGGGCATGCAGGAAAGCCGCGCCAAGGACGGCCAGAAAAACCCCGATGGTCACATCATGCCCCTGTCAAAGTTCCCGCACAGGGCTATGCCCCACACGGGGCGGGGGCAAGCGGGGCGGGAAAATTTTTCATGCGAACAGTTTTCGCGCCTGACGCGGTTGCGCGCCGCCGGGTTGGCGGAGCGGAAGTTTTTCACCCCCGCGCCCCCGTGGGATATTTGTGCAAGGTGAAACCCGCAGCGCCCTTAGCCCAGCGCGTCGTTGCACCGTTGGCACGTAGCAGCGTGCTTGTGCGTGCCAACGTCAGGCAGAATCTGCCAGCAGCGTTCGCACTTTTCGCCATCCGCCTTGTGAAAGACCACAGCCACACCCGGCACATCAGGCAGGGCAAAGGCATCTGCGGGGGCCGCATCGGTCGTCACGGTGATGGCGCTGGTGATGCAGAGATCAGCGAAATCGACCGTGGCCAGCAGCGCTTTGGTCGGGGTATCGACGTGCACCACCGGTGCCGCCTCAAGCGAAGCACCGATGACCTTGGCGGTGCGCTGCACCTCTAGCGCGCCGGTCACCACACGGCGGACGGTGCGGATCGTGGCCCATTTCGCGGCCAGACCGGGATCAAGCCAATCCGCCGGGGTGTCGGGGATGTCGTGCAGATGGACGGAATCGTCGGCACCGGGGAAACGCGACAGCCAAACATCCTCGGCCGTGAAGACAAGGATTGGGGCAAGCCATGTCGCCAGCCGGTGGAACGTCAGGTCAAGCACCGTGCGCGCGGCGCGGCGGCGCAGGCTGGTTGTCGCATCGCAATAGAGCGCGTCTTTGCGAATGTCGAAATAGACTGCCGACAGGTCCGTCGTGGCAAAGGCGAACAGCTTTTGGAACACGCCCTGAAAATCGTAGGTGGCATAACCTTTGCGCACCTCGGCATCCAGTTCGGCCAGGCGGTGCAGCACCCAACGTTCCAGCTCCGGCATGTCGGCGGGTGACACACGTTCGCTTTCGGTGAACCCGTCCAGGTTGCCCAACAAAAAGCGCATGGTGTTGCGCAGGCGGCGATAGCTGTCGGCCACCCCTTTCAGGATTTCCTTGCCGATGCGCAGATCGCCCGTGTAGTCGGACTGCGCCACCCACAGGCGCAGAATATCGGCACCGTATTCGTCGATCACCGCCTGCGGCGCCACCGTATTGCCCAGTGACTTGGACATTTTCATGCCCTTTTCGTCCAGCGTGAAGCCATGCGTCAGCACACCGCGATAGGGCGCGCGCCCTTTGGTGCCGCAGGCTTGCAGCATCGACGAATGGAACCAGCCGCGGTGCTGGTCGGTGCCTTCGAGATAAAGGTCGGCCAACCCATCTGCCGATCCGTCTGCCCGATCGCGCAGCACGAAGGCATGGGTCGAGCCGCTGTCGAACCACACATCCAGCACGTCAAAGACCTGCGTATAGGCCGCAGGGTCATGCAGCCCGTCCAGCATCCGTTCCTTGAAACCGGGCACGTACCAGACATCGGCGCCTTCCGCCTCGAACGCCGCCGCGATGCGGGCGTTGACGCCCGCATCGCGCAGCAGGAAGTCAGGGTCGGTCGGTTTGGCCCCGGCTTTCACGAAGCAGGTCAGAGGCACCCCCCAGGCGCGCTGGCGCGACAGCACCCAGTCGGGCCGCGCCTCGATCATGGAATAAAGCCGGTTGCGCCCGGTTTGCGGCGTCCACTGCACCAGCTTGTCGATCGAGGTCAGCGCGCGGGCGCGGATCGTGTCACCGTACTCGCCCATCCCATCGTCCAGCGGGCGGTCGATGGCGACGAACCACTGCGGCGTGTTGCGATAGATCAGCGGAGCCTTGGACCGCCAGGAATGGGGGTAGGAGTGTTTCAGCTTGCCCTTGGCGAACAGCGCCTTGGCCCCGGCAAGGGCCTTGATCACCTCGACGTTGGCGGGGCCCTCCTTCCCTTCAGGGGTGATGATGACCTGACCGCCGAACAGCGGCAGGTCGGTCCGATAGCTGCCATCGGGTTCGACGTTGTAGGTCATCGGCAGGCCGAATTTCAGGCCAAGCTGATAGTCATCGTCGCCATGGCTGGGGGCGGTGTGGACAAAGCCTGTACCTGCGTCATCGGTGACGTGATCGCCGGGCAGCAGGGGGACGTCGAAATCCCATTCGCCAGTCGCCGCCACCCCGCGGAAGGGGTGCGACAGGATCAGGCCCGACAATTCGCCCGAAGGGATCGTGCGAACATGGGTAAATGCCTCGACCCGGCCGGACTTGAAGATGCCCTCGGCCAAGCCTTCGGCCACGATCAGGTGGTCGCCGGGGACGGACTGGCTGTTTTCGCCAACAGCGGTCACTTCGTACAGGCCGTAAGCGATGGCCGGGTTAAATGCCACGGCGCGGTTTTGCGGGATGGTCCACGGGGTCGTGGTCCAGATCACGACCGGGATGCCGTTCAGGTCACCATCGGACACCACCGGAAACCGCACCCAGATCGTGTGACTGGTCACGTCATGGTATTCCACCTCGGCCTCGGCCAGGGCGGTCTTTTCGACGGGCGACCACATCACGGGCTTTGATCCCTGATACAGGCTGCCGTTCATCAGGAACTTCATGAACTCGTCCGCGATCACCGCCTCGGCGTGGTAATCCATCGTGAGGTAGGGGTCGGCCCAGTTGCCGGTGACGCCCAGACGCTTGAATTCGTCGCGCTGGATGTCGATCCAGCCTTCGGCAAAGCGACGACATTCCTGACGGAAGGCGACGATGTCCACATCGTCCTTGTTCAGTCCCTTGGCGCGATACTGTTCCTCGATCTTCCATTCGATGGGCAGGCCGTGGCAATCCCATCCCGGCACATAGCGCGCATCGCGGCCCAGCATCTGCTGGCTGCGCACGACCATATCCTTCAGGACCTTGTTCAGCGCGTGGCCGATGTGCAGATGGCCGTTGGCGTAAGGGGGGCCGTCATGCAGGGTAAAGGGTGCGCGCGCCGTTGCCTTTGCCTTGTCGCGCAGACGGTCATAGACGCCAATGCGCGCCCAGCGGGCCAGCCAGTCGGGTTCGCGCTGCGGCAGGCCCGCGCGCATGGGAAATTCGGTTTCGGGCAGGAAAACGGTATCGCGGTAGTCGGGCGTGGTCGTCGTGTCGGCGCACATGGACGGCGGTCCTTTGGGGATAAGGCAAATGGCAGGGGGATGGCGCGGTTCTGCGCCAAGGCATCAGGTCGCGGCTCCCGGCGGCTGGATCAGCGCGCCGGGCCAGTAATTCGTGGGGCCGCAAAGGCGAAGATCGCGCGATATGGCATCATGGCGGCCTTATAACGCCAAGGCGGGGCAAGGGTCCAGCCTTGCGAATTGCCCCGGCGACGCGGGCGGCCTGACACGCCGATGCTCCGCCCTACGATGGATCGGCCTTTGCCGGATGCGCCCCCGCGGCCCAGCGGTTCAGCCACGCCAGCCCCGCCAGCGACAGACCCAGCGCCAGGAACGAGAACACCCGCGTCAGCCCTGTCAGACCCGACACATCGACAAGGAACACCTTGGCGATGGTCAGCCCGATCACCGCCATAGCGATCCGGCGCAGGGTGTCCGATTTGCGCGCAATGGCCTGATACAGCAATACAGCCCCCAGCAGCAGCAGCGCGACGGTGTAGCTGTAAAGCTCTGGCTGGCTTGTGCCATAGACCGAAAGATCATCGCCACGCCAGAAGCGCCTGATCTCAAGCACCACGTACAGCGCGCCGAACGCAGCGCCCAGCGTCAGAAACGACAGGCGCTGCCTGCGCGACAGGTGCCTAAGCTTTGCCCATCCCGCAAGCAGCACCAGCGCAGGCAGGGCATAGGCCACAAAGACCGTGTCCAGAAGCATCGGCCCCTTGACCGGCGTGCCATCGATCAACGGGTTCAACACAGTCAGCGATACCGCCAGACCCAGCGCGGCCGGTGCGGCGGCCAGCACCGCCAAGGCCTGACGCAACCGCATCAGGGGAAGGTCGGGCCGGGCGCGGTAAAGCTGGCTGAAGGCAACGATCAGCCACGGCAGCGCAAGCAGCGTTGTGCCCCATGCGCCTCCGTCCATCCCGTAGACGTCGATGATCAACCGATACAGCAGGATGTCGGCCAGAATCGCGGGAACTGTGGCTACCCCTGCCTCCAGCGCCACCCGTGTCATGGGGCGGGTCAGCAGGGCCGTCAGGATCAGCGCGCCGACAAAGGCCACGATTGGCCCGACATAGGTCAGGATCACAAGCGGCAGGTTCGCGCTGAACGCCCAGTCCAGACCGGGGTCGACGATCAGCCGGAAACCGATGACCGCCACGCCAAGCTGGATGAACAACCCCATTTCCGGCAGCAGGAAGCGCCGATCCAGAAAGGCGGCCACCAAAACCAACACACAAAGCGCAAGGGTCAGTGCCGCACTTGTCGTCACCACAAACAGCGCCAACGCGATCAGCGACAGCGCGGACAGCGTGGCATGGGCTGCACGGCGATGGTCCCCCGCATCCGCCCGCGCAAAGGCCAGCGCAAGCGCCACCATCCCAGCCGCCAGAGCGATCACATGCAGCGCCCAGAGCCACGCGCCCAAGACCGCCACCGGATCCATCGTCAGATTGATGATCAGGGCGGCAACGGGTGCAACCGTGGCCGACGCCAACCCCAACAGCACCGGGAACTCCGACCCGCGCAAAGCCCGGTTGGCAAAGCCCGCTGATGCAAGGGCTGCCAGACCCAGCAGAATCGTCACAGTGAACGGGGGGGCCGTCTCGGGTGGGCGCGACAGGATGGCTCGGGTCACGAAATCCTGCACCAGCGGGGCAAAATTCGCGCCCTCGGCCAACAGCCGCAGCAGCAGGCCCGCCGCCGGCAGCAGTGCCAGATCGTGCAGCCCGCGCGCCCTGTCCGCCCATAGGGTAAAGGCGAGGATCAACAGCACAAGTGCTGCGTGGGCCAGCACGCTTTCTGCCGGATTGCCGGGCTGCACCGCCAGCAGCAAAGAGGACACCAGCGCCGATCCTGCCACCAGCCGCACCGGAAAGGACGGCCACCCCCCCTGACCATTCGCAAGGGCGGACCGCAGGCACGTCGGGCCGTCATGGCTGGGGACAATCTGGCTGACCGGCAGGACCGTCGCAATCAGCGGCAGCGCCGTCGCCAAAACGATCAGACCGCCCACGTCACCGCCGCCAAGGTCGACCAGCCATCCGCCACCGTAGCCCAACGCCAAGGCCAGCACGGAAATCCACGCCCACCGCCGTTGCGCATCAACGGCCAGTCCCGTGGCCGCCACCAGCAGGTAATGCCCGAACAGCCAGTTTGGTGCCTCAGCGCCGCCGCCAACCAGAAAGGGCGACGCGGCCGCCCCGATCAACCCGACCGCCGCAAGCAATGGCCCATGGAACCACCCCAGCACAACGGCGGCCAGTGCCGTCAAAATCAGCCCGGCAAAGGTAACCTCGGGACCGATCAGCCCATACATTTGGCGCGCCGCCACGATGGCGGCAAAGACGGATACCAGCCCCGCACCGGAAAAGACGGAGGGAAGATAGGCGGTTGACGCGTCTTCATCATCGCCGGACCTTCTGCGGATCACCTCACCCGCAAAGACCAGCGCCACGCCAAAGGCGATGCCCAGCACGACCCGTGCGGCGGGCGGCAACAGGCCCTTTTCCATGCCGTATTGCACGAAAAACACCCCCGCCAGCGCCAGTGATACGGCAGAAATGGCATAGACCCAATTCGTTCGCAGCCACTGGGTCAGGGCGGCCAGACGCTCGGCGTTCAGAACGATGGGGCGGTCCTGACCTGTGGGTGGTGGCGATGGTTCGGCACCCTCAAAGACGTTCCAAGGCCCTGTGGGACTTTCGACAGGCGCAACCGGCACCTCTGGTTCAACAGCGACCGTGGCCGCGTCAGGGGTAGCAACCGCCAGAGGAACCGCTTCGGGTGCGGGCGGCTGCGTCCTTTCAGCCTGCATTGCGGACAGGCCAGCCTCCAACGACGTGATCCGCCTCTCGGCGATCTGCAGCGACCGGCGCAGGGTTGACTGCCCCAGCCACAACAGCAGGACCCCGACCGGTATCCCCAGAACGATGGCAGCCCCGACCAACAGCAGCAGCAGTTCCATGGCGATCCCCCGGCCCGATTGCCACAACCTTAACCGAGACGGCCTGTTGCGAAAGCGGCATTTTTCCGCTGACGGCCTGCCATCTTTGCCTTTGCCCGCATGCCTCGGGATTTCCTGTGGCACTGGCCACAAAGCGGGCTAGGATGTCAAAGACAGGAGAACCGAGATGAAAGAAGCGTCCGTCAACGTCCTTGGCACCGCACTGGAGACATGTTCGGACAGGCCGATGACGGGGTTTTTCCGCAACGGCTGTTGCGACACAGGCCCGATGGACAGCGGGCGGCACACTGTTTGCGCGCTGATGACGGCCGAATTTCTGGCACTGTCGAAATACCTTGGCAATGACCTGTCCACGCCACGGCCCGAATACGGCTTTGCCGGCCTGCGCCCCGGCGATCAGTGGTGCCTGTGCGCGGCCCGGTTCGTGCAGGCGCACGACGAAGGGGCGGCACCCAAGGTGCGATTGGCTGCGACGCATATCCGCACACTGGAGATCGTGCCGTTGTCGGTGCTGCGGCTGTATGCGACGGATGCTGTCGGGGACTAGGGCTGCGACATCGGCCCCCCTTGCGACCTATGCCTGTCGGGGTCAGGGTCGCGCCGAAAGGTCACGTCAATGCCCCCTGCCCCGCCCCGCTTTGACATAACGCCAGCGCAAATCGACGCCGTCATTGCCGAATTTTATGCCTGTGTCCGGGAACATCCGGGCCTTGGCCCGGTCTTTGCCCGCCATGTGACCGACTGGCCCGTGCATGAAGAAAAGATCGCCCGCTTCTGGCGCAACGCCATCCTGTACGAACGGGATTATCACGGCAATCCGATGCTGGTGCATATGGCCGCAGGCGACGTGCGCGCGCCGATGTTCGATGTCTGGCTGGGGCTGTTCGATTCCATCCTGAGGCGCGAACTGACGCCCGATCTGGCGGCGCAATGGTCGTCGCTGGCGCATCGCATCGGTCGTGGCCTGCGCATGGGCGTGTCACAAGCCCGCGTCGGCGCGCCGCCGCTGCTGCGGTAGAACGGCGGCTTAGGCGGCGTTTTCGGCCAGTGCCGCGCGGGATGGCGCGTCGTCGCGCATCAGATCGTCGATGAACACCGACAAAAGCTGCGGACGGCCCGTCACCCCCGCCTTGCGATAAATCGCGTTGGTCTGCGCCTTGACCGTGCCTTCGGACGTGGCACGCAGGGTGGCGATTTCGGCGGTGGACATGCCCTTGATCGCGAACAGCGCCACGTCGCGCTCTGCTGGCGTCAGGCCCCATTCGGCAAACCGCTCTTCCAGCAGTTCCATGAACGCGCCGGATGCACGGCGCAGACGTTCCTGTGCGACGTTGCGTTCATGCAAGGTACGGCGCAAGGCCACGGCACCCAGCACAAGACCAAGCACCAGCCCCACCGCTGCGCCGATTTCCATCAATTCGCGCAGTTCCCAACTGAGCGGCGACGAATAGATGCCAAAAAGCGAGGACAGGATGTCAGAGACAAAAAATACGGCACATATCGCCTGAACGACGAAAATCGCAAGAATCGGCAGACTGCGCTTCACGCGTCACCCATTGCCGGGGGCACATCAGTTGTCATCGTCATCGTCACTGCCACTGTCGTCATCACCGCTGTCGTCGTCGTCGCTGCCGCTTCCACTGTTGTCGCTGTCATCGTCGGCATCGTCGTCGCTGTCGTCGTCGAAATCGTCGTCACCGCTGCCAGATCCGCCCGTGCGCACGATCTGCGAACTGCTACCGGAATTGGTCCAGAAGTCGCGCAGAATCTCGCCCGTGCGGGGGTTGATGATGATCTCGCGCTGGCCTTCAGGTCCGACGGCAAGAATGCGCGTGCGGCCCAGCAGCGTCTGTTTCACGGTGACGGTGCTGTAGCCCTGATCGCGCAATTGCCGGACGATCCCGTCGGCCACGCCTTCCGCGAAGACGGGCGCAGAAAGCGCCAGACCGACCACAAGACCTGCCAGAAAGACCCGTCGTTTCATATCCCACCCTTGGGCCGGCACCGCTGCCGATCCCATCCTTTATCGGCGATCAGGCGCGCCCCGACAAGATCGGGACGCGCCGCGCCTGCATTTACTGCCAGACGTGTTCAGTTGTCGTCGTTGTCGTCGCCGCCGCTGTCGGAATCGTCGCTGCCCGAGTCATCGTCGTCGTCGTCGCTGCCGCCCGAGCTGTCGTCGTTGCTGTCATCATCGCTGTCGTCATCGCTGTCGTCATCGCTGTCGTCATCGCTGTCATCATCGCTGTCGTCGTCGCTGTCGTCGTCGCTATCGTCGTCGTCCAGAAAGTCGTCCAGACGGTTTGCGACCTGAACACCACTGCGGCCCAGATCACCGGCATTGGCTGCTTCTTCTTCGCGCTTCAGGATAGCACCGGTCGCAAGGTCATAGATGACCTCGACTTTCATGCCGGTGTCGTTGTCGATGGCCTCGACCTTGATCTGGGTCGGGCCTTGCTTGATTTCGACAAAGTCATAGGCCGCGTATTCGGCGCGCAGGCTGTCTACCGAAACGACCGGTGCCGTTTGGGCAAAGCCCATGCCCGCCGTCAGCGCAATGGCCGCTGTGAACATCATCAGTGTGTTTTTGGTCCGCATGAAAAGGTTACTCCCTCTGAACGATCGGCCACTGTCGGCCTGTGCTGTGCCACTGTCCGGCAACGGGGTCAGAAGGGACGATCTTCATCCACAGGGAAATTGACCTGCGGTTTAAGGGGCGGTTCTACGACCGGGGTTGGGGCCCCTAAACCGCAGTTTATATGGATTCATTGGGGTTTTTCACAATGTGGCAGGACTGTGTCACAAGAATTTCGTGCGCAAGCGGGTAATGGACAGGCCCCGCCGGGGGACGGCGGGGCCTGTCTAGACCTGTGGTTTAGGCGCGCAACCCGGCACGTCAGATCTTCATGTCGAATCCCAGGTGCTTGGCGACGGTGAAGATATCCTTGTCGCCCCGCCCACACATGTTCATCACGACGATATGGTCGGCGGGCAGGGTCGGCGCGATTTTCATCACATGGGCCAGCGCGTGGCTGGGTTCCAACGCAGGGATGATTCCTTCCAACTGGCAGCACAGTTGGAACGCCTCTAGCGCCTCGGCGTCGGTGATGCTGACGTATTGCGCGCGGCCGACATCGTGCAGCCATGAATGTTCCGGGCCGATGCCGGGATAATCCAGCCCGGCCGAGATCGAGAAACCTTCAAGGATTTGCCCGTCCGCATCCTGCAACAGATAGGTGCGGTTGCCGTGCAGCACGCCGGGGCGACCGCCGGTCAGGCTGGCGCAATGCTGCATGCGGTCATCGACGCCCTTGCCGCCCGCCTCGACCCCGATGATGTTCACGGACGGATCATCCAAGAACGGATAGAACAGCCCCATCGCGTTCGATCCACCCCCGATGGCCGCGATGATCGTGTCGGGCAGACGCCCCTCGCCCTCTTGCTCGGCCAGTTGCCAGCGCACCTCTTTGCCGATGATCGACTGGAAATCGCGCACCATCGCCGGATAGGGATGCGGACCCGCGACCGTGCCGATGCAATAGAACGTGTCGCGCACGTTGGTCACCCAATCGCGCAGTGCGTCGTTCATCGCGTCCTTCAGCGTACCCCGGCCCGAAGTGACGGGAATCACCTCTGCCCCCAGCAGACGCATGCGGAACACGTTCGGAGCCTGCCGTTCCACATCATGTGCGCCCATGTAGACCACGCATTTCAGCCCGAACTTGGCGCAGACGGTTGCCGTCGCCACGCCATGCTGCCCGGCACCGGTTTCGGCAATGATCCGCGTCTTGCCCATGCGGCGGGCCAGAATGATCTGCCCCAGCACGTTGTTGATCTTGTGCGCGCCGGTGTGGTTCAGCTCGTCGCGTTTCATGTAGATCTTGGCGCCGCCAAGATGCTGGGTCATGCGCTCGGCGTAATACAGCGGTGACGGACGGCCGACGTAATGCTTCCACAGATAATCCATCTCGGCCCAGAACAGCGGGTCGGTCTTGGCGAATTCATAGCGCGCCTCAAGATCGAGGATCAGCGGCATCAGCGTCTCAGAGACGAACCGTCCGCCAAAGATGCCGAAGCGTCCCGCCTCGTCCGGCCCGGTCATAAAGCTGTTGATCCCGTCTTCGGCCATGATGCCCCCCTGCACTGTCAGATGCGGATGTAGCGCCCTTGGGGGCGGTGGTAAAGCGACGTTGCGGCGATGCGGGACAGCGATCGCGCGGCCCGTGGGTCAGATGTCTTTCTTGTAGCCGATATGGGATGCGGTGAACCCCAACCGGTCATAAAACGCATGTGCCCGCGTGCGGCTTTTGTCGGTGGTCAGTTGCAGCACCCGCGCGCCCGCTGCCCGTGCGCGCGCCTCGCATTCCGCCATCAACGCCGCCCCCAGACCGTGCGAACGTAGGTCAGGTGCGACACGCACCGCCTCGATCAGGGCGCGGCGGGTGCCTTGGCGCGACAGACCGGCAAGGATGGTCAACTGACAGGTGGCAAGAATCCGGTCTGCCTCTTCGGCCACGATCACCTGGTGCATTGGATTTTCGGCGATGTCATCGAAGGCGGCCAGATAGACCGCGATGTCCGCCCCGTCGCGCGCCTGACCCAATGGGTCGTCGGTCAGAAGCGCGACGATGGCCGGAACATCTGCGCGGGTGGCATCACGAAAGATCATCCTGCGGCCATTACAAAAGCGGCAATCTTGCCGGCATCCTTGACCCCCGGCGCGCTTTCCACACCGGACGAGACATCAACCTGCCGCGCATTCGTCAGGCGCACCGCCTCGGCCACATTGTCCGGGGTCAGACCACCGGCCAGCATCCAGGGGCGCAACCAGCGGCGCTGTGCGACCAACCGCCAATCGAACGACAAACCGTTGCCACCGGGCAGGGTTGCTCCTTTTGGTGGTTTCGCGTCGATCAGTATCTGATCGGCCACAAGGCTGTAGTCAAGCACCGCCGCCAGATCGCCCTCGTCCGCCACACCGACCGCCTTCATCACCGGCAGGCCATAGCGCGCGCGCACCTGCGCCACACGGTCGGGTGATTCGTGGCCGTGCAATTGCAGCATGTCCAGCGGCAGACCTTCGACTATGGCATCCAGTGCGGCGTCGTCAGCATCGACCACCAGCGCCACCTTTGCCAACCCAAGGGGTGCCGCCAATGCCAGCACTTGCGCCTGCGCAACCGTCAGATGACGCGGCGATTTGGCAAAAAACACGAATCCCGCATAGGCCGCCCCTGCCGCCGCAACCGCCGCCACGTCCTGCGGGGTGCGCAGACCGCAGATCTTGACCCGCACGTCACCCATGTCAGGCTTTCGGGCGGTCAAGGATGGCCAGAACATCATCCTTGGGGGTGCTGCTGGCGTCGCGCATCACGGCCATCTCACGCTCCAGCCGGGCAAGCTCTCGGGTGCTGCGGCTGGCGGTCGCGCGGTGCTTGTGTTCCCGGAACCATTCCCAGACAAAACCGATCAGAATGCCCGCGATGATGCCACCGAAGATGACCAGAAACAGCGGCAACTCGATTTGCCAGCCAAAGCCGAACAGCGCGCCCATATCTTCGGGCAGCAGGCGCAGCGGCACGGTTGCTCGGTTGGCCAGCGCCACCGTCAACAACACAATGGCCAGCAGGAAAAGGAAGAGATAGCGCAGATAACGGATCATGGCTTTGCCCCGGATGGTTGCAGGGACTATCGCCCCGCCGCCCGCCCGGTGCAAGCCCGCAGCGCCCGGTGCGGCGTTACTTGCCGTTCAGCCGGTCGCGCAGCAGCTTGCCGGTCTTGAAGAAGGGAACCTTCTTGTCATCGACCTGAACCGCCTCGCCGGTGCGGGGGTTGCGTCCGACACGGGCATCGCGCGCCTTGACCGAGAAAGCACCAAAGCCGCGCAGTTCGACCCGGTCGCCCTTGGCCAGCGCTTCGATGATTTCTTCAAAGACGGTGTTCACGATCCGCTCGACGTGCCGTTGCGTCAGGTGCGGGTTTTCATCCGCAATCTTCTGGATCAGTTCCGAACGGATCATCGATCTTGTCCCCCCTGTGGTCCCGCAATGCTGCCGGCCACGATGTTATTGGGCTGGAACTATAGGCAAAATTTCGCATTGCACAAATGAAAACAAAGTCGAACCCGCAAAGCGAAAGGGCCCCGTCACCGACGGGGCCCTCAGGTTGTTTCCGCTAACGCGAAAAGATCAGGTGCGATCGGCCTTCAGGGCCGCTCCGAGGATGTCGCCCAAGCTGGCGCCCGAATCGGACGAACCATACTGTTCAACGGCCTCTTTCTCTTCGGCGATCTCGCGTGCCTTGATCGACAGACCCAAACGGCGGGTCTTTGGATCGATGTTGGTCACGCGGACATCGACGTGATCACCAACCTGGAAACGCTCGGGCCGCTGGTCGGCACGGTCGCGCGACAGGTCGCTGCGGCGGATGAACGACTTGGCGCCGTTGTATTCCACTTCGATGCCGCCTTCTTCGATGGCGGTGATGGCCACGGTGATGACCGACCCACGCTTCACGCCGTCAACAGCATCGGTGAAGTTGTCTTCGCCCAAAGCCTTGACCGACAGCGAGATACGCTCTTTCTCGACATCCACTTCGGTGACAGACGCCTTGACGGTGTCGCCTTTGCGGTAGTTCTGGATCGCGTCTTCGCCACGCTGGTCCCACGACAGGTCCGACAGGTGAACCATGCCGTCGATATCGTTGTCGAGGCCGACGAACAGACCGAATTCGGTGATGTTCTTGACTTCGCCTTCGATGACCGACCCGACCGGGTTGTTCTCTGCAAAGACTTCCCACGGGTTGCGCTGGGTCTGTTTCAGGCCCAACGACACGCGGCGCTTGGCGCTGTCGATTTCCAGCACCATGACATCCACTTCTTGCGAGGTGGAGACGATCTTGCCGGGATGGACGTTCTTTTTGGTCCAGGACATTTCCGAGACGTGAACCAGACCTTCGACACCGGCCTCCAACTCGACGAACGCGCCGTAGTCGGTGATGTTGGTGACGCGGCCCTTGTGAACCGAGCTGATCGGATAGGCTTTTTCCACGGCATCCCACGGATCGGCCTGAAGCTGCTTCATGCCAAGGCTGATGCGATGGGTTTCCTTGTTGATCTTGATGACCTGCACTTTGACAGTTTCACCAATGGCAAGGATTTCCGACGGATGGTTGACGCGGCGCCAGGCCATGTCGGTGACGTGCAGCAGACCATCGACACCGCCCAGGTCAACGAACGCACCGTATTCGGTGATGTTCTTGACGACGCCATCGATCGACTGGCCTTCGGTCAGGTTGCCGATGACTTCTGCACGCTGTTCGGCACGCGATTCTTCCAGAATCGCACGACGCGAGACAACGATGTTGCCACGGCGACGGTCCATCTTCAGGATCTGGAACGGCTGCTTCATGCCCATCAGCGGGCCAGCGTCACGCACCGGGCGGACGTCAACCTGGCTGCCCGGCAAGAAGGCAACGGCACCGCCAAGATCAACCGTGAAGCCACCCTTGACGCGACCGAAGATCGCGCCATCGACGCGCGTTTCGTTCGCATAGGCTTTTTCCAGGCGATCCCAGGCTTCTTCGCGGCGGGCTTTCTCGCGGCTGATGACAGCCTCGCCCCGCGCGTTTTCGACGCGGTCAAGATACACCTCGACTTCGTCGCCAACCTTGATGTCCGGGTTTTCGCCGGGGTTGGAGAATTCCTTGAGGTCGATCCGACCTTCCATCTTGTAGCCGACGTCGATGATGGCCTGGCCCGCTTCGATCGCGATAACCTTGCCTTTTACGACGGAACCCTCTTCGGGGGTGTCGATCTCGAAGCTTTCTTTCAGAAGGGCTTCGAATTCATCCATGGATGCTTTGGCGCACATATGCAGTTTGGTCCTTTTCTATCATTTTCACTGGCCATGCGGTTGGCTCCGCCGGTCTTTGGCTGCCCTGTCGCCGGAAATGCCGCGGCCGCCCCGGAAAACCGGAACGGAAGCGTCCTGCGTCAGGATGGGGGGCCTATAGTCGGTTTGACAGCGAAGGGCAAGATTTCTTGCGCCGATCAGCGGCCCGCCGCATCGATCCCCGCCTGCACCGCCGCTACGGCCTGCGCTACGGCGGCGTCGATGGTCAATGTGGTTGTGTCCAGCGTGATCGCATCAACTGCGGCCTTCAGCGGGGCGGTCGCGCGTTCAGTGTCGCGCTTGTCGCGCTGTTGCAGGTCGGCCAGCACATCCGCGACGGTCAGATCGCCGCCCTTTTCGGCCAGTTCGGCATGGCGGCGCTGTGCGCGCACCTGATCCGAGGCGGTGACGAACAGCTTTACCTCGGCCTCGGGGCAGATGACGGTGCCGATATCGCGGCCATCCAGAACCGCACCGCCGTCGCGGCGTGCAAAGTCGTGCTGGAACGTCACCAGTGCTGCGCGGACCTTTGGCATCGCGGCGATTTTCGATGCCTGTTGCCCGACCTTGGCAGTGCGCAGACCGTCACGCTGAAAATCATGGTGCGTCAATGCCTTGGCAGCACCAACCGGGTCCATCCCGTCCATGACCTTGCGCGCGGCGGCGCGGTATAGCAGGCCGGTGTCCAGATATTCGAACCCGAAATGGGCAGCCACCGCGCGGGCGATGGTCCCTTTTCCGGCAGCGGCGGGGCCATCAATGGCGACGGTAAAGATCATGGTCACGGCGTCCTTTGGGTCAATCACGGGTCAGCGTGGCACCAAGCCCCTGCATCAGCGGCTCGAATATCGGGAAACTGGTCAGGATGGGCGAGGCATCGTCGACGCTGACCGGTTTTTTCGCGGCCATCCCCAGCACCAGGAATGACATGGCGATGCGGTGGTCCAAATGCGTGGCGCAGGTGGCCCCGCCCGGAACGCCGCCCGCCCCAAGACCGTGGACGATCAGGGTATCTTCATCCTCTTCAACCGTGACGCCGCAGGCTTTCAGCCCGCGCGCCATGGCGTCGATCCGGTCTGATTCCTTGACGCGCAACTCTTTCACGCCTCGCATCACCGTGGTGCCATTCGCGCAGGCCGCCACGACGGACAGGATCGGGTATTCGTCGATCATCGACGGCGCGCGTTCTGGCGGCACCTCGACGCCGGTCAGGTCGGAAAACCGCACGCGCAGATCGGCGACCGGTTCGCCGCCTTCTTCGCGCGGGTTCTGGAATTCGATATCAGCGCCCATTTCGACAAGGGTCAGATACAGGCCGTTGCGCGTCAGGTTCTGGCTGACTCCGGGCACAAAGATATCGGACCCTTCGACAATCAGCGCAGCACAGACGGGAAAGGCCGCAGATGAGGGATCGCGCGGCACAGCCACGGTTTGCGCGCGCAACTCCGGCTGTCCGGTCAGGGTGATGACGCGGCCTTCGGCGGTGTCTTCCACCGACAGTTGCGCGCCGAACCCCACCAGCATCCGTTCGGAATGATCGCGGGTCGGTTCTTTTTCGATCACCACGGTCTGCCCCGGCGCGTTCAGACCCGCCAGCAGCACGGCGGATTTCACCTGCGCGCTGGCCACCGGCAGGGCATAGCGCACCGGCACCGGGTTTGCCGCACCCACAACGGTCATCGGCAAACGGCCGCCCTTGCGCCCATAGGACCGTGTGCCGAACAGTGATAGCGGATCGGTCACGCGGCCCATCGGACGTTTGCGCAAGGACGCATCGCCGGTGAAGGTCGCCGTGATCGGCGTAGTCGCCATCGTTCCCATGATCAGCCGCACACCGGTGCCTGAATTGCCGCAGTCGATGACATCGGCGGGTTCCTGAAAGCCACCCACACCGACACCGTGCACGGACCACGCCCCCTGCCCCTGCTGCGACACCTCGGCCCCGAAGGCGCGCATGGCCTTTGCCGTGTCCAGCACGTCCTGCCCTTCCAAAAGGCCGGTGATGCGGGTTTCCCCCACAGCCATCGCCCCAAAGATCAGCGCGCGGTGGCTGATCGATTTGTCGCCCGGCACTTCGGCGCGGCCAGCCAAGGGGCCGGATTTCCGCGCGGTCATCGGTTGGGCGTGGTCATGGCCGGACATGGGTGGCACCTTCTGCAACTGCTCGGTCGCCTGATAGCGCAAGGCGCGGTCGGGGTCCATCGGAACGCAAGCGGGCAGGTCAGCCCGCACTTTGCCTGCGAAACGTCAGGTAATGGGGGGGGCGGCCTTCACGCAGGGCTTTTTGTTCGTAGCGGGTCGAAAACCAGTCGTCCCACGGCGTATCGCCCTGTGATATCAGGTCAAACCCGGCCTGCGGCACCTGTTCCAGCGTCTGGCGGACATAGTCAGGAATATCGGTCGCCACACGAAATTGCGCCCCCCGTGCGGTGACACGCGCGAGCAGGGCCAGATAGTCGGGCGTCACAAAACGGCGGCGGTGGTGGCGTGCCTTGGGCCAAGGGTCCGGGTAGTTCAGAAACACCTTCGACAGGCAGGCATCCGGCAGCACATCAAACAGATCGCGTACATCGCCCGGATGGATGCGAAGATTCGTCAGCCCCGCCGCCCGCACCTTGCCCAGCAGCATGGCGATGCCGTTCACAAAAGGCTCGCACCCGATGATGCCGATGCCTGGGTAGCGCGCAGCCATATGCACCAGATGCTCTCCCCCGCCAAAACCGACTTCCAGCCACAGCGGGCGGTCCCCAAAGATCGCCGCTGGATCAATCGGCGTTCGCAAGGGATTATCGTCGCGCGTGACACCTGTCAGGGACAGTGTCGCCAGATCCTCGGCCAGATAGGTCTTTTGGCTGCTGCGCAGGGTCTTGCCATGCACACGGCCGTAGAAGTTGCGCCGTTCAGGGGTCGGATCGTCGGTCATGGCTGCGCCTGCATTGGGACCGGGCGGACCTAGCCCCATGCGCCACGCGGGTCAAGCCAAGGCTCGTTCGCCGATCCGCTGTGCCACCATGACCAGATAGCCATCCGGGTCCTGCACCAGAAATTCGCGCTGCCCGCCCAGACGGTCGCCCCAATCGCGCCATTTCTCGCGCGGCGCTACATAGAACTGCACGCGGGCCGCGCGTATCGCATCCGCCATTGCGTCGGCATCGCGGACATAGACCTGAATGACCGCCCCGCGACCATAGGGCACGTCCATCGGCCCCGTCTCCCAGTCGCCGTCGCGCTGATAGATCATCACTTGGGCGCCGTCAGAATGGACAAGACAAGCCAGCTTTTGCGCCGGTCTTTCAAAGGCCACCGCAAAGCCCAGTGGCCCGGTCCAGAATGACAACGAGCGGGGGTAATCCGTCACCATCATTTCGGCCATCAAGGCGGCCCAATTTGCCGGAGGTGCACCATTGCCCATCACGCCGCCCTTTCGCCTTGCACCCGGCTCGCGGGCGATGCGGCCCGGGGTTTTGCCCCGGACACAGTGTCAGACGGCCTTTTTCAACGCCTCGATCAGGTCAGTCTTTTCCCACGAGAACCCACCATCCGCTTCGGGTTCGCGGCCAAAGTGGCCATAGGCGGAGGTGCGGGCATAGATCGGCTTGTTCAGCCCCAGATGTTCGCGGATGCCGCGCGGGGTCAGATCCATCACTTGCGCCACGGCGCGCTCGATCAACGTGGAATCGACCTGCCCCGTGCCGTGGGTATCGACATAGATCGACAGCGGTTTGGCCACGCCAATGGCATAGCTGACCTGCAAGGTGCAGCGGTCCGCCAGACCGGCGGCCACGACGTTCTTGGCCAGATAGCGCGCGGCATAGGCGGCCGAGCGGTCAACCTTGGTCGGGTCCTTGCCGGAAAACGCGCCGCCGCCGTGCGGGGCCGCACCGCCATAAGTGTCGACGATGATCTTGCGGCCCGTCAGTCCCGCATCGCCATCCGGCCCGCCGATCACAAAGGTGCCGGTGGGGTTCACCCACCATTCGGTCGCGGCGGTGATCCATCCTGCAGGCAGAACATCACGGATGTAGGGTTCGACGATGGCGCGGATATCATCGGACGTCTGGCTTTCGTCGGCATGCTGGGTGGACAGCACGATCGACGTCACCTCCACCGGTTTGCCGTCTTCATACCGCAGCGACAATTGCGATTTGGCGTCAGGGCGGAGGGTCGGTTCTGCCCCGGTTTTCCGTGCCTCGGTCAGGCGGCGCAGGATCGCGTGGGCATACTGGATCGGGGCGGGCATCAGTTCCGGGGTTTCACGGCAAGCATAGCCGAACATGATGCCCTGATCGCCCGCGCCGTCACGGTCAACGCCTTGGGCGATGTGCGCGGATTGCTTGTGCAGGAAATTGTGAACCTTAAGGGTTTCCCAGTGGAACTTGTCCTGTTCATAGCCGATGTCGCGCACGCAATCGCGGACGATATCCTCGACCCGGTCCACCATGACCTTCAGCGCCTTGCGGTCGGACAGACCCACTTCGCCGCCGACGACGACACGGCTGGTGGTGGCGAACGTCTCGCAGGCGACGCGGGCATTGGGCTCTTCGGTCAGAAAGGCATCAAGAACGGCATCGGAAATGCGGTCGCAAACCTTGTCAGGGTGCCCCTCTGACACGGATTCAGAGGTGAAGACATAGTTCATTCGTGACATGGGGAAGTGCTCCATTGGGAATTCACGCCACGCCAGGAAGCCGTTGTGACGGTGCCTATGGCCTAGAGGGGCTGTCCGTCAGCGTCAAGCCGACTTATGCCGCGAATGCAACAGAACCAGTGCCCCGAGTCCCACCAGCAACACCAGCACCGGCCATTCGCCATATCGCGAATAGGGCGTGGCGGGCAGCGCACCGGGCAAGGCCGCGTCCAGATAACCGGCTTCCCCCAAGGCCAGGTCCGCCACCACCCGGCCCTTGGCATTGATCACCGCAGTCACCCCGGTATTGGCCACCCGGATCAGCGGCAAGCCCTGTTCCACCGCGCGCAAGCGGGCTTGGGCAAAGTGCTGATAAGGGCCGGTCAGCGTGCCGAACCAGGCATCGTTGGTGATCTGCAAAATCCAGTCGGGGCGTTCAGGTGTCCGCAGATCCTGCGGGAAGACCGCCTCGTAGCAGATCAGCGGCAGCACCTTGCCCAACTCAGGACCGAGGTCCAGAACCGTCGGCCCCTTGCCCGCCGTGTAGCCATTCCCCGACCGCGCGGCAAAGGCGCGCAACCCCAGCCAATCCTGCGCAAGATCGCCAAAGGGGATGTATTCGCCAAAGGGCACAAGGTGGTGCTTGTCATAGATCGCCGACACCGTGCCGGAAGGCGCAATCACCGCCATGCTGTTCCAGAACGGCCACCCGTCGGTGCGCTGAATGCCCACCGCAACCGGGCTGCCACGACCCGCCACGGCAATGGCCTGCGCCACTTCGGGGTGATCCTCAAGCAGATAGGGAACGGCCGTTTCCGGCCAGATCGTCAGGTCCGGAAGCGGGTCGCGGGCGGTAAAATCCAGCTGTCGGTCAAAGAAACGCCGCGCCTCGACCGGGTCCCATTTCATGCGCTGGGTCGCATTGGGCTGCACCAGCCGCAGCATCACGTCGCTCGGGGCGGGATCGGGTTGATCCAGCCGCCACATGCCGAAGGCGGCCATGGCCCCCAGCAGCGCCACGCCGCCCCCCACCTGGACGGGGCGGACACAAGCGATCAGGGCCGCCGCCACCAGCGTCAGCAACGTCAATCCCGACGGGCCGATCAGCGCCGCCACCTGCGCGGGTGCGTGATCAATCCAGATGTGGCCGATCAGGGCCCACGGAAAACCAGTCAGAACATAGCCCCGCGCCAGTTCGGCCAAGGCCAGCCATCCGGCAAAGGCAAAGCCGCGATGACCGCCCTTGGCCGACATCCACCCCGCTGCCCCCCAGAACAGCGCCAGACCGAAGCACAGGAACGCCACGGCAAAGGGTGCCATCCAGCCGTAACGCTGCGCATCAATCAAAAACGGCTCGATGATCCAGTTCAGACTGGCGGCGAAATAGGCAGCCCCGCCGAACACGGCAATCCAGCCTGCCCCGGTGGTCGCCGTGGCAACCAACCGGACAAACCATGCCAAGGCGGGCATGGCCAGCCACCACCACCCCAAAGGGGCCTGTCCTGCCGCCATCATCGCCCCGGCCAGCGCGGCCCAGGCAATGACGCGCCAGCCGGGCCATGACCCGGCGAACAGGCGGCGCAGCATCGGCGCTACGCCTCTGCCGCGAGGGGCGCGCGGCTGGTGCCCGGCAATCGCAGCCGCAACCGCTTGATCCGGCGGGGGTCGGCATCGACCACTTCGAACTCCGCGCCGCTTTCGTGGGGCACGATCTCGCCACGCGCGGGCACACGTCCGACGCGCAAAACGACGATGCCGCCGATGGTGTCGATGTCCTCGTCTTCTTCATCCGTGCGCAGACGAAGTCCGATGGCGGTTTCGAAATCTTCCAGCGGGGCGTTCGCCTGCACAAGGAACACGCCCGGCTTTTCCTCTTTCCACAGGGCGACGTCCGCCTCGTCGTGCTCGTCCTCGATCTCGCCGATGACGGTTTCGATCAGGTCTTCGATGGTCACCAAACCATCGACACCACCGTATTCGTCGATCACCAGCGCCATATGAACCCGTTCGCGCTGCATCTTTTGCAGCAGAACACCGATGGGCATCGACGGCGGGGCATACAGGACCGGGCGCAGCAACTTGCGCAACGAGAAGCGGCCCGTGGCGGAAAATCCGTGTTGCAGCGCCAGATCCTTCAGCAAGACCAAGCCCTGCGGGTGATCAAGCGTGCCCTTGTACACCGGCATCCGGCTGAAGCCGTGTTGGCGAAACGCTTCGACCAGATCATCCTTGCCGATATCCAGCGGGACGGCCACGATCTCGACCTTGGGGATGGCCACGTCGTCAACCCGCAAACGGCGCAGGTTCGACAATCCCGGCTGTGTGCCCGGCCCTGGCGGGGCCGCAGGCAAACTTGCGTTCGCGGCCTCGGTCGAGGTGTTTTCGGAAGGGGTGAATGCGCTGAAGATGCGCCCGAAGAAACCACGCGAAGGTGGTTCTTCATCATTCTCGGCGGTCAGCCTCGGCGCGCTTTGCGCCGCAGAAGACCCATCGCTGCTACTGCCCATTTGTCCTTTTCCAGAATGACCCCGTCACGCCGGGCCTACTTGTGAATATGGGTCCGGAATGCCCAAGGTTGCAAGTATCGCCACCTCGTGTGCTTCCATCAACTCTGCGTCTTCGTCATTGATGTGGTCATAGCCAAGCAAATGCAACAGACCATGAACAATGAGATGGGTCACATGGTCCTGCATCGTCTTGCCCTGCTCGGCGGCTTCACGCTCGCATGTATCAAAGGCGATAGCGATATCGCCCAATTCCTCGGGCTCGTCCTCGTCGCCCATTTCGGGCGGATCTGGATCAAGGCCGGGGGTTTCTGCTGCGCGATCTTCGGATGGCCAGCTGAGCACGTTGGTCGGCTGCGGCTTGCCGCGAAAATCGGCGTTCAGCACGGCGATGCGGGTGTCGTCACAGCCCATCAGGCACAGGCTGAGGCCAAATGCGGGATGACCCATCGCCTGCAACGTGGCCTCGACCGCGCTTTGCGCCACCGCATCCAGCCCAAAGGCATCCCAGCGGTCATCTTCGATGACAGTATCCACGATCATGTTCATGCGGGGCTGATACACCCGTGCCGCGCCAAGAACAAACCCTGCCCTGATGGGGCGGCGGAATATAACTGTGCGCGGACCGGGGCACGTTCGGCACCCCGGTCCATAAGCGGCAAGGTCATCCTTGCAAGGACCGCGCCTCGTCGGCCTCGTATGCCTCGATCACGCGGGCGACCAGGGGGTGACGCACCACGTCCTTGGACGTGAAGTAGTTGAAGGTTACGCCCTTGACGCCTTTCAGGATACGTTCGGCGTCCTGCAATCCACTGGGAACCCCGCGCGGAAGATCGACCTGGGTACGGTCGCCGGTGATCACCATCCGGCTGCCTTCGCCCAGGCGGGTCAGGAACATTTTCATCTGCATGGTCGTGGCATTCTGCGCCTCGTCTAGCACGACAAAGGCGTTCGACAGGGTCCGCCCGCGCATGAAGGCCAGGGGCGCGATCTCGATCCGCTTTTCCTCCAGCAGCTTTTGTACCTGCTTTTGCGGCAGAAAGTCGTTCAGCGCGTCATAGAGCGGCTGCATGTAGGGATCGATCTTTTCGCGCATGTCGCCGGGCAGGAAACCCAGACGTTCGCCTGCTTCGACCGCAGGACGTGAAAGGATGATCTTTTCGACGGCCCCGCTGATGAACATGGTGACGCCCACGGCGACCGCCAGATAGGTCTTGCCGGTGCCAGCGGGACCGATGCCGAAGCCCAGTTCATTAGCGAACAGGTTCGCCACATAGGTCTTTTGCGCCTCGGTCCGGGGTTCGATGGGTTTCTTGCGGGTGCGCAGTTCCATCCCCGGGGTGAACAGTTCAATCTGTTCGGCCCCTTCGGCGCGCAGCGTGTCGGGCATGGGGCGACCCATGCGCATGGCGCCATCGATGTCACCGGCCTGAACGCCCCGGCCCGATTCCAGCCGCGCATACAGTCCGCGCAGCACGGCGGATGCCTGTTCGCGCGCGCCCTTTTCGCCGATTACCGCCAGTCGGTTGCCCCGGCGCAGGATATGGACGCCCATCTGATGCTCGATCTGGGCAAGGTTGCGGTCAAACTCGCCGCATAGATCGATCAACAATCGATTGTCAGGGAATTCCAGAAGCGTTTCCACAACGTCTTCCGCACGGGTCGGGGGGGTCAGCGCGCTGATGCCCAAGGAAGTCTCCTTCTAGCAACGGGTAGCATATGTAGATGATGGGGTGCCTCTGCCCACAAGGCAAGCGGCTTTCCCTAAACCGGATCAGTCTGCCTGAGTTTTGTGCGACGGGGCCGAAATCTTCGCCGCCCAAACGCAAAAGGCCGTGGCATTGCGCCACGGCCTTTTAACCGACATCCGGTTCGATCAGTTCCCGCGCACGACCGTGCTGCGCCCTGGCCCGGAAACCCGGTCTGTCATTCCGGTCGTATTTGTCTGGTAGTTCTTCAGGACGGTGCCGGGGGGAAACTGGTTGTTGCAGATCGGCAGTCCGGTAACCGGATCATACCGAGGAGAGGAATACCCCTCAAGCCCGTCGTCGATCAGCCAGTTCTGGCAACCATCCGGGTCATAGGCGATGGCGGCGCGGCCATTTTCAAGAATGCCCTTGTCCCGCCCTTTGTCCAGCCCGGTCGCGATGACCGTGTTCGGGCTTTGGACATAAGGCCCGGTTCCTTCGATACAGCCTGAAAGGCTTATGGCCACCAGCAACATAATGCCCGTCCGGGGCAGCGAATACATAGTCATACAATTACCACCTGTAGCAGACGACTTCGACGCGGCGATTTTGCTGCATCCCGGCCGCAGTTGCGTTAGACGCGCGCGGTTGGCGTTCGCCAAAGCCCATCTCTCGTTCCACGGCCGCACCTACCGACCGTGCGACATCCGCCACAGCGGCAGCCCTGCGCCTGGACAGATCCATGTTGTATTCGTCCGACGCACGGCTGTCGGTGTGGCCATAGACAGCATATCCAAACGCGCCCGAGTTGCGGAAGAACCCGTCAAGGTACTGGCGACCGGAGGCTGTCAGCGTTGCGCTGTCGGTCGCGAACATCGTGTCGGTGTTTTCCACCATGCACAGGTTCTGCTTCAGACAGACGGGTTTGCCCGACTTTGGATCACGCCGGGGCACCATGTAGCCTTCGATGCCGCCATCCGCCCACCAATGCATGCAGCCGTCATCATCGACCCAAATGCCCCATTCGATGCGGCCAGCGATTTCGGGGGTTTCCTGGACAGGTGCCACTGTGGGGGTCAGATAAGACACCAAGGCGCAGACCATGCCCAAAAGCACGTTTCGCGAGTATCGCAACAAGCCGAAGCCCTCCTCGTTAACACGTCACCACTTAACAAATACTCATCCCCAGAGATGCCGCCGCTGGCCCGACAAGTAAAGGGGAATTTCGACATTCCAAAGCATTCAGACAATGCTTGGTTTCCTCCGCGTGTATCTTGCAACGGAAAGTGAGGTATTGTCGTTGAAACGGAAACGGCAGCCGATCAGATTCGCGCGCCTGCCAGCGAATTGCTGCTGGCCGCCGCTATGCGAACCCGGACCAGATCGCCGGGCGCAGCATCTGGATCGGTGACGTGGACGGCGTGCAGATGGTCGGACTTCCCCACCATCTGCCCCGGCATCCGGCCCGCTTTCTCGTACAGAACGTTGACCTCGTGCCCAACCATGGCGGCCTGTATCGCCTTTTGCTGGGCGGTCAACAGCGCCTGCACCTGCGCCAGACGATCATCGGCCACACTCGCATCCACGCCCGGCTTTTCGGCGGCGGGTGTGCCCGGACGGGCAGAGTACTTGAAGCTGTACGCCTGACCAAAGCCGACAGCGCGGATCAGATCAAGGGTTGCCGCAAAATCGGCCTCCGTTTCACCCGGAAAGCCGACGATGAAGTCGGACGACAACAGGATGTCGGGCCGCGCGGCCCGGATGCGGTCGATCAGGCGCAGGTAGTGGTCTGCGGTATGTTTGCGATTCATCGCTTTCAGGATGCGGTCGCTGCCCGATTGCACCGGCAGATGCAGATAGGGCATCAGTTTCGCCTCGTCGCCATGGGCGGCGATCAGGTCGTCTTCCATGTCATTGGGGTGGCTTGTGGTGTAGCGGATGCGTTCCAGGCCATCCACCTGCGCCAAGGCGCGGATCAACCGGGCAAGGCCAAAGTCCTGCCCATCCTGCGCGCCGTGATAGGCGTTGACGTTCTGCCCCAGCAGGGTGATTTCCTTGACACCCTTTTCGACCAGCCCCCGTGCCTCGGCCAACAGACGTGCAACCGGGCGGCTTACTTCGGCCCCGCGCGTATAGGGCACGACGCAAAAGGCGCAGAACTTGTCGCAGCCTTCCTGCACCGTCAGAAAGGCGGATGGACCGCGCAGCGCCTTGCGTTCCGGCAGATGGTCAAACTTGTCTTCGGTCGGGAAATCGGTGTCCAGCGCCTTGACCCCGCCGCCCGACTTGCGCGCCATATCCGGCAACCGGTGATAGCTTTGTGGTCCGACTACCAGATCGACCAGCGGCATCCGCCGCAAAATCTCGGCCCCTTCGGCCTGGGCGACACAACCGGCGACGCCGATCTTCAGATCGGGCTTGGCCAGCTTCAACGGCCGCAGCCGACCCAGATCAGAATACAGCTTTTCAGACGCCTTTTCGCGGATATGGCAGGTGTTGATCAGGACCATGTCCGCGTCTTCGGCGGTATCGGTGGCGACATACCCATCCGCGCCCAGCGTTTCCGCCATGCGTTCGCTGTCATAGACGTTCATCTGACACCCGTAGGTCTTGATGAACAGCTTTTTTGGTTCGGCCATTGTCGCACCCGTTCGCAGGATCGCCTTCATTACACGCAAAGTGCTGGTGGGTGCAACGCCACCCCGCCCGCCGGGGGTTGCAATGGCAGCGGTCTTGACCGAGTCTTGTCGCGCACAAGGCAGGTGGGGCACGCCATTTATGCGGTATGACGGGTTATCAGCGTTTCTGACCGAAGGCCGGGCCGCCCTTGCCTCTGGCCCGGTTGCGATCATCATGGCCGAAGATCCGGTGGAGGTGGATACCACCCTGCGCCACCATCTGACCGCAGGGTTTCGCACGGTGGTGTTGCTGGCCCTTGCCGACCTGACGCTTGCCCCCCAGCTTGAGGCGCTGGTTCACCGCGTCGATTACGACGTTTATGCCGACTCGGCACTTGTCTTGGCGGTGAATGCGGTGATTGAAGCCGCGCCGGGGATCTGGCTGTATTACTGCTTTAATGCGGAATACCTGTTCCACCCGTTTTGCGAAACGCGCAACGTGCGCGAAATGCTTGCCTTTCATGCCGAAGAACGGCGAGATGCGATGCTGACTTATGTGGTCGATCTGTATGCCCCCGACCTGACGCGCCATCCCAACGCCGTATCGGTCGAAAAGGCGCATCTGGACAGGTCGGGGTATTACGCGCTGGCGCGGAAAGATCCTGCCAACAACTGGAACCCAAAAGAGCGGCAGCTTGATTTCTTTGGCGGTCTGCGGTGGCGGTTCGAAGAACATGTGCCCTTCGACCGCCGCAAGATCGACAGGATATCCCTGTTCAAGGCAAAGCCGGGCCTGCACCTGCGCCCGAACTTCACCTTTGACGATGAAGAATACAACACCTACGCCTGCCCGTGGCACAACAACCTGACAGGTGCCATCTGCTCGTTCCGCACAGCCAAGGCGTTGAAGACTAACCCCGGATCACGCGGCGAAATAAAGACGTTCCGCTGGCACAACTCTGCCCGGTTCGAATGGCATTCACAGCAACTGCTCAATCTGGGGCTGATGGAAAGTGGTCAGTGGTTCTGACTGCGCCAGACCGATGAACTAGCTGTCCAGGATCACCTGAAAACCGCCATAGATCAGCCGCTTGCCGTCAAAAGGCATATTGGTGTTTTCGGTGACGCGCGGGTCTTTCATCATGGCGGCCCAGCCCGCATCGCGCACCTGTTTGGACGGCCAGACGACAAAGGAAAACACCACCGTCTCGCCCGGCTCTTTCTTGACCGCCATCGAGAACGAGGTGACTTTGCCTTCCGGCACATCATCCCCCCAGGATTCCACGACGCGCAGCGCACCATTCTCTTTGAAGATCGCGGCCATATCGGTTGCGTTCTTCAGATAGGCGTCACGGTTGCCATCTTGTACGGAGCAAACGAATCCATCGACATAGTCCATCTTATCCCCTTTCGTCGGTTGTTGTGCGTCGGTAAGTCGCCGCTGCGCCTTCCCCAGCTTTCGACTTCGGTCCGTTGAAACCTAAGGTCCGATTGTCAGTCCGGGAACGCAATCAGGCATGCGCAGTTTGCGCGCTCAGGCTAATGCAAAACAGCCTTCTTTGGCACAGGATTTATCGGCAGACGAACCGGGCAGGAACGGTCAGGCCCGTTTGAGCCGGATCACCACATCAACGCGGGCGACCTGCATGCCTTCGGGTGCATCGGGCAGGCCGGTGATGCGCAATTGATCGGCAGGCGCGTCGGTCAGATCGTGGCTATCTTCCCAGTAGAAATGCGGGTGATCATCCATGCGCGTGTCAAAATAACTGCGCGCGCCGTCAACCACGACCTCTTGCATCAGGCCTGCCTCGCAAAAAGCGCGCAGGGTGTTGTACACCGTGGCAAGACTGACTTTTTCGCCTGACTGAGTGGACAGGGCGAACAGGCTTTCAGCAGTGACGTGCCGGTTTTCACCGTCCCCCACCAGCAGCGTCGCCAGCGACAGGCGCTGCCGCGTCGGGCGCAGGCCCCCCCGCGCCAACCATTCGGTTCCCCGTTTCTGTGCGTTCAGCGTCATCAGTTCCATCAACATGCCTCTTTCCCCTTATATAGGGCGCGGGCGGCCCGCTTTTCAAATGAAAATCAGTCGCATTCGCGCGAGCGGGCGCGTAACGCCCCGGCTGCGAACCTGCCGCCCTTGCCACCGCTTCCGTGCCGGTGCTACACGGAGCCAATAGCCAAAGGCACAAATGGCAGGGGGAACCGGCGCTGATGGGGGATTATCCGACAAGCTTTGACAAGGAAGCTTTGCTGAAATGCGCGCGCGGGGAACTGTTTGGTCCCGGCAACGCCCAGCTTCCCGAACCCCCGATGCTGATGATGGACCGCATCACCGAGATCTCCGAAGACGGCGGCGCGCATGGCAAGGGTCATGTGGTGGCCGAATTCGACATCCACCCCGACCTTTGGTTCTTTGCCTGCCACTTTCCCGGCAATCCGATCATGCCCGGTTGCCTTGGCCTGGACGGGCTGTGGCAGTTGACCGGCTTCAATCTGGGATGGCGTGGCTGGCAGGGGCGCGGTTATGCGCTGGGGGTCGGCGAGGTAAAGCTGACCGGCATGGTCCGCCCTGACCGCAAGATGCTGCGCTACACCGTTGATTTCACCAAGGCCATTCAGACCCGCCGCCTGACGATGGGCGTGGCCGACGGCATCGTCGAGGCGGACGGCGAAGTGATTTATCAGGTCAAGGACATGAAGGTCGCCCTTTCGGCGAACTGACCCCCTGCCCGCGTTTGAAAAAAGAGGAGAGCACGCCATGCGTCGCGTCGTCATCACCGGCATAGGTATCGTCTCGCCCATCGGCAACGATGCGACCGAGGTCGAGGCCAGCCTGCGCGCGGGCCGGTCGGGCATCGTCTTTGCGCCGGAATACGCCGAACACGGTTTCCGGTCACAGGTCCACGGCATGCCGCAGATCGTGCTGGAAGATCACATCGACAAGCGCGACCTGCGGTTCATGGGGCCGGGGGCTGCCTACAACTTTATCGCCATGCGTCAGGCGATTGCCGATTCCGGGTTGGAACCGCAGGACGTGTCGAACGAACGGTCGGGCCTGATCATGGGGTCGGGCGGGCCATCGACATCGAACTTCTTTCAGGCGCACCAGATCGTCATCGAAAAGGGCGCGCCAAAGCGGATGGGGCCCTTCATGGTCACCCGCTGCATGTCCTCGACAAACTCGGCCTGCCTGGCCACCCCGTTCAAGATCAAGGGTGTGAACTATTCGATCACCTCGGCCTGTTCGACATCGGCCCATTGCATCGGCAATGGGGTCGAACTGATCCAGATGGGCAAGCAGGACATCGTCTTTGCCGGCGGTGGCGAAGAACTGGACTGGACCCTGTCCTGTCTGTTCGACGCGATGGGCGCAATGAGCAGCAAGTACAACGACACACCTGCCACCGCCTCGCGCACCTATGACGCGACCCGCGACGGGTTCGTGATCGCGGGCGGCGGCGGCACTGTGGTGCTTGAGGAATTGAACCACGCCCTTGCGCGCGGGGCCAAGATCTATGGCGAGGTGACCGGTTACGGGGCGACGTCCGACGGTTATGACATGGTCGCGCCTTCCGGCGAAGGTGGCGAACGGTCGATGCGTCTGGCAGTGGCGACCCTGCCCGAGGGCCGCAAGATCGACTATATCAACAGCCACGGCACCAGCACCCCCGTGGGCGACGTGACCGAGATGGAGGCGATCCGCCGCGTCTTTGGCAAGGGCACGACACCGCCCGTCGCGTCGACCAAGTCGTTGACCGGCCACAGCCTTGGTGCGACCGGCGTGCATGAGGCGATCTATTCGCTGATCATGATGAACAATGATTTCATCGCCGCGTCCGCAAACGTGGTGACGCTGGACCCGGCCCTTGATCCCTCTGAAATCGTGACCGAACTGCGCGAAGGCGTAAAGCTTGACTCGGTTCTGTCCAACAGCTTTGGCTTTGGTGGTACGAATGCGACTTTGGTAATGAGCAAGTATCTCGGCTGACATCAACAGCCGGAACAGGGGGACGGACATGGCCGATCTGATGAAGGGCAAGCGCGGGCTTGTCATGGGCGTAGCCAACGAACGGTCGATTGCCTGGGGCATTGCCCGTGCGATGGCGTCAGAAGGGGCCGAGCTTGCGTTTTCCTATCAGGGCGATGCTTTTGGCAAGCGGGTCGAACCTTTGGCCGCATCGGTCGGGTCGTCGTTTCTGGTCGATGTCGATGTGATGAACGCGGCGTCGATGGACGCCTGTTTTGCCCGGCTGAAGGAAGAGTGGGGCACGCTGGATTTCGTCATCCATGCCATCGCCTACTCCGACAAGAACGAATTGACCGGGCGTTTCATCAACACCAGCCTTGCCAACTTTACGAACTCGCTGGCGATTTCCTGCTACAGCTTCATTGATGTGTCGCGCCGTGCGGCCGAACTGATGCCGGATGGCGGCGCGCTGATCACGCTGACCTATGGCGGGTCGAACCGGGTCACGCCGAATTACAACGTCATGGGGGTCGCCAAGGCGGCGCTGGAAAGTTCTGTCCGGTATCTGGCCAATGATCTGGGTCCGCAAAAGATCCGCGTCAACGCGGTATCGCCCGGCCCGATGAAGACGCTGGCGGGTGCTGCCATCGGCGGCGCACGCGCCACTTATCGCCACACGGAATCGAACGCCCCCCTGCGGTCGAACGCCACGCTGGAGGCGGTTGGCGGCACGGCGGTCTGGCTGGCATCCGACTACGGCTGTTTTACCACGGGCGAAATCGTCCGCGTCGATGGTGGCTTTCATGTGCTGGGAATGCCGCAGGCGGACAACCTGTAACCCCTAGCGCCCCGTCCAGGCGGTGCGCGAAGAATTTTCGTGCGAAAATTCCTTGTTTCAAGTCGGCGAGGGTGGTGGGGTTGGAGCGGGCAGCGGGAATCGAACCCGCGTCTTTAGCTTGGAAGGCTAAGGTCTTACCATTACACAATGCCCGCGCTGCGCCTTAAATAACCCCCCACCCGGCCAAGTGCAAGACCATGCGGCACGTTCATGACGCCATTGGCAAGATCAGGCCCGGCCCTTCGGCACGATTGGAATTCACGCGCGGCTCAACCCGGTGCGCTTGCAGAACGCTTGCTGCGACCGGCTTCATCAGAACTGCAGCGCCATGCCCCGCCTCGCCCAGCCACAGTGGCCAATCGGCAGGGTCAAGGATGACCGGTTCACGGTGATGGATCGCTGCCATGCCCTCGCCCGCGTCGGTAGTGACCATGGCGACAGTGTCCAGCGGGCCGCCGACCCCGTCCCAGCGGTTCCACAAGGCGGCAAAGGCCATCGGCTGGCCATCGCGACGCGTGACATACCAAGGCAAACGTTCGCCCTGCGGACCTTCGTTCCATTCGTAAAACCCGCTGGCAGGCACGATGCACCGGCGTTCGCGGATCGCCTCGCGGAACGCGGGCTTGACGGCCACGGTGTCGGACCGGGCGTTGATGATCAGCGGCCCGTCGGTCGGCGTCTTGTACCAGCGCGGCAACAGCCCCCATCGCATCGCACGCAAACGGCGGGCGCCGTTGTCAGACGTCACCACGGTAATGGGTGTCGTCGGGCAGATGTTGAAACGCGGGCTGGGCGGCAGGTCGTTGCCCGGCACGGCATCAAACAACCGCGCCAGCGCATCGTTGGGATGGGTGATGGTGAAACGACCGCACATGGGGACAAGATAGCCACCCTTGCCACGAATGAAAACGCCCCGGCACAAGACCGGGGCGCAATCAGATTATTTCCGCGTGATGCGGCCATCCAGGAACGGGGTATAGGGCATGTTCTTGGCCAGATACTCCGCCGTCACATCAGCCAGATCGGGACCAAAGTCATAAGCGTTGGCAGCGTTTACGAACATCTTGTAGCCATCCCCGCCGCCGCGCACATAGTTGTTGGTGACAGCCAGATAGGTCGCGGCAGGATCAATCGGCGCCCAGGCGTCGCCGCCCACCAGCACCATCACATCCGACACCCGCGCCCCCGCCGGTTGCGCCGGATCGAAGGTGTATTTCAATCCCGCCACCTGCGCGAAACGCCCTGCGCCATCCTCCAGCTGGCTGACGCCGTTTTCCAAGGCGGCCACCACATCGGCCCCCGTCACGTCGAACGTGGCAAGCGTGTTCTGGAACGGAAGCACTGTCAGCACCTCGCCCATCGTCACAGGCCCTGCGTCGATCGACGCGCGCAATCCCCCGCCATTGGCGATGGCGATGGTCACGCCCTGATCCTTGACCCGGTCCAGCATCGCGTCGGCCACAAGGTTGCCCATCTGGCATTCGATCTGACGACAGGTTTCACGGCTGCCGTCGATCACGTCCGCCGTTTCCGCAACCACCCGCGCCTTCAGCTCTTCAATCGGACCGGCGAGTTCCTTGACCCGCGCCTCAATCTCGGGGTCGGGGATGACCGACGAATCCAGCAGGATCGTGTTGCCACCCGCGTAGATCAGGTTCCCATCATCATCAAAGGTCAGTTCGGCATGACCCAGATATTTGGAATAGGCATAGGCTTGCACCACCGGCACCATCACGCCGCTATCTTGGCTGACCCAGGTGGGATAGGCCCCGATCCGTTTGGGATCGGTGGCTGACAGAAACGTGTGCGAATGCCCGCCCACCACGGCATCAAGGCCCGGCACGGCGGCAGCAATTTCCTGGTCGCGCTTGTAACCGACATGGGTCAGGGCGATGATCTTGGTCACACCTTCGGCCTCAAGTGCGGCAACATCGGCCTTCAGGCTGTCAATCTCGTCGGTAAAGATCACGTTCGGGCCGGGGCTGGATGTTTCAACCGTATCGGTCGCCAGCGCAGAAATGATGCCGATCTTCTGGCCGCCCACATCCAGCACGATATGGTTCTGCACTCGCCCCGCCAACACGTTCGAGGTGCTGACGTCGATATTCCCCGAAATCACCGGAAAGGTCACCTTGTCCAGAAACCCCGCCAACCCTTCGGGACCATCGTCAAACTCGTGGTTGCCGACGGCCATGGCGTCAAAACCGATCTTTTCCATGAACTCGGCCTCGACCGCGCCCTTGTAGGTCGTGTACATCAGGCTGCCCTGAAACTGGTCGCCCGCGTCCAGCACGATGACATTCTTGCCCTCGGCCGTCAGGGCATCGCGCAATTCGTTGATCTTGGTGGCCACGCGGGCGACACCGCCAAAGCATTTGTTTTCCGCCGCCTCTTCGGCGGAACAGGTCGAATCAAAGGCGTTGATCGCTTCGATCCGGCTGTGCAGATCGTTGATATGCAGCACGTGCAGCGTGTAATCCGCTGCAGCGCTGCCCGCCGACAGCGCCAATCCGGCGACAGACGTCAAAAAAACCGTCCGCATTTTCAAAATCTCCCGTGTTGGTTCAGGGTCCCAGCCTGCAACAGGCCGGGGGCTTGAGTCAAAACCATCCTCCACTGACCTTGCGACAGGCCGATGACGCAAGCGGCATTGACCGCAAAACGGGCGCGGTGCAGGAAGGGGCATGCTGATCTTCAAGATTTTCCGCCGCCCCGAATGGGATGCCTTCCGCGCCGCCGGTGAAACGGCGGGTGCGCCGGTCGATCTGTCGGATGGGTTCATCCATTTTTCGACATCGACCCAACTTGCCGAAACCGCCGCCCGCCATTTCGCCACCGAAAGCGATCTGGTGCTGGTTGCCTTTCGCAGCGATGCCCTTGGCCCCGACCTGAAATGGGAGCCGTCGCGTGGCGGCGCGCTGTTCCCCCATCTGTATCGCAGGCTGCGGCTGGACGAGGTGGTCTGGGACAAATCCCTGCCTCTTGGGGCGACAGGCCACATCTTCCCTGAGGGGTTATGGTGAGCGTGCTGGAACGTGCCGCTTTGGCCGTCTTGCACCGGTTCGATCCCGAAACCGCGCATGGTCTGTCGTTGCGGGCGCTGCAATCGGGGTTGGTGCCGCTGCCGGGGCTTTTGACATCGGGCCGTCTGGCCACCTCGCTGGCGGGGATGGCCTTGGCAAACCCGGTGGGCCTTGCTGCGGGTTATGACAAGAATGCAACCTCCCTGTCGCCCCTGACACGCGCAGGTTTCGGCTTTGTCGAGGTGGGGGCCGCCACACCGCGCGCGCAACCCGGCAATTCCAAACCGCGCCTCTTTCGGCTGACCGAAGACCGCGCGGCAATCAACCGCTTCGGTTTCAACAACGATGGCATGACGGCAATCGCCGCCCGCCTTGCCGCGCGCAAGGTCGGCTTGGTGCCGGTCGGTCTGAACCTGGGGGCCAACAAGGACAGCGCCGACCGGGCCGCCGATTTTGCACAGGTGCTGGCCACCTGCGGGGCCTTTGTCGATTTTGCCACCGTCAATGTGTCCAGCCCCAACACCGAAAAGCTGCGCGATCTGCAAGGGCGCGCGGCGCTGACGGCCCTGCTGGCCGGGGTGATGGACACACGCGCAGGGCTTGCCCGGCCCATTCCGGTCTTTCTGAAAATCGCGCCCGACCTGACCGACAGCGATTTGGCCGAAGTGGCCGAGGTGGCGCTTTCCGCAGGTATCGCGGGCATCATCGCCACAAACACCACCCTGTCGCGGGACGGGCTGACCAGCCCGCATAGGGATCAGGCGGGCGGGCTGTCGGGGGCTCCGTTGTTTGAAAAATCGACCCGCACGCTTGCGCGGTTGTCGCAACTGACGAACGGCGCCTTGCCGCTGATCGGCGTCGGGGGGATCAGCACGCCCGAACAGGCCTATGCCAAGATCCGCGCCGGGGCGTCCGCCGTGCAGGTCTATACTGCCATGGTGTACGAAGGGATTTCGCTGATCCCGCAACTTGTGCATGGCCTTGACGCGCTGCTGGCCCGCGATGGTCACGCAAACGTTGCCGACGCCGTGGGAACAGGCCGGTCGGACTGGCTTTGATCTTCCTCTCTGCCTGAAATATCCTCGGGGGTGAGGCGCGGCCCGCGCCGAGGGGGCTGAAAGCCCCTTCTTCTGCCGGGGTCAGAACGCCTTGAAGGTCATTGTAGTAAGGGTGCGCACGATGCCGGGAATATCGAACAACTTGCCCGACAGGTAGTGGCCGACGTCCTCTTCATCCGGGATATAGACCTTGGCGATCAGGTCGTATTCGCCGCTGGTGGAATACAACTCGCTGACCACCTCGCGGTCATAGATCGCTTCGGCGACCTCGTAGGTCTTGCCGGGGGTGCAGCGGAACTGGACGAAAACGCAGCGCATCGTGGCCTCCTGATCAGTGTTTCAACCTAGCCGCAGCGAAGGGGTGCGCGCAAGGCGTCGCCTAATCGGCCGCCTGCGCCGCCAACGCAAGGGGTGCCGGACCGCTGCGCAGATCGGCCACGGTCAGGGGGGTGCGAGGTAAGGCCAGACGGTTTCGCACCACCCAAAGCAGCCGCTTTTCCGCGCGCGTGATGGCGACATAGGCCAAACGCTTCCACAGGGGAACGCCTGCTTCGGACCGGCCCGCCTGCGCTGCGGCATAGAGATCGGGGGCAAAGACCTGCACGGTTTCCCACTGGCTGCCTTGGGCTTTATGGATCGTCACCGCCGCCCCGTGCAGAAAGGCGGCCCCCATCCGCGCGGCAGAGGGGATGAAGGGTTCTTCCTCATCCGGGCGTTCGATCTTGATGATCGAGGCCGCCGAAACCTGCGGTTCTTCGGCACCCACCACATGCAGCTTGGCAAATCCGTCGCGATTTCCCGGTCCAAGATAGATCACCTGCGCGCCTTTGATCAGGCCGCGCGCCTCCAGATCGATGCGTTTCTTGCGGTGCTTCAGCGGCAGTTCGATTCCGTCGCAAATCAACGGCTCGCCCGGCAATAACTGATCGTCGGGTGCGCCATGCGCGGTGCGGAATGCGGTGATCAGCCGGATGCGGGTGACATTACGCCAGACCAGCACCGGGCTGCGCGCCATCAGGTCGGCATCAACCCGTTCGGCCAACACCACGCGGTCATCCCGGCGCGCAGCAGATTCAACCATGCGTTCAAAATCTTCGAACGTCAGGCGGTCATCGGCCAAGGCGTGGGCCAGATCGAGGATCGGGTTGTCTTCGGCCTGACGGTGGATCCGGCTCAGGATCAGGCGGCGGGTGTCGCCCAGCTTGTCAAAGACCATCTCGCCGGACTGGCCGACCGGGGCCAACTGTGCCGGATCGCCGAACAGGACGAGCGATGGGAAAATCTCGCGCAGGTCGTCAAACTGGCGTTCATCCAGCATCGAGGATTCATCGACAAATCCCACGTCCAAGGGCTCTTCACGCCGTTTCCAGCCCTTGATGAAATCTGACCCCTTCAAGCCCGCCGCCGCCAGCGCACCGGGGATGGATTCCACCTGCTGATAAAAGGCAAAGGCCCGGTCCAGCGCCAGATCGGTCAGCCCTTCGACAGCTGGGCGGTCGCCCTGCCCGGTCAGCCATTCGGCGATCCGTTCGTATTGCGGATCGTACAGCGGGGTATACAGGATGCGGTGGATCGTGGTCGCGGGCACGCCGCGCAGGCGCAGCACGCTGGCCGCCTTGTTGGTGGGCGCAAGAATGGCCAGCGTCCGCCGATCCTTGCGGCGCTTGCCTTCATAATCGCCCGATACAACATCGACCCCCGCCGCCACCAGCGCCTTGTACAGCGCGCCCAGCAGCATGGTCTTGCCCGATCCGGCCTTGCCGATCACCGCCAGAACAGACGACTTTCCGTCCGATATGGGCGACAGCTCGCCGTTGGTGATGTCGATACCATGACCGATCAGTTCGGCCGCCACACGGTCGAAGGCTTCGGCCTGATCATCGGAAAAGGACAGCGCGGGCACTTTCATGCGCGCGACCATAAAGGCCCCCATCCGAAGATGCGAGGGGGGCCTGCGTTAGTTCGGCCGTTCGTCTGATGGATCGGGAACGCCTTTTCCGCCGATCTGCCGGACCACCGGAATTTCCGACCGCGCGACATGTATCATCTCGGCGGCCATTTCGGCGGTGCGTGGCAGGTCATTCTTTTTGGCGTAGGCGCGCAGGTCAGTCAGCACGTCAAAAATCCACTCATGACTCATTACACCGTTCCCTGGAAACTGCGACATACAGTGAAAAAGCATAGCACTCTGCTCAGGGCAGAGAGTAGCCATACAATTTACAACAAACTGTTGCCAATTTCAGAACAAATCCAAAAGCTATTAAAATGATAAAACCGCCGACCTTTCAGCCGGCGGTTGCAATCTGGTCAATGCTTGCCTCACCCGCGCAGACTGGCCTCTAGCGCGTCTTCAAACGTTTTCAGACCCGCGCGGGGGGTTTGGACCAGCACCGCCATATTGCCCGGCTTGTGCTGATTGCGCAGCATCTTGGTGTGGGCCTTGGGGATGTCGGCCCAATCGAACACCTCGGACATGCAGGGGTCGATACGGCGTTCCACCATCAGCTTGTTCGCCGCCGCCGCCTGCTTCAGATGCGCAAAGTGGCTTCCCTGCAGGCGCTTCTGGTGCATCCACATATAGCGGACGTCAAAGGTGCAGTTGAATCCGCTGGTGCCTGCACAGATGACGACCATGCCGCCTTTCTTGCACACCAGTGAGGATACCGGGAATGTCGCCTCGCCGGGGTGTTCGAACACCATGTCGACGTTGACGCCCTTGCCGGTGATGTCCCAGATCGCCTTGCCAAAGCGGCGCGCCTCTTTCAGCCAGTTGTTGTATTCTTGGCTGTTGACCTTGGGCAACTGGCCCCAGCAGGAAAAATCCTTGCGGTTGATCACGCCTTTTGCGCCCAGCGACATCACAAACTCGCGCTTGTCCTCTTCGCTGATAACGCCGATGGCGTTGGCACCGGCCGTGTTGATCAACTGGATCGCAAAAGACCCAAGACCGCCCGATGCGCCCCAGACAAGCACGTTCTGGCCGGGCTTCAGGTCATGCGGTTCGTGGCCGAACAGCATCCGGTACGCTGTGGCCAGCGTCAGCGTGTAGCAGGCGGATTCTTCCCACGTCAGATGCTTGGGACGGGGCATCAATTGCTGCGCCTGCACGCGGGTGAACTGCGCGAACGACCCATCCGGCGTCTCGTAGCCCCAGATGCGCTGGCTGGGCGAAAACATCGGGTCGCCGCCGTTGCATTCTTCGTCGTCGCCGTCGTCCTGATTGCAGTGGATCACCACCTCGTCGCCAACTTTCCAGCGCTTGACCTTGTCACCCACCGCCCAGACGATGCCAGAAGCGTCAGAGCCGGCGATGTGATGCGGTTGCTTGTGGCCGTCAAAGGGGCTGATGGGCTGGCCAAGGGCCGCCCAGACACCGTTGTAATTGACGCCTGCAGCCATGACCATCACCAGCACCTCGTGGCTGTCGATGGCCCAGGTATCCACCACTTCGACCTGCATGGCCTGTTCCGGGTCGCCGTGCCGTTCGCGCCGGATGGCCCAAGCATACATCTTGGCGGGGACATGACCCAAGGGCGGCATTTCGCCCAATTCGTACAGGTCTTTCTTGGGCGCATCATAGGCGACCACGTTGTGTTGTGTGTCCAAAGCCATCCCCTTTGCCTCCCGCATGAAATGCCGCGCCGCAGAATCGGCGGGTCTGAGGCAAGGATTATGGACGTCTACGCAACTTTGCAATAGTCACGACGGATATTTTGTAATTTTATGTCCGCCGCATCGCAGAAACTAGGGCAGGGACAGGCGTTGCGCCACAGGTGCCGCATAAAAGGCCAAAAGTGCGTCACTGCCCGGCGCAGGCTGGATATCCGGTGTCAGGATGCCGCGCGCGATCAGGGGGGCCAGACCTTCGTCCATTGTCCGCTCCATGCCGTCGGGGTGGATTTTTAACACCGCGTCATGGGCCAGCAACCGACCGGACAACGCCTGCATCCGTATCAACAGCGTGGCGCGGTCGGCGGGGCCTTCGGCCAATGCCGCCGCCACCAGAGGAACCGGCAAGATCGGCACGACGCGGGCAATACCCTCCATCAGCCTTGCCCCCAATGCGACCGTGGGATCATCCGGCGCTTGCGCAAGAAAGGCCCGCAGGGACACAGGCGTACCAAAAGCGGCACCAGCCGTGCCAAAGCCCGGGAACCGCCCGCGCAGCATCCGCAGGACGGTGCGCGTTATGAACAGGATGATACTAAGGGGGTTGGCGCGAAAGCGTCGCACGCCGGTTACCTGCGCCTCGGTCAACAGGCGGTCTTCCAACACGCGGTCATAGGCCAGACCGACCGGCACAAAGACGATATCCCGTTGGCCGGGTTCAAACCCCGTCACGAAATAGCTAAGCAGACCCAACCGCGCGTTGCCGACGCGTCCATCAAGGCTTAGCCCGCCTTCGGGAAATATCGCCTGCGCCACACCTTCGGCGGCAGCCATCTGGACATAGCGGGCCAAGACACGCCGATACAGCGCGTTGCGCGAATTGCGGCGGATGAAATAGGCCCCCATCCCCCGGATCAGACGCGACAAGGGCCAGACCCGCGCCCATTCGCCCACCGCATAGGAAATCGCCGACCGGTCCGCGACCAGCCATGTCACCAGCACATAATCCATGTTGCTGCGATGGTTCATCACAAAGACCACCGTCGCGTTCCGGTCGATCTGGGCAATGGCGGCATCGACCTTGCCGATCCGCACCCGGTACAGCCTGCGCGACAGCCAGCGCGTGGCCTGAATGGCAAAGCCGAAATACATCGTCGCGGAAAAGGCTGGAACGATCTCGCGCGCATAGGCGCGGGCCTCCTCGAACGCCACTGTCGGGGGAACGCCGGTTTCGGCGGCGTGTTCGGCCACCGCCTCCATCACCTTGGGGTCATAGGCCAGGCGCAGGATCATGTCATGGCGATGCGCCAGCTTGAACGGTTCGATCGGGCGTTCCAGCCGTTCGTTCAGCGCGGCCACGGCCCGTTCCATCCGTCTGCGAAAGAACCAGCGCACGGACGGGGCAAGAATGCGGTCCAGCGCCGCGATGGCCGACAGGCCGATCACCAGAACCACAAGCCACAGGGGAAGTTCGACCGTCGCCGTCATAAACGGCAGGCTGAAAGGGAATTGCCCGCTTGTAAAGCGTTTCGCGGTGTCAGTTCAGAACAAACCGCGACACACCGGCGCAGATGTCCAACCCTTCGCGAACGGATTCGTCGCCGTCTTCAAACACCGCGCGCAGATCGTAAAAGCACAAGCCGCTGCCGTCATTGAAGTCGATCAGCCGCTCTGCCCCCGGCGCAAGCGGATCACCGGCCAGTTTGTCGGAACCCCAGTCCTGTGCGGAACTGCTCGATCCGAAGAAACTGACGATTGTGAAGGCGGTTTCGTTCACCACCGTAACGGCGCGGTCCTGCGCCTGTGCTGCGGTGCCAGCGAGCAGGCCAGCCGCAATCAGCGTGAACGTCCGAGCAAGAAAGGCCATGGCACAAACCCGTTGGTGATGTCTTCGCTATTGATTTGTGCATCGCGCGGCGAAATGCAATGGCCCGCAGATGAATGTGGCGCTTGCAGCACGGAATGCCGCAACGCGGCGAATTGACATGGACACATTATGTCCGCTACTGACATCTTTGCGTAACAATGTTGCTGAACTGATTCACAAAGAGGCCCGCCATGACCACCCGCAAGGACCAGCCCTGGCTTTTCCGCACCTACGCGGGCCATTCCACCGCCACAGCCTCGAACGCGTTGTACCGGGGCAATCTGGCCAAGGGGCAAACCGGCCTGTCGGTCGCCTTCGATCTGCCGACGCAGACGGGCTATGACAGCGACCACGACCTTGCGCGCGGCGAGGTGGGCAAGGTCGGCGTGCCGGTGGCCCACTTGGGCGACATGCGCGCGCTGTTCCGGGATATCCCTTTGGAGCAGATGAACACCTCGATGACGATCAACGCGACGGCGCCGTGGTTGCTGGCACTGTATATCGCGGTGGCCGAAGAACAGGGCGCGGACGTGGCGGCCCTGCAAGGCACAGTGCAGAACGACATCATCAAAGAATACCTGTCGCGCGGCACCTATATCTGCCCGCCCAAACCATCCCTGCGGATGATCACCGACATTGCGGCCTATACGCAAAAGCATCTGCCCAAATGGAACCCGATGAACGTCTGTTCCTATCATCTGCAAGAGGCGGGGGCGACGCCGGAACAGGAACTGGCCTTTGCGCTGGCCACCGCCTGCGCCGTGCTGGACGATCTGAAGGGCAAGGTGCCCAGCGCCGATTTCGCCAATATGGTGGGGCGGATCAGTTTCTTTGTGAATGCCGGCATCCGCTTTGTGACCGAGCTGTGCAAGATGCGCGCCTTTGTCGATCTGTGGGACGAGATTTGCCTGAACCGCTACGGCGTGACGGATGAAAAATACCGCCGCTTTCGCTATGGCGTGCAGGTCAACAGCCTTGGGCTGACCGAACAGCAGCCCGAAAACAACGTCTACCGCATCCTGATTGAAATGCTTGCGGTGACGCTGTCGAAAAAGGCCCGTGCCCGCGCGGTGCAACTGCCCGCCTGGAACGAGGCGTTGGGCCTGCCGCGCCCGTGGGATCAGCAATGGTCGCTGCGGATGCAGCAGATTCTGGCGTATGAGACGGACCTTCTGGAATACGACGACCTGTTTGACGGCAACCCCGCCATTGATCGCAAGGTCGCGGCGCTGAAGGACGGCGCACGCGCCGAACTGGCCCAGATCGACGCGATGGGCGGGGCCGTGGCCGCCATCGAATACATGAAGGGCCGTCTGGTGGACAGCAACGCCGACCGGATCGGCAAGATCGAAACCAAGGAAACCACCGTCGTCGGTGTGAACCGCTGGGTGGAAACCACCGAAAGCCCGCTGACGGCGGGTGACGGGTCGATCATGGTGGCCGATGCCGACGCCGAGGCGGACCAGATCGCCCGACTGAGCGCATGGCGTGCCGCGCGGGATGAACCTGCGGTGCAGGCCGCCTTGACCGCGCTGCGTCAGGCCGCCGCCAGTGGGGCAAACGTCATGCCCGCGTCCATCGCTGCGGCAAAGGCGGGGGCCACGACCGGCGAATGGGGGGCGGTCGTGCGCGCCGCCTTTGGCGAATACCGCGCGCCCACCGGCGTGTCGCGCAACCCGTCCAACCGCACCGAAGGGTTGGAGCCGATCCGCGAGGCCGTGGCCGCCGTGTCGTCGAAACTGGGTCGCCCGCTGAAATTTCTGATGGGCAAACCGGGCCTTGACGGCCATTCCAACGGCGCCGAACAGATCTCCGCGCGGGCGCGCGATTGCGGCATGGACATCCACTATGAAGGCATCCGCCTGACCCCTGCGGAAATCGTCAGCGCCGCCGCCGATCAGAACGCGCATGTGCTGGGCCTGTCGATCCTGTCGGGCAGCCACATCCCCCTGATTGCCGAAGTGATGGACCGGATGCGCGCCAAGGGCCTGTCGGACATTCCCGTGATCGTGGGTGGCATCATCCCCGACGAGGACGCCGTGACCCTGCGCGCCATGGGGGTGGCTGCTGTCTATACACCCAAGGATTTCGAACTGAACCGTATCATGATGGATATCGTCGGCCTTGTGGACCGTACCGCCATCGCGGCAGAATGACGAAATCCCGTCAAACATCTGCAAACTGGCCCTGCGACTTGCGCCAGATCAAGGCCCGCCCCCTGTCTGACCGTCACAACCGCCCCAAGGACAATCCAAGGGGTGATGCGATGCTGGACAAGATCAAGGAACTGGTAAGCCGGTGGCGCTCGGTGCAGGAAATCGACAGCCTGACCGACCGCGACCTTGATGATCTGGGCATGACGCGCGCACAGGTGACGCAGTTTGCCCTGATGCCGCATGACGTGCCCGGCCGTCTGGCCGCCATGGCCGCAATCTTTGACCTGTCCGCTGCGGATCTGAAGCGGGATTACACCGCCTATCTGGATCTGCTTGGCACCTGCGGGTCGTGCCGTGACCGCGCGGCCTGCACCCGTGTGCTGGCAAGGGGCGATCTGTCCAAGCCCGCCGATTGCGGTTTTTGCCCCAACGCCGAAAGCTTTGCCGAACTCGCCGCCTGAGGCCGCCGCGCGCGGGGGCTTTCCCCCAGCCTACACCTGTCATAGCCTTCCGCGAAATCGGAGGGTTCTTAATGACATTTCACATCGGCGCGAAACCGGGGCAAATCGCCGAAACCGTCCTTTTGCCGGGCGACCCCTATCGCGCCCGTTGGGCGGCCGAAACCTATCTTGAAAACCCGGTTCTGGTGAACGAAGTGCGCGGGATGCTGGGCTATACCGGCACATGGCAGGGGCACCCGGTCACGATCCACGGGTCGGGCATGGGGATGCCGTCGCTGTCGATCTATGCCAACGAACTGATCCGCGATTATGGTGCGCAAACCCTGATCCGCATTGGATCGGCCGGGGCTTTGCAGGACCACGTCAAGGTGCGCGATGTCGTGCTGGCGCAAGCAGCCACCACCTGCGGCAGCCCGTCGCGCAGCATCTTCCGTGAACTTCACTTTGCGCCGGTTGCCGATTTCGGGTTGCTGTCCGCCGCGTACCGCATCGCGGTTGCGCAAGGCATCCCCACCCATGTCGGAGGCATCTATTCATCGGATACCTTCTATGACGAACGCGAAGATCATTCCCGCGAATTGCAGCGCCACGGCACCCTGTGCGTCGAGATGGAAGCGGCAGAACTGTACACCCTGGCCGCCCGCTATGGCCGCAGGGCGCTGGCCGTGCTGACGATCAGCGATCACATCTTGTCCGGCGATGCCCTGCCCGCCGACCAGCGAGAGCGCAGTTTTGGCGCGATGGTGGAAATCGCCTTGCAGGCGGCCTTCGCATGAAGCGGCGCGCCCTTGGCAACGGTGGTCCCATGGTTTCGGCCATCGGTCTGGGCTGCATGAGCTTTGGTGGCATGTTCGGCCCCACCACGCTGGACGTATCGCTGCGCTGTCTGGACGCCGCGCGCGACCACGGGATCGACTTTCTGGACGTGGCCAATATCTATGGCGCGGGCGTGTCCGAAACAGTGATCGGGGAATGGGTCCGCACCCGCAAGGCGCACCCCCATATCGCCACGAAGGCGGGCATCGTGACAGGGGTCGCGCGCCGGTTTGACAATTCCGACGCCTATTTGCGCGCGGAACTGGACGCATCGCTGAAACGGCTTGGCACCGATCACGTCGCCTTGTTCTACATCCACCGGCGCGAGGCGGATCGCCCGGTGGAAGAGGTGGTGGAAACCCTGTCGCTACTGATGGACGAGGGCAAGATCGGCGGCTATGGCCTGTCAGAGGTCGCCCCCGGCACATTGCGCCGCGCCCATGCGGTGCGGCCCTGCATGGCGGTGCAGAATGAATATTCGCTGTGGTCCCGCCTGCCCGAACTGGGGTTGATCCAGACCTGCGCCGAACTGGGCACGACGTTCGTGCCCTTTTCGCCGCTGGCACGCGGGGCGTTCGGGCGTGATCCGCTGGATCCCGGCACCTTTGCGGCGGGCGATTTCCGGCGGACCATTCCGCGCTTTCAGGGCACGGACTGGACGCTGAATCGCGCGAAGGTCGACGATTTTCGCGCCTTTGCGCACGACCGGGGACTTTCGCCACCCGCGCTGGCGCTGGCTTGGGTGCTGGCGCAAGGCGACCACCTGATCCCCATTCCCGGCACCCGCACGGCGGACCATCTGTCCGATTGGGTCGCCGCTGCCGATATCACGCTGTCGGACACAGACCGCGCCGATCTGGCACGGCTGTTGCCCGCAGGCTGGGCCTATGGCGACCGCTACGGGTTAGAGCAGGCAAGCACGGTGGAACGGTACTGCTAACGCCCGTGGCTGCGATCATAGCCGTTGACGGGGGGCGAAATCCAGCCCGTGGGGGGGGCGGGGGGTTGAAACACCTCGACCAGCAGAGGGTGGCAGGCGGCAACGTCAGATGAATGTTCTGCCGAACAATCCCCGCCGGGGCAGGCCGACAGGCCCCCCAGCAGATCGATCTCGGCGAAGAATTCAATGAAATCGCCGGGGCGCACGGGGCTGGCCTTCATGAAATACTGCCCGGTATCGCGGGTGAACCCCGTGCACATGAAGACGTTCAGCACGTCATGCACATGCGCCTCGGCCTGCAGAAGCGGCAGACCCGTCGCATCGGCCAAGGCGCGGGTCAGGTTGGAATGACAACAGTGGTGATACTGCCCGCCCTGCGACAGAAGGTTGTGCGTATAGGGATCGCAGCGCGTGCCGATCACGTCATGCACCGACCCGCCAAAAGCGTCAAAGCCGTACCAATCCAGCGTGTCTTCGGTGATCGTGGCCATCGGGCGCAGGGTCGGGAAGGATGACCACATCCGGTCCCCCGTCGACAGATGCGTGCCATGCAGCGCCCGCGTCTTGCCGGAATAGAACCGCTGCGTCAGATCATGCGCCGCCCACAGGTTCAGATCGCCCACCTGCGGCCCGTCAACGGACGTGATGCGGAAGAACTGGCCCGCCGCAACGGGAAAGCAGCGGGCATCTCGGGCAGGCACCACAACCTCGGCCACCTTGTGCCATCCCTGTCGCGCCGCCAGATAGGAGGCCAGATCGACCTGCGGCAACCCGTCAACAGGATAGCAGATCACCGGACGGACCGCCTTGCGCGCGGAGGCATCGACAGGGGCGGCATGGGCGGGGTGGTCAGGTTTCATCACTCTCTCCGGGCTTTGGGGCAGAGTATCGGTCTGTGGGGCGCAGGCAATGGTTGGGGCGTTTGTTCGGCCCCGGATCGCACAGCGCACCGCAGGCCACGCACCGGTATGACGTTGGCCCAAGGCTGCGGTCCAGCCGCCACCGACAGGCCCGCGTCAGGGTAGAATTGCGCCGCGTGATCCACAGATACAGCAGGACCGACAGAAGAAGGAGAAGAAGAAGGACAGGCATGGATCATGGCTTATCACACCACCCCGCAACGCAAAAGGCGCGCCACGGTGGGCGCGCCTTGGGTCGGGGTTGCGGATCACACCACCCGGTCGACCATCATGTGCTTGATCTGGGCAATCGCCTTGGCCGGGTTCAGCCCCTTTGGGCAGGTCTTGGCGCAGTTCATGATGGTGTGGCAACGGTACAGCTTGAACGGGTCTTCCAGTGCATCCAGCCGTTCGGGCGTCGCCTCGTCCCGGCTGTCGATGATCCAGCGATAGGCGTGCAACAGCGCCGCCGGGCCAAGATAGCGGTCCGAGTTCCACCAATAGCTGGGGCAGGACGTCGAACAGCAGGCGCACATGACGCATTCATACAGACCGTCCAGCTTTTCGCGGTCTTCGATCGACTGGCGCCATTCCTTGGCCGGGGTGTTGGTCTTGGTTTCCAGCCAGGGCATGATGCTGGCGTGCTGGGCGTAGAAATGGGTCAGGTCGGGGATCAGATCCTTGACCACCGCCATATGCGGCAGGGGATAGATCTTCACGTCGCCCTTCACCTCGTCCAGACCATAGATGCAGGCCAGCGTGTTGATGCCGTCGATGTTCATCGCACAGGACCCGCAAATTCCTTCGCGACAGGACCGTCGGAACGTCAGGGTTGGATCAATCTCGTTCTTGATCTTGATCAGCGCGTCCAGAACCATTGGGCCGCAGGTATCCATGTCGACGAAATAGGTGTCCACCCGTGGGTTTTCGCCATCATCCGGGTTCCAGCGGTAAATCTGGAACTTGCGCACGTTCTTGCCGTCAGGCTTTGGCCAGGTCTTGCCGGTGCGAATCTTGGAGTTTTTGGGCAGCGTGAATTGGACCATGGGTCATCCCTTCCAGTCGGGGCGGGTATAAAGGGGCCGGCTGGGGGGCTGGCCGGATTTCTGATAAACGCAGGCGTCATAAACCGCCGAAGGGTCGCGCCCCATCAGATAGTCCGAGGTGATGTTCACCTCGATCGACCCCGCCGTGCGCCCGCCAGAGCCGACGCCAAGTCCGATCTCGCCGCGGGGGGCGGCGGCAAGGCGCGCGCGTTCAAAGCATTGATCTTCGGCACGGTCCACCGGGATCGGGCCGCAGGCGACAAGCAGCAACAGGGGGGCCAGACGGATCATCATGGTATCACCGGGGCCGCCACGCCACTTTGGCCAAAGCAGGCCATCGTGCCGGGTCGCGCGATGATGCCCGCGATCAGCGCCTTGGTTGACGATCCGGCATAGACACCGACATCGCGCACCAGAAGTTGCATCTCGTCGGTGGTCGCGTTCTGCACGATGCATTGCGTCGCTGCGGTATTGCCTACCACGGGCTGCACCACGGTTTCCGCCGTGCGGCGGCCCACCTTATCCGCCACGTCCTGCGGCGAGCAGGCGGCAAGGGCGGCAAGGACAATCACGAAACCTGGACGCAGGGTCATGGCACACTCCTGTTGCAACGGGTCCGCTGGGTGCGGTCACTGCGCAGAATGAAACCCAAGCCCCGCCCGCGACAAGCCACGGGGGCGTGACCGGCGCTTTCCTGCCCGACAATGGTGCGGATCATGCGCCCCTCCGATCGGTTTTGGCCTGATAGGCGGCGATGACGGGGCGCACATCGGCAAACGCCGCGTCGCCCTTTTCGAACATGACCGTCGGTGTGGTACAGAATACACCGGTGGGATGATATCCGCACGGGGCAAGCACTTCCAGGATGGCATCGTATTCCACCAGCGTGGCCATTTCGGCGGTTACGATGGCACCCGTCTGTTGCAGTGTCGCGCGCCCCCCGCGCAGCACCTGCGCCTCGTGCCCTTCGACATCGATCTTGATGAGCGCCAGAGCGGCAGGATCAATCCCCTGCGCCAGCATGTAGCCGTCCAGCGTATCGGTCACGACGCCTTCGCCGCTGGCCGAGATGCGGAACATGCCGGGATTGCCCGCATCCGGCGTGGACATGGCCACCATGGCCACCCTGTCGCTCAGCGCGGTTGGCACGATGCGCACCCGGTCGCCCAGGCCATTCATCGCCACGGTCTGCGCCAACAGGTCGGCATTGCGCGCGACGGGTTCGAAGGCATGGACCGAAAGGCCCATAACGCCTGCAAAGAACAGCGCGTGATTGCCGATGTTTGCCCCGCAATCAAGCGCGACAGTGCCCTGCCCCACCCGTGCGGCCAGCGCCACCAGCAACTGACGTTCGTAAAAGCTGCCCCGCCGCTCGATCTGCCCGATGATATAGTCGGCGGATGCCGGACGCGGGACGTGGAACGTCCTTTTGCGATGCGTGAAAGAGATCCTGTCCCCCACGTCCGGTCTCCCCGCTGACAACATCAGTAGACGCGTGCCTTGGGCGCGATCTTTTTCAGGTCGATCCCGCCCTGATCCGCCGTGGTCAGCGGGTCCAGATGGACTGGGCGGCTGGACAGCGTGACCTTGGCCCCATCAACCGTGGCAAGGCTGTGGACGCGCCAGTTCACATCGTCGCGGTTCGGGTAATCCTCGTGCGCGTGGGCGCCACGGGATTCCTTGCGCGCCTCGGCGGCGACGATGGTGGCAAGCGCGTTGGGCATAAGGTTCTGCAATTCCAGCGTTTCCATCAAGTCGCTGTTCCAGACCATGCTGCGGTCGGTGACCTTGATGTCGGCCATCTTGCCCGCAATGGCGACCATCTTTTCCACGCCTTCGGCCAGCGTCTTGTCGGTGCGGAACACGGCAGCATCCGACTGCATGGTCTTTTGCATTTCAAGCCGAAGGTCGGCGGTCGGGATGGCCCCGCTGGCCGTGCGCGTGTCGTCAAAGCGCGACAGGGCGCGGTCCACCTCGGCGGTGTTCAGGGGGGCAAGCGACTCGCGCGGGTTCACCACCTCGCCCGCGCGGATGGCTGCGGCGCGGCCAAACACCACAAGGTCGATCAGGCTGTTCGATCCCAGTCGGTTCGCCCCGTGAACCGACGCACACCCCGCCTCGCCCACAGCCATCAGGCCGGGGAAAACCGCGTCGGGATTGCCGGGCTGTGGGTTTAACACCTCGCCCCAATAATTGGTGGGAATGCCGCCCATGTTGTAATGCACGGTCGGCAAAACCGGGATCGGTTCTTTGGTCAGATCAACGCCCGCAAAGATGCGCGCGCTTTCAGAGATACCGGGCAAGCGCAGGTCGAGCGTCTCTTTCGGCAGGTGGTTCAGGTGCAGATGGATGTGGTCCTTGGTCGGGCCCACGCCCCGGCCTTCGCGGATTTCAATCGTCATGCAGCGGCTGACCACGTCACGCGACGCCAGATCCTTGTAGGTCGGTGCATAGCGTTCCATGAACCGCTCGCCGTTCGAGTTGGTCAGATAGCCGCCCTCGCCGCGCGCGCCTTCGGTGATCAGACAGCCTGATCCGTAGATGCCCGTCGGGTGGAATTGCACGAACTCCATGTCCTGCAATGGCAGACCGGCGCGCGCCACCATCCCGCCGCCGTCGCCGGTGCAGGTGTGGGCCGATGTCGCGCTGAAATAGGCGCGGCCATAGCCACCCGTTGCCAAGACAACCATCTTGGCGCGGAACACATGGATCGTGCCATCGTCCAGTTTCCACGCGACGACGCCGGTGCAGCGCCCGTCGGTGATGATCAGATCAAGCGCGAAATATTCGATATAGAATTCGGCGTTATGCTTCAGGCTTTGGCCGTACAGCGTGTGCAGGATGGCGTGGCCCGTGCGGTCGGCGGCAGCGCAGGTGCGTTGCACGGGCGGGCCTTCGCCGTATTCCGTGGTGTGGCCGCCAAAGGGACGCTGGTAGATCTTGCCCTGTTCGGTGCGGGAAAACGGCACGCCGTAATGTTCAAGCTCGTACACCGCCTTTGGTGCCTCGCGCGCCAGATACTCCATCGCGTCGGTGTCGCCCAGCCAGTCTGACCCCTTGACGGTGTCATACATGTGCCATTGCCAGCTGTCGGGGCCCATGTTGCCCAGCGATGCGGCAATGCCGCCCTGTGCGGCGACCGTATGGCTGCGGGTCGGGAATACCTTGGTGACGCAGGCGGTGCGCAGGCCTTGTTCGGCCATGCCCAGCGTCGCGCGCAGACCGGCACCGCCAGCCCCCACCACGACCACGTCGTAATCATGCGTCTCGTACGGATAGGCGGTCATGTCTGTTCCTTCACATCGCGATGCGGACAAGGGCGAACAGCCCCGTCGCGGCAATCACCGAAGCCAGCGAGACAGCAAAGATGATCAGCATCTTGCGCGTCGTGCCTTTGGCGTAATCCTCGATCATCATGGTCGCACCCTTGGCGAAGTGGCGCATCGACACGACCAGCACCAGCCCTGTCAGGATCGCCGGAAACGGGCGCGCGAAGGTGGCCAGAACCACGTCCTGCGCTTGCCCAAGGGCAGAGCCGAAGACATACAGCCAAACCGGCACCAGAAAGGCCAGAGCGGCAGATGACACCTGCATGGACCAGTGATGCTCGGTCCCGGAATGCGCAGAGCCTTTTCCCACGGCGCGCTTGCGGTCGGTCAGATAACGCATGTGCGAACCCCTAGACAATGATGATGGTCAGGATCGTCAGGACGACCGACCCGATGATGACACCCCAGCCCAGCTTTTCCGCCGTCGGGATGTCCAGCCCGTTTCCCGCATCCCAATACAGGTGCCGCAACCCCGCCAGATAGTGATACCACACCGCCCAAAGCGACGCGGTGAACACCAGCTTGCCGAACCACGATGTCACCACCGCATCGGCCACCGCAAAGTATTCGGGCGATGTGGCGGCGGCCAGCAGCCACCAGACCGCAAGGATGACCCCGACGATCAGCCCGTTGCCGGTGATCCGCGTCAGGATCGAGGTGATAGCGGTCAGTTGCGGGCGGTATATCTGCAGGTGCGGAGAGAGGGGTCGTTCAACCCGCTTCACATCGGCCATGGCGCTTCCCTTCGTCGCTGGCTTGCCCTCGGGTCCGGTGGGCGCGGGGCGCGCTTTTGATTTTCTTGCCCTTCAAATAGCGTTTTTTACCGGCGTGTCACGCGCGCAGTCGCCGCAGGTGCCGCATGTTCGCGCTAACCGCACGTATTTTTCCCGTTTGTGATCACGGATTTTCCTGCTGTGATCACAATAGTCAATCCGCCGCTGATACCGCATATTCGACAAGCTCGGTGCACATGGTGACGCCAACGACCGACGGATCGTAGTAGGCGTTGGGTTCGTCGCAGCGATCCAGCGTCACCGTCAAGGGTTGCGGCAGGGTCAGCACGCTGTTCAGATAGTCCACCTCGTCCATCAACATCTGCGCGAAGGGGTCCTTGCCAGAATCGTCACCGATCCAGGTGATGCTTCCGCCCGCACCCTTTTCATAAAGTTCGTCCAGAAACGCCCCCCACGACCCTGCGGCCAAGTCAAACTCATGCGGGCAACTAGCGGCGCGGTCCGGGTCAAGCCCCAGGTCTGCGGCAAGTTCGCCCCGCGCATCCGGGTCGGCCCCGTAGAACAGACACACATAGGTGTAATAGCGCCGCTGGTCCGGCGAATGGACCCCGCCGTAATAGGGGGCCTCGCCCGTTGCTTCCCATTCGGCGGCGCTGGTCGCCCAAAACCCCGCGGCGGCACGCAGCTTTGCCTCTGCCGAGGCTGCATCCCACAATTCATTGATCAAGACGACCGACAACACATCGGCTGCGTCTTCTTCCAGCCCCAGCACGGGAAGCTGCATGGTGTCTATCAGCGCATGACCCAATTCGTGATAGAACACCGTCAGGATCATGTCCTGCGCCTGTGTTTGCGCGTCGGTGTCAGCCGCTTCGGGCGTGGGGGTGCCAAGATCGGCCCAAGGGTCGGCCTGCGCATAAGCGGTCAGCGGCAGGGCAAGCGTGCATAAAAGGGGAACGAGATACCTGTACATGACCGGGATAATGCCCGTTCGAAGGCACAGCGCAAGGGGGCGTGCAGTCGGGGCAGCCAAGATTTTGCAGCGTATTCGCGAAAACTGCGCGCTTCAGATCGGCATCAGCGCCCAGTAATCCAGATCAAGCAGCACTTCGGGCAGATATTTCCCGTCAGCGCCCCGCAGGACAAAAGGCGCGCCCTTGGTTGCCACCAGCCGCAACCGCACCGCCCCCACGCCGGGAGCAGATGTCGGCGCCTTGTCCAGCACTTGCGACCAAGCGCGCACCGTATCGCCCGAAAAACAGGGGTTCGCATGGGCCCCGGCGTTCAGTGCCACGATCATCTGCGCGTTCGCCAACCCGTTGAAAGACAGCGCCCGTGCAAGGCTGATGACATGGCCGCCATAGATCAGCCGTCGGCCATCAGCGCGCTGGGTCACGTCGAAATGCACCTTCGACGTGTTCTGCCACAGCCGGGTTGCCAGCATATGTTCGGCCTCTTCGACCGTCACGCCATCGACGTGGTCGATCTGTTCGCCCACCGCATAATCGCCCCAACGGTGCGACTCTCCGGCCAGGTCAAAGTCGTAGCGGGTGAAATCCAGTCCCGCCGGAATGGGCAAGGCGTCCGCCGCCACTCCTTGCGCCAAGGACGGGATCACCGGTGCAGGGGCCGGCGCATCAAGATGGCGCTTTTTCACCATCACCCACCGCACATACTCCAGCACCACCGCGTCCTGCTGATTGATGCCTTGGGTGCGGACATAAACCACGCCCGACGTGCCGTTGGAGTTTTCCTTCAGCCCGATCACAGTCGATTCCGACCGCAGCGTGTCACCCGCATAGACGGGCAACAGCCAGCGCCCTTCGGCATAGCCAAGGTTGGCGATGGCGTTCAGGCTGACGTCTGGCACCGTCTTGCCGAACACCAGATGGAACGCAGCCAGATCGTCAATCGGCGCGCCAGGCAGGCCACAGGCACGGGCAAATTCATCCGACGAATACAGCGCGTGACGGGCGGGATACAGTGCGTGATACATCGCGCGCTCCCCACCCGAAACGGTGCGCGGCACGGCGTGGCGGATCACCTCGCCCAGACGATAGTCTTCAAAGAAACGGCCCGGATTGGTTTTCATTGCGCGGAAAGCTTTGTGTCGGGGGTGTAGGTGCCCGGAACCTCTTTCACGACCGCCTGACCGCAGCGCATGACACCGCGCGCGGCGTCAAAGGCATAGGTGGGGTCGCCGTGCAGCGACCACCCCTTGTTCAACGCCGCCGTCACCTTGTGACAAAAGGCGGATGTGTCGTCCTCGGACAGAAAGCGGTAGAGTTTCATAGCCTTATCCCCAGGGCTGCACGCCCAGCCAGTTGTGGATCAGCATCACGATCACGACGACGACCAGCGTCGCCACAATCGCGGTGATCTCTTTTTTCGCGGGCACCGGGGCGGGACGCTGCCAGTCGCGCTGCGCGCGGTTGATCAGGATGACCGACACCACTGCCCATGCCAGCAGGCCACCGAACAGGATGATCGACGCCAGATCGCCATTCACCAGCAGGTGCGCCACGGCCCATGTCTTGACCGCCGTCAGTTGCGGATGGCGGATCTTGCGCGTGATCGCGGTTTTTGCGCCCGATGCGGCATAAAGGTAAAACGCTAGGATCATCAGCAGGTTGTTCAGATGCGTCAGGAACGCAGGCGGGGTCCACACCTCGATGAACGGGGCGCTCCGGTAGCCCAGCACCATCAGGACGACTGACAGCAGGATGGCAACCCCAAGGACCGCCTTGCCACGGTCGCCCAGTTGCGCGCGCGCATCAGGGGCGATGCGTTTCATGAAATGCGCCCCGGACCAGAGAACAAGACCCAAGATCAATAGAAACATGCGGAACCTCCTGACGGTGTGTACGGCGTAACCCTTACCTCAATCCGCCAGCGCCGCAATCGCCTGCATCTTTGCAAGTGTCGCCTGCGCCGTCTCGATGTGCAGGTTTTCGACGATCCGCCCGTCGACCACGGCGACGCCTTCACCGCGCGCTTTTGCTTCTTCGAATGCCTCGATCTGGCGGCGGGCGGTTGCCACCTCGTCCTCAGACGGGGCAAAGGCTGCGTTGGCGATGTCCAACTGTGCCGGATGGATCAGCGTCTTGCCGTCAAATCCCATGTCGCGGCCTTGATCACATTCGAACCGCAAGCCAGCGTCATCCTTGAACGCGTTATAGACGCCGTCCACGATGACACGCCCCTGCGCCTTGGCCGCCAGCAGGCACAGACCCAATCCGGTTTGCAGGGCCAGACGGTCGGGGCGATGCCGCGCGCCCAGTTCGCGCGCCAAATCGTTTGTGCCCATCACCATCCCTTGCAAGCGGGGGTGGGCCGCTATTGCAGCGGCGTTCAGCATCCCCGCCGCCGTTTCCATCATCGCCCACAGCGGTTTGTCAGGCACGACATTTGCTACGGCATCCAGATCGGCCGGGGTGCTGACCTTTGGGATCAGCACGGCATCAACCGCCTGCGTGGCGAAAGCTTCGGCATCGGCGCGACCCCATGGCGTGTCGAACCCATTGATCCGAACGATGCAGGCGCGGTTGCCATAGCCACCTTCGGCCAGAAAACCCGCCAGCGTCCTGCGCGCGCCGACTTTTTCATCGGGGGCCACCGCATCCTCTAGATCAAAGATGATCGCATCGGTTGCAAGATCGCGTGCCTTTTCCAGCGCACGCGCTTTCGATCCGGGGATGTAAAGGACCGAGCGGAAGGGGCGGATTTGCGACATGATTCTTCCCTGGGCAATATTGTTGCGTTTTTGAACACCGGATTGGCATAATCGGCAAGTCCAAAATTGCTGCATTGCAGAAATCGGTCCGAGCGGGCGCAGTCAGATTTTCGTTTCAGCACTCTTTGCTTGGTGCCTGCGGTCGCCGCGTTTACGGGTTTCAAACAGTGCCGTTGCACGTTGCGGATAGCTCACCCCAAGGCACCCGATGACGTCACCAAAGCTGTTCGCCCTGTCCTTTGGCCTTGCGGTCGCGCTGTGCGCCACGCTGGGCTTTTTCACCCCGCACCGGTTGCCCGCGCCCGGTTTCATGGCAATCAGCCGCTGATTCCATCCCAGATCAGCTTGACCGAAACAGCCAGAAGCGCCCAGGTCACCAACCGGAAGAACAGGGCTTCGGGCAGGATCTTGACCAGCCGCACCCCGGCAAACACCGCCACTGCCGCGATGGGCATCAGGACAAGGGCGGTGCGCAGACTGCCGGTGTTCAACTGGCCAAGCGCGTAATAAGGGATCAGCTTGATCGCATTTACATAGGCGAAAATGATCGTCGATGTTCCGGCGAACACTGTTTTCGACAGGCCAAGCGGCAGAACAAACACCTGATAGGGCGGCGCGCCCGCATGGCTGACGAAACTGGTAAAACCCGACAGCGTGCCCCAGATGGCACCTTTTGCCACGCTGGCCCGCCCGGCCGGTGCCAGCCGAGGCAGCAAGATCAGGTTCAGCGCGAAGGCCCCGCCGATCAGGCCCACCAGTAGCGTCACCACCTGCTCTGGCACCACCGAAGCGGTGGCCCAGCCGATTGCAACGCCAAGCGTCATCGGCAGCACGAGTATCGCCAGCACGCGGCGGTCGAATTCGCGCCGATAGGCATAAAGGCCGAACACGTCGGACAGGACGAACACCGGAAGCAGCAATCCCGCCGCCGTGACCGGAGAGATGACCAACGACAGCACGGGCACGCAGAGCATACCCACAAGTGGCAGTCCGCCCTTGCTCATCCCGACCAGGGTGGCGGCGACGGATGCCGCGATCCAGAACATCATGCCGTCCATTGTCGCCCTCTGATCAGGGAATCACCCTGACGGCCCCTGATCAATGCGGGGGCAAAAAAGCCGGAACTGGCCCCGGCGCGCCGGGGTTTAGCGCAATCATTTATCAACCACCACCCTTTAGCACTATGCCGCAGCGCGGCAGGCTTGCGCGACGGGGCGCTATGGGTTTAGGCATCCCCCGTCATTGACCCAACCGACGGGAGACCGGAAACCATGGCCAGACCCAAGATTGCACTGATCGGCGCAGGACAGATCGGCGGCACGCTCGCCCATCTTGCTGCCATCAAGGAACTTGGCGACATCATCCTGTTTGATATCGCCGAAGGCACGCCGCAGGGCAAAGCCTTGGATATCGCCCAATCCGGCCCGTCCGAAGGGTTCGACGCCGTGATGAAGGGCGCCAATTCCTATGAAGACATCGCAGGTGCCGACGTCTGCATCGTCACCGCAGGCGTGCCGCGCAAGCCGGGCATGTCGCGCGATGACCTGCTGGGCATCAACCTCAAGGTCATGAAAGCCGTGGGCGAAGGCATCAAGGCCCATGCCCCGAACGCCTTTGTCATCTGCATCACCAACCCGCTGGATGCGATGGTTTGGGCGCTGCGCGAATTCTCGGGGCTGCCGCACCACATGGTTGTCGGCATGGCTGGTGTTCTGGACAGCGCCCGTTTCCGCCATTTCCTGTCGGTGGAATTCAATGTGTCGATGCGCGATGTGACGGCCTTTGTTCTGGGCGGGCATGGCGACACGATGGTGCCGCTGACCCGCTATTCCACCGTGGGCGGCATCCCGTTGCCCGATCTGGTGGCGATGGGCTGGACCACGCAGGAAAAGCTGGATGCGATCGTGCAGCGCACCCGTGATGGCGGGGCCGAGATCGTCGGTTTGCTGAAGACCGGATCGGCCTTCTATGCGCCCGCCACGTCGGCAATCGAAATGGCCGAGGCGTTCCTGAAAGACCAAAAGCGGCTTTTGCCCTGTGCCGCCTACGTGGATGGCGCGCTTGGCCTGAACGGCATGTATGTCGGCGTGCCGACGATCATCGGCGCGGGCGGCATCGAACGCGTGGTCGACATCAAGATGAACAAGGACGAACAGGCCATGTTCCAGAAGTCGGTCGATGCGGTGAAGGGTCTGGTCGATGCGTGCAAGGCGATTGATCCGATGCTGGCCTAATCCGTAAACATGACTCGGACACTGGATTGAATGCGCGCCTTCGGGCGCGCATTCTGCGTTCATAGCAACCGGAGTCCTTTTCATGCGCACCCTTGCCTTGATGGCCTTTTTCCTGACCGCGACCCCTGCCTTGTCGCAAGATTATTCCGCCGAAATCGCCGCGACCGGCCTGACCGCGACCGAGGCGCGGCTGTCGGCGCTGCCGTCCCCCACGGACGTCGACCGCTTCGCCCTTGGCGGGGTGCGGTTTCTGCGTACGGTCGAAGTGACCTTGCAGCAGCGTTGGGCGATGAACTTGAACGATCCCGCCGGGATGATCCCTTTTCTGCGCCTGCCCATGGGCGATAACCCCGCGCCCGCCCCCTTTGACCCCGCAGCCATCGCTGACCTATTTCGCGGCATGGTTGCCGGGATGGAGACTGCCCGCGCGCCACTGGACCAGATCGCCGGGGCGGAAGACTTTAGCGTGGACATCGCGCTGTCCGATCTGTGGTTCGACGTGAACGCGAACGCCACCCGCGACGACGGCGAAGACCTTTTGTCGATCGCCGGACCGATGATCCTTGGGTGGCGGTGGATGGACCGCGACCCGGCCACCCCTGCCCCGGTGATCCGCTTTGACGCCGCCGATGCCGCGTGGCTGTCGGCCTATACGCATCTGCTGGCCGGGATTGGCGAAACCCTTCTGGCATATGACCCAACCTCCGCCATCACCGCCGTGGCAACCAGCCATGAACAATTTGCTGGATTGCGCGACACGCCGGTGGACACCACCGAATACTACGGCATGGTCGAGGGGATTGACGCCGCCTATGTGATTCTGACCGCTTTGAACCAACAGCCCGACGCGCCCCGCGCCATCGCAGCGCGCGACCACTTTCTGGCAATGATCACGCAGAACCGCACCTTCTGGACCCGCGTCGCAGCCGAAACGGACAATGACCGGGAATGGTTGCCAAACGACCGCCAGCAATCCGCCCTTGGCATCGACATCCCGCGGGGCACTGGGCAGGTCTGGCAATCGGTTCTGGCGGATGCCGAGCGCATCCTGAACGGCGACCTTCTGGTGCCGCATTGGCGGCTGGATAGCGCTGCGGGGATTGATGTGGGCAAGATGTTCACCGACCCCGCCCCTATCGACCTTGCCGGTTGGATACAGGGGACAGACGCCCTGCCCTATATGCGCAAAGGCCCGCTTGCGACCGCCGAAAGCTGGGGGATGTTCAGCCAGTTGATGCAGGGCGAGGCGATGCTGATGACCGTCTTCCTGAATTAACGGACGGACGAATCACCTGTTTGCGTTAACAAGCGGTTGCCTGTGATCACAGAATTTTGGGCTGTGATCACAAAAGCCACTTTTATCGCCGCAAACCCGGTATACAATAGAATACCGTTTCGTTCCGGCGGTTTTATGTGCCATCACGCCCCAAATTCACAAGCGATGGGACAGTTCCATGAACATCCACGAGTACCAGGCCAAGGCGCTGCTTCGCAGCTATGGCGTCCCGGTGTCCGATGGCCGTGTCGTGCTGCGCGCCGAAGAGGCGAAGACGGCGGCAGGCGAAATGGACGGCCCGCTTTGGGTGGTCAAGGCGCAGATCCACGCCGGTGGCCGGGGCAAGGGCAGCTTCAAGGAACCCGAGGCCGGGGAAAAGGGCGGCGTCCGTCTGGCCCGCTCGGTTGAAGAGGCGGCTGAATTCGCCCGGCAAATGCTGGGGCGCACGCTTGTGACGGTGCAGACCGGCCCGGCGGGCAAACAGGTCAACCGCATCTACATCGAAGACGGCAGCGACATCGCCCGCGAATTGTACCTTGCGATCCTGATCGACCGTCAGACCAGCCGCGTGTCCTTTGTCGTGTCAACCGAAGGCGGCATGTCGATCGAAGATGTGGCGCATGACACGCCGGAAAAGATCCTGTCCTTCTCGATCGATCCGGTCACCGGCTTTTCGGATTTCCACGGTCGCCGCGTTGCGTTCGAACTGGGTCTGACCGGCAATCAGGTCAAACAATGCGTGACGATGGTCAAGAACCTGTATCGCCTGTTCATCGAAAAAGACATGGAGATGCTGGAGATCAACCCGATGGTCGTGATGACCGACGGCAACCTGAAATGCCTTGATGCCAAGATGGGCTTTGACGGCAATGCCATCTATCGCCACGCCGATATCGCCGCCCTGCGTGACGAAACCGAGGAAGATCCCAAGGAACTGGCCGCCAGCAAGTTCGACCTGAACTACATCGCGCTGGACGGCGAGATTGGCTGCATGGTCAACGGTGCTGGCCTTGCCATGGCGACGATGGACATCATCAAGCTGTATGGCGCGGAACCCGCGAACTTTCTGGACGTCGGCGGCGGTGCCACCAAGGAAAAGGTGACCGAGGCGTTCAAGATCATCACGTCCGATCCCAACGTCAAAGGCATCCTTGTGAACATCTTTGGAGGCATCATGCGCTGCGACATCATCGCCGAAGGCGTGATTGCCGCTGTGAAAGAGGTTGGCCTGAAGGTGCCGCTGGTGGTCCGGCTTGAAGGCACGAACGTCGAGTTGGGCAAGGACATCATCCGCAATTCCGGCCTGAACGTGATCGCCGCCGACAACCTGTCGGACGCGGCCGCCAAGATCGTCAAAGCGGTGAAGGGATAATACAATGGCCGTTCTCGTTAACGAAAATACCAAGCTCATCTGCCAGGGCTTTACCGGCAGTCAGGGCACGTTCCATTCGGAACAGGCCATCGCCTATGGCACGAAAATGGTCGGCGGTGTGACGCCGGGCAAGGGGGGGTCCAGCCACCTTAACCTTCCGGTGTTCAATTCGGTGCATGAAGCGAAAGCCATGACCCAAGCGAACGCCACCGTGATCTACGTTCCGCCGCCCTTTGCCGCCGACAGCATCCTTGAGGCGATCGACGCCGAGATGGAGCTGATCGTCTGCATCACCGAGGGCATCCCGGTGCTGGACATGATGAAGGTCAAGCGCGCGCTGGAAGGCTCCAAATCCCGCCTGATCGGGCCGAACTGTCCCGGCGTCATCACACCCGGTGCGTGCAAGATCGGCATCATGCCCGGCCACATCCACCAGCGCGGCAGCGTCGGGGTTGTGTCGCGCTCGGGCACCCTTACCTATGAGGCGGTGAAACAGACAACCGATCTTGGCCTTGGCCAGTCGTCTGCCGTCGGTATTGGTGGCGACCCGATCAAAGGGACGGAACACATCGACGTGCTGGAAATGTTCTTGGCCGACCCGGAAACCCAGTCGATCATCATGATCGGGGAAATCGGCGGGTCCGCCGAAGAAGAGGCCGCGCAATTCCTGCGCGACGAGGCAAAGCGCGGACGCTCCAAGCCCTGCGCCGGGTTCATCGCGGGCCGCACCGCCCCCCCCGGTCGCCGCATGGGCCATGCCGGCGCCATCGTGGCCGGTGGCAAGGGCGACGCTGAAAGCAAGATCGAAGCGATGCGCGCCGCCGGCATCATCGTCGCCGACAGCCCCGCCACGCTGGGCGAGGCCGTGATGAAGGCGCTTGGCAAGTGACAGACGCCCGGGCGGGGTTCGCTCTGCCCGGCACCTTAACCGCAGCAGACAGGACATCGACCATGCCTGACCACGCCACGACCGACACCCGCGCCAAGGCAGCCACCTGGTCTTTCGTGGCGCTGCTGGGCCTTTTGGCCGTAACCGCCTTTGCCTCGATGCACCATGCCCGTCCGAACGCCGCCCTCAGCCATGCCGTTTTCGGCACAACCAACTGACCGCTGGCGGGGGACGCCCTGCCGCACACACGCCCATCCGGGGGGAACCCCAAGGGAGGAACTTGAAGATGACCGAGCATAGCCCCAACGACCAGTTCCACGCCTCAAGCTTTCTGCAGGGCCAGAACGCCGATTACATCGACCAGCTTGCCGCCAGATTTGCGGCCGACCCGGCGTCGGTCGATGGGCAATGGTCCGAATTCTTCCGCGCCCTTGGCGATTCCGAGATTGACGCCAAACGGCAGGCGCAGGGGCCAAGCTGGGCCCGCGCCGACTGGCCACCCAGCCCGACCGATGATCTGACCGCCGCGCTGACCGGCGAATGGCCGTTGGCCCCGGTCAAGGATGCCAAGGCGGCAGGGGCAAAGATTGCCGCCAAAGCCGAGGAAAAGGGCGTGTCGCTGTCCGACGCGCAGATCCAGCGTGCCGTGCTGGACAGCATCCGCGCGATCATGATCATCCGCGCCTATCGCATCCGGGGCCACCTTGCCGCCGATCTTGATCCGCTGAAGATGACCGACACGTCTAATCACCCGGAACTGGACCCGAAATCCTACGGATTTTCGGATGCCGACATGGACCGGCCCATCTTCATCGACAACGTGCTTGGCCTTCAGGTCGCGTCGATGCGCCAGATCATCGAGATCGTGAAGCGCACCTATTGCGGCACCTTCGCGCTGCAATACATGCACATTTCCGACCCCGAACAGGCGGCCTGGCTGAAGGAACGCATCGAAGGATACGGCAAGGAAATTGCCTTTACCCGCGAAGGGCGCAAGGCAATCCTGAACAAACTGGTCGAGGCGGAGGGTTACGAAAAGTTCCTGCACGTCAAATACATGGGGACCAAGCGCTTCGGCCTAGATGGCGGCGAGGCGCTGATCCCCGCGATGGAACAGATCATCAAGCGCGGCGGCAATCTGGGCGTCAAGGACGTGGTGATCGGCATGCCGCACCGGGGCCGCCTGTCGGTGCTGGCCAACGTGATGATGAAACCCTACCGCGCCATCTTTCACGAATTCCAGGGCGGTTCGTACAAGCCCGAAGATGTCGATGGATCAGGTGATGTGAAATACCACCTTGGCGCTTCGTCCGACCGGACGTTCGACCAGAACACGGTCCACCTGTCGCTGACCGCCAACCCCAGCCACCTGGAGGCGGTCAATCCCGTCGTTCTGGGCAAGGTGCGCGCCAAGCAGGACCAATATGCCGACCCCGACCGCACCACCGTGCTGCCGATCCTGCTGCACGGCGACGCGGCCTTTGCCGGGCAGGGCGTCGTTGCGGAATGTTTCGGTCTGTCGGGCCTGAAGGGTCACCGCACAGGCGGGACCATCCACATCATCGTCAACAACCAGATCGGTTTCACCACCGCGCCGTCGTTCAGCCGGTCATCCCCCTATCCGACCGACATCGCCCTTATGGTCGAGGCGCCGATCTTCCACGTCAACGGCGACGACCCCGAGGCCGTAGTGCATGCGGCCAAGGTCGCCACCGAATACCGCCAGAAGTTCCACAAGGACGTGGTGATCGACATCTTCTGCTATCGCCGCTTTGGTCACAACGAAGGCGACGAGCCGATGTTCACCAACCCGGCGATGTACAACCAGATTAAGAAGCACAAGACCACGCTTCAACTGTACACCGAACGGCTGGTGAAAGACGGTCTGATCCCCGAGGGCGAGATCGAGGATATGAAGGCCGCGTTTCAGGCCAAGCTGAACGAAGAATTCGAGGCGGGCCGCAACTTCAAGCCGAACAAGGCTGATTGGCTGGATGGCCGCTGGTCCGGGCTTGACCGGGACACCGCCGACTATCAGGCGGGCCAGACGTCAATCAAACCGGAAACCCTGGCCGAGGTTGGGGCCGCGCTGACCCGCGTTCCCGAAGGCTTTGACGCCCACAAGACCGTGCTGCGCCAGCTTGAGGCGAAGAAGAAGATGTTCGAAACCGGAGCCGGTTTCGACTGGGCCACGGCCGAGGCGCTGGCCTTCGGTTCATTGGTCACCGAAGGCTTCCCGGTCCGTCTGTCCGGGCAGGACTGCACGCGCGGCACCTTCAGCCAGCGTCACTCTGCGTTCATCGACCAATCGACCGAGGAACGGCACTATCCGCTGAACCACATCCGTTCCGGGCAGGCCCGGTACGAGGTCATCGATTCCATGCTGTCGGAATATGCGGTGCTCGGCTTTGAATACGGCTACAGCCTTGCCGAGCCGAATGCGCTGGTGATGTGGGAAGCACAGTTTGGCGATTTCGCCAACGGCGCGCAGATCATGTTCGATCAGTTCATCAACTCGGGAGAGCGCAAATGGCTGCGGATGTCGGGCCTCGTGATGCTGCTGCCGCACGGGTTCGAAGGTCAGGGGCCGGAACATTCGTCGGCACGTCTGGAACGGTTCCTGCAAAACAGCGCCGAGGATAACTGGATCGTCGCCAACTGCTCGACCCCGGCGAACTATTTCCACATCCTGCGCCGCCAGATTCACCGCAGCTTCCGCAAGCCGCTGGTGCTGATGACGCCGAAATCGTTGTTGCGCCACCCGATGTGCGTCAGCAACGCGGATGATTTTACCACGGGATCGTCCTTCCACCGCGTGTTGTGGGACGATGCCGAAAAGGGTCATTCCGACCTGACGCTGAAACCCGATGCAGATATCAAGCGCGTGGTGATGTGTTCGGGCAAAGTCTATTTCGACCTGCTGGCCGAACGTGACAAGCGCGGGCTGGACGATGTGTACCTGCTGCGGTTGGAGCAGTTCTATCCGTTCCCGGCGATGTCGCTGGTGCATGAACTGACCCGCTTCAAGGGGGCCGAAATCGTCTGGTGTCAGGAAGAGCCGAAAAATCAGGGCGGCTGGTCGTTTGTAGAGCCGAACCTTGAATGGGTTCTGACCCGGATCGGGGCCAAGCATCATCGCGCCACCTATGCCGGTCGTGCTGCCAGCGCATCGCCTGCCACCGGCCTTGCATCACGTCACAAGGCCGAGCAAGAGGCCCTGGTGAACGAGGCGCTGACCGTCGGATGACAGAACTTCGCGTTCCCACGCTAGGCGAAAGCGTCACCGAGGCGACGGTGGCCCACTGGTATAAAAAGGTGGGCGACCCCGTCAAAGCCGACGAGATGCTGTGCGAGCTTGAGACGGACAAGGTAACGGTCGAGGTGCCAAGCCCCATGGACGGGCGCCTTGAAGAAATTGTGGTGCCAGAGGGCGCGACCGTCGGGGTCGCGGCGCTGCTGGCAAGGATCGGGGCGGCACAAGCCCCCCAGGAACAGAAGGGCGCCACTGTTGGCGCGGGAGAGGCAAAGATGACCGATGTTATGGTGCCCGCCCTGGGCGAAAGCGTGTCCGAAGCCACCGTTTCCACCTGGTTCAAGAAACCGGGCGATACGGTCGCGCAGGACGAAATGCTGTGCGAGCTGGAAACCGACAAGGTCTCGGTCGAGGTGCCATCGCCGGTTGCGGGTGTTCTGGCGGAAATCATCGCCCCCGAAGGCACAACCGTCGCCGCAAACGCGCGCCTTGCCATCGTGACCGAAGGGGCTGTGGGCACCAAGTCAGCGCCCAAGGCCGAACCCAAGGCCGCCGCCGCCGAGGCAGTCGGCTCGCCTGGTGCTGGCCCGGAAACCGTCACACCGCGCAAGGACGTCGAGGACGCCCCCGCCGCGAAAAAGGCGATGGCAGAGGCCGGGATTGCGCGCGACGCCGTAACCGGCACCGGCCGAGATGGCCGCGTGATGAAAGATGATGTGGCCCGCGCTGTTGCCGCCACGGCCGCACCTGCCCCGGCAGCCCCTGCGGCCGCCATTCCGCGCGCGCCCGTCCCCGCCGACGACGCCGCCCGCGAAGAGCGGGTCAAGATGACCCGCCTGCGCCAGACCATCGCGCGCCGCCTGAAAGATGCACAGAACACCGCCGCGATGCTGACCACCTATAACGAGGTGGACATGTCTGGCATCATGGGATTGCGCAACGAATACAAGGACGTGTTTGAAAAGAAGCACGGGGTGAAGCTGGGCTTCATGTCGTTCTTCGTCAAGGCCTGCACCCATGCGCTGAAAGAAGTGCCCGAGGTGAACGCCGAAATCGACGGCACCGACGTGATCTACAAGAACTACGTCCACATGGGCGTGGCCGTGGGCACGCCGACCGGGCTGGTTGTGCCTGTGGTGCGCGACGCCGACCAGATGGGCTTTGCCGCGATTGAAAAGAAGATCGCCGAACTGGGCATCCGCGCCCGCGACGGCAAGTTGTCGATGGCCGAGATGCAGGGCGGTTCCTTCACTATCTCGAACGGTGGGGTTTATGGATCGCTGATGTCGTCGCCGATCCTGAACCCGCCGCAGTCGGGGATCCTGGGGATGCACAAGATCCAGGACCGTCCAGTGGTGATTGCAGGGCAGATCGTGATCCGTCCGATGATGTATCTGGCGCTATCCTACGACCACCGCGTCGTCGATGGCAAAGGGGCGGTGACCTTCCTTGTCCGCGTGAAAGAGGCGCTGGAAGACCCGCGCCGGTTGCTGATGGATCTGTAATGGGGGCGGTTTCCCCCTGCCGCCCGCAGGGGGAGACCACGTCCCACCCTCCCCTGTCGAAGGTCCGGCGTGACGCCCAATTTGGCGTCATTGCCTTACTGGCCTCTTGCCCCTGTCCCCCCGCCCGCGTTTATGTTGCGGTTGGTGAATGATGATGGAACGGTGATGATGTTCAAACGACCAGACGGGCTTGACTACCTCAAATTCCTCGAAGCTTTGCACGCCGATATCGTGCTGGATTGGTATATGGAAATCGGCTGCCGCAACGGCCACAGCTTTGGCCCGTCACGCAGCAAGACCGTGGCGGTCGATCCGTTCTTCAAGGTGAAGCGCAACGTGATCGGCGACAAACCGGCGCTGCATGTGCTGCAAACCACCAGCGACGACTTCTTTGCAAGCGGCTTTCTCAAGAAACTTGGGATCAAGGCTGCGTTCAGCTTTCTTGACGGGATGCATCTTTTCGAGTTCCTGCTGCGCGACTTCATCAACACCGAGGCGAACAGCCGCAAGGACAGTGTGATTGCGCTGCACGATTGCTGCCCGTCGTCGTTTGAAATGACGACGCGCGATCTGGACAACCTGCCTTATGGCGACTGGACCGGCGATGTCTGGAAGGTGCTGGTCGTGCTGCGCGAATACCGCCCCGATCTGAAGATCACCGTGCTGGACTGTGCGCCCACCGGGTTGGTTCTGGTGTCGAACCTGTCGCCCACCAGTCAGGTGCTGAAGAAGAACTACGACGCGATTCTGGCAAAGTATCGCGACATCGATCTTCAGGATTATGGACCGGACAAATTCTATGCCAACCTTGACTATACCTCGGCGCAACAGATGGTGGACGAGGGCTTCCCCCTGTTCGCCGCGCTGCGTTTTGGTCCGGCGGCCGCCCCTGCGGCGGCGGACCCGTCAAAAGTGGCCAGCGTCACAACCCATGACGTGACCTTTGTATCCAGCCATCCGACATTGAACGATTTCGCCACCGATCTGGCGCGCGGTGTGACCCGGCCCTTGGGCCGCCCGGTTGAGGTGTTCGTCGGTGCCCATCTGGCGCGCCGCATGCCGCCTTCGGATATTCCCCGGCTGGGTATTCAGACCGAACAGTTGATGGATGCCGATGGCACCCCGCTGTGGAAGGCGTTTTCGCAGGAAAAGATCGCGCGGATCGTGAAGCGGTTTGATGCGATCCTCGATCTGTCGCCCGCCAACCGTCCGGCGTATGAGTTTCTGCCCAAGGCTGCCCGCCGCAAGGTGCATTTCGGCCCGCACATCTTTCCTGAAACCGCCCCGGCCCATCGTCCCGGCGGTCAGTCGCTGATTTTCGTCGGCTCGCAAAACCCGCGCCGGGCGCAGGTTCTGGCGCAGGTGCAGGCAGGCAGGCCGATCACGATCCTGCCCGAAGGCACGTTCGGGACAGCACTTGATGCCGCCATTCAGGCATCGGGTGGCGTGCTGAACATCCACTATCAAGACGGGATCTACACCGAATATCCGCGTCTTCTGAAAACGTTGCTGAACGGCAAGATTTGCCATTCCGAAGCGTTTGACGCACCGTTGCAGGCGGGCACGCATTACCTGCCGGTCGATGCGCACCCGGATGCCGCCACGACCGCCGCCGTCTACGATCAGTCTGCGCACCTGTTGACCGGCACCTATGCGCTGCATCCGTTTTTGGCGGCCCTGTTCCCGTCCCTGACCGAAGGACGCCCATGACACCCGAACTGACCGCCCTTGCGCTTTCCGGTCTGTTGCAGGCCGCGCAGTTCATCCTGTTCGCCGTCCCGGCGAACATGGAACTGGGCACGCGCTACACCTCTGGTCCCCGCGACAGGCCACCTGAACGCCCGCTGTCCACGCTGGCGGGCCGGATGCAACGGGCGATGAACAACCACTTTGAAGGGCTGATCCTGTTCACCCTTGCCGTGACGGTGGTCACCTTGGGCCAACAATCGACTGGCCTGACACAAACCTGCGCCTGGGTCTATCTTGCCGCCCGCATCGCCTATGTTCCGGCCTATGCGCTTGGCCTGACGCCATGGCGATCCGCGATCTGGGGCGTTGGTTTTTTCGCAACCCTTGCGATGATCATCGCCGCACTCTTCTGACCTGACACGGGCGGCACCCCCGCCCACAAGCAAAACATACGAAGGAATGACCCATGGCAAGCTTTGACGTGATCATCATCGGCGGTGGCCCCGGCGGCTATGTCTGCGCCATCCGCTGTGCGCAGCTGGGGCTGAAGGTGGCCTGCGTCGAAGGGCGCGACACGCTGGGCGGCACCTGTCTGAACGTGGGGTGCATCCCGTCAAAGGCGCTGCTGAACGCGACGCACCATCTGCACGAGTCACAGGAAAACTTTGCCAAGATGGGTCTGATCGGGGCACCACCATCGGTCGATTGGGCCAAGATGATCGGCTACAAGGACGACGTGATCGCGCAGAACACCAAGGGCATCGAATTTCTGTTCAAGAAGAACAAGGTGACATGGCTGAAAGGCTGGGCCACGATCCCTGCAGCGGGACAGGTCAAGATCGACGACGATCTGCATGACGCAAAGAACATCGTGATTGCGACCGGGTCAGAGCCGTCCACCCTGCCGGGCGTCACGGTCGATGAAAAGATCGTCGTCACCTCCACCGGCGCGCTGACGCTGCCTGCCATACCGGCGACGATGGTCGTGATCGGCGCAGGCGTGATCGGGCTGGAGATGGGGTCGGTCTATGCCCGTCTGGGCACACAAGTGACGGTTGTCGAATATCTGGACGCCATCACCCCCGGCATGGACGCCGAAACCGCCAAGTCGTTCCAGAAACTGCTGACGAAACAGGGGCTGAAATTCGTCTTGGGTGCCGCCGTGCAGGGGGTCGAAGTGGCGAATGGCAAGGCCACCGTCAGTTACAAATTGCGCAAGACCGACAGCGCCGCCAACCTTGAGGCCGATACCGTGCTGGTCGCAACCGGCCGTCGCCCCTACACCGCTGGCCTGGGGCTAGAGGCGTTGGGGGTTGAAATGCTGCCGCGCGGTCAGGTCAAGACCGACCACTTCGCCACCAATATCAAGGGTCTTTACGCCATCGGCGACGCCATTGTCGGTCCGATGCTGGCCCACAAGGCCGAAGACGAAGGCATGGCGCTGGCCGAAATCCTGGCGGGCAAATCTGGCCATGTGAATTACGACGTCATTCCCGGGGTCGTCTACACTACACCAGAGGTCGCAAGTGTTGGCAAAACCGAAGAACAACTGAAAGACGAAGGCCGCGCCTACAAAGTTGGCAAGTTCAGCTTCATGGGCAATGGCCGCGCCAAGGCCGTGTTTCAGGGTGATGGTTTCGTCAAGATCTTGGCCGACAAGTCGACCGACCGCATCCTTGGGGCGCATATCATCGGCCCCATGGCAGGCGACCTGATCCACGAGATTTGCGTGGCGATGGAATTTGGCGCATCGGCCCAGGACCTTGCCCTGACGTGCCACGCCCACCCCACCTACAGCGAGGCCGTGCGTGAAGCAGCCCTTGCCTGCGGCGATGGTGCCATCCACGCCTGATCCTGACAAACTGCGCCTCACCCCTTTTTTCTCAAGAGAGCAGGGGGTGAGGCGCGGCCCGCGTACAAGGGGGACACCCCTGCCGCAACGCTATCCGGCCAGATGCCGCAATCCTTGCGTCACGTCCGTCCGCACCGCCAGCCGCAGCCCAGGTTCATCACCCGCCTTCAGCGCGGCCAAAATCATGCGGTGATGCTGTGGCGGTTCCTTGCGTCGCAGCTTGGAATAAAGCGCGCGCATGGTCGGCCCCAGTTGCAACCAGACCGTTTCGCACATCGCCAGCATCGCAGGGGCCTGTGCGCGCAGATACAGCGTGCGGTGAAATTCCAGATTGGTGCGGACATAGGCCACAGCATCCTGTTTCACCACCGCCTCGGCGTTCAGCGCGTTGATCGCGGCCAACCGCTCGATCAGGGCGAAATGGGCGCGCGGCAGGGCGCGCGCGGCCATCTCGGGCTCCAGCAACGCGCGGATCGCGGCCAGTTCCTCGATTCGCTCGGGGCTGAGTTCGGGCGTTGAAATCCGACCCGACGACGACATGGTAAAGGCCCCTTCGGCCACCAGACGACGCACCGCTTCGCGCGCTGGCGTCATCGACACGCCGAACTGCTTGCCCAGACCACGCAGGGTCATCGCCTGACCGGGAGCAAGTTCGCCATGCATCACCTGCTGACGCAGCGTCCGGTAGACCCGTTCATGGGCGGCGGCATTCGGATCAGAAGGGCGGGGCGTGATCAACATGGGCCGCAGCCAAGCACCCATGGTGCGGTGCGGTCAATCCCCGAAACGGTATCCGTGCAACGCCTGCCCGTGTTCGTGCAGCCATCCCCGTTCCTGCTTCCAGTGCGGACACAGGCGCGTCACCACATCCCAGAAGGCAGTGGAATGGTTCATTTCCACCAGATGCGCCACTTCATGCGCGGCCACATAATCCAGCACCGACGGCGGGGCCATGATCAGCCGCCACGAATACATCAGCGACCCATCATGCGCGCAAGACCCCCAGCGTGACCGCGTGTCGCGCAAGCTGATCCGGGTCACGGGCCGCCCCACCATTACGGCATACCGGTCCGACGCCGCCGACAGCCGGTCGCGTGCCATCAGCTTTAGGAACGCGCCCGCCCGAATGCCCGCCTGCGCCGGATCGCCCGGCACCAGCAGCGAATCGCCTTCGATCCGTGGCGCGCGGCCGGTGGCGGGGGTCAGGGTCAACAACCGCCCTTCCACCGGCAGGATCGTGCCCATCCCGACGCCGGCCTGCGACGGCATGCGGGACAGCGTGGTTCTGATCCAGTCTTCTTGCGCGCGCGCAAACGCCATCGCCTCGGATTCCTGCGCGCGCAGGGGAACGGACAGCGTCACCCGCCCGTCAAGCCGCGACACGCGCAGCGAAAACCGCCGCGCGCGGGCCGACCGGCGCAGCGTGATCTCGACCGGCGGTGTTCCCGAAAGCACGGGCATGGCATCCCCTTGAATAGCGAGGCCAGAATAGCCAGATCGCATCCGACGGCAACCGCTCCAAAAGCCTTTGACACCTGCCTTGCACTATGGCAAGCGACGGCCTTCTGGACATCCAGCCTTTTCAAGGGGAACACCATGCCCAAAGCAGAATGGGGCACCAAGCGCATTTGCCCCACCACCGGGAAGCGCTTTTACGACCTGAACAAGTCGCCCATCGTCAGCCCCTATACGGGCGAAGTTGTGGATATCGAAACGGCGCGTCGCAAGATGGCCGCAGCCGTGATCAGCCGCGTCGTCCCAGAAAAGGACGAAGACGTTCTGGTTGACGATCTGGAAGCCGATGATGATCTGCTGGAAACAGGCGTCACCGACGACGCGGAACTGGACGATGATCTGCTGGAAGATGACGCCGACGACAACGTGTCGCTGGACGATCTGGCTGACGTCGCAGGAGACGAAGAAGAAGTCTGATACCGTCTGTTCGGGTGTCCGAAAGGCGCGATGGGGCGTGCATTTTTCCCCTTGCACCCCACCGCGCCCTAACCTAAACAGCGCCCATCGAAGCAGAAATGCTTCGACCCGGTGGGGTCATAGCTCAGTTGGGAGAGCGCTTGAATGGCATTCAAGAGGTCGGCGGTTCGATCCCGCCTGGCTCCACCAAATCAATCTTCGCGGCAACGCGGTTGAAAAAGCGCCCTTTGGGGCGCTTTTTTCGTATGTCAAAAGGCGTTGATGACGATGAAAATCGCAGCCTTGAACAGGGCCAGTACGACGCCGTAAACGATCAGCAGCGACAGGATGCCGACAGTCGCACCGGCCAGAACCCACAGACCGTCCCTTTCCAACATTCCCAGTGCCATGAGGCAGATGGAAAAGGCGGGCAGCATGTTGCCCAGCGGAATGGGCAGGGCCAGCACGATTGCCAGCAGCAGACAGAATCCCCCGATCACTCGTTCGGACCGGGCCGAGGTGATCCACATCCAGCGCGGTTTCAGCAAGCGTTCGGCCCGCGCCAGCACGGGCGACACGCGGGCGACAAAGCTGCCGAAATCGGCCCGGGTCATTGACCGGTCAGCGATCAGGGCAGGCAGCCAAGGCAAACGCCCCATCATCATCTGCGCGCAGAGATACAGCAACGGCAGGCCAAGGATGGCCGACGTCCCCGGTGGAGTGGGCAAGACATTGGGCAGCGCAAACAGCAGGATCAGCGCCGCCACCGCGCGGGCATCCATCGCATTCATCAGCGCGCTAACCGAAATCCGCTCCAGCCGCGTATCGGCGGCAATCAGTTCCAGCATCTGCGACACACGGCGACGCTGTTCTGGCGGGGTGTTTGATCCCCGCCCGGAAAATCGCCGCGAAATTGGTCTGCCCCTGCCCATTCTTCCCCCTGACCACACCCTAGCGTGGTCGGGCAAGTAGCGGGTTGCAAGGCACAATAGGTTGAAAGTGCAAAAGACAGGTGGTCAGGGGATGATCTCGAACCGATCCACATCGACCATGCCGTGATCGGTGATCTTCAGATGCGGGATCACGGGCAGGGCCAGAAAGGCCAGTTGCAGGAACGGTTCTTCCAACGTCACGCCCAGTGTTCGGGCCGCCGCGCGCAGGGCGACAAGGGCGGTGCGAACCGTCTCGAACGGCGCGAGGCTCATCAACCCGGCGACGGGCAGGGCAAGCTCTGCCAGCACGCGCCCTCCTTCGACGACTACGAACCCGCCTTCGATCTGGCCAAGTCGGTTTGCGGCCAGCGCCATGTCGGCATAATCCGCGCCCACGACGGCAATGTTGTGGTGGTCGTGGCAGACGGTCGAGGCTATGGCACCGCGTTGCAGGCCAAACCCTTTGACAAAGCCCGTCGCCCGGTTGCCGTTCACGCCGTGGCGTTCGATCACGGCGATTTTCACCAGATCGCGCGCGATGTCGGGACGTTTGTCGCCATCTTGCGGGGCGATGTCATAGGTCAGGTAGTCGGTGATGATCTTGCCGGGCAGGATGCCGATCACCGGCGTTTCCGTGCGGTTTCCCCCGGTGCGGAAATCCTGCGCCGTAACGGGTGGGGCCTTGACCGAATGGCGCGCGACAGGGGGTATGAGGTCGCGTGCGGCAAAGGCCGCGTCGGTCACCGCAACCCCGCCCGCATACACTGCACTGGCGTGGCAGCCCTCCAGCGTGTCGATCACGACGATATCCGCCCGCTTGCCGGGCGCGATCAGGCCGCGATCCTTCAGTCCGAACGCCTCGGCCGCAGACAGGCTGGCGGCGCGGTAGACGGCAAGCGGCGATGCCCCAAGCGCAATCGCCGTGCGGATCATGTAATCCAGATGCCCGTGTTCCCCGATATCCAGCGGATTGCGGTCATCGGTGCAAAGACACAGATAGGGCGCGTGGCGTTCGGTCAGCAAGGGCACCAGCGCGTGCAGATCCTTGGACACCGATCCTTCGCGGATCAGCACCCGCATCCCCTTGCGCAGCTTTTCCAACGCCTCATCCGCTGTCGTCGCCTCATGCTCGGTGCGGATACCGGCGGCGATATAGCCGTTCAGATCGTTGCCGCGCAGCAGGGGTGCGTGGCCGTCGATATGGCGGCCCTGCCATGCATCCAGTTTGGCCATGCAGCCAGGATCGCGCGACAACACGCCGGGATAATTCATGAATTCCGCCAGACCAATGATACGAGGATGGTCTATCAGCGGGATCAGATCGGCCGCCTCAAGCCGCGCGCCAGTCGTTTCCATGTGGGTCGATGGCACGCAGGACGACAATTGCACGCGGATGTCCATCAGCGTCCGCGACGATGCATCCAGGAAATAGTGGATGCCGGTCAGCCCACAGACATTGGCGATTTCGTGCGGATCGCAGATCACCGTCGTGACGCCGCGCGGCGTCACGCAACGGTCGAATTCGAACGGGGTGACAAGGCTGCTTTCGATGTGCAGGTGGGTGTCGATGAACCCCGGCACGATGATCTTGCCCGTCACGTCCACTTCTTGCGTGCCGGTGTAGGTGCCGAACACGCCCACGATGGTATCGCCGCAGATCGCGACATCGGTTTCCACGAGATCGCCGGTGATCAGGTCAAACACGCGCCCGCCCTTCAGCACCAGATCGGCGGGGGTGATTCCGCGCCCCTGATCAATCCGGTCGGCAATGGATGCGTGTGTCATGGTGATCCCCTTTCGGTACAGGGAAGCGCAGGACGGCGGCAAGGTCCAGTGGGTATCGCCCCTTGCATCCACCGGCGATGGATGATCCAAAAGGCCATCCCCGATCAAGAGAGTCCCATGCGCCCTTTGCGCGGCATTGCCCTGAAACTCGGTTCCGTTCTGATCTTCATCGTCATGGCGTCGATGATCAAGGCGACGGCGGCGCATGTTCCGGCCGGACAGGCGGTGTTCTTTCGGTCGCTTTTTGCAATACCTGTGATCGTCATGTGGCTGGCCGCGCGGCGGGAATTGTCGACCGGTTTTCATGCCGTCAGCCCGATCGGGCATTTCTGGCGCGGATTTGCCGGCACCTGCGCCATGGGCCTTGGGTTTGCGGCGCTTGGCTATCTGCCGTTGCCCGAGGTGACCGCAATCGGCTATGCCGCGCCCCTGCTGACCGTCATCTTCGCTGCGATGTTTCTGGGCGAGGATGTTCGCCTGTTCCGAATCTCGTGCGTGGTCCTGGGTCTGACAGGCGTTTTGATCGTGCTGTCCCCCCGTCTGACCGTGCTGGACGCTGACGCATCGGATCACCGCGCAGCCTTTGGCGCGATGCTGGTGCTGGGCGGTGCGGTGTTCACGGCGCTGGCACAGGTGTTCATCCGCAAGATGGTGATGACCGAAAAGACCGCCGCCATCGTCTTTTGGTTTTCGGTCACCGCAACGATGCTGTCGCTGACCACGATTCCTTTTGGTTGGGTCGTTCCAACCCGGTTCGAGACGTTCCTGTTGGTCGCCGCAGGCCTGATGGGCGGAGTAGGACAGATCCTGCTGACGTCCAGTTACCGCGAGGCGGACGCGTCCTTGGTGGCGCCGTTTGATTATGCGTCGATGCTGTTTGCGCTGGGGATCGGCTATTTCGTATTTGCCGAAGTGCCAACCTGGACGATGCTGTGCGGTGCGGCGCTGGTGGTGACGGCGGGCATCCTGATCATTTGGCGCGAACGTCAACTGGGGTTGGAACGCGCGCGTCAGCGCAAGTCGATGACACCCTGAACAGGGTGAAACGTCCGCGCTGCACCTGGGGCAGACGAATGTCTCAAGCGTCCTATTGCCAGCGAATGACTGCATCTGCAGTGCGCGATCCGCGCGTGACGCGCAGGGCGTTCGGCAAATCGTTGGACGCGATCCATGCCACGGACTCTGCTTCGGTCTTGCCGTGGTCGAGCCAGCGCTGGATCAGGCGTCTTTCAAGTTCCGCCTCTGGCACGTCCAGAAAGACGGTCATGTCAAAGTAATCGCCAAGCGCGGTCCAGGGATTTTCGTCCAGCAGCAGGTAATTGCCTTCGACCACCAGAAATTGGTCATCGGGGGTAACGATATCGGCCCCGGCGCGGGACAATTCCATCGTGCGGTCAAAGACGGGAATGGCCACTTCGGTTTCAGTGTCGTCGCGCAGGCGGCGCATCAGGTTCAGAAAACCCGCCACGTCAAAGGTTTCAGGCGCACCTTTGCGGGCACGCTGTCCCCGCGCGATCAGAACCGTGTCGTCATAGTGAAAGCCGTCCATCGGCACCACCCGCGCCCCCGGCCCCAGGGCGGCGACCACCGCTGCGGCAAGGGTGGATTTCCCCGCACCGGGCGGTCCGGCAAGGGCGGTGATGAACCGCCCCCGCCCATCGGCCCGCCGCCGGATTTCTTCGGCAAGGGCCTGTGGTGTCATGCCGCCACAAGTCCTTCGGGCAGCTTTGCCCCGGTCATGTAGGCCACGGCGTCGGACATGCTGTGCTCTTTCGGGTTGATGACACACAGCCGTTTGCCCAAGCGGTGGATGTGGATGCGATCGGCCACTTCGAACACATGTGGCATGTTGTGGCTGATCAGGATGATCGGAATACCGCGCGACCGCACATCAAGGATCAGTTCCAGAACGCGCCGGCTTTCCTTGACGCCAAGGGCGGCTGTCGGTTCGTCCAGAATGATGACCTTTGATCCGAACGCCGCCGCCCGCGCCACGGCGACACCCTGCCGTTGACCACCCGACAGCGTTTCTACCGCCTGATTGATGTTCTGGATCGTCATCAGACCCAGTTCGTTCAGCTTGCCGCGCGCGAATTTCTCCATCGCGGGACGGTCGAGCATTCGGAACATCGACCCCATGATGCCGGGTTTGCGCAGTTCGCGCCCCATGAACATGTTGTCAGCGATCGACAGGGCAGGCGACATCGCCAGCGTCTGATACACCGTCTCGATCCCCGCCGCCCGCGCGTCGATGGGCGAGGTGAAGTGGATCGGATTGCCGTCCAGAAAAATCTCGCCCTCGTCGGGGATCACCGCCCCCGACACGGCCTTGATCAAGGTGGATTTTCCGGCCCCGTTGTCCCCGATCACGGCCAGAATTTCGCCGGGATACAGATCGAAGTCGCAGTTGTCCAAGGCCGTGACCTTGCCATACCGCTTTACCAGATTGCGGCCTTTCAGGATGGGTTCCATTATGCTGCTGCCTTTCTGATCCACTGGTCTACGGCGACGGCAAAGATGATCAGCACGCCGATAAGGAAGAAGGTCCATTGCGGGTCTGTGCCGACAAGGCGCAGGCCCATTTCAAAGACACCGACGATCAACGCGCCAAAGAACATGCCCACGATAGAGCCGCGCCCGCCAAACAGGCTGATGCCCCCAATCACAACGGCGGTGATCGACTGGATGTTCCCCAACTGCCCCGTGGATGCGGTGGGAGAGACAGAGCCGAAGCGCCCGATCATCACCCAACCCGCAACGGCGCAGAACAGCCCGGCCAGTGCATAGACCTGGATCAGCACGCGCGATGTGTTGACCCCCGCCAGTGCCGCCGCCTCTGGGTCGTCGCCCACGGCATACACGTGGCGGCCCCAGGCAGTGTGGCGCAGCACATAAGACATTATGGCAACCAGTGCGATCATCAGGAACACGGCATACAGCACTTTGACCCCGCCCGGCTGGATGGCCCCGCCCCACAGTTGCAGCGCCACGGCTTGTTCCTCGATGTCGGAACTGCGGATCGTCTCGTTCGCTGAAAAGATGAAGTTGGAGGCAAGCAGAACCTGCCATGTGCCCAGTGTCACGATAAAGGGCGGCAGCTTCATGCGCGCGACCAGAAATCCGTTGATCGCCCCCATGGCGGTGCCAAGGATCAGGCCGATGATGATCGACAGTTCGGCAGGCACGCCATACCGGAATGTGATCTGCCCCATCAGCACTGAAGAAAACACCGCGATGGCCCCGACCGACAGATCGATCCCTGCCGTCAGAACCACGATGGACTGCGCACACCCAAGGATGCCGACGATGGCAATCTGTTGCAGGATGGTCGACAGCGTCGTCGCCTTGAAAAAGTTGTCGGACAAAAGACCGAACACGATGACAGCCACCACCAACACGATCATCGGCACCGCCGATGGCGTCTGGTGCAACCAGTGCTGAAGCTTTTTCAGTACGCTTTTTTCCTCGTGAAACTCAGCGACTTTCTCCGAGGCGCCTTTTAGGCCCTCTTCGAAACCCGATGCCTGCTTGATTTCGGCAGTCATGCTGTTCCCCTCCATGCGCTGGCACCTTCCCATGCGCCAGTTATGACGAGGGCGGCGCGATGGCCGCCCTCGTACAACAGTTGTTGATCAAGCCATGCCACAAATCAATCGCGGCGTGGCTGTCTCGGCGATCAGCCCCAGCACAGCTCCGCGCCTTTGGTGGTGTCGATGGACTCGACGCCTTCGGCGGGCTTGTCGGTGATCAGCGCCACACCGGTATCGAAGAAGGCTTTGCCTTCGGTCGGGGCCGGCTTGGTGCCATCAGCGGCGAACTTGGCGATGGCTTCGACGCCCAGCGCCGCCATTTGCAGCGGATACTGCTGCGAGGTGGCACCGATCACGCCGTCTTTCACGTCGGCAACGCCCGGGCAGCCGCCGTCAACCGAAACGATCAGCACGTCTTTTTCACGACCAACCGCTTTCAGCGCCTCGTAGGCACCGGCAGCCGACGGTTCGTTGATGGTGTAAACCACGTTGATTTCCGGGTCTTTCGCCAGAAGCGCTTCCATGGCCTTCAGGCCGCCTTCTTCGTTGCCGGCGGTGACTTCGTTGCCAACGATGCGCGGGTCGGTTTCGTCGCCCCACTTGTTGACGTCCACCGTGTCGATGCCGAAACCGGTCAGGAAGCCCTGATCGCGCAGCACGTCGACCGACGGCTGGCTGATGGCAAGGTCAAGCATCGCGATCTTGGCATTGGCCGCAGCGTCACCCAATGCGGCCTTGGCCCACTGGCCAATCAGCAGACCGGCCTGAAAGTTGTCGGTCGCAAAGGTGGCATCCGCCGCATCGATCGGATCAAGCGGGGTGTCGAGTGCGATGACCAGAACGCCGGCATCGCGGGCAGCCTTCACCGAGTCGACAATCGCCTTGGTGTCGGACGCGGTGATCAGGATGCCTTTGGCACCGTCGGCGATGCAGGCTTCGATGGCCGCGACCTGGCTTTCATGGTCGCCGTCGATCTTGCCTGCATAGGCCTTCAGCGTTACGCCCAGTTCGGCGGCCTTGGCTTCTGCGCCTTCCTTCATCTTCACAAAGAAGGGGTTGGTGTCAGTCTTGGTGATCAGACATGCGGACACGTCCTGCGCCATGACGGGGGCTGCGGACATCAGCGCAAGCGCTGCAACGCCCACAAGGGCTTTTGCTTTGAATTTCATTGATTTTCCTCCCAAGAAAATCCGGGGTCTGGCCCCTGTGATAACTGCCGTCTTGGGGTAAGTCCCCAATTGCGACCGTAGTAGAAAACCTGATTCCCGCACCTACGTCAAGATAATTAAATCACTCTGATTTATTATTGACAGTGGCCGCCATTCCCCGCCAATCTGCATGCCGGAACCCGCGATATGCGGGCGGGAGGAGACGTGAGACAGACTGTGGAGCCGGCACAAGACCGCCCTCAGGATCGCATGACCTTTGAGGCGGGAACGCTTCGGGGAACAAATCAGTCTGGCATGCGCGCGCACAACGAACGGTTGGTGCTGTCACTGGTCCGCCAACAAGGGGCCTTGGCGAAATCCGACATCGCGCGGATGACGGGGCTGTCGGCGCAGACAGTGTCGGTCATCATGCGCGGCCTTGAAAGCGATGGGCTGCTGCTTCGAGGAGAGCCTGTGCGCGGACGCATCGGCCAGCCGTCGGTGCCGATGTCGCTGGATGCCGAGGGCGCTTTCTTTCTGGGAATGAAGATTGGCCGTCGTTCGGCCGATCTGATGCTGATCGATTTTCTGGGCCGGGTCCGTGCCACGCGTCGGCAGATCTATCGTTATCCGACCCCTGATGCCGTCGTCGCCTTTGTGACCGAGGCGTTGCCCGAAATTCTGGCCGCCCTGCCCGCTGTGCAACGGGGCAGGGTCGGCGGCATGGGCATCGCCATTCCGTTCCAGTTGTGGAATTGGGTCCAGTATATCGGCGCGCCGCAGTCGGAAATGGACGCATGGCGCAACCGCGACATCGCCGCCGAGATCGCCACGATCACAGGGCTTCCCGTCCATGTGCAGAATGACGCCACCGCCGCCTGCGGGGCGGAACTGGTTTTTGGCACCGGAGAACGGCCAAAAGATTTCCTGTATTTCTATTTTGGCACCTTCATCGGGGGCGGGCTTGTGCTGAACGGCCGGTTGTTCACCGGGCGCACCGGCAACGCAGGCGGCGTCGGCCCGATGCCCGTGCCCGGCCCCGATGGCCGCTTGCACCGCCTGTTCGATGTGGCATCGATGTCAAAGCTTGCCGAAGCGATGGAGGCGGCGGGGCAATCATCCGATCATCTGTGGGAACAGCACAGTGAATGGCGGGTGTCGGACGCCATCCTGTCCGACTGGATCGACGGGGCCGCACAGGGCCTTGCCTACGCCACCCTGTCCGCCGCCGCCCTGATCGAGTTGGAGGCGGTGATGATCGACGGCTGGATGCCGGCATCGGTCCGGGCCGAGATTACCGCCCGCACCCACGCGGCGCTGCACAAGCTTGACCTGTCCGGTATCGACGCGCCACAGGTCCGCGAAGGCACCGTCGGGGCCGAGGCGCGCGCCCTTGGGGCCGCTGCCATTCCGCTGGCGGACCGTTATCTGATTGACCCCAACACCCCCTCGCGTGACGTCTGACGGCGCAATCTGTGGCAATTGGGCCAAGATGAGCGACTTTTCGGCACGGGTCGTCGGGTTGACTTACACCATGGCCTTGAACCACTAAGCTGAGCGCACAATTGAGTGCGAACCGCCTGTGCCCCTGAACCGCCACGACCATCGACGAGGAACCCCCCGGTCCATGACGATTGCCCTGATCGCCGCATTGCCCTTTCTTGGCGCGCTTCTGCCCGGTCTGATGATCCGGGCCGGACGCACGGCCTGTGCCAGTGTGACCGGGTCCATCACTGCGCTGGCGCTGCTGTTGCTGGGGCTGCAAGCCCCCGCCGTCTTGCGGGGCGAGGTGATTCACGCCCGCATCGACTGGTTGCCGTCACTGGGCCTGAACGCAAATTTCATGCTCGATGGGCTGGGGCTGCTGTTTGCCGGGCTGATCCTTGGCATCGGTCTGCTGATCATCCTTTTTGCGCGGTTTTACCTCTCGAAGTCCGATCCGATGGGGCAGTTCTACACCTACCTCATGCTGTTTCAGGGCGCGATGGTGGGGATCGTTCTGTCCGACAACATCCTGCTTTTGCTGGTGTTCTGGGAACTGACATCGCTGTCTTCGTTCCTGTTGATCGGCTACTGGAAGCACTTGCCCGAGGGGCGGCAGGGCGCGCGGATGGCGCTGGCCGTCACTGGGGGTGGCGGGCTTGCGATGATCGCGGGGATGCTGATCCTTGGGAATATCGTTGGCAGTTACGACCTGTCGGTCATTCTGGAAAACAAGGCGGCCGTTCAGGCGTCAGACTGGTATCTGCCCGCGTTGATCCTGATCCTGCTGGGCTGTTTCACCAAATCGGCGCAGTTCCCGTTCCACTTCTGGTTGCCGCATGCCATGGCGGCCCCCACTCCGGTGTCGGCCTATCTGCATTCGGCCACGATGGTGAAGGCGGGCATCTTTCTGATGGCGCGCCTGTGGCCAGTGCTGGCGGGAACGCCCGAATGGTTCTGGATCGTGGCGACGACCGGGCTGGTTACCATGATTATCGGGGCGAAGATCGCGCTTTTCAAGGATGACCTGAAGGCGCTGCTGGCCTATTCCACCGTCAGCCACCTTGGCCTGATCACGATGCTTCTGGGATTTGGCACCAAATCCGCTGCCACGGTCGCGGTGTTTCACATCATCAACCACGCCACCTTCAAGGCCGCGCTGTTCATGACCGCAGGCATCGTGGACCACGAGGCGCATACCCGCGATCTGAAACGCCTTGGCGGCTTGCGCCACCTGATGCCGGTGACGTTTGTCATCGTACTTGTGGCATCGCTGTCGATGGCGGGAATTCCTCCCCTGAATGGGTTCCTGTCGAAGGAAATGATGCTGGAAGAGGCGGCTCATACTATCTGGCTGACGCCTTGGGGCATGGGACTTTTGGCCACGATTGGGGCACTGTTGTCGGTCGCCTACAGTTTCCGCTTTCTGGCGCACGGGTTTTTCGGGCCAAAACGCAGCGATTATCCAACACCCCCGCACGATCCCACCTTTGGCATGTGGGCAGCACCGGCGCTGCTGACAGCTTTGGTGATCGTGATGGGTATATTGCCGATGATCGCCGCCGCATGGCTGGTGGACGCAGCGTCAGGTGCCGTCACCGGCGAGGTGGTCACCGTCGAAATCAAGCACTGGCACGGGCTGTATTCCCCGGCCTTGTGGATGTCGCTGGCGGCCATCGGGGGCGGCTTGCTTGTGCTGGGCGCGCATGCCCCGCTGGCGCGCCTTTGGGCCGCCACCCCCCGGCCCGAGGCGAAGCGAATATTTGACGGGATCATCGAACCGCTTGCCGCCCTGTCCCTGCGGGCCACGGATCACCTGCACGACGGATCGCTGACACGCGCGATTGCCGTGGCGACGCTGACCATTGCCGCAGCCGCGCTGTATGCCTTTGGTGGCGGCATCCATCTGCCGGGCACGCGCGCGCTGACGGATGTGACAGTCGTTCCTGCCATCGGCTGGTTCAGCCTGATGGTCGCGACCTTGGCCATCATCGTGCTGCACCACAACCGTCTTCTTTCGCTGGTTCTGATCGGCATCATCGGCCTGGTCATCTCGGTCGGGTTTGCCTTCCTGTCGGCCCCCGACCTTGCCCTGACCCAGATCACGGTCGAGGTGGTGACGATCGTGCTGATGCTGCTGGCGCTGAACTTCTTGCCAAAGGAAACCCCCCGTGAAAGCGCGCCCCTTCGCCGCCTGCGCGATGCGGCTGTGGCAGGGGTGGCCGGGATCGGCATCGCGGCCTTGGCCTATGCGCTGATGACGCGCGATTTTGCCTTTCCGACGATATCGGAATTCCACCTTGCGCAGTCGAAACCCGGCGCGGGCGGCACGAACGCGGTCAACACCATCATCGTCGATTTCCGGGGGTATGATACGTTTGGAGAGATCATCGTTCTGGGCATCGCCGCCCTTGTGATCTTTGCCCTGACCGAGGCGCTGTTGCGCGGGGGTCCGGCGAACGACCGATTGCTTGCGTGGAAACCTGACCAGAAACGGGCGGGCGACCGGCATCCGATGATGCTGGTGGTGGCTACCCGTCTGATGCTGCCCATCGCCATGATGGTGGGCGTGTTCATCTACCTGCGCGGTCATAACCTGCCGGGCGGCGGGTTTGTCGCCGGGCTGGTCTTTGCCATCGCACTGGTGATGCAATACATGGCGTCGGGCTTTGCCTGGACGCAGGCCCGCCAGCGTACCGATTATCACGCGATCATCGCATCAGGTGTTCTAATTGCTGCCGCGTCGGGCGTCGGCGCGTGGTTCAACGACATGCCGTTCCTGACGTCAGACTACGGATATGTCCACCTCTGGCCGCTGGAAGAGTTCGAGCTTGCCACCGCCGCCATCTTTGACCTTGGCGTGTTCCTGACCGTACTGGGGGCCGTGATGCTGTCATTGGCGTCGCTGTCGCGGATCGCCCTGCGCGGGGGCGAGACGGTGAACACGCAGGCTTTTGACATCGACCCCTCGCAGCCGGAAAGGGGCCGCTGATGGAAGCCCTTATTGCCATCGCAATTGGTGTGCTGACCGCAGGCGGTATCTACCTGATGCTGCGCCAGCGGACATTCCCTGTGATCCTTGGTCTGTCGCTGCTGTCTTATGCGGTGAACGTGTTCATCTTTGCGTCGGGGCGACTGGCCATCAACCTGCCGCCGATCATCGACAAGGCGGCTGCGGGATACACCGATCCGCTGCCACAGGCGCTGGTGCTGACGGCCATCGTGATTTCCTTCGGCATGACTGCGGTCATCGTGATCATGGCGCTGGGATCGTTTCTTGAGGCGGGCCACGACCGCATCGATATGGACGAGGGCGGCGAATGATGTCCCACTGGATTATCGCCCCGGTCGTCCTGCCTGCGATCCTTGCGCCGCTGATCGTGCTGCTGATGCGGCAGGATCTGTTCCTGCAACGGGTTTTTTCGACAGTTGGAACGGTGCTGCTGCTGGTCATCGCCACCGCGCTGCTGGTCGCCGCAACCAATCACCCGCCCGAGGTGTACCGTCTGGGCAACTGGCCCGCGCCCTTTGGTATCGTTCTGGTGCTGGACCGACTGTCCGCGCTGATGGTGGTGCTGACCGCGCTGCTGGCGCTGGCCGTGCAGTTGTACGTGATCGGCACCGATTGGGACACACGCGGGCGGCATTTTCACGCGCTGTTCCAGTTCCAGTTGATGGGCATTTGTGGCGCATTTCTGACCGGCGATGCGTTCAACCTGTTCGTGTTCTTCGAGGTTCTGTTGATTGCATCCTACGGCCTGATGATCCACGGCGGGGGGCGCGACAGGTTGCGCGCAGGCGTGCAGTATGTCGCGCTGAACCTTGTGGGATCGACCCTCTTCCTGTTCGGCCTGGCCACGATCTATGCGGTGACAGGCACGCTGAACATGGCCGACCTTGCGGTCAAGGTCGCAGCCCTGCCGACGGGTGACTTTGCCCTGATCCGCGTGGCGGCGGTCATGTTGATGCTGGTCTTTGCCGTGAAGGGCGCGCTGGTGCCGCTGCATTTCTGGCTGCCCGGCACCTATGCCAACGCTCCCGGCCCGGTGGCGGCGCTGTTTGCCGTGATGACAAAGATCGGGGCCTACGCGATCTTGCGGACAGGCACGCTGATCTTTCCACCGGACAGCCCGGCAACGGGTTCACTGATCGGCGATCTGCTGTTGCCAGCGGCCCTGATTACCCTTGGCGTGGGCGCAATCGGAGTTCTTGGTGCCCGTAGCCTGCCGCGCCTTGCGGCCTTTGCGGGCATCGCGTCGATGGGGACGCTGTTTACGACGCTGTCGGCGTTTACGCCTGCGGCGACAGGGGCCGCGTTGTATTACATGATCCATTCCACCCTTGCGACGGCAACGCTGTTTCTGGTGGCCGACCTTGTGACCGACCGGCGCAAGGCAGATCGGATCGACACCTCACACCCCGCCATTGCCCAGCAAGGGCTGATCGCGGCGCTGTTCTTTGCCGCTGCCATCGCTATGGCCGGGATGCCCCCCCTGTCCGGTTTCCTGGGCAAGCTGTTGATCATGGATGCGTTGCGCGAAAACGCGGCGCTGGTGTGGAGCGTGATCCTGATCACCTCTTTCCTGATGATGGTCGGATTTGCGCGCGCCGGATCGGCCCTGTTCTGGAAGCCGGCGGAATCCAAAGCGACCAGTCATGCGCCCGAACCGCTTGCCTTTACTGCCGTGTTCGCGCTGATCGGGGGGCTTGTCCTTTTGACGGTGTTTGCCGGGCCGGTTACCGTCTGGCTGAATGAGACCGCAACACATCTGCATGAGCGCGGCGCCTATATCGCGGCCAACCAATTGCCGGGGGGTAACTGATGCTGCGCCGGCTTTTCCCGCACCCGTGGCTGACCGCGCTGCTGGTCGTGATATGGTTCATGCTGGTGAACGAGTTGAAGATCGGGTCGCTGGTCATGGCGCTGATCCTTGGCATCACCATCCCGAATATGACCGAGGCGTGGTGGCCCAACCGCCCCACGATCCGCAATTTTCCGGCATTGGTGCGGTATTTGTTGCTGGTAATTTGGGATATTCTGGTGGCGAACGTTCAGGTGGCGCGGATCATCCTGTTCATGCCTGCGGACAAGATACAGTCCGCATGGATTCCCATCCCGATCGAGCTGCGCACGCCCGAGGCAATCACCCTTTTGGCGGGCACGATCACCATGACACCGGGCACCGTCACGGCGGATATGTCGGCCTGCGGCACCGTGCTGCTGATTCATTCGCTGCACGCGCCCGACCCTGACGCCATCCGCGATGACATCAAGGCCCGCTATGAAACGCGACTCAAAAGGATTTTCGAATGACGATCCTGCCCTATGCACTCGATTTTGCGATTGCCTGCTTTGGCGTCGCACTGCTGCTGAACCTGTGGCGGATCGGACGCAGCCCCGGTGTGCCTGACCGGGTGCTGGCGCTGGATACCATGGTCGTCAACATGATCGCGCTGGTGGTCCTGTATGGCATCCGCAGCGACAGCGGCATCAACTTTGAAGCGGCGGTGCTGCTGGCGATGACGGGTTTTGTGTCCACCGTGGCCTATTGCAAGTTCATCCTTCGCGGCGACATCATCGAGTAGCGCATGACCCTTTTTGCAGACATCCTTTTATCGGCGCTGTTGGTCATCGGTGGCACCTTTGGCCTGATCGGCAGTTTCGGCCTGCTGAAACTGCGCGATACGATGCAGCGCCTGCATGCGCCCACCAAGGCCACCACAGTGGGCGTCGGTTCGGCCCTGCTCGCGTCGATGGGACATGCTTTCGTGGTCGATGGCCGGGCAAGCTGGCAAGAACTGCTGGTCACGCTGTTCCTGTTCCTGACCGCGCCGATCACCGCCAATTTCATCGCCAAGGCCCAGATGCACCGCGCCCTGCGCGAGGTGGATATGCCCCTGACCGGCACCGGCACCGATTGGGCCACCTATGACACGACGGACGACGAACTGGTGCCGGAACTGATCAAGGTTGATCCAAACGCCTGATTTCCTGACCATTCGATAAAAAACGCGACGTCCCCGCCTCCCCCGGCCCTTGCGAAGGGGCGGCCTGCCGTGCAAACCTGCCCCGTCCCGAATGTGGTGGAGGGCTGGCCCTTGCAGACACTGACCCGAGCAGGCACCCAGTTGCCGCAACTGGCCCATCCCCGAAACGAAGGCATGCCGCTTGACCTTGATTGGGTCGCTGCGGTGCAGGCAAACACATCCGCCATCGAACGCCGTGCAGGAACTTTGGGCGGCAGACGTTCGGTGAAAAAGGAATATCAGGCGGCCTGGTTGCTGAAGGCTGTCAGTCTGATCGACCTGACCACCCTGTCGGGCGATGATACCGCTGGTCGCGTCAAACGGCTGTGCGCCAAGGCGCGCCAACCCGTCTCGTCCGCGATGCTGGACAGGCTGGGTCTGCCCGGCCTGACGGTGGGTGCGGTCTGCGTGTACCACGAGATGGTCGAAACTGCCGTGCGCGCGCTGGAAGGGTCGGGCATCCCTGTGGCCGCCGTTTCCACCGGCTTTCCCGCTGGTCTGTCGCCCTATCGCCTGCGCATCGCCGAAATCGGCGAAAGCGTGAAGGCAGGCGCGCAGGAAATCGACATCGTCATTTCCCGCCGACATGTGCTGACGCAGAACTGGCAGGCGCTGTATGACGAAATGCGCGAAATGCGCGCCGCCTGCGGCAACGCCCACGTCAAGGCGATTTTGGCCACGGGCGAGTTGGGCACCCTGCGCAATGTCGCCCGCGCCAGCCTGATCTGCATGATGGCGGGCGCGGATTTCATCAAGACATCGACCGGGAAAGAGACAGTGAATGCCACCCTGCCCGTCAGCCTGACCATGATCCGCGCCATCCGCGACTATCAGGACCGGACGGGAATCAAGGTCGGCTATAAACCTGCGGGCGGGATATCAAAGGCCAAGGATGCCTTGCTGTATCTGGCGCTGATGAAGGACGAACTGGGCCACCCCTGGCTGCAACCCGATCTGTTCCGCTTTGGGGCATCGAGCCTGCTGGGCGATATCGAGCGGCAGTTGGAGCATTTCCTGACCGGCCATTATTCAGCCGCCAACCGACACGCGATGGGGTAAGCCATGACGATCAAGGAAATCTTCGACGACATGTCCTATGGCCCCGCCCCCGAAAGCAGCGCCGAAGCACTGGCTTGGATCGCCGCGCACAAGGGCAGCTTTGGGCATTTCATCGACGGGGCGTTTGCCGCACCGGGCAGCACCTTTGAAACCCGCAACCCCGCCAGCGGGGCGCTGCTGGCCTCGGTCACGCAAGGGTCTGACAGCGACGTGAACCGCGCCGTTGCCGCGGCTCGACGGGCGCAACCGAAATGGGCGCGCCTGTCGGGGCATCAGCGGGCGAGATACCTGTATGCCCTGGCACGGCTTGTGCAAAAACACAGCCGCCTGTTGGCGGTGACCGAGACGCTTGATAATGGCAAACCGATCCGCGAAAGCCGCGACATCGACATTCCGCTGGTCGCGAGGCATTTCTATTATCACGCTGGTCTGGCGCAACTGCTGCCATCCGAACTGCCCGATCAAGCACCCGTTGGGGTGTGCGGGGCGGTGATCCCGTGGAACTTTCCGCTGCTGATGCTGGCGTGGAAGGTGGCCCCCGCCCTTGCGGCTGGCAATACGGTCGTGCTGAAGCCCGCCGAGTATACCCCGCTGACCGCCCTGCTTTTTGCCGATCTGTCGCGTGAGGCAGGCTTGCCCAAGGGTGTGCTGAACATTGTAACCGGGGACGGCGATACGGGTGCTGCACTGGTCAACCACGCCGGTGTCGACAAGATCGCCTTCACCGGGTCCACCCCCGTGGGCCGCAAGATTCGCAGCACCACCGCAGGCACAGGCAAGGCCCTGACGTTGGAATTGGGCGGGAAATCCCCCTACATCGTCTTTGACGACGCCGATCTGGATTCGGCCGTCGAAGGGCTGGTCGATGCCATCTGGTTCAACCAGGGGCAGGTCTGCTGTGCGGGGTCGCGACTGTTGGTTCAGGAAGGCATCGCCGACCGGTTCCACACCAAGCTGAAACGCCGGATGGACGGCCTGCGCATCGGTGATCCGCTGGACAAATGCATCGACGTGGGCGCTGTGGTGGATCCGATCCAGCTTGCCACCATCACCGCCATGGTGGATGCCAATACCGAAGGCGAAACCTATCGCGCGGCGACCCCGCTGCCTGCGGGATGCTACTATCCGCCGACGCTGATCACCGGCCTGTCCTCGGCTTCGACGCTGATGCAGGAAGAAATCTTTGGCCCTGTGCTGGTGTCGATGACCTTCCGCACCCCGGCTGAGGCGGTAGAACTGGCGAACAACACCCGGTTTGGTCTGGCCGCGACCGTGTGGACGGAAAACCTGAACCTGGCGCTGGATGTCGCGCCAAAGCTGAAATCGGGCGTGGTCTGGGTCAATGCCACCAACCTGTTCGATGCCGCCGCTGGTTTCGGCGGCGTTCGTGAAAGCGGCTTTGGACGTGAGGGCGGATGGGAAGGTCTGATGGCCTATCTGAAACCGGCCCGAACCGCCGCCGCGCTGAAACCCGTGGCCGCGATGCCGGAACCAGCGAACCCCGAAACCACCGGTTTGGACCGCACGGCCAAGCTTTATGTCGGTGGCAAGCAGGCCCGCCCCGACGGCGGTTATTCCAAGGCCGTCTACAGCCCCAAAGGCAGGTTGCTGGGTCACGCAGGCATCGGCAACCGCAAAGACATCCGTAACGCGGTCGAGGCGGCCCACGCGGCCAAGGGCTGGGCCAGAACAACGGGCCACAACCGCGCGCAGATCCTGTTCTACATTGCCGAAAACCTTTCCGCGCGCGCGCCCGAATTCGCGGCCCGCCTGCGCGATCTGACCGGCAAGCGTGGCGAGGACGAGGTTGAAGCGTCGGTTCAGCGCCTGTTCACCTATGCGGCATGGGCCGACAAATTCGACGGGGCCGCAAAGTCTGTGCCGATCCGGGGGGTTGCGCTTGCGATGAACGAACCCTGCGGCGTGATCGGCGCGCTGTGCCCGGACGAGGCACCGCTGCTGGGCCTGATTTCCGTGATGGCCCCGGCCATCGCGATGGGCAACACATGCGTTCTGGTGCCATCCGATCCGTTCCCGCTGGCGGCGACGGACCTGTATCAGGTGCTTGAAACCTCGGACCTGCCCGCAGGCGTGGTGAACATCGTCACTGGATCGCATGCTGAACTGGCAAAGCCGCTGGCCGGCCACATGGACATCGACGCGGTCTGGAGCTTTTCCTCCGCCCCGGTTTCAAAGACGGTCGAGGCCGAGGCGGCGTCAAACCTGAAACGCACATGGGTCAACCATGCCCGCGCGCGCGACTGGTTTGGACCCCAAGGCGAGGGCCGCGAATTCCTGCGCCACGCGACAGAGGTCAAGACGATCTGGATTCCCTACGGCGAGTGAACCTGACCCGCCGCCCAAAATGAAACGGCCCGCAGGAAGGAAACCTGCGGGCCGTTCCGTTTGGCGACACCGGGGGGAGGACCCGCTTCGCCCAAGATGACAGGCCGGGGCGCAGACCCCGACCCGGATTGGATCAACCGTGGTAGGCAGCTTCGCCGTGGACGACCAGATCAAGACCCTGCCGTTCGGTATCGGCATCAACCCGCAGGCCGATGACCATGTCGACCAGCTTGTACAGCACGAAGGACACGACACCGCACCAGACGATGGTGATGGCAACGGCCTGGAACTGGATGATGGTTTGTGCGGCGATCGAATAGTCGTCGCCCTTCACGCCGCCCAAGGACCCGGCCGAGAAGATGCCCGTCCCGATGGCACCGATAATCCCGCCGACGCCGTGGATGCCGAACACGTCAAGGCTATCGTCATACTTCAGCTTGTTCTTCACAACGGTGACAAAGAAGTAGCAGACCGACGAGGCAAGCGCCCCCAGAACGATGGCGCCGACCGGGCCGACCGTACCGCAAGCCGGTGTGATCGCGACCAGACCGGACACCATGCCCGAGGCCGCACCCAGCATCGACGCCTTGCCGCGCAGCAGGGCCTCAAGCAAGCTCCACGCCAGAACGGCACCGGCTGTGGCAACAAATGTGTTGATCATCGCCAGCGTGGCACCGCCGTTCGCCTCAAGGTTGGAACCGACGTTGAAACCGAACCAGCCAACCCACAGCATCGACGCACCGATCATGGTCATCACCATCGAATGGGGTGCCATGTTTTCCTTGCCGAAACCGACGCGCTTGCCGATCACGATGCAACCCACCAGTGCGGCAATACCTGCGTTGATGTGCACGACCGTGCCACCGGCAAAGTCAATCGCCCCCATCACGAAGATCAGGCCCGACACGTCCCACACCATGTGCGCGATGGGGAAATAGCAGAACGTCACCCACAAAAGCGAGAACAGCAGGACCGCGCCGAACTTCACCCGTTCGGCAAACGCACCGATGATCAGCGCCGGGGTGATGGCCGCAAAGGTCATCTGGAACACGATGAACAGATATTCCGGGATGACGTATCCTGCGCTGAAGGTTGCGGCCATGCTGTCAACCGTCACGCCAGACAGGAACAGCTTGCCGAAGCCACCCCAATAGGCGCTGGTGCCGCCACCGAAGGTCACCGAATAGCCGTAGACGACCCAGACCACCATGATCGCGCAAGCAATCAGCGTGGTCTGCATCAGCACCGACAGCATGTTCTTGCTGCGCACCAGACCGCCGTAGAACAGCGCAAGGCCCGGCAACGTCATGAACAAGACCAACACAGAGCTGATCATCATCCAGGACACGTCGCCCTTGTCCATCACCGGCACCACTTCGGCGACAACTTCGGCCGCGGCTTCGGCGGTTTCGGTCGTGGCCTCTTGTGCCCAGGCGGGCAGGCCCGCGAAGGCCGCCGCGCCAAGCGCGGATAGGCCAGAGAGTTTCATCAGATTCGTCATGATTGAGGTATCCCCTTCCCGTCCGACACTTTTACAGCGCGTCGTCATTGGTTTCGCCGGTACGCACGCGCACGGCCTGCTGGACGTCCAGCACAAAAATCTTGCCGTCGCCGATCTTGTCGGTCTTGGCCGTGGTGCGGATCGTCTCGACCACCTGGTCGGCAAGACCATCGCTGACGACGATCTCGAGCCGGACCTTCGGCACAAAGTTCACGGCATATTCTGCGCCGCGATAGATTTCGGTATGTCCGGACTGAGAGCCAAAGCCCTTGATCTCGGTCACCATCATGCCCCGCACGCCGATGGCGGTCAGCGCCTCGCGGACCTCCTCCAGCTTGAACGGTTTGATCGCTGCAATGATGAGTTTCACGCTGTTCCCCTTCCATTGGCGGGGGCCCGAGGACGGGGCCCTTGCTCGCCATAAGGGCGACGCCGGTGGGGATTGCACAAGCAAAGGCCCGCCGATTAGCGCCGCGCCACGGCCAATTTTGCACAATTTTTGCACTTAATCCGGCGCATGATTAAAATTAAGGCGGATCACATATTCGAATCGCAGCCCGAACCGCTCCACATTCCTGCCGTGGCACGTTAGATTGCCGCGAAACAACCGCGCGATGTAACGGGCAGATCAGGCATGGCACTTTCAGGGAAAGGGCGCGGGACGCTTGTGGCGGACCGGCGCTATCAGGCATCCAAGGCTGCCAAAACCAGCACGGGCGGGCCACGCAAGCCCGCGCCGCCGCGCAGGTCTGCGCCGCGCAGCCCACGTCGTGGGTTCATCGCCCGGCTGTTCTATGGGGTTTTCGGTTTGATCTGGCGCATCGTGTGGGGGATCGGCTGGCGGCTGGGGTTTGTGGGGGCCACCATTCTGGGCGCGGCGGTGCTGTTCTTTTATGTTCAGCTTCCGCCCGTGACCGATCTTCTGGACGGCCGCGCGCGCGGGTCGGTGACGCTGCTGGACCGCGATGAAAAGGTCTTTGCCTGGCGGGGAGAGACGTTTGGCGGCAACATCACCGCCGACACCGTTTCGCCCTATCTGCACGACGCCGTCGTGGCGACCGAGGACAAGCGGTTCTACCGCCATTTTGGCATCAGCCCGCGCGGCATCGCGTCCGCCGTCCGCATCAACCTGTCCGAAGGGCGTGGCCCGCTGTCGGGCAACGGCGGTTCGACCATCACGCAACAGGTGGCCAAACTGCTGTGTCTGGGCGTGCCCTATGACGCGTCGAAATGGAAATCCGAAGCGGATTATGAAACCGACTGCCGGCAAGGTGGCATCTGGCGCAAGCTGAAGGAAATGCCCTACGCCATGGCGATGGAGGCGAAGTATTCCAAGGAAGAAATCCTGACGATCTACTTCAACCGCGCCTATCTGGGGGCCGGTGCCCGTGGCTTCGAGGCCGCGGCCCAACGCTATTTCGGCAAATCCGCGAACAAGGTCGGCCCCGCCGAATCCGCGATGCTGGCCGGGTTGCTGAAAGCGCCGTCCTACTATGCGCCCACCAACAACCTTGCCCGGTCGCGCGACCGGGCGAACGTGATCATCGGCCTGATGGAAGACCAGGGCTATATCACTGCCGCCGAGGCGGACGCCGCCCGCGCCAACCCCGCACAACTGTCAGCCGCCGCCCAGACACAATCGGGTGGTTTCTTTGCCGACTGGGTGATGGAAACGGCACCGTCGTTCCTGACCAAGGAAACCACCGAAGACGTCATCATCCACACCACGCTGGATCAGAAGATGCAGAAATCCGCCGAAGAGGCGATGGACTACATCTTTGAAACCAAGCTGAAACCCGGGTCAAAGGCCCAGGCGGCCATTGTGGTGATGAGCGCGGATGGCGCTGTCCGTGCCATGGTGGGCGGCCGCAAGATCGAGGCAGCGGGTTCATTCAACCGCGCAACCCAAGCCATGCGTCAGACCGGATCGGCCTTCAAACCCTTTGTCTACGCTGCCGCGATGGACCTTGGCTGGTCGCCGATGGATTACGTCGAAGACGCCCCCCTGACGATGAATATCCCCGGATCGGGGGCCTGGACGCCCTCGAACTATGACAAAGAGTTCAAGGGCCTGATCACGCTTGCCCAGGCGCTGGAAGAAAGCCGCAACATCCCCGCCGTCAAGGTGTCAGAGGCGGTGGGGCGTGATCTGGTGCGGCAGGTGGCGCTTGATTTCGGCATCCAAAGCGATTTGGCCGCCGGGCCTGCGCTGGCGTTGGGGGCATCGGAATCCACCCTGATCGAAATGACGGGTGCCTATGCCGGTATCCTGAATGGCGGGTCGGCGGTGAAACCCTATGGATTGCTGGAATTGCGTTTGCAGGGCGAGGACGAAGCACTGATCGGGGCCACAGGCGGCATCGGCGAACGCGTGATCTCGCCCGAGGCGTCGCAACTGTTGACCTACATGATGCACCGGGTGATCGAACAGGGCACCGGAACCCGCGCCCGTCTGCCGGGGCGTGAAGCGGCCGGAAAGACCGGCACCACCCAAGCCGCGCGCGATGCGTGGTTTGTCGGCTTTACCGCCGATTATGTGGCGGGCGTGTGGATGGGGTATGACGACAACACGCCGTTGTCAGGTGTTACCGGCGGCGGCCTGCCCGCTGAAATCTGGCACGAGGTGATGGTGCGCATCCATGACGGCCTGCCCGTCAAACCCCTGCCGATGATCATTCCACCGCCGAAGAATCGCCCCAGCGACGGAACGGATGCCCGCCCCCGCCCGCCGGGTGCGCCGCTGCCCCCCGGCATGGAACCCTATCCCGAAGAGCCGCTGGTGCAGGAACAACCCCGCCAGCAACGCCGTCAGGAAGACCCGGTCGAGGCGCTGTTGCGCGACCTGTTGGGACTGAACTGAAAACCAAAAAGCCCCGCCGATTGGCGGGGCTTTCTTCTGTCGCTGCACGCGGATCAGATCTTTTTCAGATCTGCAATCAGGGTGTCGATGTTGCCCTTGCGCTTGTCCAACAGCGCGCCAATCTCGGCCCGCTCGGACGCAAGCATGTTCACGCCTTCGATGATGATGTTGAAAAACAGGTTGCGACCGGATTTGTCCGACACATGCCAACGCAGATCGAACGGTGCCTCTCCCTGCAGTCGCGCGACCGAGATCACCTCGAAGTAGGTCTTGATCGGCTTTGCATCGGTCACTTCGATGCTGCCGCCGATGAATTCGCGGAAGCGGCGACCGTACTTGCGCGAGATGTACCCCTGGTACGCTTTGGTGAAGGCAGACAATTGCGCCGACGTCGCGGTGCGCGCCGCTGGCCCAAGGGCCGATCGCGCAATGACCGGAACATCCGCGTATTTGGCAAAGACCTTTTCGAAATCGCCGAACATCGCCTGTTCGGATTTGCCCGAACTGATGATGCGGTTCACGTCCGCCACGGCCTTGTCGATCAGACCGCGCGCCTGATCCACCGTCAGCGCCTGCGCCGGGATCGGCAACGACGCGGCGAATGCACCTGCCATCGCCACGGCAAATCCGCGGCGGGTCAGGCGAAGGGGGGCTGCATCATTCCGCATAGATATCCTCGTACGGGTCTTCGAAATTGTCTTCACCCACGGTCTGGCCCAATTCAAACCGCCGGTTTTGCAGGTACAGCAGGCGTGTCTGCGCATAACTGTCCGCAGAGTCATATAAGATGGAATCGACCGTTTCGGAATAGCGCGACCGATCACCAAGCCTTGATGCCAGTTTCGCCACCGTGGCATAGCTGCTTTCCGGTTTGGGCAGGACAAAGCGCAGCGGGTTCATCGCGACGTCAACCAAGGTGCCGACCAGATCGCGTTCCACCGTAGGCCCGATGAAGGGCACCTCGGCATAGCTGCCTTCGGGCGCGCCCCAGATGTGCAGCGTTTCGCCAAAATCAGTCGGATCGCCATCGACCCCCAGCGCCGTGGCGGGATCGAACAGACCGCCGATGCCCACAGTCGTGTTCAGCGCGAATCGCAGCGTGTTTTCCAGCGCCGGGCCGGGGCGGCCTTGCAGCAAGTTGTTCAGCACATCGCCGGGGCCATCCAGATTGGCGGCGAAGTTCGCGATGCCTTGCTCAAGCGGTTCGGGCAGGACCGAGTCGTATGTGGTGGCAGCCGGCCGAAGCAGCGCCTTGTCCACGCCGACGTTAAAGGCATGGATCTGGCGATTGCGATCCTCGAACGGGTCATTCGTCCCTTCGGGCAGCGGGGCGGCAGCACAGGCGGACAGCATCAGCGCGCCAACCAGCGCCCCATTGCGTGAAATCACGCCCGTCAGGGTAGAAAATGATGGAATAATATAGCACATATTTCTACTTTCCCGAGTGTACTACGCCCGATCACAAGGTTTGTTCCAAGAATGACAAGGCATAAGCCGCGTCCATGCCCATGACAACCGCACTGAGTTGCCACAAGGCGACGCACTCGCGGATTTCTGCCGGAGTGATTGATTAATTGTTAACCGGGGTAAAGATCAGATGGGCAGAACCGAAGCGGCCAATGGCAGGGCCGAACTTGACGCGGCGACGGGCGAACAGCGCAGTCTGCTTACGCTGACGATCCTGTTTTCGATCTTCGTCAACGTTCTGATGCTGACCGGTCCGCTTTATATG